>NZ_CP013444.1:1200000-2400000 GCF_001718835.1 Burkholderia cepacia | reverse complement strand
GCGCTCGGCGACGTGCGCGGCGCGATCGTGCTGCTGCGACGCTTTCGCAGCAGCCGGCCGCTCGGCATCGACCTGACCGCGTGGCCCGACAACGCGACGTTCACGATCGATCATCCCGACGGCGCGTTCGTGATCCAGGACGAATATCGCGTGCCGGTGGCGGCGTCGATCGAACACAAATGGCAGGCGATCGACGCGCTGCTGACGGACCTGCCGTCGCCGGACAGCGGCCGCTGGGCGATCAACTTCTGCAGCGGAACGGGGATGGGGGCGAATCCGTCACGCGTTGCACGCGGCGAAGGCGAGATGAAGGGGATTCATGCGAGGCTCGCGCAACGGTTGCGCACGCATTACGGGCCGTGCGGGATCGTGCTGCTCGATTTCTGCGATGACGACGATTGGGCGCTGGTGCGCGCGCTGGCCGCCCGGAACGGGTAGCCGTGCCCGGCGCGCACAGGGCGCTAGATCTCGACCTGCGCGCCGACTTCGATCACGCGGTTGGCCGGCAACTTGAAGAATGAGGCGATATTGCCGACGTTGTGCAGCATCACCGCGAACAGGCGTTCGCGCCACAGCGCCATCCCGTGGCCGGGTGTCGGCACGACCGACGCGCGGCTCAGGAACCACGACGTCTCCGCCGGTACGAACGCGAGCCCCGCTGCGTTGCTCTCGCTGAGCGCCTTCGGCAGATCGACTTCGTCCTTGAATCCGTACGTGATCGTCACCTGATGACAGCCGGGGCAGAGCAGCTGCGCCCGCACGCGCTCGCTGTCGGGCACCCATGGCACCTCCGCGGTGATCACCGTCACGAACATCACGCGTTCATGCAACACCCGGTTATGGATCAGGTTGTTGACCAGCGCATGCGGTACCGCCTCCGGTGTCGGCGTCAGGTAAATTGCGGTGCCGCCCACGCGAGCCGGCGAGCGCGCGAGCAGCGCGTTCAGGTAGGGCTTGAGCGGCGTCGTGCCGGCGCGCACGCGCGCTTCGGCCAGCAGCATTTCCCAACCGCGGCCCCAGGTCGCCATGATCGTGAACACCACCGTGCCGATCGCGAGCGGGAACCAGCCGCCCTCGACGATCTTCAGCAGGTTCGCGGAGAAGAACATCGCGTCGATCGCGAAGAAGAACGCGGTCGCGAGCACGCAGAGCAGCCAGTTGTAATGCCATGCGTAGCGGACGACGAAGAACGTGAGGAACGTCGTGATCAGCATCGTGCCGGTGACCGCGATGCCGTAGGCGGAGCCTAGCGCGGTGGACGAGCCGAAGCCGAGCACCGCCGCGACCACCGCGGCGAGCAGCGTCCAGTTGATGCCGGGCACGTAGATCTGACCCATTTCCTGCCCCGACGTGTAGACGATGTTCATCCGCGGCAGGAAGCCGAGCTGCATCGCCTGCTTCGTCATCGAGTAGGTGCCGGAGATCACGGCCTGCGATGCGACGACCGTCGCGATCGTCGCAAGCGCGATCATCGGCGGGATCGCCCATTGCGGAAAGAGCCGATAGAACGGGTTCTGCAGCGCGCCGGGATGGGCGAGCAGGAGCGCGCCCTGGCCGAGGTAATTGAGCGCGAGTGAGGGGAACACGACGCCGAACCATGTGACGCGAATCGGCCGCTTGCCGAAATGGCCCATGTCCGCATAGAGCGCTTCGGCCCCTGTCAGCGACAGCACGACGGCGCCGAGCGCGACGAACGCGAGCCAGCGGTGATGCAGGCAGAAGGCGAGGCCGCGCAGCGGATCGAGCGCGAACAGAATGGCCGGCATCTGGGCAATGTTGACGGCCCCCGCGATGCCGATCACGACGAACCACGACACCATCACCGGCCCGAACACGGCGCCGATCCCGCTCGTGCCGTGCTTCTGCATGATGAAGAGCGCGATGAGCGCCGCCAGGGTGACCGGAATCACATAGGTTTTCAGCACCGGCGCCACGACCTCGAGGCCTTCGACGGCGCTCAGCACCGAGATGGCCGGCGTGATCACGCTGTCGCCGAAAAAGAGCGACGCACCCATCACGCCGACGACGAGCAGCGCGCGGCGCAGCCGCGGACGCGACGCGACCGACGAGGCCGCGAGTGCGAGCAGCGCCATGATGCCGCCTTCGCCATGGTTGTTCGCGCGCAGGATCAGCGCCACGTACTTGAGCGAGACGACCACCATCAGCGACCAGAAGATCAACGACACGATCCCGACGAGATTGAATGCGTTGAGCGCCAGCCCGTTGACTGGATCGAACACGGTCGACAGCGTGTAGAGCGGGCTCGTGCCGATGTCGCCGTAGACGACGCCGAGCGCGGCAAGCGCGAGCGCCGGGAGGGCCGGCTTGTGTGGACCGGGCATGCCGGGCCGGTCGGCGTCGGACGCGGCGGATGCAGAATGTTCCATCTGTCCCTCCGGATTCTGTCGCGCGGCAGCGAAACCGCTGCATGGGCCGTTGTGCATCGTCGGTCGCGGCTCCGGGCGCTGCGGTTACAGAAAGTATAGGAACTGCCGACAAAACATTGGGAAAGGGGGGCAGCCTGATCGACGAACCGCTGCAGGCGCGTCTCGCGAGCATTCTCGCGAGACGGAAGGCCAAGGGGCTGCGTCAGCGAGCGAAAAAGCGCCGGAATTTCGCAAGCAATCCCTCCTTCGGGGGCGGCGGCGCGATGCTCGCCCAGAGCCGACGGTTGTTGGCGCTGTCCTTGGGCGTGACCAAGGCATCGGGCCGAAACGCGATTGCGCGGCCATGCTCGTGAAACTGAATGGCCGCCACGCTTGGCGGCAGTCGCGCGTGGAGATGGTGGAGGGGTTGCGTCAGGAGACCAAGGTGCGTACGTAGCACCCAGCCGTCATATTCGAGTTCGATCAATGCGCCGCGGTCATGGTGGTCGGCGGACGACTTGTCGATGCCCACGTAGCGGATGTCCTTTTCCGAAACGAAGCCCTGAGTCTTCTGGCCCGTCGCGCCGGGCGGCAATAGCTTGCCGTCAAGCTTGATCTGGTTGGCACAACCGGGCGTGGTCCCGTGAAAGAGGACGTCCTGCGTGGTCATCCTGTAGACCGGGTAGATCAGATAGAACTTGCTGGACGGGTCTTCCGGCCAGCCGGCCAGATGGTAGTGGCCGGCTCCCCATGCGCATCCGTCGAAGCAGACGGCGGGCTCGGTGTGCTGTTCGAAGACCGTGGCGTCGACGAAAGCCGGAAAATCCGAAGGAGGCGCCAGAAAGGTGACGCCCGTGCCGGCCAGAAGCGATTTCTGCTCATCGTTCAGCGGATTCCACACCATGATTCCTGCATGTCTTCGCAGGCGCGGGCACAACTTGAATTCCGGCTGGATTTGCCATCCTTCGATGGCGATCTGCGACTTCGAGCACGAAGCGCACGTGAAGATTTCGCCGGGTGTCAGTGTGACCGGCGACAGGCACGAATGGCAAAGCGTATCGAGTGACATATCGGCGAGCGCGGACAACGTCATGGGGACCTCGTGCGCAGGGCGTTCGAAACGTATGAGGTTTCGATTATAGTGACGCGTCTTGCAATCCGCCTACGCCCGACACCATGACCGCACCTGTCCGAATCCGCCTTGCCACCCGCGACGATGCCGCCGCGATGGCCGCCGTCGAAGTCGCCGCCGCGCAGCGGTTTCGCGAAATCGGCATGACCGACATCGCCGATGGCGAGCCGACCGATGCGGCCGACGTGCTCGCGCGCATCGACGCGGGGCGTGCATACGTCGCGACCGACGCGCACGGCGCGTGCGTCGGGTTCGCGTTCTACCGGCTGCTGGATGCGCGGCGGCTCTATCTGGAAGAACTGGATGTTGCGCCGTCGCATGCCGGACAGCGGATCGGCGCGCGCCTGATCGAACAGGTGACCGCGCGCGCCGCGCAGGAAGGCCTCGCGGAGGTCGTGCTGTCGACGTTTCGCGATGCGCCGTGGAATGCGCCGTATTACCGCCGCCTCGGCTTCGCGGAGATCGACGAAGCCGCGCTCGACGACACGCTGCGTACGATCCGCGCGCACCACGTCGCGCTCGGGCTCGACGAGACGCAGCGCGTGTTCATGCGCCGCGACCTGCGCGATGAACACGCGGCGGGCGGCCGTCAGGCCGCGTCGCTCAACGCCGGGTAATCGGTATAACCCGTTTCACCTTCCGCGTAGAACGTCTCCGGCACCGGCTGGTTGAGCGGTGCGCCGATCTCGAGGCGGCGCGGCAGGTCGGGGTTCGCGATGAACAGCTTGCCCCATGCGATCGCGTCGGCGTCGCCGCGTTCGAGCGCTTGTTGCGCGGTGTCGAGCGTGAACTGCTCGTTGGCGATCAGCGGGCCGCCGAACGCTTCCTTCAGGCGCGGGCTCAGGTGGTCGCCCGAATACGACTCGCGCGTGAAGATGAACGCGATCTTGCGGCGGCCGAGTTCGCGCGCGACATAGCCGAACGTTGCCGCCGGATCGGAATCGCCCATCGTGTGCGCGTCACCGCGCGGTGCGAGGTGCACGCCGACGCGGCCGGCGCCCCACACGTCGATCGCGGCGTCGACCACTTCGAGCAGCAGGCGTGCGCGGTTCTCGATCGGGCCGCCGTACGCATCGGTGCGGTGGTTGGTGCTGTCCTGCAGGAACTGGTCGAGCAGGTAGCCGTTCGCGCCGTGGATCTCGACACCGTCGAAGCCGGCGGCCTTCGCGTTCTCGGCGCCCTTGCGGTACGCGGCGACGATGCCCGGGATCTCGTCGAGTTCGAGCGCGCGCGGCGTCACGTACGGGCGCTGCGGACGCACGAGGCTCACGTGGCCGCCCGCGGCGATCGCGCTCGGTGCGACCGGCAGGTCACCGTTCAGGAACACCGGGTCGGAGATCCGGCCGACGTGCCAGAGCTGCAGCACGATGCGCCCGCCGGCCGCATGCACGGCCTGCGTCACCTGCTTCCAGCCTTCGACCTGTTCGTCTGACCAGATGCCGGGCGTGTCGGCATAACCGACGCCCTGCGGCGCGACCGACGTCGCTTCGGTAATGATCAGGCCGGCCGATGCGCGCTCGCGGTAATAGCGGGCCATCAGGTCGTTGGGGACGCGCACGTCGCCCGCACGGGCGCGGGTGAGCGGCGCCATCACGATGCGGTTCGGCAGGGTCAGGTCGCCGAGGATAACGGGGTCGAACAGTGTAGGCATGGCGATTTCCTTTTCATGGAAGGCGGGACGGAGGCCGGCGCGCGCTCAGAGTTCGCGGCGCAGTGCGTCGTGAAATGCGTCGATGACGGCCTCGTTGCGCTGGAAAAACGCCCACTGGCCGATCCGCGTCGACGTCACGAGCCCCGCGCGCTGCAGCGTCGCGAGGTGCGCGGAGACGGTCGATTGCGACAGCCCGCAGCGCGCGTCGATCTGGCCCGCGCAGACGCCGTGTTCATACGGCAGCGTCTGGTTCGGGAAATGCACGTCCGGCGTTTTCAGCCAGGCGAGGATTTCCCGGCGCACGGGGTTCGAGAGCGCTTTCAGGATCGCTTCGATGTCGAGTTCGGTCGGCATGGGTGAGGTTTGTTCAGGCAAATGAGGATCGTCGATGGGCGAATCTTATATCGGAACTTGACGATATGCACAAAGACACTGATCTCGATGGGGGCGATAGCCGTGATCCGTGGGAATGAAGGGTGTCTTGCGGAGGGTAACGCCTATGCGGACGGGAATCCGGTCAGCCGGAGGCCGCAAGCTGGAGCAATTCGTCGAGTGCGGCCGGGCGGTGAGCGCTCGGTCATGTCCTTTCTCCGTCGTTCGCTAACCGGTCTCAGCCGCCGGAATCGGCGAGCGCCGCCTGCCGGCGATGAAGCGCCGCAGTCGATCGCAGGCCTCCAGATAGCGAAACTTCGGCACCGCCGCAAGCTGTTCGTCGTGCAGCACCAGCACGCGCTCGACCGCCGTCTGCTCCTGGTCCAGCAAAAGGCAGGCTTGATCGTGCTCGATGCGTTCGATGCACGCGTCGAGTGCCGCCTCCGCCCGGCGATAGGGTTCGACATCCACGCCCGCGGCGGTCTCGCTCCGCATGAGGTACGCCAGATAGACGACCCGCAACAGGCGGCAGACCTGATCGAAATCGCCGCGACCCGTGCGAACCGTCGCCAGCGCGAGGTGGTTTTCAAGCGAGAGCGATCGCACCTTGGCGGTGGAGAGCGGCAACAGCGCATCCTTCGTGCGCGCGGGCCGCGTAGCGCCGGGCGAGGTTTGCTTTTTCATGCAGGACCTGGTGTGCAAAGCACCTGACGCGCTCGAGTGATCGGCTCGTCGGGCAGCCATTACCCGAGCGCGATCAGCGCTTGCTCCGCGAGCGAGATGCCCACCGGCGTACCGCGCGCGAGCTCGATGCGTCCGGCCACGTCGACGACGATCGAATCCGGCGCCGCGCCGCCGATCGTGAGTCGGGTGCGCTCGCCCAGAAACGCAGCGTGCTCGATGGTGCCGCGCAACTGCGCCTGGGACGGATCGACGAGGTGCGCGTCCTCGGGCCGGAAGAACAGCTCGCCTTCCTGCAGCGCCGCCGCACCCGAGCCGGACGCGAGGTCGGCCGGCACGGGAACGGCGCCGCCCGTGGTCGCGAGCAAGCCGTCTCGCCACTGTCCCGCAAGACGGTTGAGCGTGCCGACGAACTGCGCGACCGCCCGGTTCGCCGGGCGATAGTAGATGTCGCGCGGCGTGCCGGACTGCTCGATGCGGCCTGCGCTCATTACCACGATGCGATCGCCGAGCTCCATCGCTTCGGCCTGGTCATGCGTCACGTACACCGTGGTCACGCCGAGCCGGCGCAGCAGCGCGTTCATCTCGCTGCGCAGCGTGTCGCGCAGCCGGGCGTCGAGCGCCGTGAGCGGCTCGTCGAGCAGCAGCACGCGCGGCTGCATCGCGAGCGCGCGGGCGAGGGCGACGCGCTGGCGCTGGCCGCCCGAGAGCTGGGCAATGGGCTTGTCGGCGTGCGCGTCGAGCCGCATCATCGCGAGCAGTTCGTCGACGCGCTTGCGCGCGGCCGCGGCCGGCATGCGCTGGATCTTGAGCCCGTAGCCGACGTTGCCCCGCACGGTGAGGTTCGGAAACAGCGCGTAGCTCTGAAACACCATGCCCACCTTGCGCCTTTCGATGGGCAGCGCCGTGACGTCCTCGTCGCCGAACGCAACGGTGCCGCCCGCGTCGGGCGTTTCGAGGCCGGCGATCATCCTGAGCGTCGTGGTCTTGCCGCAGCCCGACGGCCCGAGCAGCACCAGCGTTTCGCCCGCGCCGATCGACAAATCGAGCGGCTCGAGCACGCGCGTGCCGCGAAATGTTTTCGAACAGCGCGTGAGCGTGATTGGAATGGAGTCCAGTTTCATTGCGGGTTTCCTTGGTGCGTATGGTCCGGTCCGGCGCGCCGCGCCTTGCGGGTATCGCGTGCGTGGCGCATGCCGGAGGCGTCGACACCGAGCCGTTGCATCGCAACGAGCAGCGGCATCGTCATGATGAAGAACAGAATCGTGTACGCGCTGCCGATCTCGATGCGCAGCGACGCATAGGTGTCGGCGAGGCCGACCGGCAGCGTCTTGGTGTCGGGCGTGTGCAGCATCCACGTGAGGTTGAATTCGCCGATCGACAGCGTGAGCACCGCGAGCGCGCCGGCGACGATGCCGGGCCACGCATTGGGCAGCACGATCGTGAAGAAGCGCTGCGCGAAGGTGGCGCCGAGGCTCGCCGCGCCTTCCTCGAGCGTCGGCAGGTCCGACGCGGCGCATACGGCGGCCACGGCGCGCACCATGAAGGGCAGCGTGAAGACCACGTGGCCCGCCACGATGAACGCCACGCTCGTGCGAAACGGCGTGAAGCCGCCGTAGACCACGAGCAGCGCGAGCGCGGATGCGAGCCCGGGGAGCGCGATCGGCAGCACGAGCAGTTCTTCGACGACGCGCGAGAGCCGCGTGCGGCTGCGCGCGAGCACGTAGCCGGCGGGCACGCCCGCGATCAGCGTGACGACGAGCGTGGCCGCGGCGACTTCGAGCGACAGGAACACGGACGCGTGATATTGCGTCCAGACGTGCGCGAGCCAGCGCAGCGTGAGGCCGCTCGCGATGCCCTGGAAGTAGTTCACCGTGAGGCCCGCGACGATCGACATCACGATCGGCACGATCAGGAACGCACACAGGAGCAGCGTGACGGCCCATTGCCCGCAGGCGAGCAGCGTGCGCGTCGAGGGGAGCGGCAACCCGCGCCGGCGGGCGGACCGCGGCGGCGTGGGCGTTGCCGGTGTGGCCGGCGTTGTCAGCGTGGTGGGTGAGTTCATCTGAATTTCCTCGAGGCCGAAGCTCGTGCGAAGGCCATCGCGATGGCCTTCGCCGCGCGCGGCGTGGACGACCGGTTCAAGCACGTTCATGCGGTGGCCGCGACGGCCGAGCCCGTCGCGCTGCGCGCGCAGGCGAGCACGGCCCACGTGACCAGCCCGAGCACGATCGACAGCCCCGCGGCCGTCACCATGTTCGCGTTCAACGTGAACTCGGTGTAGATGGTCATGGGCAGCACGTCGATGTCGGTGGCGAGGGTGAATGCCGTGCCGAACGCGCCCATCGCGGTCGCGAAGCACACGGCGCCGGCCGCGATCAAGCCCGGCGAGAGCGCGGGCAGCACGACGTCGCGCATGATCTGCCACGGCGATGCGCCGAGCGAGCGTGCGGCCTCTTCGAGCGACGCGTCGAGCTTCGTCGCCGACGCCATCACCGTGACGATCACGCGCGGAATCGAGAAATACAGATAGCCCACGAACAGGCCCGCCATCGAATACGCGAATACCCAGCGATCGCCGGTGAGCTTCAGCGCGAGCGCGCCGACGAGCCCCTGGCGGCCCGCGAGCATGATCACCATGAAGCCGACCACCACGCCCGGAAACGCGAGCGGAAACGTGAGCAGCGCGACCAGCGTGCGCTTGCCGGCGAACTCCCGGCGCGCGAGCAACAGGCCGGTGATGACGGACAGCGCCAGCGTGGCCGCCGTGACCGCCGCCGACAGCAGCACCGTGGCGGCGAGGCTTTTCATGTAGCGCGCGTTGGCGAGCAATGCGCCGTAGGTGGCGAAGAAGTGATGATCCGCGCTGATCTGCAAGAGCGCGACCATCGGCAATAGCCAGAAAGCGATGAATACGGCGAGCGCGGGCGCCAGCAGCGCGATGCGCCAGCGCAGCGGAAACGTGATGTCGTGCATGGCGGTGACGAGGTCGGGTCGGGGCTTCGGTCGGGTGATGGAACCGGGCTCGCCCGCTCACGCAGGGTCAACCCGTGCGTGAGCGGGCGAGAACGGGATCGCTCAATCAATGCATGATCTGCAGATATTGCTCGCCGAAGCTCTGCTGCTTCTCGGCCATCTTCGCGAAGTCGACGGACTTCGCGCGCGCATAGTCGCTGGCCGGCAGGAACTTCGCGGCGGTCGCGGGCGACAGCGCGCCCGCGCGCACCGGGCGCAGATACGCGTTCGCCCACAGCTTCTGGCCTTCGTCGGAGAGCACGAAGTCGAGCACCTTCCTGCCGTTCGCCTCGTGCGACGCGCCCTTCACCAGGCTCATCACGTACGGCACCGAGATCGTGCCTTCGCGCGGAATCACGAATTCCACGTTGGCGCGATCCTTGTACTTCGCACGATAGGCGTCGAAGTCGTAGGAGAGCAGGATCGGAATCTCGCCCGACAGCACGCGCGCGTAAGCCGTCTGCTTCGGCACGATCGGCGCGTTGGCCTTGAGCTTGCGGAACCAGTCGAGGCCCGGCTGGAAGTTGTCGAGCGTGCCGCCGAGAGCCTGATTCACGGCAACCGCGCTCGCATAGCCGACGAACGCGCTCGACGGATCGAGATAGCCGACCATCCCCTTGTATTCGGGCTTGAGCAGGTCGGCCCATGAGCGCGGCACCGGCTTGCCTTCCAGCGCGTCCTTGTTGACGAAGAAGCCGGGCGTGCCCGAGTGGATTGCGAACCAGTAGCCCTGCGGGTCCTTCAGGCCTGCGGGAATGTCGTCCCAGTGCGCGGGGCGGTACGGCTGGACGACGCCCTTGTCCTTCGCCTGGAACGCCGACGAGACGCCGAGATAGGCCACGTCCGCGACGGGGCTCTTCTGCTCGGCCACCAGTTGAGCAATGGCCTGGCCTGAATTCTTGTTGTCGAACGGCACGCGAATGCCGGTCTTCTGCTTGATCGCCGCGATTTGCGCTGCCCAGTCGGCCCACTCGGGCGGGCAGTTGTAGCAGATCGCGGTTTCTTCGGCATGGGCGGCCTGCGGCGCCGTGAACGCAAGGGCCGAGGCGAGCGCGGCCGCGGCGGCAATGAGGGCGCCGGCGCTTTTGCTCGCGGCGCGCCCGAGCTTGGTGGCAGAGGCGAAAGGGCGGGTCACTGCGGGTCTCCTTCGTGCGGGGACAAGGGGGAATCGATGGGTCGCTGGCGCGAGCGGCGCTGCTGCGACGCGTGTCGCGTGAGTACAGCGATGGCTGGCGCACGTTGTCGTGACGGACGCAGTGTGCGAATGCGACGTGGCGTCGTCATGAAAAAAACGGACAAAGTCCGCATCGATCTGTGCGCTCGAGGAATAGTCCGCCATGACTGCATTGTTCGGTGTACGCACAGTACGATGCGCATTTTGCGCATCCGTTTCATCTGCCCGCAATGTGTCGCCCGCACACTGCGACCCGCGTGTGACCGGACCGTCCTGAGCCACGTACCGTGAGCGTGGGGCCGTTTCATTTCATCGACCTCGGAGAAGCGATCAGATGCGCAACATCCTCATGCCGGCCGTCGCGATCGCGTGTTGCGCGCTGTCCGCCGCACGCCACGCGCAGGCCGCCGACGACGCGCTCATGCTGTACACCAGCCAGCCGAACAGCGACGCACGGACCACGGTGGACGCATTCAGGAAGGCGCACCCGGAAATCCGCGTCGAATGGGTGCGGGACGGGACGTCGCAGCTGATGACGCGGCTCGCGGCCGAGACGAGCGCCGGCGTCGTCAAGGCGGACGTCCTGCTGATCGCCGACAGCCTGACGATGCAGGCACTGAAGCAGCGGGGCGCGCTGCAGCCCTACCTGAGCCCGGCGCGCACCGCATACGCGCCGGCGCTGTACGAGAAGGACGGGTACTACTACGGCACGAAGATGATCACGACCGGCATCGCGTACAACACCGGCGCGACGTTCAAGCCGACGAGCTGGAACGATCTGGCGCAGCCTCAGTTGAAGAACCAGGTGACGATGCCGAGCCCGCTCTATTCGGGCGCGGCGATGATCCACCTCGCCGCGCTGACGTCGCTGCCGTCGCTCGGCTGGCGGTACTACGAACAGTTGCATGCGAACGGCGCGAGCGCGCAGGGCGGCAACGGCGGCGTGTTGACGGCGATTGCGTCCGGCACGAAGAGCTACGGGATGCTGGTCGACTTCATGGCGATCCGCGAAAAGAACAAGGGCGCTCCGATCGATTTCGTGTTTCCGAAGGAGGGCGTGAGTGTCGTGACCGAGCCGGTCGCGATCCTGAAGCAGGCGCGGCACGTGCAGGCGGCGCGCGCATTCGTCGATTTCCTGCTGTCGCCCGACGGGCAGGCGCTGGTCCGCACCCAGGGCTACATTCCCGCGCTCGCGACGCTGCCCGTGCCGGCCGGCTTCCCGAGCCGCGATCAGCTGAAACTGCTCGGCTTCGATCCCGCCAGGGCGCTGGCGTCGAACGAGGCGGACAAGGCGCGCTTCGGCGCACTGTTCGGCGTGTCGAAATGAACGGCGTGCGCGCCTGTGCCGCGCCTGCCCGGGGCGCGGCGGACTGGCCGTTCCTGCTGCCGCTGCTGTTGGTCGCCGTGCTGGGCGTCGCGCCGACATTGCGGTTGCTCTGGGAGGCGGGCGTGGGCCTGCGGTGGAGCGCGGACGCGCCCGCGTTGCGCGTGCTGCGCGATGTCGCGACGTGGCAGGCGATCGGCCATAGCGTCTACACGGGCGTGGCGGGCACGCTGATCGCGGTCGCGCTGGGCGGGCTGTTCGGTTTCGTATTGACGCTGACGGACGTGCGCGGCAAGGGGCTCTGGGCGTTCGGTTTCATGTTGCCGATGATGATCCCCCCGCAGGTGACGGCGCTCGCGTGGCTGCAGTTGAGCGGGCCGTCCAGCCCGCTGCTGAAGACGCTCGGGCTCGCGCCGCCGCTCGGGAGCCCGCAGCCGCTGTACTCGGCGGGCGGGATCGCGCTGCTGCTCGGCATCCAGCATGCGCCGCTCGTGTTCCTGTCGCTGCGCGCGAGCCTGCTCACGCTGCCTGTGGACCTGATCGAGGCGGCACGACTGGCGGGCGCGGACCGGGCGCGGATCTGGCGCGACATGGTATTCCCGCTCGCACGCCCCGGTCTCGTCGCGGGCAGCGCGCTCGCGTTCGTGTCGTCGCTCGGCAACTTCGGCATTCCGGCGCTGCTGGGCATTCCGGCCGGCTACTACGTGCTGCCGACGCTCATCTACCAGAAGATGGCGGGCTTCGGCACGCAGACGTTGCCGCAGGTGGCGGTGCTGTCGCTGCTGATCGGTGCGATCGCGCTGGCGGGGCTCGGCCTGCAGTCGCGCATCCAGGCGCGCCGCGCGCTGCGGCTCGCAGGCGCCGCGGGCCGGCCGGCGCGCCTGCCGCTCGGCCGCGCGCGAGGGACGGTCGAGCTGCTGCTGGCGCTCGCGCTCGTCGCGACGCTGCTCGCGCCGCTGGCGGCCCTGCTCGTCAGCTCGCTCGTGCCTGCGATCGGCATCGGGCTCAGCGCGCACACGCTGACCTTGCAGGCGTACGCCGAGATGCTCGCGAAACAGGGCGCGGCCTTGCGCGCGCTGCGCAACAGCGTGATGCTGGCCGGCGCCGCCGCACTCGCGCTTGCGCTCCTCGCGCTCCCCGTCGCCTGGTGGCAGGTGCGACGCCCGGGGCGCCTGCTCGCCTGCCTCGGCGCGGCGATCGAAATCCCCTACGCGGTGCCCGGCGTCGTGCTCGCGATCGCATGCATCCTGTTGTTCGCGCGACCGGTACCGGTCATCGGCGTGCCGCTGTACGGCTCGCTCGCGATCATCCTCGTCGCCTATCTCGCACGCTTCATGGTGGTCGCGTTCAAGCCGGTCCATGCGAGCCTGAACCAGCTCGACCCGTCGCTCGAGGAAGCCGCGCAGCTCGCGGGCGCGCCGCTCGGCCGGCGGCTGCGGGAGATCCTGCTGCCGCTCGTCGCGCCTTCCGCGTTCGCCGGCGCGCTGCTGGTGTTCCTGAGTGCCGTGAACGAACTGACCGTATCGGCGCTGCTCTGGAGCGCCGGCAACGAGACGTTGGGCGTCCTGATCTTCAATCTGAACGAAAGCGGCGACAACGTGCTTGCGGCAGCCGTCTCGGTGCTGATCGTCGCGATGGTGGCGGCGCTGATGGCGGTACTGAGCATGCTCGCGCGGCGCCTGCCGCAAGGAGTGGTGCCATGGCGGAACTGACGCTTGAGGGTGTGCGCAGGCAGCACGGCGACACGCGGGTCGTCGACGATCTGGATCTGGCGATTCCCGCCGGCGCGTTCGTCGCGCTTCTTGGGCCGAGCGGCTGCGGGAAGACGACCACGCTGAGGATGATCGCCGGATTCGACCCGGTCGACGCAGGGGAGATCCGGCTTGGCGCGCGCGTGCTGTCGGATGCGCGCGGCCAGGTGCCGCCGGAGAACCGCGGCATGGGCATGGTGTTTCAGTCGTACGCGCTGTGGCCGCACATGAGCGTCGCGGAGAACGTCGGTTATGCGCTGAGGCTGCGCGGCATACGGGGCGCGGCGTACGCGAGCCGCGTGCGCGAGGCGCTCGAATGGGTGCAACTGGCCGAGCGCGGCGATGCGATGCCGCAGGATCTGTCGGGCGGCCAGCGCCAGCGCGTCGCGCTCGCCCGCTGCCTGGTCGGCGAGCCCGAAGTCGTGCTGCTCGATGAGCCGCTGGCGAACCTCGACCGCCATCTTCGCGCGTCGATGGAACACACGTTCCGCGAATTTCATCGGCGCACGGGCGCGACTTTCGTCTACGTGACGCACGATCAGGAAGAGGCGATGGCGCTCGCCGATCGCGTCGCGGTGATGCAGCGCGGCCGGCTCGTCCAGTGGGCGACGCCCGAGACCTTGTATCGCTGTCCGCGCACCGACTGGCTGGCCGGCTTCATCGGCCAGGGCAGCGTGCTCGAGGCGGCGGGCGCGCTGGCCGGGCAGGTGGACGGCGCGGCGCTGATGGCGGCGCTGGCGCACGATGCCGGCCTGCGTTCGCCGGTGCTGGTGCGCCCGGAGCATGTGCAGGTCGCCGAGCGGGGGATCGCGGGCGAAGTGCGGGACTGCGTGTTCAGGGGGGAGCGCTACGAGGTGACGATGCATCTCGCGGACGGGCAACCGCTGCTTGCCTACCATTCCGTTGCGCTCACGGCCGGGCAGCGCGTCTGCGCGCAGATCAGTCACGGATGGGGGCTGGAGCGATCATGACGGCGACAGCGGGTGTGGCGAAGCTGATCCACCTGTCGGATCCGCATCTGGTGCCGCCCGGCGAGCGCCTGTTCGGGCTCGACCCCGCCGCGCGGCTGCGCTTCGCGATCGACGATATCAATCGTCGGCACGCGGATGCACGGCTATGCGTGATCACCGGCGATCTCGCACACGACGGCGACCCGGCTGCGTACCGCGTACTCGCCGGCTGCCTGACGCGCCTGATTCCGTCGGTGCGCCTGCTCATCGGCAATCACGACCGCCGTGACGCGTTTTGCGCGGCGTTTCCGCACGCGGGCGTCGACCGCCACGGATTCGTGCAGTCGGTGCAGGACTTCGACTTCGGCCGCTGCGTATTTCTCGATACGCTCGATCCCGGTGTGTCGGCGGGGCGGCTGTGCGCCGCGCGCGTCGACTGGCTCCGCGCGATGCTTGACGAAGCGGCGCGGCGGCCGGTGTTCCTGTTCGCGCATCACCCTCCGTTCGAGCTCGGGTTGCCGTCGACGGACCGCGCGCGACTTGCCGATGCCGACGCCGACGCGCTGCGCGCGCTGATTGCCGCGCATGGCGACGTGCGACACGTCTTCGCGGGACACGTCCACCTGCAGACGTCCGGAGGCTGGTACGGCACGCCGTTCTCGACGGTGCGAGGGACGAACCATCAGTTCTCGCGCGAATTCACATCGGAGCCGGCGCGCATCACGCTGGATCCGCCGGCCTACGCAGTCGTGCTCGTTCGCGACAGCGGCGTGGCGATCCATCACCAGACGTTCGACTGTGTGGATGACTGACGGCCGGATTGTCGAGGATTCACGGAGAAAATGGGCGTGTGCCGTTTGGCCGATGCGGAATGGTTTTCCGCCGGGGCGGGTGCGATTGTCGCGGCCCGCGTCGCGACTACGGCCCGGGACGCACGTCGCGCAGCAGTGTAGCCAGCTCGATCGCGGCCTGCTTGAGCGCCGGCGCGATGCGGCGCCGGATCGCGTCGACATCCGGTTGCGGCTCGACCGCGCCGCAGCTCAGCGCCATCAGCGTCTTCGACAGCCCGACGCGGACCGGCAATGCCATGCTCCACGCATCGCGCTGATTTTCGCCGAGCGACAGGCAGACGCCGGTCGCGCGCAGATCCGCGAACGCGGCTTCGATGCCGGCCGCGATCGCGTTGGCCTGCGGGCCGGCCGCCTCGGTCAATTGCGCGATCTGGCGTCGCCGCAACGGGTCCGGCAGCCCGCACAGCCACGCGCGCCCGATCGCGGTCGTGCCCATCGGCACGAGCGAGCCGACGCCCATCCGCGGCGTGGCGATCCGCGCGCCGGAGCGGTGCGCGACATACAGCATGTCCAGGTGGTCAGGCACGGCGAGCCCGACGGACGCGTCGAGCCGGTCGGCCAGTTTCTGCATGAACGGCTGGGCGAGCGGCGTGACCGGATTGGCCGCGAGGTATGCCTGCCCGATGCCGAACACGTTCGAGCCCAACTCGAAACGTGCGTCGCCCGCTGCGCGGCGAAGGAAGCCGAGGTCGATCAGCGCCGAAGTCAGAGCTGATACGGCCGATCTCGGCAAGCCGGTCCGCGACGCCAGTTCGCCGTTCGTCAGCGGCGCGCGGTCGGCGTGAAACGCGCGCAGCACCTGGAGCCCGCGATCGAGGGTCAGCGTGACGGGGCTGGATGGGGATATGGCGATTCCCGGCTTGCGCGGCGAGGCCGACGCCGATGCGTGCGATCGGGCGCTTACTCGCTGGTCGCGAGTCGCGCCTGCGGCACCTGCGCTGTCCGGGGCGAGCACATCGACGTGGTCCCGCGCGCTGAGCGGCACGCCGGTATCGGCCGCGTCTGCCTGGATGCCGGGATCGGCGACGGCCGCGTAGCCGAGCGACAGCGCGGCGGGCGCGAGCGCGTACTTTCGGCTCGAGTCGTCGTGATGCAGGTAGCCGAGCGCGACCAGCGACTGCAGCAGCCGCGACACGGTCGGCGCGGGAATGCCGGTTTCCAGCGCGATTTCCCGGTTTCCGAGCCAGCCCTTGTCCGGACCGAACGCGCACAGGATCGCGAAGCCGCGCGCCAGCGGTGTCGCCGTCGCGTCGCCTTCCGCGCGCTTGTCCCGGGGCCGCTTCGGCCGGGCAGGGTCGACACCGTGCGGACCATTGCGCGACCGCGTGCCGGCGTCGTGCGACAAGGGCCTGTCGGAATGCATGACGGTCTCCGTATTCTCCGTCCGGGCCGGCCCGTGAGCCGGCGCGGCACTATGTGCGAGTAATCCTCGAATCCTACTATGGCATCGGCGGGTCGGGCCGCGTGCTAGGGGATGCCCCATCAGGGTTCGCGCGCGCATCGCGCCCCTCGGCGTTCACTCGTGATCGAGCACCGCGACGTAGTCGTAACGGTCTGCTCGATACAGCGTGCGCGTCAGTTCGAGCGGGCATCCGTCGCTCGAGAACGAGCGGCGCTCGATGGACAGCACGGGGTCGCCCGCGCGGATGCCGAGCAGCTCGGCGTCGCGGGCCGACGCGAGTTCCGCGCGCAGCCGCTGGACCGCGCGCACCGGATGGACATCGGCATCCTGCAGCGCGCGGTACAGCGAGTCGCCGAAGTCGACGGCGCCGCTCAGCAGGTTGGCGGGCAGCGTCGCGCGTTCGATGGCCATCGGCACCGCATCGGCCGTCCTGACGCGTTCCAGGCGAATCACGCGCGCGTGCGGCGCGAGCCCGAGCGCGAGCAATTCGTCGGGCGACGGCCGGTCGAGCTCGCGGCGCAGCCACTGCGAACCGGGTTGGAGACCGCGCCGCTGCATGTCGTCCGAGAAGCGGGTGACCGGCGAAAGCTGCTGCTCGACCCGCGCGGCGACGAACGTGCCGGCGCCGCGCCGGGATTCGATCAGGCCCTGTCGCGTCAGCTTGTCGATCGCGCGCCGGACCGTGTCCCGCGACACCTGGAAGCGCTCGGCGAGGTCGCGTTCCGGCGGCAGGCCCTCGCCGGTCTTCAGCTTGCCGTCGACGATGGCCGCGCGCAGCAGGCGGGCGAGACGCATCGATATCGACGATTCGGTGCCGTTGCCGGGCGCGCGGAGCGCCGCCACCTGCTCGGCGTCGAACAATTCGGCGCGGTCGGCCGCTCGCGCGCGCGGTCGGCCGCGCGCATTCTGATTCGAAGGTTTCATGTCGGCGATCGGGGATCGGGTGGGCGGTGCGCAGCGCACGTCAAGCGGGCCCGGTTTGCGGGAGCGATGCGAGCGCCTTGCGGATCGAGCCGCCGGCCGCGCCGGCGAGCCGCTCGGCACCGGCGCGGTCGATGCCGGCGACCAGCATCAGGATCGCGATGCGCGGACGGTTGCCCGCCTGTTCGAGCGCACGCTCCGCCGCGTCCGGCGGCACGCGGGCCGCCTGCGACACGATGCGGATCGCGCGTTGCCGGAGCTTGTGGTTGTGCGCTTGGACGTCGACCATCAGGTTGCCGTACGTCTTGCCGAGCGCGACCATCGAGATCGTCGACAGCATGTTGCAGATCATCTTCTGCGCGGTGCCGGCCTTCAGGCGCGTCGAGCCCGTCAGCACTTCCGGGCCGCAGTCCACCTCGATCGCGACGTCGGACAGCTTGCCCGCCTCGCTGCCGACGTTGCACGCGACGCAGACGGTGCGGCATCCGGTGTCCCGCGCATGGCGGAGCGCGCCGATCACGTAGGGCGTGCGTCCGCTCGCGGTCAGCCCCACCACCACGTCGTTGCGCGTGAGGCCGATCGCTTCGAGATCGCGGCGCCCGAGCGCGTCCGAATCCTCGGCGGATTCGTTGATGCCCGCAAAGCCGCCCGCGACGATGCCGACGATGTCGCCGGGCCGCGTGCCGAACGTCGGCTGGCACTCGAGCGCATCGAGGTAGCCGATGCGCCCGCTGTTGCCGGCCCCGATGTAAATCAGCCTGCCGCCCGCACGCAGCGCATCGGCGATCGCGGCCACGGCGGACGCGATCGCGGGCAGCGCACGCGCGACGCACGCCGCGACGCGCGCGTCCTCCCGGTTCATCAGCGCGAGCGCTTCGCCGATGCCGAGCGCATCGAGATTCGCGCTTTGCCCGTTGGGCTGCTCGGTGACGAGGTGCTCGAGACGCATGGCGGTGTGCCCTTCCTGAAGCAATCCGTCAAATAATAATTGGTATGGGTGAACTTGAAAACAGGTATGGCGACGGCAGCGCGATACGCGGCTGCGCGAAACGATGCCCGTGAGTATGTCGATATTTGGTACGGTCCAATTTTTGCGAATGCAATCCAGCCGGCGCCGGCATGGCGACGCGGATCGATGCACGCGCCACGTCGTCGTCGCGGTGTCAACGCGTCACGGGATGCTTCATCAGATAGAACTTCAAGTCCGGGCGAGTCGGCATCGAGAACGGCGGCGAATCCGCGACGAAGCCCAGCGCACGGTAGAAGTCGCGCGCGGATTCGCGCGCCGTGCACCACACCAGCTCCGCGCCGGCCTGCCGGGCCCGGCGGATGCTCAGGCGCACGAGAAGCTGGCCGAAGCCGAGCCCGCGCATCGGCGGGGCGACCGCCATCCCGCGAAGGCGCCACGCGCGCGGCGCCGGGTCGTCCTTCAGGCGCTCCTCGCAGATCGATGCGACCGCAACGATGTTCGCGTCGTCGCGAACGGCGAAATGCACGGTCGTCGGATCGTGATCTCCCGGCAACGCGCACGCATGTTCATCTCCGACCAGCAAAACCGCAGCCCGAAGCGGGTAGGTCTGTTCCGCCAGAATCTCTGCAATAGTGAACAATGCTCCTTTTGGGGGCATGGGTTTTTCCTTTTTTTCGGCACTGGTTTTCAGCCACACTACGAAATTTACCGCACTCGCATAAATTACAGTTGCCGGAATTCGAGCGGAAGGATAATCTCACACCCGGCCGATTCGATTTAAAAACAACCAGTGAAACTGTGATCGCAGATGACGGGGAAAATATTGACCAATGCCGAGAGCGCCTACGAGGAGATTCGCACGCGAATCTTTGACGGCCGGCTCACGCCTGGACAAAAGATTTCTCATCGCGGCCTTGCCGACGAGCTCGGTTTCGGTCAGATGCCGGTTCGCAGCGCGCTTCATCTGCTCGAGGCCGAAGGGCTCGTCACGGTGGTGGGAAAGAGCGGGACGTACGTCACGTCGCCCACCAACGACGACCTGCGGGAAATCTACGAAATGCGGCTGGCGCTCGAAAGCACCGCGGCCTATCTGGCGGCCCAGCGCGGGGCGACCGACGGGCTCAGGGAGTCGGCCGAACGCATGAGCCGGATTCTCGAGGCGGACAGCGGTGACATCATGCTCGAACAGCGCGTGGGATGGGTATTCCATCAGGAGCTGTTCGCGGCGGCGAAGAACCCGCGAATCTCGACGGCATACGAATTATTGCGCGGGCAGACTCTCGCTCTCAATGAATTGCCGCGCGGCGATGCGGAAACGGTGCGTCGCGGCACGATCGAGCATCTCAGGATATATCAGGCGATCGTCGATAAAGACGGCGAACTCGCGCGGCGGCATATGTGGAATCACATCATCGACGGAACGCCTGCGCGAATCAAACTAATCCGGGCACAACAATGAATAACGAGACCAATAAATCCTTGCTTCCGATCAAGATGTTCGCCGGCCTGGTGCTCGGGGGCGCATGCGGCGTATTCCTGCCGGACGTGGGTTCGAAGCTGGGATTCGTTACGGCGATTTTCGGGCATGCGATCAAGATGGTCGTCATGCCGCTGATTTTCCTGTCGGTGACGGTCGGCGTGTTTCGCGCAAGGCAGCAGCGCGGCCGGCTCGGCACCGTCGCGACGCTCAGCGTCGTGTTCTTCGTCGTGATGACCGCGCTGGCCGCGGCGCTCGGGCTGCTGCTCAACTGGGCGTTCCGCCCGGGGCTCGGTGCGAGCCTGGCCCAGACGGGCACGATGCCGGCGCATCTCGCGTCGTCGATCGACTGGCTGCAATTCGTGGTCGACCTGATTCCCGCCAACATCGTCGCCGCGCTCGCCGCGGGCAATTCGCTGCCGGTGCTGGTGTTCGGCGTGTTGCTCGGCTCCGCGCTGGCCGCGGTCGCGGATCGCGCGGAACCGGCGATCGCGGTGTTCGAGGCGCTGCTGGCCGGCCTGTTCAAGCTGGTCGAGTGGGTGATCGCGTGGTCGCCGCTCGCGATCTTCGCGGCGCTCGCGCTGCTGTTCTCGACCAAGGGCATCGCCGCGCTCCATCCGCTCGTCAAGCTGCTGGGCGTCGCGTACCTCGGCATGGCGATCCTCGCGATCATCCTGACGGCGGTCATCAAGGCCACCGGCCATTCGCCGCTCGCCGTGATCAGGAAGGTGCGCGAGCCGCTGATCCTGGGCTTCACGACGCGTTCGTCGGAGATCACGTTCCCGCTTCACCTGAAGAAGCTGACCGAGATGGGCGTGCCGCGCGGCGTCGCGTCGACGATCCTGCCGCTCGCATACATCTTCAACCGCGACGGCGCGGTGCTCTATACGGCGCTCGCGGTCGCTTACCTCGGGGACGCGTACCACATCGTCTGGACGTGGCCGGTCGTGCTGATGATCGTGGTCCTGACGATCATCACGATCGACGGAGCGGCCAACGTGCCGTCCGGCGCGATCGTCGCGATCACCGTGATCCTCACGTCGATCGGCCTGCCGGCGGATGCGGTGCTGCTGATCCTCGGCGTCGATGCGTTCTTCGACATGGGGCGCACCGCGCTGAACGTCTATGCGAGCACCACGGCCGCGACCGTCGCGGTGCGGCTCGCGGGCCCGGACCACGCACAGGGCGAGGCCGAGCTGCGGCAGCGGAATCGGCAGCATGCGTGACGCCGACGTCACGATGGACAACCTGATGCAGGAAGCAGGAAGGATGTAACGAGGCAGGACGGTCGTCGCTCGCGTTGCGAGCGCAGGCGACGACCGGAAATGAAACGGCCGACGGACATGCGTCTGTTGGGCGGCAGCCCCCGGATCGTTGCGGATTGCCGGGAGCGCGCGCGAGTCGTATCGACGCGGCCGGGACGTTGCCATCTGCGATCACAGTTTTTTTTGGAAGTTTCACCGGTTCTCACTCGGCACGGGTTCCATGTCTCGTGTCCCGCCTGACGGCGTTTACTTGCCTGGTTGGCGCCTCGGATTCGTCAGGCGGCTTTACCGCGCGCTTCTTCTCCTCGGGAGAAGCGCGCGTCTTTTATACCGATCTCTTCGAGCGCCGTAGCACGGCTGCTCGGGGAGACGCCTCCGTGAACAGGAATCGACCCGGCGGAACGGCCGGGTCGGACCTGTGAATCTCCGTCGCCGGCGTCACGTGCCGCTACCTGCCGGCTTGCGCGGGCAGGCCGGCTGACGGCGCACTTGCGTCGGCCGCCGCCGATCCGGCTGCCCGCTGCGCGGCGACTTTCGCTTCCGCCGCCTGAATGTCCGCGGGGTACGTGCCCTGGTCGCCGGCCGACGGATCGTAGCCGGCGGCTTCCAGTTGATAGAGTTCCTCCAGCACCTGCGCGCGCGTGAGCGGCGCGGGTGTCTGGGCCGATGCCGCATCGCCGGCAAACAGCGCGGCGACGATCAGCAAACCGATCGGGTGTTTCATGATGGTGCTCCAGAAACCGTGAATGCAATGGCGGGCAGGCGACGAACGACGCGCGCGTCTCAGCTGCCGAAATACGGCGTGCAGAAGCTGACGGGTCCGACGCACGCCGCGTCGCGCGGTGTCGCGGGCGCGAGCGCGCGTTTGCCCGCATCGGTCGAACCCGCGGCCTGACTGCCGGTTCCGCTGCGTTCGGGCGCGGCCTGCATCCGGTCCACCTGCGTTTGGTATAGCGGGCTCACATCGGGATACGACGCGTCGGTTACGAAACGCAGACCGTGGTTTTCCGCGTCGATCAATTCCTGACGGACTTCCGCGCGCGTCCTGCCTTGCGCCGAAGCCTGCGTGGCAAAACCGGCGGCGCAAAGCATCGCGATGGAAACGCCGACCAGCAGAGGCTTGTTCATGATGAGCTCCTTCGAAAGTGAAAACGGTGCGTGCTGCAATCGTTCCAACTTCGCGGCGGGCGCGTTTATTCCACTCGTACGGAATCCTTGAAAAAAATCGCCCGCATCCGCACGGCATGCGGACGACGGGAATAGAAACCGCGTTTCGGGAGTCATCACTTGTGCGGTGTGGTGTCGATCAAGTGACGATCCGGGTGCGGAATGGACGAGCAGACTTCTGTCAGGCGCTTCGATGCGCTGATGTCGCCTCACATGCATGCCGCGTACAACGTCGCCCGATGGCTTGCCCGCAACGACCAGGATGCGCAGGACATCGTTCAGGAAGCGTATGTTCGCGCGTTCAGGTTCATCGACAGGTTCGACGGCGACGATGCGCGCGCGTGGTTGCTGAGCATCGTCCGCAACGTGTTCTTCACGTGGTATCGGCAGAACCGGCGCCGCACGGCCGAATCGCTGTCGCTCGACGATGACGGCGCCACGCCGGAATTGAGCGACGAAGGCTGCCTCAGCCCCGAGACCCTGCTGATGCGCGCGCAGGACCGCCGGCAGGTCGTCAAGGCGCTGGAGAGCCTGAGCGTCGAGCACCGCGAGGTCGTCGTGTTGAGGGAGATCGAAGGGTTCTCGTACAAGGAAATTGCGAGCATCGTCGGCGTGCCGATCGGCACGGTGATGTCGCGCCTCGGGCGCGGGCGCCGGCAGCTCGCCGCGATTCTCGTGAACATGGGCCAGGAGGCGTGATGGATCATCAGCAAGCATGCGACGTGCTCGCGGCATACGTCGACAACGAGTTGAGTCTCACCGAAAGTGTGGCGCTCGAGCGTCACCTGGCCCGCTGCAACGCATGCCGGAGCGCACTCGAGATCCAGCGGCGCGCGAGCGCGCTGCTGAAGTCGGCCGACCTTCGGTTCGGCGCGCCTGACGCATTGCGCGTGCGGATCGCGGCGGATCTGCGTTCCCGTCGATCCGTGCGCCGGCGCCTGTCCGATTGGCTGCGGCCGCGCGCGGCGACCGGCATGCCGATCTGGGCGCCGGCGGGCGCGCTGGCCGTCAGCGCGCTGGCGCTGGCGTGGAGCGGCGTGCTATGGCTGTCGGTTCCGACGGCCGACGAGCAGCTCCGGACGGAACTCGTCGACAGCCATGTGCGCTCGCTTCAGCTGGATCATCTGACCGACGTCGTGTCGACCGACCGGCATACGGTCAAGCCCTGGTTCGACGGGAAGATCGATTTTGCGCCGCCGGTGCGGGATCTGGCGCAGGACGGCTATCCGCTCGTCGGCGGGCGGCTCGATTACGTGGGCGGGCGGACCGTCGCGGTGCTCGTGTATCGGTATCAGCGCCATCCGATCAACGTGTACGTGTGGCCGGGAAACGGCGCCGCCGGGCAGCCGCGCATCGACGAGCAGCAGGGTTATCACGTCGCGCGCTGGTCGGCCGGGCGAATGAATTACCGGGCCGTCACCGATGCGGGCGCCGCCGAGCTCGGCGGGTTCGTCGAACGGTTGCGCGCGGCGGCCGGATCGTAAACATTTCCAGGCGTTCGCAGGCGCACGACACGTGCGCCGCGACGCATGCCCGATTGCGGCATGCGTCGTCCGGCATGGATTGCGGTGAAGCGGCTTACTGCACCGTGATGGTCTCCTTCATGTACGGGTGAATCCCGCAGAACACCTTGTAGACGCCCGGCTTGTCGAATTTATAGGAGTACGTGTCGCCCTGGTCGAGCGCCGACGAGTGAAAGATGCCGGCGTCGTTGACGACCGTATGCGGTTCCCCGTCGAGGTTCTTCCACGTGACCGTCGTGCCGGCCTTGATCGTGGTCGACATCGGCGAAAACATGAAATTGCGGATCGTCACGAGCGGGCCGCCCGGGCCCTGCGCGAATGCCGCGCCGGGCGACACGGATGCGGCCGCGCAGAGCGCGAGCGCGACGAGGGTGCGGGGCAGTGCACGATTCTTCATGGTGGTCTCCTTGCCGCTTACGCGAGCGTGGCGTCGTGAAGCGCCGACGCCGCGGGATGGCCCGCGAATTCGACGGTCGTCACGCCGAGCATCGCGGGCAGCCGGTCGCGCGGCACGGTGAGCGGCACGGGGCCGGGGCCGTTGCCGGCCGTCGGCTGCGGGAACGCAGTGGAGCGCGCGGTATGGAACGTCACGTTGCCCTCGACCTTCGACACGATCTGGTGGATGTGCCCGTTCAGCACGGTGACCGAGCCGAAGCGGCGCAGCATCGCCATCGTCTGCGGCGCGTCGCCGGTGCCCCAGCCCCACGGTTCGTAGATGGTCCACATCGGCATGTGCGAGAACACGACGATCGGCGTGCTCGACGAGCGGCCCTTGAGGTCCTGCGCGAGCCACGCGAGCTGGTCGTCGCCGAAGCTGCCGAGCCCGTTCGGCTTGAAGTGCATCACGTTGACGAGGCCGATGAAGTGCACGCCCGCGTGATCGAAGCTGTAATACCCACGGTTGTCAGACGCCTTGCCGAACCGGCTGAAATATTCGGCGCCCGAACCGTCGGTGACGTCGTGCTCGCCGGGCACCGTATGCAGTTCGGGGATGGGCAGGCCGGACAGGAGCTGGGACGCGAGATCGAATTCGGACGCCTTGGACAGGTGCGTGATGTCGCCCGTGTGGATGGCCAGCGCGGGTTTCGCGGACATCCCGTTGACGAGCGCGATCGTCTGCTTGAGCGTGCTGGCGACGTCGGGATTCGCGTCCTTGTTGAAGCCGATGTGCGTGTCGCTGACCTGCACGAACAGCGGTCGCCCCGCATCGGCAGGGCGGGCGCCGCTGTCCTGCGCGAGCGCCAGGTCGAACGGCGTCAGGATGCCGCCCGACAGCGTAAACAGCGTGCCGAGGCCGCCGAAGGCCATGCATTGCAGCGCTTTCCGGCGGGACGGACTGGAGGGATTCGATGACGACATGGGGGCCTCGCAGGCGAATGAGAACTACGGACGGCCGGATCGTCCTGGAATAAACCGGCGCTTTCAGCCGGGTATACCTGCGAGGGCGGGGATTTATTCCCGCAGCGTGAGCGGAGCGGGTTCGGGAAATGGCGGATGCTTGCGGGACGTCGTCATGTCAGCCGATCGCAAGCATGGGGGGGGCGTTGCGACGGGACGGGAGGCGCAGCGCACGCGGCCGTACGATCACGCCGCGTCGACCGCGTCCAGGCAGTCTGCCAGGATCATCGCGGCGGCATTGCCCGGCGTCGAGCCGAGCAATTGCGGCGCATAGACGCTGTCGCCGATCTCGATCGCCCGCCCGGACAGCACGCAGACGCCGCGGCGCCGAGTGTTGAACAGCCGCCATTTCTGGTAGCCGTATCGGCCGCTGCACGCGTCGCACCACGAAATCACCACGGAGTCCCGCGTCGGCCGCTCGAGCACGCCGATCGTCGGCAGGCTCGTCGCGCTCCAGTCGGGCAGCTTGTCGCGGGTGGTGCTGCGTCGCCGGCCGGTGGCCCACGAGGCCGTCGGCATGTCGAAGCTGCCGATCGCGGCGACGGTTTGAAGCCAGGGGGCTGCATTGTCATCCAAGATGTCTGTCCTCCCGATGCGATGCGGGATGCTGGGCGGGGCCTGAATCACGACAGGCGGATGCGCGGCCGCGCGCAGCCGTTGATCCGTTCGGCGATCCACAGCAGGCTCGCCTTGGAGAAGCCGTGCAGCGCCTGCTGGTGCCGCCGGTAGAGCATCAGGTGGCTGAACTGCGCGAATCGCCCCTGGATGAAGCCGCCGCGAAAGAACCCGAACTGGCCGAGCGTGCCGAACGCGTCGTAGTCGCTGATCGACACGAGCGCGCCGAAATCGTGGAACGCGAACGGCGGCATCGGCTTGCCGTCGAGCCACGCGGGCAGGTGCTTCGCGAGATGCTCGGCCTGCTGCGTCGCGACCTGCGCGGTGGGCGGCAGCGGCCGTTCCTGGCCGTCGGGCAACAGGCTCGCGCAATCGCCGATCGCGAACACGTGCTCGTCGCCCGTTGCCTGCAGCGTCGGGCCGACGACAATCTGGTTCGCGCGATTCGTGTCGAGGCCGCCGAGCGCCTGCATGAAATCGGGCGCCTTCACGCCGGCCGCCCACACCATCAGGTCCGCTTCCGCAAACGACCCGTCGCCGTAGTGAAAGCCGTTCGCGTCGGCGGACGTGACGCGGGTCGACGTCAGCACGTGAAAGCCGATCTGTTCGAGCCGTTGCTGTGCCGATGCGGAAATCTTCGGCGGAAATGCGGCGAGGATGCGCGGACCGCTTTCGAGCAGCGTGAGTTGCAGCCGGTCGCGTACCGTTTCGTCGCCATAGGCCTGTGCCACTTCCAGCAGGCGGCTCAGCTCCGCGGCAAGCTCGACGCCCGTCGCGCCGGCACCGACGATCGCGACGCGGAACGGCTCGTCGCGCGCGATGCTGCGAAACACGCGCATCCGCAGCGCTTCGTTGAAGGTCTCGGCCTGCGGCTGGCTGTCGATGAAATAACAGTGCTCGCGTACGCCCGGCGTGCCGAAGTCGTTGGCCTGGCTGCCGAGCGCGAGGATCAGCACGTCGTATTCGAGTTCGCGGGCGTCGAGCACGAGTTCACCGTCCTGCGAGCGGATCTCGCCGAGCTGCACGCGGCGCCGCGCGCGATCGAGCCCCTTCAGTTCGCCGGGCTGGTACGTGTAGCCGTGATCGCGGGCATGGGCGAGGAAGATCACCTGCTGCTGCTGCACGTCGCGCGTACCGGCCGCAATCGTGTGCAGCATCGGTTTCCAGATGTGGGTCGGGCTGCGGTCGACGACGGTGACCTGCGCGCGCCCGGGCCGACCGAGACGCTCGCCCAGACGCGTGGCGAGTTGCAGTCCGGCGATGCCGCCGCCGACAATGACGATACGCACGGGTTCGGAGACTGTGAACATTGTTAAATCATCACGTGATGAATAAGGTATGATCCTAGCGCCGCGCCGCTTGGCGTGTCAACCGGGGACGGAGACCGTCCGGTTCCGGGAATCGGGGCCGGCGGATGATCAGGGCAATCGAATCGTGGAAGGGAGCAAGGACAACGTGGCTGGAGTTTCTGGGCGATCCCCGTCGAAGCGGCGCACGCGTGGGCGGCCGTTGCCGGGCGCGTCCGTCGGACCGGACGTGATATTGCGGGCCGCGCGCCGCACGTTCGCGAAACGGGGCTACGACGCGACGAGCGTGCGCGAGGTCGCGCGCGAGCTGGGCATCGACGCGGCGCTGATCGCGCATCATTTCGGAACCAAGGAGACGCTCTGGAACGCGGTCGTCGAACAGATCTCGGAACTGGTGGCGCCGTTGCTGGCCGAGGTGGGTGCGCTGAAAACGTCGTCGCTGTCGTACCGGGCGCGCGTCGAGCGCGCGCTTGCGCTGGGCATCGACCTGACCTTCGCCGAGCCGGACATCGGCATGTTCTTCTCGACCGCGACGACGGAGCAGGGCGAACGGCTCAACCTGCTGCTGGAGAGGCTGGTGCGGCCGTACCGCGCGGTGTTCATCCCGCTGCTGGTCGATGCGGCCGATGCCGGCGAGATCAGGATGGCGGATCCCGACGTGACGTTCTTCATGATCGAGAACGCGATCAACATGACTGTGTCCTACAGTCACCTGGTGCGGGAATTCACACCGCTGCCGTCACGGCCCGAGCAATTCAAGGCAGCCGTGCTCGCGACGGCATTCGACCTGCTGGGGCCCGGCGCGCCGGCGTCGCGATGACGGCCGGCGCAACCGGGCGGTCGCGTCGCCGACGCGGCGCGACGCTTGCGGTGAGCGGGGGCCGTCGGCCGGGGTGAGGGCGCGGCACCGGCGTTTCTTCCGAGATACGTTTTTTTGCGGCGGCGCGGCTTCGCCCGCACGCCTGCGCGCGCGTGCCTGGGCCGCACCGGGCGGGAGCAGGCCGCGTCGCACACGCCGCCCGCGCGCCTGCCGCGATTCGCGATGGCGTTTCTCCGTTGCAACCACTCCCGCACGAACGTCGCGTGCAGCCAGCGGAAACCGCTGTCCGACGGCCGTGGAGCGATTCATGCGTGATGGTCGGGCTTTCCCGCCCTGTCGGCCGGGAAGCGAGCCGGCCCGACGCCGGGCGTCGGCTTGTCGCGTCGCACTTGCGCGCGCATCCGGCGCCCCGCGCCGCCATCCCCGTGTCAAGCATCCACCCGAAGGAGTGCACAATGCGATCCGCATGCAAGCCGCTCGTCAGGCGCGGCGGCGTTTTCCGCACCATTGCGATTCTTGCGCTGTTGTCCGTCCACGCGTTCCAGCCCGCCGGCGCGCAGGGTTTGGCGATACATGACCTGGGCACGTTTCCCGGCGCAACCTACAGCTCGGCCACCGCGATCAACAACCGGGGCCAGGTGGTCGGCGAGGCGAACCTCTCCGGCACGCAGTTCTTCATCACGCACGCGTTTCTCTATCAGCAAGGCGCGATGTCCGATCTCGGGACCATGCAAGGCGGCGACATCAGTTCGGCGTCGGGCATCAACGACCGCGGCCAGGTCATCGGAAGCGGAGACGTCGGGCTGAGCACGCAGGGCCGCCAGCCTGGCCACGCGTTCCTGTACGACGGCGGCGTCATGGCGGATCTCGGCGTGCCGCCGGGTTTCTTCGCGACGGGCGCCGCCGGTGTGAACCAGCACGGTCACGGGCAAGTGGTGGGCGTGATGGTGAACGGGGCAAGAGGGGAGGGGCGTGCGTTCCTGTACGAAAACGGAACCTTCACCGACCTCGGCACGCTGCCGGGCGATCTCGACAGCACCGCCGCGGCGATCAACAACCAAGGACAGATCGCCGGCGCGGCCGGGTTCCTGGCCCATCACATCGAGCCGCTGCATGCGTTTCTGTACGACAAGGGCGTGATGAAGGATCTCGGCACGCTTCCCGGCGGCCAGTTCAGCGAGGCCTACGGGATCAACGATCTCGGCCAGGTCGTCGGCGACGCAACCGCCGCGAACGGCTACTTCCACGCATTTGTGTATCGGGACGGGACCATGATCGATCTCGGCACGCTTGCCGGCGGCCATACGAGCACGGCGTACGCGATCAACAACCATGGGCAGGTCGTGGGCACGTCGGACGCCGCGGACGGCCAGACCCACGCGTTCCTCTTCGAAAACGGCGTGATGACCGATCTCGGCAATCTGCCGGGCGGCAGGAGCAGCGCGGCGTTCGGGATCAACGAACATGGCCAGGTCGTCGGCGAGGCGACGACGTCGAGCGGGCAGACGCACGCCGTGATGTGGACGCGATAGACGGCAAGCCGGCAGGGCCGATCCCGGCTGGCGACGGACGCCCGCCGGCAGTCACACCGGCGGCGGATCGCCGAGCCACCGACGCGCCCCGGGCCCGCGCCGGCCTGCGCGATCCTCGGGGTTCGTCAGCTTGCAGCGCTTCAGCGACAGGCAGCCGCAGCCGATGCATTCGTCGAGGTTGATGTAGAGCCGCTGCAGCTCCTCGATCCGGCTCGCGACGCGTTGCTTCCAGCCGCGCGACAGCCGCTGCCAGTCCTTGTTGCTCGGCGCGGTGTCCTCGGGCAGGCTGACGAGCTGCTCGGCGATCTCGTCGAGCGAATAGCCGATCTTCTGCGCGAACACGATGAACGCGATCAGCCGCAGCACCGCGCGCGAATAGTGCCGATGGCTGGAGCCGTTGCGGTGCGACTTGATGAGCCCGCGCGTTTCGTAGAACCGCAATGTCGACGCCGGCACGCCGCTGCGCGCAGCCACTTCGCGAATCGACATCAGCGGCCATTTCGGTTCTTCGGTAGTACCCATGTCGTGCTCCTGGAAAGCTTGACTTGAAGTTAACTTCAACTTTTATGCTACGCGGCAGTTTAACGTACCGCGAGGCTCCATGCTCTCTCTTCCCGTTCACAGGACGGCGCCGCTGGGCGCCGTCTGCGTGCTGCTGCTTGCGTTGTCCGGCTGTCATGACGGCCGGGGCGACCCGCCGGCCCAGCCTCCCCCCGAAGTCGGCGTCGCGACGATCGCGCCGCGCACCGTGCGTCTTGCCGACGCGTTCAACGGACGCGTCGAAGCGGTCGACGCGGTCGAACTGCGGCCGCGCGTGAGCGGCTACCTGCAGCGCGTCGCCTACGAGGAGGGCGACCTGGTCGCGCAGGGCGCGCTGCTGTTCGAGATCGACCCGCGCCCGTACCGGATCGCACTCGATCGCGCGAACGCGCAGCTGCAGCGGGCCCGCGCGGCCGCGAGCCTCGCGAACGTGCAGCTCAAGCGCGTGCAGACGCTGATCGATGCGCATGCGACGTCGCAGGAAGAACTCGACAACGCGCGCGCCACGGCCGAGCAGGCGCGTGCGGACCTGCAAGCGGCCGATGCGGCCGTCGCCGATGCGAAGCTCAATCTCGGTTTCACCGAAGTGCGTGCGCCGATCGCGGGCCGCGTCGGCCGCGCGGTCGCCACCGTCGGCAACCTGGCGCGCGCGGACGACACGCTGCTGACGACCGTCGTGTCGCAGAACCCCGTCTACGTGTATTTCGACTGCGACGAACAGAGCTACCTGCGCTACAACGCACGGCGTGCCGATCCGAAGCATCGCGCGATCGGCGCCGATCCGGTCCGCGTGGGCCTCGCGAACGAGACGGGCTTCCCGCATGCGGGCACCGTCGATTTCCTCGACAACCGTCTCGACCCGCAGACGGGCACGATCCGCGCGCGCGTGCGGCTGCCGAATGCGGACCACACGTTTACGCCGGGCCTGTATGCGCGTGTGCAACTCGTCAGCGGCCGCGATCAGGACGCGCTGCTCGTCGACGACAAGGCCGTGCTCACCGACCAGGACCGCAAGTACGTGTACGTGATCGGGCCCGGCGACAAGGCGCTGCGCCGCGACGTGACGATCGGCCGCGGGCTGGACGGCGAGCGGATCATCGAGAAGGGGATCCAGGCGGGCGACCGCGTGGTCGTCGACGGCATGCAGCGGATCTACTATCCGGGCGCGCAGGTGAAACCGAAGACGCTGGCCGTGCGACCCGTCGCCGGCGTGCAGGCCGCGTCCGTCGAAGCCGCCGCGCCCGCGGCGCAGTAACGGGAGGCCGAAGCATGGATTTCTCCCGATTCTTCATCGACCGGCCGATCTTCGCGGTCGTGCTGTCGATCGTCATCTTCGCGATCGGCCTGATCTCGATTCCGATGCTGCCCGCCGGCGAATACCCGGAAGTCGTGCCGCCGAGCGTCGTCGTGCGTGCGACGTACCCGGGCGCGAACCCGAAGGAAATCGCCGAGTCGGTCGCAGAACCGCTCGAAGAGGCGATCAACGGCGTCGAAGGCATCATGTACATGAAGTCGGTCGCCGGTTCGGACGGCAGTCTGCAGGTGGTCGTCACGTTCCTGCAGGGCGTCGATCCCGACACGGCCGCCGTGCGCGTGCAGAACCGCGTGAGCCAGGCCCTGTCGCGCCTGCCCGACGAGGTGCGCCAGTACGGCGTGACCACGCAGAAGCAGTCGCCGACGCCGCTGATGTACGTGAGCCTCTATTCACCGGACAACAGCCGCGACTCGCTGTATCTGCGCAACTACCTGACGCTGCACGTGAAGGACGAACTGTCGCGGCTCACCGGCATCGGCGACGTCGGCGTGTACGGCTCCGGCGATTACGCGATGCGCCTCTGGCTCGACCCGAACCGGCTCGCGTCGCGCGGGCTGACCGCGAGCGACGTGATCGCGGCCGTGCGCGAGCAGAACGTGCAGGTGTCTGCCGGCCAGCTCGGCGCGGAGCCGACGCCGAAGAAAAACGACTTCCTCCTGTCGATCAACGTGCGCGGCCGGCTGCGCACGGCGCAGGAGTTCGGCGACATCGTGCTGCGCAACGGCGACGACGGCCAGGTCGTGAAGCTGTCCGACGTCGCGCGCGTCGAGCTCGGCGCGGGCGACTACACGCTGCGCTCGTACTTCAACGACAGGCAATCGGCCGTGGTCGGCATCTTCCTGTCGCCGGGCGCGAACGCGCTCGAGGTCGCGAAGGCCGTGTATGCGAAGTTCGACGAACTGTCGAAGCGCTTCCCGCCCGGCGTCGCGTACCGTCCCGTGTGGGATCCGACGGTATTCGTGCGCGAATCGATCCGCGCGGTGCAGCACACGCTGATCGAGGCGGTCGTGCTGGTCGTGCTCGTCGTGATCCTGTTCCTGCAGACGTGGCGCGCATCGATCATTCCGCTCGTCGCGGTGCCGGTGTCGGTGGTCGGCACCTTCGCGTGGCTCTATCTGCTCGGCTATTCGATCAACACGCTGACGCTGTTCGGGCTCGTGCTCGCGATCGGCATCGTCGTCGACGATGCGATCGTCGTGGTCGAGAACGTCGAGCGCAATATTGCGCAGGGGCTGAGTCCGCGCGATGCCGCGCACCAGGCGATGCGCGAGGTGTCGGGGCCGATCGTCGCGATCGCGCTGGTGCTGTGCGCGGTGTTCGTGCCGATGGCGTTCATGTCGGGGGTCACGGGGCAGTTCTACCGGCAGTTCGCGGTGACGATCGCGATCTCGACGGTGATCTCCGCGATCAACTCGCTGACGCTGTCGCCCGCGCTCGCCGCGAAGCTGCTGCGTCCGCACGGTGCGCCGAAGGATGCGCTCACGCGCGGGCTCGACCGCGCGTTCGGCTGGCTGTTCCGTCCGTTCAACCGCTTCTTCGACCGCAGTTCCGATCGTTATCACGGCGTCGTCTCGCGCACGCTGAAGCGGCGCGGGGTGGTGTTCGCGGTCTATGCGGCGCTGCTCGGGGCGACCGCGCTGCTGCTCGACGCGGTGCCGGGCGGCTTCATCCCGGTGCAGGACAAGCTGTACCTGTTCGCGGGCGCGAAGCTGCCGGAAGGCGCGTCGCTGGCGCGCACCAGCGAGGTGACCAAGCAGATGACGAAGATCGCGCTCGGCACCGACGGTGTCGAGATGGTGCCGGCATTTGCCGGGCTGAATGCGCTGCAGGGCGTGAACACGCCGAACGTCACGAACTCGTACGTGATCCTGAAGCCGTTCGACCAGCGCCACCGCAGCGCCGCGCAGATCAACGCGGACCTGAACGCGCGCTTCGCGACCATCGGCGGCGGCATCACCTATGCGCTGATGCCGCCGCCGATCCAGGGCCTCGGCAACGGCTCCGGCTACTCGCTGTACCTCGAGGATCGCGGCGGGCTCGGCTACGGCGCATTGCAGAACGCGCTCGCCGCGTTCCAGGCCGCGGTCGCGAAGACGCCGGGGATGAGCTACCCGGTCAGCTCGTACCAGGCGAACATCCCGCAGCTCGAGGTGAAGGTCGACCGGATGAAGGCGAAGGCGCAGGGCGTCGCGCTGACCGACCTGTTCAGCACGCTGCAGGTCTATCTCGGCTCGATGTACGTGAACGACTTCAACCTGTTCGGCCGCGTGTACCGCGTGATGGCGCAGGCGGATGCCGGCCACCGGCAGACGGCCGCCGACATCGCGAACCTGCGCACGCGCAACGCGAAGGGCGAGATGGTGCCGATCGGCTCGATGGTGACGGTGGCGCCCGCGTACGGGCCCGACCCGGTCGTCCGCTACAACGGCTATCCGGCCGCCAACCTGATCGGCGACGCCGATCCGAAGGTGATGTCGTCGTCGCAGGCGATCGGGAAGCTGCAGCAGATCGCGAAGGACGTGCTGCCGCCGGGGATCGTGCTCGAGTGGACCGACCTCAGCTACCAGCAGGTCACCCAGAGCAACGCGGCGATCGTCGTGTTCCCGCTCGCGGTGATGCTCGTGTTCCTCGTGCTCGCGTCGCTGTACGAGAGCTGGACGCTGCCGCTCGCGGTGATCCTGATCGTGCCTGTGTGCATCTGTGCGGCGCTGTTCGGTGTGTGGCTGTCGGGGGGCGACAACAACGTGTTCGTGCAGGTCGGGCTCGTCGTGCTGATGGGGCTGGCGTGCAAGAACGCGATCCTGATCGTCGAGTTCGCGCGCGAGCTGGAAATCCAGGGCAAGGGCGTGATCGAATCCGCGCTGGAGGCGTGCAAGCTGCGGCTGCGTCCGATCGTGATGACGTCGGTCGCATTCATCGCGGGTTCGGTGCCGCTCCTGATCGGCGGCGGTGCGGGCAGCGAAGTGCGGGCCGCGACCGGCATCACCGTGTTCGCGGGGATGCTCGGTGTCACGCTGTTCGGGCTGTTCCTGACGCCCGTGTTTTATGTGGCGATCCGCAAGCTCGCGGGCGGCACGCCGGCCGTGTGGAGCGAACACCACGGCACCCTCGAAGGAGAAAACCGATGAGCGCCGCTTTCCGTCTTTCCGCGCTCGCGATGTCGGTGACGCTCGCCGCATGCGCGGTCGGCCCCGACTACGAGCGGCCCGCGTCGGCGGTTTCCGCGCGGTTCGCGCGCGACGAATCGCAGGCGATGCAACATGACGCGGCGCCGGCCGGCACGTCTGCGGACGCGGACGCCGCGTTCTGGCGCGGTTTCGGCGATCCCGCGCTGACCCGGCTGATCGACACGGCGCTCGCGGCGAACCAGGATCTCCAGGTCGCCGTGTCGCGCTACGACGCATCGAATGCGCTGCTGCGCGAGACCCGCTTCGACCAGATTCCGACGATCACCGCGAGCGGGCAGATCGGCCATCAGCTGATGAGCAAGGATCAGGCGTTCGGGGCGCCGCGCAGCCAGCGCGATACGCCGACGTCCAGCGTCGGGATCAATGCGGCATGGGAGCTCGACCTGTTCGGCCGCGTGCGGCGCGCGGTCGAATCGCAGCGCGCGGAAACGGCTGCCAGCGCGGCGGACGTGCGCGCGGTGCGCGTCGCGATCGCCGGCGAGGTGGCGAGCACGTACGTCGACCTGCGCGGCTCGCAGGAGCGGCTGCGGATCGCACGCGAGAACGCCGACAACCAGAAGCAGACGCTCGCGCTGATCAATGCGCGCGTCGGCGCGGGGCGCGGCTCCGAACTCGATGCGGCGCGGGCGCGCGCGCAGTACGAATCGACGACGTCGCGGATCGCCGTGTACGAAGCGGCGATCGGCGTCGACGAGCACCGGCTCGCGGTGCTGACCGGGCAGACGCCGGATGCGCTGATCGGCGAGCTCGATGCGCCCGCGCCGTTGCCCGCGCTCGTCGCGGACATCGATCCCGGCACGCCGGGCGACCTGCTGCGGCGCCGGCCCGACGTCGCGGCCGCCGAGGCGTGGCTGCACGCGGCGACCGCACGCGTCGGCGTCGCGACGGCCGACCTGTTTCCACGCTTCACGCTGTCGGGCCTGCTCGGCAGCGCGACGAGCAGCTACGGGTTCTTCCGTGCGGGCAGCGACACGAACCTGATCGCGCTCGGCATCGACTGGTCGTTCCTCGACGTCGGCCGCGTGCGCGCACGGATCGCCGCGAGCGATGCGGAAGCGGCCGGGCAGCTCGCGCAATACCGGCAGACCGTGCTCGGGGCGCTGGAGGAAACGGAGAACGCGCTGCTGCGCGCGGCACGCACGCGTGACGAGACGGACCATCTCGTGCGGGCCGCGACCGACAGCGCGCGCGCCGCGCAACTGGCGCAGGCGCGTTTTGCGGCGGGCGCGATCGACTACTACGAAGTGCTCGACGCGCAACGCACGCTGCTGCAGGCGCAGGATGCGGCGGCCGACGGGCAGATGCGCAGTGCGGCGTCGACGGTCGCGCTGTACAAGGCGCTGGCGGGCGGCTGGCCGTCGGGCGCGGGGCTGGATGCGCCGATTGCGCGGCGGTGATGCGGGATGAGACGGCGGGCCGCCGCCTTGGCGACGCGTTCCCGTCGCGCGGCCCGACACTGGCGCTTCGCGGCTTGCGCCGAGAATGGCACGGCCGGCGCAGGCCGGACGATGCCGTCTCGTTTCCCATCCCCGTTCTGACGATGGAACAGGTGCTGAAGCTCGACCTGATCCGATGACGGTCAGAACATCGTGTTCGCGTTCGCGGACGTTTCGGGTACCGGCTGGATCACGTCCCAGTGTTCGACGATCTTGCCGTCCTTCACGCGGAAGATGTCGACGACGGCTTCGCCGCGGTCGCCCGGGCGCTCGGTCGAATGGACGTGCAGGTAGACGAGGTCGCCGTCGGTTGCGCTGCGCACGATGCGCGCGCGCGATTGCGGATTGTCCTTGAAGGCGCCGGTGAAATACGAGACGAACGGCTTCTTGCCGTCCGGTACGTGCGGGTTGTGCTGTTTGTAGTCGTCCGCCACGACGGTCGCCGCTGCTGCGATGTCGTGCTTGTTGAAGAAGCGGTCGTAGAACGTCAGCACGAGCTGGCGGTTGGCTTCCTCGGCGGCCAGGTTGCGCGACGTCGACGGATCGGCCAGCGCAGCCGTTGCGCCGGCCAGCAGGCCGATGCCGATGGCGAGGAAGCGAAGGGGCCAGCGGGATGAGGTCATGAACGTGTTCCTTGTTTGTTTGCGAATGCTGTTGTCGACCTCAACGCGAAGGTCTCCTGATGAAGTCGTGGGCGTCGTTGTCTGCAGCGGTTCAGATACGGCGTGAATGCGGCTCCGGGCGTTGTCGACATGCTTCGTAGAACAGGCGAAACCGGCCGGATTCGAGTCGCCGGAATGGTACAGTTGCCGCGAACCCGTCACAAGAAGTCAGCGCGGTGTGAACAGGTCACACCGCGCTGACCGCGTTCATTCCCGTGAAAGACATTCAGGCATTGCCGACCTCCCCGGCCGACGATCCGGTCGCGTTCGACCAGCCGTGCCCGATCCGCGATGTGCTCGACCGCATCGGCGACCAGTGGAGCCTGCTCGTGCTCGAGGCGCTCGCCGACGGAACCTTGCGTTTCAATGAGCTCGGCCGTGCGATCGGCGACATTTCCAGGCAGATGCTGTCACGCACGCTCAAGCGGCTCGAGCAGGACGGCTTCGTCAGTCGCACGCTGTTCGCCGAAGTGCCGCCGCGCGTCGAATATGCGCTGACCGCGCTTGGCCGGTCGTTTCTCGGTCCTATGCGCACGCTGATCCGGTGGGCGGACGAACATCATCGCGCGATCTGCGACGCACGCCGTCACGCGCGTGAGCGTGACGGCGACGTGCGCTAGAGGTCATTCCGGCGGCGGGGGCAGATCGGTTTCGTCTTCGAGACTTTTGCGTAACGCACGCGCGGCTTCGCCACGGCTAGCGCCAATAGCCGTCGACGTACACCCATGTCGGCCCCTGCCGCCGCCAGTAGCCGGGAATCCAGCGATGACCGGGGCGTCGCGCGATCCAGCGGCCGGGGACCCATCTATATTGCCCGCCTTGCCAGCGCCAGTAACCGTCTGTCCATATATAGCCGTGCGGCCGTGGCGGTGGCGGGCGGCGGTCATGGCGCAACGGCGGCGGCGCGACGCCCGGGCGGTTGTCGTAGGGCGGGCCGCCGGGCACGCGGTGGGGGCCGGACGGCCGGTAGACGGGCGCAGCGGGCTGGGCCGAGGCGGCACGGAGCCATGCGGCGCTGCCGGCAAAGGCGGCGGTCAATCCGATGGCGCGCAACAAGGAGCGTCGATTCATTGGCGTGTCCTGTTCTGCTGTCGGGTTCGTCGTACCTTAGCCTGCCTGCGCATCGGTCGGGTTACGCGCCCGGTCAATGCAGTTACGGCATGTCACGGCCGCCGCGATCACCGGGATGACGCCGTGGGTCGTGGATAGGGGAATCACCGGCGTTGCGACCATTCGTCGGAAGTTTGCCGTCCGTGCGCCCGTTCCGGACGCCGGAAGCTCAATATTTGAGATTGAGTCAGGTAAAAATTGCCGAATTTGTGTCATTTGTACGATTCTGCTTGTTGTTTCTATGCAACCGTCAAGACGATGACATGAAAGAATGGTGCGATGAAAGCCTCCAAAAAGCCCCCGTCAAGAAGTCAAAAACAAACGTCAAAACAAATACTTATAACTCGGCCCCACTTTCATTATTTCTAGTTCTGGAAAAGCTTATTTCTTTATTTGCGGATCGCTCCCCTAGGGTACACCCCTAAACTCACGGTTCCCAAACGGGCAACTATCCGGGTGCGGCCAGCAGGATCGATGGCGCTCCCGGGCGGTTGCAGACCGTTTATGAACAAGGTCGCGAGACCTGCCTCTTTTTAGAAGGGAGCTCCACGAATGAACAAGACTCTGATCGTTGCAGCAGCTGCAGCATCGTTCGCAACCGTCGCTCACGCGCAAAGCAGCGTCACGCTGTACGGCGTGCTGGACGCAGGCATCACCTACACGAGCAACGTGATTCCGGCAGCTGGCCAGGCTGGCAAGTCGAAGTGGGCAATGGGCAGCGGTATCGATCAAAGCCGTTTCGGCCTGCGTGGTTCGGAAGACCTCGGTGGCGGCCTGAAGGCAATCTTCACGTTGGAAAGCGGCTTCGGTATCGGTAACGGCAAGTTCCGCAACAACAACGGCATGTTCAACCGTCAAGCATTTGTCGGTCTGTCGAGCCAGTACGGCACGGTTACGCTGGGCAAGCAGTATGACTCCGTTCAAGACTATCTGGCTCCGCTGACCGCAACGGGTTCGTGGGGTGGTACGTACTTCGCGCACATCGGTAACGTCGACCGTCTGAGCACGAGCGGCGACATCTCGGTGAACAACACCGTCAAGTTCACGAGCGCAAACTACGCTGGCCTGCAATTCGGCGGCACGTACTCGTTCTCGAACGATACCAACTTCGGCAACAACCGTGCATATAGCGGCGGCGTGTCGTACCAGTACCAAGGCTTGAAGCTGGGTGCAGCGTACGCACAGGCGAACAACGCAGGTCTGAACACGACGGGCGCTAGCTCGACGCTCTTCAACCTGAACGGTCGCCCGGTCGGCATCTCGACCCGTAGCCGTACGTACGGCGTTGCTGCTGCGTATGCATTCGGCCCGGCGCAAGTTGGCGCAGCGTGGACGCAAGCGCGTGTTGACAATCAGGTTGACGGCACGCCGTCGGTTCGTTTCGACAACTACGAAGTCAACGCGAAGTACAACCTGACGCCGGCTCTTGGCCTGGGTGCTGCTTACACGTACACGAACGCTAAGCAAGCTGGCGATGGCGCTCACTGGAACCAATTCGGTCTGCAAGCTGACTACTCGCTGTCCAAGCGCACGGACGTGTACGCACAAGCTGTGTACCAGCGTGCATCGGGCAACACGAACGCGTCGATCTTCAACGGCGACAACGCGAACCCGGCAATCAGCTCGTCGATCAACCAAACCGCAGCAACGGTTGGTCTGCGTCACCGCTTCTAAGCGTGACGGCGGGGTAACCCGCTTCGCAGCATCGAAAAAGGCGCCTTCGGGCGCCTTTTTTTCGTCCGTTGACCCGGACAAAAAAAAGCGAGGCATCAGTCAGGAAGCCTCGCTTTTTCCATTTGCGGCAGACGGCGCAGCCGCCGCCTTCCGCGCACCGAGCCGTGTCAACGCGTGTATTCGCCGTTGGCTTCCGGCTGGAACACGATCGCGGCGACCTTCATCAGCTTTTCGGCGCCGCTTGGCTGCATCACCTTGACCATCTGGCCGCGCTGGGTACCCAGCAGTGCCATACCGACGGGCGAGAAGACGTTCAGGCGTCCTTGCTCGAGATTGGCTTCCTCCGGATAGACGATCGTCCAGGTCGTCTTTTCGTGGCTCGTCTCGTCAAGCAGCGTGATTTGCGAATTCATCGTGACGACGTTCGCCTTGATGGCATCGGGCTGGACGATGTCGGCGCGTTCGAGCAGCGTATCGAGCATCGTCTGGAAGCGCGGGTTGTGTTCGGCGTGCTTCTCGAGGCGAGCAACGTCGAGTTCGGTCAACTGGTAAAGGCGTTGTTTCATGGCTGTTCTCCAAATGATCGGCAGGGGCAGGCGTGGCGTGCCTATGAGGATCGCCCGGAGCCTGTCTGACCTGGCTCCGGGAGGAGGCCGAGCCGTCAGATCAGGCGCCGGGCAGGGGCGAGCGGCGCCTGGGCCGTGCGTCGAGCGAGGGGATGCGCCGGATTGCCGGCGAACGCGCGCATGCCGCCCGGACGGGACGGCGAAACAGCGGAAAGCAGGCGTGCGCGCATGGTGGGTGAGAATTCGTCAGTCGTATAAGACCTTACGATTGTACAACACCCCGGAAAGCCGTTGATCGAAGTGTCAGCGATTTGTCAGGGATTGTTGTCGAATTGGCGTAAGTGAGTGGGTGACAGCACCCGAGAAGCGTCCGATATTTTCCAAAAACGCAACGCTGTATGTTCAAACTAAGGGTTTCCCCTTGGTCGTTCGGCGACTAGACTGAGCTCAATCGCTTCAGACATCCCTGCCGGAAGCGACGTGAAAAACAGAACGTACTCGGAGGTAAGTCATCATGAAGTCGATCATCTACGCAGCTATCGCCGCATCCGTCCTTGCCGCACCGATCGCATCGTTTGCACAGTCCGAGCAGGGGCTGACCCGCGACCAGGTCAAGGCCGAGCTCGTCCAACTCGAACAGAATGGCTACAAGCCCCAAGCTACCGATTCGCAGTATCCGGCCGACATTCAGGCCGCAGAGCAGCGGATCCAGCCGAGCCAGCCGATGCTCGCCCAAGCCGATACGAGCGGCTATGGTGCCGTGGCGACCGGCGCGGCGCAGTCGGGCCGCCCGATGCGGGAAGCGCCGAACCCCGTGAACTCGGTCTACTTCGGCAACTGAACCGACTATCCCGGGTCTGCCCGCACGCATCCAACATCGCCAAGCGACGCGCGCGCGACACGCGCTTCGCACGCAAGCAGGAGCAGAACCTCCGTCGCCGCATGCCGGCGGCTTTCCGCCCAGACGCTCACGCGTTTGGGCCTTTTTTGCCGGGAGCGCCGTCAGACGGACGTGACGGCCGGGGTTCCGTGAATGTAGTGTTCGAGCTGGCTGATCGTGAACTGCTGATCGGCAATCACGCTCTTGACGAGGTCGCCGATCGAGATGAGGCCGACCAGCTTGCCGCCGTCGAGGACGGGCAGGTGGCGCATCCGGTGTTCGGTCATCAGCGCCATGCACTCGTCGGTGGATTGCGACGGTTCGACGTAACGCACCTTCGCCGTCATGATTTCCTCGACGCGGGTGGCTTTCGACGAGCGATCCTGCAGGACGACCTTGCGCGCGTAATCGCGCTCGGTGACGATGCCCGCGATGTCGTCGCCGTCCACGACCAGTAGCGCACCGATGCCCTTTTCCGCCATCAGCTTGATGGCGTCGTAGACGAGATCGGTCTTCGTGACGGTATAGATGGTGCGGCCCGAATCCGGCTTGGCCTTGAGAATCTGCGCGACAGTCGTGCTCATTCGCTTTCTCCGTGTGCAGGTCGATGCTGGGCAGGCAGGGCGTGATGCGTGTCACCCGATTGATCCAGTATAGACGGGTGCGTGGCAGCGGCGCGTGACGATTCCAGATTAGCGGTAAACTCCCGTCACGCACTATCCACACAACTCCTACATTCCTGAACGTTTCGATTGAATTCATGATGTCTTCGCGTCCCCAATCGCCCACGCCGGGCAATGGCCAGGCCGACGAGTGCGTGACGCTCGTCGCCACCGCGTCGCTGCCCACGCGCTACGGTACGTTCAAGTCGTACGCTTTCCGCGTATCGGGCAGCGATGCCGAGCATCTCGCGCTCGTGATGGGCGACGTCGCCGGCGAGCAGTCCGTGCTGACGCGGCTGCATTCCGAATGCCTGACCGGCGACGTGTTCGGCTCGTACCGTTGCGACTGCGGCGAGCAACTCGATCTCGCGTTGCGCTACATCGCGGCCGAAGACCGCGGCGTGCTGCTGTATCTGCGCGGGCATGAAGGGCGCGGGATCGGCCTGAGCAACAAGATTCGCGCGTACGCGCTGCAGGAGCAGGGGCGAGACACCGTCGAGGCGAACCTCGATCTCGGCCTGCCCGACGACGCCCGCGAATACGACTCGGCCGCCGCAATCCTCCGGATCCTCGGCGTGACGTCGGTGCGGCTGATGAGCAACAACCCGGCGAAGTTCGACACGCTCGCGAAGCACGGCATTCCCGTCTGCGAGCGCGTGGCGCTTGCGGTGCCCGTGCGCGAGGAAAACGAGCGTTATATCCGTACGAAGCAGGCGAAGTTCGGGCATTACTTCGAGGAAAACGAGTAGGGGAAATTATGGGCTAGTCCAGGCTGGTCCCAGTTGATCCGGGAATGTCTTTAGGTGATTGAAATATAAAGACAATTAAGGAATTCCCTGCGCTCCTGTCGTCGCATCGACGCTTGTCTCTGCTTGGCTAAACTTGCCGCATCGGCGTAGGTTTCTGTGGCGTTGTGCAGAAAACCTACGCCGCGTATGCTGCTCTTGGAAAAAACCTACGCCGAGGGAAGAATGCGTTTCGATGCCCGCATCGTCGCCAAGCTGCCGAACGGCGAACACATGACCTTTGAGGGGTTTCCGGGGCTTCGCCTTCAAGCCTCGGCGAGTCGCAAATCCTGGACGTATCGCTACAAGTCGCCGGTCGACGGTCGCATGCGGCAGGTGAAGCTCGGCGAGTGGCCGGCGATGGCGTTTGCTTCAGCAATCTCCGCGTGGGAAAAGAGTCGCGCCGAGCGCGATTCTGGCGCCGAGCTTTCCACTCCATGTCGAAAGCGGGAAGAGGCGGTCGCTCGTCCATCTCCGACCAGCTACACGGTCAGGGAGCTGTGCCGCGACTATCTGGAAGGCCATGTGGAACCAAATCGGAAAGCCAAGGGGGCGGTCGAGGTCGCCCGCATGTTTAGGGCGATGCTGGGGCCTATTGCGGATGCTAGCGCCGTGACCATCACACGTGCCCAGGCGTTCGATTTCCTCGATTCGTACCGGTCGACGCCCATGGTTGCGGCGCGCCTTCGCATGGAGCTTGGTGGTGCCTGGAACTATGCGCTTGATGCCGGGCGCCTTCCCGAGAATACGGCGAATTGGTGGAAGGATGTTTTAAGAGGGCGCTTAAAGAGCAAAGGTCGCAAGGTCGAGGGCAAATACACCGGGACGCAAAAACGAGTGCTTTCGGTTGACGAACTCGGCACGTTGATCCGGTGGTTGCCGAATTTCAGTTTGACAGTTGCTGACGCATTGACGCTCTATCTTTGGACTGGCGCGAGGGGTGGCGAGATCGTCGCCATGGAGAGCACCGAGGTGGTGGAGGAAGCCGACGGCCTTTGGTGGACTATCCCGAAACACAAGACCAAAGGGCTGCAAAACGATAGGGCAACCGATCTGCGCGTACCGCTCGTTGGTCGTGCTGAGGTCGTTGTGCGACGGCGCCTCGATCAGGCTAGGGGCGCGTTTTTGTTTCCTTCGTCGCTTGGAACGTCGATGGACCAGACCGTAGTCCAGCACGGTGTCTATTATCATCAACCATATTGCAAGATTGCGCCGAAACATGAGCGGCCGCGTTTGCCTGTCACGCATTGGTCAGCCCACGATCTTCGACGTACGGTGCGGACGCTGCTTGCAATGTTGGGATGTCCTAATGAAGTCGCCGAGGCAGTCCTTGGACATGTACAGCCAGGAATCCTCGGCGTCTATAACAGACACACCTATGACAGAGAGCGACGCGAGTGGCTCACGCAGTTGTCGCATCGCTTGGAGTCCATTGCTGGGACGTATTCCGCGAGGAAATAGGTGGTGAATACCGATAGTGACTGCTATTCGACGGTGGCTGGACGCTGGCATCCGAGCTTAATTTCGACAGTCAACTAGCAAATGTGTGCAGCGATATCCCAATAAGTAGGGCGCGAAATGGCGCTTCTCCCTTGACATGTCATTCCCATGCGCTCTTTATCGTCCTTGAATCGAGTAGAATCAACGCACTGGAGCCGGGCTGCAAGAAAGTTTGGCTCAGCCTCTTTTGGTAGAGGACTACGGCGGAACTTCGCGGAAACCCATCGTGCCAATGGAAGTACAGCTAAACGGAATTTGGTTGCTGTGAACGCTTTTGCTGCACGTGACATTAGTGATTAAATTTGTATATGCGTGGCCAATCGTTTGCACGAAAGGCTTGCTGCACATCATCGACTCCCTGTTGTTCGTGTTGACAAAGCCTGCGCGCAGACAAGGTGTCGATGGCATTGGCCTGGAGGTGACGTCCGTGTTGAAGATTTGTTTCTCGCTGAAAGAAGTGGCGGAGGCGCTCTCGCTATCTCCGGCAACGGTACAGAAGCTCGTACGTGAGAAAACCTTCCCTGAGCCTCGACTGCTATCGGGTCGGCGGGTGGGATGGCTCGTACATGAGGTTCAGGCGTGGGCGGACACTCGCCCGGTTGCTGACCTGTTGCCGCCCGAGAATACGGCAGCTAGAAGGCGCTAAGTTTGCCGACGTCTCCGTACTGGTCAAAAATTCGGAACGGCGATTCAACCGCGGTAGCGGGTACCACGTCGGTGACATCGGAGAGCTTAGGCGCGAGAACGGAGGGGAAATATAGCGACGATCGCGCGGCAGTTGGGCCCAGCTTGTTGGCTATCGCACACGCCACCACGTTTAAGTGACGTCAAATCGCAAGCGTGAGGGCCGAATCCGCACAATGACCGGTTCGCGTCTCCGGGCATCCCATGTAGGCGCGAGCGCACTGGCGAGCAGACATCGGAATGTTTGTCGCCGCGTCGGCTGATCCAGAGAAGGTGGAACCCGCTGACCCTTGGTAGGGCCGCAAGCCTGCCGTGAACGAAGTTCGTCGGTCATGCGAAAGCGTTGAAAGGACTCGGTGGCTGACCTGCAGCCATCGTCGAACCCCTTCGCCGGGCATAAAAAAGACGGCCGGAGAGCCTGGAGCACAGGTTAGAGCAACGCCGGCAGGTGGAGATTAGCCACTTCACGAGCACCAGAATTCCAGTACTGAATGACGAGACAGCGCTCTGAATTGCGCTGGAACTCACGATGTGCGGTCCTCGATGGTTGGTTAGATCCGCAAGCACATGTCTCGACACGGACAAAATATCTGACAGAAAGCAATCAGGAAGCGTAGGTGATGTGAAGGGCTCGTCAAGCTGCTCGTGGCGCGGTGGCCGAGGTCGATGCGCTGCGTGCAAGGTCGAGCGATTGGCCGCCGTTGTTGCGGAACGCGGCGCGAATCAGGGGACACGTGATTTCCGAGCGATTTTACGGTTCGGGCGCGACACAACGAGTTCTCTGCCGGCCGGTGACCGAAATCGGATGCAATGTACACTCAGCGCTGTTGTCTTCTAATTGAGCGAAAAGCCGAAACATGCGGAAACATTCTCGGTCTGGTCGCAGACCACTCAGGAAAGCGCTATTGCTACCTCTGCCCATGGACCAGGTGCGCAGCCTTTCCTTGAAGCACCACCTTGCGCTTGCCGCGCTCGATACTGGCCGCGGCGACATCGCCACGATCGTCATATTGTCTAACGTACTGCAACTCTCGGTCTATCTAGATGTCAGCGGTGATCTTGAATTGTTTCGGCGCTCTGAGGTCGCACTCGATGAGTGCGTTGCGCGCGCTGGGCAGGGTGGGCCGTGGATGTTGACGGACGACGAGCGGACCGCGCTCAAGACATTAGTTGTCGCTCATGATCGACAGCTTGCCACAGTCCCCACCCATCGTTACCTCGACGCGCTGGAGCGGGCTCAGCGTGCAAACACGCTGGACTTTCGCGTACCCGCTCATTCGCAAGGGTGATGGGTTGCGAGCTGATTTGGGCCGCGCTACGTACAGCAAACGCGCACCAACCGGTTGACCGGAGACATTTCTTGTTGCCATCCGGCAAGTGAGTTCTCTTTTATAAGTGAGTTCTCTTTTATCCTAGGGACACGAGGACTCGGTAAAGAAGCGATTTACCGACGAGTAGATCATCCGCATCTTGCGCGAGGCCGAGAGCCGGGATGAGCCGGTGAAGGATCGATGCAAGCGGCACAACATTTCGGAACAGACGTTCTATCGTGGGCGCAACAAGTTCGGCGGGATGGACGTGGCTGATGCGCGTCGGCGCAAGGAACTGGAATCGGAGAACGATCGGCTCAAGCGCTTGATCGCCGAACAGATGCTGGTAATCGACGGCCTGAAGGAGTTCAGCCGTAAAAAATGACCACCCGACGGGCCGGCGCGAAGCGCTGGAAGTCCTGACTCCGGCGGGGCTCTCGCAATGCAAGGCATGTCGTTACCTGGGACTGAGCCGCCGAGGGGTGACTTATACGCTCAAGCAACCGGAGAAGGATCGAAGTTTAGGCGAGCGGCTGATGGCGGCCTGGCTGGCGTTGGGCGAATCGCGCGTACGGCGAATGTGGCGAGCCCTGCAGCTCAACATTCCGCGCCGACGTCCTCGCCGACGTCGTTGCGGTGACGGCATACGCGTGCCAGGCGCCACACAGCCGAATTCGGTTTGGAACTATGACTCCGTGCACGATTAATTGGTGGATGGCCGGGCCTTGAAGATGCTATGCGTGATCGATGAATACACCCGCGAGTGCCTGGCGATTGAGGTTGACGCCAGCCTGCGGTCGCAGGACGTGATCTTGACGCTATCGCGACTCATGCGGCTGTACGGTAAGCCCGCGTTTGTCCGGTCAGACAACGGCGCCGAATTTACTGATGCCAAGGTCATGCGCTGGCTGCTAGACGCTACAATTGGTCCGGCCTTCATTGAACCTGGCAGTCCATGGCAAAACGGATTCGTCGAAAGCTTCAACGGCAAACTGCGAGACGAATTGCTAAGAGCCTATCCGAATCTTTGTGTGTGAGGCATAAACTGATGGCCAAGGAGCCACTTTATGCCACGCAAACGCAAGGAGGAAGTGACGATTGAGCCGGGCAAGGGCTTGAACCTGGACCCGGAACTCATCAAGCAACTGGTACCCGGAACGCTGGATCGGGCGACGATCAACGAGCAGCTCGCGGCGCTCAAGAAGGCAAACTTCGAGCGCGCGCCGGGCGGCGAACTGACCCACCACTTGGGGTACGAGAAGGGCGAAGCCAAGCCGGTAGGCCGCACGAACCATCGCAACGGCACCAGCCGCAAGCGCATTGCGACCGACGATGACCTGCTCGACGTCGAGATTCCGCGCGACCGCGAAGGCACCTTCGATCCGGTGCTGATCGCCAAGGGCGAGCGGCGCTTCACCGGCTTCGACGACAAGATCATCGCGATGTACGCACGCGGCATGAGCGTGCGGGAGATTCAGGGTTTCCTGCTGGAGATGTACGGCATCGAGGTATCGCCGGACTTCATTAGCACGGTGACCGATGCCGTGATCGATAAGGTACGCGAATGGCAGCAGCGGCCGCTCGAGCCGATGTACCCGGTCGTGTTCTTCGACGCTTTGCGCGTCAAGATCCGCGACGAAGGCGTCGTGCGCAACAAGGCGATCTACCTGGCGCTGGGCGTGCGGCGCGACGGCACGCGTGATGTGCTGGGCCTTTGGATCGAGCAGACCGAGGGGGCCAAGTTCTGGCTGCGGGTGGTGAACGACCTGAAGCCGCGCGGCGTGCAGGACATCCTGATCGCCGTGGTCGACGGCCTGAAGGGCTTCCCGGAAGCGATCAACACGGTGTTCCCGGAAACGACGGTCCAGACCTGCATCGTGCATCTAATCCGGAACTCACTGGACTTCGCCAGCTGGAAGGACAGGAAATCGGTCGCAGCGGCGCTCAAGGAAGTCTATCGGGCGCCGTCAGCTGAAGCGGCCGCCGTGGCGCTGGACGCGTTCGATACGAGCCCGTGGGGTAGGAAATCCCCTCCGATTGCCGCGCTCTGGCGCCGAGCCTGGGATCAGGTGATTCCGTTCTACGCCTTCGCGCCTGACATCCGGAAAATTGTATATACGACCAACGCGATCGAGTCGTTGCACATGCAGCTTCGGAAGATCATCAACGCGCGCGGCCACTTCCCGTCGGACGAGGCCGCGCTCAAACTGATCTGGCTGGCGCTGCGCAACGTCGTGGCCAAGTGAACCGGCTCTCGGCACGATTGGAAGAGCGCCATGACGCAGTTCGCACTGCTTTACCCGGAACGATTCAACATTGGAATCTGAATCTCAACCCGCCTCACACACGAAATTCCGGATACCTCCATTGCTAAACCGCGAATGGTTCCGCAGCCGCGCCGAGGCCATATCGGCTTGTCGGCTACCCCTATACTTCGAAGTCGGGAACTGATTCTCTGGCAAGAGTCGCGGCTTCTGATGCTGGCACGCCGTACATCCGTAGCATCAATTCCGTTACTTCGTACATTGCGGTTGGGCCTGCGCGATCTTCCAGGATGCTCTTCGTGGTTGCAACAAGGGAGCAAAGTGTTATTTTTACTGCAGTGTCGATGCAGTCACCACACGTAAATCGATGCAACACCACGCCGTCGAGTATATCTTTTTTTGCTCGCTCGAAAAACGTCTTTTCCATCTGTTGTAAGGCTGATTCAGCGTGGACTTGGAACCAACCCCAAACCGTATCTGCGATTGATCTCTGGATGTAAGTGCGTTGTATGTATGCGATCCGTCGCGCAGGATCGCTGACGTTCCGACTGATTTGATCAAAAACGCTTGCTAGTTCCTCGGCGCGGGACTCAAAAACAGCTCTTGCAAGTTCATTTTTGCTGCTGAAGTGATTGTAGAACGTGCCGATGCCGACATCTGCTGCTTCTGTTATTTCTTGAATTGTTGATCCCTCCACTCCGCGGCGTGCCATCACTGCTTCTGCAGCTGAAATCAATCGCGAGCGCGAGCGAATCCGAGCACGGCTCTCCCCAGTGGTTTTACGTCGCCGGCCAGAGTCGGAGGCCTCATTATTTTCTTTCTTACTTGCTCTGCGCAGCGATCGCATTAAATTTTCCCTTTGCTAAGTGATTGATTTATTAAAATCAGTCAGGATGTTATCTATTTTTGAAACAATTGCATAGCAGTCTTCGCTTGGTCAGTTTGATCAAATAGCGCCATTCGAATCTGCGGAACCATGTCAATGCATCGTTAGAAGGAACGTACCACAGACCTACCAAGAGAGGCGATATGGTCGGGACAAACTAGATGGCGAGATCGTTGGGATTGCAGTTCAGAATTGTAACGTCCCTTCGAAGGCTGGCATGCTTACAAATTGCATTCAGCCTGGTATGTGACAACGTACTCAGTGTGAGCGTTCCGTTGCGCTGCGCATTCGTCTACAGAAACGCTACCAGGACGTATTTTACCGTCTTCCGATTGTTGGCTACCCGCGCATGCGGCGTTCGTGTCGGCCTCGTTGTTCTCCACTAGCGCAGCCCGTATGCCCCTCTTTTGTTGCTGCCTCGGGAAAACCCGCGAGCGCTCTCCTTCTGACAATGGTTTACGTTTGAGATATCTGAATCAATATCCAAATTTGTTAGCATCAACCAAAACTGAATTCAGATTCAGTTTTGGGCGCGCGTTGGCGACCGTGCGGCCGTGATCGAGTTGTCGAATAAATGGGGTCGCATCGATATCACGGCAGACCTCACGTATAGGGTGGGGGCGCTACTGACGGGATGTTGCAAAGCTGAGCATGTCCGATCGGATCGGTGGCGAAGGCAAATCAATATATTAGGTAGTACGAAATAATTAACTGTTACGGGTGACATAATGAACAAAATATATAGAAAGGTTTGGAACAAGCGGCGTGGGCAGATGATGGTCGCTTCGGAATTGACAAATGGACGATCAGGTGGCTCTCCATCTCGCGGTGCCGCTATTGTGATTGCCGTCGGGTTGGCAGCGGTGCAACTGGCCTCGATGATGTTGGCATCAAGCGCATTTGCGGCTATTGCAGTGTCCGATAGCGGCACGAACACGAACCCGGCTGGTACGGCTCAAGAGGGCGGAAGCGCCGGCGGGCTCGGGGCATCTGCGTCGGCGAATTCGATTGCAATGGTGGGTGATGGCGACTGTAATCGCTTAACGTCAGGGCCGTTTACCGCGAGTGGGGTGTATGGGACGGGCGCGAACTTTACAGGAGGGATTTATGGATTTGGAGTTCAAAATAGTGCTACCAGCTACAACGATCCAACGAATGCTGGTCCAGGACAGACAACAGGAATGCAGGGTTATACAGCCAACAATAGCGCGACTGGAAACGTTGTGCAGAGTGCCAATGGCGTAGCTAGCACGACGGCCTATGGCCTTCAGTCTACGGCGATGGGATGCGATGCGCACGCGAACGGTTGGGCCTCGCAAGCGTATGGTTGGGGTGCTAGCGCGAGTGGCGCCGGCTCTGTTGCAATAGGGGTCTACGCAACTGCATCAGGTCAGGGGGCAATTGCGTTCGGAATTGGTGCTGTCGCTTCGGCGATGGATACCTTTGCCGTCGGCACGCTCGCCACGGCAAATGGGCAAGGCGACATCGCGATCGGCGCCCAGTCGGTCGCAAATTCCGGTATTACGTCGGGGACATCGGAGCAATCTGCCGTCGCGCTGGGCCACGCAGCGACTGCGAACGGGCAGAATTCGGTTTCTATTGGGAACGTAGCAGTAGCAAGTAGCGCCGGGTCGATATCGATTGGTGGAGGGGCTAGCTCGGTGACCAACGCGATCGCGGTGGGCACAACCGCATCGGCTAGCGGAGCAAACTCAAATGCGATCGGATATGCGTCTACCGCGGTTGCCAGCGGAGGAGTCGCTGTTGGTGCGAGTGCCATCGCAAACAATGCAAATGATGTCGCACTTGGATCCGGGTCTGTAACGGCTGCTCCGAACGCAGTGTCGGGCACGACGATCGGAGGGATAGCTTACTCGTTCGCGGGAACGAGTCCGTCGAGCGTGGTTAGTGTTGGTGCGACAGGTGCTGAGCGTCAGATTACAAATGTAGCAGCCGGGCGTGTTTCCGCAGCGAGCACTGACGCGGTCAATGGTTCTCAACTATACGCAACTGTTACTGCAATTAATTCACTGTCGACTTCGACATCGACAGGCATCAACTCGTTGTCAACGGGCTTGAGCTCGACCAACAGCTCGGTGACTTCACTTTCGACCTCGACATCGACCGGCTTGTCGTCGGCCAACAGCTCGATTTCTTCGCTGTCCACGTCGACCTCGACGGGCATCAACTCGCTGTCGACGGGCTTGAGCTCGACCAATAGCTCGGTGTCGTCGCTGTCGACCTCGACGTCGACTGGCCTGTCGTCGGCCAATAGCTCGATCACGTCGCTGTCCACGTCGACCTCGACGGGTATCAACTCGTTGTCGACGGGCCTGAGCTCGACCAATAGCTCGGTGTCGTCGCTGTCGACCTCGACGTCGACCGGCCTGTCGTCGGCGAACAGCTCGATCTCTTCGCTGTCCACGTCGACCTCGACGAGTATCAACTCGTTGTCGACGGGCCTGAGCTCGACCAATAGCTCGGTGTCGTCGCTGTCGACCTCGACGTCGACCGGCCTGTCGTCAGCGAACAGCTCGATATCTTCGCTGTCCACGTCGACCTCGACGGGTATCAACTCGTTGTCGACGGGCCTGAGCTCGACCAATAGCTCGGTGACTTCGCTGTCGACCTCGACATCGACCGGCCTGTCGTCGACGAATAGCTCGATTAGCTCGCTGTCCACGTCGACCTCGACGGGTATCAACTCGTTGTCGACGGGCCTGAGCTCGACCAACAGTTCGGTGACTTCGCTGTCGACCTCGACATCGACCGGCCTGTCATCGGCGACCAGCTCGATCAGCTCGCTGTCCACGTCGACGTCGACGGGTATCAACTCGTTGTCGACGGGCCTGAGCTCGACCAATAGCTCGGTGACTTCGCTGTCGACCTCGACATCGACCGGCCTGTCGTCGACGAATAGCTCGATTAGCTCGCTGTCCACGTCGACCTCGACGGGTATCAATTCGTTGTCGACGGGCCTGAGCTCGACCAACAGTTCGGTGACTTCGCTGTCGACCTCGACATCGACCGGCCTGTCATCGGCGACCAGCTCGATCAGCTCGCTGTCCACGTCGACGTCGACGGGTATCAACTCGTTGTCGACGGGCCTGAGCTCGACCAATAGCTCGGTGACTTCGCTGTCGACCTCGACATCGACCGGCCTGTCGTCGACGAATAGCTCGATTAGCTCGCTGTCCACCTCGACCTCGACGGGCATCAACTCGTTGTCGACGGGCCTGAGCTCGACCGATAGCACGGTGTCGTCGCTGTCGACCTCGACATCGACCGGCTTGTCATCGGCCACCAGCTCGATCTCCTCGCTGTCCACCTCGACTTCGACGAGCATCAGCTCGTTGTCGACCGGCCTGAGCTCGACCAATAGCTCGGTGTCGTCGCTGTCGACCTCGACGTCGACTGGCTTGTCGTCGGCGAATAGCTCGATTTGCTCGCTGTCCACGTCGACCTCGACGGGCATCAGCTCGCTGTCGACGGGCCTGAGCTCGACCAATAGCTCGGTGTCGTCGCTGTCGACCTCGACGTCGACGGGCATCAACTCGTTGTCGACGGGCCTGAGCTCGACCGATAGCACGGTGACTTCGCTGTCGACCTCGACCTCGACCGGTCTGTCGTCGGCGAACAGCTCGATCACGTCGCTGTCCACGTCGACCTCGACGGGCATCAACTCGCTGTCGACGGGCCTGAGCTCGACCGATAGCACGGTGTCGTCGCTGTCGACCTCGACGTCGACCGGCCTGTCGTCGGCTAACAGCTCGATCACCTCGCTGTCCACGTCGACCTCGACGGGCATCAACTCGTTGTCAACGGGCCTGAGCTCGACCGATAGCACGGTGACTTCGCTGTCGACCTCGACATCGACCGGCCTGTCGTCGGCGAATAGCTCGATCAGCTCGCTGTCCACGTCGACGTCGACAGGTATCAACTCGTTGTCGACGGGCCTGAGCTCGACCGATAGCACGGTGTCGTCGCTGTCGACCTCGACGTCGACCGGTCTGTCGTCGGCGAACAGCTCGATCAGCTCGCTGTCGACTTCGACGTCGACAGGTATCAACTCGCTGTCGACGGGCTTGAGCTCGACCAATAGCACGGTGTCGTCGCTGTCGACCTCGACGTCGACTGGCTTGTCGTCGGCCAACAGCTCGATCTCCTCGTTGTCCACGTCGACGTCGACCGGTATCAACTCGTTGTCGACCGGCCTGAGCTCGACCGATAGCTCGGTGTCGTCGCTGTCGACCTCGACGTCGACTGGCCTGTCGTCGGCGAACAGCTCGATCACGTCGCTGTCCACCTCGACGTCGACGGGCATCAACTCGTTGTCGACGGGCCTGAGCTCGACCGATAGCACGGTGTCGTCGCTGTCGACCTCGACATCGACCGGCTTGTCGTCGGCCACCAGCTCGATCAGCTCGCTGTCCACGTCGACGTCGACAGGTATCAACTCGTTGTCGACGGGCCTGAGCTCGACCAATAGCTCGGTGTCGTCGCTGTCGACCTCGACGTCGACCGGCCTGTCGTCGGCGAACAGCTCGATCTCTTCGCTGTCCACGTCGACCTCGACGGGTATCAGCTCGCTGTCGACGGGCCTGAGCTCGACCAATAGCTCGGTGTCGTCGCTGTCGACCTCGACGTCGACCGGCCTGTCGTCGGCCAATAGCTCGATCACGTCGCTGTCGACCTCGACGTCGACAGGTATCAATTCGTTGTCGACTGGCCTGAGCTCGACCGATAGCACGGTGTCGTCGCTGTCGACCTCGACGTCGACCGGTCTGTCGTCGGCGAACAGCTCGATCAGCTCGCTGTCCACGTCGACGTCGACAGGTATCAACTCGTTGTCGACGGGCCTGAGCTCGACCAATAGCTCGGTGTCGTCGCTGTCGACCTCGACGTCGACCGGCTTGTCGTCGGCCACCAGCTCGATTTCTTCGCTGTCCACGTCGACCTCGACGGGCATCAACTCGCTGTCGACGGGCCTGAGCTCGACCAATAGCTCGGTGTCGTCGCTGTCGACCTCGACATCGACCGGCTTGTCATCGGCCACCAGCTCGATCAGCTCGCTGTCCACGTCGACGTCGACGGGTATCAACTCGTTGTCGACGGGCCTGAGCTCGACCAATAGCTCGGTGACTTCGCTGTCGACCTCGACATCGACCGGCCTGTCGTCGGCGAATAGCTCGATCAGCTCGCTGTCCACGTCGACGTCGACAGGTATCAACTCGTTGTCGACGGGCCTGAGTTCGACCGATAGCACGGTGACTTCGCTGTCGACCTCGACCTCGACCGGTCTGTCGTCGGCGAACAGCTCGATCACCTCGCTGTCCACCTCGACGTCGACAGGTATCAACTCGTTGTCGACGGGCCTGAGCTCGACCAATAGCTCGGTGTCGTCGCTGTCGACCTCGACGTCGACCGGCTTGTCGTCGGCGAATAGCTCGATCACGTCGCTGTCGACCTCGACGTCGACAGGTATCAATTCGTTGTCGACCTCGACGTCGACTGGCCTGTCGTCGGCGAATAGCTCGATTTCTTCGCTGTCCACGTCGACCTCGACGGGCATCAACTCGTTGTCGACGGGCCTGAGCTCGACCGATAGCACGGTGTCGTCGCTGTCGACTTCGACCTCGACCGGCCTGTCGTCGGCGAACAGCTCGATCACCTCGCTGTCCACGTCGACCTCGACGGGCATCAACTCGTTGTCGACTGGCCTGAGCTCGACCAATAGCTCGATGACATCATTATCGACGGCGACCTCAACGAGCTTCTCTTCTGCATTCAGCTCAATTGGCTCGCTGTCGACTGGACTTGTTGCGACAAACAGTTCGCTCACTTCCTTATCGACATCGACGACCAACTACGTAAACTCCCTTTCCACAGGGCTGAGCGCAGCAAATAGCAATATTGGATCGCTGTCGACATCAACTTCCACTGCTATCGCCACCACTAATAGCAGTCTATCTTCGCTGTCGACATCGACTTCAACCTCCGTCTCATCCCTTTCTACGGGACTATCGACTGCAAATAGCGGTGTTGCTTCGTTGTCGACCGGATTATCGTCCACGAATAGTAATGTTGCGTCGCTCTCCACGTCGACGTCCACAAGCGTCACATCTCTATCAACAGGGCTGTCAACTACGAACGCCAATGTGACATCGTTGTCAACGAGCGTTACCAACATTAATACGCAGCTGACGTCGCTGTCTACGACTGTCAGCAATAATGCTACGCGAGCCGCGAATTCGACCGGCATAGCGGCAGATTTAAGCGGAAGTGGCGCGAGTGCTCCAAAGGTGACTGCTGGATCGAATTCGGTCGCAATCGGTGCGAATTCGACCGATGAAGGGCGTTCTAACGTCGTATCAGTAGGAAGTTCTGCGCAACAGCGCCAAATAACTAACGTCGCGGCTGGTACGCAGGGCACCGACGCGGTCAATCTGAATCAACTCAATACACTATCGACGTCCGTATCGCAATCGATGCAGAACCAGCAAACACAAATCAACAGCCTGGGTAGCGCGCTTCAGCAGACGGATACTATGGCCCGACAAGGGATTGCAGCGGCGACCGCTTTGACGATGCTGCCGCAGGTCGAACCGGGCAAGGTGATTAACGTTGCGGTTGGCGTCGCGCGATTTGCAGGGCAGTCAGGAATGGCCTTCGGGGCAAGTGCGCACCTTACGACCAATGGCATTCTCAAGTTGGGGGTTGGTGTAGCAGGCAGTAATCGCACATTTGGTGCCGGATATGGCTACAGCTGGTGATCCCAAGCGCGACGTGACATTGTGTGCTCTATCGAATGCGTGCCTGACCGGTGGGGTGTGCACAGTGTGGTAAATGGGGGCGTTCGGTGCACCACTAGCAAGTAATGCGTCGCTAGATTTCTTAAAGGTGTTCACGGACGCCTACGTTGTTCGTCAAGCTGGCAGAGTTACCTAACGTACTGTGTGGTTGGGCAGCAAGCGCGGTGTTGCACCGTTGGAAAAAACGACGTGTGCTGAGACAAAGCCGATGCTTGCGGAAATCTGTGAGTGAGGTAGGGCCGCCAAGAGGCACGCCTTAGGGGAGGTAGAAATTAATAAGCCAGGGCCTCGGTAACTAGGTGCAAGAGTCAGCCAGCGAAGCGAGTGGTCGATTCTGGACCACGAATCTCAGAGCTAAGCTTGGACCTTGCGCCTGGTTAACGAGGCACGGCGATAGTTTCGCGATTATTGGCGCTGGAGCGCGAGGAGCAGGAATGTCTTGTAATGCGGAATGAAAAATGACAGGGTCGAACAGCAGTATCGATGGGAGGCGCGATCCGACGAGGAGTAAAGGGCTATTCGAAATATTGATTGAATTTTCGTAAGGAACTGTTATGACTACATTGAAGGAACTCCTCACTCGAAGGGAGGAAATCGATGCCGAAATCGAACGTATCAGAGACCGTGAGCGCACCGGCGTAATAGAGGAAATTCGGCAGAGAATGATCGACTACGCGATCACGGCGGCGGAGCTTACGCAAGCAAGCTCGGAACCGGAATCGTATGGAAGCCGTTCTCGCAAACCTGCTCGGATCAAGTACTTGAATCCCTCAACCGGAGAGAAGTGGTCGGGGCGCGGTCGTGAACCCGCTTGGATCAGGAATGTTCCTGACCGGAACGCTTTCCTCGTGTGAGATCAGGATGAGATATTGCAGTAACGTAGAAAAAATATGTTCGATTTGAGTGTCAGCGTTGGTCGAATGTATGGGGGATCGGCTTCTTTGCATTCGATAGTGATCATCGTGCGCAACGGATTCCACAGTAAAGGAAGATAGATTTTAATGTTCGTTTACGCAACTTTCCGGATAAACGCCTTTTCGCGCCGAGGCCACACCGGCAGCCGCGAGCCGATATCGGGCGCTAAAGGAGAGGGAGCGACGCACCACGCGATGAATTATGCCGGATCGCAACCTGGATCGTTGTCGAACCGACCGCAACGTAGCGATGACACCACATACTGCCTATGAGACGAAGTTCACATGGACGCAACTTTTTACACTCTTCCACGCGACGCGAGAGCAAGAGCCACGATGAGAGATGCGACGCTGACTATGACAACCCATATACCTATGACGACTTGAGCGTCGCGCTCATGGACGAGTCCGTACACGCTAAGCAAAGTGCCAAGTAATAAATGTGGTGAGCACGCCCGCTCGACGCCAGCAGGTCACCTACGCGAAAGCACGGGGCCTGTCAGAGCGGCGTGCGTGCGCGCTAATGTCGGTCGCTCGATTGACGCTGCACTACTTCGACGTGGCCAGATCAGTACGCTCGGCGCGAGTCATCGAGTTTCTGTCGCGACTGATTAGCCTGTATGGCGCACCGCGCTATCTGCGCTCGGACTACGGGCCGGAATTCGTGTCGCGTGCCATCCTGAAGTGGGCGGCGCAGAACGGCATGGATATGGCGCTCAGCTCCCGGCAAGCCTTGGCAGAACGGCGCGGATGAGCGCTTCAACCGCAAGTTACGTGACGAATGCCTGAGCCTTGAATGATTCCGCACCCGCACGGAAGCAAAAGTTGTGATCGACCGATGGCGGCGTCACTACAACGCTGTTCGGCCAAACTCGAGTGTGGCCTACATGACACCCAGCGAGTTCAAGCAGCGATATTGTTCAACTGAAAGCCAGGACCGTTCAACCGAAGCCGTTCTCCAAGATTGAAATGGTCCGGAGTAGTCAGGCAGGTCAGTCGGATGCTGATATCGGCGATTTCTCATTAGTTTTAGCAAATTGATGTAGTCGTTCGATTGCTGTCAGATAGCGATGCTTTGGTACAGTAGCGAGTTGTTCGTCGTGTAGAATCAAGATTCGCTCTATAGCCGATTTTTCTCTATCTAAAATCACATATTCTTCCCCGTCTTCCGCACGTAGAATGCAGCGCCCGATAGCGGCTTCCGCTTGCTTAAACGAACGAGCATCGTCATGTCGCTGCGTTTTGTCGCGTAAATAAAATGCCATATAAATTGTCTTAAGCAAGCAAAGCAGTAAATCCAGGTTGGCGTGCCCTTTGACGATAGTTGCCAGCGCCAAATGATATTCAAGCGACACGGCTCGAAAGTGGCTGGCTGGTAGAGGTAGAAGCATTGCCTTGCTTAAGCGGCAGACACGATGGTGTGGGGACGATTTTCGATTCATCACTGCACATCAACGAATATTGAATTTTACGTAGGGCCATGCAGAAGGAGCGCATCGATGACGGAGAGGGCGTATCTCGCTAAGTCTCCAAAATCAGTTCCATTACTTTGCCGCACACGGAAAACGGACCGTTGCCACGAGACCTCCGCCCGTGACGTTATCCAGCGAAAACGCTCCACCGTGACGATGCACGAGACGTTTAACTATAGCAAGACCCAATCCGCAATGCGCATCGCCTCCGCGAGCAGGATCAAGGCGTACAAACGGTTCGATCGCCCGCTCCACTTGAGATGATGGAATGCCCGGGCCGTGGTCAAGAACCATAAGTGAGTAGCTACCTCTTGAGCGGCGTGTCGAAATTTCTATCGGAGGATCACCATAGCTCAAGGCGTTTTCGATGAGGTTTGATAAAATCCGATCGAGATCAGTCAGCGGAAGTTCGAATTCAGGGCCGGCTTGAAGATCTAGTTTGATGAGTGTTTCATCTTCGAAGTTCTGTCTATAATGCTGAAGGCAATAGGCGTCTACATTACTACGTGGAGATTCATCTCTCTGTTCGGGTAGGTAATCCAAAAACTGGTCAACGATTCGAGAAAGTGATTCTACGTCACGCAGGAGTCCGGTTCTTATGGATTCGGAGGACATCAAATCGGCACGTACTTGTATTCGCGTTATTGGTGAGCGGAGGTCATGTGCGAGACCGGCTAGCATAATTGCTCTATCTTGTTCCGCATGTGCCAGATTTCTTACCATATCGTTAAAGTAGCCGATTAATTCGCGAATTTCTTGCGGGCCGCTTTTTTTTACAATGGTCGAGCTGCCTCCAATTCGGAAATCCCGCGCGGCTAGGGCCAGTCGGCGCAGTGGTCGCTGAATTTGCCATGCTCCTACAATGGCCAGCAAAATGGCGAGCGTGACCATAAAGGAAGACGCTTCGATGTAGTGAGAAATAGACGGCATTGCCCCAGGAAAAGTGGCCCACTCAGTTGCATTCGGGTAACGGACCCACAATGTTCTCGAGTGTGTGTCCAGGGCTACGTTGCTCCCTTTCGGAAGAATGTGGCGTAAATCAGTTTCAACAGGGCCATAGGTATCCGTGCACGGCGATGTACATGAGGCAATTTCAGCATTCTCAGTCGGGACGAACTTCAAGCTAAATGCAGAGGCAACTGCTCTGCCGGCATCGGTCTTAATCGCATTGGTTTGTGTAGATAGGGCGACGATGAGCGCTGTTTGTCTAGCCTGATAAACCAAATGTTCGCGTTCGATCTGCAACAGACTCGTCACATGAACAGCGGCAATGAGGCCAATAGTTAAAATAGCGAGGCGACTGAATAACGTATCAATGGATATCTTCATACATTTCTCCCGGAACGAACATATATCCTATTCCACGCATCGTGCGGATATAGCGCGGATGCCCGGGACTTTCCTCGAGAATGCGTCTAAGCCGCCATATAGGCACGTCGATGCTGCGTTCGGTCCATTCAGAATCGGGTCCGTGCAGTAGGTCGAGAATTTGCGCCCGTGAAAGAGCGACCATAGGATGGCGGGCGAAAATTTCAAGTAGTGAGTATTCGCGACCTGTGAGTCGAATTATTTGACCTGCACGCTGCAAAGCGCGGGAGCTGAAATCAAGGACGAAAGGCCCGAATCGTACTGGGTTAGTGGTTTCGGTCTGCGTCAACGGCGACGTCTGCCTCCGAAGTACTGCACGGATGCGCGCAAGCAATTCTTGCGGAAGGAACGGTTTGCCAAGGTAGTCATCAGCGCCGAGTTCAAGGCCGACCACCCGGTCTGGGCCATCAGCGCGCGCCGTGAGCATGATGACAGGAATTCTGTCCCCATTTGCTCGCAATTCCTTCAACGCCGTCAGTCCATCGATTCCAGGCATCATGACGTCCAGCACAATGACATCCGGACGTTCTCGCTCCAGTCGACGACTGAGCGCCGTGGCATCGTGAAGGACTGATACATCAATTCCCAGTCGATGAAAGAAAGTTCTTAGTAGATCACGTAATACGTAATCGTCATCAATCAGCAATACGTGGAGCGGGCAGTCTGGCATAAGCGAACACATGATGATTGAGCCGTGCGGTTTAGACATCGGCAGGTGCCACCTTGAGCCTGTAAAGTATATGCGATCGAAATTTTACTTGTGCGACGGATTCTTCTGATTTGTTACGAAATATTTACCTCGGCGACGTGAGTATTATTCTGCGGTATTGAAGTGTTTGGTGTTATTGAAAACTCCGGAATCGAATCAAGGGTGAAACGCTCGATGCGGAAAATAATCGAAAGGCGCGGCATTTGAGATGCCGCGCGCTTTAACGGCACTTCTCTCAATAGATGTTTCGAGAAATGCTGCGTCTGTTAGAATCTATGGCGCAAGCCAACCGATATAGATGTTTGATGATTTGAATCAGAGGCGCTTAGCCCATTAATGTCCGCAGTAATGCCGCTGTTGCCTGTGCCATGAACGTGCTGGTAGACTCCCATCAGATATACATCCGTTCTCTTTGATAGCGCATAGTCAGCCATGAGGCTAACTTGATTCCATTTCGGGCTGGCGCCCTTGAGCTTTCCGTCCGTGAATGTATAGGCGGCAGTCATACTCAAGGCCGGAGTGAAGTTGTATTTTCCCTGGAGTTCATAGTTATTAAATCGAGCACCGCTTCCGTTGTTTGAGAGGCCACTCGATGTTCCTGATGCGGACGAACTGATTCCCGTGAGATTGGTCAAGTGCGTCTGAGTGACAATGGCGCCAACCTGAGCCGGACCAAAGACGTAATTGGCGCCCACCCCCCATGTCCGCTGAGAGCTAGCCTGGAAAGTATAGTCGCTGCTAACGGCACCGCTGGAGTTGGTCGATGAGCCGCTATTGTTCAATTGCAGGTAGCCAGCTCCGATGGCTAGGCCATAGAGATTGTATGATGCACCGAGACTGTACGCGCGGTTATTGGCGAACCCCCCTGATGAGTTCGAAAATCCATACAGTGCACCGAATTTCAAACCGCCATAATTGACGCTCTGATATTTCACGGAGTTGCTGATTCGGAACGAGTTTTGCAAGTTGTCGTTGTCGTACGGGTGTGCAACGCTGGACATTTCCAGTGCACCGACGTAATCAACTAGCGAATCATATTGTCGTCCGAGCGTTAGAGCTCCGAAGCGCTCATCGGATAGTCCAACAAAAGCTTGTCGGTTGAATGTGGTCCCGCTCTGGCTCTGTTTGCCATTCATGATGTTGAAGCCTGCTTCCAGAGTGAAGATCGCCTTCAGCCCACCTCCGAGCTCTTCATTTCCCTTCAATCCATACCGACTGCCATTGAGTGTCCCACTCCGTGCTTTATAGCTGCTATTTCCCCCCTCGTTATTCACGTAGGTCAATCCTGCATCAATCAGTCCATAGAGGGTGACGCTGTTTTGAGCGTGTGCACCTATTGAGGCGAATGTGCTTAGTACGCCGATGGCGAGAGCCATTTTTTTCATAAATCTCTCCTAAAACACGGTGTGGCTGCGAGTAACCTACCCATATTGAAGCGAAGGCTGCCCGTGCAAGAACGATCGGTGAGGTGAGTTGATCGATCCGAACTGAATTAGACATCAAGATTAAATATGTCGCGTTGTTTTGCTGCGACAAAACCGAATGCGAATGCTTCCAGTATCTTTCGATTGGCCATGTACGATTACATATTCTTTCGAGGAGTGTTGCGTTCTTGTGATCTGCGAATCGGCGCTGGAGTGTTTGAAGGGTGTCATTAAGGTAATTAATAAAAAATATGATGTGAGAATTGATGATGTGTGAGGAATTGTGTTGTAATTTGATCGCAGTGCTACTATCAATCTGCCGCCAGGGGAGTGGGTGAGGGGGGCTGTGCGATGGATGTGTCGATGATAATCGTTACGATTTACGCCAGCAGTTCCGTAGGCGAGTTCGCGGAAAGGGTATTTTGGTGAGTGGAGACCCTTCCGCGGTATTCTTGGGTACGGGCGTGTGGGACTGCTTTAAGTTGGATCTCGTCGCTGTTTTGTTAGAAACTAATGGTGTAATGAAAATTGGCTGCGGTCGGCAAGCCAACGCGCCTTAACGAGCGAGTTTAGGCGGCGGTCGACGGGGACTGCCAGCAGTGCGTCGATGTCGCTGGCGTTGGGGGGCGGCGAGAGCGCGGAAGTCCTTCAGATTGACGAACTGCCTCTGGTTCAGTCGTCGTGCTGTCAACCGGATGCCGATTCCGTCGTGAAGCAGGACCGTGATGCGGTTGGTGCTCTGACCGGGGAGCAGCTTGACATGGTGTGAGGGAGCGAGGCTGAATACCTTGGATCCACGACATGCCAAGGCGTTGCGAAACCGGCGTGCATGTCCATCGGATCGGTCGCCTGACGGATATCGTTGACACGGAGCACCGTATCCACTCACAAAAGTCAGGCGGCACACGTGGCTGCCTAGGGCTCCGGCCAACTTATCGTGATCGGCTGGTCGCCACCGCGCCCCTCGACGCGAATCTCTGGTGAATGTGGCCCCAGTGCTCCCGATGCCAACAGCACAACGGCCGGCAATGACCGTAGCGAGGGCATTTGACGGGCCAACGATCTCTTGGAAATTCAACCTTCCGCTTGATTGATCCAGCACCGCAGCGGATTCGCGTTGAGCCCATGTTTCAGCACGACCTCAGCAACCGATACTCCGAAGCCTCGGCAGGCAGTAACCATTTGAGCCTTGAACGCGTCACTTTAGTGTCGCAGCCGGCGACGATCCGACACGACTTCCGATCTGATAGTGCTCACGTGTCCGCTTACTCGTCAAGTGAAGTGAATACGATATTAAGCGTCTGTGGAAAAATGCTGCAATTGGATGATGGCACTACTCAATTTGATCTGTTTGAATGGCGCGATCCCCGGAATTCCGTGCGTCACTCTGCAAGCGGGAAGTTATTCACGGCGATCTCGCATCCATTGCCGGAGCGGTAATATCGGTTCGCCTCTGTCGTTTGAAAAGGCGCCGTAGTCGACGCTCGAAATTGTCCACGTAGGTATAGCCGACAGGAATGATGACGAGGCTTAACAGGGTTGAAGCGAGTAAACCGCCGATCACTACAATGGCCATCGGCTGACGAAAGCTCGGCTCCGCACCGAATCCGAATGCATTGGGTAGCATGCCTGCTGTCATGGCTATGGTCGTCATTAGAATGGGCCGAGCCCGTTTGCGGCAAGCGTCCATTACTGCCTGTAGCCGGGATAAGTGGTGTTCACGCCTGGCGATCACAACATAGTCGATCATTAGAATAGAATTTTTCGTAACTATACCCATCAGCATCAGAAGACCGATGAGCGCGGGCATAGAGAAACTCATGTGTGTTGCAAGCAGCGAGAGCAAAGCGCCGCCGAGTGACAAGGGGAGCGCACCCAGGATGGTGATCGGCTGTGCGAAATCGTGAAATAGGAGCACGAGCACTGAGTACACACAGAAGATGCCAATCGCGATGGCAGTACCGAAGCTGTCGAACAATTCAACCATACGCTCGACTTCACCTTGCTGTACCTGATGGACGCCAGTTGGCAGATGCTGAAGCGCGGGCAATTGCTGCGCTTCCTTGTTGACTTCGCCAAGCGTTCGTCCATTAAGCTCGACCGATAGCGTGATATTGCGCTCACGATCGATGCGGTCAATTTGCGACGGCCCACTGCCAATGGAGAATGAGCCTACCGAGTCCAGCGCTACACTCCCATGGGTGCCGGGAACGCGTAGCTGGCCGATAGTGGCCAGATTTTGCCGCAAAGTCGGATTGACGAGCGCGCGTATGGCAATCTGTCGTCCAGGTAGATTCAGTTTTGGCAACATCGTCGAGTAGTCACCGTAGGTGGCGATCCGGACTGCATTTGCTGCGGCCTCAGCCGTTACGCCGAGGGCGGCGGCACGTGCGGGATCGATCAGGAACTGCACTTCGGGGCGCTGCAATGCAGCAGTGGACGTAACGTTACCAATGTCGTGAAGTGATCGTAGTTGGGTTTCGAGTGTAATGGCTGCTGCCTCTAGGGAGACGGGATCACTACCTGCAAGTGCGATCTGCAATTTCTCGCCGTTTCCGCCATTGTTCACTGAGATTCGAGTGCCAGGCAGCTCGCGTAACCGCACGCGAATCGCCTCCTCAACCTCCGATTGCTTATGGTTGCGCTGGTTGCGCGGAACCAGATTGACTATAAGCGTCGACGTGCGTGCGTCTGGCGCGCTACCGCTAATGCTGATGGGACTGACGTTGTCACTGGAACTGCCCACGGAGGCGAAGATACTCGCGACCTCAGGTAATTCACTAATGAGTCGGCTTGCGTGCAATACCGCGGAACGGCTTTGCTCCAGGGTACTGCCCGGCGCCAGCTCAAGCTTGACCTGTGTCTGCGAATTGTCCTGTAGCGGGATGAAGCCGGTTTTCAACACCGGAACCAATCCAAAAGAAAACAACAGGAACACGACGACGGAGATCATCGTCTTCCGTCGCTCGCGGAGGCACGTGCGAATGCAGCACAGATAGCGCTGCAGCAAGACTCCATCACGCTTCATATTCCCGGTACCCTGCATCAGGTAGGCAGCCATCATCGGGGTGAGCAAGCGTGCGACTAAGAGCGACATCACCACGGCTGCGGACGCAGTTACCCCGAATTGCCGGAAAAGCAGCCCGGGAATACCTGGCATAAAGGCTGTCGGTAAGAATACGGCCACCATGCTCATCGTCGTGGCGATGACGGCCATGCCGATTTCCTGGGTCCCATCCATGGCCGCCTGGAACGGCGTTTTGCCCATCCGCAGATGGCGCTCGATGTTCTCGATCTCGACGATCGCATCGTCGACCAGAATACCGACAACTAGCGAGAGTGCAAGGAGGGTTATCGTATTCAGAGAATACCCGGCCAGATGCATGACGCCGAACGTAGGGATGACCGACAGCGGAAGGGCCGCTGCGGAGACTAGTGTGGCCTGGCGGTCGCGCAGAAACCACCAGACCACGACGACGGCAAGCAGGGCACCCTCGATTAGCATGCTCATCGAGCCTCTGTAGTTGTCTTCAATCGGAGCTACAGTATTGCTTGCCTCGACGAGATGCACCTGCCGATGCGCAGCGGCAAACGCGGCTATGGTCCGGCGTACTTCGTTCGTTACGGCCACATCGGAATTGCCTTTGGCCCGTGTAATCTGCACGCCGATGATCGGCTGTCCGTTTGAGTAGGCGTACGTTGTGCGCTCCGCCGCGCCGTCGGTGACACGTGCAATCTGGTCGATCCGTACTCGGCGCGCATCTCCGGTAGCGATTGTTAGCGCCGCAACGTCCTGCATGGTATTTACGCCAGTCAGCGTGCGCGCGGATTGTCGCTGGCCGCCGATGTCACCCTGACCGCCGGAGCGCTCACGCTGCATGGCCTTAAGCTGGTCGGAAATTGTTTGTGCTGTGATGCCGAGACCAGACATCGCCGCAGGGTCCAGCTCGATACGTATCTCGCGGTCGATACCCCCAATTCGCTCAACCTTCGATACGCCTTTGACCGCTAATAGCGACTTGGATAACTCGTCATCGACAAGCCAAGAAAGGTCCTGCTCGTCCAGCGTAGCGGAGCTGGCCGAATAGGTAAGAAGGGGCGACCCGGCCGTGTCGAGTTTTGACACGGTCGGTGCAGCCATCTCAGCTGGTAAATCGGCGCGCGCACTATCCACGGCGTTACGCACCTCCGTCAGTGCGGCTTGTGGGTCCTTCTCCAGCTTGAACGTCACGCCGATACTCACGCTACCGTCGACGATCTTCGTTGTGATATGGTCCAGCTTAGAGAGTGAGGTTAACTTATCCTCAATCTTTCGGGCTACTTCGTTCTCCAGTTGCGACGGGGCCGCACCTTCGAGCGTCGCTGAGATGTTGACGGTGGGCAGGTCCATTTCCGGAAAATCCTGGACTTGCAATTTGTGAAAACCGACTAGGCCGCTGATCATCAGCAAGATAAAGCAAAGTACTGCTGGAACGGGATTCCGAATTGACAAAGAAGAGATGTTCACCGACTACCTCTTGGCGGCGTCGTGGAGGCCGTAAGCGATCGCTCGGTGTCACCACTGTGTTTTCGAGGCTGGGCAATATCGACGATCGAGCCGTCGGACAAAAATTCACCGCCGCTTTCGACTACGCGCACGCGAAATGGAAGATTCGTCAGGATCTCGCAGCGACCGCCGCGATGGCGTCCCGCCACAACGGGGAGTCGTGCAACTGTCATGCCGTCTGAATTGAGCGCGTAGACGTACGTACGACCGTCGCGCGACACCAGCGCAGACTCTGGCAACGTCAACCGTCGCGTCTCGCCAAGCTCGATGTCGCCACTTGCGAACATGCCAGGTTGTGCATCATGCCCGTTGAGCGCGACATATACGATGGCTCGGCCAGTGTTGGTCGAGATCGTGGGCGACACCAGACGGACTTTTCCGTTGACCACCGTACCGCCTGATAGCGTTATGCGAGCCGCTTGACCGGCGCGAATGCGGGGCAATTGCTGCGGGCCGACCTCGGCTTGCCATTCGATGCGTCCTTTGCGGATGATGCGGAACAGCTCGCTGCCGGCGCTTACAACATTGCCGAGTAGCGCCGAACGCGACGAGATGGTGCCCTCATCTACGGCGATGATGCGAGTCTGCGAAAGTGTGATTCGCTTGCTCTGTAACTCGGCTTCTGCTGAGTCGAGGGCGGCTCGATTGACGGCCTCGGTGTTGCGATATTCGTCGATTTTCTGGTTCGATATGGCTCCACTTTCGGCAGCCAGCTTTGTACGTTTCACGTCGGACTCGGCCTGCGCCAAATTGGCCCGAGCCTGTGCAACTGCTGCCTGCTGCTTGTGCAAGTCCGCAGTGGCTGCGGCGTCTGCAAGCTGTGCGAGTAGTTGGCCTCGCTTTACTTCGTCACCGACGTCCGCGTGAAGTTCGGTGATGCGCAAGCTGCCCGTCTCGGCGCCAATCACTGCTTCTTGCCAGGCGGCCGTGTTCCCGTTGGCCTCGATGGTATCGGGCCATTGCATGTACTGCGGTTCGACCACGCTTACGGTCAGCGCGGCGCTACGCCTTTGTGATGTAGCCGCGGGCGGAGCACTGGGTTTCAGCAGCCATACGGAGCCACAGGCTGCGAGAACGATTGCCATCGATGCGACGCGTCGTGATCTCGGGTTCACTGCGAGGGCCCTCGTAGTGCGACGGATGCTACGGCCGCAGTGGATGTCGTGGCGTCGCTGGGCTGCCAGCCGCCGCCTAGCGCCTTGTAGAGTGAGATCCAGTTGCGGACGCGGTCCCGACGTAATTCGATATAGCTGATCTCGGACGTAGTTAACGAGCGGCGTGCCTGCTCGCGGGTCAGAAGCGTGTCGAAGCCGGCCTGCCAGTTGATTTCGATAGCCCGGTCGTACAGACGGTATTGTTCGGCGGCGCGTCGAGCATCGTCGCTGCGGCGCGCGGCGCCTTCCAAGTCTGCGAGCGCTACCTCTACTTCTCTAATCGCGCTGCGCACCAAGCTGCGGTAGCTGGCGAGTTTCTTGTCGTAACTCGCTTGTGCCGAATCTACGGCGGCCTTGCGCTTGCCTGCGTCGAACAGTGGAACAGACAAGCTCGGTCCGAACGACCACGTAGACAGTGGGGACGTTAAATTCGTAGCTGAGAGTTCGATCGAGCCGGAAAGTGAGAGGCTCGGGAGGCGCTCGGCACGTGTTTGCCCGATCGTGGCGTAAGCGGCTGCGACTGCACGCTCGGCCGAAGCGAGGTCGGGCCGCTTCCTGACCAGGTCAGCAGGAGTAGTTCGTATGATGAATGCCTCAGGCTGTGGTAAATCCGGTGCATCCGGCCTGTCGACGAGCGCGCGCAACTTTGACTCATCAGTACCAGTGAGTTCCACCAGGGACTTAACAAGTTCATCGCAGGTCACTTGCTGCTGCGTGGCCGTGGCACGGGCACTAGCCGTGCTGGCTTGCGCGAGATAAGCGTCGGACAAAGGCGACATACCGGCGGCGACCGATTTCATAGTTACATCTTCCGTCTTCGCGTACGATGTTGCGGATTCTTGGTAAGCGTTAGCGAGTCTGCGGCATGCCCGGTACTGGACATAGTCATCCGCAACCTCGGCCGCAAGCGAAACTCGTGCGTCGTGCCAGTCGTCAATACTGGCTTCGAACTGCGCTCGCGATGATTCGCGGCTTGAGCGCACTTTGCCGAACAGGTCGAGCTCCCACGTGGCGTCCAATTTGCCGCTGCGAGTGGTTGCAAGACTCGTTTCGACGACATTACCAATTGCAAAGGAGGACTTGGCACGCGTCAGCGAGCCGCTGCCGGTTAGTGAAGGCGACGCCTCGGAGTTTTTGGACGTCAGTGTGGCTCGCGCGTCGTCGATATTGGCTACTGCTTTCATGAGCGTCGGACTGTCGATTTCGGCCAAGCGTACCAATTCCGCAACTGCTGGATCGTTGAAATGACGCCACCAGTCAACTAGATTGGTCATGCTCCCACCATGCGGCAGTTCAGCTTGCCAGCTAGCAGCTGCGGCGACTGACGGCGTTTGATATTGCGGTTGCAGTGAGCAGCCGCACAGTGCGACGCAATCGACAGCAGCGATCACAATAATCCAGGTGCGAAGACACCGGATATGCTCTAGTTCCATTGGTGAACAACTCCCTGGCTCAGTCCGGGCGGAGGGATACCATTGTCCAGATGGCCCAATCCGGCGCGGTATGATTGGGTAAAGTTGTGTAAAGGTTGGTGGGTGAGACCTTCCCGCGCTGTATTTGCTACGCCATACTCAACGAATGATGAATCCCCCGCGATACTCGATGACGCCGGTGTTGTTGGTAGACGACGACGTCGAATTGACTGGCATGCTGGTGCAATACCTTGCACATGAAGGTTTTGCCGCGACGGTCGCGCACGATGGCGAGGCCGGTGTAGCACGTGCGCTGACCGGAGACTTCTCCATTGTGGTACTCGATGTGATGATGCCGCGTGTATCGGGTATTGACGCGCTGCGACGAATTCGTGCGGCCAGCCACGTGCCGGTGTTGATGTTGACGGCGCGCGGTGACGACATCGATCGTATTTCGGGCCTTAATCTTGGCGCCGACGACTATGTGCCGAAGCCTTGTACGCCCGGAGAACTTGTTGCTCGGTTGCGGGCTATTCTGCGTCGCGCTACAAGTATGGGCGAGGCATGTCCCGCCGTACCGCTGCAGGCAGGGTCATTGGTCCTTTGGCCTTCGAGTCGCCGCGCAACTTGGCAAGGAGAATTGCTCGAACTGACGGGGGCGGAATTTAACCTACTAGAAATTCTGACGCGTCACGCCGGGCGATTAGTTAGCAAAACCGACATTTCACTTCAGGCTTTCGGACGGCCGCTGGCGCGCTTCGACCGCCGCATCGATGTACATATCAGCAGCATTCGCCAGAAGCTGGGCCAGCGCCCTGACGGGCAACCTTGGATCATCAGCGTACGTGGCATGGGTTACCAATTGCTGACGGGCTGATTCATGAAAGTGCCGCTTGGACGTTTGTTCTGGAGATGTTTCTTAATGCTTTGGCTTTCCATGGTGGCGGCCTTTGCGTGTGCCGGATTCTATATCCACGTAGTCGGTCGTACCCCACCTCCGCCGGGACAGTTTGCACCCGCGCTTCTGCTTATCCCAGTGCTGTCCGGCGGCATGGTCGCTTTGCCGGTGGCTTTTTCGCTGGCGTGGTATCTGTCTAAACCGTTGCGGCATTTGAGTCTCGCGCTGCGCGACGCGGCGCGAGCGCGCTTCGAAGTGCGGGTCTCACCGGTGCTGGGATCCCGATACGACGAATTCGCATTTCTGGCTCAAGAATTTGACGATATGGCCTCGCGTTTACAGCACGGCCAAATGCTGCAACGGCAGCTGTTTCATGATGTATCGCACGAACTGCGTTCCCCGCTGGCGCGGATCCAGGCTGCGATAGGTTTGATGCAGCAAGATCCAAAGATGGCGATAGCGATGGCGGAGCGCATCCGGCAAGAAACGGAACGGCTGGATAGGTTCATTGAGGAATTGCTGACGCTCCACAAGCTGGAGGCTGGCGCCATGGACCCGGTGCGCGAGCGCTTGGATGTGATTGAACTGTTAAACGATATTGTGCAGGACGCAGCATTCGAAGCACGGGCACGGGGCTGCAGGGTCCAGTTGGAGGCACCTTGTAGCTTTGTCGCGGATGTGGTCGGTGAGCCGATCTATCGGGCTTTAGAAAATATTGTACGAAATGCCGTCAGATATACGGCGCCGAATACTGTCATTGAGATTCGGGCGCATACGACGAAGACTCTCGCCACAACGGATAGCGGTGTCCCTTGGCTTGAAATTTGCGTGGGTGACAGGGGGCCTGGCGTGCCACTGGAATTGTGCGAAGAAATCTTCGAGCCATTCCGGCGCCTTGATCAATACCACCACGCCGCACCGGCACACTCGATTCCCGGCAGTGGCCTTGGGCTGGCAATTGCTCGGCGCGCATTCGGTTTGCACGGCGGGGATATTTGTGCAACGCCTCGCGAGGGAGGAGGTCTCCTGGTTATCGCACGTTTGCCGGGCGGTGCGGCGGCAGGCAACGCAGCGGCGTATTAGAGCGACGCAACGGACTTTGCCTGCGACACAGTCGCAGCGCGCTCGATCTAGCCAAAGTGTGGTGCTCCGATTCACCGGCATGCTGGATCTTCATCCAGTGTCCATGCCTTCCAGTCATTATCGACTTCTGAAAATTCAGTGCCTTAACGGCTTTGGGGAATCGGCGACGTTCGCAATGACAGTAATCGCGAACGAGGCGGTATGGCTCTTGGACAGAGACACGCTGTAGCCACCGACTCAAGAGATATGGGCATATAGCGGCACAATCTCGGCTCCAGGTCTTTGCATTCAAGCCATAATACAGTAAGGGGGGGTGCCACGTGGCGTATTTTGGGACGTAGATATTGAGATTATGGTGCGTTCGAGCTTGCAATGTCCTAGATGCGATGCTGGTGCAATGAGATATCTATGAGTATATCGTGCACCACCGAGTAATATTTCGGCACCAGATCGGAGCAAAATCGTCGGGTTATTCTCGTCCCTATTGTATGTCCATAATTTCGCCTTGGTAACGATATGTAATTGTGGCGAACAATGAGAAACCTACGGTGAGAATTGTGCGGTTACATTGACCAGTGTGACGTCCGCCTTTGAAGGAAAGATTGGATAAAAGGGCGTTTTATCCCGGCTCCTGTCTTCGGGTTTTACGATGGTTGAGGTTCAAATGAACGTCTTGCTGATTGATGATGATGAGGCATTGCGAGATCTTCTGAGGGAATTTTTCCAGCAGAATCGGATCGAGTTGTCCGTATTGCATCAAGCAACTACGCTGCAAACGCGACTCCAGAGAGAGCGACCTTCAATTATTGTGCTGGACGTAATGTTGCCCGGAATAGATGGACTTACAGCGCTAAAGCAGTTGAGAATGTCCGGCGATAATATTCCCGTCATTTTACTAACGGCAAAGGCGGAAGGCGTCGATCGTGTCGTGGGTTTGGAGTTGGGTGCGGACGACTATCTAGGCAAGCCCTTTATGCCTCAAGAGCTCCTGGCGCGTATCAAGGCGGTGCTTCGACGTCATATGTTTCCCGCGGGGAAGGGGAGGCCGAATCAACCAAGTCCGGTAAAATTTGGAGACTATGTTCTTGACTTTAACGCACGAACTCTCTGGCGCGGAGAAGAGTCAATTAAGTTAACGACTGGGGAATTCGCGTTACTTGAAATATTTGCTCGAAATCCCTTGCAGGCACTATCTCGATCTGAAATTCTGACATTGCTTCACGGTTATGAGGGGCGATTCACCGAGCGCGGAATTGACGTACCAGTTTGGCGGCTGCGTCGACTGATTGAGAAAAATCCGACAGACCCGCGTTTTATTCAAACTATTCGTGGTATTGGATATATGTTCGTCCCGTCGGGAATGCCGGGTGAAATGGATCTTTCCGAGCCTGTGCGGACAGGAGGTTGTTAATAGAGGGAATGAATGGCGGTGCTTGTTTGATGGAGTCAGAGCGCACTGATGGTAAATTGTTTCCGCTACTGTGGATGCTGATTTGCTGATGTGCCGTTTAATTGAGGATATGGGTGTAGGAAACGTATGAAAAGAATGAATCCAGTTAGATCGCTAAGTTTGTGCGTCGGTGCTTGGTTTGTATTGTTTTCGGGCCAGACATATGCGACCGATGAATTCGATGTAAGTCCGAGTTCGGAGAATTCGGGGTTTACGATTCTGAGCAATGCTACGAACGTGACGCACTGGGGACTGGGAGCTGGAGTCGGTGTCGTCGCGTCACCATACAAGCAGTATGGCAGTAAGGTATCGCCGCTTCCAATGATAAACTTTGATAACAAGTGGGTTCGGCTATTCGGGACCTCTGTAGAATTAAAGGTTGGCCAATGGGGCGGTGTAGGGTTGGGATTACGAGCACAGTATGCGATATTCGACGGCTACAAAGCTTCAGATTCGCCGGTTCTTGAGGGTATGCAGAAACGCAGTGGCGCTTTTTGGTATGGTCCTGCAATGGTGTGGCGTACCGGATTTGGCATATTGTCGAGTGAGTATCTGGTAAGTGGAAATAAGGGGCAACGAGCGAACATTGGATTCGGCACTCCATTTTCGTTCGGAAGCATTTCTGTAGAGCCGCACGTGAATGTGCAATGGTTGAGCGGCAAGTATGTTAACTACTATTACGGTGTCAGATCGGATGAGTCTAGGTCGGGGCGGGCTCAGTACAATGGCGCGTCGACGATAAATGTGTCACTTGGTAGTCGATTTGCGTATAACATTGACAAACATCAGTCCATTACGCTCGATGTCGGCGTCACACGGCTCGGTAGTGGTATTACCGACAGTCCGCTAGTTGGCAAGCGATTTGTTCCTCAATTGATGGGCGGGTATGTATATCAGTTTAAATGACCGATCGCCTTGCTGCGTTGCCTTCATGGAAGTTATGAAATTCTAAAGAAAGGTCGATTTCGGATCGATCCTGGTAATATTATTCTCACTATACGTGAAGAGTCCGGAGGAGATATGTATTCGATTTGTCGAGTGTGTGCGCGAGGGTAATTGGGGTGGTGATTTTTGAGTCCGCTGATTACTTGTTATGTGAATTTACAATTTTATTGTGCTTGATGTCATATTTATTGGGTGGCAATGCATAGATTGTTTGAAATGGATGTGTGTGATCTTGAAGGAAAGGTTGCGGTTGTGACGGGGTTGGATGGCCAATCAGGATGGCGGATAGCTCGCGAATTGTCGGATCGCAATGCGAAGGTTATCCTGGCCTACCGAGATGCGGATAAAGTACCGTTTGCCGCAGATAAAGATTTAATGAATAATGTAACGAGGAATATTTACTTGATTTCGCTTGATATCGCAAAGCGTTCTTCGATTGCGCGATTTGTAGAGATGCTGTACGCAGAAGTGCCGTGGATAGACTTTCTTGTTAATGCCGTAGATGTTGTGCCGAAATCATTGAGTAGAACCGAGGGCGGGTTCGAGGAGAGTTTTTGGATCAATCATCTTGGCATATTCATGCTTACCGGGTGCTTGATTGGAAATGTCAAGGCGGGCGGTCGCGTAATATGTATTTCAGGACATGCTCATCGTCATGCCAAGGGTATTGATTTTTTGGATCCGAATTGGGAAATGCGTCCATATGAGCCATGGCGAGCATACTGTGACAGCAAGCTAGCAAATCTATTGTTTATTTTAGAACTTGCTCGCCGCCTAAATAGGCAGGGCGTCGCCGTGTCTGCGGTTTCGGTTCCTGCTGATTGTATTTCTACCTATCCTCGATACCTTATATGGTCAATGAAAAATTCGAGACTGGGAAGCTATTTCAGACGGATCGCCCGTACATTATTTGAACGAATGGCTGGACTAGATGCATTGCTTCAGCTAGATACTGTGATTTCTTCATGTGTTCGCAGCGTTGACTACATTGTTTGTAGCGGGCACTTCGACATTCTTGAACATCCAAGTCGAGTTAACTGCGTGCCAACAGCGCTAGATCTAAGAAGTGCGCGACAGCTATGGAGCCTTTCGGAGCAGTTGACCGGGGTGAGATTTTTATCAAAATAAAATTAGCTGAAGCAGTGTGTTTCGCTGTTTGTAGAGCGGACGCTTGTTGCCGCTGACGATTCGCGCGACGCTTCTTCAGTAAATTATATTCGTGTTTGCGACGCCATAGCTTGTTCCGTCGGGTGAGTGGTTGGTTGCGTGGATTGAGTTGAGTGACTATGCTCAGGTTTGAGTGTGAGCGGATATAAAGATAAAGAAGAAAAATAAATTGAAAACTATTGTAATCGAAAAAATCCGCGATCAATGTGAGAATGGTGCCTCATGTTATTGAGGTATCTTGATATGAATAGTCTGAATTTGGAACATCGTATCTCTCAAAGTGGTGAGCATTTTCTCGTGTTAACTGTTCCAGATGGAGCGTTTATCATGGGGCCGGAGAATGTCGAAGCACTAATGGCTGCACTAGCCGAATATCGTACAATCATGCTGCCGGCGGTGAGTGGAACGGCGCCCACTGGCATGTTAGATGCACTGATCGATCCATTGTGTCGAATGACGCCAGATTCGCTCTTCGGGGGCGCGGTATTGCAGATACGGCATCCCGGACTCGGTTGGCTAACGATCAGATTGCCGTCGGATAGTCTGAGGGAGTTGAGCCGTATATCAAGGGTTGTGATGGAGGCGGATTCCGCTGCAGCGGCGTTAAGCGCGCATTGATTCCTACGGCTTCAGGAAGGGACTCGATATACCTCCGTCTCCCTTACGAGGAAAACGAGCGGGATCGAGCATGCAAGTCATGTGCGATCGCGACGAGTCACTCTTTTGAAATTGTCAGAATTTCGGTTTATTCGATTTGTGCGGAGGGGAACATTATTGTGGCGACGAGTCCGGACGGTTTGCGATTGGAGAGGCTGAATGTTCCGCCGTGCGCACGGACTATTTCTCGCACAATCGACAATCCGAGTCCAACGCTGCCCGGGCGATCACCGCGCGCCGGATCGAGTCTTACGAATGGTTCTATTACGTCTTGCAGCTTCTGCTCTGGAATGCCTGGACCATTGTCGATAACTTGAATCGTTATGCGATTGTCAACTTTCCATGCAACGATCTCTACGCTGCTCCCAAAATGGATTGCGTTTTCGAATAGATTGGTGAGAGCGCGCTGCATTGCAGCGGGTCGGCAGAAAAAGGGAATCTTCTCCGGTCCGTCGTAATGAATTGTGGCGCCTGCCTCGTCGTACTCGTCGCAAAGAGTGGCAATGAGTGCGCCAAGGTCAAGCCACTCCTTTTCTTCGAGCTCTTTCCCGCTGCTGAGAAACGCCAACGCAGAAGAAATCATTGACTGCATTAAATCTATATTGCGAATCAGCTTCTCTCGTATAATCTCGGTCTGTTCCATTTCTAATTGAAGGCGCATTCGAGTCAGAGGTGTGCGAAGATCGTGACTAATCGCTGCCAACATTCGCGTGCGATTCTGGATAGACTGCGTAATGCGTTCTTGCATGAGATTAAACGCGTGCGCGGCGCGGCGGACCTCCAGTGGACCTTCTACCTCGATAGCGGCGGCCGACATTGCGCGACCGAACTCTTCGGCTTGTTCGGACAATCGTCGCAGCGGCCGAATCACACGTGCAATTGCCCAAGCCGACATGGCCGCGACACCGACGCACATAAAAATCAGCGCCCCATAAAATGGAAATGTGTATTGCGGCGTCGCGCTTGTCCTCCGGTCCGTTCGGATCTCCAGCGTTCGAGTACCGAGGGGGACAAGTACCTGGATAGAGTGGCGCTGCGTAGCATTGGGGCACATACGGACAGTCAAGTTACGGGTGTTCGACAATTCGGATTTCAGTGCCATCTCCAGATCGCGGCTGTCCTGGGTGACGACATCGCAAGTCCGGGGGTTCTGATCAAGACGTGCCGAGAGTTCAGGTCGCAGAACGGTGGCGATGACCTCGTCGCGGGCGTAATCCGGAATTGGCTGGAGTGTCTCCACGAGACTGGCGATCCGATAGGCCCTTTGCCAAGGCCAAGGCGGAGTGGGCGGTGAATGATATGACAACAACACGATAAAGAGCAGCGCCGTGATGATCGACGCGCATCCGAGAATCGTGAGGATTTGTCCAAGTGTTGTGGAAAGCAGTCGGCGCATTAGACGAACTTCACGTCGGCTTGGAATGCGTAGCCGTCCGCTCGAACGGTGCGAATCGTTTCTTCGAGGGGGTCGTCGCCAGCGAGTTTCCGACGCAATCGGCTTACAAGCAGGTCTATCGAGCGCTCTGAAATTGGGAAATTCCCTCCCCTCGTGAGACGAATGAGCTCTTCACGCGTGAGGACCTGGCGTACATGTTGGCAGAACACGAGAAGCAAATCGGTTTCCGCACCTGTGAGGGGAATACGTAAGCCCGTGGGCGAACGAACGAATCGCCGGTATGGGTAAAACGTACGGTGCGAGAACTGTAAAACTAATTCAGCTGACGACTGGCGTGTATCGTCCGGGGCGGTATTCGGTCGTCGCAGAACAGCGCGAATGCGCGCAAGCAATTCGCGCGGGTCAAACGGTTTGGGCACGTAGTCGTCGGCACCCAGCTCGAGGCCGACGACTTTATCCGTGGGATCATCGAGAGCGGTCAGCATGATGATGCGTGGGCCATCCTTCATCGCATGCAATCGGCGACACAGGCCTAGCCCGTCTTCTCCCGGTAGCATCACGTCAAGTAAAACCAGATCGACATCGACGGAAGCAAGCAGAGCATCAGCCTCCTCGGCACTGTCGGCTACGTGCGTAATGTAGCCCTTTCCCGACAGAAATGTGGCTAGTGGAGAGCTTATATCTATATCGTCTTCGACGATTAGGATGATAGTCGTACCGGTCAATTCGCGTCACCGTGATTGCAACCTTGCTTTGTCCATTCCCTGTCCCCAAGTGGCAGCGCTCGGCACATGTTGGCATGCGCATTGTCGACAAATGTACTACTCCTAGCGCGATTGTTCTGTGTCAATTTAGACATAATATGTAAATTGTCAAAAGAATCAACAACTTAGGTGATATTTGCATTATCGTGCATCACTTCGTCTAAACGTGATGGTTGTACACATGAGCAAACTAGCCGAGCAGTGGATGGGGCGGTGGTTCGCACCAAATTCCGTACTGACGAGCACGACGTTGCGTCTCCGGCATGGCGCTGCGGATCGCCGCCCTCCAAATCGGTTGACAGCATTGCGGTGCGAATCTAGGCGTGCCCCATGCAGGGCAATATCGCTAGTCCTTATTGCATCGCTCATGATCGCTGGCTGCAGCGATCGAAGCGACAAGCTCGGGCTTGCCGGGGCAGCACCTGTTGCGGAGGTCGGGGTTGTGACCGTTGCACCACAGCGGATCGTTGAGCAAACCGAGCTATCTGGACGCCTCTCGGCACTACTTGTGTCAGATGTGCGCCCTCAGATCGGGGGGATTGTCCGCAAGCGATTGTTCACCGAAGGGGCCAACGTAAAGGTTGGGCAGGCGCTTTACCAAATCGATGCTGAATCGTACCAGGCCGCCTATGATCAGGCTCGCGGGACGCTCGCCAAGGCCGAGGCGGCGCTAGCTTCTGCGAGAACGAAGGCCGCTCGCTACGCGGATCTGGTGAAGATCGGCGCGATAAGCGCACAGGACAACGATGACGCGATTGCCGCAGTGCGCGAGGATGAGGCGGATGTACTGGCCGATCGTGCGTCGCTGGAATCAGCTCGCGTCAACCTGAACTACACGCGAATCACCGCGCCGATTTCAGGGCGGATCGGTGCGTCGTCCGTGACCGAGGGTGCGCTGGTGACGGCAGATCAAACCACGGCGCTGGCAACCATTCGCGCGTATGACAGGATGTATCTCGACGTGACGCGCTCGAGCACGGAATGGTTGCGGCTGCGCAAGGCGTACGAGTCGGGGCGCTTACACGGCACTAGCAGGGACGCTGCTGTGCGGCTGAAGATGGAAGATGGCACTGCGTATTCGCACGATGGCGTTCTGCAGTTCTCGGACATTACCGTCGATCAGACAACCGGATCCGTAACCTTGCGCATCATATTTCCAAACCCTGACGGCGAACTGCTGCCGGGGATGTTCGTGCGAGCGCAGCTTGATGTAGGGGTCAACGAAAATGCGTTGCTCGTGCCGCAGATTGCCGTTATCCGTGGGTCCGATGGAGGTGCAAGCGTTTGGGTTGTTGATTCAACAGGTCACGCGAAGCAGGTCGCTGTACGCGCGGAGAATGCATATCGCGACAGTTGGATTGTGTCGAGTGGACTGAAGGCGGGTGATCGCGTGATTGTCGACGGGCTGCAGCGGGTACAAGCGGGTATGGCGGTTCACGTAGTGAGAGATTCGGCTCGTTCCGCGGTGGCGAAGTCGTAAGGAGCGAACATGGCACGATTTTTCATACAACGTCCGATTCTCGCGTGGGTCATTGCGATCGTAATCATGTTGGTCGGTGCTGCGGCAACGACGACATTGCCGGTGGAACAGTATCCGACAATAGCGCCACCGTCAGTGCGGGTGACCGCGACGTATCCGGGCGCCTCGGCTGACACGATTGCCAAAACAGTTACGCAGGTGATCGAACAGAAGCTTTCCGGTATCGATAACCTGATGTACATATCGTCGACTAGCAGCAACGCCGGACAGGCAACTATCACTCTGACGTTTGCGCCCGGCACCAACCCTGACATCGCTCAGGTGCAGGTGCAGAACAAAGTGACTCAAGCGTCGGCGTCGCTACCTGAAACGGTGCAGGAACAGGGCGTGCAAGTGGCAAAGGCCACAGACGCCTTTCTGCTGATTGTGGCCCTCTCGTCACCCGGTGGCTCTCTGAACTCTATTGATCTCGGCAACGTAATTGCGACGCAGATCGAAGACCCGCTGACGCAGCTGACTGGCGTGGGGGATGTCACGCTATTTGGTGCCGAACATGCGATGCGGATCTGGCTGAATCCAGTGCAACTGAAAAGTGTCGGGATGACCGCATCCGATGTGACGACCGCTATCACTAATCAGAATGTGCAGTTGTCAGTTGGCGAACTAGGTGGCGCTCCTGCGACGGGGTCTCAGGCGATAAACGCGACCATCTCGTCATCAAGCTTGTTGACGACGCCAGAGCAATTCGGGGAGATCTTGCTGCGTGTGAATACGGATGGCTCGAAAGTGCGACTAAGGGACGTTGCGCGTGTCGAAGTCGGCGGTGACTCATATGCCACTTCCTCACGGCTGGATGGAAAGCCCACTGCTGCGCTGGCGATCAAGTTGTCGACGGGCGCAAACGCAATGTCGACTGCGAGCAAGGTCCGCGCAAAGCTAGCTGAACTACAACCTCAGCTACCGAAAGATGTTGTGATCAGCTACCCATACGACTCGACACCATTCGTTCGAATCTCGATCGAGGAAGTGGTGAAGACGCTCATCGAGGCCGTGATCCTGGTGTTCTTGGTCATGTACCTATTCCTGCAGAACTTGCGTGCGACGCTGATTCCGACGATCGTCGTGCCAGTTGCCTTGCTTGGAACGCTGGGTGTGATGTCGGTGATAGGTTTTTCGATCAACGTACTATCGATGTTCGCAATGGTGCTGGCGATCGGCCTACTCGTTGACGACGCCATCGTCGTTGTCGAGAACGTCGAGCGGATCATGACGGACGAGCAACTTGATCCCAAGGCCGCGACGGAGAAGGCCATGGGTCAGATTACGGGCGCACTCATCGGCGTTACGATGGTGCTGACCGCCGTGTTCATCCCAATGGCATTCTTCTCAGGCTCGACGGGCGCGATCTACCGGCAGTTCTCGGTGACGATTGTTTCAGCAATGGTGCTGTCCGTTCTGCTTGCAATGACGTTGACGCCGGCACTTTGCGCGACATTGCTTGCGCCCGCTTCACTTGTGCATCACGAGCGCAAGGGATTTTTAGGTGCATTCAATCGATTATTCGAAAAGGCTAACAATGAATACAGTACATCCCTCGCACGTGTCGTCGCGAAGCCGGTGCGCTGGATGATTGCATACGCGCTGGTCACCGGTATTGTTGCTCTGCTATTCGTAACGCTGCCGTCGTCGTACCTCCCGGAGGAGGATCAAGGTTCAATCATGGTCACTATCTCGGCCCCTGTGGGGACTCCGGCATCGAGCACGCTCAAGACTGTCGAGGCGCTCGAGCAGTATTTCTTGAAGCAGCCGGCAGTCGCGCATGTGATGGTCATCAATGGCTTCAGTTTTAATGGACAAGGGCAGAACAATGCGTTTGCGTTCGTGCAGTTGAAGGACTGGAGTCAGCGTGGGAGCGATAGCGCGCAGGCGGTGATTCGCCGAGCCAACGCCGCGTTCTTCAAGCGCCGCGACGCACAGATATTCGTTATGAATCCGCCGGCTATTCAGGGGCTTGGTACACAGAGCGGACTCGACTTCGAAATCGAGGACCGTTCCGGTCTGGGTCACGATAGGCTGCTGAGTGCTCGAAATCAATTTATGGCACTTGCTGCGAAGAGCCATTTTCTTTGGATGACGCGTCCGGCGGGACTGGAGGATACGCCGCAACTCTATGTTGATATAGACCGTGAGAAGGCAAGTGCGTTAGGTCTGTCCATATCGGACGTGAATACGACGCTCTCGACCGCGTTCGGCTCATCGTATGTGAACAACTATATTGATGCGGGGCGCATCCAGAAGGTTTACGTACAGGCCGATGCGCCGTACCGGATGATGCCAGCCGATATTGGTCAGTGGTATGTCCGTGCCAATTCGTCGTCGGGCTCGTCATCTAGCTCTTCGTCAGGTACGTCGACAACGTCGTACGATGGTGAAATGGTGCCCTTCTCCGCATTCTCGACCGCGCGTTGGACGTTTGGACCGCCGCAAATCGAGCGCTACAACCGGGCATTGGCAATGCGAATGAGCTCGCAGACGCTACCCGGTGTCAGTACCGGACAGGCAATGAATGCGGTCGAGAAGCTGGCTCAGCAACTACCCCCTGGTATCGGTATCGAATGGACCGGCCAGTCGTATCAGGAGAAGCTCGCTGGCTCGCAGGCGATCTATCTATACGCAATCTCGTTGCTTGTTGTTTTCCTTTGTTTGGCGGGGTTGTACGAGAGCTGGTCGGTGCCGCTGGCGGTTATCCTCGTAGTGCCGGTTGGTGTGCTGGGGGCGCTGGTGGCCGCTCACCTGCGCGGTCTCGAGAACGACGTGTATTTTAAGGTTGGCCTACTCACAACAATTGGTTTGTCAACGAAGAATGCAATTCTCATCGTCGAATTCGCGAAGGAGCTGCAGGCACAGGGACGAACTGTCATCAACGCGACGCTGGAAGCGGCACACCTCCGGCTGAGACCGATCCTGATGACATCGTTGGCATTCGTGTTCGGGGTACTGCCGCTTGTGATCAGCACTGGCGCCGGTTCGGCGGCGCGACATGCGATTGGGACAGGTGTTGCAGGCGGAATGATCGCCGCGACGGTGCTGGCAATATTCTTCGTACCGGTGTTTTTCGTCGTCGTACGCACCCTGTTCAGGGAACGCGGGAAGAACGATGGCCAGCATGCAGGGGAAGGTGCATGAAAGTTAAAATCCTCGCATTGATTTGCATGGCGGCGCTTGGCGCCTGTTCTCTCGATCCTGTCTATCAGCGTCCGGCTGCGCCCGTTGAGAATTCGTGGCCGACAGGTCCTGCTTACGGCGGCGCGGCGACGTCGATATCGGCAAGGCCCGTCACGAGTGGAGAGAATACGGTACCCGCGGCGGAGATTGTCTGGCGTGACTTCTATCGAGACCCGAATCTGCGCAGACTGATTGCGCTCGCCCTCGAGAACAATCGCGATCTTCGTGTCGCAGCGCTGCAAGTAGCACAGTACGAAGCGAAGTATCGCGTCACGCGGGCCGCGCTCGCACCATCAATTGACGTGAGCGGATCCGTAACGAATAGTTACAGTGGAGGTGCGATCAGCAGATCGAACAGTGTTTCTGTCGGTGCTACATCGTGGGAGATTGATTTCTTCGGGAGATTGAGCAGTCTTAAGCGGCAGGCACTCGAAAACTATTTGGCAACTGATGCGTCTCGTACGAGCACGCAACTCTCGCTGATCGCGACGGTCGCAACCGACTATCTGCAACTTCGCGCTGATGAAGCATCATTGAAGATTGCAACCAATACTGCAAAGGCTGACCAAAAGACTTACGACCTTACGGTTGCCAAAATGAAGGCTGGAAGTGCTTCATTGCAAGATGTGCGGGAGGCGCAGACCTCGCTTGCATCAGCGAAGGCAGATGTTGCATCCTACACGCGCGCGGTTGCACAAGATCTTAACAATCTTGCCGCGGAAATTGGCTGCCCACTGCCGGAAGGATTGGACGATGGTCCGACACTGCTGGACAGCGATGCGATGTTCGCTGACGTTGCCGCTGGGATGCCGTCGGATTTGTTGACACGACGGCCGGATATCATAGAAGCTGAGCACTCGCTGAAGGCGGCGAATGCGAATATCGGTGCGGCGCGGGCTGCATTCTTTCCAAAGATCGAGTTAACTGCTACAGCGGGTACGTCCAGTACGAGCTTGTCGCGATTGTTCAAAGCCGGCACTGGCGCATGGACATTCGCTCCGTCGCTTTCAATTCCGATTTTCGATTATGGAAGTAACAAAGCCACGCTGGACGAGGCGAAAGTCGAGAAGAGCATTTACATAGCGGACTATGAAAAGGCGATTCAGACCGCGTTCAAAGAGGTATCGAACGCGTTGGCCGGACGCGAGACGTATATGATGCAGGTCGAAGCAGATCGCGAGTATGTCAGATCTGCTCAGGGATACTATGACCTTGCGCAGGTGCGCTATCGTATCGGCACTGACAGCTTCCTAACCCTGCTAACCGCTCAGCGCACGTTGTATTCCGCGCAACAGCAACTCGTTACTGATCAGTTGGCGAAGCTATCGAACCAGGTCACGCTTTATAAGGTTCTGGGCGGCGGATGGTCGTAAGCGAAGAATCTGGCTGATATTTGGGGATTGCTATACCCTGTATTGCACAGGAGGCTGGTGCGAGAGAATCGGTGGGCTGTGCAAATTGATTGGTGATCCGGCCGAAGGTCCGCCGCGAGCGCCATTGCAGGGTGCACGACGTCTGCCACCACTCGAGCTGCCACATACTCGACATTCCGACGGATTGAGCGCGTTTGTTCTCGATCTAGGGGGATCCTACCGTAGGCAATTTTAGCCGTGGCGCTGGCGGATTAACTTGACGTAACCGTTGACCTGCCAGCGCGCTTTGATTGTTTGGGCTCGCTTGAGCGCGGCGACGAGCGCGAGCGCCATGTTGATGCGGTGCGATCTACAATGTTGACGTGTTTGAGCGCGGGGGCTCTCTGTACTTGCAACAGGTGTTCGATCTGTTGCACGAGGACGAGTAATGGCCCATAGCTCGTATTGGCCCGCTTGTTCACGAGGTAGCATATTTGCTGACGAAGCCGCCACTGGATTCGTGTAGCTTGATGCTGACGCAAGGAGTGGTGCAAAGCTGGCAGTCCAAGACCGGTTGACTGAAGCCGTTGAAGCAGCCGACGGACAAGTCATCGTGGACTCGAACCCGAACGGAGTGATTGTCGACGCGACGGTGACTGGGGAAGCGATCGACTCCGACTTATTCGCGTCTACTTGAGCGCAGCAGTAGCGTAAGGGCGTCCGACCGAACTGTTTCAAGCGACGACTGAACTAAGATCGCGAGGCGCCAACTTCGACTAGCCACTGCAGCGGGGCAATACTTGCTACGATCACGCTGCGGATAATGCGTTGGCATGTGTGCACAGTGTGATTATCGCGGGCATCACCGTAGGGAAGTTGGAAAGATGATCCGGGCTATGTATCGCTCGGGCGATACACCGAATTCTATACCGTTTACTTTCACAGAGTGGACCCTCGGCATTGATTCCACGGGCCAGTAGATCTACGACACATGCAGTGTCCACTGCGACGTGAGAGAGAATCGGGCGCTTCGTTCGGACGAGCCCTCCGGCAACCCATTTCCGGAGAAATGTCACGGTTTAAGGGGGTAACCGTCGATCGAGCGATTATTTGCAGTTTGATGAACGGTCATTGTCATCAGTCCTCGTTGTTCTGGATACAACGAAATACCAAATCGACAACTTCTCGAGCGTCATTGACCGTTCCGAATGTCGGTGTGGTGTCGCGTAAATTGGACAAGGCAATTCCCATCAATGAGGAGTGGATGAAGTAAGCTGAGTGCCGAGTTTCGGTGTGGTGGGGTATTTGCTCGTATAAAACAGCCTGCTTCAAATAGCGCTCGATAATGTGCTCGGAATTTCGATTCTCAGTTTGAATTCTTGTCGAAAATTCTGAAATACCAGGGGAATACCCGCATTTAATATAAGCGATAGTATAGAGCAATCGCGGCTTTCCTATGCAAAAAATGCTTGATAGTCGCTTTGCCAGTTGGTCTTTTAGAGTGCTGAGTGGGTTAATGCCTTTATCTTCAATTAACTCCATGATGAAAGGGGCGAGAGATAGTCCGGCCCGCTCGAAAATTGCATCAAAGACTGCAGACTTGTTGCGGAAGTGTCCATAGATTGCGCCGCGTGTGACTCCTGCCGTAACCGCGATGTCGCTAAGAGATGTATCAATCACTCCATTGCGGAAAAAGGCAATTTCTGCTGAATCGAGTATCCGTGAGCGCGTATCGATCGCTGATTGTCTGGTTCGTTTCATTCCGCTCACTCCAGGTCGGATGTGTGTCAATGTTTTCAGTAGCGCCTATGAGGGCGATAGTATGAAGATATGGTGTGGTGTGACGTAATTTGAGTTCGTGGCGTTGCTCCGGTGCCTCACGTACTGCGTGTAATGCGACGCTGGTGAACTTGGATTTTATCAAAACCAAGTGCGCCGTGTGAAGTTGGAATATTATAAATTTAATGTAATGATGGGAAATTTTATGAAATTGAATATTGTGAGATGGGCTCCTACTATATACGTGCAGCTTCTCCTATAACCCCCGGGAGGAGCGCCCTCTGACCTCATCCCTTTGCGGGGATGAGGTTTTTTTTTGATGTGTTTTTACCTCGGGTTGGGAGGGCGATTGGGCTGTTCGTGATATGGTGTCATTCTGTATTTAAGGCTGCTGATTTATGGGTGGTGTTAATATGGGGTTGGCTATTTTGTGTTTGCTAAATTGATGGGGTGTTTATTGGATATGATTCGTTGGAGAGAGTTATTTTCGGCTTCGGTTTGTTGATGGCGAATTAAATTTCTGACTATATTTTCATGTTTTATTTGAATAAAGGCCTATGTGGTGAGTAATGATATTTTTGAGTAGATTATTAAGGAAGGGTCGGGGAGGCGAATTTTTCGCGACATTCGATGATTGTGCGTCTTTGTTGATGAGATTTGCGCAATTAAAATCGGTTGTCTGTTATGAAAATGTAATAATCTGCATTGCAATCGCTGGAGCTATGGTGGTTTTGTGTATGCTACAGTTGCTTTAGAGTCGCCGCGATACACTCGACTGTGCTCGCGAAGCCTCACGAAATCTCGGCGTGGTAGCGAGCCGCGATGTTGTGCGTATTCTCGACTTATATGACTTTTCCCTGCAGACGACGATTCATGGTCTACGACACACCGACGTAATGGCGGCTCCGCCAACGCTCCGGTTAGGTGCCTTATTCCGCGATCTTTCGAAAGCGCACATTTCTAGATCGATCTTTGTGCTTGACGCGACTGTTCCCGCTAAGTTCAATTGTCGAGTTTCCCGCTAAATTGAAATGTCGCGGTGTTTGGGCTTTGTCTTGTCCTTGTTTATGGTGTTGGGGTGGGGCGGCGAAGCCGCCCCCCGTTCCCTGATTCCTTTGCCGCTGACTCCAAGAATCGCTTGATTCAGGTCAGCAAGCTCGATGGCACGCTGCTTCTTCAGCCCGATGAGCGCCTTCTTTGCCTGGACCTCGGCACCGCAATGGGTGCGCGACGGTGAGCCGGAAGCGCGGCGATCGTCACGCATATTCTGGATGCGCCGTGCGACTTCCAATGCGCTGGACAGCCGCTTGTTCTCGACCTCGGCGCCTTGATCGATACGCGTGATGCGATCGTATTGCTGACATGACAGCACCGCACCGTTGGCCTGTACTTCGATCATCCCGTCCGGATATTCGACGACCTCGACGTATTCATGCACGAGGCTCCGATTTGCCTCCGAATCGGCGAGCAGATACATCACGCGGTCGTACTGCACTGTCAACGCGTTGGATACCTTGCGCGGCACGCGATACGACAGGATCTGTCTCAGATACTCATCCGCACGCAGTGGCCTGTGTGCGTCGTGATCGCTTTTCGGCGGTTTGCCGAAGCGACGATTGAAATCGGCGATGAAGGAGGGCGCATACGCGTTAGCGGCCTCCCATGTGCTGATTCCACGCAGTCTAAGCTCTTTGACGAGCCGATCCTGCAGTGTCAGGTTGGCCCGTTCCACATGCCCCTTGGCCTGGCTCGTGTTTGCACAGAACGCGTCGATATTGAGCTCGTACAGCGCTCGGCCAAACTGCGTGACGCCTTTGCCTGCGGTCTCCGAGCGCTTCTTCACGTAAAAGACGCTGGCCTTGTCGCTATAGAACGCCATCGGCTTGCCGTGCGAATCCAGATACTTCGACAGCGCCTCAAAATAGCTGAACGTCGATTCGGTCGCCGTGAAATGCAGCGCCATTAACCGTCCGGTTGCATCGTCGATGAACACCAACAGCGTGCAAGCTGGCGCACGGTCCTCGAACCAACGGTGGTCGCTACCGTCAATCTGAATCAGTTCGCCGAGGCATGCGCGACGGTTGCGCGGTTGGTAGACCTTCGGCAGGCGTTGTTTGCGTGGAATCGAGAGGCCAGAAGCCCTCATCAGCGTACGAACCGTCTCGACAGCCAGATCAATGCCATGACATTCGTGCAGTTTCTCGCACGCCAGCGTCGGTCCGAAATCCCCGTAGCGCTCGCGGATCAACGCCAGCGCCCGCTGCGCCTTTCCAGCAGGCAGTTGATGGTTACTCGGGCGCCCACGCTTGCCTGACACCAATCCGGCCACGCCGGCCGCGCGATAGCGCAATACCAGACGCTCAATCTGCCGCACGCTCAACTTCATCCGTTCGGCCGCCTGGCCGGGCTTGAGCCTACATTCGGCTGCAGCCTCAATGACCTTCAGCCGATCCACTTCACGCATCGTCATGGTGATCGTCCCAGTCGCGTTCATCGCTGGCGCTCCCAAGGGTGCAGGCGATCAACCTACAGGCCAAAACACGACATTTTTATTTGGCGGAAACGCGACATCTGAACTTGGGACCTACAGCGACCGGAAAAATTATAAGAATTATGTCAATAATTCGCTCAGGTACGGTAATTCCGCAGACTGCAAATGCTTTGCCATCCATCGCGACAACCCGAACGCGGGTTTATACATTAGCGATCCGATTGCATCACGATTCAGGGTGGGCGGATCAAGCATTGTGTTGTAACGACGGATCGCCAATCCGGACGGTTCATTCGCAGGCGTCGCAATCACTGAGGTGAATATCGAGTATTTCCATTGGTTATTAGCGGAACTGTCAGTTGGTCACAACGGTTTGATCACGCTCATCGGTAGGGATGGTGTCATAATCATGCGTGAGCCGTATAACGCTTCCGCTATAGGTCGTGACTTCGGTAAATTCTCAGCCTTTAGATCGTTTCAGGCGACAGTAGAGGGATGGCTCTTCGACACGTCTGCGGACGATGGAAGCCGCCGTTTCTACTACATCAGCAACCTGCCCAACCTGCCCAACCTGCCGCTCGCCATCGTGGTGGAGAAGAAAGAAGGGGATATTTTTTCGGCATGGCGAAACCACGCCGTGATTATCGGCGTGCTGATAGCAACGTTCGGGAGCACCTTCGTTGTGGTCACTGTCATGCTTTTTAGACAACTACGGCGCCGGACGCAATCGGAATCTCAATTCGCTCTGCTGGCGCGTACCGACGGCCTTACCGGCTTACACAACCGTCGTAGCTTCGATGACGCGCTCGACCGGGAGTGGCGTCGCGCGCGCCGCATACGTTCCATATTTTCGCTGTTGTTCATCGATGTCGATCGCTTCAAGGCGTACAACGACTCTTATGGCCACCGGGCTGGGGACGATGCTTTGGCTGCGGTGGCACGTTGCATTGCCGGACATATCCGGCGACCGGCAAATACCGCGGCGCGCTATGGCGGAGAGGAATTCGTGGTGTTGCTGTCGGATACGCCGTTAAGCGACGCTGCCCAAATTGCCGAGCGAATTCGAACGGCAGTCAGCGGATTGGAACTTGAGCACGCGGCCAGCGAATGTGGTCGTGTTACCGTCAGTATTGGCCTTGCAAGTTGGACTCAGTGCCAGGATGGTGGGGCCGATTCCGTAGTCAAGGCGGCCGATGAGGCACTTTACTATGCCAAGGCGACCGGCCGCAACAAAATCGCTGGTTTTTAGTCTGGTGTGTGAAAAAAATCGTTAATATGTCTAAATTATAAGGCGTGTTGATGATTGTGTCTAGAAATGGAGATCGTGGGATCAATTGCGCGACCTATCTCTGGTGTAGGGAAATAGTGTCACAAATGACAGCGACTGAACCAATTTGCAAGATATCGTAAGCACGTCATCTAAGTCCTCTGCGATTATTGTTCGTACTTTTCAAAGGAGGAACGAGGTGAAAATTAGGGTCATCGCATTTGCAATTGAAATGAGCCTACTGGGGCTGTTGGTACCAGGATTTGCGCAGGGATTGCCTGGTCCGGGTGCTGCAGCGGTAGGTCGGAGCTTCCCCGTACCCCATAGCGACTGGCGTCGCGGTGGTCTTGTTCCGCCGGACTATCGCGGGCCACAGTACATTGTCGGCGATTGGCAGGCTTACAATCTTCCGCCGCCACCCCCAGGTTTTTACTGGCTTGAGGTAAATGGTGACTTCGTTCTAGCGACTCTCGCGACTGGCGTGATTGCGAACATCTTGCTGGCGCCACCTCGTTGAATTTATGGCGCTCGCGACGCTGAAGATGTCCCGTGTTTCGATAAATCGAGGTGTGATATGCGGAAACGTGTAAAGAAGGCGTTCATGGGCCTGGTATTGGTTGTGTTGACGTCTAGTCTAGGCGCATGTTACTGGGGAAGGCCGACTTGTGGATTTCCTGGTGAAGGAGGTCCAGGTGGCCTCGATCCGGCTGGCCTTCGCTGACTTTACAGCGCAATATGCCAGATGGGCTGCGTTTTTTGTCGAACGTAAAGGACTGGCGTGGGATGGTATAGCGCTATTGCGCAGCATGGCAAACAGCGCGCGGTAGCGCGCAATGCTCGAGTAGCGAGTAATTGCACCGTGATAATAAGTCCCCAAGAGACGGCGAAGACGAGAGGAGACCAATCTGCTACCGTTGAAATGCTTCCAATATCCATTCGCGGAATCGCCGCAACGCTGAGGCGGCCTCAAATCTGAAGTGCAACACTCTCGCCATCCGGTAATGTCCGCGAATGGCAAAGAGAACGTACCAACAACTGCAACCTGAAGAACGTATGCGAATCGATTTCTGGCGGGACGAAGGCTTGAGCTTGCGGGCGATCGCCCGCAAGCTCAAGCGCGCGCCGTCGACGCTCAGTCGCGAGTTGGCCCGCAATACCCAATCCAACGGCCTGTACTGCCCGCGCGCCGCGCAGGCATCTCGCGACGCGCGCCGACAGGCTGGACGGCCGGATCCGAAGCTCGCACCAGATTCGATCCTTTGGGGCCTCGTTCGTCGCTTGCTTTGCGAACGTCAGTGGTCGCCGCAGGAAATCGCCGGTACTCTGAAGCGTGTCTTTCCCGACGACCCGAGCCTGCACGTGTCCCACGAAACGATTTACAACGCCATCTACGCCCAGCCTCGCGGCGAGTTGCGCCGCGAACTGATTGCCTGCCTGCGCCAGCATCGCAACAAACGCCTGCCGCGATCGCGTGGCGCCGATCGGCGCGCGACGATTCCCGACATGATCAGCATCCACGTGCGTCCGCCCGAAATCGATGATCGCCTCATGCCGGGCCATTGGGAGGGCGACCTTATCAAGGGTGCCGAGAACAAATCGTCGGTGGCCGTGTTGGTCGAACGCATGAGCCGCGCCGTCCTGCTGGCGAAGATGCCCGACGCGACGGCCGCTTCGGCGCTGGCCGCGTTCACGACCAAGCTGCAATCGCTCGTCGAACCGCTGCGCCAGACGCTGACCTACGATCAAGGTCGCGAGATGGCGCGACACGCCGAACTGAGCGCCGCGACCAATGTGCGCGTCTATTTCTGTGATCCGCACAGCCCTTGGCAACGCGGCACCTGCGAAAACACCAACGGCCTGCTGCGGCAGTACCTGCCAAAAGGCACTGATTTGTCCGTCTACTCTCAAGATGACCTCGACGCCATTGCCGACAAACTCAATACCCGACCGCGCGCCACACTGAACTGGCACACCCCTCTGGAAATCCTTGCCCAAGTCCTGGCTAACCCCATAGACCGGCTTCCCGTTCAGTAACCCGCGAGGTGTTGCACTTCGCCCTTGAAACCGCCCTGAGCTTGCGCCGAGCCTATCTGTAGTACAACATAGATAATGTCCTTGATTATCTAGCTCTACTGGCGCATCGATCGGCTGCACAAGCAAGGCAGTGTCGATCAGTGTTCCAATCAAGAAAACCGGTACCAGTGCGAGTCCGAGCCCCGTTTGTGCTGCCTGGATGAGTACGGAGTATTGCTCGAATCGCGGGCCGGAGAATGGATTCATGTGTGTAACGCCATATCTCTTCGCCCAATCGGACCATGCGTCTTGGGCTTGTTCATGAACAAGCCGTGGGACGGTAGCAGTATCGGCCGGGGTGCGCAGCACATACTTCGACGCGAATTCCGGCGAGCAAACTGGTACGAAAGTCCGTCCATCCAAATAGTCGCTCCGTACACCATCCCAGAGGCCATCGCCGTAACGGATAGCTGCGTCGAGTTCGAGAGGAAAGGGGTCGCCGTGTGCTAGATGACGTCGAAAGCTCAGTGTCACGTCTGGGGCGGCAGCGAGGAACTCAGTCAGGCGAGGCACGAGCCACTTGGTCGTGAACGTCGGCACGCTCGCGATCGTCAGCAGGTCGCTGTTTTCGCGGGCGCTCAGCAGCTCGATCGACGCGTTGCCGATTTCGCGCAGCGGGCCGACGACGCGCGCGTGATACACCTGACCGGCACGGGTGAGCGCGAGGCCGCGTCCCTCGCGCACGAACAGCTTCACGCCGAACAGCGCCTCGAGGTTCGCGATCTGCCGGCTGACCGCGCTCGGCGTCAGGCCCAGTTCGCGGGCCGCGTAGGAGAAGTTCAGGTACTTCGCGGACGTGGCGAATGCATGCAGTTCCGCCACGTTCGGATACAGGTGCTTCATGGCGAGCTGTTCCGTCCTTGCACAGGTCGATGCGCGCTTTTTACGTTTTTTTCATGACGATGCCATGTCGGAACCGCACACTGCGCCGGCTTCGACAACGCATGCGGGCCTCGTCCGGCGGGCGTTGCGCGAGGATTTTTCCGATCGTCAGCGAGTGTGTTCATGCCTGCGTCAACCGCCCCGGCCGTGGCCGACGGTATTCCGATTCGTCGTAACAAACCGGCCCGGCCGCCCGTCGGGCGCCTGCTGCTGCAGGCGCTGCTCGCGGTGTTCGCGCTCTACCTGCTGTTGCCGATCGCCTTGCTGCTGATCGGCGCGGTGGGCGAATCGTGGACGAACACGTTGCTGCCCGCCGGCGTCACCGGGCACTGGTTCGCCGACCTGATCGCGAACCGGAGTTTCACGCGCGCGTTCGGCGTGAGCTTCATCGTCGCGCTGGCGTGCTGCGCGCTCAACGCGGCGATCGGCCTGCCGCTCGCGTATGCGCTGCATCATCGCGCGCAGGCCGGCGGCGGTTTCGCGACGCGCGTCGTGATGCTGATGCCGGTCGCGGTGCCGGCGCTGACGCTCGGCTTCGGCTACATCGCGATCTTCAGCGGCGACGCGCTGCCGTGGCTCGGCACGTTGCCGCTGATGGTCGCGGCCCACGCGGTGCTGACGCTGCCTTATCTGCTGCAGACGCTGCTGGGAGACTTGCGCCATCTCGATCTTGCGCGCCTCGAAGCCTGCGCGGCGACGCTCGGTGCGACGCCGCTGCGCCAGTTCGTCACGATCGTGCTGCCGAACCTGCGCCATAGCCTGTTTTCCGGACTCGTGATGGTGGCCGCGCTATCGATCGGCGAATTCCAGATCTCGAACCTGATCGCCGGTTTTCGCTACCGGAATTATCCGATCGTGCTGCTGCAGGCGTTCTACGGCGCGACCGGGATGGCATGCGCGGCGACCGTCGTGCTGCTCGTTCTCGCCGTGCTCGCGACGCTCGTGTCTGTCGGCACCGTCCAACGTCTGAAATGAGTCCTTCATGAGCCTCGAATTCGAACACGTCAGCTTTCAGTATCCCGGTGCGCGTCACGGCGTCGACGACGTCACGTTGTCCGCCGCGCAAGGCGAGCTGCTCGCGGTGATGGGACGCAGCGGCTCCGGTAAATCGACGCTGCTGCGCCTTGCCGCCGGGCTGCTCGACGGCTGGCACGGGCGCATCGCGATCGGCGGCGACGACGTGGCCGGCGTGCCGGTATGGCGCCGCGAAGTCGGGATGGTGTTTCAGCACTATGCGTTGTTTCCGAACCTGTCGGTCGTCGACAACGTCGCGTACGGGCTGCGGATGCGCGGCGTCGCGGCCGGCGTGCGGCGCCAGCGCGCGCTGGACATGCTCGAGCGGGTCGGACTGGCCGCGCATGCGACGCGCGGCGTCGCGATGCTGTCGGGCGGACAGCAACAGCGCGTCGCGCTGGCGCGCGCGCTCGTGATCGAGCCGAAGCTGCTGTTGCTCGACGAGCCGCTGGCCGCGCTCGATGCCGGCATCCGTCATCAGTTGCGCGACGAGATCCGCGCGCTGCAGCGTGCCTGCGGCGCGACGACGCTGTTCGTCACGCACGATCAGGACGAAGCGCTGAGCATGGCCGACCGCGTCGCGATCGTCGACGGCGGTCGCGTGCTGCAGGCCGGCACGCCGCGCGACCTGTACGAGCGCCCGGCGACCGCCCAGGTCGCGCGCTTCGTCGGACATTCGACGCTGCTGCGCGGCCGCGTGCTCGCGCACGGCACCGTCGACGTGCGTTTCGCGACGCTGCGCGCGGAAACGGGCGAGCACCGGCCGGGCGCGGAAATCGAGGTACTGGTGCGGCCCGAACACGTGCAGGCCGATCCGCCGGAACACAGCGCGAACCGCATCGACGGCCGCCGCGGGGACGTGCGCTACTTCGGCGCGACGCAGCGCTACGACTTCATTCCCGACGGCTCGGCCGACGTGCTGCTGTGCGAAGGGCGCGAGCCCGCCGCGCGCAGCATCGCGATCGACCCTTGCCATCTGCTCGTGCTGCCGGCGTCGCCGGCCGCGCAATGACCTCTTTCGTTCAACGGAGATTCACGATGCTTGCAGGCTCCCTTTTTGTGAAGGCCATGCGCGCCCGCGTGCTGGCGCTGTGCGCGCTCGCGGCGCTTTCCAGCGCGGCGGCGCACGCCGCGCCGCTGTACCCGGGCGAAGACGCGCTGTACGCGAAGGCGGCCGACGAAGGGCTCGTCGTGTCGTTCGATACCGGCCCCGAATGGGCGAACTGGAAGGCGCTGTTCGCCGAATTCCGCAAGCGCTACCCGAAGGTCGAGATCACGTACAACGACATCGGCTCGGCCGCGACCGTCGTCGCGCTCGACAAGTCGCGCCGCCGTCCGCAGGCCGACACCGCGTACTACTTCGCGGCGTCGGCGCTCGATGCTGCCGGCAAGGACGTCGTCGCGCCGTTCCGGCCGATCAACTTCGACAAGCTGCCGGGCGTGTTCCGCGCGACCGACGCTCGCTGGTTCGCCGTGCATTCGCTGAACATCGCGTTCCTGGTCAACCGGAAGCTCGTCAAGAACGTACCGCAGCGCTGGTCCGACCTGCTGAAGCCCGAGTACCGCAACGCGGTGGTCTATCTCGACCCGCGCTCGACCGGACAAGGCCAGGTCGCGGTGTTCGCGGCCGCGTATGCGAACGGCGGCGGCGTCGAGAATCCGAAGCCGGGCGCCGACTTCTTCGGCAAGCTGAAGCAGGCCGGCAACGTGCTGCGCGTGGAGGGCACGACGCCGTACGCGAAGTTCGTGAAGGGCGAGATCCCGATCCTGATCGGCTACGAGAACGACGGCCTCAAGGCGAAGTACGCGGACGGCATGGGCGACGCGGCCGACGTCGTGATTCCGCAGGACGGCAGCGTGTCGGCACCCTACGCGATGAGTCTCGTGAAGAACGGCCCGAATCCGTCCGCCGCGCAGCTCTGGCTCAACCTCGTGATGAGCGACGTCGGGCAGGCGCTATTCGCGCAAGGCTACGTGCGTCCGGCGGTGCCGGGCACGCCGGTCGTGCCGGAAGTCGCGGCGAAACTGCCGAACGCGCCGCAGGTGCGCCCGCTCGATGTCGCGAAGGCGGCGGCGCGCAAGGCCGAGGTCGACCAGCTCTGGTCGCAGGCCACGCTCGGCCAATAAGGGGCGAGGGATGCAGGCTTCCTTACCCGAACGCGGCGTGCTGCGCCGCTTCGGCGCGCTTCTAGCGGCGGCATTGCTTGCCGTGTGCTTCGTGCTGCCGCTGGCCGCGCTCGTCGACGCGGCATGCACGGGCGGCGGCCGCGCGTTCGCGGCGGTGTGGCGCGATCCGCTCGTCGCCGATGCGATCGTGCGCTCGCTGGCGCTGGCTGTCGGCGCCGGCACGCTGTCGGTCGCCGTCGGCGTGCCGGTCGCGTTCGCGCTGGCCGGACAGTCGCCGGCCCGTCGTCACTGGTCGCTCGCGTTGCTCGGCGTGCCGCTGGCGTTTTCCGGGCTGGTGATCGCGTACGGCTTCATCCTCGCATTCGGCCGCTCAGGCTTCGTGACCACGCTGCTGGCCGCGCTGGGCGCCGATCCGACCGTGATCGGCGGCGCGATCTACACGATGCCGGGGCTCGCGGTCGCCTATGCGTATTACCTGATCCCGCGCGTCGCGCTGATGATCTACCCCACGCTCGCGAATCTCGACCGGCGGCCGCTCGAGGCGGCGCTGACGCTCGGCGCGCGGCCCTGGCGCGCGTGGCTCGACGTCGCGTGGCGCGAGCTGTGGCCGTCGGTCGCATCCGCATGGTGCCTCGTGACCGCGATCGCGCTCGGCACGTACGGCACGGCGCTGGCGCTGGCCGGCACGCAGATCAACATCCTGCCGCTGCTGATGTATTTGAAGCTGTCGGACGGGCAAACCGATTTTTCGCAGGCGGCCGTGCTGTCGATCGGGCTGACGGCCATCTGTACCTGCGTTCTGGCACTGGGGGAAGGTCTTGTTCGCCAACGACGTCATTGAATGCGCGTGGTCCGAACCGGCCCGCGACGCGCTCGCGCGACTGGCGCAACGGCAACGCGGCATGCACCGGCACCGGATGCCGGTCGGCGTGATCGGCCCGCGCGACGCGACCGACGAACAGATGCGGGTCGCGGAACGGATCGCGCACGCGGTGGCGGCCACGGGTATCGCGCTCGTCGGCGGCGGCAAGCAGGGCGTGATGGCGGCCGCCGCGCGAGGCACGCATGCGGCCGGCGGCTGCGCGATCGGGCTGTTGCCCGAAGACGACGCCGCGCTGGCGAATCCGTACCTGAGCGTCGCGTTGCCGACCGGCCTCGGGATCACGCGCAATGCGCTGGTCGCACGCGCGTCGGTGTGCCTGATCGCGGTGGGCGGCGGGCTCCGCACGCTGTCCGAAATCGCGCTCGGGTTGCAGTGGGGCAAGCCGGTGTTCACGATTTGCGGTGCGCCGCAGGTCGCGGGCGTCGAGTGCTTCGACGAAGCGGATCGGCTCGTCGCGGGGGTCGTGCAGTAGCTAAGCGAGCTTGCCTGATACGACAGAGAGTTGCGTTAGAGCAAATTTCAATCAGCCGCTTGGTGTGGTGTATGGGGACGAACCCGTGCTGGTTCAGGCATCTATCACGGAACCGCCAGTTGAAGCTCTCGATATAGGCGTTCTCCACAGGTTTGCCAAGCCGAACGAAAGACAGCGTGGCACCGGCTTCGTAGGCCCATACGTCCATCACCTTACCAGCGAACTCCGGTCCGTAGTCCACAGTGACGGATGAGACAAGCCTCGCATTTTCTTGAGCCGTTCGAGCACTTTCTGCACTCGTAAGCCCGGCAGCGATGTATCGACCTCGATGACCAAGCCTTCACGCGTGCAATTGTCGACCACGCTCAGACATCGAGACCGCAGACCATAGGCCAGCCCGTCAGAAAATCCGTCGACCAACGCTGAACCGAGCCCATTGGCAATGGCAGCGCCGTGCGCTCGACAGCCGCAATACGCGTGCGTCGCCGCTTGCGCATGCTCGGGCTCCCTTGCTGTGCAGGCGCCAGATGCGCTTGCGGCTGGCAACGCCGCCATCCCGCTGCAACAGCACGTGAATTTGGCGATAGCCGTCGCGGCGTTTCTGCGCGGGGATGGCCATCCTCCGGCCAGTCAGTGCTTCGTCGTTAACGCGGCGGCGTGATTCGTAGCGGAACGGCGACCGCGAAATCCCTACCAGTCGGCTGGCGCGGGTAGTACCCATGGCGCGTTCGGTCATCAATACTCGGACCGCTTAGCGCTGGACTTGCGGGCTTGCTCCTTTTGGGCCAGCAGGTCCCTCAGCGAGGCGTTCCCTGGCACCGATTCGGCCAACAGGCGCTTGAGCTTGTTCTCCTGCCCCAGTTCCTTCAGATGCTGCGCTTCGGAGACCGTCATCCGACCGAACGTCGCTTTCCACCTGTCGTAGATCGCGTCGGAGATGCCGTATTGGCGGCACAGCTCCGCCGGCTTCAGGCCCGCCTCGGCTTCCTTCAAATGCCATGATTTGCTCCTCGATGAATCGCTTTTTTCTTCTCTGGAACGGACTCTGAACCTTCACCATACTAAACGCGCATGCGGGTCAAAGAAACTACCCATTAGGAGCGGATCTTCTCATTCACCGCTCCCAGCAATTTGAAGCGAAAAGACGGGTTATATCGTCACGGTGACTGCTCCGACGTGAAACCTGCCTTGGCGATGAAACTCGAGGCGCATTAGATCGTAACGGAAAATTCGGTGATGTACGTAGCCGTGTAGAGATGTTTCCGCACGTTACGAGCAGTGTTCGGCCCTCTATGCGCACGCGATGTACCATCGCTCCGGTCGCCTCCATATCTGATATGACACACAACATGCGTATGCGCCGGTACGAATTCCGCATTGCGCAGACTAAGCGATCAAGTGGGAAATATTTAGAAAGTAAACGTAATGGGTTTTAATGGAGGGGTAACCGAAGCGGTGCGGATGAATTCTAAACTTGACAGCTCGACTCTCATCGACCAACCGCATGTCCAATCAACCACTGAAAAGATTTGCCACCCTGGGGGTGCTGCTCTGCGGCGGAATCGTGCCCAGCTATGCACATAGTGCGCAGTCGGCAACGATTCGCGATATCCGAGTCAACGGACTGAAGCGCATCGAAGTGCGTACGGTCGATTCGTACCTGCCGGTCAGAATCGGCGACACGTTCACGGAAGATCAGGGAACAGCGCTTATTCGCGCATTGTATGCGACGGGCTTCTTCAGCGACGTCAAGGTATCGATCGATGACGGTGTGCTGGTTATTGATGTGGTCGAGAGGCCAACAATCGCCGAAGTCGGTTTCAACGGTACGCGCGAATTCGATAAGGACAACCTGACCAAGGCGATGAAGTCCGTCGGGCTAGCGGCGGGTATGCCCTACGATCGTGTGCTGCTTCAACGAGCCGAGCAAGAACTGAAACGCCAATATCTGACACGCGGCTACTACGCGGCTGAGGTGAAAACCACAGTCACACCGCTCGACGCGTACCGCGTATCGTTGTTGTTCTCGGTCGCGGAAGGCCCGAATGCAGAGATCCGCCAGATCAACTTCATCGGCAACAAGGTGTTTTCCACGAGCACGCTGCTCGGAGAAATGCAGCTATCGACACCGACGTGGTCGAGTTGGTACACGAAGAACGATCTTTACTCGAAGGAGAAGCTGACGGGTGATCTCGAAAACGTTCGTGCGTACTATCTGAATCGCGGCTATCTCGAGTTCACCATCGATTCAACTCAAGTGTCCATCTCGCCGGACCGTAAGAACATGTATCTGACGCTTTCCGTTCACGAAGGCGAACCCTATACCGTATCCGACATCCGACTGTCAGGTGATCTGCTCGGCCGCGATGCTGAGTTGCGCAGGCTGATGATCGTGAAGGCGGGGGACAGCTTTTCCGCGGAAAAGCTGCAACGGACGACGAAGGCCATCGTCGACAAGCTCGGCGAATACGGATACGCGTTTGCGAAGGTGAATGCGCAGCCAGACATCGACCAAGCGGCGCACCGGGTCGATTTGACGCTTGCGGTTGATCCGGGCAAGCGCGTCTACGTGCGCCACGTGAACATCGTCGGCAACTCGCGTACGCGCGATGAAGTGATCCGCCGCGAGATGCGCCAGTTCGAGGATGCATGGTTCGACTCGAATCGCATCGCACTATCGAAAGAACGGATCAGCCGGCTCGGTTATTTCACCGATGTCGACGTGTCGACCGTGCCGATCGAAGGAGCAACGGATCAGGTCGATCTGCAGATGAGGGTTGCCGAGAAACCAACTGGATCGTTGACGCTTGGCGGTGGCCTATCGTCGTCGGACAAGGTCGTGTTGACGGCCGGAGTGACACAAGACAACGTATTCGGTTCGGGCACGAACCTCGGCGTGAGTGTGAATACTGCGAAGAGTTACCGGACGCTGACAGTCACGCAGACAGATCCGTATTTCACGATCGACGGCATTCAGCGGATTACCAGCGTCTATTATCGGACGACGTTTCCGCTCTATTACTCGTCATCGAGCGACACAAGTTTCCGAATCATCACGGCCGGTGCGAACGTTAAGTTCGGGATTCCGTTCTCCGAGACGGACATGGTGTATTTCGGCATGGGCGTTGACCAGCATAGGCTGCGGACCGACTCAAGCACACCGCAAAGCTACATTGACTATGTCAACTCCTTTGGCAGCGTGTCGAACACCGTGCCGATATCGGTCAGTTGGTCGCGTGATGCGCGCGACAGTGCGTTGATGCCAAGCCGCGGCTACTACATGCAGGCATCGTCGGAATATGGGATGCCAGTTACGAAGACCCAATACTACAAGGCCGACGTCAACGCTCAATATTACTATTCGTTCGCGCGCGGCTACGTGCTCGGCTTCAATTTTCAGGGTGGCTACGGCGCTGGAATCGGCGGGAAGCCATATCCGATATTCGAGAACTACTATGCTGGCGGGATCGGCTCCGTGCGCGGCTATGAGACGAGTTCGCTCGGTCCGCGCGACACGAAGACCGGAGACTCGATCGGCGGATCGAAGCTTGTCGTGGGTAATATTGAATTATCGATTCCACTGCCAGGATCGGGGTACGATCGCACACTGCGCGTATTCACATTTATTGATGGCGGCAACGTCTGGGGTAACGAAGGCAACAGCACGGGCGCGAACGGATTGCGATATTCGTATGGTGCGGGATTGTCCTGGATATCGCCCATTGGGCCGTTGAAGTTAAGTCTCGGTTTTCCGATCGGGCACCATGTCGACGATAAATATCAGAAATTCCAGTTTCAAATCGGCACATCGTTTTGATGCAGGCCGGGAAGGCGCCTGGAGGTGAGATAATTTTTGAAGGGTGACGATGGTTTCAGAAGATATTGTTAGAGTCCTGGAATATACCGATTTCCCAGATGCGATCAGCGCTTATAAGTCAAGGTATTTAATAACTCTCTTTGATGGGGTGGATTTGGCCGTGGATTGGGCTCCGCTGTCTTCGGTTTCGCTCTTGTTAATCGCTGATCTAAAATCAATTTCCGATTGTCGAGACGCACACCGTCCGACGGTGACTAGCGTGATTGTTATTTTGAGCTATCGGCAAGCTCACGATCCCGTCTGTGGTGCGGACGCGTACAGGTAACCCATGCAATATGAAATGACCATGAAGCGAGTAATGCGTACACGTGGGCACGGACTGATGCACGCCCGTCAGGGACTCGAGCTGCTGTTGCGGGGCGCTATGAGGCCGTTTCTTAGTTCCGTAAGGCTCGGTAATTTTATTAATTTGGATGACAAATAGACAGTCATTCGTGGGGGGTAGAATGTGGCGCTCATGGGCACGGCTCATCGTAGACCAGATTCCGCCGAGCCTGCGGGGGCGGGTTGATTTCCTTCGCCTGCCCGACAGTAAGGCGGGATCGAGCATTCCGTTCTTACGGTGGTGAACATGCGATCCATCGTTGAGCTGTCGCCGGTTCTGACAGGGCAACCCGTCCGTCATCGGCCATCGTTGGATAGAGTTCGGCAGGCACATAACGCATCCTTCAGAATATGACCCGGAATCCCCGCATCAAGCGCAAGCGCCGCACAAAAGCTGAGTTGTTACCCTTGAGTAACGCCGACGTTCGTGCACTGTCGTTGGAAGGGCACGTAGCACTCGCTGCGGTCCGCAGTGGCCATGGTGGGGCGGTACAGCTCGGATACCTCGCGAAGACCGTCTACTTGACGTTCTTTCTTCAAAACCTAATGGCGCAAGAAGTTGATGTCGTATTGTTTCAGGAGGCGGAAGCTATTATCGATCGATGTATCGATCGGGCCTCGACGGTCGGGAGATGGTCATTGCTTGAGCAGGATCTCGTAGTGCTCGAAAGACTATTGATCGTGTATGACACCCAGCTTGAAGCGGTGCCCGCCTATCTGTTCTCAGAGGCGTGGGAAAGGTTCCAGCGCGCGATGGTATCCAGCCTTCAACGTCCGTTTGACTCCGTGGAAACGGGAAAGCTCGAATTCACGATCAGTGAACTTCGAGCGCAGATGAAGTAGCGTGATCGCCTGTTTCCGACTTCAAGATAGTTACGTCTTTGGGATGGCGTCTGACGCGAGAGGTAGGCTAGGGTGCTGAGGATTGGATTCTAACGTAATCTCGGGCACTCACTGCAGTCTCGACAAAAGCCGCGGCAGGCCGAGCAACTAGGGCTATTCAGTCAGAGAATGCCCGGCGCACCAAATAGTATGGTCAACGAGCACGACGCGCAGTTGAAGTCCCCTCGCAGGCGTTAGCGGTGCACTTTGACGAAACGGTTGCGGCATCTGTCTCTTGATGAAGCAATTTTGATACGATTCATTCTGCTAGTCGACCATGTTTCTGCAAACTCAGTGCAGTAGGTCAGTCCACCTATGCGCGGTGAGTATCAGGCGGAATCCGAGTACACCGATTGCTGCCGAAGCACTGCGATCGATCCAAACCTTCGATTTCAGGTAGCGGTGTCGAAGTCCATGCCCGGAGAAGCACATTGCGACAGTTGCGTACCACCCAGCTTCGACTACAAAGACGAGCGGTGGTAACACGATATAGCACCACAATGGCGGTTCTTGCGGCAATAGCGCCGCGAAAATGCTGCCGTAAACAATGGCTGTTTTCGGGTTAGTCAACTGGGTGGTCAACCCCGCCCAGACTGATCTCCCGAAATTCGGCGCTGCCTCGGACCGGTCACCGTCAATCACAATTGGCGCCGATGATCCGCGCCAGATTTTCAGAGCGAGATATAGCAAGTATGCACCGCCGGCCACCTTGAGTCCGCCATACAGCCATTCCACACTATTCAGCAGTGTGTATAGACCCGCTAGGGCTACGCCACTGAAGCATACTCCCCCAACGCCCATTCCAATCGCTGTAGCAAGCCCGTCCCTTCGAGACAAACCAAGCGAATTCCTGACAACCAGAATGAAGCTTGGGCCCGGGCTTATGGCGCCGACCAAGAGTGCCGCGAGTATGGCAATGAGCGCCGATGAGATATCCATGGAACCTCCTGAAAGCAAGGGAAAAGATCCGGAAGGCCATATTGTGTCGGTTGCATGCCTGATAAGCTAGCGCACAATTCGATAACGAGGTGTGAATTTGAATCACAGCTAGAAGGTATAGGCACCTCTTGCCAAGCTCTGAACCGTATGGCTGGTTGCTCAAACGGGATCCGGAGATCCCTACTTCCGACCGGTGCTAATTCTGCTGCAGGGTCAGATCGATCAATGCAGCAGCAGCTAGCCGCGTCACGCATGAGGTAGTTACGCATGGGCAGTTACGTGCTGATCGGTAACAAGTCCACGCGGATGACACGCCGCTGCCGATACTGGCGCACGGTAATGTCCGCACGAAGACCGGACGTCTCTGGGTCTACATGCGCGATAAGCGCTCGACTGGCTTCGACGAACCGCCGGCGGTCTGGTGCGCCTATACACTTGATCGCCGTAGCGAGCATCCGCAGCCGCATCTCGCTCACTTCGCCGGCATGCTGCAGGTCAACGCGTTCGCTGGCTAAGCCGAGTTGTATCGCGATCGTGTCATCCAGGAAGCTGCCTGTATGGGCTCACGCACGACCCGCACGCCGTTCGTCCCAGCGCGGTGACGGAGCAGGCATTGCGCCGGATCGACGCCCTCTACAAGCTCAGAGCAGATTCGCGGCACGCCGCTGGACGAGTGCCGACGCGTGCGCAAGCACAAGCCGTACTGCTTCTCGACAACATGAAGCGCTGAGTCGAAGCGACGCTCGCCACATTCTCGGCGAAATCCGATACAACCAAAGCGATTCAGTGCACGCTGAGCCAGGGGCCGGCGTTCGTCTACGATTGCAGTGATGGGCGTGGGGAAATCGACCAACTTAATCATCGACAGAGCGCTGCGCGGCGGCGCCCTCGAGGACCGAATTATCTGTTCGCTGGTGCCGACTCTGGTGGCGAACGTGCCGCCGGCGATGTATAGCCTGATCAACGCTGCGCGCCTGAACAGTCTTGATCCCGCGGCGTACCCGAGCTGCAGGCGGCGCGCCCAGTAATGTTATCCTTCAAGCCGTTCGCATCTGAAGCGCATAGTTTGCAATGGAAGCTGGAGCGAAGACTGCGATTGCGTGCACGAGACAGGGCTGTGTGCTTGCTACCGTCGAACACGTGCCGATAGAGCCTCTGCCGAACTTCTTGCCGTCGTGCCTGCCGGGCGGGGCGATGCAATACATGAGCAGTTATTGGCCGAAATTGGCCAGCTACGTCGAGAACGGTAACTGGCCGATATTCAACGATCAGTGTGAGAACGTGATTAGACTGTTTGCTTTCAGTCGCAAGGGCTGGCTATTTTCTGATGCGGTCGCCGACGCATGGACCAGTGCCAATTTCTACTCTTTCGAGACCTGCAAGGCGAATGGAATCGATACGTGCTAGTAACCTGTATGCGGCTTCACGATACTGCCAACGTGTAAATAATGCAGATGATTATGTTGGAATCGTGCCGCGGAACATCGCTCACAAAATTGAGATGGCAGACTAATGTTTAGTTGGCGACACACTGGGCTATACAAAGCGTTAGGAATGTCGCCTATGAGTAGCTGCTTCCGTTGCATTCGCCTTTCCCTGTAGTCTGTGCATGGGTTCTATTCTATGAAGGTGGGCCGCGTAAGTATCCCATGACAATTTTATTCCCTGTCCCGATCGGGAGGCAGCCAAGGTCATGAGCCTTCCCAGTTCGCCTCGGTGATAACCGCCGTGAGTGATGAGATGAGTCAGCATTTCTTCGCACGTCATGTACCCATTGTCACCATCGGTAAAGACGAAGGGCACTGATTGGGACAGCATCGTCTGACCCTGAACCAGAATTAGTCCCGGTCGGAAGTGGAGATTTCCGGCTTGGTTGAGTTGTCAGACGAGGCGGATTCTCTTGCCTGACGGGCGAATTCGGCGGGTGTCATCCACTGCAATGCGGAGTGGGGACGAACCTCGTTATAGTACGTGCGCCAGTCGTCGATTTTGCTCTGCGCGTCAGCCAATGACAAGAACCAATGTGCGTTCAGACACTCCTGCCGGAAGCGCCCGTTGAAGCTTTCAACCTTGGCGTTGTCAGTGGGCGTGCCCGGTCGGCTGAAATCCAGTTCAACGCCATGTTCATAGGCCCAGCGATCCATTGCCTTAGAAATGAACTCGCTGCCATTGTCGACCTTGATCGTGGCGGGGTGCCCGCGCATGGCAGTAATACGCGTCAGCGCTTCGACTACATGCTCCCCCTTCAGACTTTGTCCGACCTCGATGGCCAGGCATTCCCGGGTGTAGTTGTCGACGACGGTCAGTGTCCGTAGACGTCTCCCGTCGAACAGTGCATCCGCAACGAAATCCATGCTCCAGATTTCGTTGATCGCGGTCACGATATGCTTGGGCTGTCGCAGCCGAGCCGATTTGTTACGTCGCGGCCGCTTATGCCGCAGTGAAAGGCCCTCCGCCCGATACAGCCTGTAGACGCGCTTGCAGTTATCTCGCCAGCCTTCCCGTCACAGGACCACGTGAACGCGCCGATACCCATAGTGCACGCGCGTGGCGGTGATTTCCTTGATACGCATGAGCAGCGCCGACGAATCACGCGCAACCGACTGATACCGATACAGCGAACGAGACATGCCAAACAACGCGCAAGTCTTCGTCAGGCTGGTTCGATAGCGATCACGCAATTCATCGATCAACATGCGCCGACGGGCAGGCTTCAGAGCTTTTTTGCGAGTACGTCCTGCAGCATGGCCTTGTCCAGGCTCAGGTCCGCCACAAGCCGTTTCAGCTTCGCGTTTTCTTCTTCGAGCTGGCGCAAGCGGCGCAGCTCAGAAGGCCCCAACCCTCCGAATTTCTTCTTCCAGTTGTAGAAAGTCGCCTCGCTTATTCCGAGTTTGCGGCAGATCTCCTCGACCTTCGTACCCAGCTCGGCTTGCTTCAGGGCAAATGCGATCTGCTCTTCCGTAAATTTGCTCGTCTTCATGGCATGGCCTTCGTGTCCGCTTGGACACATCATGCCGAATTTCTCTACTTTTGCACCGGACTATTTCTTGGGTCAGGGTCACGTCTGCGTAGCCATTTTCACGTAATCGAGATACCAACGGTCGAGGATTGCGACTTCTATACGCAACTCATTGAGCTTGGGCGTCTCGGGTGTTTTGTCGGCGGCAAAGCCGTGACGATCGCCAACCAGATGCGCTGCGAAGATTTTGTTCACGACGAGGCAATGGTTCATCAATTTGAGCGCAGATTGGCGCTCCTCGGCATACTGCCCGGCATCGAGTCCCTTCATTGCCTCGAACATTTCATCATTCGCCCAGGCCTGGTAGTGGAGCATTTTGAACAAGAGATTGTTCGAGTCCATACAAGCCCCCCTTTCTTGTGTCCAATAATATGTGAGCTTGGCCTACATTATTTTCGGTTGGAGTTAGCATGTCTACTCGCGTTTCTGACGCCACATCCGCAAGGCGGAAAGCTCCGAGCCAAGCGCGTTCACGGGCGACGGTGGAAGTGATTGTCAAAGCGGGTGCTCACGTTCTGGATGCTCTAGGATGGTCGGGATTTACAACCAATGAGTTTGCCAGGGTTGCCGGTGTCAGTATTGGCTCCGTGTATCAGTACTTCTCCAACAAGCTCGCCCTGGTCGATGCAATCCGGCGTCAGCATTTTGATGACGTACTGGCCGTGCTGCAGCGTGCACGGGATCGTCGTTCTTCGCCCGAGCGTCTGATCGAATACCCCGTGAACGACCTGATCGCTGTTCACCGGGATTACCCATACCTGCACAGGACGCTGCTTGACCTGCCCAATCCTGAAGGAACGAAGGCTGCCTACGACGCATTCCAGAAGGAGTATCTCCGCAGGTATGCGCTTATCGGTGCGGCCTATCGTGGAGGTGCCTTGGCAAAGAGGATGGGATGACAGCCCAGGTGCTATCTTCCGCCAACGAGGGCGTTATCCACAACGCGGCCCGACCCGGGGCTGTTGACACGTCCACAATTCAGGCGCGAACTCTTCAGAATGGTCCGCAGCTACTTGGGAAATCCTAATGTGGTCATAGCAAACTCATGTCAGCGAGACGTTTTCAAACGATCGCATACAGCGATCGCACGAGCGCGCCAACAGGGAAGGGAGAGGGCGGAATCCTGCGTTAAGACCAGCCTCATAAGGCCCGACGCGACAAATATGCGCCACAAGATCAAACACAATGCCAGCAGCATTGTCGCGGAAAGAGTCTCGGAGAGAAGCGTCGCTACGATGATGAAATTGATGACCGGCTGATCGAATTGTAATAGCGCGATCAAGACAACTCCGCCCTTGTCGAGAGCCCAGAACAAGGCCACGAATCCGGTGAGGGTGCAAAACACCGCCAGAAACGCAAGAGCGGTCCATCCGTTCCAAGTGACTGGCGGCCGTCATATTGGCACAATACGCACGAGGATGTCGCGCTCTGGTCCGGTACCGGTGAAGCGCTGCGCTTGCGTGGGCTGCACGCCATGTATAGCCTGTAAAGTAAAAAATTACTTTCAAAATATTACCATCCCAAAATGGATCGGCATCGAATTGATGTATGTCAATTTAAGGGGGAATGTGCGACCATATTCTAAGACGACATTGCATGGAGCTTCAGTATGAATAACCGTATGCAAGATGCGTCGTGCCAGTTACGGTTGAACTAATCATGCTGGCAATTTCCTGGCGAATGCTCATCGGAGATCAGGGAAAATATTTCGGCATCGATTTTTCGCTCGCCGTTACCACGTTGTTGACCACACAGCGGACTGCAACGCTGGTTGCAGTCCTGCGATCAACGACGACCTTCGTCGCCAGATTCAGGGCATCGATATGTGGGTGATCGACCTTCATTCCGAGTATGTTGACGATATCAAGGCGATGGGCGATATCGCGGTTCATCGGATGCGAAGCGTGTCGGGCGAGACATGGAGCCCCGACGGGCGGCCCATCGGAGTCGCGGCCAATAGCTCCAGCTCCGTTTCCGCTGATTCCTGTGCTGTGGGGCTGTGCGCGCTATTAGTCGTATGAGGTTTTTGAATCCCAGCGCTATTGGACTATTCACATCCCGCCGGAAGTTCAGAATCCCGGAAGAAGGAGACGCTCCCCGGTCTGTTCGCAGCCTGCGGGTTCAATCGGTTCACCGGTGTGCAAACGCGCAACGGCATATGCAAACCCTGCTGATCAAGGGGGCGCGCAGGTTCGCTGCAATACGCGCGGGCGGTCCAGTACGATGGCGGCGATCACGCCATCTTTTTCCGTTCGAGTTCGATGACAACGAGGCCGGATGACATCCGGCTCGACCTCCGGGGGCTCTCGCCGTGTGCAGTTTCGATCTTCGCTAAAGTGCGGCAATGCAGTCGTGCGCCGCCGGCCGCAGCGCACGCGAACGGTTCGCGGAGTGGAGAAAGTGATGGTTCGTTATGAATATGCCAATAACGCGCGATAAGAGCGCCGGCGCGGGGAGTGGTAACGGGCAGCGTCCGCTGATTTACTGGACGCAGTCGCCGTCCGTCATGCTGCGAAAGGAACTGGCGCGACGCGACTGGAAAGTGTCGATCGTCGCGCAGGCGAGCGAGCTGCGCGACACATCCGGCGAGATCACCTGCGGCATCCTCGACCTGAGCGGCGGCCACGCCGACGCGATCGGCAGCATCGCGTCGACCTGCGCGTCGATGCGCGACGTCGTCTGGGTCGCACTCGTGGACGTCGGCCAGACTGCTTCGCCGAACGTGCGCGCGCTGTTGCGCGACTATTGCTTCGATTACGTCACGTTGCCGGCGTCGCACCAGCGGATCGCCGATACGGTCGGCCATGCGTACGGCATGGAATGCCTGTTCGCGCGCGACCGCGAACGGCTCGAATCGGAAGAGAAAGGCATCGTCGGCACCTGCAGCGCGATGCTGCGGCTGTTCGATACGGTGCGGCGCTTCGCGCGCACGGACGCACCGGTGTTCGTGTTCGGCGAAACGGGAACCGGCAAGGAGTTGACCGCCGTCGCGATCCACCGCCATTCGGAGCGCCGCAACGGCCCGTTCGTCGCGGTCAACTGCGGCGCCATTCCGCCCCATCTGCTGCAATCCGAACTGTTCGGCTACGAGCGCGGCGCGTTTACCGGCGCGAACGCGCGCAAGATCGGCTATGTCGAAGCGGCGAACGGCGGCACGCTGCTGCTCGACGAGATCGGCGACCTGCCGCACGAGAGCCAGGCAAGCTTGCTGCGTTTCCTGCAGGAGCGTGCAATCCATCGCCTTGGCGGCAGCGATCCGGTGCCGGTCGATGTCAGGATCGTGTCGGCGACGCACGTCGACCTGCGCGACGCGATGGAGGAAGGGCGCTTCCGGGCCGACCTGTTCCACCGGCTGTGCGTGATGCGCATCGACCAGCCGCCGCTGCGCGCGCGCGGCAAGGACATCGAGCTGCTCGCGCATCACATGCTCGAACGCTTCCGCGGCGACGCGCGCCATCGCGTGCGCGGCTTCTCGACGGATGCGATCACGGCACTGTACAAGCACGACTGGCCCGGCAACGTTCGCGAACTGATCAACCGCGTGCGCCGCGCGGTCGTGATGACGGAAGGACGCCTGATTACCGCTCAGGATCTCGAACTCGAATACTGTCTCGATGCGGCGTCGCCGTCGGTGGCCGACATCCGCAAGTCGATCGAGCGCGAGGCAATCGAAACGGCGCTGCTGCGCACGCGCGGGCGCGTCGCGGCTTCGGCGCGCGAGCTCGGGGTGTCGCGCGCGACGCTGTACCGCTGGATGGAGGCATACGGGATCGAGCGGCCGCGCGGGACGGGCTCGTCCGACTGATACGCGGCGGCCGCGAGCGCCGCGTCAACCGGCCTGCGTGGCGCGTACCGCGCGCGCGGCGTTCACGGCGCGGATTTCCACCACGGGCGGCGCATGGTCGTCGGCCGCCGCGGGCTTCCCGTCGATTCGTAATGGAACGAGCGCGATGCGCGCCGGTGTGCCGGGCGCGAGATGGAACCAGTCGTCGCGCGGCACGAATCCCGGCGCATCGATCTGCACGTGTCGTGTGTCGATGTCGACATGCCGGGTCTCGCCGGTGCAAGTCGGAAATCTCCACTTTCGACCGCGACTAATTCTGGTTCAGGTTCACTCACCGCACTATTGGATCAGGGAATTTTTAAGTTTTACTTGACATTGCGCCGGATCCGGTGTCGGTTGCTGGATAAATCGCATCCTATCTGACACAAATCGGATATTGAGTGGCGATCGGACAGTGATTGGTTCGATGTGCGGTCCGCAGTATGCAGATATTGCACGGTTTCCAGTCCAAATTTGCATTGCCTATTGCCATCGTAATTTTCTCGATTTATTTTTCCCAATGGTAGGTGGTGTTCATCGGGCACGACGGGAGCCGTCGTGTGCACTGACAGATTGGAATACGCTGACAGGCAAAGGATGAATTCATGACATCGGTTTCAGTACAGCCGTCGAACGGTGCGAAGAGCGGCCCCGACAGCAGGAAAGTTAGCTGAAGTACCATGAAGTCGATTGTCACAGGACGCTCTGTAACCGGCACGTATAGACGATCGCGATCGGAACGGGTCTGTTTCTCGGTGCCTGGACGTCTGAGGTGGCACGAGCGTCGCTCGGGGGCGCTCACTTGTCTGGGGCGCATTCTCATTCCGGATTCTCCGTGCACTCGGGGAACGAGTGATTGGCCGGCCGAGCCGCGCGGACGACATTACGCGGATCATCGATTAGCAATGCAAAGCCGATGAATATCGCCAACTACCTGATCCTGGGCGGTCACATGTAGTGTTCGATGTGCTACTAGTTCGAGTTGAAAGTCGTTTGCGCTTCTCAATTGGACCGAGGATTGCGATTCGACTACAGACCACTCGTACGACACGGTATACGTACGAGGCGTCGATCTAATGCACGCTGCAGCACTTGCTACCGTCGATGAGTCCGGGGTAGAAAGTGAGCGCTGGGACCTGTGGGACGGCGGGCGGGCGCTGGATCTGAGCGATGCCGATGGAACTGGCAACTATGTCGATCTGCGATGTCGAGGTTGAGATCAGCGAACTGACGAAGTGAGATGCATGGGGGTGACGACACCGGTTCGTCAGATTTCTCGGCCGAGTTCCGGTTTGGCTTGCGTCGGCGATTTCTGCCACTTACCCTATATTGCGTCGCGTGCACATGAACGCGGCGTGTTGCTTGAACCACAATGATTAAGGAATTCGAAGTATGTCGACCATCTCGAATGTAGATAACGAACGGATTAGTGACGAAGCCCGTGCCGTTGAAACGGAAGCGCTGAAACAATCCGCGTTCCAACGCAAGCTCGGCGAACGGCTCAGTTATGCGCGCAGGCGGGCCGCCGACGCGAAGGTCATCGTGGTCGAACGAGGAATGAAGTCCGCACGAGCTGCGGATACGTATGTGCACGACCGCCCTTGGACGACCGCAGCCGCCGCGCTGGGCGTGGGTATGCTGATTGGACTGCTTATCGGCCGCAAGTAACTGGCGATCGAAATGCGGGCTGATCTGCTGGGTTTGCCGGAGAGGGTTGAGTGTCGTGAGTCATGAGGTGGATCCGCTTGGGTTTTCAGTCAAGTTTTCGTAGAGCAAGATCAGCGCGCGGTTTCCGCTTCTTCAAAGCCAATCTGCTGCCCCGTCGCTGTGGGGCCTACCCGCGATTCTTGCTGCAACGTACTCGATAGTCCGTGCCCGCTGAGCCTGATAAATCAGCTTCCTCATTTCGTCAGATTCTCCCGTGGACGCGGATTAAAATCAGTGCGTGATCTGCTTCATATAATAAACCGACTGAATTGTTGGAAATATTTGCTGCAACAAACGGTTAAAGTAGACGGAGCTAGCCGTTCCGACATATACGACGTCCAGCGGCTTCAACTGGAACCGGCCCGATAGCATGAGTGTATACGGCTGCGTCATGTCGAGTCGAAAGACGTTCAGTGTATCTGGATTGTCCTGTTGAGTGCGCAGAACGTACACTTGACGTGGATTCGCATCAGTATCAAGAATCCCGCCACTTGCGGTCAACGCATCAGCAATCGTCAGGTGTCCCTTATTCATCGATACCGTGAGCGGGGTTTTCACTTCACCCATCACAAACACACGGCTATCAGTGCGGTCCGGAATGTTGAGGATATCCCCGGACTGTAAAACCACATTTTGCCTAATATCCCCGCGGTCGAGTATCCCATATGCGTCAAGCTCATAGAATTGACCATCGCGAGTCAAGCGAACGCGCTGCAGATCTGCTTCGGCTGACGCTCCCCCTGAGCGTGCGATTGCATCGATAAGCGTAAGCGGGACGTCAGTGATGGCAAGTGGACCGGGGGCTTTCACTTCTCCTGTCACCTGGATCTTTTGGCTACGATACGCCAGCACTCGCACGTCGACCTGTGGGTTCCTGACATAATGTTCAAGTTTCCTGGAAAGTATATTACGTATCTCGCCGATAGTTTTCCCTGCAACAAATAATTGACCGACATACGGGAAATAGATCGAGCCATTAGCGTCAACTGTTTGGCCGGAAGGATTATTTGGGAAACCACTGGTATATGGTTGTTGCAATGCACTCTCATTTGTTGACGTAGTGCTGCTGACACCCGAATTCTGCGGCGTCGTCAGTTCAGGGTGGTCCCAGACGATCACACCAAGGATATCCTGCGGTTCGATCCGATATACATATTGTGACAGATCGTGATAGCGCGACACCGGCAACCGAGGCGGCTCCATTTTCTGTTGCTCCTTGACCTGAGAAACAATGAGTTCACCCGTGACAAGTCGTACTTTGTAATGAGCGCCCTGTGGCAGCGCGTTGTCATCGAGCCGTGTTGTGTTCAGATAATTTCCCGGTGATGTCGAACAGCCATCGAGCATCAATACGAGTATGACGATTTTCTGCAAAACCGTAGGCGAAAAGTTTCTCATGTCAATTTGGTCATCGGTTAAGTAAATATATTTACAAATATTTAAAAGTGTCATGAATCAAATTTCTTTGAATGGTGTTTATCGTTGAGGTGGTATGATCGAAAATCGATATTGAAAATATATGTAAGAGAGGTTGGACGAAGTACTTATCATGCGACGCCGGATTGCACAGCCATTTTCGATCGCGCTCAATGAACCGCTGCCGTTCCGGCCGATGTGACGGCCGTGGCGCTCATGCGCGTCAATATCGATGTTGACGGTCCGTTAGCTAGGCGAATGAAAGGCAATGCGGAATTTTCCGGACTGATGCGGATGGGATTCCACATCTGGAGCCGATTTCTCGTGAATATGCGTCGACGTGAGCATGTAGGTGATTTTGACATCCGCCGTGTCTGAGAAAATTACAATCAAATTAATAAAATTAATGCAGATTCATATGCATTACAAAATTAATAATCTTAAGGCGCGGAGGTCTTGGTGAAATTTTGCGAAAACGGTGTGAATTTTTATTGAATTTATTGTGTCGTTTTAGGGGTGAGGTGCCACTTGCGGGCGCGGGGTGTTTTTGAGTTCGATATAATTATTTTATCTATAAAGTGTTCAATGCTTTGCGAGGCCGGGGTTGCTTGATAATCAGTAAATTCAAACTGTAACTGCCCAGATGGGCGGCTGTAGGTTTCGCGCCTCAGTGGCAGATTCAAAAATACAGTAGATATGTCAAAAATTTTCCAATAAAAAGTGGAGCAATTGAGTGGGTGGCGAAAATTTTGGAGGGGGCATTTTAATTCGGAAGTCAAACGGTATTTATCGAATCCGCTTCAAAGTACGGTCCGGCGCTTTGAGATCTCTGGCTGGATGCCGCGCTGCCGCGCCACGGATAAAGAAATCCCTATAGCGGCATGAATATGTCGACACAGTACTATTAATGCGCTGCCGACGCCGTCGCACCTGCATCGCCACCGCCCGAGCGCTCGGGCTTCGTGATCCAGATCAGCCCGATCAGCAGCACGAAGATCGCCGCCGAGATGTAGAACAGATCGTTCACGCCGAGTTGCGCGGCCTGCTGCGTGGCCAGGTTGTTGATCAGCCCGTGTGCCTGGTCCTGCGTCAGCCCGAGGTTGCCCATCTGCGTGACGGCCTGGTTGAACGTCGGGTTGTAGACGTTCGTCTGCTCGACCAGCTGCGCGTGATGGAAGTTGTTGCGATGATCCCAGGCCGTCTGGAAGATCGACGTGCCGATGCCGCCGCACATGATCCGCACGAAGTTCGACAGGCCCGATGCCGCGGGAATGCGGTGGCCGGGCAGGCCGGACAGCGTGATCGATACCAGCGGGATGAAGAAGCCGGCCATCGCGATGCCCTGTACGAGCGTCGGCAGCGTCAGCGACCATTCGTCGACGCCCGTCGTGTAGCGCGACCGCATCCAGAAGCACAGCGCAAACGTCAGGAACGATGCCGTCGAGATATAGCGCGGATCGGTGCGCGGCAGGTACTTCCCGGTGAGCGGCGACAGCAGGATCGCAAACAACCCGACCGGCGCCATCACGAGGCCGGCGTCGGTCGCGGTGTAGCCGATCTGCGTCTGCAGCCACAGCGGCAACAGCACGAGGTTGCCGAAGTACAGGCCGTACCCGATCGACAGCGCGACGGTGCCGCCGGTGAAGTTCCGCATGCGGAACAGCGACAGGTCGACGACCGGGTGCTCGGCGGTCAGCTCCCAGATGACGAAAAACGCGAACGCGATGACGGCGGTCAGCGCGAGCACGATGATGGTCGTCGACGCGAACCAGTCGAGATCCTTGCCCTTGTCGAGCATGATCTGCAGCGAGCCGACCCAGACGACCAGCAGCGCGAGGCCCACGCCGTCGATCGGTGCGCGGCGCACGGCCGATTCCCGATTGCGGTAGATCGCCCAGGTCGCGGCGGCGGCGGCGATGCCGACCGGGATGTTGACGTAGAAGATCCACGGCCACGAGTAGTTGTCCGAGATCCAGCCGCCGAGGATCGGGCCGGCAACGGGCGCGATCAGCGTCGTCATCGCCCATAGCGCGAGCGCCATCGGCGCCTTGGCACGTGGATAGCTCGACAGCAGGAGCGCTTGCGACAGCGGAATCATCGGGCCCGCAACCGCGCCTTGCAGCACGCGCGACGCAAGCAGGAACGGCAGGTTGGGCGAGAGCCCGCACATCCACGACGAAATCACGAACAGGATGATCGACGCGAGGAACAGGCGAACCTGCCCGAAGCGGTCGGTCAGCCAGCCGGTCAGCGGCACGGAAATCGCGTTCGCGACCGCGAACGACGTGATGACCCACGTGCCCTGGTCGGACGACACGCCGAGGTCGCCCGAGATGGTCGGGATCGCGACGTTCGCGATGGACGTGTCGAGCACGTTCATGAACACCGCGAGCGATACCGCGATCGTCCCGAGCAGAAGTTGCCCGCCTTGCAGCGGCGGGTGAGAGACAGGTGCCTGTGCCATGTCGGTTGTCTTTCCGGAGTCGGAACGGTTACATCATCTTCGCGACGGCGTTCGACTTCGCCGCGGCCGGCGCCGGTGCGTTGCCGCCGGCATTCTCGGCGACGATGCGGGCGATTTCGGCGTCGGCTTCGTCGCCGTACTTCGCGAACACGTTGGTCTCGTAGACGGTGTTCGGTGCGTTCACAAGCTGGTCGCCGCGTTCGTCCTTGATGTCCACGTCGACCTGCATCGACAGGCCGATGCGCAGCGGGTGCTTGTCGAGATCCTTCGGATCGAGTTCGATCCGCACCGGCAGGCGCTGCACGACCTTGATCCAGTTACCCGTCGCGTTCTGCGCCGGCAGCAGCGAGAACGCCGAGCCCGTACCAGCCGAGAAGCCGACCACCTTGCCGTGGTAGACCGCCGACGAGCCATAGATGTCGGCCGTCAGTTCGACCGGTTGGCCGATGCGCATGTGCTTGAGCTGGACTTCCTTGAAGTTCGCATCGACCCACACTGCGTTAAGCGGCACCACCGACATCAGCGGCGTGCCCGGCGACACGCGCTGGCCGACCTGCACCGAGCGCTTCGCGACATAGCCGGTGACCGGTGCGGGCAGCACGTTACGCGCGTTCGCCAGGTATGCGTCGCGAACCTTCGCGGCGGCGGCCATCACGTTCGGATGCGATGCGATCGTCGTGTTTGCGGTCAGCGCGCGGTTCGACGCGAGTTGCTGCTGCGAGGCGTCGAGCGATGCCTGGGCGGCGCGCACCGCGTCGCGCGCGTGCGAGATTTCTTCCTGCGACACGGCGCCCGTCTGCGCGACGGCCACACGGCGACGGAGGTCGTCCTCGGCCTTCGACAGGTCGGACTGGCGCAGCGCGACTTGCGCGCGATACTGGTCGTCGTTGACGAACAGGCCGCGCACCTGGCGTACCGTCTGCGCGAGATTGGCTTCGGCCTGCTGCAGCGCGACCTGCGAGTCGGCCGGGTCGAGCACGACGAGCGGATCGCCGGCCTTCACCGTCTGCGTGTCGTCGGCCTTCACCGCGATCACGGTGCCGGTGACCTGCGGCGTGATCTGCACGACGTTGCCGTTCACGTACGCGTCGTCGGTCCCTTCATGGAAGCGGGCGACGAGGAAGTAGTACAGGCCATACGCGATGGCCGCGATCACGATGACCGCGACGAGCAGCGTCATCATCCGTTTGCGCTTGCCGTTGTTCTGCGGCTGCGCGCTGGCGGCGTTTTGTTGGTCGCTCATGGCGATTTTCTCCGTCCGTTATTTCGAGTGTCTGCGTAGTGGTGGCGCCGGATCAGTTGGCGGCCTGTTTTGTCGGCTTGTCGGTGTCGGGCGCGGCAAGCGGCGTGCCGGTCGCGTCGAACCCGCCGCCCAGCGCCTTGATCAGTGCAAGCTGCATGTCGCGCCGGCGCATCTTCAGGTTGGTCACCGTCTGCTCCGATGCGAGGCGGTTGCTGTCCGCGGTCAGTACCTGCAACTGCGGCGACAGGCCGGCCTTGTAGCGGATGACCGCGAGGTCGTAAGCGCGCGTCGATGCGTCGAGGGCGCGTTGCGCATCGCCCATCTGGCGATCGACTGCGCGGATCGACGCGACCTGCGTCGCGACGTCGTTCAGCGCGCTGATCAGCGTCTGGTTGTAGTTCGCCACCGACAGGTCGAAGTCCGCGTAGCGGCCCTTGAGCTGCGCGCGCAGCGCGCCGGCGTCGAAAATCGGCAGGTGGATCGCCGGGCCGAATTGCGCCTGGCGGCTCGCGAAGTTCAGGAATTTGCCCCAGCCGAACGCATCGAAGCCGAAACCGGCCGCAAGGTTGACGTCGGGGTAGAACTCGGCCTTCGCTTCCTTCACGTCGTGCATCGCGGCTTCGACCTGCCAGCGCGCGGCGACGATGTCGGGGCGGCGCGAGACGAGATCGGCCGGCAGGTTGCCGGGCAGTACGACTTCGCCGCTCGGGTTCATCACGGGCGCCGCGATCTGCAGCCCGCGATCCGGGCCCTTGCCGAGCAATGCCGCGAGCTGGTAGCGCACCGTCGTGATCTGCCCGTCGAGATCGGACAGCGAAGCCTGGGTCGTCGCGATATTGCCGCGGGCCGTCTGGCGTTCGACGTTGGTGTCGAGGCCGGCCGACACGCGGCCGTCGGTGATCTTGCCGACGGTCTCGCGGTTGGTGATCTCGCGTTGGGCGATATCGCGCAGCGCATAGAGCTGCGCGAGCGAGTTGTAGGTGCGTGCGACCGACGATGCGAGCGTGATGCGTGCCTGCTGCATGTCGGCTTCGGCCGCCTTTTCCTGCGATACGGCGGTGTGCAGGCGCTCGCGGTTCTTGCCCCACAGGTCGAGTTCCCACGACGCGCTCGCGAGCGCGTTGTTCTCGCTGTACCAGTTACCACCATAGGACGAGTAGATCGTGTTCTTAGAAAATATCACGCGACTTAAGGAATAACTGGCATTGACCTTCGGATAGAGCTGTGATTCCGACGTCCCGATGTACGACGACGCCTTTGCGATGCGCGCCTGTGCCTGCGCGATCGACGGATTGCCCTGCAGGGCTTCGTCGATCAGCTTCGGCAACTGCGGATCGCCGAACTGGCTGGCCCAGTCGAGCGCCGGCCACTGGCCGCCCTGGGCCGGCAGGCTCTGCGTAGTTTCGAATTGCGACACCGGGACGACCTGCTTGTCGCTTTTGGTGCCGATGTAATTCGCGCAGCCCGCCAGCACTAGCGTGACGATCGCGACGGCTACGTAGCACGCACCGGCGCGTATGGACAACAGGGAGGATTTCATCACGCTAATCCCCGATTCGGAATGGAGAATAAACACTGCAAGGATTTTCTGGCATTAATCTGTCAAGAGTGACTATTACGGCAACTATTCCGTGACACCGCCGCCGGAGCTTCGTAATAGTTGCTGAGAATGCGGCGCAGCATGCTCTTCAGGAACCCGACTTCTTCCGGCGTAAATCCATCCAGCAGTTGGTCGAGCACGCTGCGGAAGATCGCCGGTAGTCCTTCGGCAAGTGCGCGGCCTTCGTCGGTCAGTTCGAGGCGGACGACGCGCCGGTCCTCGATGCTCCGCACGCGAGACAACAGGCCGCGTTTCTCGAGCCGGTCGAGCATGCGCGTGACGGCACTCGCTTCGATTCCGTATTCGCGCGCGAGCTCGGCGGCCGTCGAGCACTTGCCGACCGCGATCATGAACAGCATGCTCGCCTGCGTGCCCGTGATGCCGAGCTCTTCCTGCGTGCGTTGCGTGACGAGGTTGGTCATCACCGACTTCACGCGCGACATCAGATAACCGACGCTGTCGTTCATTTGGAACGCCGACAGTTGGGAAATAGGAGATCGCGAAGAGGAATCCGACATAAATTATTGAGAGAACAGTGGTTGCCGTGGCAACATTACGGATATAACTGCATGCATTCGTAAACTTTAATAAAAATGGTGTGTGCCGTGTGTGGAGTGATCATCCATCTCATGGAGAGTCTTGCGACCCGTGCATATGAGGATGGCGCGATGAAGATTTCAAGGATATTTCGACTGTTATCTGCTTCCTTGGTTGTGATCTTCAGTGAGGCGTCAATCCGAAAATTTCCTAATGCGAGCAGATGGAGTGGGTGGTTGAATATGTCAATTTTGATGTCGAAGTGGGATGATTTCCCGCGGAATCGTCAATCGTAGAACCAAACCTTCTTGAATTCGATGCTTCTGCTTCATTGCAGACATGGATGGCCTGCGCATATTAGGATGCGGATCTCTAGCGCCATTAATAAGTGCATGATTTGAGACGGTTAAATTTCAATAAATCATAAGGGAATCAATGGAAATGAGGGGTGAATCGTTGGATTTTCGATATATGAATCGAGCAATAGTAACGAGTATGCGTCAATCCTGTCAATTATTCAGAGCCAATGATCGACCGCAGAGCAAGCTTGTATAGTATGAAACCGTCCATGATTTGCCAATCCGGTGAATTCATCCATGCGCATCCTATATGATAGCTTCACCTTTTGAGCTTAGGATTATTGTGCGACAATTTCAATTTCGATAAATTTTAAATTGTTACTTATTATTAATAACCACATTTTGTGCGTGTACTGATTTGTTGTATATCAAGCGGAGGTATGAAATAGAGTCCATAGTTTTAATGATATTGAAGATAAAAGGTTAAGGCGATGTGGTGGTATTTTCATGGTGCGCCGAAATTTCATATCCATTGTTAATAAATTCGTCCTCTTTGGTGCTATTTTGGGATGCTCCAAACTATATCTTGCCTCTTCGTCATGAGGTTGAATGATGGCTGCGGTGTCGATCCGATCGGCGATACTCACATGTCATCCAACTAGGGTAGCTATATCATTTATGAAGTTTCGAGCGGTTGTCGCCAGTAATGTTTCTCTCGGAAGTGCTTCGTGAGTCACGCGATTGACGCGCTCGTGGAGTGTTGATTAATATATAATTTATAACCTGCGCTCATAGGAATTGCGCCATAGGCGCGATTGCTGCCTATATTGGGAGTCGAAGGTGGTCAATCACGAAGCCCGGTGCAATATGGTGTGAGTATAGACGCCAGCCTAGCGTTTTTAATCAATAATCAAGGTGCTGGAGTATTGATTGGCTTCACGGGGGAGTGGGTGGATAACAGTTGTGGATGCCTCACGGAAGATCGGTGAACCTGTCGTTGCTATCCTGTTGCACGAAGGGAGACGAGTAACCCGGAACTGCGGCTGAAAGTTTCTTCTTCAATCCACTATCGGCCGCACCGAGCCCTTTCAATTGCAACTGAACCGTGATCCGTGTGCCGGACGTGGCACTGGTCGAACTGGTCGCGTACAAGTACTTTTCACCGGCCACGCTAAGGTTCCAGCATGACGCGTCGTACTGAATACCGACCAGTCCGGTTCGCAGGCGGCGGGAGTGCAGATCGTAGTCGAGCCGGGCGACCGCTGAGAAGTGACTAGTCAGCGGCCACTGCGCAGCGAGCACCGCCTGACTGACCGGCTCGACGTCTTCGCCCGCATATGAATAATCGACAGCGCGGTTGTACCGATACGACATGTTCAGCACTCGCAGTTCACCGGGTGCCCAGCTAAAGCCGATCGATGCACGCCGCAGATAATCGTCGATATCGTCGTACTGCGCGGCCTGCTCGGCGTTGAAGCCGGCGCCGATCTTGTACGATGCGCCGAGCACAAGCCCCGTGCGCGAGAACGTTGCCGTCGAATCGCTCGATGTCAGCGTGACCTTGGGCGTCTTGAAATCGTACTGTTGCCCGAGGACGAACCGCGCACGCTCGTCGCCGTTCGAAGGCTCGATCAGGCGGGACGTGAGCGCCACGGTGACCCGGTTCGCATCGGCTATGCGATCGTGCCCGACGAACGTATTGTCGGAAAAGAGTTCCCCGATCCCGAAGTCCGTCACGGTCGTGTCGAACAGCGGTGCATGGTACTGGTTGCGATACGGTGTATAGACGTAAAAGAGGCGCGGTTCGAGCGTTTGCAGATAAGCGTGCCCGAACAGGCTCATGCTGCGCTCGAAGCGCAACCCGGTATCGATGGTAAGGGTCGGCACGTTTACGTCGAACTGATTCGGCTGGCCGCTCGGCACGCCGCTGCCGATCGACGTGAGGTTGTAGCTCGCGAAATGCCATTTCAGTTTCGGAGTGAAAAACCAGCTGGAGCGCTCGACCGAATACGCGACGTACGGATCGAACACGAAGCGATTGCCGTGTGTCGCATTGGAGACGGTCGGCCGGAATCGTGTTGCATCGGTCTCCATGCCGAAGTCGAAGCCGCCGACGTTGTACCGCGCATAGCGTACGTTCAATTGTGGCTCGCGGGCGTAGATCGTCGTGCTGTCGAAGGATTGCAAGTGCTGAACCCGGAACAGAACGTACCACGGTGTGCGCGAATAAGTCAGCCCGGCTTCCTGACGGTACAGCGTCGACGAAGTGACCGTACCGGACGATGCAAGCGTCGACGCCGCGGACGCATCCGACACGCGGTCACCATACAGGTAGAACCCGAAGCCGTTGCCGATGTTCCAGTCGTGCTTGAAATGTAGCGAGTAGCGGTTCGCGCGAGCCAACCGGTCATCAGGCAGGTATGCTATTGCCAGTTCGCCGCTATAAGAGGACGACAAGTAGCGATAGTCGGCGCCAAGCATCGTACCGCGTCGCTGCATGGTATGCGCCGTCAGTGTCAAATCGTAGTTTGGCGCGAGATTCAAGTAGACTGGCTGGGTAAACTCGACGCCATTGGTCGAATCGTATGAGATGGTCGGCGACAGGAGACCAGTTCGTCGTGCGCTCGACAGAGGAAACGACAGCCATGGACTCGCGAAGATCGGCACTCCCTGAAAGAAGAGCACGCCGTTGCGCGCGACCCCGGTATCGTCGCCGTTGTCGATGTTGAAGCGTGACGCCTTCAGGTACCATCCCGGCCGGTCTCCGCACGCACAGGTCGTATAGGTACCGTGCTCGACGGAGGTGTGCTCGACGTCGACGACGTTGATCCGCGCCGCGCTGCCGCGGCCACCGTTCGACGTGAAGCGGTATGTCGGCGCCACGATGTAGCCTTGGTTCGCTTCGACGCGGAAATGAGCTTCCGGCCCGAAGAAGAGGCGTCCGCTGTCCGCGAGCACGACGCTGCCGTATGCGTCGGCGACATCGGTGTCGAACGCGTAGTGAATTGCGTCACCCTTGACGATCGAACGATCGCGGCGCAGTTCAGCATGGCCCTTGAGGGCGATGTCCGTGTCGGCGGAGGTGCTCGCCACGTCGCCGATCGCAATCGTTGCGGGTCGTTGCTCGGGTGAAGGAGGATGATCGGTAATCGTGACAGCGGAGCGCAGAGTCCAGTCGGGCCCCAATTCCGTTTGTGCCTGCACGATGCACCACGGCAGTTGAAGCAGCAGCCATACGACCGGTCCCGCCCACAGACGGCACGGCAGAAAACTTGAATTCAAGAGAAACGATCCGGCGAGAATGCGTATGCAGTGACGTGGCGCCTAAAGTCCGTGCTGGTCGGCATCACTGGAAGGTCGCGCCCGGTGGCGGTGCCAGAATGGATGCGATACCAGCTGCCTTGCAGAGTGCGTCGAGCATGGCCGGAACTTGGTCGCCGGGAACGGAGAAGCCGAGGGCAGGTCCGCCTTGCAGATGAAAGCGAACAAACACGTGCGGCGTGTCATCGATCCGGCCGATCTCCCAGGCCGTCGTCGGGAGCACGAAGCGTGCACTATCGTTCCCGTTGGCGAGCCGCGCCGAGTGCTCGATTGCATTTGGCAGCGCGACCAGCAACGCATTGAACGTCGAACGATGCAGCGAGAGGGTTGAATGTGCGCCGTGTATGAGCAGGAATTCGCCGTCCTCCGACATTTCCATTGCACTGACCGCGCACATCTTGAGCGCCGCGAATTCAGTCATGAGGTGCTTCTCCGGACGATGCCGTGCATGCAGTCGGTGTTGACGAGGACTGCGCGGACGTTGCAATCCGTGTGACGCCGCATGTTTTCTGCAGCAACACGAATGCAGCCAGCGACGGACTGCTTTTGAGCACCGCGGCAAGGATGCTCGGGGAAAGATATAGAGTCATAATCGACCTCGTCTCGCATATCTGAGAGAGTGGGAAGCTGCCCTCACATATCGCGAAGGCGTGATCGTTCCGTTGTCCGTTCGGCACGGAGCAGGGACCAGGGGCGATCAGCATCGGCGCCAGACCGTGACATATGCGTTAGCCGATCAGTAGTTGTGCCGCGGGCCGACCGTGACGATGACCTGACGATTCGAGGTCGACGCGCTTAATCCATCGATCGATGCGGTAATGCCGCTGTCGCCCGCACCATGTACGTACTGATACGCGCCTCTCAGACAAACGTCCGTGCGCTTCGACAGAACGTAGTCGTGCCGTCAGGCCGACTTGATTCCACTTCGGCCGCACGCCGTCGATGTAACCGTCGGTATTCGTATAGGCCCCGGTCACGCTGAACGAGGATATGAAGTTGTAGCGCAACTGCGCTTCATAATTGTTGAAGCGTGCGTTACCGCTGCTGAGTGACAGGCCATCCGATGTACCCGATGCCGAGGGACTGATGCCGATCAGACCGTTTAGGCGTGTCAGCGTGAACAGCACGCCAACCGCCGACGTGCCAAGCGAGTAGTTCGCGCCCCGCCCCCATGTCCGTCGTCGGCTGGCCGTGAACGTCGTGTCATCGGACACCGCGCCGCTTGTGGTGGTGGCCGAGCCGGAATGGCCGAGATTCAGGTATCCCATACCGACGTTGAGGCAGCCGTAGTGATAGGTCACGCCGACGCTGTACACGCGATTGTTTGAGAGGCCAGTGGAATTCGAGGAACCGTACAGACCACTGAACGTCAGGCCACGGTATTCCACGCTCTGATACTTGACCGAGTTGTCGATGCGGAACGAATCCTGGACGTTCTCGTTGTCGTACGAGTGGGAAATCCGCGACATTTCCAGTGCGCCAAGCGTATCGACGATGGAATCGTATTGACGGCCCAGCGTCAGTGTGCCGAACCGGCCGCTCGGCAGGCCGATGTACGCCTGGCGACCAAACAGGTGGCTGTTCTGGCCCGGCTCGCCGTTCACCACGTCGAAGCAGCGTTCGAGCGCGAAGATAGCATTCAGGCCGCTGCCGAGCTCTTCGCTGCCTTTCAGGCCGAAGGGGCTGCCGCTTAGCACGCCGCTCGTGGCCGCTACCCTGCTTTTGCCGTCCGCATTGCTGGCGTACGTCATGTCCGCGTCGATAATGCCATACAGCGCCACCGAACTTTGTGCGTATGTGTTTGTAGCGATCGGGCCGACAATGCCAGCGGTAAGAAATTTTTTCTTCATTTGACTATTCAAAGCAATTGGAAGCGGGAAAACAGGTTCCATCTCTGTGGTGCCCGTTTTGCGATGAGGCTGGTATTGGCAATCCAGATTGATGTGCATTAGATCGCAACCGATAGTTCTTTAGATTGACATAGCCATGCATTGATGTTTCCGTACGTTACGGCGGCGATTGGCCGTCGATGCATTTGTGGCGCACCGCCGCACCGGACCTTCCGTATCGGGTACGCCTTGCAACGTACTGCGCGCACCAGGACAGCTGCCGTATATCCCCGTGCAGCTTTCGCGCTGGAAACATTTGGAAATCGAAAGAAATGCGCGCCTAAGCGCGGTGTAACGGAAGCGAGACGGCCGACTCCTGCATTTGGCCGCTCGAAATTCGTCGGTCATCCGTATGTTCAAAAGCACTGAAGAGATTTGTCGCACTGCGCGTGCTGCACTCCGGCGGAATCACGTCCGACTATGCGCATGGTGCGCAACCAGCAACAATATCGCGATATCCGTATCAATGGGACCAAGCACATCGAAGCTCGCACGATCGCATCGTTCCTGCTCGGTCAAGATCCGCGAAACATTCTCGGAAGAACGGGGGATGGCATTCATTCGCGCGCTGTACACGACGGGCTTCTTCAAGCGATCTCAAGGCTTCGATCGGCGACGGCGTGCTAGTGATCGACGTGACCGACCGGCCGACGATCGCCGAGATCGTTTTTTACGGCACGCACGAATTCGACATGGCAACCTGAACACGGCGATGAAGTCCGTCAGACCGACTCCGCGCATGCCTACGACCCCGCGTTGGTTCACCGTCATTCGACATCGCGGCCCGGATCGTCGAGACTCCGTTCATGCAAACCGCGCACAGCCGCCGAAGAGAGTCGCCAATGACTGGAATTTCCATCAGGCCCGCCGATATCGACGATGCGCAAGCGATCGCCGATTTTCACGTCAAGGTGGCGGCATACCTATCGCGATCTTGCACCGGTGCGGGTGCATGCCGTCCTCGACGAGCATTATCGTGGCAGGAAATGGCGGGAGAAGCTGGCGTCGAACGAGCGCGACCAGCTGGTGCTCGTCGCTGAAACCGATGGCAGGATCGTCGGCATCGGAGCGGCCGGCGCGCCGTCGGAACCGACTTTCGGTGGCCGTGGCGGGATCAAGTTGCTGTACGTCGATCGCGAATTCAAGCGTCGCGGCATTGGCCGACAGTTGCTGGCACGGCTCGCGACACACCTGGAGGCATCGCGGTATCCGGGCGCCGCGTTGAGCGTGGTCAAGGGAAACGCGGCCGCGATTGCGTTTTACGAGGCGCTGAGCGGCCGGTGCGCCGGCGAGTACGTCGATGCGGGGCCGATTTGGCGCTCGCAGAACATCGTCATGGTGTGGGACGACTTCGCGAGTCTCGTTTCCTGACTTCGAGCCTCGTCACAAACAAGCGCGCGCATTACGCGGGGCGTGCGCGTAGCCATGCCGTGAACGCGGTCACGAGCGGCGTCTCGGTCATCTCGTGACGCGTGACGAGATAGTACGCATGACGTGACGGCACCGTTGCGCTGAATGGCCGCACGAGCGTGCCGTCGATCAGGTCATCGCGCACGGACAGGCTGTCGCCGAGCGCGACGCCTTGCCCGTGCACAGCGGCTTCGACACCGATGTGCGCGTTGCCGATTTCGAGGATGCGGATGCCCGGCAGCTTGTCGGCGTTTGCTTCCGCCAGCCAGCGCATCCACGAGCCCGCATGCTCGCAGAACAGCGTGCGCCCCGCGAGATCCTGCACCTTGCGGATCGCATCGGGCCCGTTCATCAACGCCGGGCTCACGACCGGGAACAGCGCCGGATGCTCGAGCAGCTCGACGTGCCGGTTGCGCCAGGTGCCTTCTCCGTAGCGGATGCAGACGTCGACGTCCGGTGAATAGATCTCGCGCTCGTCGTTCGACGGAATCACCTTCAGGTGGACGCCCGGATAGCGCTCTAGAAAATTGCCGATGTGCCGGGCGAGCCAGCGCGACGTTAGCGACAGCGGCGTTGACACGACGAGATCGCCGACGGCGGACGGCGAATCGAGCCTGACGGTGGCGTTCGCGATCAGGTCGAACGCGGCGCCAACCGGTTCCAGCAGCGCCTCGCCTTCGGGCGTGAGCTTCACGCGGGCCTTTGATCTGACGAATAGCGCGACGCCGAGCGTGCTTTCGAGAATGCGGATCTGGTGGCTGACCGCGCTCGCGGTCACGTGCAGTTCGTCGGCGGCGGCCGACACGCTGCCGCGCCGGGCGGCGGCCTCGAATGCGCGAAGCGGGTTCAGCGGGGGCAGGCGGTTGCGCATCGGCGGGCACGTCGAAGGCGACGGTGCTGAGAAAAACTTCATTTAAGCGGAGCCAATTTCTCGCTACAACAAAAAAATTGAATGCCTACAGTTGGGGGCATCCAACCGAGTCGAGGTCGACCGCAATGAGCCTTACCGAACCGATCGAACGCCTGTGGGGCGGCCGTTTCCAGTCCGAACCGTCCGACGCGTTGCAGAACCTGTCGCGTTCCGATCCGAGTTTCTACCGTCTCGTGCCGTACGATCTGGCCGGCTCGCGTGCGCATGCGCGCGAATTGAACCGCGCCGGCATCGTGAACGACGACGACCTCGCGCAGTTGCTGGCCGCGATGGACCGCATCGCGCGCGACTACGCGGCCGGTGCGATCGCGCCGTCGCTTGCCGACGAGGACGTGCACACCTTCCTCGAGCGCGTGCTCACGCAGCGGCTGCCGGCGCTCGGCGGCAAGCTGCGCGCCGGGCGCTCGCGCAACGACCAGGCGGCGAACGACCTGCGCCTGTACCTGCGCGACAAGGCGCGCCAGCTCGTGCGCGGCGTGCTCGACCTGCAGGATGCGCTGATCGGCCAGGCGAGCCGGCATGTCGACACGGTGACGGCCGGCTTCACCCACCTGCAGCCGGCGCAGCCGATCGTGTTCGGCCATCAATTGCTCGCCCACGCGCAGTCGCTGTATCGCGATGCCGATCGCCTGGTCGACTGGGACCGTCGCACCGCGCGTTCGCCGCTCGGCGCGGCCGCGCTCGCGGGCTCGGCGATCTGCGTGCGGCCCGAGCTGTCGGCGCGGGAGCTGGGCTACGACGCGCCGTGCGAGAACTCGATCGACGCGGTGGCCGCGCGCGATCACGTCGCCGAATTCGCATTCGTCACGAGCATGCTCGCCGTGAACCTGTCTCGCCTGTCGGAAGAAGTGATCCTGTGGACGTCGCGACAATTCCGCTGGGTGGAACTCGACGACGGCTACGCGACCGGCAGCTCGATCATGCCGCAGAAGAAGAACCCGGACATCGCGGAACTCACGCGCGGCAAGGCGGGGCGCCTGATCGGCAACCTGACGGGGCTGCTCGCGACGCTGAAGTCGCTGCCGCTCGCGTACAACCGCGATCTCGCGGAAGACAAGATCGCCGCGTTCGATTCGATCGACACGCTCGAACTCGTGCTGCCCGCGATGGCGGGGATGATCCGCACGATGCGCGTGAACGTCGACGAGATGCGTCGCCAGGCGCCGCTCGGCTTCACGCTCGCCACCGAGGTCGCCGACTGGCTCGCGCTGACGGGCGTGCCGTTCAGCGAGGCACACGAGATCACCGGCACGCTCGTGCGAGCGTGCGAGCGGGACGGCGTCGAGCTGGCCGACGCGAGCGCCGAACAGTTGCAGGCCGTCGACACGCGCCTCGCACCGGCGGTGCGCGCGCATCTGACGCTCGACGCGGCCGTCGCCGCACGCGGCGGGGCGGGCGGCACGTCGCCCGCACGCGTGCGCGAACAGATCGACCGCCTGAGCGAGGCAATCGAGCGCCAGGCCGCGTGGGCGGCCGATTACCGGGGGCCGTCATGCTGAGCGCATCCGATTCCCGCCGCCTCGACGGCGCACCGTCGGCGGCCGATGCGGCCGCGGACGACACGGCCGCCCTCGTGCGTGTGCGCCGGCGCTACTGGGGCCGCTACGTCGCATCGGTCGCGATCGTTGCCGCGCTCGCCTATATCGCCGCCGCGTTCGCGCGCGGACAGATCGAATGGCGTGTCGTCGGCCAGTTCCTGACCGCGCGCTCGATCCTGACGGGGCTCGCCAACACGATCGTGATGACCGTCCTCGCGATGACGGTCGGTGTCGTGCTCGGGGTCGTCACCGCGGTGATGCGGCTGTCGTCGAACCCGGTGCTCGGGGCGATCGCGCAGGGCTACATCTGGCTGTTCCGCGGCACCCCGGTGATTCTGCAGTTGCTGCTGTGGTTCAACCTGGCGCTGGTGTTTCCGACGCTCGGCATCCCGGGCATCGCCGAATACCGGACCGTCGACGTGATGACGCCGTTCCTCGCGGCCGTGCTCGGACTCGGCATCAACCAGGGCGCGTATACGTCGGAAGTCGTGCGGGCCGGGCTGCTGTCGGTCGATACAGGCCAGTACGAGGCCGCGAAATCGATCGGCATGGCGCGCCTGCAGGCGCTGCGCCGCATCATCCTGCCGCAGGCGATGCGCGTGATCGTGCCGCCGATCGGCAACGAACTGATCGGCATGGTCAAGCTGACGTCGCTCGCGAGCGTCGTGCAGTACGCGGAGATGCTGCATAACGCGCAGAACATCTACTACGCGAATGCCCGCGTGATCGAGCTGCTGATCGTCGCCGGCATCTGGTATCTCGCGGTCGTCACCGTGCTGTCGCTTGCACAGGCCGGCGTCGAACGGCGCTTCGCACGCGGCGCCGGGCGCGCGGCGGGCCGCAAATGAACGACACGATCCAACCCCATCGGGAGAACGTCATGACCAACGCGGTCGTTCGCGCGGTAGATGTACGCAAGTCGTACGGCGATTTCCAGGCGCTGCACGGCATCACGCTCGACGTCGAGCAGGGCGAAGTGCTCTGCATCATCGGCCCGTCGGGCTCGGGCAAGAGCACGTTCCTGCGCTGCATCAATCAACTCGAGGCGATCAGCGCGGGCGCGCTGTGGGTCAACGGCGAACTGGCCGGCTACCGGCGCACGGGCAATCGGCTCCACGAGCTGTCCGAGCGCCAGGTCGCGCGCCAGCGGCTGGCGACGAGCATGGTGTTCCAGCGCTTCAACCTGTTCCCGCACAAGACCGCGCTCGAAAACGTGATCGAGGGCCCCGTGCAGGTGCTCAAGCGCCGCCGTGCGCAAGCGGACGAGGAGGCGCGCGCGCTGCTCGCCCGCGTCGGGCTCGCTCACAAATGCGACGCGTTTCCGGTCGAGCTGTCGGGCGGCCAGCAGCAGCGCGTCGCGATCGCGCGGGCGCTCGCGATGCATCCGCAGTTGATCCTGTTCGACGAACCGACGTCGGCGCTCGATCCCGAACTCGTCGGCGAAGTGCTGGCCGTGATGCGCGATCTCGCGAAGAGCGGGATGACGATGATCGTCGTCACGCACGAGCTCGGCTTCGCGCGCGAGGTGGCCGACCGCGTCGTGTTCATGGACGGCGGCCGGATCGTCGAAAGCGGGCCGCCGGACCAGGTGCTGTCCGCACCGGCACATGCGCGCACACGCGACTTCATTTCGGCGGTGATTGCTTGAGCGGGCCGGGCGCCCCGTGCAGAAACGCCCGAACGATTCCTCCGTCAACGATACAAGCCCGCAACGACAAGGCGACACCCCCATGAAAGCATCCCTCCTGACCCGCACGCTGGCCGCCGTCGCATTCGGTGCGCTCGTGTTTCATGCACCGTACGCCGCCGCGCAGGCCGCGAGCGCGAAACGCACGCTGAACGTCGCGATCGTGCCGAACTATCCGCCGTTCGAATACAAGGATCCGGCGACCGACAAGCTCGCGGGCTTCGACGTCGATCTCGGCGAGGCGCTTGCCGCGAAGATGGGCGCGAAACTCAACTGGGTCGAGACGAGCTTCGACCAGATGATGAGCGCGGTCGCGACGCAACGCGTCGACATGATCCTGTCCGGAATGACCGACCTGCCGACGCGCCGCGATGTGGTGACGTTCGTCGACTACATCGAGACGGGCCCGCAGTTTTACGTGCTGAAGGCACGCGCCGGCGAGTTCACGCAGATGAGCGCGCTGTGCGGCAAGCGCGTGGGGTCGAGCCGGCGCACGTCGTTCCCGGACAATACGACCGCGTGGAGCGCGGAGAACTGCGTGAAGGCCGGCAAGCCGGCGATCGTCGTGGTGGGCACCGACGGCTCGTCGGATGCGCGGATGCAGCTGCGCCAGAACCGCATCGACGCGGCCGTGCAGGGCGGCGAGACGCTGCCGTACCAGAACAGCCTCGAGCAGAACGCGTATGCGCCGGTCGGCAAGCCGTTCCTGTCGCAATACACGGGCATCGGCGTCGCGAAGAGCAACACGGCGCTGAGCAGCGCACTGACGGCGGCGCTCGACCAGTTGATCGCGGACGGCTCGTACCGGAAGCTGCTCGCGAAATGGGGGCTGCAGGAACACGCGGTGGCGAAGGCGATGATCAACGGCACCCACTGAGCGCGCGATGACGGACCAGGCTCCCCGCTGGCCGGACGGGAAGCGCGCATGCGTCGCGCTTGCGTTCGATCTCGACGGCCCGACCGGCGACGCGATGCTGAACGGGTCGATCTGGCGCAACCCCGCGTATTTCACGCTCGGCAGCTACGGGCCGTGGCGCGCGCTCGGCCGGCTGCTCGACATGCTCGCGTCCTTCGCGCTGCCCGCGACGTTCTTCGTGCCCGCCTGGGTCGCGCGAACGTGGCCCGCGCAATGCGCGGCGATCGTCGAGCACGGCCACGAGATCGGCTATCACGGCTATCGGCACGAAGCGTTCTGGACGCTTGCGCCCGATCGGCAGCGCGAGATCATGGCGCAATCGGCCGATATCTTCGCGCGCACGCTCGGCGTGCGGCCGGTGGGGTTCCGCACGCCGTCCGGCGACTGGAGCGCGGCGACGGTGGCCGTACTGCGCGAGGCGGGCGTGTGCTATTCGAGCTCGATGCGCGGCGACGACCGACCGTACCTGCTGCACGGCGAGGACGGCGAGCCGCCGCTCGTCGAGATTCCCGGCCGCTGGGAGACCGACGACTACGCGTCGCTCGCGTATTACCGCAACCCTGACTACCCGGCCGGACTCGACCGGATCGCGGGCTACGGCGCGACGCTCGACAACTGGACGCGCGAATTCGACGGCGTAGTCCGTGAAGGGCTGTGCCTGACGACGCTCCTTCATCCAAAGGTGTGCGGCAAACCGGGACGCATCGCGCTGCTGGAGGCCTGGCTCGATCACATGTGCGCGCAGGACGGCGTATGGTTCGCGCGCTGCCGCGATGTAGCCGAGTGGCGGCTCAGACAGGCCGCGCGAGATGCGGTGCCCACCCAACGGAGCGGCACGTGACCCACCTTCCTGTATGGCCGGGCGGCGCGCGATACGCGGTCGCGATCACGGTCGACTTCAACGACATTCATGGCATCCAGACGCGCGAACCGCGTATCGTCGGCCGCGAGAAATCGCTGTCGGTCTGGCGTTACGGCGCGACGCGCGGTGTCGACCGGCTGCTTGCGGCGTTCGACGCGTTCGGCGTGCCGACGAGCTGGTTCGTGCCCGGCGCCGTCGCCGAAACGCATCGGGGCACGGTATGCGAGATTGTCGCTGCCGGCCACGAGCTCGGCGTGAACGGCTATCGCTGCGAGGATTTCGATGCATTGCCGCTTGCCGGCCAGATCGACGCGTGCCGCGCGGGGCGTGCGGCGCTCGCGGACGCGACCGGTCGCGACGCGAACGGCTTTCGCTCGTTCACCGGCAACTGGGCCGACGGCTTTGCCGAATTTCTCGTCGCGGAAGGTTTCACGTGGTCGTCGTCCTGGCGCGGCGACGATTTGCCTTACGTGCATCCGCGTAGCAGCGGCGACGTGAACGGCGCACGGCTCGTCGAACTGCCGCTGCACTACGAACTGGAGGACGAACCGTATTTCGAGTTCAACCTGTCGCCGCCCGTGCCGGCAGGCCAGCCGCGCATCGCCGCGTACCGCGACGTGCTCGACAATTGGCAGCGCGACGTCGACGGGTTCAGGCGTTTCGGGCTGTGCTGCGTGTTGCGCCTGCATCCCGAGATCATCGGCACGGCCGGGCGGATCGATCTGCTGCGCGCGTTGCTCGAGTACGTGCGCGGTACCGGCGATGCGTGGTTCGCGACGGGGCACGACATCGCGCGCTGGTGGCATGCGCACGCACCGGTCAACGCCCCGGGCCATCCGGTCGACGTGTTCGCACGATGCGTGGCGGACGAGGCGGCGCGGTGACGACGGACACGCAAGCGCGCGCGACACGGCTCGCGGCATTCGTCGCACGGACCTCCGCCGCTGCATTGCCGGACGACGTCGTCGCGAAAGCCAAGCGTCATGTCCTCGACACGTTCGGCGCCGCGCTGGCCGGCACGTCGGCCGCCGAGACGCGCAGTGCCCGTGCGCTCACCGGCGTCGTTGGACGAGGCGGTGCATCGCTATGGGGCACGCGACGGCGTGCGAGTGCGCGCGACGCGGCGTTCGTCAACGGCATCGCCGCGCACGCACTCGAGCTCGACGATTCCGGCGGCTGCGATCATTCGGGCGCGGTCGTGCTGCCCGCCGTGCTGGCCGCGCTGTCGTGCGCCGGTGAACCCATCGCGGGCCGAGAATGCGTGATGGCGATCGCGCTCGGATACGACGTCGGTCGGCGCGTGCTCGAGGCGGCGGGCGGGTACTCGGCCCATAACGGCGCGGGCTGGCATTCGACGCTCAGTTGCGGCGTGTTCGGCGCGGCCGCCGCGAGCGCGCGCGTGCTCGGACTCGACGCCGCGCGTACGCGCGACGCGTTGGGCCACGCGGCGAGCTTCGCCGGCGGCCTGTGGAGCTTCATCCACGACGGATCGCAGACCAAGCGGCTGCACGCCGGGCGTGCGGCCGAAGGCGGCGTGCTGGCGGCGTTGCTCGCCCGGGAAGGCGTGAGCGGCCCCGCCCGCGTGTTCGACGACGTGTGGGGCGGCTTCTTCAACACGTTCGCCGCGCGATCGCACGAGCCGGACGCGTTGACCGACGGTCTTGGCACGCAGTGGAAGCTGATGCGCTGCTCGATCAAGCCGCACGCGTCGTGCCGCAGCGCGCATGCGGCGGTCGACGCGGCGCTGCTGCTCGCCGACGGCCGCACGTTCGCGGCGGGCGAGATCGAACGGGTGACGGTGCGTGCAAGCGCGTTCGTTGCGCGGATGTGCGGCGGCCGCGACTTGTCGACGTTGTCGTCCGCGCAGATGAGCCTGCCGTACGCGGTTGCGGCGGCGCTCGTGTTCGGCGACACTGGGATCGACGCTTATCGCGCGGACCGGCGCACCGACCCAACCGTGACTGCGCTGCTCGCGCGCATCACGGTCGATGTCGATCCGGCGCTCGGCGATCTCGACGAGCCGACGGTGATCCTGCAACGCGCGGACGGGACGCGGGAATCGCGGCACGTTCCGATCGCCCTCGGCGATCCGCGCAATCCGCTGCCGGATGCGGCGCTGCTGGCGAAATATCGTGCGCTGGCGGGCATCGTGCTCGTCCCTGCGCAGGTCGATGCGTTGAGCGATACATGCCTGTCGCTTGAGCGAAAGGCGGACGCACGCGTGCTGAACCAACAGCTCGCCGGCGATGCCGAAACTCGCAGATGAATGTCCCGGTGCGGCATGCGTTGCCGTCGCCCGGAAATTGGATATGACGGCCACTGCCCGCGCTGCGGTGCCGGGGCGCTGCCCATGGGGCCACCGGCACGAACCAGCCGCTGATGGCGGCCGCGCGCGCGTCAGTTGCGCTCCTGCTCTTGAATCACCTTATCGACACCGAGAGACGCGTGCGCATGATCGTACGGGCCATACGCCTAGCATTGACATGGCGTCACGCGCCGAGCGCGATCAGGCCTTCCGGTGCGATCGCGAGGCCGACCGCCGTACCGCGTGCGAGCGCGATGCGGCCCGGCACGTCGATCACGAGGGCATCGGGGGCCGCGTGCTCGATCGTGAGCCGCGTGCGCTCGCCGAGGAACGCGCATGCGCCGACCGCGCCGCGCAGCGGCGCATGCGCGGGATCGGCGAGTTGCGCATCCTCGGGGCGGAAGAACCATTCGTCGGCCGCGTGCGGCGTGGCGATCGCGCCGCCCGTGGTCACCAGCGTGCCGTCGCGCCACTGCCCGGCGAGCCGGTTCAGCGTGCCGATGAACTGCGCGACCGTGCGGTTCGCCGGGTGGTAGTAGACGTCGCGCGGCGTGCCGATCTGCTCGATGCGGCCCGCGCCCATCACGACGATCCGGTCGCCGAGCTCCATCGCTTCGGCCTGGTCGTGCGTCACGTAGACCGTCGTCACGCCGAGCTCGCGCAGCAGCGCATTCATCTCGCGACGCAGCACGTCGCGCAGCTTCGCGTCGAGCGCGGTCAGCGGCTCGTCGAGCAGCAGCACGCGCGGCCGCACTGCCAGCGCGCGGGCCAGCGCGACGCGCTGGCGCTGGCCGCCCGACAGCTGGTCGACCGGCTTGTCCGCATGCGCGTCGAGCCGCATCATCGCGAGCAGCTCGTCGACGCGTTCGCGCAGCGCGCGCGGCCCGGTCTTGCGGATCTTCAGCCCGTAGCCGACGTTGCCGCGCACCGTCAGGTTCGGAAACAGCGCGTAGTTCTGGAACACCATGCCGACCTGCCGGCGCTCGATCGGCAGCGCGGTGACGTCGTCATGGCCGAAGGCGATCGTGCCGCCGGCGTCCGGTGTGTCGAGGCCCGCGATCAGGCGCAGCGTCGTCGTCTTGCCGCATCCCGACGGCCCGAGCAGCACGAGCGTTTCGCCCGCGCCGATCGACAGGTCGAGCGGTTCGAGCACGCGCGTGCCGCGGAACGTCTTCGCGCAGCGGGTCAGGGTGATGGGAGTGGAATCGAGTTTCATGTCTGCGGGAAAATCAGCGCGGGCGCTTCTTGAGCGCGCGCGTGCCGGATGGATCGACGCCGAGCCACTGCATCGCGACGAGCAGCGGCAGCGTCATCAGCAGGAACAGGATCGTGTACGCGCTGCCGACTTCGAGGCGCAGCGACGCATAGGTATCGGCGAGGCCGACGGGCAGCGTCTTGGTGTCGGGCGTATGCAGCATCCACGTGAGGTTGAATTCGCCGATCGACAGCGTGAGCACCGCGAGCGCGCCCGCGACGATGCCGGGGCGCAGGTTCGGCAGCACGATCGTGACGAAGCGCGTGACGAACGATGCGCCGAGGCTGGCCGCGCCTTCCTCGAGCGTGCGCAGGTCGGCGCCGGCCGCGACGGCGGCCACCGCGCGCACCATGAACGGCAGCGTGAACACGACATGGCCGGCGACGATGAACCACAGGCTCATCCGGAACGCGGTGAAGCCGCCGTACACGACCAGCAGCGCGAGTGCCGACGCAAGGCCGGGCAGCGCGACCGGCAGCACGAGCGCTTCCTCGATCGCGCGTGCGATGCGGCTCTTGCTGCGCGCGAGCGCGTAGCCGGCCGGCACGCCGGCGACGAGCACGATCGCGAGCGTCGCGAACGCGACTTCGAGCGACAGCGCGACCGAGCCGTGATACTGCTGCCACACCTGTTCGAGCCAGCGCAGCGTGAGGCCGCTCGACAGGCCGCGGAAATAGTTGACGGTCAGGCCCGCGAGCACGGACATCACGACAGGCACGATCAGGAACGCGCACAGCAGCAGCGTGACGCCCCATTGCAGCGCGGCGATCGCGCGCGCGCCGGTGACGCGCGGCGCGCGCCGGGCGACGCCGTGCGCCTGCGCGGGCGCCGGCGACGGCGCGGAAGAGCGGGAAAGCGATGGCATGCGGGAATCCTCAGGCCGCGGCGGCGGCGGTGTGGCCGGTGAAGCGGCGCGCAAGCGCGAGCACGGCCCAGGTGACGATACCGAGCACGATCGACAGGCCGGCCGCCGTCGCGATGTTCGCGTTCAGCGTGAACTCGGTATAGATCGTCATCGGCAGCACGTTCAGGTCGGTGGCGAGCGTGAACGCCGTGCCGAACGCGCCCATCGCGGTCGCGAAGCAGATCGCGCCGGCCGCGATCAGCCCGGGCGCGAGCGCGGGCAGCACGATGTCGGCGAAGATGCGCCACGGCGACGCGCCGAGCGAGCGCGCGGCTTCCTCGAGCGACGCGTCGAGCTTGGACGCGGCCGCGATCACGGTGACGATCACGCGCGGAATCGAGAAGTACAGGTAGCCGACGAACAGGCCGGCGACCGAGTACGCGAACACCCACTTGTCGCCGGTGAGCTTCGCGGACAGCATGCCGATCAGCCCCTGCCGGCCGGCGAGCATGATCACCATGAAGCCGACCACGACGCCCGGAAACGCGAGCGGAAACGTGAGCAGCGCGAGCAGCACGCGCTTGCCGGCGAATTCGCGGCGCGCGAGCAGGAGGCCCGAGATCGTCGACAGCGCGAGCGTCGCGAGCGTGACGCCCGCGGACAGCGCGACCGTCTCGCCGAGGCTCTTCATGTAACGCGCATTGCCGAGCAGCGCCGCGTAGTGCGACAGGAACGCGCCGTCGGCGGACACCTGGACGAGCGCCGCCATCGGCAGCAGCCAGAACGCGGCGAACACCGCCAGCGCCGGCGCGACGAGCGCGACGCGCCAGCGCAGCGGGAAAGTCAGGTCGAGCATCGGTTGCGTCCTGCCGCTTTACTGCATCACCTGCAGGTACTGCTGGCCGAATGCCTGCTGGCCGGCCGCCATCTTGCCGAAGTCGACCGGTTTCGCGCGGGCGTATTCGCTCGCCGGCAGGAACTTCGACGCGATGTCGGCGCCGAGCGCCTGTGCGCGCACCGGACGCAGGTACGCGTTGGCCCACAGCTTCTGGCCTTCGTCGGACAGCACGAAATCGAGCACCTTCCTGCCGTTCGCGTCGTGCGGTGCGCCCTTCACGAGACTCATCACGTACGGCACCGCAATCGTGCCTTCCTTCGGAATCACGAACTCGACGTTCGCGCTGTCCTTGTACTTCGCGCGATACGCATCGAAGTCGTAGTCGAGCAGGATCGGGATCTCGCCCGACAGCACGCGCGCGTACGCGGTCTGCTTCGGTACGATCGGCGCGTTCGCCTTCAGCTTCCTGAACCAGTCGAGCGCCGGCTTGAAGTTGTCGAGGCTGCCGCCGAGCGCCTGGTTCACGGCCACCGCGCCCGCATAGCCGACGAACGCGCTCGACGGGTCGAGATAGCCGACCATGCCCTTGTATTCCGGCTTCAGCAGGTCGGCCCACGAGCGCGGCACCGGCTTGCCGTCGAGCGCGTCCTTGTTCACGAAGAAGCCGAGCGTGCCCGAGTGGATCGCGAACCAGTAGCCTTGCGGGTCCTTCAGGTTCGCGGGAATGTCGTTCCAGTGCGCGGGCTTGTACGGCGCGATCACGCCCTTGTCCTTCGCCTGGAACGCCGACGACACGCCGAGGTAGACGACGTCGGCGACCGGGCTCTTCTGCTCGGCGATCAGCTGCGCGATCGACTGGCCCGAGTTCTTGTTGTCGAACGGCACGCGGATGCCGGTCTTCTGCTTGATCGCCGCGATCTGCGCGGCCCAGTCGGCCCATTCGGGCGGGCAGTTGTAGCAGACCGCCATTTCTTCCCCGCGCGCGGTTGAGGCACCTACGAGGAGCGCGGCGCAGGCGAGCCGCACCAGCGGTTTGATCATTGCGCGAAGCAAGGGTGGTAGTGGAACCGTCACGGTGTGGCCTCCGGCTGAGCGGGTCGGATGTGGCTGCGCATGCTCCGTGGGGCGTTCAAGTTTCGTGCATGCGACGCTCGGGTTGACGTTCGTCAGAAACAGTGCGCGACTCCCAAACCAAAGGCGACTTGGCTGCATTTTGATACGGTGTGCTTCCACAACGCCACCGAGCGACGGTGTCATGATGATCCCCTTGTTGTCGCCGACAACGTATCGCTGTTGGCGCGCTGATACGACTCAAATGAAGCTTGCCATTGCGATGACGAGCACCAGTGTGCGTTGGCGGCATGGCACTGCCATGAAAAGAACGGACTTAGTGCGCATCGTTCTTTGCGAATTCGGAACATCAAGCAATGAAGCAACCGTATCCGAATGATCTCTCCGTAGTGGCAAGACCTCAGGCCAGGAACGAAGCGGCCGGGACACGGACGACCGAAAGCGCCATGGATTTCATCTAGGTCTTCGGGCAGGTAGAAATCTCGCGTTTGCTGTTTCACTACGAATTACACCCGAGTCGGTGATGAAGTACTGACTAAGCGGATGGTGGTCATCGCTGCATACAAGCGCCGCTATGGCTTCATGTGCCGTTGTAATGGAAAGAGCCTGGCTGGCCGGACAGGCGCGTCTGGCGGCTGTACAACAAGGCGGGATTGAGCGTGCGCAAGCGGCGACACCGGTGTTGTGGCCGTCGAACGTCGCTTCCAATGAACACTTACCTGAGTTGGTCGATGGGCTTCTTCCCCGACGGGATGGCCTATGGAACGTTGTCGACGATTACACGTGCGAGCATCTAGCCATTGAGATTGACGCCTCTTTGCCAGGCTTGATAGTAAAGTAAGCGCTTTGACGACTGAAGCAAATGCGAGGCTTACGCATGTCGATCATGATGGACAACAGTCCGGCGTTTGCAGGTAACGTGCTAGGTACATGGGCCTACGAAGAAGGTGTCTTGCTATCGTTCATTCGACCGTGCCAGCCGTAGGGAGAACGCGTACATCAAGTGGCTTCAACCGGCACTTCCTGGATACTTGTCGTTCTGCGGTAACGATCAAAGTACGACGGGGGGCGCTTGCGGGTGTCCGAGCAGCGACGCCCCAACTCACATCACGCAGATTTGCCTGCTCTCGCCGGATCGTAGAACAACGCAAAGAGTTCGGACTGCGACCCGACACCGAGCTTTGCATAGATATGCTTCTTGTGCGCGCGTACGGTCTCGAACGAGATCGATAGCTTCTCCCCGACCGCCCGCGTGGAGAAGCCACTCAGCGACAGCATCGCCACTTCGATTTCACGCGTCGTCAATGCTCCGCGCCCGTTCTTTCCGGTCAGCATGCCGAAGCGCGTGTGCGGATCGGGCGCTTCGTTTGCCGCGGCGCGTGGCGCTTCCTTCGCGACGAACGTCTCGAAGTGCAGGCGCTGCTGCATCAGCGATAACACCCAGGGTGTATACAGCGTGAGCAATGCCATTTCGCGCTCGTCGTACTTGCTTGTCTTGCCGAGCGAGAAGCCCAGCGTGTGGTCGCAATCGATCACGACGTTGAAATGCACTTCGTCGCCGACGATGTTCTTCTGGAAGTACCGCTGGTAGTACTCGGTCATCCGGAAGTTATCCGGTGCGACGTCGGCAAGTGTATAGAAACCAGACGCCTGTGTTTCGAATGCGGCGAGATAGAACGGATCGAACTGATAGAGCGCGGCCAGGTAGTCCTGGAACATGAAGTCGATCTTACCGTCGGGCATCGCCTGTTCGGCGAGCATGAGTGGGGCGTCGTCGCGCGCGAAGCGTAGCGCAACCCAGTTGTCGAAAGCGACGTGCTGTTCGAGCACGCGCGTGAGGCGCGCCCAGAAATGCGGGCCATCGAGGGCGTCGATGGCCGAGCCAATCTCCCGATGAAAAGCGAGATCTCGCCATTCGAAGTCCATCGTGTGCTCCGGTGAGGGTAACCCTGGCGGGGAATTTCACGTCAAAAATAATAACCCGATAATCGGCCTCACTTCGACAGGCAGCGCGCCATGCACCGCTTTGCTCGTCGAGTGTTATATGTCGCACGTAGCACAAATGACATCAAAATGAAAGGCGATTGGAAGGAGGTAGCTTCATGCAGGTAGAACTCGCGCAACTGACGCTCGTCGACGGCGACGTCGCGCACAACACGCACAAGGTGATCGACACGATTGAGCGCGTCGACGCGACTGGCGGCACGAAACTGATCGTGTTCCCCGAAACGACGCTGTCGGGTTTCCCGACGCGGGACAACATCTCGGACGTCGCCGAGACGCTCGACGGTCCCACGCTGCTGGCGGTACGCGATGCGGCACGCCGAAAGGGTGTCGCTGTCGCGGTTGGCCTCGCGGAGCGCGACGCAGGACGGTTCTACAACACGACCGTACTCGTCGACGAGCAGGGCGACATCGTCCTGCGCTATCGCAAGACGCATCTGTGGGCGTCGGATGTCGGTGTGTTCACGCCTGGCGACCGCTTCGCGACCTGCGTCTGGAACGGTCTGACCGTCGGCCTGCTGATCTGCTACGACATCGAATTTCCTGAGACGGCGCGCGCGGTCGGTGCGCTCGACGCCGATCTGCTGATCGTCACCAACGGTAACATGGATCCGTTCGGGCCCGTACATCGCCGGGCGATCGCGGCACGTGCGATGGAGAATCAAATGTTCGCGGCGATGGTGAACCGCTGCGGCTCCGGTGACGGCAACCTGACATTCGCCGGCCTTTCCGCGCTCGTCGATCCGTTTGGTGACACGGTGATCGAACTGGGCCAGGACGAGGCGGTCGCGCAGGCGAGCCTTGATCTGACGCGCCTCGAAGCGAGTCGCGAGCATTACAGCTATCTCCACGACGCACGCGTGGCGCTCGATCTCACGCCTGTCGAACAGCCTGGCGGGCGTCGCGTACTTACGATCGACGCGCGCCGTCACCGCGCTGAGTAGTTCGAATAGGCAGTCCATCCAACGCATGGAGAAGGCGCGATGGCCTGCACATGCTGGTTGGTTCCATTGAAATGCCGGCCACACGGCACACAGGAATTCGTATCGCCCCCAAGGCTCAGGAGAAAAAAACATGCAAGCGTCGTCAACCCATGAACCCGCACGCCTGAAGCGCACCCTCGGCCTGCCGTCCGTGCTGTTGTTCGGCCTCGCCTATATGGCGCCGCTGATCGTCTATGGTACTTACGGCGTGCTCGCCAAGGCAAGCGACGATACGGCCGCGCTTGCCTATTTGCTCGCGCTGGTAGCCATCGCGTTCACCGCGCTCAGCTACGGCAAGCTCGCGCGGCTCTATCCGGCCGCGGGCTCCGCCTACACGTACACGCGCAAGACGTTCAACCCGTACCTCGGCTTCATGATTGGCTGGGCGACGTTGCTCGACTATTTCTTCCTGCCGATGGTGATCTGGCTGATCGGCGCGGCGTACCTGAACGCGGCATTTTCGCACGTGCCGACCTGGATCTGGATCGTCGCGTTCATAGTGCTGACGAGCGGGTTGAACATCGTCGGCATCGAACTGGCCGCGCGCTTCAATATCGTGCTGATGGTCGTGCAACTGGCAATCGTCGCGATGTTCGTCGTGCTGTGCTGGCACTATGCGTCGGCCGCGGCGGGCCCGGGCGGCATCGCGATGGCGGAGCCGTTCTTCAAGCCGCACGTGCCGTTCGGCGCGACGATGGCAGGCGCCGCGATCGCCGCGTATTCGTATCTCGGTTTTGACGCCGTCTCGACGCTGACCGAGGAAACGATCGATCCGAAAAAGAACATGCCGCGTGCGATCCTGCTGATTGCGCTGATCGGCGGCGCGATTTTCGTGATCGCGGCATATACGATGCAGCTCGCGCATCCGGGCGTCGAATTCAAGGATACGGATTCGGCCGCTTTCGAAGTGGCGAAGATGATCGGTGGCGATCTATTCGTCACTGTGTTCCTCGCAGGACTGATCCTCGCCCAGTTCGCGTCTGGCATCTCCGCGCAAGCGAGCGTCGGCCGGCTGCTCTATGCGATGGGCCGCGACGAGATCCTTCCGAAGCGTATCTTCGGTTTCATTCATCCGCACTTTAAGACGCCCGCGATCAACATCGCACTGGCCGGCAGTGTCGGATTGATCGCGCTGAAGCTGGATGTCGCCACCTCCACGTCGTTCATCAACTTCGGCGCGTTTCTCGCCTTTACCGCCGTCAATCTATGCGTGATCCGTCTGTACCTCACGGGCCGTCATGGCGAGCGCCGGATCGGCGTGTTCGGCGGAGTCGTTTTTCCTGCAATCGGCGCGGTATCCGATATCTGGCTGCTAGTCAGCCTCGAGAAGGCCGCGCTCGTACTCGGCGTCGGGTGGTTCATGCTTGGGCTCGTGTATCTGTGCTGGATTACGCGGCTGTTTCGCCAGGCACCGCCTGAAGTGGCGATTTGATTGAGCCGCCCCAGGGTCTAAACTGGCACGTGGTAATGCAACGCCGCGCGTTCGTGGCTTTCATCTGCTAAGTGGGTAACGCAAGCGTGCTCTAGTCGGATACCCCAAGGCAGCCCTGTGGCGGCTTGCTGCGAGACCCCAAACGTAACGGTGGCCGGGGGCAAAGTTGGAAGCGGCATGTCGTCGGGCATCTAGTCGGCGTCCGTCGGCGATCAAGATCGTGTGGCGGATATTTGATTACCCCTGACATAAATGGGTAGGATCGTGGGTAGCGAGCCATCTGCGACTGCGGGAGTCGTACCTGGCGGGTCTGCGCGACCGATGGTTGTAGTTTGCTGCCTTCCGCCACGAGGCTTTTAGCCAACGTCATCGTCGATCAGCGGTTGACCAGCCTGGCCGGATACGCGAGCGCCAGCGCGCACCCGACCAGCATGCACGCGGCGAAGCCATACAGCCCCGCGCTTTGCGAATGGAACGTGTCGCGCAGCCAGCCGATGAAATACGTGCTGCCGAACCCGCCGAGGTTGGCGATCGAGCACGCGAACGCGATCCCGCCCGCCGCGGCGGACCCTTTCAGGAAGGTCGACGGCAGCGCCCAGACGACCGGCATCGCGGCAGCCGCGCCGGCGTTGATCAGCGAGAACAGCAGCACCGTCGCGAGCGTGCCGTGCGAGCCGGTTGCCGCGGCGGCCAGCGCCGCGCCCGAGACGAGAAACGGCACGACGATGTGCCAGCGCCGCTCGCGCGCACGGTCGGAGCTCGCGCCGCAGTACAACGTGCCGATCACGGCGGCGGCGTTCGGGATCACCATCAGCCAGCCGATCTGGTACGCGTCCTTCACGCCCGTGTCGCGCAGGATGCTCGGCAGCCAGAAGCTGACCGCATACAAGCCGAGCAGCACGCACAGGTCGATGAGGCCGAGCGCCCAGACCTTCGGGTCGGTGAACGCCTTGCCGAGCGCGTGGTTCTTGTTGCCGGACGGTTCGCTGTCGAGATTCGCGCGCAGCACCTTCTTCTCGTCCGCGTCCAGCCACGACGCCGACTCGATGCTGTTCGGCAGCCAGCGCAGCACCGCGAAGCCGAGCAGGATCGACGGCAGCGCTTCGAGCAGGAACAGCCACTGCCAGCCGCCGAGCCCGTGCACACCGTCGAAAAAGCGCATGATCCAGCCGGAGATCGGGCTGCCGATCATGCTCGACAGCGGCAGGCCGACCATGAAGAACGCGACGATCCGCGCACGGCGCGCGTCCGGAAACCATTGCGTGAGATACAGCAGCACGCCGGGCAGGAAGCCCGCCTCGGCGACGCCGAGCAGGAACCGCACGACGTAGAACTGCATCGGCGTGTGCACGAACATCGTCGCGCCGGACAGCAGCCCCCACGTGATCATGATGCGGGCGATCCAGAACTTCGCGCCGACGCGCTGCAGGATCAGGTTGCTCGGGACTTCGAACAGAATGTAGCCGGCGAAGAACAGGCCGGCGCCAAGGCCGTACACGGCGTCGCTGAACTTCAGCGCATCGAGCATCTGCAGTTTCGCGAGGCCGATGTTGATGCGGTCGAGATAGGCCGCGAAGTAGCACAGACAGAAGATCGTGATCAGCCGGATCGCGACCTTGCGGTACAGGTCGCCGTGCTGCGCGTCACGCGCGGGGACGGCGGCGCTGGAATGTACGGTAGACATGGGATTACCCCTGTTCTGATGTGGCGGTTGGGAAGAATGCCGGTCGACACGGGCGCGTGCTGAACGCGCGCTGGAGTCTGTATAGCACGCCAATTAAGTAGCGTACACACTATAAAATGCGATTCGATCGAAACGCTTTGGAGCAGGCTTGCCGGGTCGGGTTGACGAGCCTGATTCCATATGAATAAAGGTGTTTTTATCGGAATCCGGGACCGCGCGACGGTGCGGGGCGAGACGGGGTGATACGCACGTGAATGGTGCGTGTGCACTTCAAAACCCGGGTGCCGCCGAAGCGGCCATGAGCTTCCGCAAGACCGGGCGGGGTACGCGGGCGATGCATTCAAGTTCAGGGTGTACACTCGTTACCTTTCTGTTTCAGGCCGCGCCGGCCCCCTTACTTTCATGGCGTCTTCCAAGGATTCCTACGACTTTCACGACCAGATCGGGCATTTGCTGCGCCGCGCGTATCAGCGGCACGTCGCCATCTTTCAGGAGGCGATTCCCGATTCCGATCTCACCGCCGCGCAGTTCGTCGCGCTGTGCGCGGTCAAGCAGCAGCAGGCGTGCTCGCTCAACGACATCGTCAAGGCGACCGCGATCGATCAGGCGACGATCCGGGGCGTCGTCGACCGGCTCAAGACGCGCGCGCTGATCGAGGTGCTGCACGATCCGAACGACGGCCGAAAGCTGCTGGTGCGCGCGACGGCGGCCGGCCTCGCGCTGATCGACCGGACGGTTCCGTTCGCGAAGCAGGTGACGGAGCGCACCTATGGCGCGCTGAACCCGGGCGAGCGTGTGGCGCTGCAATTCCTGCTGCGCAAGATGATGGAATCCGAAGAGGAATGAGCGTTCGCCCCCCGCGCGACGCTCAGGCGCAACCCGCCACCGGTCCGGTCGCTTCGGGCGCGAGCAGCCGGCCTGCCGCACGCAGGCCCGCGCGGATCGTCTCGGGCGTAAAGGGCGGCGCGTAGAAGCGCACGCCTGTCGCATCGAAGATCGCATTCGCGAGCGCCGCCGGGCCGGGCAAAGATGCGGACTCGCCCGCGCCGAGCGGCGGCTCGCCCTGCCTCGGCATCAGCACGACGTCGACGGCCGGCACCTCGTCGAACGTCAGGATCGGATAGCTCGCCCATTCGCGCGACGCGACCTTGCCGTCGACGAACCGCACGCGCTCCTTCAGCGTGCGGCTCAGCACCTGGATCACGTTGCCGTGGACCTGGTGGCGCACGCCGTCCGGATTGATCATCGTGCCGGTATCCTGGCCGACGGTGATCCGCTCGACGCGGATCTCGCCCGTCGCGTGATCGACCGTCAGGTCGACGACCCACGCGGACCAGGCCGCGCCGAATCCCGGAAAGCGGCTGTGCACGTAGCGCGCATACGCGATGCCGCGGCCGTACGCGACGCGCGCGGCGTCCGGCGCGCGGCGCGGGCGGGGCGTCCATCCCGCGCGCGCCGCAACCGCTTGCAGCAGTTCGGCGGCACGCATGTCGTTCAGATGGCGCAGGCGGAATTCGAGCGGATCGACACCGGCGATTGCCGCGCATTCGTCGGCGAACGCATCGTGCGCGAACGAATTCGGCAGCGCCGACACGCCGCGAAACCACGATGCGCGGACGAGCGGCGCGAGATCCTCGCAGACGAAGCGGCGACTCGGGCAAGCATAGGGCGACACGGCGGTCCGGTCGCCCATCTCGAACACGCGCGGCCCGGGCGCGACCACGCCGGTCAACAGCGACGCGAGCAGCGGCGCGTCGTTCGACGGATAGCGGGTCGAGAAGTCGTAGCCGAGCAACCGGCCGTCGCGGCTGACCGTGCCGGTCACCTGCATCACCTGGCCCGCGCCTTTCGGTTCCCACACATGTTCGTCGGCGCGCGACAACTGCACGCGCACCGGTTGCCCGACCGCGCGCGACAGCAGCAGCGCGTCGCCGCACACGTCGTCCGCGCCGTTGCGGCCGTAGCAGCCGGCCGCTTCCATCCGCACGATGTCGAAGTCGGCTTCGTCGCGCACGACGAGAGTCGCGAGGTCGCAGCGCAGCGACGCCGGGTTCTGCGTGCCGGACCACACGGTGATCCGGCCGTCGCCCGGCGCGCGATAATCCGCGACCGCGCACGACGGGCCGATCGAGCCGTGCATCTGGTACGGCCACGCATACGTGCGCGACAGCGTGATCGCGCCGGGCAGCGCGCGGGCGGCGTCGACGTCGCCTTCTTCCAGCAGCGGGCGGCGCCGCGCCGGCGCGGCCGAGATTGCGGCGGCGGGGGCGTCGAGCGGCGGCAGCGCGGGAAGCGGGCGCCACGTCACGCGCAACTGGCGCGCCGCGCGTATCGCGTGTTCCTCGCGTTCGGCGACGACGCCGACGAAATCGCCCTCGACGACGACGGCGCGCAACCCGGGCACGTCCGCGACCGACGCGCGATCGACGTCGACGAGCGACGCGCCGACGAACGGGCCGCTGTCGATCCCGGCATAGGGCGGCCTGACCACGCGGCCGTGCAGCATCCCGGGCACGCGCACGTCGTGCACGAACGTCAGCGCGCCGGTTGCCTTGGCCGGAATGTCGACCCGCGGCGACGCGCGGCCGACGATCCGGTACGTCGCCGGATCCTTGGTGGGCGTGTTCAGGTCCAGTTCGAGCGCGATGCGCCGCCCGGCGACCAGGTCGGCGAACGTCACGCGGCGCGCATCCGGCTCGCCGGTCGCGAAGATGCAGCCGTCGTCGCTCGACAACCGCGCGGCGGCGACGCCGAGGCGTTCGGCCGCGAGCTGCAGCAGCGCGTGTCGCGCCTGCGCGGCCGCGCAGCGCAGCGGCACCGCGGAAATCTGGATCGTCGCGCTGGCGATGGTCGGGCCCTGGTTCGGTGTCGTCGCGGTGTCGCCGAGCACCATCGAGACTCGCGCGGCGGGCACGTCGAGCTCCTCGGCGACGATCTGCGCGAGCGACGTGCGGATGCCGGTGCCGAGATCGACGTGGCCGTTGAACCCGAGGATGCGGCCGTCGTCGAGAATCGCGACGAACGCCTCGGGCCGGTCGGGCACGTACGACGACAGGCTGCCCGGCTGGCCGGGCGCGGGCTTGACGGGCGGCGCGGGCTGCCGGATCAGGGCCAGGCAGCCGTCGCGCACGAGCAGTTCGGAAGGGTTCACGGTCAGGCGTTCCAGTCGGGCCGATAAGGGGCGGCATCGGCGCATGACGCGCCGCGATGCCGCCGTGCCGCCGCATTCGACGCGAACGAATTTAGGCGGCCAAAAGCGGCGCGTCAATCGCGCGGCGGTTGCCCTAGCGCGCGTGCACCGCATCGATCGCCGCGATCGCGGCGTCGAGCGGCATCACGGCCGCGTACTTCTGCTGCATGTCGAACAGGTTCGCGTCGTGCGGCGCGATCGCGCGGTCGCCGACGCAATCGGACAGCACGAGCGGCCGAAAGCCGTGCGACATCGCGTCGACGACGCTCGCGCGCACGCAGCCGCTCGTCACGGCACCCGCGACGAGCAGCGTCTGCACCGCGCGCTGCGTGAGCCACGCGCTCAGTTGCGTGCCGAAGAACGCGGACGGCACGGTCTTGCGCACGACGAGCTCGCCTTTGGCGGGCGTGAGCTCGGGCACGATCGCGCTGTTCGGGTGATCCTCGGTCAGCGTCGCCATCCCGGGCACCTTCAGCGAGAACACGTTGTCGTCGCTGCCGTCGGCCGCGTACACGATGCGGCTGTGCGCGACCGGCCAGCCGCGCCGGCGCGCGAGCGCCAGCACGTGCGTCGTGCGTGCGATCGCCGGCGCGATGTTGCCGCCGCCGAACGTCGCGGGATCGGCGAAGCCGACGACGAAGTCGACGATCAGGAGACCGATGTTGCCATGCGGCGGCAGCGGCGTGCCGAAGCCCTGCTGCTGGTAGACGTGCGCTTCGGCGTGGCGGGAAAGGTCGTTCATCGCGGGTCTCGGTTCGTCAGGCGGGTTGATCCATCACGCGGCCGTCGCGCACGACGGTCTCGCCGTCGAGCGCGACCGTGCAGCGGCGCAGCGGAATGTCGATGTGACAGGCCGTCGTGCGGCTGCCGCCGCCTTCGTTGTTCGGGCCGAGCGAGAACAGGAAGTTGCCTTCGAACGCGCGCGCGTCCATCCCGATCGTCGCTTCGCGGTCGTACAGGCCGAGCGTCGACCAGCGCGCGCGCGGCTGCAGCCCCCAGCCGATGTGCGAGATCGCATAGCCCTCCGGGTCCGCGAAGGTCTCCATGTAGTCGCGCAGCAGGTCGGCGTCGACGCCGCCTTCGATGCGCGTCGCGTAGCCGCCTTCGACGGTGAGCGTGATCGGCTCGCTGACGTAGTGCTTCTGCGGCAGCAGGATGTCGCCGCGGTCGATCACGATCGTGCCGCGCGCGGTGCGGTCGTTCGGGTAGGTCAGTGCGAAGCCGCTCGGCCAGTGGTCCCAGCGGCCCGGCGCGTCGACGAAGCCGTATTCGGCGGTCGGCGGGAAGTCGCCGAGCGGGCAGGTGAGCGCGGTGCCGGCCGCCGAGGTCACGCGCATCTCGCGCGCGGCGGCGATTTTCGTGGCGGCGGCCAGCACGCGCGTGCGGTCGGCCTGCGTCGGCACCATGCGCGCGAGCACTTCCGGCGGCTCGACCGCGAGCAGGATTTTCGTGCCGGACTTCAGGATGTCGTGCTGCTCGGGCGAGAACAGCAGCGTCATCAGGTCGAGCACGAGGTCGCTCGCCTTCAGCGCCGCGATCGCCGCGCGGTTGCCGGTGAGCGGCGTCGTGCCGAGGTACGCGAGCGGATCGCGGCTGAACGCCTTGTCGCCGTTGACGGGCGGCAGGTCGAGCCGGTTCACGATCGCGCCCATCATCTGCGTCGCGATCAGCGCGCACGACAAGGTTTGCGGGTGGGTGGCCGGGCTCGTCAGGATCGTGACGGTCTGGCCCGGTTCGAGGCGCGACAGCGTGAGCACCTGCTTCCACGCGTCGATCAGTTGAGTATCGCTGACTGGCATCGTCGGCTCCGGTATGTGCGTGAAGGAAAGGGTCAGGCCGCGAGCGGCGCGCCGAGGAACGCGCCGAACGCCGCGTAGAAGCCGGCCGCGTTGTCCCATGGGATCATGTGGCCCGCGCCGGGCACGCGCACGTGCCGCAGCGACGGCGTTGCGCGCTGCAGCTCCGCGACGTCGTCGTCGCGCACGACGTCGCCGTGCTCGGCCGTGATCAGCAGCGCGGGCACGTCGAGCCGCGCGGCGTCCGCGTGGAAATCATCGGTATGGAAGCCTTCGTACGACGCGCGCACCGCGCGCTCGTCGCACGTATGCAGCCACTCGGCGCGCAGTTGTCGCTCCGCGTCGGTCCAGGTCGGGCAGAACGCGCGCATCCCCTCGGCGTCGGTGCCGGTGCGCGCGAGCGCCATCGAGTCGATGTACCACGGCAGCTTGCCCGGATACGGGCGGCGGCCCGGGCCCGACACAGGCGGATCGACGAGCGCGACCGCTTCGAGCCCGCGCGGGCGGCGCAGCGCGGCGCGCGCGGCGATCCGCGCGCCCATCGAATGGCCGACGAGGCTGAAGCGCGACAGGCCGAGCGCGGCCGCGAACGCCACGACGTCGTCGGCCTGCGCGTCGAGGCCGTAGTCGAGCGCGGGCGACGCTTCGGACAACCCGCGGCCGCGCACGTCGAGCACGTAGGTGTCGAACGCCGCGCCGAATACGTCGCCGACGAAGCCCCACGTGATCGCGGGGCTCGTGATGCCGGGGATCAGCACGACGGCGGGCCGTGCCGCGCGCGCGTGAGTTGCGCCGCCGTAGCGCAGGTAATGCTGGCGGATGCCGTTCGCATGAACGTTCGCGCCGTACAGGAAGGTCGAGGGCATGGATGGGCTCCGTTCGAGAGGTGGCGCGCGTCAATACGCGCCGGACAACAGTGCGCCCGCGCCCGGCACGACCGGCTCGAGGTCGAGCTCGCGCAGCATCGCGTAGGTCGTCGCGATCGCGGCCGTGATCACGGGCTTGCCCGTCATCGCCTCGACCTTCGCGACCGCCGGCAGCGACGGCATCTGCACGCATGCGGACAGCACGATCGCGTCGGCGTCCTGCCACGGGAGCGTCTTCACGATGTCGGGCAGGCGCGCGGGATCGTGGCGGCCGACGTCGAGGTTGTCCGGAATCTCCAGCGCGCGGTACGCGAGCACGTCGAAGCCTTCGTGGCGGATGTAGTCGACCACCAGTTCGGTGAGCGGCAGCATGTACGGCGCGACGACCACGATGCGCTTCGCGCCGATCACCTTCAGCGCGTCGACGAGCGCGCCCGCGCTCGTCAGCACGGGCGCCTGCGCGCCGTTGTCCGCGGTGTGCTTCGTCAGGCGCGCCTGCGACACGCGGTGATAGCCGTGGCCCATCGCCATGATCGCGACGAGGCATGCGTAGCCGAGCACGTCGACGCGCGCGTCGCTCAGCTCGAGCGCGCAGCGGTCGGATTCGGCGTCCATCGCCGCGAGTTCCTCCTTGACGACCTTCTTCATCCGCATCCGGCTCGAGTGATACGTGAAGCGTTCGGGGCGAATCGTTTCGCGCAGCCGCAGCATCGCGGGAATCTCGGTTTCCATCGTCGTGTTGGAACTCGGCACGATCTGGCCGATGCGGTAAGTCTTGCTCATGGCGGAAGGCTCCGTGGCGGGTAAGGGCGGCGAGCGCACTCGGGTTCGATCAAAGTCTAGTGTGTACGTTTGAAAACTGCAACGTATCAAAAACCCGGCGGCATGCTTGGTTAACCATTTGATGCTCTATTGAAGGGATTTGTACGTGTTTTACAGTATGTGAAGGCAGCAGCAAACAATCTCCTTGTTGGAATTATTATGAGTGTGTACGCTACATGGACGCATCATCAACCAGCCCGCTCGAGGACCTTCGACACAGCGGGATCACGTCACGTTCAGGAGATCCGCATGAGCAAACCCCGTATCGCAATCATCGGCGCCGGTCTCGGCGGCACGGCCGCCGCCGGCCTTCTGCAGCGCAGCGGCTACGACGTCGCGTTGTACGAGCAGGCGCCCGCGTTCTCACGCCTTGGCGCCGGCATCCACCTTGGCCCGAACGTGATGAAGGTCATGCGGCGCATCGGCTGCGAGGACGCGCTGAACCGGATGGGTTCGCACCCGGATTGCTGGACCAGCCGCGACTGGCGGACGGCCGACGTGATCGCGCGGATTCCGCTGGGCGACTACGCGCTGAAGACCTACGGCGCGAGCTACTTGACCGTGCATCGCGGCGATTTCCATGCGCTGATGACGCAGGCCGTGACGCCCGGCACGATCCGTTTCGGCAAGCGCCTGGCGTCGGTCGACGACACCGGCGACGCGGTGCGCCTGTCCTTCGCGGACGGCAGCGTCGAGACCGCGGACATCGTAATCGGCGCCGACGGGGTGAATTCGCGGATCCGCGAGCACCTGCTCGGCGCCGCGCCGCCGCGCTACACGGGGTATGTCGCGCACCGGGCGGTGTTCCCCGCGTCGCTGCTCGGCAACAAGCCTTACGACATGTGCGTGAAGTGGTGGTCGGAGGATCGTCACATGATGGTCTACTACGTGACGGAAAAGCGCGACGAGTACTACTACGTGACCGGCGTGCCGCAGGCCGAGTGGCCGGAAGGCGTGTCGATGGTCGACAGCAGCCGCGACGAGATGCGCGAAGCGTTCGCCGGCTTTCATCCGGATATCCAGCACCTGATCGACGTCTCGCCGTCGATCACCAAGTGGCCGCTGCTCGAGCGCGACCCGCTGCCGCTGTGGAGCCGCGGCCGCCTCGTGCTGCTCGGCGACGCGTGCCATCCGATGAAGCCGCACATGGCGCAGGGCGCGGCGATGGCGATCGAGGACGCCGCGATGCTCGCGCGCTGTCTCGACGAGGTCGGCGCCGGCGATTACCCGGACGCGTTCGCGCTGTATGAGGCGAACCGCGCGGCGCGCGCGTCGAAGGTGCAGCGCGTGTCGCACGACAACACGTGGCTGCGCGCGAACGAAGATCCGTCGTGGGTGTTCGGGTACGATGTGTTCGACGTGCCGCTCGTGTCGCCGTCGCACGACAAGGTGGCGGCGACCACCTGACGAGCGCGGCGCGGCCGCCGGCGCGTGTACGATCCCTGACTGCGCGCAGCGGCCTCGCGCAATGCCGGGCGCTGTCGGCGGCACGGCGTGCTGCGAGGCCCCCAGGCCCATTTTCTGGATCAGCCCATGTCGCATTCCACTTCCGTCGCGGGGCCGCTCGCGCTTTGCGTCAACGGCGTGCAGCGCGCCGTCGACGAAGCCGCGCCCGATACGCCGCTGCTCTACGTGCTGCGCAACGACTTCGCGCTGAACGGCCCGAAGTACGGCTGCGGGCTCGGCCAGTGCGGCGCCTGTACGGTGCTGATCGACGGGCAGGCGACGCGCTCATGCGTGGTGCCCGTCGCCGCGGCGGCCGGGCGGACGGTCACGACGCTCGAAGGGCTCGGCTCGCTCGATGCGCCGCACCCGATCCAGCGGGCGTTCATCGACGAACAGGCAGCGCAGTGCGGCTACTGCCTGAACGGGATGATCATGAGCACGAAGGCGCTGCTCGATCGCAACCCGGCGCCGGACGACGACGCGATTCGCGACGCGCTGCGCTTCAATCTGTGCCGCTGCGGCACGCATCTCGAGATCATCCGGGCGGTGCATCGCGCCGCGCGGTATCTGCGACACGACGATGAACAGTGAACCGACGACGCACGCGCACGGCGCGCCCGGCGGCGCGGACGTCGACGCGGCCAGCCCGGGCGGCGATGCGTCCCGATACCGGCACGCGCAATATCGATGGCCGACGGACGATCCGGACGCGCGCGCGGCGCTCGACGTCGAAACCCGTACCGCCTATGACGGCCGCATGACGACGTGGCGCTACCGCGCGCAGCTCGATCGCCTGTCTGACGAATTGCGTGCGCCGGTTGCCGCGAATTGCGCGGATGCGCCGGCGACGTTCGTCTATCGGCACGCGCACGCGTCGGTCGAGATCGACGATGCAGGCCGTGCGATTCCACCGCATGCGCACGTGTTCGCGCGCGAGTCGTTCATCGACGAACTGGCGGGCGACATGGGGCGCGATCCGGTTGTGCTGCGTCTCCAGCATCTCGATCCACGCGACGATGCCGGTCCGCGCGAAGTCATCCGAATGGTCGCGGAGCGGGCGGCATGGGGCGCGTCGGCCGGATCGGCGAGCGAACGGCCGTCATCCCGGCTGCGCGGGCGCGGCTTTGCTTTCGACGGCGCGGTGGCGGCGATGGGTGGGGCAGGCGTCGAGCGGGCCGGAGCCGGCAATGACGACGCGCACGCCTTCGCCGCGACCGTTGATGGCGGGTCGGCAGGCAAGAGCGAGACGACCGACAGGCAGGCAAGCTGGACCGCGTGGGTCGTCGACGTGGACGTCGACCGTTCGACCGGCGACGTCGCCGTGCGGCGCGTCGTGGCCGGGCGGGGCTCGGGGCAGCCGGGTAGCGCGACGCTGACGGGATTGCCCGCGTCGCAGATCGAGGCGACGATCTCGCGCGTGATGGGCGCGCGCCTGTCCGCGCGTCCCGCTCATGACGAGGCGGACGGGCACGCGCGGGCGGCCGTCTCGCACGAACTCGTGGCGATGCGCGACGTCGCGGCGGACGCGCGTCCGCTCGCGCTGTCGGCACGGGATGCACAACGCATCGACGAGGCCGCCGCGCCTGCGGCGGCAGCGATCGCGAATGCGCTGTACGACGCGACCGGCGTCCGGTTTCGTGCGCCGCCGTTCGATGCCGAAAGCATTCGCGCCGCGTTGATGCGTGCCATACCGGTCGACACGCACGAGCGCGCGTCGTCGAAGTCCGCGATGCGTTCCGCAATGCCGCGCTGGCGTCGCTGGCTCGGGGGCGGCGGCATGGTCGGCGGGCTGATCGGCGTGGCGTGCACGCTGCTGCCCGGCCCCGCGCCGATCGCGCCGGTTGCGGCGGGTGGGGTGGGCGGGGCGGACGGCGCGATGTGGAGCGCGGCGACGCTCGAGCGCGGCCGACAGATCGCGCTCGCCGGCGATTGCGCGGTATGCCACACCGCGCCGGGTGGCCGGGTCAACGCGGGCGGCCTTGCGCTCGATACGCCGTTCGGCACGATCTACACGACCAACATCACGCCCGATCCGGAAACCGGCATCGGCGCATGGACGTATTCCGCCTTCGCGCGGGCGATGCGCGAAGGCATCGCGCGCGACGGCACGCATCTGTACCCGGCGTTCCCGTATACGGCGTTTGCGCGCATGAGCGAAGCGGACCTGCTGGCGTTGTATGCGTACCTGATGTCGCAGCCCGCCGTGAAGCACACGCCGCCGAAAACGAAGCTGCCGTTCCCGCTCGACCAGCGCCGGCTCGTCGCGGGCTGGAACTGGCTGTTCCACGACGCGCGGCCGTTCGCGCCGGCGCCGGATCGCTCGGCGATGTGGAATCGCGGCAAGTACCTCGTCGACGGCGCCGGTCATTGCGGTGCGTGCCACACGCCGCGCAACGCGCTCGGCGCGGAGAAGGGCGGGCTCGCGTATCTGTCGGGCGGCGTCGCGGAAGGGTGGACGGCGCCGTCGCTGGTCGCGTCGAAAGCGTCGCCGGTGCCGTGGACCGAGGATGCGCTGTACGACTATCTGCGCACCGGGTTTTCGGCGCAGCACGGCGTTGCCGCGGGGCCGATGGCGCCGGTCGTCGCCGGACTGGCGGCGCTCCCCGAGTCGGACGTGCGCGCGATCGCGCACTACGTCGCGTCGCTGTCGCCGCACGTCGACGCCGCGGCCGTCGCCGATGCGGCCGCTCGCCAGGCGCGCGGCGCCGAAGCGGCCGCGACGCTCGGCCTCGAAAACGGCCGCCGCGCGTTCGACACGGCCTGCGCGGTATGCCATGCGGAGTCGGGCGGCGTCGGCCATTTCGGCGTGCGCCCGTTGATGGGGCTGAATACGAGCGTGAGCCAGGACGCGCCGGACAACCTGTTGCGCGTGCTGCACAACGGCATCGATCATCCGGCGACCGCCGGGCTCGGCTACATGCCGGGTTTCGGCGACGCATTCGACGACCGGCAAATGGCCGAGCTGGCCGCCTACATTCGCGCGCGCTACGCGCCGGGGCAGCCGGCCTGGCGCGATCTGGAGGCGGCGTCGGCGCGGATTCGGCGGTCAGGCTAGCCGAGCGGCAGGCGAGTCCGCGGCCCGCGCAGGACGGGCGCGGGCCTGCCCGCCGTGTCGCTCGGTTGATGACGGCATTCAACAGGCCGCCGGCGAGCTGGTGCACACGTTATTCACGAGGGGCACGATGTTGCCGCTCGTAAACGGCGACGCGCCTTGTTGCTTGATCGACGGATCGGTATATCCCCAACTCGTCACGCCGACCACGGTGTTGCGAGCGGGCGCACTGCCGAAGCTCGTGCCGTTGAGCACCGGCGCCATGCCAAGATTGACGTGCCACGGCCCGCCGCTCGAACCGCCGGTCATCAGCGAACCGATGATCGTATTGTTCGACGAGCCGGAGGCGACGAATCCCTGGGAGTCGTTGCGCTGCATGAGGCCGCCGCCATCAAGCGCAACCGGGTAGCCGAGCTGGTTGATCAGCGTCGTTCCGGACGGAGTAAAGCCGTAGCCGTTCCAGCCGTAGCCGAACCAGCCGGCACTGTTTCCCGCATACGAGCCTGCTTGCGGGACCAGGACCAGCACGGCCACGTCGTCCTGGCAAATGACGCCCGGCTGCGCACATGGGTCGGTGCCGTTGTAGTACGACGTCAAGACGGTCGCGGACGCCACGCTCCAGACGCCATAGGGCGCCGTTCCATTGCTATATGCAGGCGTGAACACCCAGTTCGAGTAGAACTGCTGCTGACCGAAATTCGCGACGCAATGCGCGGCCGTGACGACGATTCCCGGCTTGATCAGCGAGGCGGAGCACACGTAGGTTGCCGAGCCGATATTGAAGAACAGTTTCCCGGCGGCCCGGAACGGGTAGTAATACTGGGTATTGTCTCCGTTGGCGTTGACCCGGTTCGTCGTGAACGGGTGATTCGACGTGCCGAATTCCTGCGGCTCCACGCCAGGTTGACTCGAATCGCTGGCAGGGGCGAGCTGCACGGGCCGCAGCTTGCCGTCTCCCGTGCCGCCGCGTTCAGCGCCCGGATTCCCGGGGAAGCGCGGTGGCCCGTACAGCATCGAATCGGTCAATGAGGCGGGCGCGACTCTCGGCCGCGGCAGCGGCATCGGCAGCGCATTCTTGAAATCGAGTGTGGCCCTCTGCAGTTTCTGTTCCGGCATGGTGATCTGCGTGATATTGCCTTGGATTTTTATTTGCTGCGCATGAGGGCTCGTCGAAATTAATGAAATTGATGCTATCAAAATGAGTTGATGCCCGGTCCTGTTCATGTCGATCTCCTGCGATCTTGCAATCCGGCGCTTTGTATGGGGACGACCATTGGTCGAAATTTAAAGGCGGTGCTCAATGGGAGAGCAAGGTTGATGCTTGACGCCGTCGAGGTGTCGTCCCGCGGGAATCTGGAATGCACCCCGTTTCGTGATGCGACGAACGCGTGTCGCAAAAAGATGGAATTTACTGTCGGTGTTATTGGTTTTCGAGTGACGGAATTTTTGTGATGTGTTGTCGTGCGCTCGAAACGTTGCGGGTGAATTATTGGAGTAAATTTTTAATTTGAATTCCAGTTTTATGTTGCTTGAGTTGCGTTGAATGGATTCTATGGCAGATTTTGAGGTTTGGAGGGATTTAAATGTGTGATTGATTTGTTGTGGTCGATTGCATTTTATTGTGGTTGTGTGTCTCGTTTTTAATGTCGATTATTGTTGAGGTTTTGCGATTTCGTTTTGATTTTATTGATGATGACGCTGATTGTTTGATTGATCGGTGCGTCAAGGGGCCGAGCTGGAGATTGCGCGGTTGCCGCTTGCCGATCGAATGATCCGGCAAGGACGGCACACCGCGCTCACCATCCAAACTTCAGCTCGACGCCCAGGTACTCGCTGTTGTGGCCGCCCGCGGCCCGGATCGTGTCGCCCACCGCGTAGTACACGCCTTCGACGGCCCCCGTCAGGTGGCTGTTGAACGTGTAGTCCGCGCGCACCTGCGCATACGCGCCGGTCCAGCGCGTGCCGTGTCCGGCCGTGCCCGCGACCGGGTTGGCCGGCTGCGTGTAGACCGCGTCGTCCGTCGTCGCGCGCCACTGGAGCGCCAGCGCGCCGAGCAGCGTGAGCTTCGGCATCGGCTTGACCGTGATCGACGGCTTCACGTGAATCAGGTTCGAGTAGCCGGTGAAGCCGGCGAGCGTGAAATAGTAGCCGTTCGGAAACAGCGGATTGAACGTGCCGAGCGTGCCGTCGCCCGGGTGCCGGTCGCCGGACGCCGCGTCGATCTGCAGCCCGATGCGGGGCGTCCACGCAGCCTTCGCGAACGTGTAGCCGATGCGCGAGCCCGCCGCCCACGCGCGCACGTTCGCGGGGCCGACGCGGCCGGTCTGCCCCATCGCTTCGAGATCCCAGTCGATGCCGTTGGCCGCACCCGCGAAGCGCGCGTCGAACACGTTGCGGCGTTCGTTGCCGCGCGCGCCGACGTAGTGCGCGTTGTCGCGCTCGTACAGCGAGTAGTACGCGGATAGCTCGTTCTTGCCGAGCACCTGGCGCTCGATCCGGATCGTATGGAAGCGCATGTGCGGGTTCGACGTGTCGTCGAACGGCTTGTCGTCGCGATACTGGACCGGCTGGCTGACGAAGCCGATCACGCGCCACGGGCCGCTGACCCAGTTCGCCCAGACCGCGTCGAACGACTGACGCACGTTCGGGCCGTCGCGCGACGACACGAAGCGCTGCAAGTCGAACAGGAAATCCTGCCGCCCGACGCGGAACTTGAGCGTGCCGGCGTCGAACGGCTGCACGAACGACACGAACGCGAGCCGCAGGTCGAGCGGGTTCTTGTCGGTGGGCGTCACGGTGTTCTTGCCGAACGCGCGCGCATCCTCGAACTCGGTGTACAGCTCGACGTGCCGGTTGAGGTGCACGTCGACGTTGAAGTGAAAACGCTGGATCAGGTACGAATCGCCCGCCGTATGCCCGACGCCGAAATTGCCCGCGTCGGTCGATTCGAAACGCTCGCGCAGGCTCGCGCCCAGCGACACGTAGCTGTACGGATCGGTCGACGACAACGGGATGTACTTGAGGCTGTCGAGCGGCTCGGTGCGCAACGCCGGATTCGCGAGCGCATACCAGCGTTCCTGCCAGCGGTTCGTCATGATCGCGGGGCGCTGCGTCGGCAGCGCGTCCGGCACGATCGGCGCGTCGGTCTCCTGCGCGGCGGCCGGCGTCGGCGCGAGCGCCAGCGCCGCGAGCAGGGGTGCGCCGAGCAGCGCGGCGCAGACGCCGGCCGATGCGCGAGGCGGTCGAAACACGGCGTCGGCTTTGCGCATCACGGCTGCGTCACCTGATGAATCTCGGCGACGTAGCCGCCGGGGAACTGCACGATCGCGGCGTCGCGCCCGTCCGCCGCGTACGGCGGCACGAGCACGGTCACGCCCGCGGCCTTGGCCTTGTCGAGCGTTTGCGCGAGGCTGGCGACCTCGTAGCCGGTGGTGTCGCGGCCGTACGGATAGGGCAGCTGGCCGTCCGTCACGAGGACGACCATTTTGCCGAACGGCGATTCGATCCGGACCCGGCGATAGTGGTCGTCGGGTCGGCCGATCTCGACGCCGGGCGCGCGCGCGACGTCGGACACCACCTTGCCGTTCGAGAAGCGCACGAACCCGCGGATCAGCGCGTTGGCGACGTCGCGCGGCACGTAGACGCGGTTCTCCGGCACGCGCTCGAACGGCGCGTAGTCCGGCTTCGTCGTATGGACGTAGAGCTGCATGTTGACGCCGCCCGGCCACTGGATCACGGCGTCGCGGCCGATCGGGTCCGGGAACGTCTCGACCAGCACGCTCGCGCCGGCCGCGCGCGCATCGCGGATCGCGCGGTCGATGTCGCTCACGAGGTAGCCGGTGCGTTCCGCGCCGAACGGGTAGGGCACGGGCGTCTTGAAGCCGAACAGCGAGACCGTGCCGACCGGCGTCTGCAGCAGTTGCGACGTGGTCGAGCTCGGCGTCGGCGTGACGGTCGCGACGACCTGCGGCGTGCTCTTGCCGCCGAAGGTCGCGAGGAAGCTCGCGACGAAGCGGTCGACGTCTTCGGGGGCGACGTACACGTGGGTCGTGTCGTACTGCGGCGCGACCGCAACGGTTTGCGCCGCGACGGGCGGCTGGGCGGCGTACGACGTGCCGGTCGCGCCGATCGAAACGGCCAGGCCGAGTGCCGCGGACAGGAGAAGCGCGTTGAGTTTCATGACGGGTTTCTTTGCTTGGTTTGACATGATGGTTGGAGATACGGGGTGAGCCCGCTATTGGGGGCCGGCGGCGTGATCGTCTGCGCCGCGCTCGTGCAGATCGTGAAGCGCGAGCAGTACGAACGCGCACGCGAGGCCGACGTGTTCGAGGAACGCGGCCGTGGCCCCGAAGCGCGCATCGGGCGGCGCGTGCCAGAACGCGTTCGCGACGTACGCGGCGAACAGCGTGAAGCCCGCGAGCACGCCGGCGCCGAGCCAGCGCAGCACGCCGGTGAGGATCAGCAGCGGCGCGACCAGCTCGACGGCGATCACGAGCGCGGCGACCGGCGCGGCCGGCTCGACGCCGAAGTGCCGCATCTCGGCGACGGCCGCGCCGAAGTCGCCGGCCTTGTGCAGGCCGCCTTGCAGATATGCGGCGCACAGGCCGAGCAGGGCCGGCCAGCGCACGACCCGGCTGCGCGCGAGCGGCCGCAGCAGCGCGGCCGCGTACGCGTCGATCCGGCGGATGGCGCCGTTCATCAAACGGCCCAGCACGCGCAGCCGAGTGCGCCCCAGAACGATTTCAGGTCGGAGGCCGGTACGTCGCTCGACCACGCGCGCGCATGCGCGTGGCCGTGCACGCCGCACGCGCTCGCGCAGCCGCACAGTTGCGCGGCGGCCTGCTGCAGCGGCCGGCCTTCCGCGCCTGCGGCGCTCCAGCCCGCATAGCCGCCGAACGCGCGCACGGGTGACCAGTCGGGCATCGCGGGCGGCAGCGGCGCATCGCGATCGGCGAACGGGCCCGCCGCATAGACGACCTTGCCGCCGACCACGGTCAGCAGCGACGTCGTGTCGGCGATGTCGGCTTCGGCGCACGCGAAGAAGTCGCGGTCCGGCACGATCAGGTCGGCGAGCTGGCCGACTTCGATGCGGCCTTTCCGGCCTTCCTCGTTCGAGAACCACGTGACGTTCTCGGTCCACATCCGCAGCGCCGTTTCGCGGTCGAGACAGTTCGCCTGCGGGTACAGGCGCAGGCCGCCGACGGTGCGCCCGGTGACGAGCCACGACAGCGACACCCACGGGTTGTAGCTCGCGACGCGCGTCGCGTCGGTGCCCGCGGACACCTTCAGCCCCTTCGACAGCATCCGCGCGACGGGCGGCGTCGCCTCGCCGGCCTTCGCGCCGTAGCGCTCGACGAAATACTCGCCCTGGTACGCCATCCGGTGCTGCACCGCGACGCCGCCGCCGAGCGCCGCGATGCGATCCATCGAGCGCTCCGAAATCGTCTCTGCGTGATCGAAGAACCAGTTGAGCCCCGCGAGCGGCGTGTCGCGGTTCACCTTCTCGAACACGTCGAGCGCGCGGCTGATCGTCTCGTCGTAGGTCGCGTGCATGCGCCACGGCCAGCGGTTCTGCGCGAGAATCCGCACCACGTCCTCGAGGTCGGACTCCATCTCCGGCGCCATGTCCGGGCGCGGCTGGCGGAAGTCCTCGAAGTCGGCGGCGGAGAACGCGAGCATCTCGCCCGCGCCGTTGTGGCGGAAGTAGTCGTCGCCCTGCTTGTAGCGCGACGTCTTCGTCCAGTTCAGGAAATCGTCCTTCTCCTGCTTGGGCTTCTGCGTGAACAGGTTGTACGCGAGGCGGATCGTCAGCTGCTTCGCGTCGGAGAGCCGCTGGATGACTTCGTAGTCCTCCGGATAATTCTGGAAGCCGCCGCCCGCATCGATCGCACCGGTCACGCCGAGGCGGTTCAGCTCGCGCATGAAGTGGCGCGTCGAGTTGACCTGGTACTCGAGCGGCAGCTTCGGGCCTTTCGCGAGGGTCGCATACAGGATCGCGGCGTTCGGCTTCGCGAGCAGCAGGCCGGTCGGATTGCCGTTGCCGTCCCGCATGATCTGGCCGCCCGGGGGCTCGGGCGTGTCCTTCGTGTAGCCGACGACGCGCAGCGCGGCGGCATTGAGCATCGCGCGGTCGTACAGGTGCAGGATGAAGACCGGCGTATCGGGCGCGACCGCATTCAGTTCGTCGAGGGTCGGCAGCCGCTTCTCGGCGAACTGGTGCTCGGTGAAGCCGCCGACGACGCGCACCCATTGCGGCGGCGGCGTGATCGCCACCTGCTGCTTGAGCATCTCCATCGCGGTCGCGAGCGAGCGCACGCCGTCCCAGCGCAGCTCCATGTTGAAGTTGAGCCCGCCGCGAATGATGTGCAGGTGATTGTCGATGAGGCCGGGCAGCGCCGCGCGGCCGCCGAGGTCGACGACTTCCGTGCGGCCCGCCGCGAGTGCCATCACTTTGTGGTCGTCGCCGACGGCCGAGAAGACGCCGTCGGTGATCGCGACCGCGCTCGCGGTCGGGCGCGACGGGTTCAAGGTCGTGAAGCGCCCGTTGCGGAGGATGAGATCGGGCGATTTCGCGCTTGACGTGTTCATGAACGGTTCTCCGTGGAATGGCTGGCAACCTGGGTGGCCTGGTTCGCGTTGCGGCCCGGCAATGCGCCGAACATGTGCTGATTGCACTTCGAATCGCGCCACGCCGTGTGGAACGCGGTGCCCGACAGCATCTGCTTCGCGACCGGCACGATCTGCTCGCCGGCGAGGATGCCGAGCAGGCCGACCAGCGCGACGAGCGGCGGTGCGGGCGAGCGCACGTGCAGCAGGCTGTAGATCACGCCGACGAGCACGCCGGCGAGCAACGACAGGACATAGATTTTCATCAGCGGGTCCTTTGGAGGTAGGTCGATGGAATGGCGCACGTGCGGCGCGCGGCCGAATGATTCGCGTGCCTGACGATTGCGTGCGGCAAGCGCCGCGACGAACGCATTGTAGGCAGGCAAGACGCCGTTGCGCCGCGCATCGAGGTTGAATTAAGGAGGTTTAAGGATATTTAAGCGGGACGTTGCTAGCATGGAAAAGACGCCGAAAGGATCGGCATCGTTGATGCGGCGCAAGCCTGCATACCCGTGACGTTTTGATGATTGAGAGGATGAAGCAACCATGAGCAACCCGAAACTCGAAGTTCTCACCCCGGACAACTGCCAGATGATCTTCATCGATCAGCAGCCGCAGATGGCGTTCGGCGTTCAATCGATCGATCGGCAAGTGCTGAAGAACAACGTGGTCGCGCTGGCGAAGGCCGCGAAGACCTTCGACATCCCGACGATCATCACCACCGTCGAGACGGAGAGCTTCTCGGGCTACACGTATCCGGAGCTGCTCGACGTGTTCCCGGATCATCCGCTGCTCGAGCGGACCTCGATGAACTCGTGGGACGACCAGAAGGTGCGCGACGCGCTCGCGAAGAACGGCCGCAAGAAGGTGGTCGTGTCGGGCCTGTGGACCGAGGTGTGCAACAACACGTTCGCGCTGTGCGCGATGCTGGAAGGCGGCTACGAAATCTACATGGTGGCCGACGCGTCGGGCGGCACGTCGAAGGAAGCGCACGATTACGCGATGCAGCGCATGATCCAGGCCGGCGTCGTGCCGGTGACCTGGCAGCAGGTGATGCTCGAGTGGCAGCGCGACTGGGCGCACCGCGGCACGTATGACGCGGTGATGGCGATCGCGAAGGAGCATTCGGGCGCGTACGGCATCGGCGTCGACTACGCGTACACGATGGTGCACAAGGCGAAGCAGCGCACGGCGAACGCCCACGAGATTCTCGCGGCGGTTCCCGCGAACGTGAAGTGATGCCCGTGCATCGGGCCGGCATGCCGGCCCGACGTACAGAAGCGATGCAGAGGTAACGAAGCTGCCGCGTCGGTGATGCGGCAGTTTTTTTCATCGATGCGCGCGCGGCCGGCGAGCCGCCCGCGCGCCGGGCAGGATCAGTGCGCGGCCGCCTCGGGTGCGGCGCGTCGCGCACCGGCCCACCCGATCATCACGAGCAGCGGCGGCAGGAACAGGCACCACAGGCCGGCGGCCAGATAGAGGCCGGCCGCCGCGCCGCAACCGGCGGCGAACGCGGCGACGCTGACCGTCATCCTGCGCAGCCGCGCATCGTCGCCCGGCTTGCGCGGCGCACGCGAGCCGATGCGCTCGCCGAGCGAGATCATGATCTGCGTGACGGTGCCCGTCATCAGCGTGGTCGGCGGCGCGTCGGACAGGTGCAGGCGGTGCAGCGCGTTCTGCACGGCCATCGCGACGACGAGCGTCATGCCGGTCGCGAGCGCGGGCAGCGCATCGCTGTCGGGGAACGGGCCGATGCCCACCGCGAGCACTGCGCCGCACGTCAGCAGCGCGGCCTGCGCGAACAGCATCACGCGCAGCGCGTTGGCGCCGCGCGCGTTCAGCCGGTTCGCGCAGACGGTTGCCAGCACGATCGCGATGCAGAACACGGGCAGTGCCGCGAGCTTCGCGATCGCGCCGGATGTGCCGGACACGAGCGTGGCGCCGAGCGTGACGAAGTTGCCGGTCACGTGCGCGGTGAAGAGGCCTTGCAGCGCGAGAAAGCCGGCCGTGTCGACGAAGCCGCCGTTGAAGCTGAGCAGCACGGGCAGTTTGTTGTCGGTCATGTTCAATCCTGGACGTCAGCGGTTCATGTGCGCGGAACGAAGTGCCGCGCGAGGTGGGTGAGGGTGCCCGGGTGGGCACGCGGGCGCTCGTCGAGGATAGGCGAACCGGCGGACGCGGTCACATGAATTGTTCTGAATGCTGCACAAGCCCGCGATGCGCGCGCTCAGCGGCCGGCGCCGCGCCGCCACGCGCCGGGCGCGTGGCCGACGACCTTCGCGAACACGCGGCTCAGGTGGCTCTGGTCCGCGAATCCGCAGGCCGCGGCGATTTCCGCCAGCGTCATGCCGCTCGTCTCGATCAGCCGGCGCGCCTGCGTCACGCGCTGCTCGAGCAGCCACTGGTGCGGCGTGCGGCCGGTGGTCCGCGAGAACGCGCGGATGAAATAGCCGCGCGACAGGTCGCATTCTTTCGCGACTTCCGCGAGCGATACGCCCAGGTTCGCCTTTTCCATCAGCAGCTCCTTCGCGCGCGCCGCCGTCGCGGGCGACAGCGTGCCCTTGCGGTGGAGGTCGCCCTTGCCCGCATTGCCGTAGCGCCGCGCGAGGTGGGTGCCGATCGCGAGCCCGATCTGCTCGACGAACAGCGTGCTCAGCGCGCCCGGCGTGTCGAGGCTGTCGGCGACCGCGTGCGCGAGATGGCCGAGCACCGGGTCGCACTGATCGGCCGCGCAGGTCAGGCCGGCGATCAGCGCGTCGCCGTGTTCCTCGCCGAGCCGGTCGAGACAGGCTCGCGACACTTCCACGAGCACGAAGTCGAAATTGCCATACAGATCCGCCCGGAATTGCTCCGAGAAATCCCGAATGTAGATCGAGTGGTGCTGGAACGCCCGCTCGACTCGCCGCGCACCCCGATACAACACGCGACGATGCCCGTCCTGCAGTGAAATGCCGATCAGGAAGCCGCGGTCGCAGGCCGGCATCACGATGCGCTCGAATTGCTCGCCCGGCATGCACTTGCGATGAAACGTGATGCCGTCCGCGGCGCGTTCGACATCCTTGGACAGCAAGCCCGACACGCAGCCGAGCGTGTCCTTCGACAGCGGCGCGGGGGGCGCGATGAGGGCACGAGACATGACGCAGGGTCCTTGAAAGGCGCGTGACGCGCGAAAAAATCGATCGCCAGTTTATACGGGACGCGTGACTGGCCCAAGTCTATTTGAACGAAAGTGCGCTGGCTATCGGGCGCGCACGCGCCGATTCGTGCGATTCGCGACCGTCCCGGCGCGGTTGCGCGATCCCGCGGCCCACGCGGGGGCCGCGTATTTTCCTTCAAGACATCCCGTTCGAGCCTCCTTACACTCGGATCGCGCGATGGGCGTTCGGCGTCAGGTTTGTGCAGAAGGGGGCGCGGGGCGCCGATTCCCGGTCCGGCATTGCCGCGTTGGCCGGTTCGTCATCAAGAGGTCGCAGGGGGCAGCCATGGTCCGGATCGGGACGTTGTCGGTGGATTTCGAGCAGCGGGACCTGCGCCGGCATGGCGTGCCGCTGCGCATCGGCGCACGCGCGTTCGAGATTCTCGAGGTGCTGCATCGCGCGAACGGTTCCGTCGTGTCGAAGGACGACATCATGGACGCCGTCTGGCCCGGCGTGATCGTCGAGGAGAACCTGCTCCAGGTGCACGTCGCGGCGCTGCGCAAGCTGCTCGGCGAGAGCCGGAACCTGATCAAGACCGTACCGGGCCGGGGCTACCTGCTGGTCGCCGGCTCGCCGCCGGATTTGCGGCCGCAGGACGCACCGACGCCGCTGATCGGGCGGCAGGCCGAAATCGGGCAGGTCATCGACATGCTTGACCGGATGCCGGTCGTCACGCTGATCGGCGCCGGCGGCATCGGCAAGACGAGCGTCGCCGCGCAGGTCGCGCACGACATGCGCCGCCGCGCCCGGTGCGCCGTGCATTGGGTCGAGCTCGCGTGCGCAGCGACGCGCGACGACGTGCTGCGCGCGCTCGCGGCCGCACTTGGCGTGCCGGCGGACGGCGTGCCCGGCATCGACGCCATTGCCGACGCGATCGCCGCCTCGCGCTGCCTGCTGGTGCTGGACAACGCCGAGCACGTCGTCGACGTGGTCGCGCGCCTCGTCGAGACGCTCGCGGCGCGCACCGATACGCTGCGCATGCTCGTGACCAGCCGCGAGCCGCTGCATGTCCCGGCCGAGTGCGTGATGCGCATCGCGCCGCTCGCGGTGCCCGACCGCGACGCGTGCACCGACGCGATCGCCGGCTGTGCCGCCGTCCAGCTGTTTCTCTGCCGCGTCCGCGTGACGACCGCCGGCCGCGAGGTGGACGAAGGCGGCATCCGGCTGGCCGGAGACATCTGCCGGCGCCTCGAGGGGCTGCCGCTGGCGATCGAACTCGCGGCCGCGCGCGTCGCGACGCTCGGCATCGAAGGGGTCGCGTCGCGCCTCGACGATCGCCTGAACCTGCTGACCGGCGGCTTGCGTTCCGCGCCGCCGCGCCACCAGGCGCTGCGGGCGACGCTCGACTGGAGCCATGCGCTGCTGAATCCCGCCGCGCGTGCGCTGTTTCGGCGGCTCGGCTGCTTCAGCGGCCCGTTCACGTTCGATGACGCGCGCGCCGTGGCGACGGCGCCCGGCACGCCGCTCGTCGAGACGATCGGCGGGCTCGGCGAGCTGGTTGCGAAGTCGCTGTTGAGTGTCGAGTTTCGGGGCGCTCGCGCGCAGTACCGGCTGACCGAATCGGTCCGCGCATATGCGCTGGAGAAGCTGCGCGACGTGGGGGAATTCGAACGCGTCGCCGCGTGCCATGCGCGCCATGAGCGCGAGCAATGGGGCGTGACGGCGGCGGTCGCGCCTGACGGGGCGGGCCCGGCGTCGCAGCCGGCGGAAGGCGGCGAACGCGAACAGCCGGCCGGCGCCGGGCCGGCACCGGAAGACGCGCCGGCTTCATCGCGCATGAGCGTGTGCGGCGCGCACCTGCACGGTGGCGCGTCACGTGCCCGGTCGTGCGTGCGACCGACGCCTCGACGGTGATCGCGGCGCGGGCCATCAGGTTCTCGTGCCGGCCCGACGCGAAGCCGACGCCGCGGTTGCGCTCGCGAACGGCGTGTCGGGCATGCGGCCGGCCGGCATGGCGCGCGTCGCCACGCCGGCGCGCGGCGCGTTACGCCTTCAGGAACGCGAGCAGCTCGGCGTTGATCTTGTCGGCGTCGACGACGCACATCCCGTGCGAGCCGCCCGGGATCACCTTGAGCTGCGCCTGCTTCACGAGCTTCGCAGACAGGCGCGCCGAATTGTCGATCGGCACGATCTGGTCGTCCTCGCCATGCAGGATCAGCGTCGGCACGTCGATCTTCTTCAGGTCCTCGGTGTAGTCGACCTCGGAGAATTCCCGGATGCACTGATACTGGCCGTGGATGCCGCCCATCATCCCCTGCGCCCAGAACGCGTCGATCGTGCCCTGGGATGCCTTCGCGTTCGGCCGGTTGAAGCCGAAGAACGGCACCGCGAGATCCTTGTAGAACTGCGAACGGTTTGCGGCGACGTTCTTGCGGATGCCGTCGAACACGTCGATCGGCAGGCCGCCCGGATAGGCGGCCGTCTTCGCCATGATCGGCGGCACCGCGCTGACCAGCACCGCTTTCGCGACGCGCCGCGTGCCATGGCGGCCGATGTAGTGCGCGACTTCGCCGCCGCCCGTCGAATGGCCGACGAGCGTGGCTTCGCGCAGGTCGAGCGCGTCGAGCAGCGCCGCGAGGTCGTCGGCGTAGGTGTCCATGTCGTTGCCTTGCGACGGCTGGCCCGAGCGGCCGTGGCCGCGCCGGTCGTGCGCGATCACGCGATAGCCGTGCTGCAGCAGGAACAGCATCTGCGCGTCCCATGCGTCGGCGCACAGCGGCCAGCCGTGCGAGAAGACGACCGGGCGGCCCGTGCCCCAGTCCTTGTAGTAGATCTGCGTACCGTCTTTCGTCGTGATGGTGTTCATGGCATGGGCTCCGTGATGGGCAGAAGTGGCGGCCTGTTTCGGCGCGCCGGCGGCGGATGCCGCCGTGGGCAGCGCGGCGGCGGCGACGGCCGTCGCGCCGGCGAACAGCATGTCGCGGCGCCGGGTCGATTCGACGGCGTCGGTTTGCGTGGAACGCATTGGGTCTCCTTGAGCGTGCGGTGGAACGACACCGCATGAAACGGATGATGAAGGTGATCGGCGCGTGGCGACTTCGCCCGACGACCGGCAAGCGCCCGCCGTCGCGATGCGGTCGCGACGGATGCGAACACAGCGGGGAGCCTACACGCGAGCCCCTTGGCGTGTACTGAAGCGATCTGAATTTTCTTGAACGGGGCGTGTGCCGGATTCGAGGAATGATTCGGATTCCTGCCGGCGGTGCCGGAAGTGCCGGAAATACACGCCAGAACGATTCAGATTCGCTAAAGGACTATTCATCGCGCAGCGGCTATCGTCGATCCCGTGTCGGCTCCCGCCGCGCTGTCGGTGCCGGACCGCGACGCGAACTGGGGTTGCGCCACTTCCAAGGACACGCCGTCATGAACGAACTTAGCCGTTGGGCACGGATGATCACGCTGCTCGACCCATCCGCCGCCGCCGGCCGCGCGCTGCCGGCATCGATCCTCGACGCGAACGGCGCGGGCCGCCGCCACCGCAACGTCGCGCCGGTGCCGTCCAGCGGCGACGCGCGCCGCCGCGCCACGGTCGTCGCGGCCGAGCGGCAGACCGGCTCGTCCGTGCTGCTGTCGTGGAGCGACCCGACGCGGTTCCGCTACGACGAGCAGCGCTGGATCAGCGCGAAATCCCGGATCAGCAGTTGCTGCGCGCTGAGCGGGAAGGGGATCCGGATCGGCGACGCGGTCTACAAGCCGCAGTGGCGCGGCGCGAAGCGGCCGGCGAACAGCGCGGACATGATCCTCGCGACGGAGCTCGACGGTCTCATCGCCCGGTTGGCCCGTGGCTGAAGGCGCAGCCTTCAACCCGCAAGGCCTGCCGACGACTAGTCTTTCCAGTTCGACCCGAGCACCCGGCCGCAGAAGTTCATGCGGCGATAGTTCGGGTCGTGGCGCTCCAGCACGTCGGCGCAGACGCTGCCGAACGTCGTTGCCGCGCGCTGCGCGATGCCCTCGGCGAGCGCTTCGAGGATCAGCTCCTTGAAGCCGGCGCCGCGGGGCCATGCATGCAGCACGGCGTCGCGTTCGGCGCGGGTCACTTCATCGAAGTGCGAGCCGAACAGGTCGGTTTCGACGCCCGCGCCGAGCAGCGCCGTCAGCGGCGCCATGTGCGGATGGATGCCGAATGACGTATGCAGCGCGATCGCGCGCCAGGTCTCGGCCGTCTCGGCCGCCGGCACCCCATGCCCGTCGAGGAACGCTTGCGCGGCGTTCGCGCTGTCCACCTCGAACCGGTGGCGCGAATCCCGGTAGCGCCGGGTCAGGCCGATGTCGTGAAACAGCGCGGCGACGTACAGCAGGTCGGCGTCGAACGCCAGCGCGCGACGCCGGCCGATGAGCGACGCGAACAGGAAGACCCGCATCGCGTGCCGATACAGGAGCGCCGGCTCCTGCGCGGCCGCTGCCGCGGCCCGCGCGAGCGCGCTGTTGGGAATCCGGATGCCGGCGACGCTCTGGCCCATCGTCGGGGGGCTCATCGTGCGAACGGGGCGGTCGGTGCGTCGTTCATGTGGGCGGGCATGCTCCGAAGTCGGTGAAGGATTGCCGCCGGCGCGCGACGAGGCGGGCGCGCCGGTTTGCCGTAGCTGGCAGGCAGTCTGCCCGGCCGGTCGCCGAAAGTCCTGAGCCGAACCTGAATTGTTATGAAGCATGAAGCGTCATGCAGTGCCGAATTTTTATGCGAATTTCGAATGCCTGGCAGCCGGACGATTCAACTGAATAAAAAAGCACGCATACTTCAAAAAATTCGATTAGATTGTTCTGAATATTTAAAGCGTCGGGAAGCGCAAACAACGTAGTATGGACGTCCTGAGCGGCGGCACGTCGGGCCGGCCGCCATTGACTCATCTCCTGAAAGACCGAATCGCCATGATCCGCATTGGACCACTTCAAGTCTTTCTCGATAAACGTGAAATTCAAGCGAACGGCCAGCCGGTACGCATCGGCAGTCGCGCATTCGACATTCTCGAATTGCTGATCCTGGCGAATGGCGCGCTGGTATCGAAAGACGCCATCATGCAGCGCGTCTGGCCGCGCACCGTGGTCGAGGAAAACAATCTGCAGGTGCACATCGCCGCGCTGCGCAAGGCGCTCGCCGACCACCGCGACCTGATCGTGACCGTGCCGGGGCGCGGCTACCGGCTCGCGGTCCGCCGCCACGACGACGCGCCGGCCCCTCGGGACGAGGCGCCGCCGGCGTTGCGGCTCGCCGCTGCGGCGTCCGTGCTCATCGGCCGCGAGCGGACGATCGCCGAAGTGATCGCCGCGCTCGATGCCGCGCGCGTCGTGACGCTGGTCGGCGCGGGCGGCATCGGCAAGACCCGCGTCGCGGTCGAGGTGGCGCAGCAGGTCGCGGCGCGCTTCGCCGACGGCGTCGCGTTCGTGCCGCTGGCGGCGGTGTCGGACCCGCGCTTCGTGCCCGATGCGATCGCGGCCGCGCTCGGCATCGCGGAGCCGACCGGCACGGCCACGCTCGAAACCGTCGCCGCGCATCTGGCGGAGCGCCGGATGCTGCTCGTGTTCGACAACTGCGAGCACGTGATCGATGCCGTCGCGCAGGTCGCCGATGCGCTCGCGGACGCGCACCCGGACCTGCGCATCCTCGCGACCAGCCGCGAGGCGCTGCGCATCCGCGGCGAGTGGCTGCGTCCGGTGCCGCCCCTGAACGTGCCCGGCGATGACGACTGCGGCGATGCGATCCTGGCGACGAGCGCGGTGCAGCTGTTCGTCGCCCGCGCGCGCTCGGCGGATCAGGGCTTTCCGCTGGACCCGCGCAGCCTGCTGCTGATCGCGGCGATCTGCCGGCGCCTCGACGGCCTGCCGCTCGCGATCGAGCTTGCCGCGGCCCGCGCGGCGCTGCTGGGCGTCGAAGTGCTGGCCACCCATCTCGACGACCATTTCCGGCTGCTGACGGGCGGCTTCCGCACCGCGCTGCCGCGCCACCAGACGCTGCAGGCGATGTACGACTGGAGCTACCGCCTGCTCGGCGACCACGAGCGCATGCTGCTGCGCTGGCTCGGCGTGTTCCGCGACAGCTTCTCGCTCGAGGCGGTCGAGGACGTCGTCGAAGGGAAGGGGCTGTCGGAGACGGACATCCTCGACGCGATCGCCGGCCTCGTCTCGAAATCGCTGCTGATCCGCGAGGACGCGCACGGGGCGCCGCGCTACCGGCTGCTCGCGACGACGCGCGCCTACGCGCTGCAGCAGCTCGAGAACAATGGCGAATGCAAGGCGGCGGCGCTCGCGCACGCGCGTTTTTTCCAGGCGCTGTTCGCGCAGGCGCCGGCCGGGCGCTTCGACGCGCGGTCGGCCGCCTGGCTCGACGCCGTGCGGCACGAGCTCGGCAACCTGCGCGCCGCGCTCGACTGGGCGTTCTCGCCGGCCGGCGACAAGGCGGTCGGCATCGCGCTCGCGGCGGTGGCGGTGCCGTGCCTGTTCGACCTGGCGCTCGTCGACGAATGCTGCGAGCGGGCCCGCGTCGCGCTCGACGCAACGCTCGACCCGGACATCGCGCCGACGTCCGGCGCCACGCGGATGCCGCTGCTCGCCGCGTTCGCGCTGGCGCTGGCTTATACGGCGGGCCCGACGCAGGCGGTGCAGGCGGCGTGGTCGGAGGTGCACGCGCTCGCCGTCGCGGCGGGGGACGCCGAATACGAGCTGCGCGCGCTGTGGGGCCGGTGGAGCGCGAGCCAGCAGGCCGGCCACGCGCGCGACGCGTTGCGATGGGCGCGCCGCCTGCGCGCGCGTGCGCAGGCGCTCGACCATGCGTCGGCGCAGATGCTCGCGTTGCACGCCGAGGCGACCGCGCTTCACTACGAAGGCGCGCACGAGGCCGCGCACCGCCGGTTCCAGCAGGTGCTGAGCGTGTGCGCGTACGGCGAACGGCGCTGGCATGCGGCCGGCCTGCACCCCGAGCAAGGCATCGTCGCGCAGGCGATGTTCGCGCGCGTGCAGTGGGCGCTCGGTGCGCCGGACGAGGCGCTGGGCCTCGCGACGCAGGCGTTCGACCTCGCGTGCGACTACGCGCCCGACACCGTGATCGGCGCCGTGCTGGCCGAGGGGTTGATCCCCGTCGCGCTGCTCACGGGCGCGTTCGACGTCGCCGCGCGCGGCATCGCCGCGCTGCGCGCGTGCGCGAGCCGCGCGGGCTTCAGCGTCTGGCTCGCGTGCTGCGAATGCTATGACGAATACCTGAAGTCGGCGACCGGCGCGGGCGCGGCGTGGGCGCCGCGGTTTCGCGCCGCGCTCGACGCGCTGTCCGACACCGGCTACGGCGCGGTGCAGACGTTCCTGCTTGCGCAGTACGCACGCTGCCTGGCTGCCGACGGTCGCGCCGGCGAAGCGAAGGCCGCGCTCGAAGCGGCGTTGCAGCGCTGCGACGAAACGGGCGAACGCTGGTTCGTCGCGGAGCTCGAGCGGCTCGGCGGGACGCTCGCCGGAATCGAGCGGCCGGCGGCCGTACGCTGCTGACGACCGTTTTCGTCAGAGGCTTTCGGTGAACCGCTCGATCAGGTCCGGGCGGTCGAACTGCTCGATCCACCAGCCGAGCGCGCGGCCGATCTCGTCGTCGCGCCATGCGAGGAAGCACTGCGTGACGTCCCGCATCCCGTTGACCTTGCGGGTGATCAGCCGGCCGTCCGCGATCGCGCGCTCGGCGATGCACTCGGGCAGCGAGCCGACGCCGAGGCCCTCGCATTGCGCGGCGACCTTGGCGGCGAGGCTCGACACCGCGAGCACCTGCTGGCCGGGCTCGACGTCGATCGACCACGGCGCCAGCGCGCGCGACGTATCGCTGATGACGATGCGCCGGTGCCGCGCGACGTCCGCCATCGCCAGCGGCTCGGGCTCGGCCGCGAGCGGGTGGTGCGGCGCGATCGCGAACACGTGCCGCATTTCGCCGATCGGGCGCGTGACGATGTTCGCGAGCGGCGGCGGCTCGCCCGGCGCGCCGACGATCAGGTCGGCGCGGCGAGTGATCAGCGCGTCCCAGGAGCCGCCGAGCACTTCGGTCGACAGGCGCAGGCGCGTATCCATGTTCAGCTTGTCGAATGCGTGCACATAGGGCCACAGCGCCGCGAACGGCATGATCTCGTCGATGCAGATGCGCAGCTCGGCTTCCCATCCCGACTGGATCCGCTGCGCCCTCATTTCGAGCTGGCCGGCGGCGAACAGCAGCCGCCGGCCTTCGTCGACGACCACTCGGCCGGCTTGCGTGAGCTTCGCGCGGCGGCCGCTGCGATCGAACAGCACGACGCCAAGATCGCTTTCGAGCTTCTGGACGAGATAGGTGAGCGCCGACGGGACGCGGTGCAGCAGCTCGGCCGCTTCGGCGAACGTGCCGGTGCGATCGATCGCATCCAGTGCCTCGAGCGCCTCGAAGGAAAGCTTCATCAGGGGATTCCCATGGAAAAGAGGTGCGCCCGTCCGACGGGCGCGTCAGTCGCCGTGTTGTACACGCGGTTGGGAAAAAAGTCGAGGCGTCGGGGCGGACCGGCTGCGAACGCGTTCACAGCCCTCGCAGGCTGCGTTCGAGCCGATCCAGTTCGGGCGGCGACGTCGCACGCGAGCGGCGAGGTGATTGACCGGCGACGGTCGAGCCCTCGGTTCTCCGCCATGCGATTGCGTAGATGCCGTCGGCGACCGGTTGCCACGTGTATGTCGCTTCGGCAGGCGCGGGCGCGCGGATGCCTTCGGCGAGGTGATCGCCGGCCCCGCTGCGGCACGGCTGGCGGTCGATCGGTGCGTTCATGTTGACGAGCTCCTGCGAAGGCGTCCCGGTGGGCCGGTTCGAACGCGTTGGCGGTGCGTTCGACGGGACCGAGTGTGCCCGCTTTGGTCTCGAGTGAACACGGCGTCAAAAGCGAAATCCTTTTGACTTGAAATCAAGAATCAGGCGCGCCCGGCGGCGTGCATCGTCATGCCGCCGGTGATCCGGTGCGCGAGTCGCCGGACGCCGGATAAGGCGTGCCGTCCTTGTGCAGGAACCGGCCGTCGCGGCTCGGGCTCATCATGTCGATGTCGGAGCAGGTGATCACGTCGTCCGGCGAGCGCGAGCCGACCTCGAGATAGACGGCCATCGCCCCCGACTTGTTGATCAGGTGATGGCCGTTGCCGGCGTTCTTCGGAAACGCCGCGCAGTCGCCCGCGCGCAGCACGGTTTCGCCGTCGTCCTCGATCAGCGTCAGCTCGCCTGCGAGGACATAGACGAATTCGTCCTCGGCCGTATGCCAATGACGCTGGCTCGACCAGTTGCCGGGCGGCACGCGCATCAGGTTGACGCCGAAGTCGGCGAGCCCGCCGGCATCGCCGAGCCGCTGGCGAATGCGCTCGGCGCAGCGGGCATCGAACGGCGGCGGATAGCCGGAGCCCTTGCGCTCCGGGACATTGGCGAGATCGATCTTGGGCATGGACGGCTCCTCGATGTCACGCGGGCAACGCGCGTGGCGTCGATTGTAGGCGCGATTGTGGGTGCGACTGTGGGTGGTCTCCGGCCCGCGTCTCAAAGGGCCACGACCTTGCGCCCATGACCTCGCGCGTGACTTTCGATCTATCGGCGCGATGGCTGCCGCTCGACACAATGGGACATCGCCGAATCGACATGCCGAGGTTGCCGACCTGTCGGCCAATCATCCGGCGGTGCTCGCCGCGGTGATACGAGGGTGCCCGGGCGAACCGCCGTTGTTTCAATACGGGTCCGTGCGGATCAATCAGGAGGGCAAATCATGTTCAAGCGTTCCATTACGCAGTATCTGTATGTGATGCCGGTGCTGTTCGCCATGGTGGGGCATGCACAAGCCGAGGGGTGCAATTTTTCGCCCCGCTATGAAGACGAAGGGGGGCTGAGCGGTTGGCCCGCCAGGATACGGAATTCGAGCGACGCGGCGCTACGTCACGCATTCCAGAACAATGCGTGCACCTTCATCATGGGGGAGCACTCGGGTGGATACGTACCCAAAGGTGCGCCCAACAGCAGGCATATCACGGTGCGCCGAAACGGGAGGACTTGCCACGTATTCAAGAAGCACTCCAACCTTCGGTGGGACGCCCGTTATCCCACGACCTGTTTTTGACGATGCGTGTTCACGGCGACGCGTTATCCGGGCAATTGCACGCCCGCGTCGCCGTCGGCCAGCGCGCACGCCAGCCCGCCGAGCCGGATCAACGCGTCGCGGCGGCGTGCATCGAGCTTCTCCCCGCAATTCAGCCGAACGTGATGCGCGAACGCATCGTCGACCGCGAACAGCGGCCCCGGCGCAAACGTGATGCCCGCTTCGAACGCGAGCTGGTAGAGCGCCATGCTCGGCACGCGATCCGGCAGCCGGACCCACGGCAGGTAGCCGCCGTTCGACGCGCGAGCCCGACGCCGAAGCCGGTCCCGCATGCGCGACGTGCTTCGCCAGGATCGCCAGCGCTTGCTGTCGCTCCTGGCCCTGGCGAAGCGTTAGCGCACCGCGAACGCACTTGACGCCCATCGGGAAACGCCGCATCTTCAGCGGATCGGTTCGAGCAGGATTATTCCGCTGCGCGATCGCCGCGACTTGAGCCGCCACATTGCATCGGCGCGGCACCCCATCAAGGAGACACCCGATGAACCCGTTTCAATTCCGTACCGTGCCGACGCAAGTCGTCGAATTCGGCGCCGCGCGCCGGCTCGGCGCATTGTTGCGTGAACGCTTTCCGGCGCTCGTGCGGCTGTGCGTCGTCACCGATGCGTTCCTGCATCGCAGCGGCGTGCTCGCGCCGGCGCTGGAGAGCCTCGCCGCGCACGGCTGGCAGGTCACCGTGATCGACGACGTGATCGCCGATCCGCCCGAGCACGTGGTGCTGGACGCAACCGAGCGGGCCGTCGCGGCCGATGCGGAGATCGTGCTCGGCCTGGGCGGCGGATCGTCGATGGACGTCGCGAAGCTGATCGCGGTGCTCGCGCCCGGGCAGCAGGCGCTGGCCGACATGTACGGCGTCGACAAGGTCGCGAGCGTGCGGCTGCCGCTCGTGCAGATGCCGACGACGGCCGGTACGGGCTCCGAAGTGACGGCCGTGTCGATCGTCACGGTCGGCGAGGCGCGCAAGATGGGCGTCGTGTCGCCGCACCTGTTCGCGGATGTCGCGGTCCTCGACGCGGAACTGACGCTCGGCCTGCCGCGCGCGGCGACGGCCGCGACGGGTATCGACGCGATGGTGCATGCGATCGAGGCCTACACGTCCGCGCGGCTGAAGAACCCGGTATCCGACATGCTGGCCGTGCACGCGCTGACGCTGCTGTCACGCAACCTGCTCGCGGCGTGCGACGACGGCCACGACCGCCACGCGCGCGAGGCGATGCTGGTCGGCGCGATGTTCGCGGGGCAGGCGTTCGCGAATGCGCCGGTCGCGGCCGTGCATGCGCTGGCCTATCCGGTCGGCGGGATCTTCCATGTGCCGCACGGGCTGTCGAATGCGCTCGTGCTGCCGCACGTGCTGCGTTTCAACGCACCGGCCGCCGCACCGCTGTATGCGGAACTCGCGGCGATCGTCGCGCCGTCGGCGTCGGGCAGCGACGAAGCGCGTACGCACGCGCTGATCGGCGAGATCGACCGGCTGATCGCCGCGACGGGCATTCCGCGCACGCTGCGCGAGGTCGGCATCGGCGAGGGCGACCTGCCGAGGATGGCGTCGGACGCGATGTTGCAGACGCGCCTGCTCGTGAACAATCCGCGCGAGGTGACGGAGGCCGACGCGCTGGAGATTTACCGGCAGGCGTGGTGACGCGTGCCGGCGCGGGCGGCTACCCGTTGCGCCGCGCTCAGCGCGCGTTCGCGACCGTCACCCTGGCCGGAATCAGCTTCAGTGCGCTGAACGCGTCGGCGATGTTCTGCTGATACGCGAGCGTCGCATCGCTGATCGGCTGCACGCCGTAGCCGGCGCGCTTGAGCGCGACTTCGAGCGTCGGCGCGTCGAGGCCGACGAGCGGCGACAGTTGCGTGGCGACTTCCGTCACATGGTCGCGTGCCCAGCGGTCGACCGCGTCGACTTCGTCGAGCAGCGCGCGCAGCACCTGCGGATGAGCGGCCGCGTATTTTCGTGCGGCGAGGTAGTACTGCGTATTGCGCACGAGCCCTTCGCCGTTCGCGATCACGCGCGCGCCGATCTGCCGCTCGGCGGCGGCCAGGTAAGGATCCCAGATCACCCACGCGTCGACGTTGCGCTGCACGAACGCGGCGCGCGCGTCGGCGGGCGTCAGGTAGATCGGCTGGATGTCGGCGTAGGTCAGGCCCGCGTGTTCGAGCGCCTTCACGAGCAGGTAGTGGACGTTCGAACCCTTGTTGAACGCAACCTTCTTGCCGCGCAGCTGCGCGACGTTGCGGATCGGCGAATCGGGCAGCACGACGATCGCCTCGCCCTGCGGCGCGGGCGGCTCGTTGCCGATGTAGACGAAATCGACGCCGCCCGCCTGCGCGAAGATCGGCGGCGTCTCGCCGACCGTGCCGACGTCGATCGCGCCGGCGTTCAGGCCCTCGAGCAATTGCGGGCCGGCCGGAAATTCGAGCCATTGCACCGTGACGCCCTGGCTCGCGAGCCGCTTCTCCAGCGTGCCGCGTGCCTTGAGCACGACGAAGTTGCCGTATTTCTGGAAGCCGACGCGCAGCCGCGTGCCGCTGTCTTGCGCGTGGGCGGGCAGGCCGGCGAGCGGGCCGAGCGCGAGCCCGGCCAGCCCGGCGGCCGCGCCTTGCAGCAGCCGGCGGCGGCGCGCATCGGCCGGGGCGGTGTCGATCGGGGTGTGACGTTTGCTCATCGGGCAGCCTCGGGGCAGGGAAGCGGAAGCGCAGCGGGTTGACGGTGCACTCCACGCCGGACGGACCCACGACTTTACGTCGACAGGCGTGGCGCGCCAACCAATCTTTGCGCATATCGAAAGCAGCGAATCGGCGAACGCGCCGGCGCTTTCCACCGCTTGCCGCTGCGATAAGCAATGGCGAATTAATTGGTAAGCGATCGGCGTCGCGAGCGCGAAGATGAAGCGCAGTCCATTGCGCCTTCTCTCACCGCCATCGCCATCATGAAGACTCCTTTCGTTTCGTCCGTCGCGCGTCGGCTCCGGCTCGGCCTGCTCGCCGGCGCGCTGGGCGCGCTCGCGGCGTCGCACGCGCTTGCCGCGCCCGCCGGCAAGACGCTCGTGTATTGCACCGAAGGCAGCCCGGCCGGCTTCGATCCGGGCCAGCACACCACGAGCACCGATTTCGACGCGAGTACGTTCACGATCTACAACGGGCTCGTGCAGTTCAGGCGCGGCACGCTCGATCTCGAACCGGCGCTCGCGACGAGCTGGGACGTGTCGCCTGACCAGCGTACGATCACGTTCCATCTGCGGCGCGGCGTGAAGTTCCAGACGACCGCGTGGTTCAAGCCGACGCGGCCGTTCCAGGCCGACGATGTCGTGTTCACGTTCCGCCGGATGCTCGATCGAGACGATCCGTTCCGCAAGGCGTACGCGGTCAGCTTCCCGTATTTCAGCGACCTCGGGTTCGACCGCAACATCGAGCGCATCGACAAGGTCGACGATTACACGGTGCGCTTCGTGCTGAAGACGCCCGACGTCGTGTTCGTGCGCAATCTCGCGATGGCGTTCGCGTCGATCCTGTCGGCCGAGTACGCGTCGCAGCTCGCGGCGCGTCACCGCGAGGCCGACATCAACCAGTTCCCGGTCGGCACGGGGCCGTTCCTGCTGCGCACGTACCAGAAGGACGCGCTGATCCGCTACGACGCGAACCCGGACTACTGGAAGCCGGACGACGTGAAGCTCGCCCATCTCGTGTTCGCGATCACGCCCGATCCGGCGACGCGGCTACACAAGCTCGCGAGCGGTGAATGCCAGGTATCGGTGTTTCCGCGCCCGGCCGATCTCGAGACGGTGAGGCGCGACCCGAAGCTGTCGTTGTTCTCGGGGATGGGTTTCAACGTCGGCTTCGTCGCGTACAACACGCAGCATGCGCCGCTCGATCGCGTCGACGTGCGGCGTGCGCTCGACATCGCGATCGACAAGTCGGCGATCGTGAAGACCGTGTTCAACGGCGACGCGAAGGTCGCGACGAACCCGATGCCGCCCGCGCAATGGTCGTACAACCCGCGCCTGAAGGATGCGCCGCGCGATCCGGCGGCCGCGAAGGCGCTGCTCGCGCAGGCCGGTTTCCCGAACGGCTTCGACCTCACGCTGTGGGCGATGCCCGTGCAGCGCCCGTACAACCCGAATGCGCAGCTGATGGCGCAGCTGATCCAGCAGGACTGGGCGAAGATCGGCGTGCGCGCGAAGATCGTCAGCTACGAATGGGGCGAATACAACCGTCGCGCGAAGCTCGAAGGGCAGCACGACGCGATCCTGTACGGCTGGTCGGGCGACAACGGCGATCCCGACAACTGGCTCGGCACGCTGCTCGGCTGCGACGCGGTGCACGGCAGCAATCTCGCGAAATGGTGCAACCAGGATTTCGAACGGCTGATCGACCAGGCGCGCGCGCAAGCCGACGTCGCGAAGCGCACGGCGCTGTACGAACAGGCGCAGGTCGTGTTCAAGGACCAGGTGCCGTTCACGCCGATCGCGACGTCGATCGTGTCGCTGCCCGTGTCGAAGCGCGTGCACGGGCTCACGTTCTCGCCGCTCGGCGGCCACCGCTTCGACGGGGTCTGGCTGGATTGACGTAAAGGCAGCAAAACCCGCATAAAAAATCGATCCGGATTCGTCGTTTTTACCGGGTTGTGCGAGTGCATCGGTAATAAATCGACGCCGACGCGCGAGCCCGAAAATTCAATGAAAATCGACATGCTGCTTGCGCGAGGTGAACAGCCGATTCGCCCGTGAAGGGGCGCGCACGCGCCCGATCAACGATCCGGAATTTCGTTGCTTCACGAGAAACAATTGCGGCGCAATGACACATTGTTTGATTGTTACGGGGTGCTATCCATAAATGCACTCCGACGCCAAATCATTTGAATTCGCCTGGAAAATTGTCTATACCCTAGACGAATCAGGTCGTCGGCAAGGTGCCTGCCGGCGGCGCAGCGATCGAATTGACTCCGGGGATGCGAGCGGCCCGATGTGAGGGCCGTCGGAGTCACGCAACGCCGTGACGTTCAACGGTCGATCTCCGACCCCCTTGCAAGGAGGTTGCCATGCTGCAATACGTCAAGTCCCTGCTGCGTGACGAACGCGGCGTCAGCTCGCTCGAATACGCAGTGCTGGCCGGCATCGTCGTGGTCGCGCTGGCGGCGGTCGGCGTGATCCTCAGCAGCACGTCGAGCGGCTTGCCGAGCCTGTTCACCGCGCTGATCACGAAAGTGACCGGCCTGATCTGATTCCCTGACCCCGCGCCGCCGACGCACACGGATCCGCAGCAGTCGAATGTATCTCGCGCGGAGGCGCGCCGACGGACGGCTCCGCTCATGCTCTATCTCGTGCAGTCGGTGGCCACGGTCCTGCTGGCTTCGCTCGCCGCGCAGGATCTGCGCGACCGGCGGCTGTCCAATCGCGTGGTGCTCGCGTTCGGGGCGCTGTATTTCGTCGCGGCGGCGCTCGCGCGCGACGGCTTCGCGCCGCTGGCCGGGCATGTCGCGGCCGGCGCGACGATGCTGCTGCTGTTCGGCGCGATGCGCCACGCGGGCTGGATCGGCGGAGGCGACGTCAAGCTCGCGGCGGCGGTATGCCTGTGGGCCGGCCCGGCGCTGGCCGTCCCGGTGCTGACGATCGTCGGCGCGGGCGGCCTTGCGTGCGGCGTCGCGGCGCTCGCGGCCGACGCGCGGCAGCGCCGCACCGCGCCCGCGCGTCCCGTCGCGACGCGCGGCGTGCCGTACGGCGTGGCGCTCGCGCTCGGCGGCACGCTGGCCGTCTGGGCGTCGTTTGCGCACGCCGCCACGTTCACTTAGCCGGGGGACGCACGCCGCCATGCCCAAACCGCTGAGACTGGCCGTGCTCGTCGTTGCCGCCGGCATCGGTGCGTTCATCCTGCGCGAGCTGTACGTCGCCGCGTCCACCACCAAGGCGCCCGTCGAGTCCGCGCAGGCGCGCGTGCGGGTCGCCGCCGCCGACCTGCCGGAAGGGCTGCTGCTGCGCGACAACGATCTCGCGTGGAAGCGCATGCCGCGCGCGCAGGTGCCGGCCGGCGCGTTCGTCGAGTCGCAGCCGGGCGCGGACCTGAAGGGCGCGCTGCTGCGCAACCACGTGGGCGCGGGCGCACCGATTCGCGTCGAGAACGTGATTCCGGCCGGCGCACCGGATTTTCTCGCGGCCGCGCTGCAACCCGGCATGCGGGCGATCTCGGTGCCGGTCGACGACGTGTCGGGCAACGCGGGGCTGATCCAGCCGGGCGACTTCGTCGACGTGTTGCTGACGCAGCAGATCGGCGGCTCGGCGACGTCGCCGGGCACGTTCGAAGCGGAGACGGTGGTGCGGCGCGCGCGCGTGCTCGCGGTCGGTTCCGAATTCCAGCGCGCGAAGGTGCCCGCCAGCGGCGCGGACGCGACCGTCCACGCGCGCACGGTCACGCTCGAGGTTGCGCCGCGCACCGCTCAGGTCGTGCTGGTGGCAACCCGCCTCGGCTCGCTGTCGCTCGCGCTGCGCAGTTTCGCGACGAGCGACCGCCGGCAGCCGGCGGGCGGCGACGAGCAGGAGGCCGATACCCAGCCGGTGTGGGCCGGCGACGTGTCGCGCGCGTTCCGCGACGCGACGCGCGCGCCGGGCGCCGCGCCGGATGCCGGCGCGCGGCTGCCCCGGCAGAACAATACGGTGGTGATCTACCGCGGCTCGACGGTCGACGACGGGGCGCGCGGTGGCGGCATCGGCGTGGCCGGCGTGCCGCCGCTGCCGTCCGGGCTGCCGGGCCTGCCCGGCGTATCGAACGGCGCGTCGAACGGCGGCAACCTCGCCGCGCAGGCGCCGCAGCCGCCGGGGACGGCCACGCAGTGACGGATCGGACCGGCCGCGCGGCGGCCGGCATTTGGGCATTTGACGGGAACACGCATGGTGCGCATGGTTCGTTGGATCGCTCTGTGGTGCATGGCTTGCGCATTCGTGTCCGGCGCACCCGGCGTCGCGTTCGCGCAGCGCGCGAGCGCGCCGGACGCGGGCGCGGCGCTGTCGATCGCGACCGGCAAGGGGGAACTGCTGTCGCTGCCCGAGCCCGCGACCGCGATGTTCGTCGCCGATCCGGCCATCGCGGACATCCAGGTGCCGTCGCCGCGTACCGTATTCGTGTTCGGCAAGAAGGCGGGCACGACCACGCTGATCGCGCTCGGCGCGAACCATCGTCCGATCCTGCGCAAGACGGTGATCGTGCAGGTCGACACGGCATCGCTGCAGGGCGTGCTCGACAGCCGCTTCCCGCAACTGAAGCTGTCGGTGTCCGGTGCGCCGGGCTCGCTGATGGTGTCGGGCAAGGTGCCGAGCGCGGCCGACGCCGACGCCGTGATGCAGTCGCTCGCGCCGTACCTGCACGACAAGGAAAAGATCGTCAACCGGCTCACGCTGTCGCGCCCGATCCAGGTGAACCTGCGCGTGCGGGTGACGGAGGTGAGCCGCAACATCACGCAGCAGCTCGGCATCAACTGGAGCGCGCTGGGCGGGGCCGGCAACTTCGTCGGCGGGCTGTTCAACGGCCGCACGCTGTTCGATCCGACGACCAGCCTGTTCAACCTGTCGCCGACGGGCGCGTTCTCGGTACTCGGCGGGTTCCGCGCGGGGCGCTGGTCGATCGACGTGGTGCTCGACGCACTCGACCAGGAGGGGCTGATCACGATGCTCGCGGAACCGAACCTCACCGCGATGTCCGGCGAGACGGCGAGCTTCCTCGCGGGCGGCGAGATTCCGATTCCGGTCGCGCAGGCCGGCTCGTCGACCGGCGCGATCACGGTCGAGTTCAAGCCGTTCGGCGTGTCGCTCGATTTCACGCCGACCGTGCTCGCCGACAACCGGATCAGCCTGAAGGTGCGGCCGGAGGTGAGCGAGGTCGATGCGAACAACAGCGTGACGACCGGCGGCGTCAAGGTGCCGGGGCTCACGGTGCGGCGCGTCGAGACGACCGTCGAGCTGTCGAGCGGGCAGAGCTTCGCGATCGGTGGGCTCCTGCAGAGCCAGACGGCCGACACCGTGTCGCAGATCCCGGGGCTCGGCCGGCTGCCGATCATCGGCCGGCTGTTTTCGTCGAAGAACTTCCAGGACAACAAGACCGAGGTGGTCGTCATCGTCACGCCGTACATCGTGCAGCCGGCCGGGCCCGGCCAGCTCGAGCAGGCGATCGACACGGTCGCGCGGCCGAGCAGCGACCTGGAGTTCGCGGTGCAGCGCAACCTGGGGCTCGACCTGCTGTCGGGCGACACGCCGCGCCTCGTCGGCGCCGCGGGCTTCGTGTACTGACTTCGGGAGGGCGCTCATGCGAATTCGAACGACCGTCGCCGCGCTGGGCCTGCTGACGCCGCTGGGGCTCGCGGGCTGCCTGTCGGCGCCGCCGCCGGTCAACCTGCCCGATGCGCGGACGATCGGCTTCGACGGCGCGCGCGCGGTGCCGCCCGATTGCGCGACGCTGATGCAGCCGTCGCATCTCGTCGACGCGGGGTACGCGCGGCCCGGCGTGCCGTTCGGCTGCGCGACCTACGCGAACCTCGCGGCGATGCTCGCGCGGCCGGAGGATCTCGTCGCGCCCGTGCCGTACGGCGGCGCGGACGCGCAGGCCGCGGCCGACGCGGTGCGCCGTTACGTCGAGGATCGCGTGAAGCAGCCGACGCCCGGCAAGACGCTGACGACCGGCTCGCCCGGCCGCTGATCCCACCCACGCCTCTCTCACGCCGCCATGAAAGTGCTCGCCAGCCGGAATGCCAAGCGTGCCGCCCCCGTCGGCGCGGCCGATCTCGTCGCGGTCGTCGCCGATCCGGGCAGCGAGGACGTGATACGCCGCGTCGCGCAGGAGCTGTCGATCACGCGCACCCATCTGCAGGCGGGTGCGACGATGCGATCCGGCTGCTGCAGCAGTACGAGCGTTCGCCGCGCCAGCTCGTCATCGACGTGTCGGATTCGGTGCTGCCGGTGTCGGACCTGATGCGGCTCGCCGACGTGTGCGACCCGTCGGTGCGCGTCATCGCGATCGGTACGCAGAACGACGTCGGGCTGTTTCGCAACCTGCTCGGCATCGGCGTGCAGGACTACATCGTCAAGCCGCTGACCGTCGAGTTGATGCGGCGTGCGCTGACGGCCACGGAATCGGTCGTCCAGGCGCGTACCGGCAAGGTCGTCAGCTTCGTCGGCGCACGCGGCGGCGTCGGCGCGACCACGATCACGGTGAGCCTCGCGCGCTTCCTGGCCGGCGAGAAGCGCCGCCGCGTGGCCTATGTCGACCTGAACCTGCATGGCGGCGGCGCGAACTCGATGTTCGGGCTGTCCAGCAACAACGGGCTGATCGAACTGCTGAACATGGGGCAGCGCCCCGACGACGCGTTGTTCGAGCGCATGTTCGTCACGAAGGGCGACCGGCTGCACGTGCTGTCCGCCGAGCTGACCTACGGCGCGGACGTGCAATTGCGCGACGAGGCCGTCGCGCGCCTGGTCGACATGCTGAAGGACCGTTTCCACTACGTGCTGTTCGACGTCGGGAGCGGCGCCGGCAAGCTGCTCGAGGACGCGCTCGTCGCGTCCGATCTCGTGTACATCGTCGCCGACCGGTCGGTGCATGCCGCCTACGAGGCCGCGCGGCTCGTGCGTTTCGTGCGGGAACTGCCCGGCGAGCGGTTGCTGTCGATGGTGCTGAACAACCCGCTCGCGCCCGTCGCGGGCCGCGTCGAGCCGGTCGATTTCGAGGAGGCGTTCGGCGGCGCGCCGCTGCACGAACTGCCGCATGAGCCGCAGGCGCTCGCCGTTGCCGAGAACCTCGGCGAGCCGATCGAAGGCGCGAAGCGGCACGGCTTCGTGGATCAGATCCGGCAGCTCGCGAACGGCATCACCGGCGAGCCGATGGCCGTCGCCGAGCCGTGGTATGCGCGGCTCGTCAAGTGGAGGAAAGGATCGTGACGTTCGGTACCCGCAACCGGCCGCCGGCGGACCCCGTGCCGGCCGAGCGCACCGAGCCTGTCAACGCGCCGCGCCCGCCCGCGCCCGCGCCGATGCCGACCCGCGCGGCGGCCGATAGCCGCGAGGCGCTGATCCGGTCGAGCAAGTTCGACGCGATCCGCCACGCGGTGTTCACGTCGATGAACATGTCGGCGGCGCTGATGAAGACGCGCGACGAGGTGCGCGCGGGCATCGAGCAGGTGGCCGCGCACACGGTCGAGCGCGAGCGCCTGAAGATCACGGCCGGCGAGCAGGTGCTGATCGTCGATGCGATCCTGAACGACATGTTCGGCGTCGGGCCGATCGAGCCGCTGCTGGCCGACGACACGGTCACCGACATCCTCGTCAACGGGCCCGACCAGGTGTACGTCGAGCGCGCGGGCCGGCTCGAGCTCACGTCGCTGAAGTTCCGCGACGACGCGCACGTGGCGAGCGTCGCGCAGCGGATCGCGGCGGCGGTGGGGCGGCGCGTCGACGAGAGCAGCCCGATGGTCGATGCGCGGCTCGCCGACGGCAGCCGCGTGAACGTCGTGCTGCCGCCGATCGCGATGCGCGGCCCGTCGATCTCGATCCGCAAGTTCGCGAAGCGCGACATCACGCTCGCGCGGATGGCTCAGCAGGGCAATATCTCGCACCCGATGCTGCAGGTGCTGAAGGTCGCGTGCGCATGCCGGCTGAACATCGTGATCTCGGGCGGCACCGGCTCGGGCAAGACGACGCTGCTCAACGCGCTGTCGCAGCATATCGAGCAGCACGAACGGATCGTGACGATCGAGGACGCCGCCGAGCTGCAGTTGCTGCAGCCGCACGTCGTGAGCCTCGAGACGCGCCCGGAAAATACCGAGGGCCTCGGCGGGATCTCGCAGCGCGATCTCGTGCGCAACGCGCTGCGGATGCGGCCCGACCGCATCATCCTCGGCGAGATTCGCGGCCCCGAGGCGTTCGACGTGCTCCAGGCGATGAACACGGGGCACGACGGCTCGATGACGACGATTCACGCGAATTCGCCGCGCGACGCGATCAGCCGGCTCGAGAGCATGGTCATGATGGCGAACGCGAACCTGCAGCTGCTGTCGATCCGCCGCCAGATCGCGAGCGCCGTGCACCTGTTCGTGCAGATCGAGCGGATGCGCGACGGGGTGCGGCGCGTGACGCGGATCACCGAGATCGTCGGGATGGAAGGCGAGGTGGTCATCACGCAGGACCTGTTCGCGTTCCGTCAGGAAGGCGACACGACGCGCGATGCGGTGAAGGGCGTGTTCGAGGCATCGCCGTTGCGGCCGGGATTCGCGGCGCGCGCCGCGTATTACGGCGTCGAGGATGCGCTCGCCGAGGTATTCCGGCAATGAGGGCCGCCGACCTGTTCGCGGCGGGCGGGTTCGTGGCGATCCTCGCGATCGGGCTCGCGATCTCGTCGCTGCTCGAGCGCGCGCGCAACGGGCCGGCGCAGCGCATCCGCGCACGGATGCGCCGCCTGTCGCCGGCGCATGCGGGCGGCGACGCGGGCGCGGCCGCCGGCTCCGGCCTCGCGCTGCTGAGCCTCGAGCGCCGGCAGAGCCGGGCGCGCGCATGGCTGCAGCGCTACGTGTCGCGGGTGCGCGCGGTAGGCGGCAACGGCGGGGTGAGGATCGTCGTCGCGAGCACGATCGCCGGTGCGGTCGCGGCGATCGTCGCGGTGAAGCTGATCGGGCCGCCGGGGTTCGTGCGCCCGTTCGTCTACGCGGGGCTGCCGCTCGTCGCGCTGCGCAGCAGCTATCTCGCGCTGATCCGGCGTTTTCGCCTGCGCTTTCTCGAAGCGTTCCCGGACGCGATCGACGTGATCGTGCGGGCGGTGCGCGCGGGCATTCCGGTCACGCAGGCGATCAGCATGGTCGGCGACGGCGCGGCCGAGCCGGTGCGTGCGACGTTCCGTTCGATGGGCGACAGCCTGCGCGTCGGCGCGGATCTCAAGGACGTGCTGACGCAGGCGGCGGACCGGCTGATGATCGCGGACTTCTCGTTCTTCACCGTCTACCTGCTGCTGCAGCGCGAGACCGGCGGCAGCCTCGGCGAAACGCTCGACGAGCTGTCGAGCATCATCCGCACGCGCCGCGACATCCGCCTGAAGACCCGCGCGCTGACCGCCGAAGGGCGCATCACGACGAACATCATTTCGGCGGTGCCGTTCGTGATGATCGGCGCGCTGTTCCTCGTGAACCGCGACTACGTGATGCTGCTGTTCTCGACGCACGCGGGGCACACGATGCTGACGATCGCGGCCGGGTTGCTGACGGTCGGCCTGCTGGTGATCCGCAAGATCTCGAAACTGGATACCGCGCGATGACGATGTCGATGCTGGCCGCCCGCGGCCTCGAATTGTTGCTGCTGTTGCTCGCCTGCGTCGCGGCGGCGCTCGGCACACCCGGCGGCGGCACCCGCCAGCGGATCGCCGCGCGCGTGCGGCAGGCTGCCGGGCAGCACCCGCCGGCAGCCGTGACGGGGTGGCTGCAGCCGGGCGGCGTTCGCCAGGACCTGACGCGCCGGCTCGCGCAACTGGGCGAACGGTTGCCGGTGCTCGACCCGATGCAGCGCGTGAAGCTCGGCCTGCAGCTGACGCGCGCGGGCTTTCGCGAGCGCCGCGCGGTGTCGTCGATGATCGGGATCAAGCTGAGCTGCGGCGTGCTGTTCGCGTGCGGTGCGATCGCGTTCAGCCCGCTGATTCCGCGCTTCGGCGAATACTTCGTGATCCGGGCGCTGGCGATGGTCGCTGCGTTCGTGGTCGGCGTGATCGTGCCGGAATACGTGCTCGGCGCGATGATCCGGCGCCGGCGGCGGCTCATCGCCGCGTGCTTTCCGGACGCGCTCGACCTGCTGGTGATCTGCACGATGGCCGGCAACAGCCTCGCGTCGGGCATCCGGCGCGTCGCGCACGAACTGTCGCGCATCTGTCCGCCGCTCGCCGACGAGCTGACGGTGTGCGCGGACGAGCTCACGCTGAGCGGCGACGTGTCCGCGACGCTCGCGCATTTCGCGGCGCGCGTCGATTTCACGTCGGCACGTTCGCTCGCGACGACGCTCACGCAGTCGCAGCGCTTCGGCACGCCGATCACGCAGGCGCTGCGCACGCTGTCGCGCACCGAGCGCACCGAGCAGATCGTCGCGCTCGAGGAACGGGCCGCGAAGCTGGCGCCGAAGATCACGTTGCCGATGATGCTGTTCATCCTGCCGACGGTGGGCCTGATCGCGGCGGGCCCGGCGGCGATTCGCCTGCTCGAGGTATTCAGATGACACGATCCGTCGTACGCGCGTTCGCGCTCGCGGCCGTGCTGCCGGTGCTGGCCGGCGGCTCGCCGGGCATCCAGACGCGGCCGACGCTGTCGCACAAGAGCGACGACCCGCAGGCCGAGCTGCGCATCGCGGACAGCGCGCTCGCCGGCGGCAACGTCGATCTCGCGTCGACGCTGTACGAGAAGGTACTCGCGAAGCATCCCGAATCGCTCGCGGCGCGCCTGGGGCTCGGCGACGTCAACTATCGCGCGGGCGACCTGGAGCGCGCGCGGATCCTCTACGACGAGGCGCAGCGGCAGGCGCCCGCGGAGCTCGGGCCGCGGCTCGGGCTCGCGCGCGTCGCGTTGCGGCAGCGGCGTCTCGACGAAGCCGCGCAGCGCTATCGCGACCTGCTGGCCGCGCAGCCGAACCATCCGCTCGCGGCGCAAGGGCTCGGCACCGTGCTCGACCTGCAGGGGCGTCATGCGGATGCGCAGGTCGTCTATCGCGACGCGCTGCGCGCGCACCCGGACGCGCAGGGGCTGCGCGTCGACCTCGGGCTGTCGCTCGTGCTGAGCAACCGGCCACGCGAGGGCGTGAACGTGCTGCTCGACGTCGCCGGGCTGCCGTCCGCGCCGTGGCAGGCGCGCCAGAACCTCGCGTTCGCGTACGGCGTGCTCGGCAATACCGATTCGGCGAAGAAGCTGCTGTCCGCGGATTTGCCCGCGTCGGCGGTCGCCGACAACCTGCGCTTCTACCAGGCGGTGCGCGCGCGGCTCGCGTCGCGCGGGAGCGCGGGAGGCGCGCGGCCGGCGCTCGCGCAGCCGGACGCGGAAGCCGCGCCATGACACGCGGGGCGACCGGCGCCCGCCGCGCACGCGGCGTCGTGTCCCTCGAATTCGTGCTGATGCTGCCGTTTCTGCTGATGGTGCTGATCGGCATCATCGACACGAGCCTGATCCTGTGCGACAAGGCCGTCATCACGAACGCGAGCCGCGAGGCGGCGCGGGCCGGCGTCGTGCTGCGCGTGCCGATGCTGACCACGACGCAGGTCGCCAACGTCGCGCTCAACTACACGCAGAACAGCCTGATCACCGGCGGCACCGCGACCACACCGGCGGTGACCGTGACGCAGGCGAACGGCACGACGTCGGGCACCGCGCTGACGGTGACGGTGACCTACACGTATACGGGGCTCGTGCTGGGTTCCGCGTTCAGCGCGCTCACCGGCCCGGTGACGGTTTCGGCGACTTCGGTGATGCTCTATGAATGACGCGGGCCGCGACGAACCCGCATCCGCGCGGCAGCGCGGTTCGGTCGCGCTGTTCTTCCTGATGTTCCTGATCCCGCTGCTGTCGTTCGGCGCGCTGGCGATCGACATCGCGTGGGTGGTCACGGTGAACAACCAGTTGCAGAACGCGGCCGACGCGGCCGCGCTCGCGGGGGCCGATGCGATGATGTCGTCGAGCGGCGGCGCGGTGAACTGGTCGCAGGCCGCGCCGGCGGCGAACGGCGTGATCGCGCAGAACTCGGCGGCCGGCGCGGCGCTGTCGACCGGCACGGTCGCCGCCGGCTACTGGAACCTGGGGCGCAGCCCCGCGACGATGCAGGCGGCGACCATCACGCCCGGCACCTACGACGTGCCGGCGGTGCAGGTCACCGTGTCGCGCGCGCCGGGCGTGAACGGCGGCTCGATTCCGCTGCTGCTCGGCGGGCTGCTGGGGATCCCCGGCGCCTCCGGCAGCGCGACCGCGGTGGCGGTGCTGGCGGCGCCGGGCGGGGTGGCGGCCGGCGCACTGTTTCCGGTCGCGATCGACCAGTGCGTGTACAACCTGTACTGGAACGCGGCGACCAACCAGCCGCTGATCAATCCGCTGACCGGCCAGCCGTATGAGTTCTCGATCACGAACGGCCAGACCTACGGCGCATCGTGCGTGGGCGGGCAGTGGACCTCGTTCCAGTCGACCGCGACCGACACGACGACGATGGGCAACCTGATGGTGACCGGCAACCCGGCGGCGCTCAACATCGGCGACAGCATCAATCTCGCGACCGGCGTGAAGGCGACGCTCTATACGTCGGTGCCGGTCGGCGCGACGGTGGTGCTGCCGGTCGTCACGCAGACCGCGACCAGCACCGCCGTGCCGATCGTCGCGTTCGCGCCGTTCCATATCGACGTGTCGCTCGGCGGCACGTACAAGTACATCCAGGGCCACTTCGTCGCCGGCGTGAAGATGACCGGCGTCGCGAGCGGCGTCGGGCCGTATTACGGCGTGTATTCGCCGCCGAGGCTCGCGTTGTAAGCGGGCTGCGCGCGGCGCAGCAGCATGAGCAGCGCGAACAGCGTCACGGCCGGGCCGATCTGCGGCGCGTGGAACACCGGGTTCAGGTATTCGTACAGCGGCAGCGCCCACATCAGCGCGATCATGGCCTGCTCGCCGCGCTGCCAGCCGTCCTGCCAGCCGGTCGCCAGCATGCACGCGATCGCGATGCCGAGCCACGCGAGCTCGTAGTGCCACACGTACGGGTTTGCCGCGAGCGTCGCGACCGCCAGCACCGCGGCGCGCAGGCGCGGGTCGCGCGAGCGCGTCCACACGATGCAGGCGGCGGCGATCGCCAGCGCCGCGATGCACGCCTGCGCGGCATACGCGGCCGCAACCGGCAGGCCGGCGAGACGAAACGCCGCGAACGGCGTCGGCGACGCGAACCAGAACACGATGCCGTGCTCGAGGATCAGCGCGCGGGCGAGCCCCGTGCTGGCCACGAACAGGCGCAGCGATTCGACGCCGCACACCAGCACGCTCAGCGCGGCGAAGCCGGTCGTCGCGAGCGCGGCCCACGCGAGCGTGCGCCATGCGCGCGTGGCGACCAGCACGAACGGGAACAGCAGCGCCAGTTGCGGCTTGGCCGACAGCAGGCCGATGCAGAGGCCGGCCCACATCGGCCGGCGGTCCGCCCAGCAGACGGCCAGCGCCGCGCACGACGCGGTCAGGAACGCGTTTTGCCCGAACATCCCGGTGACGAACACGCACGGGGCGGCGACCAGTGCGAACCCGCCGACGCGCTTCATGCGGGGGCCGGCGCCGGGAATCGCGGCGAGCCCGGACACGCGCCAGACGGCGGCCCCGAGCAGCGCGACGCCGAACGCGACGAACAGCGGATAGCCGATCGCATAAGGCAGCAGCGCCAGCGGCGCCACGAGCAGCAGGTTGGTGGGCGGATACAGCCACGCGAGAAAGCCCTCGCGGTGGAAATGCGGGAACATCCGGGCCGACATCCGCGAGAAGGTCGGAAAATCGTAGGCCTGCGACGGGTCGCCATGCAGCATCACGTACGACGCCGTCCAGAACACCGCGTAGTCGGGGCCCGGGCGCGACGCGACGGGCCCGTGATGCACGACCCACGCCCAGATCGACAGGAAGATCGCGTAGAACGCCAGTACGAACGCGCTGTATGCGACGACCCGCGCGGGCGTCAGCCAGGCGCGCACGGGGCGGTTCGCCGCTTGCGCCGATTGTCGGGGGATGTCCATGGGCGGCATGCGGGCTTGCGGGGTTCCTATTTGGCCGAGAGCTTCCGGGCGGCGTGACCGGCCGTCGCCGGCGCGGCCGGCCGGCGGCGCGGGGCGGCCGCGCGCTGGGCCGCGGTCCGCTTGACCGGAAACTGCAGCAGCTTCGACGCCGGATGCACGTGGCCGTGACGCTCGGGCGGCGCGTCCGCGTGGCTGTCGGCGCCGTAGCGGCGGCGCACGAGATAGACGGGGCGCTGCTTCGACTCGTGATAGATGCGGCCGAGGTATTCGCCGATCACGCCGATGCCGATCAGCTGGATGCCGCCGACGAACAGCATCACGGAGATGAGCGACGCGTAGCCGTGCACGGGGTTGCCGAACAGCAGGGTGCGCATGACGATGAACCCGCCGTACGCGAGCGCCAGCAGCGCGAACGCGAGGCCGATGTAGGTCCATACGCGCAGCGGCACGGTGCTGAAGCTCGTGATGCCTTCGAGCGCGAAGTTCCAGCGCCGCCATCCGGAGAATTTCGAGCGGCCGCCGCTGCGTGGCGCACGCGTGTATTCGATGATCTCGGTGCGATAGCCGACCCACGCGAACAGGCCTTTCATGAAGCGCCGCCGCTCGGGCAGCGCGCGCAGCGCGTCGACGACCTGGCGGTCCATCAGCCGGAAATCGCCGACGTTCTCGGGCATTTCGACTTCGGAGAGGCGGTTGTGCACGCGGTAGTAGAGCGCGGCGGCCACGCGCTGCATCAGCGGATCGCACATGCGGTCGGTGCGCCTGGCGGCGACGACCTCGGCGCCGGCGAGCCAGCGTTCGACCATCGCGGGGATCAGTGAGGGTGGATCCTGCAGGTCGGCATCGATCAGGATCACGGCGGTGCCGGCGGCCTCGTCGATGCCGGCGGTGAGCGCGGCCTCCTTGCCGAAGCGCCGGGTGAGATCGACGATGCGCACGCGCGGGTCGCCGGCCGCGACGTCGATCAGCCTGTCCAGCGTGTCGTCGCGGCTGCCGTCGTTGATGCAGACGATCTCGAAGCGGACCGATTCGATCGAATCGAGAATCGGCAGCGTGGCGGCGAAGAATGCGCCGATCGCTTCGTCTTCGTCATGAAACGGTACGACGAGCGATACCAGCGGCCTTCTGGCGTGCGCGGACATGCGTTCCCCCGAAAGATCGGTCTGCACTGCATTGCGTGGCAGGTTGCCGGCCATTTTACGCAGGAAACGGCGATTCGTAACATGGATGCGCGGGTTTGTGCGGAGGCCGTTGCGCCGGTGCTCGTTACCGGCGGGAACAGGATGCAGGAACGATCAAATGGCCCCGCCGTCGATGCCCTGGCGACGCGGCGTCTCGTTCGGCCCGCGATCGGCACGCATGCGCGGTTCCAGGCGCACGTGGGCATTCTTGGGGCGAAGGGAGAACCAGCCTTGCGGGGTCGCCGGCCCCACGATCGTCATGTCCCAGTGCTCGATCCAGTAAGCCAGCGATACGGCCAGGTCCATCATGGCCATTCCGGTGCCGGGGCAGGCTCGATCGCCGACGCCAAATGGAAAATACGCACCCTGCGGCCAGGTCGGGGCTTCCAGGAATCGCTCGGGCCGGAACGCCTCGGGCTCGGGAAACCAGCGTGCGTCGCGATGCGTGATCCAGCTCGAAATCATCACGATATCGCCGCGCCTGAGCGGGGTTCCCGACACGGTCATGGCGCGCGACAGCTGGCGCGGCACCAGCGCATAAGCCGGCGGATACAGGCGCAGGGTTTCCTGGATCACGGCGCGCAGCAACGGAGCCCGGTGCAGGTCCTGCAATTGATTCACGCCGGACCAGTCTATCGTGGCGAGCTCCGTGCGTAGCGCGGCCAGCACCTCCGGATGGCGGGCCAGCAGCAGTTGCGCCCAGGCCAGCGTTGCGCCGGTGGCCTGGTGCGAGGCCATCAGCAGCGTCGCGAGGTCGTCGCGATGCATGGCCAGCGGGCGTTGCGATTCTTGTGCGACCTGCTCGATCTGCGCACGCATCATGCGGAGGGCCCAGCGCTTGCGCGGGCACATCTTGCTGGGAAACCAGTGGCCAAGGGGCAGCCCCGTGCTGGATTCGAGCAAGGCGACGCGCGACAGGATGCGCACGGCCTTCGCAATGGTTACCGCATTCGGACCAAGATCGATGTCGAACAACGCATGGCCGGCCAGCGTGACGCTGTAGGCGGCCATTTCCAGATCCAGGTCGACCACCTGGCCCGGCACGATCCGCGCCGACCAGTGTCGGGCGATGCGCTGAATCTCTGGTACTGCCGGCGACTGAATATGCGGGCGCACCGTCTGGCGCTGACGACGTGCCGCTTCGCCTTCCTTCATCATGAAACTGGACCCGTTCCACTGGCGCATGATGCACAGGCTGGGTTCCCAACGGCGCAGGTCGGCGCGATGGGAGACCATCAGTTCACGGATCGCGTCGGGATGAAACAGGCACCAGAGCTGCTTCACACCCATCCGCAGGCTCGCGAGATCGGGCGAGGTCCGGTGCATGTCGGCCAGCCACTTCAACGGGTCGCGCTGAATGTCCAGCCAATGATTGACGCCGGCATCCGGCAACATCCAGTATTTGCGGCGCAAGGCCAGACGCTTGCGGACAGGGCAGGTCGTGATGGTCGAGGTGTCGGTGCTCATTCGACGGGTTCAGGGAGGCGTTCTCGGATTCGTCGGCCGCCTCTGCGGGGCGGTGGGACGGGCGTCGTGAATTCTATTACAACATGCTCGAACGGCATGTCGCGCGCCGAGCGACCCGCGCGCCCGGCCGCCGTCGCGCGAACGCCGCCCGGCGCTCATCCGCATCATTCGGCCCGCGCCACGCTCCGCAGGAACGCGCGCACCGCCGGCGCCTTTTCGAAGCGCCGGTGCGCGAGCGCCAGTTCCGACGTGATCGGCTTGCCGGCGATCGGCCGGTACTCGACACCCGGCAGCGACACGCAGCCGGCGAGCGCATCGGGAATCACCGCGACCCAGCCGTTCACGGACACGCACGCGAGCACCGCGAGCAAGCCGCCCGGGCGGGCGGCGACCAGCGGCGCGAAGCGGCCGCGGCGCGCGACTTCGAGCGTGCCGTGCTCCTGTTCGGGCACCGCGAAGCGCGCGCCGGCCAGCGCGGCGGCCTTGATCGTCGCCAACGCGGCGAACGGCGAATCGGCCGGCACGGCCGCGACGAACACGTCGCGCTGCAGCGTGACGATCCGCAGGCCGCCGGGCAGCGGCAGCGGCGGGCGGACGTACGCGAGGTCGAGGCGGCCCGTGTCGAGCTGGTTCGCGACGTCGTCCATCGGCACTTCGCGCAGGTTCAGCTCGATGCGCGGGTGCGCGTCGCGAAACGCGCCGACCGTGCGCTGCAGCGTGCCGGAATAGACGGCCGACGACACGTAGCCGATCTCGATCCGGCCGAGCTCGCCGCGCTCGGCGAGCGCCGCGAGTTCGCGGCCGCGCTGCAGGTGTTCGACCGCGGCGCTCGCTTCGGCGAGATAGGCCTCGCCGGCCGCACTCAGCGTGACCGCGCGGCGCGACCGGTGAAAGAGGCGCACGCCGAGCACGCGTTCGGCCTCCTGGATCTGCCGCGTGAGCGCGGGCGGCGCCATGTCGAGCGCCTCCGCCGCGCGGGCGAAGTGCAGGTGCTGCGCGACGCTCAGGAACGCGCGCACGTGACGGAATTCGAGCCGATCCATGATTGCGGAAATCGTCAATAAAACTGCGTGGGAATATCAATGACGGGCAATACCGGGCAAGCCTAGCATACGGCTCGTCCATCCTGCACCGGAGCCCCCGATGTCCCAGTCCTCCCCGGCGCCGGCCGCGCGGCGCGCCGCCGTCCGCCTGCCCGCCGCCGCGACGCTCGCCGTCGCGTCCGCGACCTGCTCGCTGATCGTGCTCGACACGAACGTCGTCGCCGTGTCGCTGCCGAGCATCGCGCGCAGTTTCCACGCAAGCTTTGCCGATATCGAATGGGTCGTGAGCGCGTACATGACCGCGTTCGCCGCCTGCCTGCTGCCGGCCGGCGGGCTCGCCGATCGCTTCGGGCGCAAGCGGATGCTCGGCGCGGGGCTCGCGCTGTTCTTTCTCGCGTCGCTCGGCTGCGGTGTCGCGCCGTCGGCCGGCTGGCTGATCGCCGCGCGTGCGGTGAAGGGCGGCGGCGCCGCGCTGTTGCTGACGGCCGCGCTCGCCGTGATCGCGAACCGCTTTCCGGAGGGGCGCGAACGGGCGCGCGCGTGGGCGATCTGGGGCATGTGCATGGGGATCGCGACGGCCGTCGCGCCGCTCGTCGGCGGCGCGATCACGCAATGGATCGGGTGGCGCGGGGTGTTCCTGCTGAACCTGCCGGCGTGCGCGCTGCTGGCCGCGGGCGCGCGCGTCGACATCGTCGGCAGCCTGCTGTTCGGCGCGGCGCTCGCGTGCGCGATCGCGGCCCTGATCGGCGCACCGTCGCACGGCTGGCTGTCTGCCGCGACGCTCGGCCGGCTCGCGCTCGCCGCCGCGCTGTTCGCGGCGTTCATCGGCGCGGAACGCTGGCAGGCGCGGCCGATGATCGATCTCGCGCTGTTCCGCCAGCCGCGCTTCGTCGGCGCCGTGCTCGCGATGTTCGGCTATGCGGCGTGCGCGCAGGTGATGATGACGTTCCTGCCGCTGTACCTGCAGAACGCATTCGGGATGTCGGCGATCGACGCGGGGCTCGGGATGCTGCCGTTCGCGTTCGCGATGATCGCCGGGCCGTCGCTCGGCGCGGCGCTGGCCGCGCGCGTGTCGTCCGGCGGCGTGCTGGCGGGCGGGCTCGCGCTGATCGGCGCGGGCAACCTCGCGACCGCGGCGCTCACCGCGAGCGGCGACTATCGCCTCGTCGCGATCGGCATGTTCGTGACGGGCTGCGGCGCGGGCATCATGAACGGCGATACGCAGAAGGCGATCATGGCGTGCGTGCCGTCGAATCGCACCGGCATGGCGTCGGGCATCAGCACGACAACGCGCTTCTCGGCGATCGTGACGGCCGTCGGCGTGCTCGGCGCGGTGCTGGCGGCGAGCACGCAGGCGCGGCTCGACCGGCTGGTCGCGGCGACGCCCGGCCTGGGGCGCGTCGTCGATGCGCCGTTCATGTCGAGCCTGCTGGCCGGCGACCTGGCGCGGGCGCTCGAGCGTGTGCCGCCGCAGGCGGCGAAGACGCTCGCGGCGGCCGCGCCCGCGGCGTTCGCGAGCGGGTTTGCCGACGCGCTGACGGTGAGCGGCGTGCTCGCGCTCGTCGGTGCGGTCGTCGTGATGAAGTTGCTCGCGCAACCGATGAGGCAGGGGTGACGCGCGATGCGTTGCACACGCGTTGCTGCCCGGTCGTCGCGATCAATGCGTTTTCGGCGCGCCGCGATGCGCGCGCGCCGCGCGAGCGATGGTCGCCGGGCGTCGTTTCCCGCAGCGCGGCTCGGGTTGCCGCTCGTGACGCAGCGCGGTTTCCTCGGTCGGCGCAGCCTGCATCGCCGCCGCGCTGATCGCCGCGACGGCCGGCGGCGCCGCGTCGGCGTCCAGCCAGCCGCGCGTCGCCTGCGCGATCAGCGCGCGCAGCCAGCGTACGCCGTCCACGCACGCGCCCGATTCGTTCCACGTCATCCGGTACACGATGTCCGGCGGCTCCACCGGCAGCGCGACGGCGGCAAGCGGCAGCAGCTTCGCATAATGCCGCGCGAGGCGCACCGTGGTCGTGAGGATCAGGTCCGAGCGGACGAGCGTATGCGCGGCGAGTTCGAAGTGCGGCAGCGTGACGACGATCCGCCGCTGCAGGCCCACGCGTTCGAGCTGCCGGTCGATCGCGCCGGACGCCTCGAGCCACGACGGTGTCGGGCACAGCTGCGGCGCGTGCGCGTAGTCGGCGGCCGTCATCGTCCCGCACTTCGCGTGTCGGTGCGTCGCGCGCATCAGGCCTACGACGCGATCGTCGAACAGGTCGTCCTGCCGGAACCGCGACGAGCGCGCCGGGCGATTGTCGATCACGACGTCGAGTTCGCCGTCGGCCAGCGCGCGCTCGTCGTCGAAGCCGTCGCCGAGCGGATGGAACACGAGCTGCGCGTTCGGTGCGCGTTCGCGGAACAGCGCGACGAGCTTCGGCACGAACAGCACGTTCAGGTAGTCGGGGCAGCCGATCCGGTAGGTGCGTACCGACGTGCGCGCGTCGAACGTCGGCTGCTGGATGCGGATGAAGTCGATCACGCGCAGCGCGTTGCGCAGCGGTTCGATCAGCCGCGCGCCGAATTCGGTCGGCACCATCCCGTAGCGGCTGCGCACCAGCAACGGATCGCCGAGCAGCGTGCGCAGGCGCTTGAGCGCGGCGCTCGTCGCCGGCTGCGACATGTTCAGGCGCACGGCCGCGCGCGACACGGTGCGCTCGGTGAGCAGCACCAGCAGGATGCGCATCAGCCGCGCATCGAGCGCCTCGAGCACGCCGGCGGCCGCGTCGTGCGGCCGGTTCGCGTCTAGGTCGTCCTGCATCGCGAGCGGCCGAAACGTGACGCAAAGCGGCGTGCGAGGCCGCCGCGGCGAGTGGCTTCAGGTGGCACGCCGAGGTCTCCTTCCATGTGGGGCGCGAGCGCGTGCGGCGCGTGCGCGCGGTTCGGGCCCGGATGCCGCGGATGTCATTTGCCGGATTCGTCCGCGAGTATGGGCGGCGGGCGCGGCAATGGGAAATTAAATATTCGGGTGAATGGCATTTGGAATATGAATGGAGCCGGACCGGCGCCCGCGCGCGTGACGCGCATGACCGACGCATGATCCATGTGGCACGGGAATTGCGGGTTCTGGTGTGCGGTTTCCTACAACACGGGAGGTGTCATGCAAGGTGATTCATTTCGTATCGTGTGGCGCGCGCTCGTCGTCGGCCTCGTCGCGGCCGGCTTCGCGACAGGCGCGGGATGTTCGAAGCGCAGCGAAAACGCAACGGATTCGAACGCGACCTCGTCAAGTAGCATGGCGCCTGCCCCGGCCACGCCTCCGGGCGGCGGCACGCCCGGCAGCGGCGCAGCGGCGGGCGGCGGCATGAGTGGCGGCGCGACCGCGCCGGGAGGCGCGACGTCCGCACCGGGCGGCGCCATGTCCGCACCGGGTGGCGCGGCGTCCGCGCCGGGAGCGAGCGGCGGCTAGGGATGATTGGCCGGGATCGGGGGGAATGCAACGTCCGGCGCGGTCCGCGATGGACATGTCGCGCGTGAGAGCACGCGACGCGGGCGCGCCGGCCTTGCATCCGGCACAACGAACGGGCGCATTGCAACAGCGCCCGCGCATCCGGGGGCATGACACGCAAAAACTTCAACGAATTGCAGATATTGACCGCCGTCGCGCGCCGCAGAGCGCCTTGAAGCGACGGCGGCTTTTTGTCTGCTCAACGCAGGTTCGCAGGGTCGCGATCGGTTTGGCGCATCAGCGCGAGCCGGTTGTAGAGCGTCTTCAGGCTGATGCCGAGCGCCTTCGCGGTGCGCGGCTTGTCGCCGTTGAAATGCCGCAGCGACGCGACGATGAAGCGCTGCTGCGTATGCGCGAGCGTCGCGCCGAGCGGCAGCGTGATCGCGCTTTCGTGCACCTCGTCGCACGCCGGCGCACGGCGCGGCGGATGAATGTCGATCTGCTCGTCGGCGAGGATGAACGCGCGCTCGATCGTATTGCGCAGCTCGCGCACGTTGCCGGGCCACGAATAGCTGCGCAGCGCGCGCAACGCCTGGCCCGACAGACGCTTGCGCGTGTGATGGCGTGCGTTCAGGCCGTCGACCAGGTCCTGCGCGATCGCCGCGACGTCGTCCTCGCGCTGGCGCAGCGCGGGCACGTGCAGCGCGAACGCCGCGATGCGATAGAACAGGTCCTCGCGCAGCCGGCCGTCGCGAATCGCTTCGGCCGGATCGTGATGGGTGGCGGCGACGATGCGCACGTCGAGCGGAATCGGCTCGTGGCCGCCGACGCGCACGATCGTGTTCGATTCGAGCGTGCGCAGCAGCTTGACCTGAAGTTCGGCCGGCATCTCGGCGATTTCGTCGAGAAACAGCGTGCCGCCGCGCGCGGCTTCGAACATGCCCACGTGCTGGGCGATCGCGCCGGTGAAGCTGCCTTTCTCGTGCCCGAACAATTGCGATTCCGCGATATCGGGCGGAATCGCGCCGCAATTGACCGGCACGAACGGCGCGCGCCGGCGCGAGCTCAGGTCGTGCAACAGACGCGCGACGATGTCCTTGCCGACGCCGCTTTCGCCGACGATCATCACGCTGGCGCGCGTGGCCGCCACTTTCTCGATCTTGTTCAGCAACGCGCGTATCGGACGCGAATCGCCGAACAGCTGCTGGTTCTCTTTTCCGCGATTCGACATCGATGGCTCGCTGTACCGAAAGGGGCGCGCGACAATGCGCTGCGATGAAATCGGAAGAATTGCGTACGGAATCACTTTCGCTTTAAGTAGCGTAGCGAATTCAACCGAGCGGGGAATTGAATCTTGCAATGTGCCCGTAGCCACCGGATAGTAATTATCGATAACGGCTGACAGCGTAGCGTCGTTTCCTATACTGAAAGCGTTGACGGGAGGAAAGTCTTCTTCTCGAGCCGATCGCCGCGGGTGCGGCGGCCGGCTGTCCCATCGGCCGCGGCGGCGGTCGGTCCAGAACCGCCTCGCATTGCGAAGCGTGACAGTTGCAGCGTGCGACGCAGCGTGTGCAACGGAGAATCGATGCCCTACGTCCTGATCGTCGAAGATGATGCCGATACGCGCACGATGCTCGCGGCGCTGGCGCACGCGCAGCACCTGACGTGCGACGCGGCAGCGACGCTCGAGGAAGCGCGCGCGCTGATGTCCGCGCACACGCCGGATCTCGTGCTGTGCGATCTCGTGCTGCCCGACGGCAACGGCATGAAACTGTTCGACGAATTGCCGAAAGACGCGCATTGCGAGATGGTGCTGACCACCGGCCATGCGAGCCTCGAAACCGCGATCGACGCATTGCGGCGCGGCGCGACCGACTACCTGGTAAAGCCGCTGAACATGCAGCGGCTGAACAGCATCTTCGCGCGCGTGCCGCGCACCGGCGTGCTGCATGCCGAGATCGACGAGCTGCGCTCGGAACTGCAGCGTCTCGGCCGGTTCGGCCGCATGCTCGGCAGCTCGCCCGCGATGCAGGCCGTCTACGATGCGATCGGGCGCGTCGCGCGCACCGAGGCGTCGGTGCTGCTCACCGGCGAATCGGGCACCGGCAAGGAGCTTGCCGCGCAGACCGTGCACGACCTGAGCCTGCGCCGCCGCGGCCCGTTCCTCGCGGTCAACTGCGGCGCGATCGCCGCGAATCTCGTCGAGAGCGAGATGTTCGGCCACGACCGCGGCAGCTTTACCGGCGCGGAGCGCCAGCACAAGGGCTTCTTCGAACGCGCGGACGGCGGCACGCTGTTTCTCGACGAGATCACCGAGATGCCGCTCGAATCGCAGGTGAAGCTGTTGCGCGTGCTCGAGACGGGGCGCCTCACGCGGCTCGGCTCGACGCGCGAGATCGACGTCGACGTGCGCATCGTCGCGGCGACGAACCGCGACCCGGACGAGGCGATGGCGCTCGGCAAGCTGCGCGCGGATCTCTATCACCGGATCAACGTGTTTCCGATTCCGTTGCCGTCGCTGCGCGAGCGCGGCGACGACATCCCGATGCTCGCGGAAGCATTCCTGCGCGAGCTGGACCAGGGGAGCGGCCGCAACCTGCGCTTTGCACCGGCCGCGCTCGCCGCGCTGAGAGAGTATGACTGGCCCGGCAACGTGCGCGAGCTGCGCAACTTCGTGCAGCGCGCGAGCATCTTTACCGACGCCGACGTGATCGACACGCTGCCGCCGCCGATCATGGAGGAAGCATCGGTCGCCGGCGAGCCGCGCGACGATCGCGTGACGGTGCCGTTCGGCACGCCGCTCGAGGAAGTCGACAGCAAGCTGATCCTCGGCACGATCGCGCAGTGCGGCGGTGTGAAGGCGCAGGCGGCCGAAGTGCTCGACGTCAGCCTGAAAACGATCTACAACCGGCTTGCGCGGCTTGAAGACGCGGGCGACGACGCGGCCGACGAGCCGGATACGTGATGCGGCGGCGCGCGCGTTCCCGTCCGTGCCGCTCGCATCGCTTCGCGCGCCGCCGGGAGCCGCTGCGATGATCCGCATCGAACGCGGCCGGATCAAGCGTTGCGCGATGGCGATCGTGATGGTTGCGATCGCAACGGTGTTGCAGGCGATCGCGGTCCGGTTCGGCGGCGTCAACCTGCCATTGCTGCTGTATTACCCGATGCTCGCGGGCGCCGCCTGGATGACGTCGTTCGGCGCCGGGCTGCTCGCGACCGCGATCAGCGCGGCGCTCGCGTGGATGCTGTTCCTGTCCGATCCCGCTGCCTACACGGGCACGCTGGCCGAGCGGCTGGTCCGGCTCGGCACCTTCGTGTTGGTCGGCGCGCTCGCCTGCGCGATCGCGTCGGCGCTGCGGCGCATGGGCGATGCGCAGCGGCACCGCGAGTCGGCCGAGCGGCGGCATGACGAAACCGTGCTGGCGTCGCTTCCGCAAGGGGTGGTCGCAACCGATCCGGACGGGCGGCTCACGTTCATCAACGCGACGGCCGCGGAGCTGGCCGGGTGCCGGCCGGACGATGCGCTCGGGCGGCGCGCGCAGGACGTGCTGCGCGTGTGCGACGCGCAGGGCCGCCGCGTGCAGGCGACACCGCTCGAGCGCGTGCTCGACGGCGCCGCCGGCGCGATGTGCGACCGGCATTGGCTGGCCGGCAGCGGCGACCTGGTGCCGATCGTCGAGATCGCGGCGCCGATGCGCGACGCGGACGGCAACGTCGACGGCGCGGTGATGCTGCTGCGCGACGCGCGCATGGAGCGGGTCCGCGCCGACGCGAGCCGGATCTTGCGTGCCGTGGTCGACGCGTCGCCGGATGCGATCGTCGGCATCGATCGCGACGGCCGCATCGTCAGCTGGAATCCGGCCGCGCAGCGGATGTTCGGCTACGACGCGCACGAGGCGCTCGGGCGCGACGTCGCGATCCTGGTGGCGGCGCGCTGGTGGCGTCGTCATCCGCTGGCCGACGGGTCGCGCCGCAGGCGCGACGACCTCGCTCCGACCGATTGCCTGTGCGTGCGCCGCGACGGCTCGCGGTTTCGCGCGACGGTCCGCGCAAGCCCGGCGCGAGGCGGGGTGCGGGATGACGCACGCGAGTGCATCGCGCTGTCGCTCACGCTGCGCGCATCGGACGAGCAGCGGCGGCGCGACCGGCGCACCCAGCGTTCGCTGCGCGGCGCGCGTGACGCGCGGCAGCAGGCCGATACGTCGAACCGGCTGAAGGACGAGTTGCTGGCGACGGTGTCGCACGAGCTGCGCACGCCGCTGAACGTGATCTACGGCTGGGTCGAGGTGCTGCGCAATTCGGGCGACGACACGTTGCAGCACCAGGCGATCGACGCGATCGACCGCAGCGCGCGCTCGCTGACGCGGATGGTCGGCGACATTCTCGATGCGTCGTCGCTCGCGACCGGCAAGCTGCGAATCGATGCGATGCCGGTCGATCTCGTGCGGATCGTCGGCGAGGTCGCGGGGGCGTTCCGCTCGGCCGCGGCGGCGGACGGCATCGCGCTCGACACGGACTGCGCGCTCGACACGTGCGTGGTGTCGGGCGACGGCGAGCGGTTGCGGCAGATGCTGTCGAACCTGCTGTCGAACGCGCTGAAGTTCACGCCGCGCGGTGGACGCGTGACGATCCGCCTCGCGCGCAAGGACGGGCACGCCGAGCTGAGCGTCGCCGACACGGGGCAGGGCATCGCGCCGGAATTCGTGCCGTTCGTGTTCGACATGTTCCGCCGTGCCGACGATTCGCCGGCGTCGTCGCAGCGCGGGCTCGGGCTCGGGCTGTCGATCGTGCGGCACATCGCCGAGCTGCACGGCGGCACGGTGACGGTGGACAGCGCGGGACGCCATCGCGGCGCCACGTTCACGGTGACGCTGCCCACCGGGTGGCAGCCGGTCGGCCCGATGGCATGGGGGGCGGTCGAGCCCTCCGGCAACGGCGAGGCGACGATGCTCGACGCGCAGCGCGTGCTGGTCGTCGACGACGACGCGACCACGCGCGCGAGCCTGGCCGCCGCGCTGAGGACGCTCGGCGCGGCGGTCGACGTCGCGTCGTCGGGCCGCGAGGCGCTCGCGAAAGCGGCCGGGATGCGGCCGACCGTCGTGCTGTCGGATCTCGCGATGCCCGACGGCGACGGCTTCTGGCTGCTCGACGCGCTGCGGCGCGACGTCGCGCGCGGGCTGGCCGGCATGCGCGTGCTGGCCGTCACCGCGCATGCCGGCCTGGCCGACGAGCGCCGCGCGCTGGCCGCCGGCTTCGACGGCTATCTGTGCAAGCCGGTCGACGTCCGGCAGCTCGCGCGGGCGATCGCCCGCGCGACCGGCGGCCGCCGCGCGTGAGCCGAGCACTGAAATATTTACAACGCGGCGCGTGACCCGCGCCGTGGCGGCGCGCATCCGCGCGCGGCACGAATCTTGCGACCTCGTGACACGGCCGGCACGACGCCGGCACGAAGCATGGAGGTCACGATGAACGCGACACAGTGGCGAGCCCGGTCCGGCCGGCCGGCGCGCCGCGCGGTGAAACGGCCGTGCGTGGCGGCCGTCGTCCTGGCGGCGATCGTTTGCGGCGTCGCGCCGCGCGCGATGGCGGCGGGCGACGGCAGCCTGTCGGCGCTGCTGGCGGCCGCCGGCACGGAGCTTCGCGACACGGCCATCACGGTCAAGGCCAAGGCGGCGCTCGCCGGCAAGGAAGCCCTGTCGTCCGGCGACATTCACGTCTCGACGCGGCGCGGCGACGTCGTACTGACCGGCAGCGTGCCGGACCGGAGCCAGCGTGAAGCCGCCGTCAACATCGTGAGACAGCTCGACGGCGTGCGGGACGTGAGCGACCGGCTCGCGATCCGCGCGAAATGACGGCGACCGCCGGCACGGCACACCCGCAGGCGCGCCGCGCGATCCCGCTTTCCCTTCAATTTTTCGGGAGGACCCGCGATGGCACCGCATCTGCATGGCGTTCACGAACCCGGTCAAGCGCACGTCCTTGACGACGAGCCGGTGCAGCAGGGCCACGACGCGGGTGCGAGCGGCAAGCCGCCGAGCCCGATCGAGATCCAGAAGGCGCTGAAGGGGATGGTTTACCCGGCCGGCAAGGCGGACCTCGTCCGATGCGCCGAACACGCGCATGCGAGCCGCGACGTGCTCGACCTGCTCATGCGCATTCCCGAACGGGAATACGGCACGCCGGCGGCGGTGTCGAAAGAGCTGGGCCGGCTGCCGACGCCGCGCAAGGAATGACGAGGAGGTCGTGGATGAGACCGAGTATCTGGACGATCGCGGCGTGCGCCGCCGGCGCGTTGCTCGCGCCGGCCGTCACGCTCGCGCAAACGTCGGGCGCGGCGCCCGCGTCGCCGGTGTTGGGTACGCGCGCAACGCCCGACGTGATTCGGCCCGCGTCGGGGCCTGACGATACGCAGATCACGAAACGCCCGCAGGGCATCGACGCGGAATTCGTCGACACCGCGGGGCAGGCCGGCAAGCGCCAGGTGCAGGCGAGCCAGCTCGCGCTCGAGAAAGCCGCGTCGCCGGACGTGCGCGCGTTCGCGAAGCGGATGGTCGCCGATTACGGCGCCCTCAACGCGAGGCTGCGCGGGCTTGGCGCGCGCAAGGGCCTGCCGGTGCAGACCGTGCAGATCGTCGATCCTGACGTCGAGGCGTTGCGCGGCCGGAACGGCCCGGCATTCGACGCCGCTTATGTCGCGGTGGCCGGGCCGGACGCGCATCGTCGCGCGATCCGGCTGTTCGAGGACGAGGCGCACAACGGCCGCGACCCCGATCTGCGCACGTTCGCGAGCGGGGCGCTGCCGACCCTGATGCGCCACCTGGCGGCGGCTCAGGCGCTCGTGCACAAGGTCGGCGCGCGCTGACGCGCACGACGACACAGGAGTTTTTCGCATGACTATCCAACGGAGCGACGACGACGTTCTGCTGTGGCGCTCGCCCGACAGCGTGCCGGCGCGACCGCGCCGCGTGCTGGTGGCCGACGACTATCGCGATGCGGCGGACGCGCTGCGCCTGCTGCTCGAGGCCCGCGGCTTCGCGTGCCGGGTCGTCGACGATCCGTTCGCGGTCTGCGACGTCGCGCGCGACTGGCAGCCGTTCGCGGTCGTGCTCGACATCGCGATGCCGGGGCTCAGCGGCCTGCAGATCGCGCAACGGCTGCGCGACGATCCGCGCACCGCCGACATGCTGCTCGTCGCGTGCAGCGCGTTCGCGTCGACGCGTGACCGCGAGCGCGCGAAGGAAGCGGGTTTCGACGCGCATTGCGCGAAGCCGCTGACGCCGTACCGGCTGCTGAACTATCTCGAAGCGGCGAGCGGGAACGGCGCGCCGCCCGCGGGGGATACGGGACAGCGAACGTAGCACGTAGCGGCCCGCGCGGCTCAGCGCGGACCCGAGTCGCGCTCCGGCCGGTCCGGCGAGGCCTCGTGCGGCGGCGCATCCTGCTCCGAGTCGAAGTCGTCGTCGCAGCTCCACCAGAGCGTGCCGCTGCCGTCGTAGCGCGCCGCGCCGACCCATTGCGGGTCCGCGATGACCGGCCAGTGATCCTTGTCGAACCCCGGCGCGTTGCGAATCCGCTCGGACGACGCCCACAACCGGAAGCAGCGGCGCTCGACGTCGAGCGTGAGCGCATCCCATGGAATCGCGAGCAGCTTGTCGCCGATGCCGAGGATGCCGCCGCTCGACAGCACGGCATAGGCGACGCGGCCGGAGCGCACGTCGAGCATGATGTCCTTGATCCGGCCGACGTACACGCCGTCGGCCGTGACGACCCGGTCGCCTTCCAGCGTGCCGGCGGCCATCACGTCGGGGCCGGGGCCGCGCGCCGTCTCGCGATCCTTGCGGATGATGCGGGTCGGGCCTTCGTCGGGGTTGTGCACGGGGTGGTACATGTCATGTGCTCCTGTCGGGGCGCGCACGCGGCCCGTGGCGGGCCGCGTGTCGCATGGGGGGATGTCCGGGCCGGCGCGGTGTGCGCCTACGTCCGCTTCGGCTGCGATACGCGCTCGAGCGTGTTCACGAGTTCGTCGCGCGACGCGTCGGCGGCGCGCGTCGCGATGTCGCCGAGCGACAGCATGCCGACCAGCCGCCTGTCGTGATCGACGACGGGCAGGCGGCGCAGCTGCGCGTCAGCCATGTAGTGCTGGATCTCGTCGAGCGAATCGTCGTCGAAGCACCATTCGATCGGGCCCGACGCGACTTCGTGGATCCGCGTTTCCGGCGGCTTGCCGGCCGAGATCGCGCGCACCGCGAGATCGCGGTCCGTCACCATCCCGATCAGCCGGTTGTTGTCGCACACGGGCAGCGCGCCGATGTCGTAGCGCTCCATCAGTTGCGCGGCATGACGGATCGAGTCGGTCGGCGCGATGCGCACGACGTCCTGCGACATGATTTCGTTGACGCGATGCATGAGCGGTTCTCCTGGCTGGCTTGCGCAATGCGCAAGGCGTTCGTCGCGGCATGCGACCACGGTCGCGCGACGTGCGCCGAGGGGCTGGGTACGCCGGGTGGGCCGGGGGGCCTATAGGGCCTATAGGCCGCCGTGCGGAAAGCCGATCGCGGCGATCAGGCCCATGACCAGCGCACATTCGACCGCGGCGATCGCGGTCACGGCAAGCGCGTCGTGTACGGCGCGCCATCTCTTCGGGTTGCGATGCATGTTTTTCTCCTGGCGAATGAGCGCGCGATCATCGGCGGAACGCGCGCGCCGGATGGATTCATGCGGAGCTGGCCGCAAGCTGCGTTCCCGCGCAGCCCGGGCACACGGTTTGCCGCATGGATGCAGGCCTGCCGCGACGCTGCGCGCGCCGGCGGCGCAAGTACGAGGAGAGGGTGATGACATTGCGGAAGCGGGCGCCCGAGGTGCACTTCGAGGTCAACGTATGCGGCGGCGGTTTCGACGTAGTCGGCAATCGCTTTCTCGAGTGGAAGCAAGAGCCGCTGATTTCGCGGCCCGGCCGGCGGATGTTCGAGGGCAAGACCGACGTCCGGCGGCTGAACGACCGGACGTTCGACAGCACCGAGGTGGCGCGTCGCGCGCTGGAGCACGCCAGCCGGCCGCAGGACGATTTCGCGCTCGCGGCGCCCGTGAATGAAGAGGGCCGCGCGTTCTGGATCGTGCTGGCGGCCTACGAGGCATGAACCCGTGGTGCGGCGTGAAAGATTTGCAGCGGCGCATGTAGCGTTTTCAAACGCGGGCGGCGCGCGGCATTCGGCGCGCACTCGCGGGCCGGCACGCGGATTGCGGATCGGCGGCATGCCCGTCACGACCGGAGGACGCATGGAATTTCGACACCTGACATCGCTGCACCGGCCCGAGCCGCCGATGCCCGATGTCGATCCGGACTCGGACCCCGAATTGCCGGAGCCCGACGACGACCCGCCGCCCGATGCGCCGGAGCCGTATCGGCATCCGGAGGGCGATCCGCCGCACCGCCGGCCGCCGCTGCATGCGCCGCCAGCAGGCGCGGCGGCGCGGCAGGCACGCGCGCGGTGAGCATTCGCGTCGTGCCCGGCCTCATGCGCGAGATCGCGGAAACGCTCGGCCAGTACTTCGAGGCGCGCGGCATGCCGTTCCATATCGAGGAGCGGCCCGCCGGCGTGCTGCATGTCGGTTTCGAGGCCGACGGCCATCCCGCGGCCGTGACCGTGACGTTCGACGAGGACGCGTTCGCCGCGTTCGAGCAGTGGGACATCGGACAGAAGCGGCTGGCGCTGGGGCGCCTCGCGATCGAGTTTGCCGAGCTGATGGCGCAGCGCAGCCCGACCGCGTGTGCGGGGGATTTTCACGTCAACCGGTTTTAGCGGGCGCCGAACGGCGGGCCTGCGTGCCGTCATTTCCCAGGAGGATTGTTCGATGAAACCAAACTCCGCGCCGACACATGCCGCGCGCCCGGCCGGCGCGCCGGAGCGGCTGTCGCCGGAAGCCGTCGCCGCGAAGACGCCGACCGGCCTGCCGCCGATCGACGTCGACGCGCGCACGAGCGACAGCGGCGATCCGGTGCGGCGAGCCGCGAGCCGGATCGTCACGCTGGACAACGCGAACATGGCGGCGACCGACAACAGCGTCGACGTCGACGGCAAGGGCATGGAGGCGCGCCAGGGCGCGTCGAAGTGGCAGGACAACGTGATCTACTCGAACGCGTCGCTCGACGAAAGCGTCGACACGCCCGATGAAGGGCTCGGCGGTTTCGAGAGCCGCTCGGGCGGCAGCCTGCCGCAGATCGCGCCGCGCGACGGCTGGCGGGTCCGCCACGTCGGCGTCGTCGAGATCGAGCGCGGCGACGGCAAGCGCGTGGAGCACGTGATTCGATTCGAGCGGGCCAACTGACGCGCGCCGCGCACGACATCCCGACATCCGGTTGAAATGCTCGCACGGGGTCCGGCTCACGCGCGCGCCGTGCGCGCGAACCGGCGCTTCCCGTCAGATCGGCAACTGCGGCACCGTCACCGACGTGCCGGCCGGATCGAGCGACAGCTCGGTGCCCGGCGTCGGCCGCAGCGTGGCCTCGTTGTCGCTGGACAGCACGACGAGCCCGAGCTGATGGCCCGCTTCGAGCCGGTAGTCGCGCGGCATGAACGTCAGCTTCAGGTCGTACGGCATCCCGGGCAGCACGGGCTGCGACACCCACTCGGACAAGCGGTTGCGCGGATCGGTCCATGCGCGCGTGACGATCGTTGCCGTTCCGTCCGGCGCGCGATCGACCAGCAGGGCCGTCACGTTGGCTACCGCCGTGAAGGTCAGCCTGACGCGTGCGGTCGCGGTGCCCGAGATCCGCGTCGCGCTCGCGAGCGGCGCCGTCTCGAAGCGGGAGCGATTCTCGCCGGTCGGGGCGTTCGCCAGCGTGAGCGCCGGAATGCGCGCATCGTCCGTGAACTTCACGAGCGGACCGCCGGTCGGCGTGCTCAGCAACGTGCCGGTGCCTGCGCCGTCGCCGCCCGCGAAATACGCGACGCTCGCCGCGCCGCGCGCGGGCCAGCTCGCATCCTTCAGCAGCGTGCCGTCCGCCTGCTCGATCACCGCGCGCGGATCGCGTTCGACACCGTTGTCGAAGCCGATCAGATAACGCGTAAACCAGCGGTTCACCTCCGCAGTCCATGCATCGGCCATCGCCGGCACGCGGGTCGGGTCGGTGTGCTTCAGGCGGTGCAGCCACAGCTGCGTCGGCACGCCCTGGCGCCGCATCGCGAGATACCACGACGTCGACTGGTCGACGCGCACGTTGTCGTCGGTCAACCCTTGCGCAACGAGCGCCGGTGCGACCGCGAGCGCGGTCGGGATGTCGCGTGCGGCCCAGAACGGCGAATAGTCGCCGGTCTTGCGGTCTTCCTGCTGCAACGCTTCGTCGATCAGGTGCGTGCAACGCTCCGGATGCGCGTTCGTCAGCAGCGCCTTGATGTACACGTCGACGTCTTCGCCCTGATAGCCTTCCGGCGCACGCACGAGCCCGCCCGAGCGGTAGTAGCCGTACATGTTCGTCAACCCGGCGACCGGCACGATCGCATCGAGCCCGCGCGTGCGCAGGCTCGCGACCATCTTCGGCAGCGTGCCGTCGTACGACACGCCGTACATGCCGACGTGGCCCGTCGACCAGTTCGCGACGACCGTCTTGCCGTTCGCGTCCTTCGCGGTCGCGTCGCGGCCGAGCCAGCGGATCACCGATGCCATCGCGACCGATTCGTCGCGCGTGAGGATCGTCGGGCAACCGTCCGAGCCGGCGGTGCCGAGCGAGTCCGCGTAGACGATCGTGAAGCCGCGCGGAATGAAGTAGCTCTCGATCCACGAGCGCCCGGCGGCGGCCGCCTCGACCTGCTGCAGCATCCGCACCTGCGGCGCGGCTGCCAGGATGCGCGCGGCGCTGGAGGCGGCCGGATGCGGCGTGCCGTCGAGTTCGACGTCGACGTTGTGGTCGGGGCTGTCGGCGAGGCCCGCGTAGTACGGGCTTGCGAGCACGATGACGGGCGTGCGCGCGCCGTTCGCGGTTTCGGTCGGGCGCACGATGCGCACGTGGATGCGGTCGCGCGTGCCGTCGCCGTCGGAATCGACCGACGTGTCGACCCACGCGTTCTCCTCGATCGTGCCGCCCGACAGCGACGGCTGCACCTGGCCGTTCGCGATCACGGGGCGGTAGCGGCCGCCCGACAGGGCGGCATACGGCACGCCGGACGGCGAGAAGCGCGCGGCGAGCGGCTGCGCGTCGGCCGCGGGCGCGGCGGCCCCCTCCTGTTGGCCCTGCGCGAGCGCCGAGGCGCCCGCCACGCTGCCGCCGTCGTCGCCGCCGCACGCGGCGAGCGTCGTGGCCGCAACGAGCGCGGGAAGCCACGCGCGCCGCGGTTCGGTTCGTTGAAATCGCATTGTTGTCCTCGTTCTTCTAGTTTTCGATGCTCATGTGGAAACGCGCGTCCCGGGCGGGACGGCGGGGTGCAGTACGGGCCGGCGGACGCCGCCGGCCGCGGCGCGTCGCGCGGCGTCGCCCGGACCAGGCCGGGCGCGTTCGCGCTCGCTTACTTCGTGGCGGCGGCGACCGCGTTGCCGGCGTCGAGCAGCCCCGCGCCGCAGGTGCTCGTCGAGCAGTTCGAGCCGCTCGAGAACGGCCGCGCGCTCGACTGCAGCCGCTGCAGGACCTGCGCCGGCGTGAGCGCCGGATTGACCGCGAGCATCAGCGCGACGGTGCCCGCGACGTGCGGCGTCGCCATGCTGGTGCCGTTGTAGCTCGCGTAGCTGTCCGCGCCCGGCGACGTCGTGCCGGCATTGAGCGTCGACAGGATGCCGACGCCCGGCGCCGCGATCTTCACGGCCGGGCCGTAGTTGCTGAAGCTCGCGCGCACGCCGCTGCTGTCGACCGCGGCGACCGCGATCACGCCCTGGCAATTCGCGGGCTGGCTGTTCGCGACCGGGCCGCCGCTGTTGCCGGCCGCGACGACGACGTTCGCGCCGCGCGCCGTGATCGCGTCGATCGCGTTCTGGTACGTCGTGCTGCAGGTGCGGCTGTTGCCGCCGAGGCTCAGGTTCAGCACCTTCGCCGGCGTCGGGTTCGCCGGCGCGCCCGGTACCGGCAGGCCGGCGGCCCAGCGCATGCCGTCGGCGATGTCGCTCACCGTGCCGCCGCACTTGCCGAGCACGCGCACCGGCTGCACCTTGCCGACCCACGAGATGCCCGCGACGCCATTGCCGTTGTTCGTCACCGCGCCGATCGTGCCCGCGACGTGCGTGCCGTGCCACGAGCTGTTGCGCGCGCCGCAGCCGTAGAACGGGCCGTTCGGGTCGGCATCTTCCTGAGCGGTCACCCAGTCGCCCGGATCGGACGCGTTGTTGTCGCGGCCGTTGCCGTCGTTCGCGGTCGCCGGATCGGAGATGAAGTCGTAGCCGGGCACCAGGTTCGCGGCGAGATCCGCGTGCGGGCGGTAGCCGGTGTCGATGACGCCGACGACGATGTTCGTGGAGCCGGTCGTGCGATCCCATGCCTTCGGCAGGTTCGCGCCGCCGGCCGGGCTGAAGTAGCCCCACTGCTCGCCGTAGCGCGTGTCGTTCGGCACGAGCAGCGGAAACATCCGCGCGTCCGGCTCCGCGTACTCGATCGCGCCGTCCGCCGCGAAATCGCGGGCGAGCCCTTCGGCCTCGGCGAGCGACACGCGACGCTGCAGCGACAGCACCGTCGCGCCGCCCGACATGTCGCGCTTGATGCGGATGCCGGCGGCCGCGTCGGCCGGGTTGCCGGGCGCCGAGGCGGCGGCCGCGCCGAACGCCTGGCCGGCTGCGCGCGCGCGGCGGGCCGCGAGCACGCGATCGATGACCGCCTGGACGTCCGCGTGCCCGGCGGTCGCGGCCGAAGCAGCAGACGTGTCGGACAGCGTCTTGGCGGCGCGCAGCTTGACGATCAGCTGGTTCACCGCATCGGCCGGCCCGGGCACGGGCGCAGCCACGGTTTGCGCGTGTGCGGCGCAGGCGAGGCCGGCCAGCGCGGCACCGAGGACGGTTGCGTTAAGCGAAGCAGTGCGAATCAATTTGGACATGCCGATACTCCCCCCGACAGGATTGAACGGAATGCATCGATGCTGCTTGTCTTGTTGCTGTCTTGTAGCTGCTTGCTTCGCTGCGCTGCCGGCAGGCGTCGGATTGGCGTCAGGGAGCCGGGCGAGACGTCGAGCTTTGTTCACGCTGGGCCGCGTCGTTTCTTTCCGGAAGCTTGCGCAGAAATTAGCTCATTGAAATGCGTGCGTCAAACATTTTTAATTTAAATCAAAAAAAGTTTGATTCTTTCGCAATCTGGAACGTCGACCGACGGATACGCCGGTGCGGATCGGTGATCGTTTAACCATTGGAAACAATCTGTTTACTTTACGGGGCATGATCTTCGGCGAATCGGCAGGCATACTTGCGGAAATGATGTGAAATGCCGTTGATCCGGCGCATAACTGCTTCCCATGACGAATCCTGTCCATTTCCGATCCCTGCGCTGGCTGCCGCTCGTGGCCGCCGCCTGCCTGCTTGCCGCCTGCTCGACCACGTCCGATGTCGCGGCGACGTCGAACCCGAACGTATTTACCGTGACGACGCGCACGGTCGGCGTCTCGACCAACTGGGCGACCGCACACGAGAACGCGGTCAACGAGGCGATGAACTTCTGCTCGCAGCGCGGCATGCGCGCCAGCCTGAAGCAGGAGGCGCTGAGCGCCGGCCGCGGCGTGAGCGGCCGCTCAGAACTCGCATTCGAGTGCCATCCGACCTTCGAGGCCATGGCGGGCCCGCGCGGCTGAACGATTCCGGCGACACACGGCGGCGGGGCGGAGGGGCGGCGGGCGGCACGTAACGCCGCGCCGCCGCCGTCCCGGCGTCACGCGGCCGGCGCCTCGTACAGCTTCACGCACGCGGAGAAGTCGAGCGTGCCGAGCCCCTGCTGGCTCATCGATTGATAGAGCTGCTGCGCGAGTGCGCCCATCCACACCGGCTGATGCGCGCTCCGTGCCGCTTCGGTCGCGAGCCCGAGATCCTTCAGCATCAGGTTCGCCGCGAACCCGCCCGCGTAGCCGCGCGCGGCCGGCGCCGCGGGCAGCACGCCCGGGTAGGGATTGCAGCTGTCCGAGCTCCAGCAGCGGCCGGTCGACGTATTGATGATGCCGGCCAGCACGGACGGATCGATCCCGAGCGCGGCGCCGAGCGCCATCGCTTCCGAGACGCCCATCATCGAGATCCCGAGCAGCAGGTTGTTGCAGATCTTCGCGATCTGCCCGGTGCCCGTGCCGCCGCAATGCACGACGTTCCTGCCCATGTCGAGCAGCACGGGGCGGATGCGCTCGAACAGCGCGGCGTCCGCGCCGACCATGAAGGTCAGCGTGCCGGCCTGCGCGCCGCCGGTGCCGCCGGACACCGGCGCGTCCGCAAGCGGATGGTCCTGCCGCGCGGCCGCGTCGGCGATCGCGCGCACGGTGCCGGGATCGATCGTGCTGCAGTCGATCAGCGTCGCGCCGGCGCGCGCGCCGGCCAGTACGCCGTCGTCGCCGAGATAGACCTGCTGCACGTGCGAAGCTGCGGGCAGCATCGTGATCACGACCGCGCCGCGCGCGGCCGCGTCGCGCGGCGAGCCGGCGGCGGTCGCGCCGGCGCGCACCGCGACGTCGACCGCATGCGCGTCGAGGTCGAACACCGTCAGCGCGTGGCCGGCTTTCAGCAGGTTCGCGGCCATGGGGCCGCCCATGTTGCCGAGTCCGATGAATGCGATGTCCATGTGCAGGCCCCCGCTCAACGCAGCGCGATCGTCGTGTTCACGCCGCCGGCCGTCGCGTCGTCGTCGAACCAGCGCGCGGTGACCGTCTTCGTCTGCGTGTAGAACTGCACGACCTGCTTGCCGTACGGGCCGAGATCGCCGAGCTTCGAGCCGCGCGAACCCGTGAAGCTGAAGTAGGGCACCGGCACCGGAATCGGGATGTTGATGCCGACCTGGCCGATGTCGATCTCGCTCTGGAACTTGCGTGCCGCCGCGCCGCTCTGCGTGAACAGCCCCACGCCGTTGCCCATCGGGTTGCGGTTGACGAGCGCGATCGCGTCGTCGAGCGTGTCGGCTTCGAGCACGACCACCACCGGCCCGAAGATTTCTTCCGTATAGATCGACATGTCGGTCGTCACACCCGAGAAGATCGTCGGGCCGACGAAGTTGCCGTGCTCGTAGCCGGGCACCTTCACGTTGCGGCCGTCGAGTTCGAGCGTCGCACCGGCCTTCACGCCTTCGTCGATCAGCGCGGTGATGCGCGCATGCGCGGCCTTCGACACGACCGGGCCGACATCGGTACCCGGTTCGTGGCCCGCGTTGACCTTCAGCGCCTTCGCCTTCTCGACGAGCTCGGGCAGCCAGTCGCGCGCGTTGCCGACCAGCACGACGACCGACGTCGCCATGCAGCGCTGGCCGGCCGCGCCGAAGCCCGCGCCGACGAGCGCGTTGATCGACTGCTCGCGGTGCGCATCGGGCAGCACGACCGCGTGGTTCTTCGCGCCCATCATCGACTGCACGCGCTTGCCGTGCTGGCTGCCGAGGTTGTACACGTGCGTGCCGACGCGCGTCGAGCCGACGAACGAGATCGCCTTGATGTCCGGGTGCGTGCAGAGGCGGTCGACCACCGTCTTGCCGCCGTGCACGACGTTCAGCACGCCTTGCGGCACGCCGGCCTCGATCGCGAGCTCGACGAGCTGCATCGTCGACAGCGGATCCTGCTCCGACGGCTTCAGCACGAACGTGTTGCCGCAGACGATCGCCATCGGGAACATCCACAGCGGGATCATGCCGGGGAAGTTGAACGGCGTGATGCCCGCGCACACGCCGATCGGCTGGCGCAGCGTGTAGGTATCGACGCCGCCCGCCACGTTCTCCGCGAATTCGCCTTGCTGCAGCGTGCCGATCGAGCACGCGTGCTCGACCACTTCGAGGCCGCGGAAGATGTCGCCCTGCGCATCGGGCAGCGTCTTGCCCTGCTCGGCCGTCAGCGTGTGCGCGATCCGTTCGAGATTGCGGCGCACGAGATCCTGGAACTTCAGCATGATGCGCAGGCGCGCGCCGATCGGTGTCGTCTTCCAGGTCTGGAACGCGCGCTGCGCGGACGCGATCGCGGCGTCGACCTCGTCGAGCGTCGCGTACGGCACGCGGCCGATCGTTTCCTGCGTCGCGGGGTTGACGATGTCGCCCCATTCGGCGCTTTGCGATTCGACGAACGCGCCGTCGATCAGCAGCTTGGCGGTGGGCAGGGCGAGGGTGGTCTGGGGAACTGCGGCGTTCATGAACAATCTCCGAATAAAGAAGCGGCAATGCGATGAAAGGAGGCGGCCGCCGCGCATGCGCGCCGGCCGGCAGGTCAACGAATGGGGAGCGGGGCGGGGCGCGCGGTCAATCGCGCGCGCGACGCATCAGCCCCGTGCAGATCAGCGCGAACACGCCGAAACCGACGAGGTACGCGATCACGTAATGCGGCTGGCCGCCGCCGGCCTTGAGCAGCGACGTCGCGATCATCGGCGCGAAGCCGCCGCCGATCACGCCGGCCAGCTGCACCGACAGCGAGATGCCGCTGTAGCGGATCTCCGCCGGGAACTGCTGCGCGAACAGCAGCGATTCCGGCGCATAGAGAATCGGGAACACGACGCCGAGGCCGAGCACGATCGCCCACCATGCGGTCGACGTCTGCTGCGTGCCGAGCATCATGAAGAACGGCGCGGCGAACGCGCACATCAGCACGAGCCCGATCGCGAACATCCGGCGCTGGCCGATGCGGTCGCTGAGATGGCCGCACAGCGGCATCGTGACGAGCGACAGCGCGGCGCCGGCCGTGATCGCGTGCAGCATCTCGGCTTTCGGCAGATGCAGCTGCTGCGTCGCGTAGGCGAGCGCGAACGTGACGACCATGTAGAACCAGGTGTTCTCGGCGGCGCGCGCGCCGACGATCGTCAGCACCTCGCGCGGATGGCGGCGCAGCGCGGCCGTCACCGGCGATTTCTCGGCCTTGCCCTGGCGCTGCATCTTCTCGAAGTCGGGCGATTCGGGCACCTTCGCGCGGATGAACCAGCCGAGGCCGACCAGCGCGATGCTCGCGAGGAACGGCACGCGCCAGCCCCACGACAGCATGTCGGCTTCCGGCAGCGCGGCCACCGCGGCCATCGCGACCGACGACAGGATCAGGCCGAGCCCGACGCCCGTCTGCGGCAGGCTGCCGAACAGCCCCTTGCGGCCCTTCGGCGCGTGTTCGACGGCCATCAGCACCGCGCCGCCCCATTCGCCGCCGACCGCCATCCCCTGCAGGAACCGCATCCCGATCAGCAGCGCGGCGGCCCAGTAGCCGATGCTGTCGTACGACGGGATCAGCCCGATGATCATGCTCGGCACGCCCATCAGCAGCAGCGTGATCATCAGCATCGACTTGCGGCCGATGCGGTCGCCGAAGTGGCCGAACACGATGCCGCCCATCGGCCGCCCGATGAAGCCGACCGCGAACGTGCCGAACGCGGCGAGCGTGCCGACGACGGGGTCCAGCGACGGGAAGAAGATGCGGTTGAACACGAGCGCGGCGGCCGTGCCGTAGAGGAAGAAGTCGTACCACTCGATCGTGGTGCCGGCCATGCTGGCCCAGCCGGCCAGCAGGTGGTGCTTCGCGGTGCGCTCGGGCGCCGGTGCCGCGACTGTCGCATGCTCATCGAGGGTGGATCGCGTCTGCATGGTGTCTCCGTGGTGGTGCCGCGGCTCGTGGTCCGCAGGTCACGGTCGAGTATAGTTATGCGCAGATTCATCATGTACCGATAAAGAAGCCGGTTGGATGTGCATTTATGCATATCGACGGCCGGCCCGGAGACCCCAGCCTCTTTTTCCCTCGCCGATGCGACATGCCACCGAGCCGGTTTCCGGCAACCTGAACTGGGACGACCTGCGCTTTTTCCTCGAAGTCGCGCGCACGCAGCGGGCGAGCGGCGCCGCGAAGCGGCTGGGCGTCGACTACACGACCGTCGCGCGGCGCATCCGCGCGCTCGAGGCCGCGATGGGCACGCTGCTGTTCGACAAGTCGCGCTCCGGCGGCTTCACGCTGACGGCCGAAGGGCAGCGGCTCGTCGCGTATGCGGACGCGATGGAGACGACCGTGCAATCCGCGTGCGACCAGGTCGCGAACACGGGCGAGGCGCTGTCGGGTCATGTGCGGATCGGGTCGACGGAAGGGTTCGGGTGTTTTTTCCTCGCGCCGCAGCTCGCGCAGTTTCGCGCCGAGCATCCGCACGTGACGGTCGACCTGCTGCCGGTGCCGCATTTCGTCAACCTGCCCAAGCGCGAGGCCGACCTCGCGATCACGCTCGAGCGGCCCGAGCGCGGGCCTTACGTGGTCACGAAGCTGTGCGATTACCAGTTGCGGCTCTACGCGACGCGGGCGTATCTGGCGAGTCATGCGCCGATTGCGGGCGTGGGCGATCTTGCCGCGCACACGTTCATCAGCTACGTCGACGATCTCGCGTTCAGCAACGAGCTGCTGTACCTCGACCGGGCCGTGCCCGGCGCGACGGCCGGGCTGCGCACGACGAGCGTGATCGCGCAGTATTTCGCGGCGCTGCAGGGCGGCGGGCTCGCGATCCTGCCGTGCTTCATGGCGGCCACGCAGCCGGCGCTGGTGCCCGTGCTGCCGGACGACGTGGTCGTCACGCGGTGCTTCTGGCTGACGTGCCGCGAGGATCTGCGCAAGCTGCGGCGCGTGACCGCGCTGTGGGATTACCTGCGCGCGGCCGCGGACGCGAATCGCGAATTGCTGACGGGGGCATCGGGGGAGTTGCGGTTTGTTGGAGCGCCTGATTCGCTGTCGGGATTCGCTTGATGCGAATCGGGTTATCGCTTTCGGTGATCGATTCAAAGAAGAACCCATTTTGGCGATAATCGATTTTCGCTAATGGGAGTGTGAATGTTCAATCGAATCATCGTGCGTAAGGCCGCTTCTGCTTGCCCCACAGCGGCGGATGTCAGCGCGGCCGAAGAGAAGCTACGGACAAGGTTTCCGAAAGGCTATGCGGAGTACATTACGCGGTTTGGCGAAGGTGTTCTCGGCGGCGATTTCGTTCGAATTTATCCGCCTCGAAGGATTCTGGCGGAGCTTGAAGACTGGCGGGCGCGCATCGATCAATACTGGTTCTGGGATGAGGGGCGAAGTGTCCTGACCAAGGACGCGGCGTCTCGCGCGATCGTCATCGGCGATACCACGGTGGGTGACGAGCTGATTTTTCATCCGGGCAGTCCCGATCGGATATTGGTTCTGCCACGAGAAAGCGAGTCCATTTTTGTGGCCGGGGACGGACTGGAGCAGGCGATCGAATGGCTATGCACTTCGGGCGAACTCAGCGAGCCGTTCGATGAACGTGATTTCGAGGGGGTTGCTTGAGTTGCACTCGTCGGTGGAGATGAGGCGGATGCGTTCAACACGCGTTGAGTCGGTTCCGGGACCGGATTGGGCGCTCCGTATCGGGTGCCGTCAGGTTTTTGTCTGGATCGTCAATATTCAGTGAGCAAGGAAGCCAAGCCTGTTCCTGACACTTATTGACCGTCGCTGCGACCTATCCGGGAGTACGATTTGAGTCGCGAAAACGGGCTCCGCACGTTTGAACTCTGAAGGCAGTGAAGCGGATGTGTGGATGCAATGTGTGACGTCGCCTTCCTCAGGCAGCAGGAACCGTCGGCATGAAAAGAATCGTTTTGCTTTGGAAAATTGTAAGGAACGATCTACGCATACTCGGGTATGCGTTGCGGCATCCCGAGCGCCCTGGATGGCTGATTCCCGCGATCGCTTTGGTCGCGCTGTACGCGATCGATCCTTTCAATTTCGCTGTTCCATTCGTCGGGATTGTGGACGATGGTGTACTGGTCCCAATGGCGTTGCACTTGATGGTCCGCTGTCTACCAACTCAGCTGCAACGCCCGCGCCGCTGAAGAGGGATCAAATCAGGAAGGTAGCGCTGAGTTCGTCTAGGATTCGTCGATGCCTTCCACCGACCGCAGGAATGCGAGTGCGTCACCGCGCTTCGCTGGCAAGCGTCGAACACAGAGTGTGCTCCGATGGTGAGTCGGCGCGACGTCCAAGAAAAATAGATGCAAGTAGAAAGACATGACGACAAATGAAAGTGCGGTAGACGAAAGCGTGGCAGGTCGCGTTGGCGACGTCGCAGGGTTTTGGCGCAGGACGGCGGCGTTTGGCATCGATTGCGTCGTGCTTGGGCTGATTGGACTGGCGCTGGCCATTTTGTTCTTTGATCAGTTGGCCGCAATTGGACAGTGGGGGCGGTTGATTGGATTTCTAATCGGCTCGACTTATTTCGGCTTGATGGAAGGCCATGCCGGACGGTGTCAGTCACTCGGAAAGCAGGCGTTAAAAATCAAGGTCATCAGATGTGACGCGGACGGGATTGCAACGCTGGGCGTGACACAAGCGTGCCTGCGCTATGCAATTGTTGCCGTTCCGACCGTTCTCGGCGGTATCGCGTTTGTCGACCTCCCAGCGCTGAATTCACCTCATGAAGCATGGATCTCACGGGTTAACTCATTTGCCGTATTTCTGTGGGGCGCAGCGCTTGTATACCTGCTCGCGTTCAACCGGCCTAGCCGACAATCGTTGCAAGACCTGGCAGTCTCGAGTCTCGTCGTTCGAGTCTCCACGAAGCAGGTACGAGTTGTTCAGGTTCGCAGAAAGCACTGGGTCGCGCTGGGCGCCTTCGCCGGCCTCATACTGCTCGCGAGTCCGTTCGTAAATCGATATCTTGCGTCGAAGCTAACGGAACTGGACCAAATCCAGCGTGCAACGTTGACGGTCCCTTCGGTCATGCGAAGCGGAGTCACAATGAGTAGCATCAGGCATGTCGGATCGTCGGGCGATGCGCCTCGCACGGTTACCATTATTTCCGTTGTAAGCGGCTCCCCGATGCTACAAACCGAACAGGGTACGCATGCGATCGCGCGCGCTGCTTTTGGCGCGTGGCCGATGCTCGCAAACCAGGACATCGTAACGATTGTTTCCGTTCGCGGCGCCGACCTCGGCATTGCCTCCTGGCGAACACAGTTCGTCGAAAGTTGGCCAGGCCGCCAATGGGCATCGAAGATGACATCGCCATGAGCGTTTCGTCGGTCGGTTGATGCGTTTGCATGACACGCACGCCGTAGCCGATCTTCGCGCACCGTCGTCGGACGCAGTGCGGCCAGATTATGGCCATGCCATGCGGCACGTATCGACCATCCCGACTGAGTTTGGCCGGAAACAGTCGCTCGACGTCAGTATTTGAATCGTTGACAGTCGATGCACACATGCGCTCAGGGTCTGTTTACATACGGAACACGCATGCGTTGCGACGAGAACGGCCGCTCGCGAGGCGCGCGACGCCGCGAATACTGGACGTATCGCCAAGGAGCACAACGTGGCGAGCGGCCGTTCTCGTGGCAACCCCAAACTTGAAATTCATTCCAGGGGAATGCCCGAAATCGCCCGTATGGCGGCGTCGCTCGTCGCTTGTTTGGCGCGGCCAAACGGCGCTCCTCGCTCCTTGCCCTACGAGCGATTTCGGGCATTCGCATGCGTGTTCCGTATGTAAACAGACCATAGGCATGACTTGGAGCAGCGCAATATCAATAAATGACTACGAAACGCACAAAATCTCGGCTGGCTGCCGAGCTCGGTCGCTTCGTGCAGCAATATGCCCGCAAGACCCAGACCTCGGAGCCGAACGATCGGCAATACGATCGCAAGCTAGAGAAGAAAATGAAGCGGCTTTCCCCGTCCGAACTATCTGACCTCCTTTCCGGAGACGAACAAGAGCCGAATGAGCCGGGGCGCGATAAGGGCTGACAGCGGCCCATGAATGGTCGGTAGAGTTAGACGCCCGTTTTCCAATCGAATCGAGGAAAACATGGGGGCTGCTTCAATGGAATCCACAGTTACCTTACGTCAAGCTTACCTGGTCATGTTTGAGTTTCTCCATCGAGAATGGTTGCGACTCGATAAACCGGATGCATTGGGTGCGCTCGTCGGCAATCTTGCTCTTTGGGACGGCTCAAATGGGAACGGAACGCCGATGGACGCAGCTGTATTTCTGGAATGGCTGGAATGCGCAAACAGCGTCTTGGAGCATGAACGTCGAGGCCCTGGCTATACAGGCGCCGACATCCGACTGACATAGTGGCGTGCGGGGCCGTGCGAACCCGGTGGCGGAGCCGCCATGTTGTAAAGTTGCCTGTCGCATCAGCGACGTCCGCCAATCCGGCGCAGAACCCCGAATCGATTCGAAGTTTCCGCTACCTCGACACATGCGTTCACTCCTTCCGTCTCCTGGCGCCGTCCTGTTGCTGATCGACCTGCAGCGAGCGATCGACCATCCGAGTTGGGGAGAAAGAAACAACCCTCATGCGGAGTCGCAAGTTCGCCGGTTGCTCGTCCATTGGCGCAGCCAGGGCTGGCCGGTATGGCACGTTCGGCACGACTCCACACACCCGGAGTCTCACTACCGGCCGGGCCAGCCGGGGCACGCATTCAAGCCAGAGGCCACTCCGGTGGCCGGCGAACCCGTCATCCCGAAACGGACGAACAGCGCGTTCATCGGAACCGATCTGGAAGCCCGGCTTCGGGCCGGCGGCCACGACGCGCTGGTCGTGGCCGGCGTCATCACGAACAATTCGGTCGAGGCGACCGTTCGCGTGGCCGGCAATCTCGGCTTTCGCACGTGGCTCGTGGCTGACGGCTGCTTCACGTTCGCCCGGCCCGACTGGAACGGAACGCCCCGAAGCGCCGACGATGTTCACGCGATGTCGCTGGCCAACCTGCATTCCGAATACTGCACGGTCGTTAGCGCGGATGCGCTGCTGGGCACGTCCAGCCAGGCAGAGTGAATTCCGGAGGGCGGCATTCGCAGGTCGACCGCACGTTGATGCCGCAGCGCCATGCTACGATCGACCCGATCCGACTTCCACCCGGTGCGCAATGACGACGCTATACGAATTGCTTGGCGTGCACGAGGACGCCTCCGACGAGGAAATCAAGCGCGGCTACCGGAAGGCCGCGATGAAAGCGCATCCCGACCGCAACGTCGGACGCGAGGCGGCCGCGCATGCGCTGTTTCAGGAGATCAAGGAGGCTTACGCGATTCTCTCGGACCCCGCGCAGCGCCGTGTCTACGACACCGTCTATGCGGAGGAGATGCTTCGCCACGCGCGCCTGCGCGAAGAGGAAGAGCGGGCGCAGGCGGAGCGTGATGCGCAATACGCACGATTCGTGACGCTGGCGATGCGCTTTGCCGAGCAAGGGCACAACCGCGACGTCGTGTTCGGCGTGTTGCTCGGCCGCGATTGCGAAGCGCCGCTTGCCGAGCGCATTGCCGGCAGCGTGGTCGAGCTGCATGCGTCGCGGCAGGCGGGGGCGTCGCGGGATGCGCAGAGCGACGAGCCGGTGCCGCAACACGACGAGAACGCGGCGCAGACGGCGTCGGCCCGGGACGCACGAGCGCCGGACGGCGTGTCGCAACCCGCGTCGGAGCAAGCGTCGAAGGACGACATCCGAAAGAGCGACGAACGTGCGGCACACACGGATTTCTTCAGCGTGCTGTGGCACAGCATGTTCGGGCTGCGCCAGTGAATCGGCATGCGATCGATGCCGATTTCGAAAAATTCCCTTTCCTCGAATCACGTCGCGCAATGACGGCTGTCGGCTGCCGGCCGGCCTGCCTTGCCGTAAACGTCCGGCGTTTCCTCCTGCTCTCCGTCAAAGCACCGAGCCACTTTGGGCACACCGATTGCTGCCCGACGGACAGATGTAACCGACTCTGACCGACCGGTTGTATCGAATCCTGTCCCGCTTCGGCTGCATTCGCATGTGCGCGTCCGATTCCGCATGTCGCTCGTTGTGGAGGGTCGCGTACCGTGAAACGTGCGCTTACACGTCTCGACAGGTTGGCGCGCCCGTCGCGGGTATCGTGAATTCATGTTGCCCATAGCAAGGAGGCTGCGATGCAGATCCGTTCAATCATCTCCCACGCCGCACTGGCGGCGGCCATGGCAGGCGGCGTCTCGCTGAGTGCGGGGACCGCGATCGCGCAGGAAGGCCCGGCGCCCGGCACGTATGGTCAGGCGCACTCGATTCCGGCCGCCGATGTCGACATCACGATCGGCATGCATGGCGACCGTTATTGGGATGGCCATCGGTACTGGCGCCACGAGGAATGGATGCGCGAACACGCGCGCGAAGAACACGATCCTTGGCGCCGTGACGAAGAAGACCGGCGCATGCGGCCTCGTTACGACGAGCCGCGTCGTGATTATTGACCCGCGCGCGAGTTGAAGTGGCGGAAGCGGGCAGTAAGGTCGAATGGACAACGCCCTTGCGCGGCGCGAGGGCGTCATGTCGGTTCGATGGGGCAGGCGGAGGATGAATGGGCGATCGCCACTGCCTCAAACAGGTTTTTGGGCGACGATTGCCGCAATCAGTGGTTTTGTGTATTTCTCGGTCGGGTCGATGTGTCGCTCACCAGGTGGGACGAACTCCCCTGCATCGAATGCGAGATAGACTTCCCAAAACAGAAATGGCCACGTATCGCGTTGAGCTACCGCATCCGAGTACACTTTTTCGACCATGATATTCACGATTAAGTCGCAAAAGGCGAAGGAGAGTTTCCCATCGTGATACCCATGAGCAAGCGCGAGTGCGAGCGCATTGAATCTCTCCGGTTTCACTTCGCCGAGCGGGCCTGTACATCGTTCCATATACTCCTGCGAAATATGGAACTGGTCCGGGTCCCTTTCATAGCGACTGAGTAACGAGACGACAAATTCATGCGGATCGAAGTCAGGAAGCCGCTGTTCAACGTTGCTCACGAAGGTAATAAATTGGCCGAGGTTGTCGTGAGTTTAGCAGCAGGGAGGTGCACCGTTGGAGTTGCGCCTGTAAGTCAGGGCACTTGGGCACCGTCAAGTTGATGATGCAGCTGCGCGCCGGAACTCCCGACGCGAGTTGTATTTCAATGCTACATGCCGGCGAGCGCATCGATCGCAGTGTTGATCGACGTCACAAAGCCAACCCATTCCTTGCAACTCCCTATGCATATGAATGCGTTGCCTGTCACGGATTGGTGCTTAAGTGTACCGGTACTGCGGCACGACGCCCGTCGAGCCTCCGTCCGGTTTTGCCACCTATCGGCGTAAACCCGGATGCGGAAACCCGCGCGCCGTCACGATATAACGAATCAGACGTCCCAGACGCGACCAAAAACCACACGTCAGGTTTTCACCTTGGATACCGAACCGCAAAGTTCTCGTTACAGTCTCGGGCTCGCGGCGGAAGTGCTCGCGTCCGAGCAAAGCGTGCTGAGGCTGATCACGCGCAACACACCGCTGCCGGAGCTGCTCGTCGAAGTCTGCCGGCGCGCCGAGGCTTTGCTCGGCGACGGTGCGTCGTGCACGATCCTGCTGCTCGATTTCGACGGCGTGCACGTGCACGTCGGCGCCGCGCCGTCGCTGCCCGCCCAGTACAGCGCGGCGATCGAAGGCGCGTCGATCGGGCCGGTGGCCGGCTCGTGCGGCACGGCGATGTACCTGCGCCGGATGGTCGTCGTCGAGGACATCGCAACGGACCCGCTGTGGGACGCCTACAAGGGCCTCGCGCTGCCGCTGGGCTTGCGCGCGTGCTGGTCGGTGCCGTTCCTCGACGATGCGGGCGCCGTGCTGGGCGCGTTCGCCGTCTATTACCGCACGCCGCGCCGGCCGGGCGACGAGGAAACCGAACTGTTGCGCGACATCGGCAACAGCGTCGGCCTCGCGGTGCACCAGGACCGGATCGCGCGACAGCTCGCGCGCAGCGAGGAACATCACCGGCTCGTGGTCAACAGCCTGAACGAAGGGATCCTCGTCGTGTCGCGCGATGGCGTCGTGGTCGCGAGCAACCCGAGTGCGAACCGGATGATGCGCGTGAAGGGCGACCTCGTCGGCCGCAGGCTGTGGAGCCTGGTGACGAGCGCGACCCGCGAGGACGGCACGCCGATCGCGCCCGACGACTGGCCGAGCCGGCGCGCGCTTGCCACCGGCGCGCCGCAGCTCGGCTTTACGATCCGCCTCGGCCTCGCGGACGGCGACATCATCTGGGTGCGCGGCAACGCGGTGCCGATCGTGAAGCCGGGCGAAAAGCAGGCCGACTCGGTGCTCGTTTCATTCAACGACATCGGCCCTGTGCGCGAAGCGCAGCAGCAGTTGCGCTACCTGGCGACGCGCGATGCGCTGACGGGCCTCTACAACCGCCGCTGGCTCGGCGACCGCATGCGCGAGCTGTTCGGCGCGCGCGGCGGCGCGGCCGAAGCCCCGCGCGTCGCGATCCTGTTCATCGATCTCGTCGGCTTCAAGAAGGTCAACGACACGGCCGGCCACGACGCGGGCGACGCGCTGCTGCGCAGCGTCGCGGCGCGGCTCGCGGCGTGCGGAGGCGGGCAGCATGCGCTCACGCGCGTCGGCGGCGACGAGTTCGTGATCCTCGTCGACGACTGCGACGATCCCGACCGGCTCGAGGTGCTCGCGCGCGAGGTGATCGACGCGATCGCGAAGCCGTTCGCGATCGCGAACAACGAATACTGGCTCGGCGTGTCGATCGGGATCAGCGTCGCGCCGCGCGACGGCGACGACGCCGTCACGTTGATGCGCAACGCCGATTCGGCGATGTACGACGCGAAGCAGCGCGGCCGCAACCACTTCACGTTCTTCACCGCGCAGCTCAACCTGCGGCTGCAGCGCCGCTTCGCGATCGAGCAGTCGCTGCGGCGCGCGCTCGCGTCGGACATGCTGCGGCTCGCGTATCAGCCCGTCGTCGACGCGCGCAGCGGCCGCACCGTCGGCGCCGAGGCGCTGCTGCGCTGGACGAGCCCCGAGCTCGGGCCGATGTCGCCGGCGGAGTTCATTCCGGTCGCGGAAGATACGGGGCTGATCGTCGCGATCGGCCAGTGGGTGCTCGAAACCGCGTGCCGGCAGGCGGCCGAATGGCGCCGCACGATCGCACCCGACCTGATGCTGGCCGTCAACCTGTCGCCGCGGCAGTTCCACGAGGGCCTCGTCGAGTCGGTCGGCCGCTGCCTCGCGCAGACGCGGCTCGATCCGTCCGCGCTCGAGCTCGAGATTACCGAAGGACTGCTGATGAACGACACGGACACCGTGCTGCCGATGCTCGAGGCGCTCACGGACATGAACGTGCGCATCTCGGTCGACGATTTCGGTACCGGCTATTCGTCGCTCGCGTACCTGAAGCGTTTTCCGCTGCACAACCTGAAGGTCGACCGCTCGTTCGTGTCGGGCGTGCCCGATCATCACGATTCGGTGGCGATCACGCAGGCCGTCGTCGCGATGGCGCATTCGCTCGGGATGAAGGTCACGGCAGAAGGGGTCGAGACGCAGGCGCAGTCGTGGTTCCTGCAGCAGATCGGCTGCGACATGCAGCAGGGCTACCTGTTCAGCCGCCCGCTGGACCCGACCGACTACGCGCGCCGGCTCGTCGCGCCGTAAGCCGCGCGAAGCCGTGCGCGGCGCGCCCCGGCGTCAGGCGGGCGGCGTGCCCCCGTGCGCGCCGCCTTGCTCCGCCGGCGCGGCCACGTCGATCTCGACGCGGTTCTTGCCCTCGTGCTTCGCGCGATAGAGCGCGCGGTCCGCGGCCTCGAGCAGCGACGTCTCCAGCGTGTCGCACGCCGGCACGACGCTCGCGCCGCCGATGCTGATCGTCACCGTGTTGCCGGTCGACGAATGCGCGTGCCGCAGCCGCAGCGCCTCGACCGCGAGGCGGATCTTCTCGCCGAGCAGGCGCAGGCCGCCCGGCGACGTGGCCGGCATCACGACCGCGAATTCCTCGCCGCCGAAACGCGCGGCGAGATCCCCCGACTGGCCGAGACAGCGCTCGATGGTCGACGCGATCTGCTTGAGCACGCTGTCGCCCGACACGTGGCCGTAGGTGTCGTTGTACAGCTTGAAATTGTCGACGTCGATCATCAGCAGCGACAGTTCGCTGCGCTCGCGCGTGCCGCGCCGCCATTCGGCGGCGAGGTATTCGTCGAGATAGCGCCGGTTCGACAGCCCGGTGAGGCCGTCCGAATGCGTGAGGCGCCGCAGCTCGAGATTGGCTTCGAGCAGCTGCTGCTGCGATTGCCGCAGCGCGCGATAGGCCTCGTCGCGCTGCAGCAGGTTCATGTACGAGCGCGAGTGGTAGCGCACGCGCGCGACGAGCTCGATGCGGTCGGGCAGCTTCACGAGGTAGTCGTTCGCACCGGCCGCGAAGGCGGCGCTCTTGATCACGGGCTCTTCCTGCGTCGACAGCACGATGATCGGCACGTCGCGCGTCGCCGGATTCGTCCGGTACGCCTTCACGAGGCTCAGCCCGTCGGTGCCGGGCATCACGAGATCCTGCAGGATCACGGTCGGCCGCGTCTCGACGGCCGCGATCATTGCGTCGTGAGAATGCGTGCAGTAATGGAAGTCGATGTCGTCTTCGTCGACGAGCGCGCGCCGTACGGCTTCCGCGACGATCGTCTGGTCGTCGACCAGCAGCACCATCGCCGGCACGTCGGTGGCCGGCGGGGTCTGCAGCGCCTTGCGCGCGGCTTCGAGCGCGGCGTCCGCGGCGTCGGCGGCGGGCGTCCCGCCGTCGTCGCACGGGCTTCGCGTGGTGTCACTGGTCATGTCGATACCTGTTTCTGCATATGCTTGTCGCGCGTGTTCATCGGGCTCAGATCCGCGCGAGCGCCGCCAGCTCGCCCGCGATGCGTCCGAGCGGCAGGATCGCGCGGGCCGCGCCGAGCGTCGCGGCCGCCTTCGGCATGCCGTATACGGCGCTCGTCGCCTCGTCCTGCGCGATCGTATGGTAGCCCTTCATCCGCAGCGCCTTCAGGCCGATCGCGCCGTCGCGGCCCATCCCCGTGAGCAGCACGCCGATCACGCGGCCGGGCCAGTGCTCGGTCAGGCTGTTGAAGAACACGTCGACCGACGGGCGATACGGCGTGGCGGCCGGCTCACGCGTGTATTCGAGCGTGCCGGCGCGCGTGATGCGCAGGTGGTCGTCGGTCGCGGCGAGCAGCGCGACGCCCGGCTGCGGGCGGTCGCCTTCGCGCGCGACACGCACGGCGAGCGACGTCTGGCCGTCGAGCCATTGCGCCATGCCTTCGGCGAACGCGCGGTCGACGTGCTGCACGATCACGATCGGTGCGTTGAAATCGGCCGGCAGGCCGCCGAGGATCGACGCGAGCGCGCCGGGGCCGCCGGCCGATGCGCCGATCGCGATCAGCGGCCCGCTGTCGCCGCACGCCGTGCCGGCTGCGCGCGCGGCGCGCGGCGGCTTGTCGAGCAGGCGGCCGATCTGGTCGATCTTCGCGAGCAGCAGCCGGGTCGTGTCGCCGGCCGAGCCGTCGCCGAGCCGCGGCGTATCGACCGCGTCGAGCGCGCCGGCGCCCATCGCCTCGAACACGCGCCACGCATTCGCGCCGATGCAGCTCGTCACGATCAGGATCGCGCACGGTCGTTCGGACCGCATGATCCGCCGCGTCGCTTCGATCCCGTCGAATTTCGGCATGATCAGGTCCATCAGCACGACGTCTGGCGGCTGCGTGGCGCATAGTTCGACGGCTTGCGCGCCGTCGGTCGCGACCCACAGCACGCGGTGCTCGGGCCGTCGCGCGATCGCGCGGCGCATCGCCTCGACGGCAAGCGGGAGGTCGTTGACGATGCCGATGTTCACGGGCGGGCTTCTCCTATCAGGTCGCGTACTGCATCGAGCAGGGTTTCATCGTGGAAACTGCTTTTGGCGAGGTAGTGGTCGGCGCCGGCATCGAGCCCGCGGCGGCGGTCTTCCTCGCGATCCTTGTACGACACGATCATCACCGGCAGCGCTTTCAGCGCGGCGTCGCGCCGGATCAGCGTGACGAGCTCGATGCCGTCCATGCGCGGCATGTCGATGTCGGTCACGACGAGATCGAACGCCGCGCCGCGCAGCGCGTTCCAGCCGTCCATCCCGTCGACGGCGACCGTCACGTCGTAGCCGCGTTTTTCCAGCAGTTTCCGTTCCAGCTCGCGCACCGTCAATGAATCGTCGACCACCAGCACGCGCCGGCTGCGCGCGACGGCGGCATGCTGCTCGCGCTGCACACGGTCGAGCCGGCCGCCGCGCGCGAGCTTGTCGACCGAGCGCAGCAGGTCCTCGACGTCGATGATCAGCACCGGCTCGCCATTGTCCATCAATGCGGCCGCCGCGATGTCCTTGACCTTGCCGAGCCGCCGGTCGAGCGGCTGGATCACCAGCATGCATTCGCCGAGGAAGCGGTCGACGGCGACGCCGCAGGCGTCCCACTCGTCGCCGATCACGACGGTCGCGACGCTGTCGCGCGCCGGGTCCGGCGCGCGTGCGCCGAGCAGCTGGTGCGCGGTGACGAGCCCGATCGCCCGGCCGTCGAAGCGGAAGTGCTGCTGGCCTTCGAGCATGTCGATGTCGTTGCGCGCGAGTTCGAGCGTGCGGCGCACGTGCGCGAGCGGGATCGCGTATGCCTCGCCGCCGACCTCGACGAGCAGGCTGCGCACGATCGACAGCGTCAGCGGCAACTGCAGCACGAAGCGCGCGCCGCGCCCCGGTTCGGTGAAGATCCGCACCGCGCCGCGCACGGCCTTCACCATGTCGTGCACCGCGTCGAGCCCGACGCCGCGGCCCGACACGTCGGTCACCGCATCGCGCATCGAGAAACCCGGCAGCAGCAGGAATTCGAGCAGTTCGGGATCGGACAGCCGCGCGGCGGTCTCGTCGTCGGCGAGCCGCCGCCGCACGACGGCGGCGCGCAACGCGTCGAGGTCGATGCCGGCGCCGTCGTCGCTGACGGAGATCAGCAGTTGGCCCGCGCTGTGGCGCGCTTCGAGCGTCACGCTCGCCTCGGCCGGCTTGCCGCATGTGATGCGCGCGTCGGGCGGCTCGACGCCGTGGTCGATCGCGTTGCGCAGCAGGTGGCCGAGCGGTGCGTCGAGCAGGTCGAGGATGTCGCGGTCGACCTGCGTGCCCTCGCCGACGATCGAGAAACGCACCTGCTTGCCGAGCGAGCGCGCGAGATCGCGGACGATGCGCGGATACGCATGCGCGGCGTCGCCGAACGGGCGCATCCGGCAGCGCAGCGCCTCGTCGTAAAGCTGCTGCGCGAGATGGGTGCTGCGGCGATCGAACCGGTCGAGTTCGTCGATGCGCGCGCCGAGCTGCAGCTGCAACTGGCCGAGCCCCTGGCGCACGTCGTTCAGCGCCGCGAGCGCGGCCGGGTCGAGACGCTCGGCGAGCGTTTCGACGACCACGTCGAGCGCGCGCGCGACGTCGCGCTGCATCCGCTTGATGCGCAGGATCGACCCGGTGAACGGCTTCAGCCAGTGCGATTCCACCAGCGACTCGCCGGACAGGCCCAGCAGCCGGTCGAGCTGTTCGGCGCGCACGCGCAGCATGCGCTGCGGATCGCGGCGCGCGTCGGAGTGGGGCGGCGACGGCGGCGGCGTGCCTGCGTCGTGCGACGGAACGGCCGGTGCGCGCGGCGCTTGCCGGTCAGGCGCGGCGCGCGGCGTGCCGGATGATTCGTCCGCTTCCGGCATCGCGGGCATCGGGCCTGCGTCGCGCGTATCCGGCGCGCCGTCCGGCTCTCGCCCGGCCAGCCGCGCGGTGAGCGCGTCGATGTCCGCGCGCGCGACCGCCGTCGCCGGATCGGCGTCGCCGATGCGCAGCAGCAGGTCCACGCCGTGCAGCAGATCGTCGATATGCGCGGCCGTCAGCGTCAGCGTGCCCCGTTGCGCGGCGACGAAGCATTCCTCCATCGCGTGCGCGACCTTGACGCCGTCGTGCAGGTCGATGATGCGCGCCGCGCCTTTCAGCGAATGCGCGGCGCGCATGCACGCTTCGAGCGCGGCGGCATCGGTGCTCGCATGCTCGAGCGTGAGCAGCCCGTCCGCGAGCGCCTGCGCCTGGGTCTGCGCTTCCTCGCGGAACAGGTCGAGCAGCGACAGGCGCGTCAGGTCGTCGTCGGTGCTCATCGCAGGCTCCGGGCGAGCGAGTCGAACACGCGGTCGGTATCGAGCAGCCCGAGCGTCGTGTCGCGCCACGCGAGCAGGCCTCGCGTGTGCATCGTGGCGGCGTGGGCGAGCGTCGTCGGCGCCGGCAGCAGCGCGGATGCCGCGAAACGCAGCACGCCCTCGACCTCGTCGACGGGCAGCGCGACCGTGTCGCCGCGATGCTCGACGACCAGCAGCCGCGCATGCGCGTGGCGCGGCGCATGCCGGCCGGCGGCGTCGTGCTCGAGGCCGAGGTCGAGGCCGAGATCGAGGCTGAGAAGCGCGCCGAGCGACGCGGCGATCGTCAGCGTGCCGCGGACGTTGACGAGCCCGAGCACCACGCCGTTGCGCCGATGCGGCAGCGGATGGATCGGCCGCGGCCCGTCGATCTGGCGCAGCGCGGGGACGGGCAGCCCGAGCCATTCGTCGGCGATCCGGAACGCGAGCGCGGTTTGCGGCGCGTTCGCATCGTCGGCGCGCGCATCCGGCGGCGCCTTATGGGCCTTATGAGTGTCATGGGCCTCATGGGCCGTGCGCGCGGCCTCGGCGAAATCCGCGTCGGAGAGCGGCCGGTCGAGCAGCGTCGCGGCGGCCTGCGCGAACACCGGGCAGTTCAGGCAGCGCGCGTGCGCCGCGAGGCGCGGGCACGTACCGTCGCCGCGCGTGCCGATGCGGTTCCAGCAGTCGTCGATGCGCCGCGCCGGCGCGCGGTCGTCATGAGCGGCGTGAACCATCGGTTCCTCCGCGGTCATTCGTCAGGTCGGCCGTCGGCGCGCCGCGCAGCGCGCTCGCGCGTTGCGCGCGCGCCATCAGCTGCCGCGCGCCGTCGGCGTCGCCGGCCGCGTCGCGCAGCGTGGCGAGGTGCGTCAGCGCTTCGTAATGGGCCGGCTCCAGATACAGCGTCTTGCGATAGAAGTCCTGCGCGTCGGCGTCGAGGCCGCGCGCATCGGCGATCAGCCCGAGCAGGTAGAACGCGTCCGCGTGCGGCCCGTGCACGATCGTGAACGCGTGCGCGGCGCGCTCGGCTTCGTCGAGCCGGCCCGTGTCGGCGAGTTGGCGGGCGTCGTCGAGCGTCGGCGTGGCGCCGGCGGGCGACGAGGCAGGCGCGGCGCGAAGCGGCAAGCGTCCGTCGGGCAGGGCCGCCCGGGTGCGCGCGACCGGTGCGGGTGCCGCGGGCGCAGGCATGTGCACGGCGGCGGCGACGCGGGCCGCTGCCACGAACGGCGCCTTCGCCGGTCGCGCCGGCTGGGCGCGCGCGGCGTTCGGCGGCTTGCCGTCCGATGCGGTGGCGCCCGCCGTCGTCGGCGTCATCGCGCCCGGCGGCGCGCGATGGAACGCGAACGCGAGCGGGATGCGCGCGGGCGTCAGCGGATGGCGCATCATCAGGCCGGTCTCGGCCGGCCCGACGAAGATCGTGCCGCCGTCCGCGAGCTGCTGGTCGAGCAGCCGGATCGACTGGTCCTGCGCGTCGCGGTTGAAGTAGATCAGCACGTTGCGGCAGAAGATGAAGTCGTAGCGCGCGGCGGCGTCGAGCGGCAGGTCGAACAGGCTTGCCCGCACGAACCGGACCGGCTCCTGCACGCGCGCGTCGAGCTGCCAGCCGCCGGCCGTCTCGCGGAAATGGCGGTCGCGGAATTCGAGCGGATGGCCGCGAAACGAATTGCGGCCGTAGAGGCCGTCCCGGGCGCGCTCGATCGCGCGCGCGCTGATGTCGATCGCGTCGACGCTGAAGCGCGACGGGCCGATGCCGGCGTCGAGCAGCGCCATCGCGATCGAATAGGGCTCCTCGCCGGTCGAGCACGGCGCGCTCAGCACCCGCAGCGTGCGCGCCGGCTCGCGCACGAGCCGCGCGTCGGCGAGCCGCGCGAGCGCGGCGAACGCCTCGCGGTCGCGGAAGAACCAGGTTTCCGGCACGACCAGCGTCTCGATCAGCGCCTGCCGCTCGTCGGCCGACGCGTTCAGCAACTGCCAGTAGGCATCGATCGCGCCGTCGCCGGCGGGCGGGCGCGCATCGCCCAGCGCGACGCGCGCGCGTTCGGCGACGGCGCGCGCCAGCGCGTGGTTTCCGAGCGTGGCGGGGTCCATGCCGGTCTCGCACGAGAGCCACGCGTCGAAGCGGGGATCGTCGGCGTTCATCGCGGCCGTCATCCGGAGACCGCCTGCGGCAGCGGCTGCGCGGGCGGGAACAGCAGCGCGCGGGCATCGTCGTCGAGCATGCGCCGGACGTCGACCCATTGCACGAATCCGGACGCGTCGCCGGCAACCGGCCCGAGCCAGCGCGCATGCGGCGTCGCGATCCCGCTGTCGGCGAACCGGGCGGGGTCGATCCGGCACGTCTGCGTCGCATGCTCGACGATCAGCCCGAGCATGCGCCCGGCCGCGCTACCCGAGTCGGGCGGCGCATCGGGCTGCGCATCGGGCGTGCAGTAGCGCACCACGACGAGCCGCGTCGAGCGCAGCCGGCGTGCCGCGCGCCCGAGCGCGAGCTGCGCGACGTCGATCACCGGCACCGGTTTGCCGTGGCGGTCGATCGCGCCGGCGATCCACGGCGGCGCACCGGGAATCGACTTCACCGGCGCGAGCGCCAGCACTTCGACGATCCGCGTTGCCTCCAGCGCGTAGCGTTCGCCGTCGAGTTCGAAAAGAAGGAAGAGCATCGCGTCGTTCGGCGCGTCAGCCGTCGATCTTGAAGCGCGACACGCCGGTGCGCAGCTGGTTCGCGACCAGCGTCAGGTCGTCGATCGCCTGCGACGACTGGCGCAGCGATTCGGCCGTCTGCTGCGCGGCTTCCGACAACTGCGACAGCGCCTGCGTGATCTGCTCGGCGCCGCTCGCCTGTGTCTGCATCCCTTCGTTGACCATCTGGAAGCGCGGCGCGAGCGCCTGCACCTCGTGGATGATCTGCGACAGCTGCCCGCCGACCTGCTGGATGTCGCGCATCCCGCGCCGCACTTCCTCGGAGAAGCGGTCCATCCCCATCACGCCGGCCGACACGGCTGACTGGATCTCCTTCACCGTCTGCTCGATATCGTCGGTCGCCACCGCCGTCTGGTCCGCGAGGCGGCGGATCTCGGTCGCGACGACCGCGAAGCCGCGGCCGTATTCGCCGGCCTTCTCGGCCTCGATCGCCGCGTTCAGCGACAGCAGGTTGGTCTGGTCCGCGACCTTCGTGATGGTCGCGACGACCTGGTTGATGTTGACCGCCTTCTCGTTGAGGATCGCGAGCTTCGCGTTCACCGAGCCGGCCGCCTCCATCACGCTGCGCATCATTTCCTCCATGTGCGCGAGGCCGCTCTGGCTCGCGCCGGCGAGCGCCGCCGACTGCTCGGCGACCGACGACACCTCGTTCATCGTATGCAGCAGGTCGCGCGACGTCGCGAGGATTTCGCGGGAGGTTGCGCCGATCTCGGTCGTCGTCGCGGCCGTCTCGTTCGCGGTGGCTTGCTGCTCCTTCGACGTCGCCGCGATCTCGGCGACCGACGTCGTGACCTGCAGCGACGATTGCTGCGCCTGCGCGACGAGATTCGCGAGCTCGTCGCTCATCCGGTTGAAGCCGTCCTGCAACGTGCCGAATTCGTCCTGGCGGCGCAGGTCGAGCCGCTGGGTCAGGTTGCCGGTGCGCATCGCGTCGTGTACTTCGACGAGGTGCGCCATCGGCCCGGTGATCGCGCGATACAGCGTGTAGCCGAGCCCGAGCGCGGCCAGCAGCACGACGCTCAGCGCGGTCGCGACGGTAACCTCCGCGCCGGTCACCGACGCGTGGATCAGTTGCGCCGAATCGTCCGCCTGGGTGTGGTTTTCGTCGACCAGCGTGTCCGCGGCGTGGATCACGCGGTCCCACGCCGCGCTCAGGCGCGCGAAGCCGGTCCGCGCGCCCGCGCGGTCGCCCGCCGCCGTGCGGGTCAGCTCGTTCGCGAGCAGCAGGTACGCGTCGTATGCGGCCCGGAATTCGTGGAAGCGCGCCTTGTCGTCGTCGCGGAACAGCGTGGCCTCATACCGGGTCGACGCCTGTTCGAGATGCCGCAGCGCGTCAGGCATCCGGTCGAGGTTGCGCTTCGCGGCGTCCGCGTCCGTATCGACGAAGATGGCCCGTTGCAGGATGACGTAGCTTTCACTGGCGGCGGCACGCAGCGACGTCGACTGGAACAGGCCCGGCACCGAATCCCGCTTGAGGCTGTCGGCCTCGTCGTCGATGGCCTTCAAACGGCTGTATGAAATCGCGGCCATGACGAGCATCAGCACGAAAATCGTGCCGAAGCTGAGCACGATGCGCGTGCCGAGCGTGAACCGTCCGCCGCGCAGCGGGGCGGGCAGCAGGGGGATGCCGGCACGGGGCGTCGCAGTGGCCATGGGGTGTCTCCCGGAGGATGGTCGGTCGTAGGACGCCCGCATGCTGTCATGCGGGGCGTCCGATCGCAATCGAATTTTCCGCGCATTGCATCGCGCTTTTTCATGCCATTAAAGATAGGTGATTGTTCGGACGATTGTCGTAATTCGATTGGCAAGAACGTGCGGGTTTTAGGCGCAGGCGTCGGCGGGCGCAGCGCGCATGTGTGGCGGGCTTGCCCAGTAAGCCGATTGCAATGAAAGCCGTGTGCGCGTCGGTGAATATTTGCCGCCTGAATCCCGATCGGCAGGCGATGCGATATCGCATTCGATCGGGAATGGCTGCCGAATCGGTGGGGCTATGAAAAGGGGCGTGACGACGCGATGAACGGCGACTGGGCCCCGTTCGCCGTCGCGGGTCGCGTGCGCGCTCGGCGGGCTCGTGGTGATCCTGGTTGGCCTGTTCGGCTCCGATCGCACGGCGGGCGGCTGGGCGGACGCCACGTCATCCGATGAGGCCGCGCTGATCGTGATGGTCGTGGCGATGCCGCTTCATTTCGTGCTGCGTCGCTTCTACGAGCGGCGCTAGCATGCGCAACCAGCGCCGGCTCAATGGCTGCGCGCGTATCCCTGGATCAGCGCCCGCATCATCCCTTCGACGGTCGCGTCGCGCAGGTCGTCTTCCTGCTCGACGTCCTCGACGAGCGCGGCATAGGCGGTGGCGAGCGTCACGCGGTCGACCTCATGGCGTTGCTCCATCAGCGTCACCATCCCGTCCTTCGCCAGATGGGCGGAGAACGCGCGGCTGCCGATGGTCTCGTATACGTCAATCATGGCGGCTCTCCCGAGTGCTGCGGATGTTTTCCAGTGTAGTTGCTGCATGGGGGCTCCGCCATGCGGGCGGCCCGCCCGGCGGGGCAGGGCGGCGTTTTCGGACGGCCGCCGGCGCGCGGCGAATCATCGGACGAAATGCGCGGCAGGCGGCTTCTGCGGTACGCTGATGACGCCGATGGCCGCGAACTTCAACATCGCGTGCGGCGGCGCTTTTCGAACCGAAGGACAGGCGCGACGCGCTACGGATGCCCGCGTCCGTTTCCGTTATCGACGAACCGACGAGAGGACCATGACTGCACGACTCACCCCCGAACTCGCGTCGAAATTCGCGTCGCTCGCGCTCGCGCACCTGACCCGCGAATATCCGAACAAGCTCACGCATGCGCTCGCCGGCCCGCAGGACGTGCAGGGGCCGCGCGCGCTGCATCCGATCTTCTACGGCAGCTACGACTGGCACTCGTGCGTGCACGGCTACTGGCTCGTGCTGCGCGTGCTCGAACGCTACCCGGCCTTGCCGGAGGCCGAACGCATCGTCGCGATCGTCGATGCGCACTTCACCGATGCGAACGTCGCCGGCGAGCGCGCGTACCTCGCGCTGCCGCACAACAGCGGCTTCGAGCGGCCTTACGGCTGGGCGTGGCTGCTCGCGCTCGCCGCGCAGCTCGAGCGGCTCGCGCTGAGGGGCGCGCTGCCGCAGGCCGCGCGCTGGGCGAAGGCATTCACGCCGCTGACCGACGCGTTCGTCGCGCGCTTCGAGGTCTTCCTGCCGAAAGCGACCTATCCGCTGCGCGTCGGCACGCACTTCAACACCGCGTTCGCGCTGGCGCTCACGCTCGACTTCGCGCGCGACACGCAGCGCGACGGGCTCGCGGCGCTGATCGTCGATACCGCGAAGCGCTGGCACCTGAACGATGTCGCGTGCCAGGCGTGGGAGCCGTCGGGCGACGAATTCCTGTCGCCCGCGCTGATGGAGGCCGAGCTGATGCGGCGCGTGCTGCCGGCCGCCGAATTCGACGGCTGGTTCGCGCGCTTCCTGCCCGATCTGGCACGCGGCGAGCCGGCGACGCTGTTCGAGCCGGCGACGGTCAGCGATCGCAGCGACGGCAAGATCGCCCACCTCGACGGGCTGAACCTGAGCCGCGCGTGGTGCCAGCGCGCGCTCGCCGGCGCGCTGCCGGAAGGCGACGCGCGGCGCGCGAAGCTGCTCGATGCGGCCGGCCGGCACCTCGCGAGCGCGCTCGCGCACGTGGCCGGCGACTACATGGGCGAGCACTGGCTCGCGACGTTCGCGTTGCTCGCGCTGGAGGCATAGCGCGCGAAACCCCACGGGCGGCAAGGTCATCGGTGCGCGGCTATACTCGCCGCTCGGGCCGTTTCTCGCATCGCGCATCGCGCGTCGCGCGAATCGGCCATCCGCCAGTTCGCTGCATCGTCATGGACAAGCTCATTTCCTACGTTGCCGCGATCCACGGGCTCGCGGGCCCGGTGTCGATCGTGTCGCACACGACGTCGCACGACCGCTGGACCGACGACGATGTCGAGGTCACGCGCGACGAAACCGAATACCGCTTCGACAACGGCGCGATCGTGCGCCGCTCGGTCGAGCAGGACCGCGCGCCGTCCGACCTGCTGTGCGTCGAATGCTGGATCGACTACGACGTGCTCCGCCATCCCGATGCGCAGCCGATCGGCCCGACGCGGATGACGTTCGACAACGCGTGCCGCGAAACCTTCTGGCTGCGCTATCAGCTCGCGTGAGCTTGAACGGCTGCGCGAGCCGGCTTGTTACTCCCGTATCTTCTGCACCGCCTCCAGCAGGTCGCTGAGCGTCGCGCGCGCGGTCGGCGCATGCACCGTGAGCATCCGGCCGCTCGCGGTGCTTTTAGCCGGAACGGCAACGGCCACCATCCCGCGCACGAATTCCTCGTTGTCGATCCCGACACCGCGAGTCGTTGCGCATCGGTCAGCGTCCGGTAGGTCATCTTCTTCAGCGTGAGCCGCGCGAGCATCGCGCGTTTTTGCGCGGTGGCGCTAGTTCGGCGGTTTCGCTTCGGATAGCCCACCCCCTTCGGGTCGGGCTACTGAATAAGGAATGAAAAACAAGTTGGAATAATCTCAATTGGCTTTAAAACAATTCTGATATGTTCGAAATTCTCATAGCACAACCGACCATATTCATCACAAACCGTCAATTCTCATCTCGAAAATTGCACGGCGTTTCGTTGCGAGGTAAAAGAACGCTTTCATTCCTCGCGCGAGTCGTTGATGAAAAACGAACAAGACCGTGACATGGCCGGTTTGGGCGACGCCATCGACCCCGGTGGCAACGTCGGGTTGACGCTCCCCCAGTCGCGCACCCTGTCCATTTCCGGCGCGGCGCTGCCGACTTATGGCGTCGACGGACTGCCGGTATTCGTTCCGGTGCGATTGCAGGGGAGAGAAACGATCGGTCGCATCGACGAATGTCGTTATCAGGTCACGCTGCGAACCGACGATGCCTATGCGTTCTCGCCGAGCGGGACGGCCGATCTCGAACTCGACACGATGGTGGGCACCGAAGCGACCGTGTTGATCCAGCTCGAAGGCAAACCGGGCCTTGCAGGCCATGCCGGACTCGCCGACATCGGCGCGAATGCACGCGAAATCACCGGGCTGATCGAGGCGGCCCGGCTTGCCGGTCAGGATCGGCATTCGATCCTGTATGAGCTGGAACTACGTCCGTGGCTCCATCGTGCGACGCTGACGCAAGACTGCCGCCTGTTTCAGGACATGAGCGTGGTCGAGATCACCGACGCGGTTCTCGCCAAATATCCGTATCGGGTCGACAAGCGTCTGGCCGGTGTGTCTCGCGGCATCTACCCGAAGCGGGACTTGCAGCGTCAGGCGTACGAGACGGACTGGGCGTTCCTGCAACGCCTGTGGGAGGAATGGGGGATCTGGTGGTGGTTCGAGCATGACGACGGCCATCATCGTCTGGTCTTGTGCGACACGATGGGCGGCCACCAACCGCACGGCGCAGCCTATGAGACGCTGCGCTACCTGCCGCCCGACGGCAAGCGCATCGACGAAGAGCACATTCATGCGTTGTCGGTGACAAGCCGGCTCACCATCGGCCGCGTGACCGTGACGGACTACGACTACACGCGTCCGCGAGCGAAGCTGACCGTCACCGAGGAGAACCCGCGCGAGACCGCGAGCGCGGACGGCGAGATCTACGATTGGGGCGACTACAGCCAGCCGCTGGCCGGCGCGCACGGTCTCGCGGGCCAGCCGAACGATACCGATGTGGAAGCGCGCCATTTCGCACGCGTGCAGCTCGAGGCGAAGCGTTGTGCGGGACTACGCGCCAATGGAAAGGGCAACCTGCGCGGGTTGAGCGTGGGCCGCACGTTCATGCTGACAGGCCATCCGCAGCAGGCCGCGAACCGCGAATACGTGGTGGTGTCGTGCATGCTCGACATCGAGGAAATCGGCGATCGTGCCGGCCGCGCGCAAACCTGTCGCGTCGACACGCAGTTCGAACTGCTGCCGGCAAACGAGCCGTTCCGGCTCGCGCGAAGCGTGCGGAAACCGTGCCTGTCCGGCCCGGAGAAGGCCATCGTCGTGGGGCCGGCCGGACAGGAGATCTGGACGGACCAATACGGCCGGGTCAAGGTGCAGTTCGGGTGGGATCGTCACGGCAAGCTGGACGAGCATTCCGGAATCTGGCTGCGCGTGCTGTCGCCGTGGCAAGGCATTGAGATGGGGGCGACGCTTCTCCCGCGCGTCGGTCACGAGGTCGCCGTGGAGCACTACTACGGCGACCCGGATTTGCCCGTGATCGTCGGCAGCGCCGTGAACGCGTTCCACCAACCGGCGCTGGACCTGCCGGACAACCAGGCGGTAACGGTGCTGCGCGGCCGGGAGTTTCAAGGCACGGCGTCCGGCCATGTGGCGATCGACGATACGCAGGGACAAATCCAGACGCAGATCGCGAGCGATGCGGGCGCGTCTCAACTCAGTCTCGGGAATCTCCGGCGCATCGTGAGGAAGAAAGGCCGCGCGGATGCGCGCGGCAAGGGCTTCGAGCTGCGCACGGATTTTTGGGGCGTGGTGCGGGCGTTGAGGGGCCTGTTCGTCACGACGGACGGCCGAGCCGGCGGCGCGGGTCATGCAAAGGATGCACGCGAGGCTGTGGGCAGGCTGACGCAGGCGCAAGAACTGCAGGCGAGCCTGTGCGGGCTGGCGCAACGGCATGACGCGCAGCAGCTTGACGCCGACCAGAGCGACGTGGCGAAGGCCATCAAGGCGCGCAACGATGCGATTCGGGGAAAGCCGTCCGGCGGTGAACACGATTTTCCGGAACTGGCGGAGGCCGACTTGGTGCTGTCGTCAGCGGCGGGAATCAGTCTCGCGGCGCAACGCTGCGCCCATATCGCGAGCAACGAGGATGTCGCCGTGACGAGCGGCCGGCATGTGGGTCTGGCGGTCGGCCGCTCGCTGTTCGCGAGCGTGGCGAATGCGCTCTCGTTGTTCGTGCACAAGGCGGGGATGAAGCTGGTTGCCGCCGCCGGCAACGTGCGCATCGAGGCGCAGACCGATGGCATCGACATGACGGCCAAGCAGGCGGTCACGATCACGAGCACGACCGATCGCATTCATCTCCATGCAGCGAAGGAGATCGTGCTGCACGCGGGCAGTACGGAAGTGCGCATCAGCGAACGGGGCTACGTGGTGCGCACGGCCGGCGAACACACAGTCCATGCAGGCAGTCATCAGGCCGACGTTCCCCAGACGCGGCCGATGCGCTTGCCGGTCACGCCGGACAATCCGGGACGGTTTGCCGCGCACTTCGTGTTGATGGAGCACGCCAGCGGATTCGCGCTGCCGCGGCAGCCTTACCGGATCACGCTCGATAACGGACGCGTGATCGAGGGGGTGAGTAACGAGCGTGGCGAAACGGCGCTGGTTACCGACCATGACATCACGTTTGGGACGGTCGAGCTGCTGGCGGCAAGCGACCCGGACAAGGTGATTGCGGTCAATCATGCGGCGATCGTGCGCGACATCGCGACACCCTATGCCGCCACGGCACCGAATGCCGACAAACGGACCGCGAAGATCAGGGGCAAGACGGCGAGCACGCCGGAGCAGGGGGCCACGTCCGAGAATCAACAACCTATGTTCGCGACTTGCGACCCGCTCAACTTCGGGCTGCGCTTCCATCACTTCATCAACGGGGCCAGGCAGAGCGATGTGCGGGCGAATCGGCCGCGCAACGATGTCGTGTATCCGGTGACGAAGGCCTATACGGCGGCGATCAAGGACATTCTTCGTCGCATCCAATGGGGGAAGTACAAGACGCTGGATGGTTCGGTGCCGCTTGAATTGAAGGCCGGCATCGCAAAGGTGGTCGGCCGAGTTCTTTCTGATGCCTTGGGCGAGGGACCATTTGGTTTGCCGAAGGGCTACGCTGACGAGTCGGAGGGTGGGATGCCGCGCATCGATATTGTCAGTGCGCAGCAAGGGCAAGCCCGATACAACATGCGCCCCGATGTCAGCGCATCGTTTGTTCAGAAAAACTGGGTCATAGCCATTCAGGAGAAAGAGGTCGCAAAAATTATTGTGGCTGCGGATGATGCGGCCGTGTTGGATGGCCGACTGAAAGCATTTGCTGACCTGCTTTACCACGAAGCGCGGCATTGCCAGCAAACGTTTTGGATGGTGGCGCTACTTCGGCAGCACAAGAATGATTACATGGCGTTTTCTCGGGCAATGAAAGTATACGAGGATAATTTGCCGAAGAGTATTTTCTCAGCCATGGGAACCTCAAAAATCCCTGATGATGAGCGAGTTGTCGTTGGATTGCATCGAATGTTGGTATTTCATTATTACTGGATGATTTCTTATATCCATAATCAAGCTGGTGGTGCTTACGTCAAGCCCGATCTACCAATTGCGCAGGCCGAAGTAAGCAAGTTGCTGAACGTGTCGCCCGAGACGGCGGCAAAGATGGTGAGTTTCGAAGAAGGCTACCGGAGCCAGTTACATGAAGAAGATGCCTATGCGTGTGCGGATGTGGTGCAGGCCTATTGGGACCGTGGTGATCGCGCTCTTGTGTTCAACCCAGGTACATGCACAGACAAGTATGACGCTGCCCTCAGAGCCGTTGGCGCAAGGAGTTGAGATGCAACATCAAGCGGAAGAACGGCGTGCGATGGTGCGCAGCATCCTGAAAGCGGCGATGGCGATCCTGCGCGATGACAAGCCATTCGATCCGGGAAACACAGTCCTCGGACGGGTGTACGCGGCGAAGCCACATCTTCCTGCCGAAGGAAAACTTTACCGTTATGTCAATCCAGTGTTACCTGACACGAGAATTGAATTTTCTACTGGTGATGACCCAGAAGATTTTAGTGCTGATCGTTCCAAGGTGAAGATCGTCCCGGCGGGCGTGACGATTCGGTTAAGCCCGATGCTCGCTGGCCTACCCGACACGGAAATCAAGGAATTGCTTCAACTGGATGACTATTGGGTCGATTCAAACGGAAATCGTCACTATGAAAACGAGATACCAGGGCGTCATCCTCAAACCCCAAATTTGCAAAGTTTCCGTTATCGAAATAAGGATACTCCCGGTAGTAAATTTCCTATCAACGTCACACTTTTCTACGCAAATCCGCTTGACGGATCATTTTCGCCGATGCTGGCCGAAATTGCGATAAGACGTGCCTATAAGATTTTGACGCCCGCCGAACGTAAACAACGTCGCCTTGAAGAGCGGCAGGCAAAGCGGCAGAAATACGGGGAGATGAACCTATGCACGGGCATGGTCTGCCCTGAAACCGGGTTATGGCAGGGATACACCAAGACCTCTAGCCCGACTAACTTGGTGCTCCGGAAAGGACAAAGATTTCCCATGGTCCGCACGTTGACGCATCAGGAGGAACACGCACAACGGCGGCGCAGCGAGCTCGTAGCAGGTCAATGGATGTGGTTGAGGGAGGAGTACGAGCATCCAATATGGTGGATGATTGATCCGGAATCGGAGGCATGAGCTGCAACGTAGCCAAAATTCAATTTCGAAATGAGCGTATCCATGTGAGATCCCACCTGTCGATTTTGCATGCCTAGGCATACGGGCTGTTTGAGTTTCGCCCGAGACGGCGGCGAAGATGGTGAGTTTTGAAGATGGATACCGGAGCCAGTTACATGAAGAAGATGCCTATGCGTGTGCGGATGTGGTGCAGGCCTATTGGGACCGTGGTGATCGCGCTCTTGTGTTCAACCCAGGTACATGCACAGACAAGTATAAGGCTGCCCTCGGAGCCGTTGGCGCAAGGAGTTGACATGACAAGCCAAGCTGACGAACAGCGCGCGATGGTACACAGCATCCTGAAAAATGCAATGGCGATCCTGCGCGATGATAAGCCATTTGATCCGTCAGGTACCGTCTTTGGTCGCATCATCGACACCGAGCCACACTATCGAGCGGAAGGGCGGCGCTATCTTTACGCCAACCCGGTATCACGTTCGACGACAATTGCGTTTTCGACATTCGACGACCCCGAAGATTACAGCGCAGACCGATCGAAGGTGAAAATCGTCCCGACTGGAGTGAGAATTCTCCTTGATCCGATGATCGCCGATCTTCCCGATACGGAAATCAAGTCACTTCTTCAATTAGAGGATTATTGGGTGGATTCGCAAGATAACAAAAATTATGGGAATGAAATAATGGGGCGCACGCCTGATGCTCCAAACGCTCAGACGTTTCGCTACCGAGCAAAAGACATTCCCGGCAGTAAATTTCCCGTCGATGTTGAGCTCTTTTATGCAAATCCGTTGGATGGGGCGTTTCCACAGATGCTTGGTGAAATCAGAATAAGCCGAACATACAAGATTTTGACGCCCGAGGAACGCAAACAACGTCGCCTTGAAGAGCGTCAGGCGAAGCGCCAGAAATACGGGGAGATGAACCTGTGCACAGGCATGCTCTGCCCCGAAACCGGGTTATGGCAGGGATACACCAAGACCTCTAGCCCGACCAACTTGGTGCTCCGGAAAGGACAAAGATTTCCCATGGTCCGCACGTTGACGCATCGGGAGGAGCACGAACAACGGCGGCACACTGAGCTCGTAGCAGGCCAGTGGATGTGGTTGAGGGAGGAGTCCGAGCATCCGATATGGTGGATGACTGACCCGGAATCCGAGGCGTGAGCCGCAGGGGAGGCGCTTTCGAAGCATTTCTAGAAAGAATCGCTCGACAGCTTGCGTGCCGACGCGCGGAAAACGTTATGAATGCGCTCGATCAGTGTGCGATCCGGGGGAGCGAGAGTGCTTTTATCGGCCGAATCCACAAGCCGGACGAGGTTGATCAAACAGGGCGGCGAGTAGAGGTCAATGTAGGTCCGTGTTGTCCAAACCTGCGCCCTGCACCTGACGGGCATTGACGTTACATGCCACCCTCAACAAGGCACGCATAATTGCGTGGGCGGCGCGTCCACCGGGAGGAGACGACCGGACGGTCATCCACCTCGCGCGACGCGCGCTGAAGCGACGCCGTCCGGGCCGCACGGGTTGCTCGGGGGACGGCGGCGCGCGACCTTCATGATCGCGGCGGGGGCGCTTTACGGGCCGGACGCGACGCCCGCCGGCATCACTGATAGAAGTTGAGCGTGACCATCGCCGAACGGCCCGGCGCCCACGTCGCGTAGATCGGATACGCGCTCGCGTAATACTGCTTGTCGAACAGGTTCTGCACGTTGAGCTGGACGTCCATCGTCTTGTTCACACGCCAGGTTGCGGCCGCGTCGAAGCGCGCGTAGCCGGGCGTCCACTTCCTGACCGTCGGCGTCACCGACGCATAGGTCTGGCTCATCACCGTCGCGCCGGCGCCGAGCGTGAGCTTCGGCATCACGTCGTAGCTCGTCCACAGCGTGAAGTTGTGCTTCGGCACCATCACCATCGGCAGGCCCGATGCGCCCGGGCTGCCGGGGCCCGCGTCGGTCGTGACCGCGTTCAGGTACGAGTAGCCGCCGAACACGTGCCACTTCGGCGTCATGTTGCCCGCGAAACCGAATTCGAAACCGCGCACGCGCTGCTTGCCCGCGTTGACCGTGTGACCGAGGCCGTCGCTCACGCGCGCGTTGGTCTTCTCGGTCTGGAACAGCGCCGACGTCAGCGACAGCTGGTCCTGCAGCACGTCCCACTTCGCGCCGATCTCGATGTTGCGCGAGCGCTCCGGCGCGAGATCCTGGTTCGTCGCGGTGATCTGGTCGGTGCCGCCGCCGAGGCCGCCGTTCGAGCCCGGCGGGTTCGACGACGTGCCGTACGACGCATACAGGCTCACGTTGCTCGCCGGCTTGAACACGAGGCCGAACTGGTAGCTGAACAGGTTCGACGTGTTCGACAGGTCGGCGACGCCGGCCTGCTTGCCGGTCGTGTCGTAGCGGTCGAAGCGCAGCCCCGTGTTGAATTGCCAGCGCTCGGACAGCTTCACGGTATCGAAGATGTACGCCGACACGGTGTCGGTGCGCGTGTTCGTCGTCGCGCCGGGGAAGCCCTTGTCGCCGTTCAGCACGATGCTGCCGGTCCACGGCATGTTCGGGTTCCAGCCGCCCGCGAGCGGCGTGCAGTTGCCGGCCACCGAGCACGGGCCGCCCGAGCGGATGTTGTTGCCGGCCGAATCCGACACGAGGTAGCCCTCGTAGCGTGCCTGCTCGTGGCTGAACTCGACGCCGGCCGTCATCGTGTGCTTCATGCCGAACAGGCTCGCGCTGCCGGTCACTTCGGTCTGGTTCGAGAAGCCGTTGAGCGCATACTTGCCGCTCTTCGCCTGCAGGCTCAGCATGTTCGGGTTCGACGCGAGGATCTGCGGGTTCGTCGCGACGTAGTCGAGCGTGGAGCGGCCGAACATCGTCGTGTTCTTCAGCTTCCAGCCGTCATCGAGCTTGTGCTCGACGCGCACTTCGGCGGTGTCGGTCTGCCCGTAGCGGTAGTCGCGCGTGTTCAGCCCGAAGAACTGCCCGCGATCGGTCGGCACCGGCGTGCCGCCCGACGCACGGAACGGCACGCTGAAGTCCGGCATGTCGTACGAGTTCATGTGGTAGTAGCTCACGGTGACCGTGGTCGGCGTGTTCAGCCCGAACACGATCGACGGCGCGACACCCCAGCGCTTGTTGTACACGTCGTTGCGGCCGGCCTGGTTCGCGTCGTGACCCATCACGTTCAGGCGCACGGCCGTCGTGTCGTTGATCTTGCGGTTCGCGTCGACCGTCGCGCGCTTGTAGCCGTCGGTGCCGAAACCGATGCTGCTGTTGATGAAGTCGTCGTTCTGCGGCGTCTTCGTGACGATGTCGATGCTGCCGCCCACCGAGCCGCGGCCCGCATAGACCGAGTCGGGGCCCTTGATCACGCTGATCTGCTCGACCGCGAACGTCTCGCGGTTCTGCAGCCCCGAGTCGCGCATGCCGTCGACGAAGATCGCGTTGCGCGATTCGAAGCCGCGGATCACCGGGCGATCGGCCGACGGGTTCGCGGCCGCATCGCCGCCGAGGAACGTGATGCCCGGTACCGAACGCAGCGCGTCCGCGAACGACGTGACGTTCTTCTCCTTGATCAGTTGCTCGGGAATCACCGTGACCGAGCGCGGCGTGTCGAGCAGCGGCGCGGTGAACTTGTACGACGGCGAATGCTTCACCTGCATGTCCGACGGCGCGGACGACTGGATCGTGATCGTCGGCAGCGTGGCGGCGGAATCGGCGGCGGCGTTGGCGGCGGGCGCGGTTTCGGCGGAGGCGAGCAGCGGGGTCAGGAAAACGGAGCAATACAGCGCGGACACGAGGGCTCGCGGTCGCGTGTTGAACTGGGCAGGCATAGGAGAGGCAGCGGAAGTATCGGTGATCGGCGGCGTGCGGGCGGCGGACGCGGTCCGGGGCAGTCCTGCACGTCAATCGTAATGCGTATGATTCGCATTTGCGTCCGCGATTCTAGGGATTGTCACCAAATATGTAAACAGTTGATTGGTTTTTGTACTGAAAGAGTTGACTCGTTCGTGCACGATAGCGAGCGTCTTTGCACCGGGCGCAACACCACTTTCCATCCGCGCGTTCGCCTGGCGCGGAGGGGACTCGATACACTTTCGCCTCGATTGACGAGGCCCGGTCACGCGGCCGTGAGAAATGGAGACAGGATGGATACGAACGGCGCGGCGGTAGTCACGTACCGCGGAAAGGCGATCGAGAACACGCACGCGGCGCACGTCGCGGTGGTGGATGCGCACGGCAGGCTGCTGTATCGGCTGGGCGATCCGTTCCGGATGACGCTCGCGCGGTCGGCGGCCAAGCCGGCCCAGGCGCTGTCGGTGATCGAGACGGGCGCGCCCGAGCGATTCGGCTTCGACGATGCGGACATCGCGCTGATGTGCGCGTCGCACAGCAGCGAGGACCGGCACGTCGAGCGAACCCGCGCGATGCTGGCCAAGGTGCACGCGCAGGAATCGGACCTGCGGTGCGGCGGGCATGCGCCGCTGTCCGACGCGGTGCTTCGCTCATGGATCAAGCGCGACTTCACGCCGACCGGCGTGTGCAGCAACTGTTCGGGCAAGCATGTCGGGATGCTGGCCGGCGCGCAGGCGATCGGCGCCGCGATCGCCGATTACCATCTGCCCGAGCATCCGATGCAGGTGCGGGTGAAGCGCGCCGTCGCCGAAGCATGCGGGCTGCGCGACGACGAAGTGGGCTGGGCGATCGACGGGTGCAACCTGCCGACGCCGGCGTTTCCGCTCGATCGCCTGGCCCGCATCTACGCGGGCCTCGCGCATGCCGCGGACGCCGTGGAAGCCGGGAACGCGCACGACGCGCGCATCGGCGCGCTGGCGCGGATTCACCACGCGATGACGCGCCATCCCGAGATGGTCGCCGGCGACGGCCGGTATTGCACCATGCTGATGCGGGCGTTCGGCGGCAGCGTCGTCGGCAAGCTCGGCGCCGATGCGTGCTACGGGATCGGCGTGCGTGCGTCGGCGCGCACGCGGCAGCTCGGCGCCGACGGTGCGCTCGGCATCTCGGTGAAGATCGGGGACGGCAATCTCGACGTGCTCTACATGGTCGTCAGCGAACTCCTCGAGCGGCTGCGGATCGGCACGGCCGAGCAGCGCGCGCAACTGGCCGGTTTCCATCGGCCGCCGATGCGCAACACGCAGGGCGTCGAGATCGGGCGCGCCACGTTCCCGTTCGAATTGCAGCCGGCCTGACCGGCAGGGCCCCGGCGACGGCGCTCAGCGCCGTGCGCCGCGAATCTTCTGCATCTGCGCTTCGGCAAGCTCGCCGACGTGGGCCAGCCGTTCCGCCAGGAATTCGCGCAGCACCCGCAATTTCGCCGAGCTGCGCCGGTTCGCCAGATACGCGATGTAGATGTATTCGCCCGTCAGCCGGTTCTGCAGCCGGTAGCGCGGCAGCACGGCTTCGAGGCGCCCGCTCGCGAGCAGGTCGCGCACCAGCCAGATCTCGAACTCCGCGATGCCGAGCCCCGCGCAGGTCGCTTCGAGCAGCAGCTCCGAATGGTCGGTGACGAGGTTGCCGGCCGGCAGGATGCTGTGCCGCGCGTCTGCCCCGACCAGCTCCCAGCGCGGATCGCCTTCGGGATGCACGTAGCGCAGGCAGTTGTGGCTCGCCAGTTCGTGCGGCTCGGCCGGACGCCCGCAGCGGTCGAGATAGCCGGGCGTCGCGCACAGGATGCTGTCGTTGCGCGACAGGCGGTGGACGACGAGGTTGTCCAGGTAGTTCTCGCCTTCGTGAATGTCGAGGTCGAAGCCGCCGGCCACGAGGTCGTTGTGGTTGTCGGTGAGCCGCACGTCGAGCTGGATCGTCGGGTAGCGCGCGAGAAACGGCGCAACCAGCGGGGCGAGATGGCGGCGGCCGAACGCAACCGGTGCGGTGAGCTTCAGCGGGCCGCTCGGCTGCGCATTCAGCCCGGCGACGACACGCAACGTGTCGTCGAGATCGGCGATCAGCGTGACGGCGCGTTCCAGGTAGATATGGCCGGCCTCGGTCAGCGTGACGCTGTGCGTCGAGCGGTGCAGCAGCGCGACGCCGAGGGCCTCCTCGATCGCGGTGACCTTGCGCGCGACCGTCGACGTCGACACGTGCATCTCCTTCGCGACCGCCGAAAAACTCCCCGTTTCGACCACTCTCACGAACGCGCGCATCGCGCCCATGTGATCGACGCCAGCCTCTCTCGGCCCCTTCTTCATGCTTGCCTCGCTATTGCATGTGACGCAAAACCGAATTCGATAATAACGAAATGAGTATTTTTTTGCAAAGGCATAGAATGCGAACCCGTCGCGCAGGCGGCAGGCCGGCGAAGACCGGTTCGGCTTCGCGGCGCATGAACCGAGGGCCTTTTCGATGCCGGCGTTCGCCGGCGAGACCAAACTGGAGAGACACACGATGGCAGGCATCGACTTCCGCGTCGAAGCGGATCTTTTAGGTAAACGAAGTATTCCGGACGACGCGTACTACGGCGTCCATACGCTGCGCGCAAAAGAGAACTTCGACATTTCGGGCCGCACCATCGCGTCGTTTCCCTACCTGATCATCGCGCTGGCGGCCGTGAAGGAGGCCGCGGCCGACGCGAACTGCGAACTCGGCCTGCTGCCGCGGCCGTACCGCGACGCGATCGCCGCCGCGTGCGTCGAGATTCGCGAAGGGCGCTTGCACGACCAGTTCGTCGTCGACGTGATCCAGGGCGGGGCCGGCACATCGACCAACATGAACGCGAACGAGGTGATCTGCAACCGCGCGCTCGAACTCATGGGGCACGCGCGCGGGCAATACGAATACCTGCATCCGAACGAACACGTCAATCTCGCGCAGAGCACCAACGACGTCTATCCGACCGCGATCCGGGTCGCGACCTGCTTCGCGCTCGAGCACCTGCTCGAAGCGATGGCGCGCCTGCGCGATGCGTTCGCGGAGCGGGCCGACGCGTTCGCCGGCTTGCTGAAGCTCGGCCGCACGCAATTGCAGGACGCGGTGCCGATGACGCTCGGCCAGGAATTCTCGACCTACGCGGTGATGCTGACGGAAGACATTGCACGCCTGCAGGAAGCCGGCTGGCTGATTCGCGAGATCAACCTCGGCGCGACCGCGATCGGCACGGGCATCACCGCGCATCCGCAATACGCGGAGAAGGCGCTGGCGGCGCTGCGGCGCATTACCGGGCTCGACCTGAGCACCGCGCCGAACCTGATCGAGGCGACGCAGGATTGCGGCGCGTTCGTGCAGGTGTCGGGCGTGCTCAAGCGGATCGCCGTGAAGCTGTCGAAGATCTGCAACGACCTGCGGCTGCTGTCGAGCGGCCCGCGCGCGGGGTTCGGCGAGATCAACCTGCCGCCGGTGCAGGCCGGCTCGTCGATCATGCCCGGCAAGGTGAATCCGGTGATCCCGGAAGTCGTCAACCAGGTCGCGTTCGAGGTATTCGGCAACGACCTGACCGTGACCTTCGCCGCCGAGGCCGGGCAGCTTCAGCTCAACGCGTTCGAGCCGGTGATCGCCAGCGCGCTGTTCCGCAGCTTCAGCCACCTGACGGCGGCCTGCACGACGCTTGCCGACAAGTGCGTGAAGGGCATCACCGCGAACCCCGAGCGGCTGCGCGAAACGATGGAGCGCTCGGTCGCGCTCGCGACCGCGCTGAATCCGTACATCGGCTACAAGCGCGCGACCGCCGTGGCGGCCGAAGCGCACGCGACCGGCAAGTCGATTCGCGAAGTCGTGCTCGGCCGCCAGCTGATGACCGATGCGCAGGTCGACGAAGCGCTTCAGCCCGAAGCGCTGATCCAGCCCCGCGTCTACTGAGCGCGGCGACCCCGTTACCGCAGCAGCCGCCGGGCCGTCGTTCGCGCGCGGCGGCTGCGCGTTGTCCATTCAATTCCAATCACATCGGAGACACATCATGAAACATGCCAGCGAGCGCCCGGCTGACACGGCCGGCGGCGCCGCCTCCCATCATGCCGACCCCGACGCGATGTTCGCGTCGCACGAAGCAGGTTACGCGAAGCAGTTGAAGCCGCGGCACGTGCAGATGATCGCGATGGGCGGGGCGATCGGCACCGGCCTCTTTCTCGGTGCGGGTGGGCGCCTGCAGAGCGCGGGGCCCGCGCTCGCGCTCGTGTATCTCGTCTGCGGCGTGTTCGCCTTCCTGATCATGCGCGCGCTCGGCGAGCTCGTGATGCACCGGCCGACCAGCGGCAGCTTCGTGTCGTACGCGCGCGAGTTCATGGGCGAGCGCGCATCGTTCGTCGCGGGCTGGATGTACTACCTGAACTGGGCGACGACCGGCATCGTCGACATCACGGCGGTCGCGATCTACATGAAGTACTGGGCCGTGTTCACGGACGTGCCGCAGTGGGTGTTCGCGCTCGGTGCGCTCGGGATCGTGTCGGTCATGAACATGATCGGCGTGAAGGTGTTCGGCGAGATGGAGTTCTGGTTCTCGCTCGTCAAGGTCGGCGCGCTGGGCGTGTTCCTGCTGGTCGGGAGCCTGTTCCTGGCCAGCGGCCGGCCGCTCGACGGACACCTGCCGGGCCTCCACCTGATCGCGGATCACGGCGGGATCTTTCCGCACGGGCTCCTGCCGGCCGTGCTGATCGTGCAGGGCGTCGTGTTCGCGTACGCGAGCATCGAGCTCGTCGGCGTCGCGGCGGGCGAGACGGCCGATGCGCGCAAGGTCCTGCCGAAAGCCATCAACAGCGTGATGTGGCGCATTGCGCTGTTCTATGTCGGCTCCGTCGTGCTGTTGACGATGCTGCTGCCGTGGACGGCATACAGCGCGCACGAAAGCCCGTTCGTGACGTTCTTCAGCAAGCTCGGCGTGCCGTACGTCGGCACCGTGATGAACGTCGTGGTGCTGACCGCCGCGCTGTCGAGCCTGAACTCCGGCCTCTATTCGACCGGGCGCGTGCTGCGCTCGCTGGCGATGGGCGGATCGGCGCCGCGCTTCGTGTCGCGGATGAACGCACGCGGCGTGCCGTACGGCGGGATCCTGATCACGGTCGCGATCAACGCGATCGGCGTGCCGTTGAACTATATCGTGCCGGCCCAGGCGTTCGAGATCGTGCTGAACATGGCGTCGCTCGGGATCATCACGACGTGGGGCTTCATCGTCATGTGCCAGATCCTGTTCCGCCGCGCGGTCGATCGCGGCGAGCTGAAGGCCGTGTCGTTCCGGATGCCCGGCGCGCCGTTCACGTCGTGGCTCACGCTGGCCTTCCTCGTCGGCGTGCTGGTGCTGATGGCATTCGACTACCCGGGCGGCACGTGGACCATCGCGACGATTCCGGTCGTCGTGCTCGCGCTGACGGTCGGCTGGCGTCTGGCGAAGCGCGGCTCGGTGCGCGAGGCGGCGACGATGCATCGGTCCGTGGCCGATCGGGTGAATCAGGCCTGATTTCGCAGCGGAAGGGGAGACGGCAGCCTGCACGGGCTGCCGTCGCGCGCAGGCGAGCGCGAAATGCGCGGCGGGGCATTTCCTCGATTCGTCAATATGATTCGGAAAAGCAATCCGGCGATGTGCTTATTCCATGCCGTGATTCGTTCGGTAAATTGAATGGCGATCATTCGCAAACGTTATGCTGATCGTCATGAATATCCCGTCATGCAATCTCGCGATCGATAATTCGCGTCGCGTGAAAGGCAGGCGCAAAGCCTTGCCGGCTGGTGATTCCGGCAGTTTCCGGGCAAGTGCAACCGTGCGTTAACGGCAAGCCGCAAAGGAACTTTAGGATTTTCGTCCTGAAATTAATCATTTCAATTTACGCGCGAATCGATTCGCGCACAGTCATCCGACGGTCATAACCCATCCTCGATAATCCGGCGCTCGGCCATTCATTCAACAGAACGCACGAGCGTTTGAAGCCGGATCGCCGCGGGGAGCTGGACTCATGACCATCCGTCATCGCATTACGCTGCTAGTCGTCCTGACGTTCTTCGCGTTGTCCGCGATCGGCATCTATGCCGTGTACCAGACGCGCAAGAGCGCGTCGGAGGTGCGTCAGGTCACCCAGGGCATCGTGCCGAGCGCGCTCGCGTCGGCCGATCTCGTCGCCGACGTGAAGAACATCCAGATCGCGACGATGACGCTCGTCTACGCGCCCGACGCGAATACCGCCGCCCAGGCGCGCGACGAGCTGAAGGCGAAGCAGGCCGCGCTGCGCGTCGCACTCGACGTGCAGGCGAAGTCGGCCGCGAGCCATGCGCAGGAAGGCCTCGTCGCGCAGGCGAAGGACAGCGCCGCGAACTATTTCGCGGCGATCGACGACACCGTGAAGATGAAGGCCGACGGCAAGCCCGAGATGGCGCAGGCGTACCTGTTCGCGAACGTCGCGCAGTATCGCGACGAACTCGAAAGCATCGTCGACACGCTGCGCGTCGAGAAGAACCGCCAGAAGGACGTCGCGATCAGCGCGCTGAACGGGATGCTCTCGACGACGGCGACTGCGATCGCGGGCGTCGCCGGCACGGTGATCGTGCTGCTGACCGCGCTCGGCTTGCTGCTGTATCGCCAGATCACGCGCCCGCTGATCGGGATGCAGACGGCGATGAGCGAGATCGCGGCGAGCCAGGATTTCACGCGCCGCGTACCGGTGGGCCGCATGGACGAAATCGGCCATTCGATCATCGCGTTCAACGGGATGATCGAGAAGATCCAGGAGAACGCCGCGCAGCTCAAGCAGAAGACGGCGGACATCCAGGCGATGCTGCAGAACATGCAGCAGGGGATCCTGACCGTCGTCGAAGGCGGTGTCGTGCATACCGAGTATTCGGCGTACCTCGAGACCATCTTCGAGACGAGCGACATCGCCGGCCGCGACCTGATGGCGCTCGTGTTCGACGATTCGGCGATCGGCGCCGACGCGCGTTCGCAGGTCGACGCGGCCGTGCACGCGTGCCTCGGCGAAGACAGCATGAACTTCGAGTTCAACGCACACCTGCTGGTGAACGAAGTCGCGAAGCGGATGCCGGACGGCCGCGAGAAGTGGCTCGACCTGAGCTGGTCGGCGATCACCGACGAGACCGACACGGTGGTGCGCCTGATGCTGTGCGTGCGCGACGTGACCGAGATCCGCGAGCTGACCGCGCAGGCCGGCGAGCAGCAGCGCCGCCTCGAGATGATCGGCGAGATCCTGTCGATCAGCCAGGACAAGTTCCACGACTTCGTGCACAGTGCGAAGGGCTTCCTCAGCGAGAACGAGCGGATGATCCGCCAGCACGAGCGCGCCGATCACTCGATCGTCGCGGCGCTGTTCCGCAACATGCACACGATCAAGGGCAATGCGCGCACGTACAGCCTCCAGCACCTGACGAACATCGTCCACGAAGCGGAGCAGGCGTACGACTCGCTGCGCCGCGCGGACGGCGGCCCCGAGTGGAATCGCGACGCGCTGATGGACGACCTGGCGCGCGTGCGCGAGGCCGTCGAACACTACGCGACCATCAACGCGGTCACGCTGGGCCGCAGCGGCGAGCCGGCGCAGCACGCGAGCGAACACTACCTGATGGTCGAACGCGCGCACATCAGCGAGAGCCTGCGCGTGCTCGACGGCGCCGACCCGGCGAACGCGGCCGACTGGCACGCGGCGCGCGATGCCGTACGCCGCATGCTGAGCCAGCTCGGCACGCAGGGGATCGGCGATGCACTCGGCGGCGTGATCGAGTCGCTGCCGTCGCTCGCGGCCGAACTCGGCAAGCCGGCGCCCGTCGTGCATATCGACAGCCATGGCCAGCGCGTGCGCAGCGAAATCGTCGCGACGCTGAAGAACGTGTTCATGCACCTGCTGCGCAACGCGATCGATCACGGAATCGAATCGTCCGACGAGCGACGCGCCGCCGGCAAGGCGGCATCCGGCACGATCGACATCGCGGTCGACGTCGCCGACGGGATGCTGCAGTTCACGCTGGGCGACGACGGCCGCGGCCTCGCGCTCGACCGGATACGCGGCATCGCGCGCGAGCGTGGCTGGATCGATGCGGACAACGCGCGCATGCTCGGCGACGAAGTGGTCGCCGAGCTGATCTTCCGCCCGGGCTTCTCGACCGCGCGTGCCGTGACCGAAGTGTCGGGGCGCGGCGTCGGCATGGACGCGGTGCGCAACTTCCTGAAGCGCGACGGCGGCGATATCGCGCTGCGCTTCACCGACGACCGGCGCGGGGCCGCCTATCGCGCGTTCCGCACGATCGTGTCGCTGCCGGCCGCGTTCGCGGTGGAGGGCGCCGGCGTGACCCAGGACCATGCGCGCGCCGGCTTCGCGGACGCCAACGCGACGGAGTGATCGTGCAGGCATTGACGCATATCGGCGCCGTGCTGGCGGGCGCCATCGTCGCCGCGATCATCGCGGCGCTCGTGTTCCGCGTGCATCGCGCGCGGCTCGTCGCGCGGCTGGCCGCCGATGCGGATGCATTGCGCGACGCGCTCGCGCAGGCACAGGCGCGCGCCGGCGAGGCCGCGGCCGCGCATGCGGCGCGGGCCGACGCATGGGCGCGGAAGGAAGCGGAGCTGGCCGACGCGCTCGCACGGCAGACGGCCGACGCGGAGGCGCAGCGCGACGCACGGCAGGCGCTGTCGGCGCAGCGGGACGCGCTGTCGCAGCACGCGCAGAAGATCGCCGACGAAGCCGCGCGCCTGCGCGGGCTCGCCGGCACCTTCGAGCGCTGGCACGAGCAGATGATCTCGCTGACCACGCAGAACCAGGACATGCGCGCGAAGAACCAGGAACTGTCGGCGATCGTCGCGCACGTGTCGATCGTGTCGCTGAACGCGTCGATCGAGGCGGCGCGTGCAGGTACGGCCGGGCGCGGCTTCTCGATCGTCGCGAGCGAGGTGCGCGGGCTGGCCGCGCGCTCGCAGCAACTGTCGAACAGCTATCGCGACAGCCTGAACCGCAACGATCTCGTGACAGCCGCGACGTTCCAGGACATCCAGGCCGGCGGCAAGATGATCACGGCCGCGCTGGCGACCGTCGAGACGCTGGCCGGGCAACTGCATGCGCGGATCGAGGGAGGCGCGGCGTGATCAGCGCGCAGGCGAAAGCCGGCTTCGAGCGGATTTTCTTCGATGCGGCGCGTACGCGGCTCGCGACTGGCGGCGGCGCATGCGACATCGCGCCGGCGGCGGACGAGCCGCCGCGCGAGCGCCGGTCGCGCTCGAAGCCGGCCGCGCAGGTCGCGGTACTGACGATCTCGGCGCTGCATTTCCGCCTGCTGCTCGCGCTGCGCTTCACCGACGACGACGCGACGCGGCGCTATTACACGGGCGCCGTGCAAGCGGACGCGCAACCGTCGCTGCAGGAGGCGTTCATGGAAGTCGCGAACCTGTGCTGCGGGGCGATCAACCAGGCGCTGACCGTCCATTTCCCGGATCTCGGCATGTCGACGCCTTACCTGTTGAGCGACGCGAGCATCGAGTATTTCACCGCGCTGGCGCCCGGCCATGTCGCCGCGTTCGACGTGACGCTCGGCGACGGCGTGCGGATTCGCGCGACGCTGTGCGTATGCGCGAACGCGCCGGTCGATTTCCATGTGCCGGAAACGGCCGTGATGGAAACCGGCGGCGAGCTCGAACTGTTCTGACCGGACCGTTCCGGAACCCGAACCCAAGGAACCCGCGCCATGACCGAAGGCAAACCCGTCAGCAAGGTGCTCGTGCTGGACGACAGCCGCGCGCACGCCGACGCGATCAAGCGTTTCTGCGACGAGCACAACCTGGTCGGCCTGACCGTGCGGCGCAACCGGCTGCTGAAGGTGCTGCGCTCGAACATCGACCTCGGCGCGATCCTGCTGGCCGAGGATTACGGCGGCTCGCCGGCCGAGAGCGCGATCATCGCGACGCAGATCGACGCGCTGCGCCCCGAGCTGCCGATCATCCTGCGCCGCGAAGCGCACGCGTCGCGCGACGGGCTGCCGGAGGCGCTCGCGCGCGTCGCGTGCGCGGCCTACGTCGCGGACGACATGACGCCGCTCAAGCGCGCGATCGACGAATACCTGTTCGGCCGCGATTACCCGAACGCGCTCGTACGCGGCATCTCGGAGATCACCGAGGCGCGCATCGACAGCCTGTTCCCGGGCATGACGATCGAGCACGAAACGCCGTGCATCGTGCGCGACCAGATCATCTTCGGCGAAGTGTTCAGCCTGATCGCGCTCGAAAGTGCGTGGTGCCGCGGCTACATGCTGCTGCAGACGAGCGAGCAGCCGCTGCTCGACATGCTCGGCGGCACGCGCGACGCCGGCCGCGCGCCGGATTTCCGCGACGTGAACAGCGTGCTCGGCGAACTCACCAATCTCGTGTGGGGCGCGTTCAAGAACCGCTATCTCGGCGACGCGGAGGCACTGGCGCGCCATCCGGTGCAGGTGCCGCTCGTCGTCAATCACAAGCAGAAGTTCATCTCGTTCGGCGGCGACTGCCCGCAGCTCTGCTTCAAGTACCGGATGACCGACCCGGCATCGGGGCGGGCCGTCTGCATCGACCAGCGCTTCGTGTTCAGTCTGAGCTGGTCGCCGGAGGATTTCCGCGAATCGGTGCAGGACGTGGGGCCGATGGTCGAATCGGGTGAACTCGAACTGTTTTGAAGTTTTCAGGCAAGTTCAGCAAGAAGAAAAGGGGAATGACAGCATGGCAAAGATTCTGGTGGTCGACGATTCGGGCACGGTGCGCGACGAGGTCGCGGGCTTCCTGCGCAATCACGGTCTCGACGTCGCGACGGCCGTCGACGGCAAGGACGGGCTCGCGAAGCTCAAGGCGACGCCCGGCGTGCGCCTCGTGATCAGCGACGTGAACATGCCGAACATGGACGGCCTGACGATGGTCGAGAAGATCCGCGGCGAACTGGCGAATTCGACGGTCAACGTCGTGATGCTGACGACCGAAAGCAGCCCGGCGATGAAGGAGCGCGGCAAGGCCGCCGGCGTGAAGGGCTGGATCGTGAAGCCGTTCAAGGGCGACGCGGTGCTCGACGCGCTGAAGAAGCTCGCGGGCTGACGCGTGCGGCCGGGTCGCCGCAGCGCGGCCCGATTGTTTGCAGGGCACGGGATGGGTGTTGCTGCGCTCCGCATGGCTGATCAGGTTCATCGAGCATAGGGTGGCGGACACGCGGGTCGTGCGGCTCATCAAGAAATGGTTGCACGCCGGTGTGCTGGAAGAGGGAAGGTTGACGCGGAGTGAGGTTGAAACCATTCAGGGCGGAAGTATTTCGCCGCTGTTGTCGAACATCTACCTTCACTACGCGTTCAACTTGTGGGTAAAGCAATGGCGTGTGCGACATGCCGTAGGCGATATGAGGGATGTGCGCTATGCCGACGATTGGGTCGACACTGATTTCTTCCTGCCCGTCGCCGTTCAGATCGGCCACATGCTTGTACTCGCGGGTCACGCAGCGAGGGCGGGCCGGCTTTTCGCCGGGTTCGACGCAGTTGCCGCCCTGAGCGTCCATCAGCGCCACGCCGGCCAGCACGGTCACGGTGTCCACCGTTGCAGGCACGTCGTCAAGGCTGCGCGCCGCAGGAAGCCAGTCGGCGGTTTCGCTGTCGATCAGCGTACCGTCGGGCAGGCGCAGCGCGAGCGCCGTGCATTGCAGGCGATTGACGCTCAGTGCCTGGTCGTCGAGTGCCACATGCACCGCACCCCAGGCGTCGGGGCTCGCGATGCGTGCAACTTGGTCGTGGACGTACTGTTCCCATATCGCCTGCTGCTGGAAGTGCTGCGGCGTCGTGAAAATCCAGATCGGCAGGTCTCGGATGCCTGCGACCGCCTCCATAGTGGATTTGTCGAAGAAGGCCGGCAAGGCCGCGCCGATAAACGGCATGTGAGCGGCCGCGGCGACTTTCGAAATATTGCGCAACAGGGCGATGTCCTGCGCGCGATGGTCGAATTCAAATGCCGAAATTATCGCGGCGATGGCTTGTCAGCCCGGCATGTCGTACTCGCCGACATAAGTCAGTCTGAACAAGCCGCTCTGGATGATATCGGGCGTATCTTCGAAGTCTTGACGGAGTGCTTCCTTCGAAACGTCGAGCACTTCGATTTTGACGTTTTGACGGAAATCGGTGCGATCGACCAGGAATTGCAGGCCTCGCCAAGTCGATTCGAGTGCTTGAAATGCAGGGTGGTGCAGGATGGCATCGAGCTGTCGGCCGAGTTGCTCGTCCAGGTCTGCCAGACACCAATCGAGCAAATCCGGATCCACGCAATTCATCGCATTCGAATTTGCTCTTGCATGCGTATCGGAAACTACAGCGGTTTGGGTGTACTGATCGCTCTGAAATCCTGCGCTCATTGGACGTCGTAGTGGGTATGGCCGGACATCAGCGGAGAGCGACGTATAGCATGGCAATCATCTCAAAAACAGGGCATACGTGAACAACTGTTACGTTTCGACCAAATACAACGATCCGCTCGAATAATAGGAGCCCGCGCTTCCCGAGTCTGGGTGCGTGCGGCTATCGTTTGTCGCTCAATCCATGCATCGCACGCAAGCAACGATTCTGCCCATGACGGCAGTGCGTAGCAGTGCTATCTGGACACGGGGTGAACAACAATGGCCAGCCTGTTTGATGATGCGAAGCGGTACGTGTCGAACCTGAGAGATGTATCGGGGCGTCAGACGTATTTCCTCGACGTGCCCGGCGCCGATACCGCGGCCGCGCTGTCGGTCGTGTCGGTTTTCGCGACTGAGCGGATGGGCGCACCCACCGACGTGCGCGTCGTGCTCACGCATCCGCTGCAGCTCGCGCGCACCGAGTACCTGAATCGCGACGCGGCTTGCACGATCGTCCCCGACGACGGCGTGCCCCGCCGGTTCATCGCGCGAATCCTCGCGCAATGCGCGGGTCACTCACGACGCTACAGTCACCTGACATCGGGGCTCAGCGAGGCTGACTGGCAACGTATCGCTACGGATCTGTCCTCGCCGTCCGTCTGATTCAATTACCCCATCGCGTACCCATGACTCTTCCACCCTGTCCGTACTGTGAAAAAGAAGGCTTGCCGATCCTGCTGACGCGCTACGGCATCGCACCGGAGAAGCCGTTCATGGCCCGGCCCGGAAAGCCGCCTGTCACCCGGCCCGCACCGAAGGCGGTGTCTTCCGTCGGCGACCCGACGCCCGCCATTGCGCTGGGCAAAAGCACCGAGGCGCATTACACCGTTCGAAGTTTGCGAGGCGGCTATGTGTACGTCTACTACGAGGTCAGCAAATCGTGGGAGGCCTACGCGGTCGATAAGGAGGGGCGGCTGGCGCAGGTGCCGGTAGAGAGTTACATGCCCCCGGAGGCAAGGCCTTTCCATCAAGGCTGCGTACAGAACATGCAGAAGGTGGCGAGCGCCTCGCTGATCACCATTCGCGACCCGAAGACTGCCGGAAAGGTGTGGTTCGGCTTTTCCGACGCATGGTGGACGCCTGCGGTTCGCAAGGACAACGAGTCTGAAGGGGTTCGCCGGCTGCATATGCGGTGCGTCGATGTTCAGCGCTGGTACAACGACGGTCAGCCCGCGAAGGCGCCCCCGCATGCCAGTGCCGTCGCCAACGTCGATGCGGTCGTTGCCGATTACGCGATGTCCGACGAGGATAGCCGGCGTCTGTTTTTCTGGAGTCCGTTTCCGGCCCTGAAGCAGCGTTCGCTCCAGTTGCCCCGCGCGACCATTCTGAAGGCTGAATCGCAGCGATTGCTGAAGGACAAGGGGCTGATCGTCGTGCTGGACGATCCCGTTGCCATCCTGCAGGAAATTTCGGCGTATATCGACAAGCGCTGGTCCAGCTTCGTTTCGCAAAACGATGCTGAAGATCCGGTACATCCCGATCAGACCTGGCATCGCAAGTCCGCGCTCAGTTCGTCCCTGGAGGCGCTCAGGCTGCATGTCGAGCGGGAAGCGGAGGCCAGTGTCTATGGCGAAGCAAGACAGGCGCGTCGAAACGTCGAATGGATCGACGGCGGCGATGGCAAGCGCGTGTACAACACGGGGCTGCTTGTGCCGAAGTACCGGAAGGCGGCTCAACCGATCCTCGATGAGAAGGTGACGCAGGCCCAGCTGGAGGCGGCTCGGGCCGAGCGCTGGGGGGCGTATGAGAAGCTGTTCGATCGTACGCAGCGGGAAGCCTTCGAAGCGCGCTTTGAAAAGGCGTCCGCGCTGCACGATGCGGCGTACACCACGCCGCTGGCCATCGCGCATGCCGCATGGCTTCGCAGCGCAAAGCTGCGCGCCGTTCTCGACCATCATTTCGACATGGGCGATATCAACAGCGGTGCTGCCTTCGCGGGCATGACGTTGTCGTGCATCCGCGGGACGGGCGGGTTGGGCGCTTGCATGAACGTTTATAGCGATTGGTTCGACGAATCGATCGAGAAAAGTCCGCTCTGGCGAGCGTTGAATCTGAATCATCGACCGCTGCTGCAAGCGGTGGACGAAGTGTCCAGCGGTTCCGGCGAGCCGTTCGGCAATCCGGATGACTGGATCAACTTGTTCGTCGTCTATTCGGCTGCCGCCAGCAAGATCAGGGAACTCGGCGCGGCCATTGGTGCGCTCGGCGTGAAACGCAACGCGGTCATGAGTTCCGATGTGTTGCCCGCGCTGCTGCAGGAGCTGGGGGTGCTGCCAACGAACATCCTGCGCACAGGCGGAAAGTCGGGGACGGCCCTGCGCGCGACGCTCGGCATGCGCAGTGGCCATTCGATTCGCGTGGTGGAGGTGGCGGCGACGCGACGCGATCTGTACCAGACCATCCTCGACGTGATCCTCAAGTCGCAAGCGGGGCGGGGCATCTCGCTGGGGCACTTGCAGTACTCGCTTGCCGATCAGCTGCGCACGTTCGAGATCGAAGGCGTGCCGCTGGACGAGAAGGTGCGGTTCTGGAGCCTGGTATTCGATGAAGAATCGCAAGCCAGTCTGGCGCATGGTCGCGTCACGCCCGCGCAGCGTGGCGATGCGCTGGGCAAGACGGTCAAGGTGATCGGCGTCGAGAAGTTCGCGGAAGGTACGGTCGGCAAGGTCATCGAATCGGCTGCGCATCCGGGGGTGCTGGCGGGCGTCGGGCTGACGCTGGCGATGGTGGGGCTCACGCAGGCGGCGAGTGCGGATGCGTCGATGAAGCATCTTCGGAGGCGGGCGACGTTGAAGATTGCCGCGCTGTATAGCGCGGGGGCGGGGAGCTTGCTCGATCTGGTGCGGGTGGGCGCGCGGGCGGTGGCGGGGAGACGAGTTCCGATGCTCAGTCCGTGGCTGGGCGCGCGATTGGGGCAGAAGGGGTTTCTGATCTGGGAAGGATTGGGTGGGGTGGCGGGTGGGGTTGGGACGATCATTCTAGGGGTGATCGATATCGAAAATTTTCGCGAAGCTATTCGGCGTAAGCAAGGAGGTATGGCGATTTTATATAGCATAAATGCCGTATCTGAAGTTTTCGTGGGATTCTATTCTGGCGCGGCGGGCATTAATCTTGTGTTTAGATTGGGATGGATTTTTTCTGAATTTAATCCAATCGTCTTCGGGCTTGCGGTGGTAATTATTGCTACAAGTATTGTTATTGAGATTGAGAAGGATCCGCCATCGATGGATTGGGTGCGTCAATCTTTATGGGGGGAGGAGAACAATTACCGAGATGGGCGCGAGGAAATGGAAAATTTCTACAAGGCATTGAACGGATGAAAAACTGGATGGCTTGGTTGCTTGTGCGCAGCAACGGACTTGTTATGTCGGGTCGATATTTGCGCGAACCGGTGTGGACGCCGAGCGAGCAGTTCAATCAGTCATTGCTTGAGAAAAGGCGCCGAACCAAAGTTGAGCCTTGCACGCTCGGCAGTGTTATAGCATTCAATGAAAATTATATGGACGTGGTTGACTGGGCTTACCAAAAAGTCGGGACGCTTGAAATTTTTTGGGTGTTTGGGATGCTTTTTATCCCTTGGGGTGCAGCATCGGGAACCTGGATTTTTATATCAGATCCGTGGCCGGATGATATATATATGAATGGCCTTTTTGCGATAATATTTATGAACGTATTATCTATGCCATTTTTTTTATGGTTCGCTCGAATCCTTTACAACACCTTCACCGGTTGCACTCACTATCCCGTTCGCCTGGACCGAAAGAACCAGATGGTCCACGTTTTCCGTCACAACGGGGAAGACGGCGTGAGCAGCTACCGCTGGCGCGACATTACGTTCGGGATGATCGGTGGCGGAGCCTTGCAGCGCAGTTTCGTCAAAGGGGTAATGGCCGGATATGTACGACGTCCTGACGGAAGCTACGACTACTTCCGGCTGGGCGTGATGTGGCCGACGGAAGAGGGCATGCGCGGACAATGGGAATACTTCCGACGCTACATGGAAGAAGGTCCCGATTCATTGCCCGAGCCGGAAATCCTGCTGCCGATCGAAAACAAGCGGGAATCGTTCCGCATGGGCGCGCAACTGTGCTGGTTCATGGCCGGCCCGATGCTCGGTCCGGCGATTTTCCTCGCGCCGCTCACCGTACCCGGCAGCCTGCTGCGCTGGTTCATCATGCACGTCACGCGCCGCCTGCCGCGCTGGCCGCAGCACATCGTGGATCTCTGCCCGATTTCTGCCGACGACAAATACGCACACAAGCCGCCCAAGTCGCTGGACGTGTCGCTGGACTTGGCGTTCTTTGTGACCGCCGGGGTGCTCGCACTCGACGCCACATTGATTTGGTGGTTCGTCGATTGGCTGTCGCAGCCGGGCTATCACTGATAGGGGCGAACGGATGAAATCCTGGATGGCATGGCTGCTGGCACGGGACAACGGCGACCCACTCTGGCGAGCGCTGAACCTGAATCATCGACCGCTGCTGCAGGCGGTGGACGAGGTGTCCAGCGGTTCCGGCGAGCCGTTCAGCAATCCGGATGACTGGATCAACCTGTTCGTCGTCTATTCGGCTGCCGCCAGCAAGATCAGGGAACTCGGCGCGGCCATTGGTGCGCTCGGCGTGAAACGCAACACGGTCATGAGTTCCGATGTGTTGCCCGCGCTGCTGCAGGAACTGGGGGTGCTGCCAACGAACATCCCGCGCAAAGGCGGAAAGTCGGGGACGGCCCTGCGCGCGACGCTTGGCATGCGCAGCGGGCAGCCCATTCGCGTGGTGGAGGTGGCGGCGACGCGCCGCGATCTGTACCAGACCATCCTCGAGGTGATTCTCAAGTCGCAAGCGGGGCGGGGTATTTCGCTGGGGCATTTGCAGTACTCGCTTGCCGATCAGCTGCGCACGTTCGAGATCGAAGGCGTGCCGCTGGACGAGAAGGTGCGGTTCTGGAGCCTGGTATTCGACGAGGAAGCGCAAACCAGTCTGGCGAATGGTCGTGTCACGCCCGCGCAGCGTGGCGATGCGCTGGGCAAGACGGTCAAGGTGATCGGCGTCGAGAAGTTCGCGGAAGGTACGGTCGGCAAGGTCATCGAATCGGCTGCGCATCCGGGGGTGCTGGCGGGCGTCGGGCTGACGCTGGCGATGGTGGGGCTCACGCAGGCGGCGAGTGCGGATGCGTCGATGAAACATCTTCGGAGGCGGGCGACGTTGAAGATCGCGGCGCTGTATAGCGCGGGGGCGGGGAGCTTGCTCGATCTGGTGCGGGTGGGCGCGCGGGCGGTGGCAGGGAGACGGGTTCCGATGCTCAGTCCGTGGCTGGGCGCGCGATTGGGGCAGAAGGGGTTTTTGATTTGGGAAGGATTGGGTGGGGTGGCGGGTGGGGTTGGGACGATCATTCTGGGGGTGATTGATTTTGAAAACTCTCGCGAAGCTAGCCGGCGCGGACAAGATGGCATGGCGATTTTATACCGCATAAATTCCATATCTGAAATTGCATTGGGACTATATTCGATTGCGGCAGTTCTTGGTCTCGTCTTTAGATTGGGGTGGGGGTTCGTCGGATTTAATCCGATTGTTGTTGGGATTGCGGCGATCATTCTTGTTGTTGGCGTCATCATTGAGATTGAAAAGGATCCGCCGACGATGGATTGGGTGCGCCAATGCCTCTGGGGAAAGGAAAATAACTACAGAGACGCGGCTGAGGAAATGGACAACTTTAATAAGGCGTTGAACGGATGAAGCCCTGGATAGCTTGGCTATTGGTGCGGAACAACGGCATCGTGATGTCGGGCCGATATTTGCGCGAGCCGGCATGGACGCCGAGCGAGCAATTCAATCAATCCATGCTTGGGAAAGAGCGACGTACTTCTGTCGAGCCGTGTACGCTTGGAAGTGCTATTGCGTTTAATGAAAGCTACATGGATGTGGTTGATTGGGCATATCAAAAATTGGGACCAATTGAAATAGTTTGGGCCTTTGGGATGCTATTTCTTCCTTGCAGCGCAGCTTGGGACACGTGGATTTTTGTGACCGGTCCTTGGTCGGGCGATCTATATATGAAATTTCTTCTGGTAATAATCACGAATGTGTTATCTATGCCATTTCTTCTATGGTTCGTCCGCATTCTGTATAACACCTTCACCGGTTGCACGCACTATCCCGTTCGCCTGGACCGAAAGAATCAGATGGTCCACGTTTTCCGCCATAACGGGGAGGGTGGGGTAAGCAGCTACCGCTGGCGCGACATTACGTTCGGGATGATCGGTGGCGGGGCCTTGCAACGCAGCTTCGTCCAAGGGGTAATGGCCGGATACGTCCGGTGTCCTGACGGCAGCTACGACTACTTCCGACTGGGCGTGATGTGGCCCACGGAAGAGGGCATGCGCGGGCAATGGGAATACTTCCGACGCTACATGGAAGAAGGCCCCGACTCATTGCCCGAGCCGGAAATCCTGCTGCCGATCGAAAACAAGCGGGAATCGTTCCGCATGGGCGCGCAACTGTGCTGGTTCCTGGCCGGCCCGATGCTCGGTCCGGCGATCTTCCTTGCACCGCTCACGGTGCCCGGCAGCCTGCTGCGCTGGTTCATCATGCACGTCACGCGCCGCCTGCCGCGCTGGCCGCAGCACATCGTGGATCTCTGCCCGATTTCTGCCGACGACAAATACGCACACAAGCCGCCCAAGTCGCTGGACGTGTCGCTGGACCTGGCGTTCTTCGTGACCGCCGGTGTGCTCGCGCTCGATGCCGTGCTGATTTGGTGGTTCGTCGATTGGCTGTCGCAGCCGGGCTATCACTGATTTGTTTGCAGGGCGTGCGGATTGCCGTTCGTCCAGCGAATGACTTTATCGAAAAAGCTTCGCGCAGGCGATGCCGCGTTCGGTGTGCGTGCAGGCTGGTCGATCCCTTATGCGGGCGGCGGTGCGTCGTTCGAGGCGCTGTACCTGTTCCGGATCGACGGCAACACGTTGCGCGTCGTATTCGCGCAGCCGATGATGTTCTATCGGAACATTGCCGGCGACTGGCATCCTGACGGCACGCGCGATCACGACATCACGGACGGCAGCAACGCGCTGAACGTGCTGCCGACATCAACGGACGGTTTCCGCGACTTGCAATTGCGCCAGCGCGGCGGCAAGTGGCGTCAGACGTTTCGCTGGTCGGCGCGCGACGGCGAGTATCTGCCGCGCTGAAGCGACGGCGACTGGCGCGGACCATGAACCGGCCGGTCGGTCCCGGGCGCCGACATCCTCCAGCCGCGCCCCGATTGGACTATATTGATCCGTTACCGCACCGCGATCACTCTCAATCCGGGGACCACCATGGATTCGAATCCCGCTTCATCGGAACCCCTCCTGCAGCGCGAAGCCCGCGACGGCGTCGTCACGCTGCGCCTGAACCGTCCACAGCAGTTCAACGCGTTATCCGAGGCGATGCTCGCGAGCCTGCACGACGCGTTCGATACGCTCGCTGCCGATCCGCACGTGCGCTGCGTCGTGCTGGCCGCCGAAGGCAAGGCGTTCTGCGCGGGCCACGACCTGCGGCAGATGCGCGGCACGCCCGAGCTCGATTACTACCGCACGCTGTTCGCGCAGTGCAGCCGCGTGATGCTCGCGATGCGCGCGTTGCCGGTGCCGGTGATCGCACGCGTGCACGGCATCGCGACGGCGGCCGGTTGCCAGCTCGTCGCCGCGTGCGATCTGGCGATCGCGGCCGATACCGCGCGCTTCGCGGTATCGGGTATCAACGTCGGACTGTTCTGTTCGACGCCGGCCGTGGCGTTGAGCCGCAACGTCACGCCGAAGCGCGCGTTCGACATGCTCGTGACCGGGCGTTTCGTCGATGCGGCGACGGCCGCCGCGTGGGGGCTCGTCAACGAGGCCGTGCCCGAGGACGCGCTCGACGCGGCCGTCGCACGCAAGGTCGCCGAGATCGTTGCAAAAAGCCCGGCCGCGGTGCGCTACGGCAAGCAGATGTTCTATCGCCAGCGCGAGTTGCCGCTCGACGAAGCCTATGCGTATGCGGGCGACGTGATGGCGCGCAACATGATGGAAGAGGATGCGGGCGAAGGGATCGACGCGTTCCTGGAGAGGCGGCCGCCGCGCTGGCGGACCTGACGCGCGGCGACGCCGCGCGCCGGATTTACCGCCCGTAGCTGCCGGTGCGCAGCGGCTCGTCCTGCGCTGCCGACGTGCCGGACGTGCCCAGCGGCTCGACCACGACCGGCACGCGGCGCGCGAGCGCGCACATCAGCTCGTAGCCGATCGTGCCGCTGGCTTCCGCCACGTCATCCACCTTCACCTGGTCGCCCCACAGCTCGACGCTCGACCCGATGCCCGCGTTCGGGCACGGCGTCAGGTCGACGGTCAGCATGTCCATCGACACGCGGCCGACGACGCGCGTCATCACGCCGTCCACCGCGATCGGCGTGCCGGTCGGCGCGTGGCGCGGATAGCCGTCCGCATAACCGCACGCGACGACACCGATCCGCATCGGCCGGTCGGCCGTAAAGCGGCGGCCGTAGCCGACGGTTTCTTCCGGCGCGAGCGTCTGCACGCCGATGATCTTGCTCGTCAGCGTCATCGCGGGCATCAGCGGCGTATCGGCGATATCCCGCGACGCACCCGTCGGCGACGCACCGTACAGGATCGTGCCGGGCCGCACCCAGTCGCGGTGCGCGTGCGGATGCCACAGCACGGCCGCCGAGTTCGACGTCGAGCGCTCGCCGGGGATCCCCGCCGTGGCCGCATCGAACTGGTCGAGCTGCCAGTCGGCCTGGCCTTCGTCGGCGTTCGCGAAATGCATCATCAGCGTGATCTTGCCGATCGACGGCGCGCCGGCCGCGCGCTCCCACGCGGCGCGGAAAACGTCGGGCCGGTAGCCGAGGCGGTTCATCCCGGAGTTCATCTTGAGCTGGATGTCGATCGGCTGCCGCGGCTTTGCCGATATCAGCAGGTCGAGCTGTTCGTCGCAGTGCACGGACACCGTCAGCCGATGACGGTCGGCCAGCTCGACGTCGGCCGGCTCGAAGATCCCTTCGAGCAGCAGCACGGGCTTGTCCCAGCCGAGTTCGCGCACGCGCACGGCTTCGTCGAGGTCGAGCAGCGCGATGCCGTCGGCGGCGGCGAGGCCCGGGTAGATCCGCTCGATGCCGTGGCCGTATGCGTCGGCCTTGACGACGGCCCACACGCGCGATTGCGCGGCGGTGCGGCGGATGAAGTCGAGGTTGTGGCGGATGGCGTCGGGGCGGATATGGGCGACGATGGGACGGGGCATGGCGTGGGCTCGGATCGATGGTCGGTCGGTCTGGCGCGGATCGGCGCCAGGCCAGCAATGAGCGCTATGTTATTGGGGATTGACCAGTTTGAATTAATGTTTTTGTCGGCAATTTGGTGGAAATTCCGGTTCGGCATGACCGGCCGAGCGCCCCGTCTAGAAAACCGGTGCGCGAACGGCACGACGCGGTGCTAAGCTCTCGGCGATCTTGTCATTGATCAATGTAATCATAAAGGAGGAGACTTTTGATGACGACGTCCCAGCTGTGCCTGTTCATCGTGGCGCTGTTGCCGTTTCCGATGACGTTTCTCGCGAAGGCTCGCAAGGGCTACGACAACCGCGCGCCGCGCGATTACCTGGCGAAGCTCGAAGGCTGGCGCGCGCGGGCGCAGGCCGCGCACCAGAACGCATGGGAGGCGCTCGCGCTGTTCACAGCCGGTCTCGTCATCGCGTGGCAATCCGGCGCGAACGTGCATCGCGTCGACCAGCTCGCGATGGCGTTCGTCGCGATCCGCGTCGTCTACTCGCTGCTGTACCTGCTGAACTGGGCCGCGTTGCGCTCGCTGACGTGGTTTGCCGGCATGGCCTGCGTCGTCGGGCTGTTCTTCGCCGGGCCGTGACCGCACGCCGTCCGGGCGACCGGACGGCCGTTCGCAACGATCGTTTCATCACGCCGCCGTGCCTTCGGGCACGGCGGCGTTTTCATTTGCGCGCCGTTTCGTCTGAGCGAAGCGCGGCGACGCCCCCGCGCCGATGCCCGGGTTTTTCTCGATGCAATCGCCTGTTGCGCATTTTTTTGTTGTCGTAGTATCGCGATTGACAACACTTGTTGCACTAAGGTCTAATTCGACATCGCATGTTGCGGTGCGGCTTGATGTCGTCGTTCTACCCGGCTGGGGTGCCGGGCCCATCGCCAATCAATGCGGAGAAATGCCATGAGTCGCCGTTCCTTCCTGAAAGCCGTCGCGGTCGTTGCCGCGCTCGGCGCAAGCCTCGCGCACGCGGATACCAGGACGCTCGTCGTCGGCACCGACACGTCGTTCATGCCGTTCGAGTTCAAGCAGGGCGACAAGTACGTCGGCTTCGATCTCGACCTGTGGGCGGAGATCGCGAAGGATCAGGGCTGGAAATACACGATCCAGCCGATGGATTTCGCGGGCCTGATCCCGGCGCTGCAGACGCAGAACATCGACGTCGCGCTGTCGGGCATGACGATCAAGGAGGAGCGCAAGAAGGCGATCGACTTCTCCGCGCCGTACTACGACAGCGGCCTGGCTGCGATGGTGCAGGCCGGCAACACGACGATCAAGTCGATCGACGACCTGAACGGCAAGGTGATCGCCGCGAAGACGGGCACCGCGACGATCGACTGGATCAAGGCGCACCTGAAGCCGAAGGAGATCCGCCAGTTCCCGAACATCGACCAGGCCTACCTCGCGCTCGAAGCCGGCCGGGTCGACGCGGCGATGCACGACACGCCGAACGTGCTGTTCTTCGTGAACAACGAAGGCAAGGGCAAGGTGAAGGTCGCGGGCCAGCCGGTCAGCGGCGACAAGTACGGGATGGGTTTCCCGAAGGGCAGCCCGCTCGTGCCGAAGGTCAACGCGTCGCTCGTGAAGATCAAGGCCGACGGCCGCTACGCGCAGATCTACAAGAAGTGGTTCGGTGCCGAGCCGCCGAAGCTGTGAGCGTGACGCGGCAACCGCGCGCGGCCGGGCGGCCGCGCCGGTCTTGAATCGAACGGGGAGCGACAAGTGAATTTCGATTGGTCGGCGATCTGGGCGGCGTTGCCGGACCTGATGGACGGGGTCCGGTTGACGGTGTTCATCGCATTTTTCGGGCTGGTGGGCGGCTTCATCGTCGGGATGATCGCGGGCATGTTCCGCGCATACGGACCGAAGGCGATGAACGTGCTCGCGCAGGTCTATATAGAGTTGATTCGCGGCACGCCGATCGTCGTGCAGGTGATGTTCCTGTACTTCGCGCTGCCGTTGCTCGCGCATATCCGCATCGACGGCCTGACGGCCGCGATCATCGCGATCACGGTGAATTCCGGCGCGTATCTCGCGGAAGTGGTGCGCGGCGCGTTGCTGTCGATCCCGAAGGGGCTGACGGAGGCGGGGCTCGCGATGGGGTTGTCGATGCCGCGCGTGCTGCTGAAGGTGGTCGGGCCGCTCGCGTTCCGGCGGCTGATTCCGCCGCTCGGCAACCAGTGCATCGTGAGCCTGAAGGACACGTCGCTGTTCATCGTGATCGGCGTAGGCGAACTGACGCGCAAGGGGCAGGAAATCATCGCGGGCAATTTCCAGGCGGTCGAGATCTGGAGCGCCGTGGCCGTCATCTACCTGCTGCTGACCGGCGCGATGACGCTGACGCTGCGGCTCGTCGAAAAGAGGATGAAAATCCTTTGACGTCGTCGCCTTCCTAACGAGAGGCGATTCCCACCACTGGCGATGCACGTCCGCATCGGAGAATGTTCAACGCAGCGTTGGTATCTCGATCATGCTCGGCACCACAGTCACTGCAGGCCCACTCTCTTATTCGCAGTCCCGCGATACCTTTCGGCCGCGTCGTGCTGTCTTTCGACCCGCACGCCGAACAGGACTGGGTCGAACCGCTTTCGTCGACTTCCTCGAACGTCGCTCCGTGCGCGATCGCTTTGTAACGGAGCTTGTTTCGGAAGGACGACCAGGATGCGTCGTAGACGCTCTTCGCCATCCTGGTTCTGGCGAGTTTCGCGGCCGACACGTTGCCGACCGCGATGTAATCGAAACGCCGCACCAGATCGAGCGCGAGCTTGTGCTGGAAGTCGGCACGGGCATTCGCGACCTTGGCGTGCAGCTTCGCGATATGCCGCTTGTGCTTGCGCGCCCGTTGCGCTTTCGCCAGCTTTTCGGCCGCGCGTCGACCGAACCGGTCGTTGGGCAGCTTCTCGCCGGTCGAAAGTGTGGCGAAGTCTTTCAGGCCGAGATCGATGCCGACACCGGAACGGATAGGTCGGGCCGGAACATCCGGCATCTCGATCACGATGTTGAGAAACCAGTTGCCGCGCGCATCCTGCGCGAAGTTGGTTCCATCCTTGATCTTGCCTTCGGGAAGCGGCCGGCTGTTGAACACGCGAAACGTGTTGCCGGCGAAACGGAACGCGTCACCCTCGCGCTTCAGGTCACGGCCCTTCAGCGGCACCCAACCCAGCGATTTCCTGCCGCGATAGCGCAGGTAGGGCCGACGGTGCTGGCTGCGCGACTTCGCATATTGCTCGCACGTCGCGTTGATCGTGCCGGAGTGGATGCCGAGTTCCTTGCTGCTGCCGGTCGTCAGCACGTTCAGGTCGAATCCCGTCGGCCACTTCTTGCCCCACTTGAGCGCGTGCTTCTGCGTGTCATTGCAGAAGTTCCAGACGTAGTTCACCGCGCGGCTCTGCCTGTTGAGCAGTCCGTTGAGCGACTTCACCCGGTAGCGGTAGACAAGAATCATGCCGGTGATCCTAACCCGTGGAAGAAGCTGCCTGTCAACCGCATTCCTTTCCTCTCCGTCCTGAATGGCGGGGTTTCTCGGAGCATCTTATGAGCATGATCGAATTCCAGAACGTGTCGAAGAGCTTCGGTCACGTGCCGGTGCTGAAGCACATCGACCTGAAGATCGACGCGGGCGAGGTGGTCGTCGTGATCGGCCCGTCGGGGTCGGGCAAGTCGACGATGCTGCGCTGTATCAACGCGCTCGAGAAGATCACCGGCGGCGAGCTGCTCGTCGACGGCCAGAGCGTGCGCGGCAACGCGACGACGATCCGCAACATCCGGCTCGAAGCCGGCATGGTGTTCCAGCAGTTCAACCTGTTTCCGCAAATGACCGCGCTCGAGAACGTGATGTTCGGGCCGATCCAGGTGCGCGGCGCGTCACGTGCCGACGCACGCGACCAGGCGATGGCGCTGCTCGACAAGGTCGGCCTCGAATCGCGCGCGAATCATTACCCGTCGGAGCTGTCGGGCGGCCAGCAGCAGCGTGTCGCGATCGCGCGCGCACTCGCGATCCGGCCGCGGCTGATGCTGTTCGACGAGCCGACGTCGGCGCTCGATCCGGAATTGCGCCACGAAGTGCTGAAAGTGATGCAGGATCTCGCTAACGAAGGGATGACGATGATCGTCGTCACGCACGAGATCGGCTTCGCGAAACGGGTCGGCACGCGCCTGCTGTTCATGGATCAGGGTGGCATTGCCGAGGACGGCCATCCGGTCGACCTGATCGACCGGCCGCCGACGCCGCGCCTGAAGGAATTCCTGAAACACGTGTCCTGAGCACGACCCTGACGTCCGACATGCCGCTTTCCCTTTCCCCCGTCATCGCCGGCGCGCCGTTCGACATCGGCGTGCGCCTCGGCGAGCTTGCCCGCCCCGTGTTCGACGCCTACATGCAGCAGAGCAGCGCGTGGCAGGCCGTGCGCCGCTGGCGCGGCCACCCGTTCGTCGATGCGCTGCGGCAGGCGGCGCTGGCCGCGTACCCCGATCTCGTCGCGGAACTGGACGGGATCGCGGCGGGTGTCGGCTGGCCGGCCGAGGACATCTTCCTGTGGAACTGCCGCGGCGAGCTGATCCACAACGCGCCGGACGGCTGCACGACGCTTGCCGCGCGCGACGCGGCCGGCACGCGCTGGATCGCGCACAACGAGGACGGCGATCCGTTCCTGCGCGAACGCTGCCTGCTCGTCGACGTGCAGCCCGAGGGCAAGCCGGGCTTCGTCAGTTTCTACTACCCGGGCTCGCTGCCGGGGCACACCTTCGCCGCGAACCGGGCCGGCATCGTGCAGGCGATCAACAACCTGCGGATCAAGACGCCCGCGCCGGGCGTGCCGCGCATGATCCTGGCGCGCGCCGTGCTCGATGCGGCGTCGCTCGACGCGGCCGCCGACGTGCTGCGCGCGAACGCGCGCGCAAGCGGCTTTCACCATACGCTCGGCGCGACCGGCGACACGCGGCTGCTGGGCATCGAGGCGAGTGCCGCGCGCTGCTCGGTCGTCGACGTGGCGACGCTGGCCGGGCACGCGAACCATCTCGTGCATCCGGGCTGCGAAGCAGAGGCGCAGATCGTCACGCAATCGTCGGCCGATCGTCAGCGGCGGGTCGATGCGTTGACGCCCGGTATCGACGCGATCGACGAAGCCGCGCTGCTGCGCGTGCTCGGCGATCGTGCACCGGAAGGGTTGCCGATCTACCGTGACGATCCTGCGGACCCCGACGACGAAAATACGCTGGCCACGGCCGTGTTCGCGATCGACGCAGCGGGCATCGACGTCACCATTCACCAACAAGGCACGCAGCGTTTCGCGACGCGCATCGTGCCGTCCGGACGCGCGCACGACGCATCCTGATCCATGAGGCAACGCATGACGACCGTTTTCCATCGCGCTCCGCGCGCCACCTTGCCCGTCGCCGTCGCAGGCGACGGCATCGAGATCATCGACTCGACCGGCAAACGCTATATCGACGCGTGCGGCGGCGCGGCCGTTTCGTGTCTCGGCCACAGCAACCAGCGCGTGATCGACGCGATCAAGCGGCAGGCACAGCAACTGGCCTACGCACACACGTCGTTCTTCACGACCGACGTGGCCGAGGAACTCGCCGACCGGCTCGTCGAAGCCGCGCCGGCCGGCCTCGAACACGTGTATTTCGTGTCGGGCGGCTCCGAGGCGGTCGAGGCCGCGCTGAAGCTCGCGCGCCAGTATTTCGTCGAGAAGGGCGAGCCGCAGCGCCGCCATTTCATCGCGCGCCGCCAGAGCTATCACGGCAACACGCTCGGCGCGCTCGCGATCGGCGGGAATGCGTGGCGGCGCGAACCGTTCCTGCCGCTGCTGATCGAGGCGCACCACGTGAGCCCGTGCTACGCATATCGCGAGCAGCGCGCGGACGAAACCGAAGAGGCGTTCGCGCAGCGTCTTGCCGACGAGCTCGAGCAGAAGATCGTCGAACTCGGCGCGGACAACGTCGCGGCGTTCGTCGCGGAGACGGTGGTGGGCGCAACGGCCGGCGCGGTGCCGCCGGTGCGCACGTACCTGAAGAAGATTCGCGCGGTGTGCGACAAGTACGGCGTGCTGCTGATCCTCGACGAGATCATGTCGGGGATGGGGCGTACGGGCTACCTGTACGCGTGCGAAGAAGACGGCGTCGCGCCCGATCTGCTGACGATCGCGAAAGGGCTCGGCGCGGGCTACCAGCCGATCGGCGCGACGCTGGTGAGCGACCGCATCTACCGGACGATCGTCGACGGCTCGGGTTTCTTCCAGCACGGCCACACCTACCTCGGCCATGCGACGGCGTGCGCGGCCGCGCTCGAGGTGCAGCGCGTGATTGCCGAAGAGAAGCTGCTCGACAACGTGAAGGCGCGCGGCGAACAACTGCGTGCGTTGTTGCGCGAGCGTTATGCGCAGCATCCTTATGTCGGCGACGTGCGCGGCCGCGGGCTGTTCGTCGGCGTCGAGCTCGTGCGCGATCGCGACACCAAGGCGACGTTCGATCCGGCGCTGAAGCTGCATGCGGCAGTCAAGCGCGAAGCGATGCAGCGCGGGTTGATGGTGTATCCGATGGGCGGGACGATCGACGGACGCCAGGGCGACCATGTGCTGCTCGCGCCGCCTTTCATCTGCACCGCGCAGCAGATCGACACGATCGTCGAGCGGCTGTCGGGCGCGATCGACGCCGCGGTGGCGGCGGTCGGCGCATGACAAATTCAGTGAACGGAAACCTGATGACTTCGAGACTTCCCCCATTCGACCCCGCATCCGCGACCGATGCGCAGAAGGCCGTGCTGGCCGACATCCTCAGCGGCCCGCGCGGCAACCTGAACGGGCCGTTTCTCGGCTGGATCGCGAGCCCCGAACTGGCCCAGCACGCGCAGAAGCTCGGCGCGTTCTGCCGCTATCGCACGGGCCTGCCGCTGCGGTTGTCGGAACTCGCGATTCTCGTGACGGCCGCGCGCTGGCGCTCGCAGGCCGAGTGGCATATCCACCATCCGATCGCGCTCGAAGCGGGGGTGCCGGCCGCGACGGCCGACGCGATCCGGCGCGGCGTCGCGCCCGCCTTCGAATCGGACGACGATGCGCTGATTCATGCATTCGCGAGCGAGTTGTACGACACGCGGCGCGTGAGCGACGCGACGTTCACGCGCGCGGAGGAGCGTTTCGGCCACGAGGTGGTCGTCAACCTCGTCGCGCTGCTCGGCTACTACGCGCTCGTCGCGATGACGCTGAACACGTTCGGCATGCGCGCGGACGGGCAGACCGAATTGCCGTTTCCGGAGTGAGCGGCGCCTGCGCGATATCCGGCACCGACCCCATGGAGCGTGGGGTCGGCATCGATGCAACCAAATGTATTCGTCGGATATGACGCGCCGGCGGTCGTTTATCATCGATCGTTCACTTCGATTGGACGACCGGTGAGCGAAGCATGACGAATACCCGTAGGAAAGTGATGATCGCCGGGGGGCTGCTGGTGGTCGCGACGAGCGTGTCGTACCTGATGCTCCTCAGGGCGGACCACCGTGCGATAGCGGAAGCCGGCTTCGGCGAGGCTGCGCCGGCCGCGCCAGCGCAAGTTGCCCCGTCCCGAGCGGACGACGATCACGCGGTGCAGGGCAGCATCGGGCAACCGGCGTCCGCCGCCGCAACCGCGACGCATGCCGACGCGGCGCCGCAACAGCCGCCGGTCACCGTGAGCGCGGTGCCGCCGCCACCACCCGTGAGCGCCGTGCCGCCGCCACCGCCGGCACCCGTGAGCCTTCTGCAGAAGCCGCCGCCTGCGCAACCACCCGAGCAGCCGCCTGCGCGCGTGAGCGCGACGCTCGTACCGGGGCAGGCAGTTCCGAGCGTCAGTGAGAAACCGCAGCCGCCGGTCCAGCCGAGCGAGCCGCCGTCCGCCGCTGTCGCGTCGGTCGATGCGCAGAAGTCGGCGGCTTCGCCCGCAAATCCGGCGCAACACGCGTCGCGTCAGCGCGACGGCCTGACGCGTCACGCCATGACGAATCCCGCCAGGACTTCCGAAACGCCGGAGACGGCCGCGCTCGTCCGGGAATCGGCGAAGCTCGACCCGTCGTTGCCGCCGCCGCAACTTCCGGCGGGTGCGGGCGCAGGCACGGATCGGCACGGCTCGTCCACGGGTTCGAACGCCGTCGCCGCCGCGATGACCGAGCGGCTCGTCAGGGAATCGAGCAGTTTCAAGCCGTCATCCCCCCCGCCAAAGGACAATCCGGTCGCACCCCAGTGATCCGGGCGGCGTGCGCAGAGGCGCGCCGGTTCCGCCAATCCGGGCAGCACAAAAAAAGGGCCCCGCACGCCGACCAAAGCATGCGGGGCCAAGAGAGACAACCTTGGGTATGACGGGTATTACGTGGCGACTGCCTCCTCGACGGCCGGCTTCGCGTCGACGGCCGTGACGTCCTGCCGGATCAGGTGGTCGAACGCGCCGAGCGATGCCTTCGCGCCTTCACCCACCGCGATCACGATCTGCTTGAACGGTACCGTCGTCACGTCGCCGGCCGCGAACACGCCCGGCACCGACGTCGCGCCGCGCGCATCGACGACGATCTCGCCGTGCTTCGACAGTTCGACCGTGCCTTTCAGCCATTCGGTGTTCGGCACGAGGCCGATCTGCACGAACACGCCTTCGAGATCGATGCGCTGCGTGTCGCCCGAGCGCAGATCCTTGTAGACGAGGCCGTTCAGCTTGCTGCCGTCGCCGGTCAGCTCGGTCGTCTGCGCCTGCGTGACGATCGTGACGTTCGGCAGGCTGCGCAGCTTGCGCTGCAGCACTTCGTCCGCGCGCAGTTGCGCACCGTATTCGATCAGCGTGACGGCCTTCACGATGCCGGCGAGGTCGATCGCGGCCTCGACGCCCGAATTGCCGCCGCCAACGACGGCGACGCGCTTGCCCTTGAACAGCGGGCCGTCGCAGTGCGGGCAGTAGGCGACACCCCGGTTGCGGTATTCGCGCTCGCCCGGCACGTTGATTTCGCGCCAGCGCGCGCCGGTCGCGAGCACGATCGTCTTTGCCTTCAGCACCGCGCCGTTCGCGAGGCGGATCTGGTGCACGTCGCCCGGAATCAGCGCATCGGCACGCTGCACGTCCATGATGTCGACGTCGTACTGCTTCACGTGCTGTTCGAGCGCGGTCGCGAACTTCGGCCCTTCGGTTTCCTGCACCGACACGAAGTTTTCGATCGCCATCGTGTCGAGCACCTGGCCGCCGAAACGCTCGGCGACGACGCCCGTCGCGATGCCCTTGCGTGCCGAGTAGATGGCGGCCGCCGCGCCTGCCGGGCCGCCGCCGACGATCAGCGTATCGAACACCGGCTTGTTCTCGAGCGACTTCGCCGCACGTGCGCTGGCGCCCGTATCGAGTTTCGCGAGGATTTCCTTCACGCTGCTGCGGCCCTGGCCGAACGAGGCGCCGTTCAGGAACATCGTCGGCACGGCCATGATCTGGCGCGACTCGACTTCATCCTGGAACAGCGCGCCGTCGATCGCGACGTGGCGGATGCGCGGGTTGATCAGCGACATCACGTTCAGCGCCTGCACGACTTCCGGGCAGTTCTGGCACGAGAGCGAGAAATACGTTTCGAACGCGTAGTCGCCGTCGAGCGCGCGGATCTGTTCGACCACGTCGTCGTCGAGCTTGATCGGGTGGCCGCCCGTCTGCAGCAGCGCGAGCACGAGCGACGTGAATTCGTGGCCCATCGGGATGCCGGCGAAGCGGATGCCGGCCGGCTTGCCCGGCTCGCCGATCGAGAACGACGGCTTGCGCTCGGCGTCGTCGCGGCGTTCGGTCACGGTCACGCGATCCGTCAGCGACGCAATCTCGTTCAGCAGCGCCAGCAGTTCCTGCGATTTCGCGCCGTCGTCGAGCGAAGCGACGAGTTCGATCGGGCGCGTGATCTTTTCGAGGTACGCTTTCAGTTGGTTCTTGAGATTGGCGTCGAGCATGGCGTTTCGGATTCCGTATTGATGATTCTGGTCGGGCACGTCGTGCCGGAGGAGGGCGCGGGCCGCGTGCAGCGGCGGCCCGACTTCGTGTGTCTCGCGCGCCTCGTGCGAGGCGCGCGGCGCGATCGTCAGATCTTGCCGATCAGGTCGAGCGACGGGGTCAGCGTTTCCGCGCCCGGCGTCCACTTGGCCGGGCACACTTCACCCGGGTGCGCCGCGATGTATTGCGCAGCCTGCACCTTGCGCAGCAGTTCGCCTGCGTCGCGGCCGATGCCGTTGTCGTGGATTTCGCACAGCTTGATCTCGCCTTCCGGGTTGATCACGAACGTGCCGCGCAGTGCCATCCCTTCTTCCTCGATCAGCACGTCGAAATTGCGCGACAGCGTGAGCGTCGGGTCGCCGATCATCGGGTACTTGATCTTGCCGATCGTGTCCGACGTGTCGTGCCATGCCTTGTGCGTGAAGTGCGTGTCGGTCGACACGCCGTAGATTTCGACACCCAGCTTCTGGAATTCCGCGTAACGGTCGGCGAGGTCGCCCAGCTCGGTCGGGCAGACGAACGTGAAGTCGGCCGGGTAGAACACGACGACCGACCACTTGCCCTTGAAGTTCTCTTCCGAGACGGGCACGAAGTCGCCGTTGTGGTAAGCGGTTGCCTTGAACGGCTTGATTTGGGTGTTGATGATCGGCATCTGGTTTTCCTTGCTCGTTGCGGTGTTGAATTAACGAGTCGCCAGTATCCGGGTTCACCCTGAGTCTGTGAAATTGCTTGTTTCAATCCCCGGGATCGTGAATTCCTATCTGCGCGCGCCGGTTCGCGCAGGAGAGGCGAAGGGCGCGGCGGATTGTCGTATTCAGCGCGTCGGCGCGTCGCCGTAGAACTGCTCGATCAGCTCCTCGAGCAGGTAGCGGTGGTGCGCCGACAGCGTCTCGATCTTCGACGCCAGCTCGATCGTCTCGCGCGTCGGCGGATAGCGCTCGTCGCGCGGCAGCGGCGGCGGCGTCATGCACGACGCGGCGCTCGGCGGCGGGCCGTAGCGCAGCCAGTGCAGGTCGACGCGCAGCCATGTTGCGAGCGTGCGTAGTTTATCCGGCGTCGGGATCGTGCGCCCGGTCAGCCATTTGTGCACGGTCTGCGTCGACACCGGATGCGCGCCATGGTGACGGAGATTGAAGTGCCGCGCCAGATCCGTCGCGCCCGCGACTTTATGCGGGCCGCGTTGCAATGCGAATTTCAGGCGTTCGCTGAACGCCGCTTTTTCTTCGGGTGTCGGCATGGCGCGATTGTGCATTTCGGCCGACACGCGCCGGGCAACCGGTCGGGTGAGATGTATCCCGCCGGCGTCGCCGCGCACGATGATGCGCGAACCAACCGGCCCGTGCCGCCTCGCCCGGGCCATCCGACGGATTTCAACCGGCGGGCGCATTTGAGACATTGAACGGGCGGGCAGTGCTGCCGCCTCGACCGAACGCGCGGCCCGACGCGCATCGTCCTGAAGCCCGTTCGACCTGAACGGATCCGCGCATTGTGCGCAACGTCCGACTTCTCTCTGCGATATGAACCACGTTCCCGGACGCGTCGCCCGTGTTCTGCTGGCATGGACCCGCGACGCGATGCATTCCTGTTGGCCCGCCCGCATGCCTGCGGGCGGGTTGCTCGGCGCGCTCGTCGTCGCGCTGTTGGCCGGCCCGGCGCACTCGCACGATGCGCGGGCATCGGCGCCGGTCGCGGCGGCACCTCCGGCCGCAACGCCGGCCGGACTCGTGCAGATGCCCGACGGCAGGCTGCTCGCGCCGGAATTCGCGCGCATCGTCACGCGGGGCGAACTCGTCGTCGCGGTGCTCGGCGTCGACCAGCCGCCGTTCTTCGAGTCGCGCAACGGGGAATTGGCCGGGGTCGACATCGACCTCGCGAACGAGATCGCGAAAAAGCTCGGCGTGGCGGTGCGTTTCAACCGCGAGGCCGCCACGTTCGACGGCGTCGTGCAACTGCTCGCGACGGGGCGGGCCGATCTCGCCGTCAGCAAGCTGTCGCGCACGTTGCCGCGCGCGCAGGTCATCCGCTTCAGCACGCCGTACGTGAGCCTGAAGCGTGCGCTGCTGCTCAATCGCGTCCGGTTCGCCGAGCTTGCGAGGGGGCGCCCCGTGCCGGAGGTCGTGCGCGACTATGACGGCACGATCGGCATCGTGGCGGGCTCGGCCTACGCGGACTACGTGCAGACCGACTTTCCGAAAGCGCAGATCCGCACCTACTCGAGCTGGAGCGCGGTGCTGGATGCGCTGAACGCCGGCGCCGTGTCGGCGACCTATCGCGACGAGCTCGCCATCAAGCGCGTGATGAAAGAAGAGCCGACTGCGCCGATCCGCCTGCGCGTGGCGACGCTCGCCGATCTCAACGATTCGCTCGCGATCGGCGTGCGCGTCTCCGATCCGACGCTGCTGGCTTTCGTCAATCAGTTCCTGGCGGACCGCGGCAGACGGTTCGACGTGAAGGCGCTGCTCAATGCGACGAGTCGATGACATGGACATCAAAAAAAATGAAAACGACAACCCGTTCCCAATGGCTTCATGCTTTCGCCGTCAATCCGTGGACCGTGTTCGGCAGCCTCGCGCTCGGCGTGCTGGCCGGCATGCTGCTGCCGGAGGCCGCGCCGAAATTTGCGTTCGTCGGGGACATTTACGTCGGCCTGCTGAAGATGACGGCGCTGCCGTTCATGGTGGCGGCGGTGATCTTCAGCCTGCAGCGGCTGATGGGCGACGGCAGCGCGGTGGATCTCGTCGGGCGCGTGATGGTGATGTTCGTCGGCGTGTCGGTGTTCGTCGTCGTCGTCGGGGCGGTCGTGCTGCTCGCGATGCGGCCGGGCGAGCACCTGTCGAACGACACGCTCAGGGCCTTCGGCGCGATGGTCGGCAGCGACGGTGCGGCGAGCGACACCGTGATGAGCCTGTACGGCGCCGATCCGTCGGAGAAGGCCTCCGGCTTCGCCGACATGCTGATCGCGCTCGTGCCGGGCAACTTCTTCGCCGCGCTGGCGAACGGCGATACGCTGAAAGCGCTCGTCTTCTCGCTGTTCTTCGGCTTCGCGGCCGGGCGGCTCCCCGCGAGCGCGTCGACGGCGCTCGCCCAATCGCTGGAGACGGTCTACTTCACGTGCCAGAAGCTCATGCACTGGCTCGCCTATCCGACGCCGGTCGTGCTGTTCTGCATGGGCGCCGCGCACATCGGCACGTCCGGCATCGGGCCGCTCGAAGCGATGATCCGCTTCGTCGCGGCATTCCTTGTCGTGTCGGCGGTGCTGATCGGGGCGGCGATCGTCGTGATCTGGAAGCGCTCGGGGCGCACGCTGGCCGCGACGCTCGCCGAGCTGCGCATCCCGTTCGCGCTCGCGCTCGCCACCCGCAGCAGCATGGCCTGCATGCCGGGGATGATCCAGTGTCTCGTCGACGGGTTCGGCTTTGCCCGCGCGCGCGTCGAGCTGCTCGTGCCGTTGACCGTATCGCTGCTGCGCGTCGGCCCGATGGTCTATTACGCCAGCGCGACGCTGTTCATCGCGCAGCTCTACGAGCGTCCGCTCGATGCGGGCGAGCTCGGGCTGGTGCTGCTCGCGTCGGTGCTCGCCGGTTTTGCGTCGGCGGGCACGTCGGGCCTCGTGACCGTGTCGCTGGCGGGCATGACATGCGCCTATCTTCATTTGCCGTTCGAGGCCGCGTTCGTGCTGTTCGCCGCGGTCGATCCGGTTTGCGAGATGCTGCGGACCCTGTTGCTGGTGATCGGCAATTCGGCCGTCGTCTCGTTCATTTGTTCGCGGCCGTCGCGAAGCTGAGGAGGCGTGGACATGGCACTCATCGGCGTTCTCGGCGGAATGGGGCCGCTCGCCACGGTCGACTTCATGCAGCGCGTGATGCAGCTGACGCGTGCGCGCTGCGATCAGGAGCATCTGTCGATGATCGTCGCGAACCTGACGCATACGCCCGATCGCTCGCGCGCGATCGTCGCCGGCGGCGTCGACCCGTTGCCGGCGCTGCTCGACGGCATCGACCTGCTGAACCGGTGCGGCGCCGGCGTGATCGTGATCCCGTGCAATTCGGCGCACCACTGGTATGCGCAGATGGCCGAACGGAGCGCGGCGCCGATCCTGCATATCGTCGACGCGTCGGTGGCCGCGGTGCCGGCAGGCGTGCGGCGGGTGGCGGTACTCGCGACGGGCGGCGCGCTCGTGTCGGGGTTCTACCAGGCGTCGCTGCGCTCGCGCGGCATCGAGCCGGTGATGCCGGCCGCGGCCGCCCAGCGCGACATCGCCGCCTGCATCGAGGCCGTCAAGGCAACGCGGATCGAAGCCGCCGCCGGGCATCTTTCGCGGGCGCTGGCGACGCTCGAGCGGCGCAAGGTTTCCGTCGCGGTGATGGGCTGCACGGAGATTCCGATCGCGGCGCGCGCGTTGCGCAACGCGAGGGTCATGCTCATCGACAGCACGCAGGAACTGGCGCGCGCCACGGTCGCCTATGCGGTCGAACGAGGCTGGGGCAGGGCGATGTAGACGGCGATGCCAAGGGCGCTTGGCATCACGCCGCCGCCATTTGCCTCAACCACGCCGCCAGCCGCCGCGCCCCGTCCGGCATGTCGGCGTCCTCACGCGTGCACAGGTAGTAATCGCGCCCGTCGTCGAGTGCGTGATCGAACAGTTTCACGAGCTCGCCGTTCGCCAGTTCGCGCTCGACCAGCGGCGCGCGCAGCAATGCCGCGCCGAGATCCGCACGCGCGGCGCTCAGCGTCAACTGGCCGTCCTCGAACATCGGCCCCACCGCGTGCGACACATGCCGCACGCCGGCGCCCTGCAGCCAGTTGACCCACGTGCTGCGATCCTCGTCGTGCACGAGCGGCGCGCGCGCGAGATCGGCCGGCGTGCGGAACGGCCCGTGGCGCTTCAGGAACGACGGGCTGCACATCGGCACCATCGCGCCCGGCAGCAGCCGCTCGCAGCGGTAGCCGGGCCAGTCGCCGGTGCCGAATCGGATCGACAGGTCCGACGCATCGCTGCGGTAGTTGCGGTGGTGCGCGTACAGCACCGTGACGTCGACGTCCGTGTTGTCGGCCAGGAACGCATGCAGCCGCGGAATGAACCAGCCGATGCCGAGCAGCGGGATCAGGCTCACGGTGATCTGCCGCAGCGACGAACGGTCGCGCACGAAGCGCGTCGCGCTGCGCAGCACCGAGAATGCGGCGCTGATCGAGCGGTAGTAGTCGCGGCCTTCGTCGGTGAGCGCGAGCAGCCGGCCCTCGCGTACCGTCAGCGGCGTCTGGATGAACGCTTCGAGCAGCTGCAGCTGGTGGCTGACCGCCGACGGTGTGATGTCGAGCTCGCCCGCGGCCGCGGTAACCGACCCGAGGCGCGCGAAGGCTTCGAACGCACGCACCGCGCGCAGCGGCGGATCGTGAGGTAATTGTTCGATATTTTTCATGTATCGAATTTTATCGAAAAGTCGGGATAAGCGGCAATCTGAAAATAGCTTGTATTTACAGGGTGTTGCGCTATTGTGTCGGGAATGGCATAAGCATCCAACAATTGAATATTTAGGGTGTGGAAACCGATTCTTTAATATTTTTCATGTTTTGTTCGATTCTTCCGGTTCCCACATGAAAATCTCCTTCGTTCCCGCCAGCCTCGCGTGGTCCGCGGCTGCCCTGATCGCTTCCACGCCCGCCGTCGCGCAATCCGCGCCGCAGACGGTCCTGATCGGTCTCGCCGCGCCGCTCACCGGCCCGTCCGCGCGGATCGGCAAGGACCTGCAGAACGGCGCGCAACTCGCGATCGACGATGCGAACGCGAAGCATCCGACCATCGGCGGCAAGCCGGTCGTCTACAAGCTCGTCGCGGCCGACGATCAATCCGATCCGCGCACGGCCGTCGCGGTCGCGCAGCAGCTCGTCGACCAGCACGTGATCGGCGTCGTCGGCCACTGGAATACGGGCTGCAGCGTGCCGGCGTCGCGCGTCTACCGCGATGCGGGCATCCCGCAGATCGCACCGGCATCCACCGGCCATCAATATACGCAGCAGGGTTACGCGACGGCCTTCCGCATCATGGGTCACGACGATGCGGGCGGCAATTTCACCGGTGCGTATGCGGTGAAGACGCTGAAGGCGAAGCGCATCGCGGTGATCGACGATCGCACGTCGTTCGGCGCGGGGCTCGCCGACCAGTTCATCAAGGGCGTGCAGGCGAACGGCGGCGCGATCGTCGATCGCCAGTACGTGAACGACAAGACGACCGATTTCAGCGGCGTGCTGACCGCGATCAAGGGCAAGCGCGCGGATCTCGTGTTCTTCGGCGGCCTCGATGCGCAGGCCGCGCCGATCGCGCGCCGGATGCGCCAGCTCGGCGTGAACGCGCCGCTGCTGGGCGCGGGGGGCTTCGTGAGCCAGACCTTCCTGTCGCTCGCGGGCAAGGACGGCGACGGCGTGACGGCGCTCGAACCGGGCCTGCCGCTCGACCGGATGCCGGGCGGCAGCGCGTTCGATGCGCAGTACCAGTCGCGCTACCACGCGCCGATCGAACTGCATGCGCCGTTCGCGTATGACGCGGCGGCCACGCTGATCGCGGCCGCGCAGAAGGCCGGCACGACTCAGCCGGCGAAGCTGGTCGCGGCGGTTCGTGCGGTCGACCGGCCCGGCGTGACGGGGCGGATCGCGTTCGACGGCGAAGGCAACCTGAAGGCCCCGGCCTTCACGATCTACCAGGTGCGCGGCGGCAAGTGGGCCGTCGTCGACGTGCTCGGCGGCTCGCGCACCGCGTCCAAATGACCTCATGGAGACCTCACCAATGACCGAACCCATCCAGGCGCCGGCCGCCGCACCCGAGGACACGCGCCTCGGGATCCTCGCGCGGCGCCGCATCGAAGCGGAAATCATCAAGCCGATCTACGAGATCATGAAGCGCGAGTTCGGCGCCGAGCGCGCGCAGGCCGTGATCGCGGAAGCCGTGCGCGGCGCGGCCGTCGACGCCGGCCGCACGTTCGCCGCGCAGGAGCCGGGCGGCACGAGCGTGAAGTCGTTCATCGCGCTGCAGGTGCTGTGGGAGAAGGACGATGCGCTCGACGTCGAGGTGCGGCGCGCCGACGACGCGCACTACGACTACGACGTGCATCGCTGCAGCTACGCGGAGATGTATCACGCGATGGGGCTCGGCGAGATCGGGCACCTGCTGAGCTGCGCGCGCGACAGTTATTTCATCCAGGGCTATGCGCCCGACATCGCGCTCACGCGGACGAGCACGATCATGCAGGGCGGCAAGCGCTGCGATTTCCGCTATCGGCTGACGGATGCGGCGCGCGGCAGCGAGCAGGGAGCGGGCGATGCGGCGTGACGACAACCTGCGCGCACCGCGCGTGAACGGCGACCGCCTGTGGGCGTCGCTCGACCGGATGGCGCAGATCGGCGCGACGCCGAAGGGCGGCGTCTGCCGTCTTGCGCTGACCGACCTCGATCGCGAGTCGCGCGACCTGTTCGTGCAATGGGCGCAGGACGCCGGCTGCACGGTGCGCGTGGACCGGATGGGCAACGTGTTCGCGCGCCGCGCGGGCCGCAATCCCGATGCCGCGCCGGTCATGACGGGTTCGCACGCCGATTCGCAGCCGACGGGCGGCCGTTACGACGGCATCTACGGCGTGCTCGGCGGGCTCGAGGTCGTGCGCGCGCTGAACGACGCGGGCATCGAGACCGAGCGCCCGATCGACGTCGTGATCTGGACCAACGAGGAAGGCTCGCGCTTCGCGCCGGCGATGGTGTCGGCCGGCGTGTTCTCGGGTGTCTATACGCTCGAATACGGGCTGTCGCGCACCGACGGCGCGGGCAGGACGATCGGCGAGGAACTGGCGCGGATCGGCTACGCGGGCAGCGAGCCCGTCGGCGGCTATCCGGTGCATGCGGCGTACGAGCTGCATATCGAACAGGGCGCGATTCTCGAACGGGCCGGCAAGACGATCGGCGTCGTGACGGGCGGGCAGGGGCAGCGCTGGTACGAGGTGACGCTCACCGGTGTCGACGCGCACGCGGGCACGACGCCGATGGCATTCCGTCGCGATGCGCTGGTCGGCGCCGCGCGGATGATCTCGTTCGTCGAGGTGCTCGGCCGCCGTTACGCGCCGGATGCACGTGCGACGGTCGGGATGATCGAGGCGCGGCCGAACTCGCGCAACACGGTGCCGGGCGGCTGCTTCTTCACGGTCGAGTTTCGACATCCGGACGATGCGGTGCTCGATGAACTGGATGCGGCGCTGCGCGCGGAACTTGCCCGTGTGGCCGACGAAACGGGCCTCGGCGCGCAGATCGAGCAGATCTTCACGTATGCGCCGGTCCCGTTCGCGCCGCGCTGTATCGACACGGTGCGTGACGCGGCCCGGGCGCTCGGGCTGTTGCACATGGATATCGTGTCCGGTGCGGGTCATGACGCGTGTTATGTCGCGCGCGTCGCGCCGACCGGGATGATCTTCGTGCCGTGCGTCGACGGGTTGAGCCACAACGAGGCCGAAGCGATTACGCCCGAGTGGGCGGCGGCGGGGGCGGATGTGCTGTTGCGTGCGGTGTTGCGGAGCGCGCAGGAAGCGGGCCGCTGATCGAGCCGAGGCGGCGGGGCGCCGCCAGGTCGCATCGCGCGGTCAGGCCACTTCCACCGGCCCGTGGTCGTCGCAATGATCGCCATGCGGGTGATGAAGGCGGCCGTTGACCAGATAGTCGACATGGTCGCCATGCGGTACCGCTTCGTGCCCGCATCCCGGCCCGTGGACGTGACTCGCGTCGTGGCCGCCGCAGCCCTGCGTGCACTGATCCGGATTTCTTGCGCTGACTTCGAGCGCGTGTTCGTCGACATGGTCGCCGTGCGGATGGTGCAGATGGCCATCGTGCAGGTAATCGACGTGGTCGCGATGCCTGATTGCGGTATGACCGCAGCCCGGGCCGTGCTGATGCTCATGTTGGGCATGATGGGGTTCGTTGCAGGTGCTCATGCGTATCTCCTTGATTTGCCGGGTGGCGCGGACGTCGCCGACCCGTTGGAGATAGTCTAGTGCGCACCAACGCGGATTTCGACCACGCGATGCGATCCGGCGCGGCGCCGCCTTTCCCGAGCGCCCACGGGCCTGCCACCCGTCCGGGGAGCAGGCCGATGTAAATTGGCCTGCAGTCGAAAGGGGCATTGTGCGCGACAAATGCAATGTTATATCATCTCGGCGTTCGGCCCGACGCGACCTGTCAGCGCGCTCATGCCGGTCAGAGGCCTTCCCGTAAAGGGAAGGTGCGCGTCGATGATGATACGTTATATCATTTCGGATCCGATTCGGTGCGCTTTTTCAACGCGTTCCCGCGCGAAATCGCGATCCCCACCCCGAACCGCACGATGAAAATCAACCGTTCGCTGCTTTCCCGCGCCGCCTTCCTGGCGTTCGCCGCGGCCGTCCATGTCGATGCGTTCGCCGCAGGCGCCGCCGCCACGCTGGCCGGCACCGTGGCCGACACCGTGGCCCAGGGGCAGCCGCCCGCTGCACTGGACATCGAACTCGGCAAGGACGCCGGCACGCTCGACGTGTCCGTCAACGCAAAGCGGCTCGATCGTGCCCGTAACGGCCTGCTGCCCGAGGTCGGCGCGAGCGTCTACCGGTTCTCGCAGGCCGACATCGCGACGCTGCCGCAGGGCGACAACACGCCGCTCAACCAGGTTCTGCTTCAGGCCCCGGGCGTCGCCGACGACTCCTACGGGCAACTGCACGTGCGCGGCGACCATGCGAACCTGCAATACCGGCTGAACGGCATCATCATTCCGGAACCGATCAGCGGCTTCGGCCAATCGCTCGACACCCGGATCGTCGACCAGATGAATTTCGTGACCGGCGCGCTGCCTGCGCAGTACGGCTACCGGACCGCCGGCGTGGTCGACATTCACACGAAATCGGGCGACACGGGCAACGGCGGGACGATCGATGTGTACGGCGGCAGCCATCAGACGCTGCGCACGAGCGCCGACGTATTCGGCTCGCAAGGTGCGTTCAGCTATTACTTCTCCGGCACGCTGGGCGAAAACAACCTCGGGATCGAGGCGCCGACGTCGAACGGTAGTCCGCTGCACGACCACACGCGCCAGGGCGACGCGTTCGGCTATATGTCGTACCTGATCAATCCGCTCACGCGCGTGAGCCTGATGTTCGGCGCGACGAGCAATCGCTTCGAGATTCCGAACACGCCCGGCATCGCGCCCGCATTCACGCTCAACGGCAACTCGACGTTCGATTCGGCCGCGCTGAACGAGACGCAGGCCGAACTGAACAACTTTGCGGTGCTCGCGCTGCAAGGCACGAACGGTGGCGCGCTTGACTATCAGGTCGCGCTCTTCACCCGCTATACACGCACGAAGTTCAATCCCGATCCGGTGGGCGATCTGATCTTCAATGGCGTTGCGTCCGACGATTTCCACAGCAATCGCGCGAACGGCGTCCAGACCGACTTCACTTACCGCCTGAACGATCGCCACACGCTGCGCGCGGGCCTGATGTTCGAGCGCGAGCATGCGGTTTTCAACAACGAGGTCAGCGTGTTCCCGGTCGACGCCAACGGCAATCCGCTGTCGGATCAGCCGTTGACGATCCAGGATGCGCACAGCAAGCCCGGCTATCTGTTCAGCCTCTATGCGCAGGACGAGTGGAAGATCACGCCGAAGCTGACGCTGAACTACGGTCTGCGCTTCGACCGGATGAACGAATACGTGCAGGCCGGTCAGGTGAGCCCGCGTATCGGCATCGTCTACCAGGCAACCGAAACCACCACGCTGCATGCCGGCTACGCGCGCTATTTCACGCCGCCCGCGTTCGAGCTCGTGTCCGGCTCCACGATCGCCAGCTTCAACGGCACGACGAACCAGAGCCCGAGCGCGCAGAACGACCCGGTTAAGCCGGAACGCAGCCACTACTTCGACGTCGGCATCACGCAGCGTCTCACGTCCGCCGTCACCGTCGGGCTCGACGCGTACTACAAGAAGGCGTCCGATCTGCTCGACGAAGGACAGTTCGGTACCGCCCTGATCTTTACGCCGTTCAACTATCAGGAAGGCCGCGTCTACGGGGTCGAATTCACGTCGAGCTACAAGGAGGGCAACGTGTCCGCCTATCTGAACGTCGCGTATAGCCGTGCGCAGGGCAAGAACATAGAATCCGCGCAGTTCAATTTCGGCCCGGACGAACTCGCGTACATCGCGAACAACTGGGTCTACCTCGATCACGACCAGCGCGTCACGGCGTCGTTCGGCGGCGCCTACACACTGGGCCGCACGACCTTCAGCGCGGACGGCATCGTTGGAAGCGGTTTGCGGCGGGGGTTTGCGAACACGGATCGCCTGCCTTGGTACATGCAGGTCAACCTAGGCGTGCTCGAACACTTCGAGGAGCCGATCGTCGGCAAGTTCGATGCGCGCGTGTCGCTCGTCAACGCGTTCGGCCACGTCTACGAGTTGCGCGACGGCTCCGGCATCGGCGTGGGCGCACCGCAGTACGGCCCGAGGCGCGCGATCTACGCGGGCCTGACGAAACACTTCTGATTGCCGGTTCACACGAGGTCACACGATGAATGAATGGTCAGGTTTTGCCGACGCGCTGCGTGTCGGCGGTTGGGTCGTCTATCCGCTGAGCGCGCTGGCGATCATCGCGCTGGCGATCATGCTGGACCGCGCATACACGTTCCGGCGCTTCGCCGGCGGGCGCGGCGGCGCATGGCGGGACGGGCATGCGATGCAGCGGCTGGCGGCGCTTTTCGACGACGGCGCGATGCCGCTGTGGCACGTCGAAGCGAAGGTCGACGCGGCCGCGCAGCAGATCGAGCGCGACATGAGCCGCGGTCTGTGGCTGCTCGAAACGATTGTCACGGCGGCACCGTTGCTGGGTTTGCTCGGCACGATCGTCGGCATGATGCATTCGTTCCGCCTGATCGGCGGTGACGGCCTCGTCAACCCGGCCGGTGTGTCGGGCGGGGTCGCACAGGCGCTCGTCGCGACCGCGATCGGCCTCGTGATCGCGCTCGTCGCGCTGTTCGCGTTCAATTACTTCTCGCGCCGCGTCGACCGTCTGATGGACGAGCTCGAATCGTTCGCGAACGAACGGCTCGCCGAATTGCGCCTCGCGCGCGAACGTGCGGGAGCGCCATTGTGAAACTGCGCCGCTCGCGCGCATCGAAACGTGGACGCATCGAAATCATCCCGATGATCGACGTGATGTTCTTCCTGCTCGCGACGTTCATGCTGACGTCGCTCGCGATGCAGCGACTCGACGCGGTCGGGATCGATCTGCCGCGCGGGCAGGCGCGGCAGTTGCAAGCGGATCGGCCCGTGACGCTGTCGGTGAACCGGGAAAACCAGATCTTCATCGATCGGCAGCCGGTGCCGCTCGATCGCGTCAGCAGCATCGTCGCGCATCTGCTCGGACAACATCACGACATCGTCATCGCGGCGGACGATGGTGCGGCGCATGGCGTCGTCGTGCAGGCGATGCTGGCGGCGCGACGGGCGGGGGCCGAGCATTTTCTCGTCGCGGTGCATCGTGACTAGGCGCGCTGCGGCGTCGGGCGCGTGGCCGGAACGGTACGCGCGCCGGTTCGCGGTGGCGATCGTGCTCGGCGGTGCGATCTGGGGCGCGTTCCTGATCAGCGCAATGCGGTTGTTCGTCGGCGACGAACCGGCACCGCATGCGCCGCAGACCATCCGGATGCAGCTCGTCGAACTGCCGCCGCCTGCGCCGGCCGCACCACCGGCGACGCACGAGGAACCGCAGGCGGCGCCGTCGCGAAGCATCCCGTTGAAGCCTGCATCGGTGCGGCCTGCCGCACCGGCAAAGCGGATCGAAGCGGCGCAGTCGCACGACGCGCAACCGGCGCAGCAACCGGTCACGTCGACGCCATCGCAAACCGCGCACGCGGCGCCCGACGATGCACGGCCCGCGTCCGCGGCGAAGGTGGAATCCGCCGCGACGCATCCGGCCGCGTCGGGCAACGCTCAGGCGCGCTTGTTGTCGCAGCCGTTGCCCGTGCTGCCTGACGACCTGCGAGAAGACGGATATCAGGCCGTTGCGGTCGCACGTTTTCTCGTTCACGCGGACGGCACGTTCGACATCGATCTCGTCAAGCCGACGCCGAATCCCAGGCTCAATCAGATCCTGCTCGAAACGCTGCGCCGATGGCGCTTTTTCCCCGCGATGGATAACGGTCGTCCGGTCGAGAGCCGACAGGACGTGCGCGTGCATTTCAACGTGAATTGAGCGGGTTGTGCCGCCCGCGCGAAGCGTTGTCATCGACGGTCGGAACATGGCGCTTCAGACCCGGCAAGCGCCGTTTCCCGCCCCTGTTCGAAATCGGCTTCGCGCGTGCCCGACGGCGTCAGCGACACGAAATGCATGGTCGTGTCGTTGGCCGGGAAAGCGGCGATGCCCGTCATGCCCCACGGAATCGGCGAGCGTTGGGTGCCGCGCACGATAATTTCCGCAGGCGCGAGCGCCAGCGTCAGCAGCCGCCCGTCGCGGATCGGCACGTACGCATGCGTGCCGGACACCCCGATGCCGGATTCGCGCACCGACGCCGGCAGGCAGTCGAGCGTGGCCGTGCGGCGGCCGTCCGGCGCGATCAGCATCGCGATGCCGCGATCGTCCGCCGTCGTCGTGACGACGATGAAGCGGTCGATCTCCGGCACATACGCCGACGCGTAAACGTAGTACTGGATTGCGTCGTTCAGCGTCCCCAGCTTGTCCAGCCTCGCGGTGACCGGGTCGAACATCGCGTATTCGAGCGTCGCGTCCGTGCTGCCTTCGATGAACTTCTGCCACACGAGCAGCGCGGCATGCGGCGAGCCCGCGACCACGGGCCACCACTCGCGGCGGTGCGGCGCGACCGCGACGTGGTTCAGCACGCGCCCGGCCGCGTCGTAGGTCTTCACGTAGACGCCGTTGCCGGTGCCGAGGTTGTCGACGCCGCCGCCGTCGATCCAGTCGGCGGAATAGAACACGACGAAGCGGTCGGCAGCCGTGGCGACGTGCCCCGAGTGGCCGCCCGATTCGACGTCGTTCGGGTAGGGCTTGACCGGCTTCAGGTCGCGGCGGTATACGCCGTAGCGCTGGCTGACTTCCTGCGGCGCGTTCCAGCCGTCCTCGAACGTGACGAAGATGTCGCCGCGCGCGTTCTGCGCGATCGACACGGGTTCCTGCGCCTCGGGGCGGCTGATGAACGTGCGGACATGCGCGACGCGCGCACTGCCGGGCGACCACTCGCCGACGTACACGTCATGCGGCCAGTTGCCGTTGCGCAGCGCGCCGCGCGGCACGATGCCCGAACTGCTGAAGAACACCCAGCGCTTGCCGTTGCCGGCGTCGGCCACGCCGATGCCGTGCATGAAGCGCCGCGGGTCGCCGGTGTCCTTGCGGTGTGCGGACGGGCGGGGCGCGGCCTTGTGTCTGGCGGTCGCGCCCGCGAGCGCGGCCGGCGGGGCCACGCTCGCCGCGACGACGAGACAGCAGGCGGCGCACAGCGCGCCGGCGATGGTCCGCGCCGCTTTCCGCCGGTCCGCCTTCGATCCGGCCATGATCCGCGCGCGCAGCGGCATCATTCGACGGTCACCGATTTCGCGAGGTTGCGCGGCTTGTCGACATCGGCGCCGCGCGCGCAGCCGACGTGATACGCGAGCAGTTGCAGCGGGATCACGTTGACGATCGGCGACAGCAGGTCGCCCGATTCGCGCACGCGGATCAGGTGCGTGTCGCGGTCGGCGTCGATGTCGAGCGGGCTGCCTGCCAGCACGTAGAGCCGCCCGCCGCGTGCGCGCACCTCGGCCATGTTGGACTTCAGCTTCTGGAACAGGCGGTCGTCCGGCGCGATCGTGACGACCGGCATCGCGCTCGTGACGAGCGCGAGCGGGCCGTGCTTCAGTTCGCCGGCCGCATAGCCTTCGGCGTGGATGTACGACACCTCCTTGAGCTTCAGTGCGCCTTCCAGCGCGATCGGAAAATGAATGCCGCGCCCGAGGAACAGTGCATTCTCGCGCTGCATGAAATCGGCGGCCCAGCCCATGATCTGCGTTTCCAGGGCCAGCGCATTGCCGACGCGCGCCGGCAGCCCGCGCAGCTGCTGCAGGCAGGCTGCCGCGCGCGCCGCGTCGAGCCGGCCGCGCAGCTGCGCGAGCGTCAGCGTCAGCACGAACAGCGCGACGAGCTGCGTCGTGAACGCCTTGGTCGACGCGACGCCGAGCTCGATGCCGGCCCGCGTCAGGAACCGCAGCGGCGCGTTGCGCGCGATCGTGCTGGTCGCCACGTTGCAGACCGCCATCGACAACGCCTGGCCCATGTCGCGTGCCCGCTCGATCGCGCCGATCGTGTCGGCGGTTTCGCCCGACTGCGAGATGCCGACGACGAGCGTGCGCGGATCGGCCACCGTGTCGCGGTAGCGGAATTCGCTGGCGATCTCGACCTGGGCGGGCACGCCCGCGATCGACTCGAGCCAGTATTTCGCGGTCAGGCCCGCGTAGTAGCTGGTGCCGCAGCCGAGCAGCAGCACGCTCCTGACTCTCGACAGCAGCGCGTGCGCGCCGTCGGTCGCGTCGAACAGCGCCGGCGAGATCGTGTCGATGCCGTCGAGCGTGTTGTCGATCGCCTTCGGCTGCTCGAAGATCTCCTTCTGCATGAAGTGCTGGTACGGGCCGAGCGCGGCGTCGCCTTCGCGCGCCTTCACCTGGCACAGCGGGCGTATCGCGTCGCGCCCGAGCGCATCGACGATCCGGATGTGCTCCGGCGTGATCAGCGCGACGTCGCCGTCTTCCAGGTAGACGAAGCGGTCGGTCAGGTCGCCGAGCGCCGCGCAGTCCGACGCGAGGTAGTTCTGTTCGGCACCGATGCCGATCACGAGCGGCGAGCCCGCGCGCGCGGCGACGAGGCGTTGCGGTTCGCGCGCGCTCAGCACGGCGATCGCGTACGCGCCGTGCAGCCGCTTCACCGCGCGCACGACCGCGTCGAACAGGTCGTCGCGATAGAGGCTGTGGATCAGGTGCGCGATCACCTCGGTGTCGGTCTGGCCGCGAAAGACGTAGCCGCGCTGCCGCAATTCGGCCCTGAGTGCCTCGTGGTTCTCGATGATGCCGTTGTGCACGACCGCGATCGTGTCGCCGGACATGATCGGATGGGCGTTCATTTCCGACGGTGCGCCGTGTGTCGCCCAGCGCGTATGCGCGATGCAGGTTCCCGCTTCGAGGCCGAGCATCGTCACGCGTTCCTGAAGATCGATCACGCGCCGCAGCGTGCGCTCGCTGCGCAGGCGGCCGTCGTCCTGCACGGCGATGCCGCACGAATCGTAGCCGCGATACTCGAGCCGGCTCAGCGCATTGACCAGTTGCGGCACCTGATTGTTCCGGCCGCTTGCTCCGACGATTCCGCACATGATTCACCTCGTCCAGAAGAAGTTATCGGAACGCCCGCGCGGTGCGGCGGACGTCGATGTCAGGTGCCGTGACGCGTCGTCCGGCCGACGCCGCCCCAGACTGTCTCGTTCGATTCCTCGTCGTCCCATTCGCGCGCGTGCGGCGCGGCGCGGCGCTCGTGGCGCTTCCATTCGAGCGCGGAAATCGAGCCGTCGGCGTCATGCGATGCGACGAGTATGCGCGATGCCTGTTTACCGTCGGGGTGTGCGGATTTCGCGAGGGCCGTCGTCGGTCCCGGCTTCGACTTCAGGCTGGCCGAACGCCGCAGCATCTTCGTGACGTGCCACCGGAAGGTGAGCGGGTGGATGACGCGCGCGGCGATCAGCCACGTGACCAGCGCACCGGCGATGAGCGAGATGCAGGTCACGTAGAACACCAGTTGCTCGATCGGCATTTCGTCGTCGTTGATCGGCAGCAGGTAGCGATACGTATAGATGCAGATCGATGCCCATACGGCGCCCACCAGCGCAGGCCGAATGAAGCGAAACCAGACGATTTGCGTGCATCCGGCGATGATGCCGCGATCGGCGATCATCCGGGCGGGCGAACGGAGCGAGAGGTCAATAATCGGCGCGTTCTTCATGTTGAATGCCTCGGTCGGGGCTGGTCCAGATTGCGCGTTTGCCCCGGCCTCGCGACACGATGGCGGGCAGGGCGACGACGGTGGTGACCATGCTGATCAGCCAGAATGCAACGGGGTACCAGATGGTGTCCAGGAAGTACATCAGGAGTTTTTCGTCATACTGACGATCGATCATGCTGCCGATGATCAGCTGCAGGATGCAGGTCGCAACCAGCAACATTCCGTGCCAGTGCGGCACGACCGATACGTGCCAGCTCGACGGCAGCGGATGGAACAGGCCGACGACCGACAGCAGCAGGATGAACGACATCGAATAGGCCCACGCGATGCCGATCAGGTACTCGGCGAACAGCGGCCACATCATCATCTGCGTCGGCCGCGCGAGCGTGCCTGCATATTTCATCAGCACCTGGATGCCGCCTTTCGACCAGCGCAGCCGCTGCCGGTAGAGCCCTTTCAGCGTCTCGGGCATCAGGATCCAGCTCAGTGCGTGCGGTTCGTACACGACACGCCAGTCGCGGCATTGCAGCTTCCAGCTGATGTCGATGTCCTCGGTCAGCATGTCCGAGCTCCAGTAGCCGACGTCGGCGAGCGCGGTCTTGCGGAACATCGTGACGACGCCCGACACCGTGAAGATGCGGCCATACACCTGCTGCGTGCGCTTGATCAGCCCGACGATCGACGAGAATTCGCCCACCTGCATGCGGCCGAGCAGCGACGTGCGCGTGCGGATGCGCGGGTTGCCGGTCACGGCGCCGACGCCCGGGTCGGTCAGGAAATGCTCGAGCATCCAGCCGATCGCATCGTGCGCGAGCAGCGAATCGCCGTCGATGCACAGCAGGTACTCCGCGTTCGACACCGCGGCCGCGGTCGTGAGCCCGACCGCCTTGCCTTCGTTGCGCGCATGATGGATCACGAGCAGCCGAGGGATCTCGACGGCCAGCTCGTTGAGGATCTCGCCGGTGCGATCCCGGCTGCCGTCGTTGACCGCGATGATGTCGTAGTTCGGGTACTGCATCCGGTCCAGGTGGCCGATCACGCTGCGCGCGTTCGCGGCTTCGTTGAAGCAGGGCACGACGATCGAGATCTTCGGGATGCCGCTCGACGCGATCGTCCGGGTGGACAGCTCGCGGCCTTCCTCGAGCAGGAAGTAATGCAGGACGCCGCCGATCATCCACAGGTACGACATGAAGAACGGGTAGTAGAAGACGAAATCCTGCAGGCGCTGGATGAAGTCATGTGTGATCATTTTGCCGGCTTCCCCTGGTTCTGTTGCGCCTGCATCAGTGCGTTGATCGAGGTCGGATCGAGGCGCGACTTCAGCGACATGGCGTTGCGTATGGTCGCGAGTTTCGGCTGATCGTGCAGGAAGTTGTCCGGGTAGTAACCGAAGCTCAAGGCCCCGCGGCTTCTCAGCCGCCCCATCTGCGCAAGCAGCGTGGTGCTGGAAATCTCCTTGCGGGTGCGCCAGTCGTAGGCCTGCAATTCGAACACGGTCTTCGCGAAGCCGTGCTGCCTGGTGGCGACGACGTCGACGAGCTGGTCCATCCAGCGTTCGGGGTCCGGCGCCTGTTCCATGTACGGCATCGCCATCAGCGCGACGAAGTCGTAGGCGGCGAGGAAATCGTCGTAGTTCTGCGCGAACCACGCTTCCGATTCCGGCTTCAGCACCGGCAGCGCGAAGATGTTGCGCGCCGTCAGCACGTCGCCCGCGTTCTGGTTCGCGAGCACGATCTGTTCGAGCTGGCGTGTCAGGTCGATCAGGTAGCGGCTCTTCTGCCGCGTCCAGCGCTTCATCAGGTCGGGTGTCGCGCGGATCTTGCCGATGTCGGCCGGCAGCCCCCACTGTGCATACAGTTGCAGCGCGTGCCGGCCGGCGTCTTCGTAATCGTCGAGCACGGCGTCGTCGCTGAACAGGATGCCGCTGAACGATGCGTACTTGCCGAGATCCTCGTAGATCTGCTCGATGAACAGCCGAGCTTCGGGGTCGAACGGGCTCAGGCGGTACACGCGCGAGCCGTTCTCGCGCGCCGGCGCGCCGCTATAGGCGGTGACCGTCTCGAGGTTGCGCATCTTGTCCGGCGGCGGATGGAAGGCGAGCACCGGCATCCACGCATACACCTGCACGTTCGAGCGCGTGCTGAGCTGCCAGGCGGCGCGCGAGAACAGGTCGCCGCGCATCGGCAGGTGCCGGTTCGGGAAATACAGCGATTCCGCGACACCCGTGCCCTTCGGGTCGGCGAACGCCTGCAGGTACACCGATTTCGGCTGCATCCGGTAGATGCGTTCGATGAGCTTGCCGAGATTCGCTTCCTGCCGCGCCGGATCGGGATCGTAGACCTGGTCGAGATCGACCTGCACGACGCGCTCGGGCACGTCGACGTCGCCGCGGTTGGCGGCCGGCTCGCGCATCGACCGCTCGAACCCGCCGATGTCGATGTCGTACATCATCAGGATCCGCCGCAACCGGTCGAGCGGCACGTCCGGCGTATTCGGGCCGGCATCGAGACTGAACTGGATGTCCATGCCGAGCGACGTCGAGATCTTGCGCACGGGCTGGTTTTCCGCGCCGTACGGCCAGACCATCGAGCGTGCGACGATGCCGGTGCGTTCGTGAATCTGCCGCACGCATGTCTGCAGGTCGTCGTGCACCCGCGCCTGGAATTCCGCATCGGTTTCATAGCGTTTCTCGTTCTGGAGGTACAGGTGCGACGTGGTGGCCGGCAGCTCGTTGCCCTGCGGATTCGCGACCGCGCCGTGGTGAAGGTTGTGCGTGTGGCACCCGAGCTCGACCAGCTCCGACGAACCGACCTTCTTCACCTGGTCCCACGTCATGAAGTAGTCGCGCGGCATCTGGATCTTGTCGCTGATCCTGATCGGCGTATCCGGCGGCGCGTCGATCCACGCGGTGACGATGCCCATCACGGCCGGATACTTGAAGCGCTCGAGCAGCGGCAGGACTTTCGTGTAGTGGCTGCTGTAGCCGTCGTCGAACGTGAGCAGCACCGCGCGCGGCGGCAGCGGCTTGCCGCCGTGTCGTGACGCCTCGATCTGCTTGACCGTCACGGTGTGGTAGTTGTTGGTCTGCAACCACGAGAAGATGGCCGTCAGCGTGCCGGTATCGACCGCGTACGGATCGATTATCGTGGCGCTCGCGTACGTCGACAGCAGGTTGTCGCGCACGTCATGCAGGCAGATCACGCGGAACGTCTTGCCGTCGACCGGATCGGACGGCGGCAGCAGGTCGATCATCCTTGCCTGGGTCACGCCCGGAAACAGCGAACAAGCAGCAGCTGTGCCAAGGCAACCACACATGAAGGTCCGTCTGGATTGCATACGCTGGGCTCCTGGTTCTAGAACGGCAGGTTGACCGACAGGAAGCCGGTTTCGGAGCGCTCGCGCTGGCCGTCGTACGCATGACTGCTGACTTCGACGCCGTAGGTCAGCGTGATGTCGTGCTTGAACGTCCACGCGTGCTCGAGGCGCGCGGTCCACAGCGGGCTCGTGCCGAATCCTCTCTGGTTGTATGCGCCGCCGGAAGCGGAGATGCGCTGCCGCATCGACATGTCGCTCTTCTTCCAGGCCAGCCATTGATGCATGACGGTCGCCGCGGCAGCATAGTCGCGGCCCGGGCTGAAGTAGGGCGCGTCCTGCCGCGTGTTGCTGTCGGTGCCGAGATCCAGCGACACGTTGACGATCTGGTTCGCGGACGTGTACACGCGCTGCGTGCCCGTCGCGGAAATTTCCTGGTGCAGGTTCGAATCGCTGTAGCGGCTCACGCCGTAGCTCAGCTTGACTTCGCGGCGGTCGTTCTGGCGATACACGACCGAGACGTTCGCGGAGCGGCCCCAGATGTGCGCGGCATACGCCTTCCACGGCAGCGAGTTGTCGTTGGTGTCGAGCCCGGCTGCCACCGACCAGTAATCGTCGAAGTTGTAGCTGACGGAACCGCGGCCGCCGGTTCGGCCGTCCGCGCCGAACGAGCGCGTGACTTCGCCCTGCACGGTGAGCGGGCCGTGCCGGTAGTCGCCGCCGACGCCCGTGCGTGTGCGGCTGACATTGCCGCTGTCGGTTTGGGCATGGCCGAAGAACGTATGCGAGAAGACACGCCAGTTGTCGCCGAACGGTTGCGAATACACATAGCTGTCCGACGTGAAGCTGTTGTCGGCCAGTGCGCTGTTGCCGTGCTCGAAGCTCAGGTCGGTCGTGAACACGGGGCTGCGGTAGGCCTTGTAGTCGCGCTTGAACCCGCGCACGGCGCCGCTGTCCGGGAACGTGTTGCCCAGGGTCTGGTCGATCTTGCGCGCGGCTTCATAGTCGTCTGCCGTGAGCGATGCGCGGCCGAGCCCCGCGAGCATCTCGACGCTGTCCGGGTGGTCGGTCAGCGACGCGCGATACATCGCGATCGCCTGGCGCGGATGCGACTGGCCCGAGACCGCGTCGGCATGCGCGGCACGGACTTCCGCGTTGAACGGCACTTCCTTCTCGAGCTTTTCCAGCTCGGCAATCCCTTCCTCGGTCCTGCCCGTGTTGAGCAGGAGCTGCGCGCGCAGCCGGTAGTAGCGCAGGTAGTCGTCGGTTGCCGGGTCATGTGGACGAACCTGAGCGGCCGGCGGCAGCGATTTGCCCATGTCCTCGAGCACCTGGTTCGCATCGGCCGCGCGTCCCTGGTCGACGTACGACCAGAACAGCCCCTCGCGCAATTCGATCGGGCGCGTGCGCGCGCCGTACTGGAAGCCGCGCGTCGCGTGGTCGGTCGGCGACGCGCTCGCCTGCGTCAGCGCACGTCGATAGACGGCCTCGGCCTTGCCCGGCTCACCCAGGTACAGATAGGCGTCGCCCGCGCCCGCCAGCGCATCGATCGAAATCTCCGCGTCGGGCGGGATCGTTTCGAACGACGCCACCGCCTTTTTCATGTCGCCGCGCGCGGCGTAGGCGACCGTCCGGTCGCCGGCGAGCGCCGTCCTGACCGGCGAATACTCGGGCGTGATCGGCATTTTCGCGTTGAGCTCGTCCGCCGCGCGCAGCGCGCTGTCGATCCCGTCGAAGCGGTCGGGGCTCGTCATCGAGCGCGACTTGTCGCGTCCGCCGCGCACCTGCTGGCGAATCGACAGTTCCTCGAGCCGCGCGAGATCGAATGCGGAAAAGACGTCGGGCCGGGACTTCGCCTCGTCGAGCGCCTTGACCGCGCCGCCGCTCGACGCGAGACCGAACACTTCGTCGCGCACGGCTGCTGCGTCGGCCGGTTGCGCGCGCGGGGCGCCTTGCGCCTCGGCGACGTTGCGGGGTTGGCTTGACTCGGCTCCGCCTTCGGCGGCGACGCAGGCACCGGATGCAACCAGCAGCAGCATGAGCGGCGTCTGCAGAAGAATCCGCCGGTTGCGCGGAACGGCAGTGAGTCTGCGATTGTTGATATTGGCCACGGGGTGTCCTCACTTCGAAACGGTTAGATCGGTCGTGCGCCGATCAATGCGCTCGATCTGCCGTCGAGTTTGTTGGTGATTCTGGTTCCCCGAGTACAACGTCAAGGATGGTTTCGGATGGCCTCCCCGAGCAGTGCCCGCGATTCGCCGTTCTGCGGGTCGATGGCGAGCACCCGGCTCGCGTTCTGTTCAACACAGCCCCATTGCTCGAGCACCGCGCACGAGCGCGCCTTCGTGAGCGCACGTGCGCTCTCCAGCTCCTCGTGCGTGACGCCTGCGGTGTGCGCGTGTCCGTCTTCGCCGAACGAATGCGGCCTTGCCGTGACAATCATGCGTGTCCTTGTATTGGCAACGTCATGAGGCCGTGGATGCTGATGCTGCTGGCGATGCATGCCGGCATGCCTTGCGTTGACGGCGCCGCCGGACGGTGCCGCATGTGCCGCATGTGCCGCATGCGCCGCATGTGCGTCGGTCGCGGCGACAACAGGTGGGGCGGGCGCGGGCACGGGCGGCGGTGCCGTCGCCTGCGCGTCGACGCGCGGCGCGGCCTGCGGCTCGATTTCGATCGTCACCGGCGACGTCATGCCGGTGGGTGGCGTCGATGCAACAGCAGGCCTGTCAGTGCTCCTCACTGATATGCCGACCACGCCGGATGCCTGGTGCGATGCCGTGGAAACCTCGTCGACGACATCCCGCTTGACATAGGCGAATATGCCGAAAATCACGGCAAAAGCCACGAAGCTGAGCGCCGCGTTCTTGCCCGGGCCCCAGCCCGGTTTCGGATGGCCGGAGGAGTGCATATGCTGTCGATTCACACTGGTCATGCATCGCTCCTCGATTCCATGCCTTTGCCGGTGGAACGCTTACCACCGCAGTTGCGTGTTCAGCACGCCTGTTTCGACGATCGCGAATTTCGTTTCGCCCTGGTACGTGCCCTCGATCCGGTAACTTGCGTCGGGCACGCTGAACAGGCAGCGCGACCCGGTCGCGTTGAATTCGACGAGCACGCGACCGTGGCGCCTCAGCCGCACTTGAACGTTGACGAGCGGATTGCCGGATTGGGCGGAAGCAAATGACACGCCCAGGTTGTAGGGACGCCCGTCGGGCGGAAGCGGTGCCGTGCCGTCGATCCGTGCGTCACCGCAGATGTATGAAATCACATAACGCTGCGTGTCCGGCTCGGACGCGGGGGCCGTCTGGGCCATTGCCACGACGCCCATGCAAAGCATTGAAGCGGCAGTGGCTGCAGCAGGAACAGCGTGCTTTCGAAACGAAGATAACATCGAGACCTCCGTTCGCGTTTGATAGCAAGCATACATTCCGGAACAAAAAACGCAAAGGCCATTCGCCATTTTCCAACGGCCTATTCACTTTCATGGGTCGATTAATAAAATACCGTGCATGACGTGGAAGTGGCGATGTTCGGGAACATAATATCTGAAATGGGAATGACGGCGGTTTCGTGCGATCAATAACGGCCGAAAAAACAAACCTCCCCGGATTGCTGCCTCGCGTGGCCGTTTCAACTTGCAGAACATAATATGGAAAGAAGGTTGCCGCGCGCTTTGTTCCGATGACGTGACGTGACGAATGGAAATTTTGCCGCCCATCCGTCTGCCTTATTGCGCGACGCGGGATGTTCGAGGGGCCGCGCCCGCTAATGGGGTTGCGAGTGAATTTGCATCACTGATAACGACTGACAATTGAAGATTTTCCGTCATGTGGAAGGGGGCGTTTTGAGCTGGCGCGTGGAATTGTATTTTTGGTCCTGGTTGTTTGGTTGAATAAATGACGTGGTTTCAAGGGTGAGGGATTTTGATGATTGGGTATTCCATTTGTGATATCGAAATGGCATTTGTGTGATTTCAATGAAAATCTCGTGAAAGATCCCCGTGCGGCTACGGGGCGGGCGTGTCCGGGAAAAGGGGTTTTCGCGCCCGATTGATATTCGGCATTTGAAATGGCTCATCGGTGTTAACGCCGACGGGATATTTACTTATTGGCAGCGGATTACGACTGAATATTGGCCGGGAGCGGCGACGCAACCTGCCCATGCGTGGGCGCGGCATCCCGGGAATGGTCCCGGAGGCGACGCGCTGAAACGCGAGGAGGAGGTGCTATCGCCAGACCAATTCGGTGCGCGGCAAGTCGGGCAGGGCGCCGTGCGCGATCAGGCCGGCAGGAAATTCGTCATCCTGATGGAAGCGCAACGAAGAGGCTGGCTTGAAATGGTGCGGGCCGATATTCCCCTGCGCAACCGGTCAACGGCACCGCACCCGCCCGGCCTGCATTACCGCCCGCCGCCGCTCGCAGTCCGTCTCGCGGCCCGCGTCGCCGGCGCCGGCGGAGCGGCCGTTGCCGTCGCCGCGCCGCGCGGCCGGTTCATGATGTACGTCCACAGTTGCTCGGCCGCGAGCCCGCGCTTGCGGGCCGACCGATACAGGCGGATTTCGAGCTCGGTGATCCAGTCGCCGGAACCCGCGCACACGAGCGTGCCTTCCGCGAGCTCCTTCGCGACGCAGCTTTCCGGCAGCCAGCCGATCCCGTGCCCGGCCACGACCATGCCTTTCAACGCCTCGGACATGTGCGTCTCGAAGCACCGGTGCAGCACGTACGGCTCGGTTGCATTCAGCAGCAGCATCTCGACGATGTTGCCGAGGAATGCGCCCGACGAATACGCGAGCAGCGGCAACGGCTCGCCCGGCCGGCCGGGCAGCTGGAACACGGGCTTGCCGGCCGCATCGGGCGTCGATACGGGCAGGATCCGTTCGACGCCGAGGCTGACGAACGGGAAGTGGTTCGGGTCGAGCACGATCGGCAACTGCGGATGGTGATAGCCGAGCAGCAGGTCGCATTCCCCTTCGACGAGCTGCTGCACGCCTTCCGGCACGTTCACCGCGTTCACGCGTGCGGTCACGTGGCCGACTTCGCCGTTGAGCTGCTTGAGCCATTCGGGAAACAGCGTGAAGACGAGCGTATGGGCGACCGCGAAACGCACGACCTGATCGCTGGCCGCGAACTGGTCGTAGCCGTTCACGAGATTGCGCGCCGCATACATGCTGCGCAGGATGTCCGCGGCGAGCCCGCGGAACATCTGGCCGGCCGGCGTCAGCGTGATCGGGTTGATGCTCCGGTCGACCAGCTTCGCGTCCATCCACGTTTCGAGCGCGGCGATTCGTCGGCTGAACGCCGACTGCGTGAGGTGCCGGTGACGTGCGGCCCGGGAAAAACTCTTGGTATCCGCAAGGCTCAGGAAATCTTCCAGCCACTTTGCTTCCATTTCGATCTTCGTCTTTTATATAGTCGGGCGCTTGCCGAAGCCGGCGCGGGTTTTCTGCACGAACCTTCTAGCGTACCGCGCCTCGTGTCGAGCATACCGATGTTTTTTTTCGATCGGTGTCAGTCGAAATATGCATGGGCGTTGTCGCCATAAATACGGCTGCATAACGTTGTCATGCCGGACAAGGCTAACCGGTTAGTTCATCTCGCGTCTGAACCCGCCGGCTGGCCGTGGACGGTACTTCCCCCAGGGCCGGTTGCGCCGTGTGCGTGCCGGCCCGCCTCTCTCGCCGACGCGATGCAGCAATCCGGTGCGCGGGGCATCGCGCCGGAGCGGCCGCGAATGCTGCACCGCAGATTGCACATTGATGACACGCGGGAGAACCATGATCGTGACACGCGGCGCACCGATGCCGCGAATCGCGTCGCGCGCTGCACCGTCGTGGTGCGGCATGCCGCCGGAGCGTGCCGGCGGCGCGGCGAAATCGGGGAATGGCAAGGCACGTTCCTTGCAACGCAGTCGTTACGCCGGTCCGGCATGCGCAATGCCGGGGAAAACGATCGATGGAGAAAAGATCGATGAAGCCATTCGATGAAATGCTGCAATCCGGCGACATGGTAAGGGCGCCTTACGCGCGCCTGAAGCAGTGGCTCGACACGCAGAATCCCGCGAGCCTCGCCCAGAAAGCCCATGACGCGGAAGGCGTGTTCCGCAAGACGGGCATCACGTTCGCCGTCTACGGCGACGCGGAGGCCGCCGAGCGGCTGATTCCGTTCGACATCGTCCCGCGCATTATTTCCGGGAGCGAGTGGAATCGGCTGTCGCTCGGCATCGAGCAGCGCGTGATGGCGCTCAACGCCTTCCTCGACGACATCTACCATCGCCAGGAAATCGTGCGCGCGGGCATCGTGCCGAAGCACCTGATCGCGCACAACGAAGCGTTCATCCCGGAGATGATCGACTTCCGGCCGCCCGGAAACGTTTACACGCACATCATCGGCGTCGACATCGTGCGCACCGGCGAGAACGCGTTCTACGTGCTGGAAGACAACGCGCGCACGCCGTCCGGCGTGTCGTACATGCTGGAAAACCGCGAGACGATGATGCAGCTCTTCCCGGAGCTGTTCCAGCAGGTGAAGGTGCGCCCGGTCGAAACCTATCCGCAGATGCTGCGCCAGTCGCTCGCGGCCGTATGCCCGCCGGGCGGCAACGCCGACAACCCGACCGTCGCCGTGCTCACGCCCGGCATCCACAACTCCGCGTACTACGAACATTCGTTCCTCGCCGACCAGATGGGCGTGCATCTCGTCGAAGGCAGCGACCTGCAGGTGATCGACGGCCGCGTCGCAATGCGCACGACCGAAGGTTTCCAGCCGATCGACGTGCTGTATCGCCGCGTCGACGACGCGTTCCTCGATCCGCTCACGTTCCGACCCGATTCGGTGCTCGGCGTCGCGGGGATCATGGACGTCTATCGCGCGGGCAACATCACGATCGCGAATGCGCCCGGCACCGGCATCGCCGACGACAAGGCGATCTACTCGTACATGCCGGAGATCGTCGAGTTCTACACGGGCCGCAAGGCGCTGCTGGAGAACGTGCCGACCTGGCGCTGCGGCGAGGCCGACAGCCTGAAGTACGTGCTCGACCATCTCGACGAACTGGTCGTGAAGGAAGTGCACGGTTCGGGCGGCTACGGGATGCTGGTCGGGCCGTGCGCGTCGAAGGCCGAGCTCGAGGCGTTCGCCGCGAAGCTGCGCGCACGCCCCGCGAACTACATCGCGCAGCCGACGCTCGCGCTGTCCACGACGCCGATCCTGACCGACGCCGGCCTTGCGCCGCGCCACGTCGACCTGCGGCCGTTCGTGCTGGTGTCGGACCGGATCCGCATCACCCCGGGCGGGCTCACGCGGGTCGCGCTGAAGGAGGGATCGCTCGTCGTCAACTCGAGCCAGGGCGGCGGCACCAAGGACACCTGGGTGCTGGCCGACTGAGCCGGATGCTACCGCGTGCGCCGGAGCCGGCGCGCGAACCGAACGAAGACGGAGTGGACACGAGATGCTTCTGGGACGTACTGCAAGCGGTCTCTACTGGATGTACCGCTATATCGAGCGCGCGGAGAACATCGCGCGCATCGTCGATGCCGGGCTGCGGATGGCGCTCACGCGCACGTCCGACGCGCCGGCCGAATGGTCGTCGGTGCTCGTCAGCTCGGGCACGGATGAAGGCTACCGGCAGAAATACGACGCGTATGCGGCCGATACCGTGACCGACTACCTGCTGCGCGACCGCGACAACCCGTCGAGCGTGCTGTCGTGCATCGAGGCCGCGCGCTCGAATGCGCGGATGGTGCGCACGGCGCTCACGCGCGAGGCGTGGGAGAGCGTGAACGGCGCATGGCTCGCGCTGCGCCGCGCGCTCGCGCAGCCGGTGCCGGAAAGCGAACTGCCGGCCGTGCTCGACCAGGTGAAGCGCGAAACCGCGCTGATCCTCGGCAGCTTCTACAGCACCATGCTGCGCAACGAGATCTTCGATTTCGCGCAGATCGGCGCGTTCGTCGAGCGCGCGGACAACACCGCGCGGATCATCGACGTGAAATACCACCTGCTGCTGCCGTCGGTGTCGCACGTCGGCACGATCCTCGACAACTACCAGTGGGAGACGATCCTGCGCTGCGTCGCCGCGCACCGTTCGTACCGCTGGGTGTACGACGTGCAGTACAAGCCGCTGAACATCGCCGACTACCTGATCCTGAACGGCCGCATGCCGCGTTCGCTGCGCTATTGCTACGGGCGCGTCGTATCGAGCCTGAACCTGCTCGCGAAGGATTACGGCGTGACACATCCGTGTCACGACACGGCCGCGAAGATCCTGCAGATGTTGTCCGATACGTCGGTCGAGCGGATCTTCAAGAGCGGCCTGCACGAGTTCCTGACCGACTTCATCGGCCGCAACAACAGCCTCGGGCTCGAAATCGCCCAGGCCTACAACTTCGACTGAGACTTGCCATGCGACTCGCCATCCGACACATCTCGCGTTATCAGTTCGACGATCAAGCCACCCACGCACTGCAACGGCTGCGGCTGCGCCCGCAGTCGGGCCCCGGGCAGACGGTGCGCGCGTGGCAGGTCACGATCGATGGCGTCGAGCCGACGTTGTCCTATGCCGACGGGCTCGGCAACCGGATCGACCTCGTGCGGCACGACCGCGGCGCGAAGGCCGAGATCGTCGTCGTCGCGGCCGGCGTCGTCGAGACGCAGGATCGCGCGGGCATTCTCGGGAATCCCGAAGGCTATGCGCCGCCGTGGATCTTCGAGCGCGAGACCGCGCTCACGAAGGCGGGCGACACCGTGCGTGCGCTCACGCAGGCGCTGCCGATCGAGCCGCGCAGCCTCGACGCGCTGCACTGGCTGATGACGGAAGTGCATGACCGCATCGCGTATGCGCCGAACCTGGCCGCCGACGCGCCCGTCGATGCGGAAACCGCGCTGCAAAGCGGCGAGGGCACGAGTCGCGACCATGCGCATGCGTTCATCGCGGCCGCGCGCGTGCTGAAGATTCCCGCCCGCTATATCTCGGGCTACGTGCTGGCCGACAGCGCGATGCAGCGCATCGCCGACGCGAAGCAGCACGGCGGCGGCGCGCAGGAGGAAGAAGCCGTCGCGCTGCAAAGCGGTGACGGGATGCAGCAGGCGCTCGGCCAGCGCGTCGATGAAGCGCACGCGTCGCAGTCGCAGGGGCTGCCGCAGCCGGCGCTCGGTGCGCAGCCGCAAGCGGCCGGGCTGATGCAGCAGCCGGCCGGCCATGCGTGGGCCGAGGCCTATGTCGAAGGGCTCGGCTGGGTCGGGTTCGATCCGTTCATGAATCGCTGCCCCGACGAGCGTTACGTGCGCATCGCGGTCGGCCTCGACTATCGCGACGCGCAGCCGGTGACGGGGCTCGGCGCGACGGCCGTCGGCGTCGAGATCAGCGTCGTGCAGTCGCCGGAACTGGTCTGACGCGCACGTCAGCCGACGAACCCGTCGCGCCGCTGCGCCGCGCCCGATCCGGCGCGGCGCGACGGCCCGATCCAACCTGAGCCGAGCCGCTTCGCCATGTCCATCCACGTCGCGCTGCATCACACCACCCGCTATCGCTACGACCGGCTCGTCAACCTCGGCCCGCAGGTCGTGCGGCTGCGGCCCGCGCCGCACTGCCGGACGCCGATCCTCGCGTACTCGATGACGGTCGAGCCCGCGCAGCACTTCATCAACTGGCAGCAGGACCCGTTCTCGAACTATCTCGCGCGGCTCGTGTTTCCGGAGCGCACCGAGCACTTCGAGATCACGATCGATCTCGTCGCCGAGATGTCGGTGTACAACCCGTTCGACTTCTTTCTGGAGGCGAGCGCGGAGCAATACCCGTTCAGCTATGACGATGCGCTGAAGACCGAGCTCGCGCCGTATCTCGCGTGCGATCCGCAGACGAGCGCGGCGCCGCTGTTCCGCGCGTACGTCGACGGCGTCGATCGCACGCCGGCCGGCACCGTGAACTTCCTCGTCGCGCTGAACCAGCAACTGCAGCGCGACATCGGTTATCTCGTGCGGATGGAGCCGGGCGTGCAGACGCCCGAGCAGACGCTCGAGCTGGCGTCCGGCTCGTGCCGCGACAGCGCGTGGCTGCTCGTGCAGCTGTGCCGCCATCTCGGCATCGCCGCGCGTTTCGTGTCGGGCTACCTGATCCAGCTCACGCCCGACGTGAAGTCGCTCGACGGCCCGAGCGGCACGTCGGTCGACTTCACCGACCTGCATGCATGGTGCGAGGTGTACCTGCCGGGCGCCGGCTGGATCGGCTTCGACCCGACCTCGGGCCTGCTCGCGGGCGAAGGCCACATTCCGCTGGCGTGCACGCCGCAGCCGACGAGCGCCGCGCCGGTCGAGGGGCTGATCGACGAGTGCGAGGTGTCGTTCGAGCACGAGATGACCGTGACGCGCGTGTACGAATCGCCGCGCGTGACGAAGCCGTATACGGAATCGCAATGGGACGCCGTGCTGGCGCTCGGCACGCAGGTCGACGGCGCGCTGGCGGCCGGCGACGTGCGGCTCACGCAGGGCGGCGAGCCGACCTTCGTGTCGATCGACGATCGCGACGGCGCCGAATGGAACACCGACGCGCTCGGCCCGACCAAGCGCGGCTACGCGACCGAACTCGTGCAGCGGCTGCGCGCCGAATACGGCGACGGCGGCTTCCTGCATTTCGGCCAGGGCAAGTGGTATCCGGGCGAGCAGTTGCCGCGCTGGGCACTGTCGATCTTCTGGCGTGCCGACGGCCAGCCCGTGTGGCATGACCCGTCGCTGTTCGCCGACGAACGCGAGCCGTCCGCGTATACGACCGACGACGCGAAGCGCTTCATCGACGCGCTGGCCGCGCGGCTGAACCTGACCGGCGAATTCATCCGGCCCGGCTACGAGGACGTCTGGTACTACCTGTGGCGCGAGCGCCGGCTGCCGGTCAACGTCGACCCGTTCGACTCGCGCCTCGACGACGAGCTCGAACGCGCGCGGCTGCGCAAGGTGTTCGAGCAGCAGCTCGACAGCGTGGTCGGCTACGTGCTGCCGGTCAAGCGCGCGGACAATGCGCCCGGCCTCGACGGCCCACGCTGGCAGACCGGCCCGTGGTTCTTCCGCGACGAGCGGATGTACCTCGTGCCCGGCGATTCGCCGATGGGGTATCGGCTGCCGCTCGATTCGCTGCCGTGGGCCAGCCGCGCCGACTATCCGTATCTCGTCGAGCGCGATCCGTTCGCGCCGCGCGACGCGCTGCCGGACGCCGCCGTGATCCGCGCGCGCTACGCGGGGCCGGCCGATGCGCCGCGCTACCTGTCCGGCGTGCATCGCGAGGCGTCCGCGCAGACCGTGATGCAGTGGCGCGACGACGGCACGGCCGGGAACGGTCGGCCTGCCGCACGCGACCCGAATCGCGTTCCCGAGCGCTTCGAGTCGGCCGCATGGATCACGCGCACCGCGCTGTGCGTCGAAGTGCGCAACGGCATCCTGTACCTGTTCATGCCGCCGCTTGCCGCGCTCGAGGATTATCTCGACCTGCTCGGCGCGATCGAGCTGACCGCGCACGCGCTGGGCGTGAAGCTCGTGCTGGAAGGCTATCCGCCGCCGCGCGACGCGCGGCTGAAGCTGCTGCAGGTCACGCCCGATCCCGGCGTGATCGAGGTGAACATCCATCCGGCCAGCAACTTCGACGAACTCGTCGACCACACCGAGTTCCTGTACGACGCCGCGTGGCAGTCGCGGCTGTGCAGCGAGAAGTTCATGGTCGACGGCCGCCACGTCGGCACCGGCGGCGGCAACCACTTCGTGCTCGGCGGCGCGACGCCGGCCGACAGCCCGTTCCTGCGCCGCCCGGACCTGCTCGCGAGCCTGATCGCGTACTGGCACAACCATCCGTCGCTGTCCTACCTGTTCTCCGGGTTGTTCATCGGGCCGACGAGCCAGGCGCCGCGCGTCGACGAGGCGCGCAACGACCAGCTCTACGAGCTCGACATCGCGTTCGCCGAGATCCAGCGCAACAAGCTCCTGTTCGGGCAGGACATGCCGCCGTGGCTGGTCGATCGCGTGCTGCGCAACCTGCTGATCGACGTGACGGGCAACACGCACCGCAGCGAATTCTGTATCGACAAGCTGTATTCGCCCGACTCGTCGACCGGCCGGCTCGGCCTGCTCGAACTGCGTGCGTTCGAGATGCCGCCGCATGCGCGGATGAGCATCGTGCAGCAGTTGCTGCTGCGCGCGCTGGTCGCGCGTTTCTGGGCCGCGCCGTACACGACGCCGCTCACGCGCTGGGGCACCGCGCTGCATGACCGCTTCATGCTGCCCGAGTTTCTTCAGATGGATTTCGACGACGTGCTGGCCGAGCTGCGCGACGCCGGTTTCGCGTTCGATCCGGCGTGGTTCGCGCCGCACTTCGAATTCCGCTTCCCGCTGTTCGGCCAGATCGCGGTGAACGGCATGCAGCTGTCGCTGCGCGGCGCGCTGGAACCGTGGCACGTGATGGGCGAGGAGGGGGCGCCCGGCGGCACGGTGCGCTACGTCGATTCGTCGGTCGAGCGGCTCGAAGTGCGCGTGACGGGGCTGAACGACAACCGCCACGTCGTGACCGTCAACGGCCGCGCGTTGCCGCTGCAGCCGACCGGCACCGTCGGCGAATACGTCGCGGGTGTGCGCTACAAGGCGTGGTCGCCGCCGTCCGCGCTGCATCCGACCATCGGCGTGCACGCGCCGCTCACGTTCGACATCGTCGATACGTGGCTGCAGCGCTCGCTCGGCGGCTGCCGCTATCACGTCGCGCATCCGGGCGGGCGCAACTACGCGACGTTCCCGGTCAATGCCTACGAAGCCGAGAGCCGCCGGCTCGCACGCTTCGTCGAGATGGGGCATACGCCGGGGCGGATGGAGGTCGCGCCCGCCGCGCCGAGCCGCGAATTCCCGTTCACGCTAGACCTGCGGCGGCCCTGAGCGCTGCATGCATGGAGGAGACCTGATGACGATGCGCGGACGGCCGGGGCGACCGGGACGACAGCGCGCGCCGGCCGATGGCGGCCCCGCCGGAATGCTAGGATGCGGGCAGAGCGCGGTCGCGCACGCGCGTGCGCGTGCCGCCTGCTGTTCGTTTCTGCTGACTCGCGCCTCCTGACTCAAGACGGAACGACACCGTGCCGCCCATTGACATAGACCATCTCGCCGCCCCGGACGCGATGCCCACGCTTTTCGATACCGGCGCGCAGCCGGATGCCGCGGAACTGGCCGCCGCGCTCGCGGCGCCGGCGGCCGCCGGCCGTTACGACGAACTGCGCGGCAGCGCGGCCGGCCTGAACGCGCCTGCGCTCGCGCCCGCATGGCGCAGTTTCTTCACGTCGATCGGCAGCGACGGCGTGGCCGACCTCGATCGCCGCGCCGATGCGCTGCACCGGCGCATGCGCGAGAACGGCCTGTTCTACCAGCTGCACGAGCAGCGCGCCGGCGACGGCGCGGCCGGCCCGTGGTCGCTCGACCTGCTGCCGCTGATCGTCACGCCCGAGGACTGGGTGGCGATCGAGCGCGGCGTGCTGCAGCGCGTGCGGCTGCTCAACGCGACGCTGGCCGACCTGTACGGGCCGCAGACGATCCTCGAGCGCGGGCTGCTGCCGCCCGCGCTCGTCACCGGGCACCCCGGCTACCTGCGCGCGATGCGCGGCGCGAGCGTGCCGGGCGACACCTGGCTGCACGTGGTCGCGTTCGATCTCGCGCGCGGCCCGGACGGGCAGTGGCGGATCGTCGCGCAGCACACGCAGGGCGCGGCCGGCCTCGGCTACCTGCTCGAAAACCGGCTGATCGTGTCGCGGCTCTTTCCGCGCGGGTTCCGCGGGCTGCGCGTGCAACGCCTCGCGTCCGCGTACCGCGCGCTGCTGCAGAGCATGCAGGCGCTCAGCCCGGCCCGCAAGAACTCACGGATCGTGCTGCTGACGCCGGGGCCGCACAGCGCGACGTATTTCGAGCACGCGTATCTCGCGCGCTATCTCGGCCTCACGCTCGTCGAAGGCGGCGACCTGACCGCGCGCGACAACCGCGTATTCCTGAAGACGCTGCGCGGCCTCGAACCCGTGCACGGCATCCTGCGGCGCGTCGACGACGCGTGGCTCGATCCGCTCGAACTGCGGCCCGATTCGATGCTCGGCGTGCCGGGGCTGCTGCAGGCCGTGCGTGCGGGCAACGTGCTGCTCGCGAACGCGCCGGGCTCGGGCTTCCTCGAATCGCCGGCGATGCTCGGTTTCATGCCGCGTCTCGCGGAAGGGTTGCTCGGTGAAACGCTGACGCTGCCGGCCGTGCATTCGTGGTGGTGCGGCGAGGCGGCCGCGTGCGACGACGCGTTGCCGCAACTCGCGCGCTGCATCATCAAGCCGTCGTTCCCGCCGGACGTGCAGGCCGGCGGCGCGTTCGAGCCGGTGATCGGTGCGCGGCTCACGCAGGCGCAGCTGGCCGAGTGGCGCGCGCGGATCCTCGCGCGGCCCGAGCACTACACGGTGCAGGCCGACCTGCCGCTGTCGCAGGCGCCGACCTGGCCGCGTCACGATGCACCCGACGGCTACGGCAACGGCGGCGCGCGCATCGTGCCGAAGCCGGTGCTGCTGCGCGTCTTCGCGCTCGCCGACGGGGCGCAGCGCTGGCGGCTCCTGCCGGGCGGGTTGTCACGGGTCGGCACGCGCGACACGCTGTTCAATGCGCCGATGCCGCGCGGCGGCAGCACCGTCGATACATGGGTGATGACCGAAGGCATCGTCGATTCGACGACGCTGCTGCAGACCCACCTCAGCGCGGACGACCTGACCACCGCGCAGCCGCGCGCGATCGCGAGCCGCGCGGCCGAGAACCTGTTCTGGCTCGGCCGTTACACCGAGCGCGCGACCAACCTGATGCGGCTCGCGCGTGCGGCGCTCGAACGGCTGCGCGGCGAGGACGACGTCGACAGCCCCGCGCACCTGGAGCTGCTCGACACGCTGTGTCGCGACACGGGCCTGATCGCGGCCGATGCGCCGAACGCCGTCGATGCGCCGCGTGCGTTCCAGCACGCGCTCGCGACGTCGCTGACGCGCGGCGCCGACCGCACGTCGGGCATCGCGTCGTGCCTGTTCGGGATGCGTGGCGCGGCTGCTGCGATCCGCGAACGGCTGTCGAGCGACCAGTGGCGGCTGATCGACGACGCCACCCAGCTGTTCGCGGACAGCGCGGGCCAGCCGGAAGCCGAGGAGCAGATCGGCAACGACGCGCTGCAGTTGCTGGAGCGCCTCGGCCTGCTGCTCGGCGCGATCACGGGCGCGCAGACCGACAACATGACGCGCGACGACGGCTGGCGGCTGCTGTCGATCGGCCGGCAGATCGACCGGCTGGACTTCCTGTGCAGCGTGCTGAAGTGCGCGTTCGACGAAGGCGCGGTGCACCGGCAGGACGGCTTCGAGCTGGTGCTGGAGCTGTTCGACAGCACGATCACGTTCCGCTCGCGTTTCCAGCGCGGCTTCGATGTCGCGCCGCTGCTGTCGCTCGTCGTGCTCGATACCGACAATCCGCGCTCGCTCGGCTGGGTCGTGCAGGCGCTGCGCGGCCGGCTGACGAAGGTCGAGCGCAGCGAAGGCTATGCGCTGTCCGAACTGGCCGAGACGATTCCGGACGTGCCCGCGTGGTCGCTGCACGAGCTGTGCGAAACCACCGACGGCGGCCGACACGACACGCTGCTCGAAGCGCCTCGACACGACGGCGAAGGCGGTCTGGGAACTGTCGAACCGGATCGGCGAGCGCTATTTCAGCCACGTACGCGAGGCGGGCAGGACGTTATGGTGACGACGACCAAATCCGCGGCGAAGGCGCCGCCCGCACCGGACGCGGCGGCGCCTGCCGCGCCCGTCGCCGGCCGGTTGCTGCGCGTCACGCACGACACCGAATACCGTTACGCGGCGCGCGTCGAATCGGCGCAGCACCAGGCACGACTGCAACCGCTCGCGACGCCGCGCCAGCAAGTGCTGTCGTTCGCGCTCGACATCGATCCCGCGCCGGAATCGGTCTGTACCGAGGTCGATGCATTCGGCAACGCGCGCGCGTCGTTCGCATTGAACCTGCCGCACGATGCGCTGCTCGTGCGCAGCCGCAGCACGGTACACGTGACGCCGCCCGTGTGGTCGCGCGGTGCGCGCGGCGCGCCGCCGCCGGCCATCGCGCAACCTGACCCGGCGCAGGCGACCGCGTGGGAAGCCGTGCGCGACCGCCTGCGGTTTCGCGCAGGACAGCCTTACGACGCCGCGAGCGAATTCGTGTTCGCGTCGCCGCATGTCGCGTGCGACCCCGAACTCGCCGCGTATGCGGCCGCGAGCTTCACGCCGCAGCGGCCGCTCGTGCAGGCTGCGTGGGACCTGATGCGGCGCGTGCATGCCGATTTCGCGTATACGCCGAACAGCACCGACATCACGACGTCGGCGCTCGATGCGCTGCGTCTGCGCAAGGGCGTGTGCCAGGATTTCGCGCACGTGATGATCGGCGCGCTGCGCTCGCTCGGGCTCGCCGCGCGTTACGTCAGCGGCTATCTGCTCACGCAGCCGCCGCCCGGGCAGCCGCGGCTGATCGGCGCCGATGCGTCGCATGCGTGGGTCGACGTGTACGACCCGGCATGGCCCGAGGACAACGGCTGGCTGCAGCTCGATCCGACCAACGATCGCGCGCCGGGCGACGACTACGTGATGCTGTCGATCGGCCGCGATTACGCGGACGTGACGCCGCTGCGCGGCGTGATCCGTGGCGGCGGTGCGGATCAGGAGCTGAAGGTCGGTGTGACGGTGGAGCCGCTGGAAGCGGACGGCGACGGGTGAATGTTCGGGGTTTCGCGTGCTGGTGACGCCTGCCGGCTGACTAGTTCGCGAACCTGTCCGTGGCCGCGATCAGCGCTTCCAGGATCCCCGGCTCGTTGTAAGCATGCCCGGCGCCGGGCACGATCTCGAACGTCGCCTCCGGCCAGGCCTTCGACAGCTCCCATGCAGTGCGGGCAGGCGTCGCGACGTCGTAGCGGCCCTGCACGATCACGCCCGGGATGCCGGCGAGGCGATGCGCGTCCCGCAGCAACTGGCCTTCCTCGACGAAGCCCTGGTTCACGAAGTAGTGATTCTCGATCCGCGCGAACGCGAGTGCGTAGTGGCCGTCCGCGAAGTGGGCGGCGAGTGCGGGGTCGGGCAGCAGCGTGATCGTGCGGCCTTCCCAGATGCTCCATGCGCGTGCGGCTTCGAGCTTCGCGGCTTCGTCGCTGCCGGTCAGCCGGCGATGGTAGGCGGCCATCAGGTCGCCGCGCTCGGCTTCCGGAATCGGTGCGAGGAAGGCTTCCCACAGGTCGGGGAACAGCCACGACGCGCCTTCCTGGTAGTACCACAGCAGTTCCGCGCGACGCATCGTGAAGATGCCGCGCACGACCAGCGCGCTCACGCGCTCCGGGTGTGTTTCCGCATACGCGATCGACAGCGCGCTGCCCCACGAGCCGCCGAACACGAGCCACTTTTCCGCGCCGACCATCTCGCGCAGGCGCTCGATGTCGGCGACCAGATGCCACGTCGTGTTGTTCTCGAGGCTCGCATGCGGCGTCGAGCGTCCGCAGCCGCGCTGGTCGAACAGCAGGATGTCGTAGCGCTCCGGATCGAACAGGCGGCGATGGTCGGGGCTGCAGCCGGCGCCGGGGCCGCCGTGCAGGAACACGGCGGGCTTGCCGGCGGGGTTGCCGCAGCGCTCCCAGTAGATGCGGTGGCCGTCGCCGGTGTCGAGATGGCCGTGGGCGTAGGGTTCGATCGGTGGGTACATGGAATTTCCCCCTGGAATGAAGGACGCCCGGCTGCCGTGGCAGCGAGGCCGGTAGCGATTCTCCATTATGCCCAATCCGCGTTGCCCGCGGCCGGCCGTTGTGCGACCTGAATGGCGTGTCGTTTAAGTCGGCATTTTTTTTAAGAGATTTTATTTCGATATTTTTCGACGAAACTGGCGACGACATATCGGTACGCCATTCAGAAACACGAATCAACAAACCGGCCATTCGCCATTCCGATGGAAACGAGTCCATGACACATCGCGTCCAGCAGCTTACCGGGTTGCGCGCCGTCGCGGTCGCGATGGTCGTCGTCGGGCATGCGGAGCACGTCACGCCCGGCGGCTATACCGGCTGGCTCGCGCCGCTGCGTCTGATCGCCGACGGCCGGCTCGGCGTGCTGATCTTCTTCGTCCTGAGCGGCTTCCTGATCACCAACGTGCTGCTGGGCGAACTGAAGCGTACCGGGAGCATCGCGCTGACGTCGTTCTATGTGCGCCGCGCGCTGCGGATCTGGCCGGCCTGCTATGTCTATCTCGCGGTCGTCGCGCTACTGGCGGTGGCGGGGTGGATCGACGTCAGTCCGCGCCAGTGGGCGCTTGCCGCGCTGCATCTGTGGAACTATTCGGTCGGGCTTGGACTTACCGCCGACACCGCGCTGCATCCGGATGGCGCGTGGTATCTCGGCCATTTCTGGTCGCTCGCGCTCGAGGAACAGTTCTACTGGTTCTGGCCGCTGCTGCTGCTGTTCGCCGCGCGGCGCAACAACACGCGCTGGCTGGCTGCGTTGATCCTGATCGTGCCGCTCGTGCGCGCCGTCACGTATTTCGTGGCGCCCGCGCTGCGCGGGCAACTCGGGATGATGCTTCACACGGGCGTCGATCCGATCCTGATCGGCTGCTACGTGGCGCTCAACCGGCAGCGGCTGGAGACGTGGATAGGATCATGGCGCGGCGAGTCGCGCATCGTCACCGCGATCGTCTGCATCGTGCTGTTCGCGATGCCGGTGATCGAATCGGAACTGCGGGGAATCTGGAATATCACTTACGGCGTGACGATCGAAGCGGCATTGATCGGCGTTCTGATCGTCGTGCTCAATTTTCGGAATGATTTATGGTGTTCGCGATTGTTGCAAACCAGGCCAATGGTGTTTGTCGGCACGATCTCGTTCAGCCTCTATCTGTGGCAGCAGCCGTTCGCGAATCCGAATTTGCCGATCCCGCATGCCTTTCCGCTCGGCATCCTGGAAGCGTTCGCGGCGGCCACCGCCAGCTACTTTCTCGTCGAGAAGCCGTTCCTGCGGCTGAAGGACCGGTATTCGGCGCGGGCGGGGCGGCGTGCTGCAGGCGATGCGATGAGGATGCCGGCGCCGTCCGACGGCATCGGGCCGAAAGTGGCGGAGTAGGCGGGGCGGTGCGCCGGTATCTGCGCGTCACTTCCTCACGGATCGCGGATACCAGAACGTGCGGAACATGTCGATTCCATACGACTTGCCGTCGTACCTGACGACCGTGCGCGCGGTTCGCTTGCCGGTGTCCGAATACGCGTTGTCCTTGCGTTGCGTCTGCGTGATATGGGCCGTGATCGACAGGTCGGCGAAGCCATGACTTGACGTTTTTTCGACCGCGATCGTCATGTCGGCCGACTCGGCGCGTGCGTCGCCGAAGTTGGCGCTACATGCCTCGCCTTCGACGCTGACCCAGCCGTAGGTATTGGCGCCGAACACCGGGCGGATGCGAGCGCCTTCGCGAATCCACAGGGTCAGTTCGTGTTCGGCGTCGGCGTCGGGGCAGCTCGCACCGCGGGCGCTGCTCGTGAAGACGACGCCAAACGCCCGCACATCGGGCGACAGCCGGTACGGTGCCGTATCGATGCGATAGCTGTGCGGGCCGACTTCCGTGGCGGCGTCTTCCTCGATGATCGAGCGGTCGGCCGCCACGACTTTGCCGCCTTCGACGAGCGCGACGACCTGCAGCTTGTTGCTTTCGTCCGGGTTTTTGCTTTTCGGCAGCGAATCGAACGCGATGGCCGCGATCGTCGTTTCGGGGGCATTCGGCATGACCTTGCACGCTGACGCGACGACGAGCCGGTTCGTTGCACGCGCGGCGATGCTCGAGTCGGCGATGCCGGCCCAGCGGGCGACGGCGGCGATCGTGTCGTCGCCGCAAGGCTGAGCGTCGGCGGCATGGGCGAGGGGAGCGGCGGCAAGCGCCAGCAACGGGGCGAAGCGAACGAGCGTCGTCATGGCTGAAAGAAGTTCATCGTGGATTACCGGGGGGAACGCGGCTCAGACTGTCGGTGTTCGGCCACTTTCGGTCGTTCAACCGCGTGCTCAGGCGGACGTTCGAATGTCCGGTGCGCCTTGGATAACGGATGTTCCCTCGGTCGCGTCGCTACTTGATGTGCTTCAACAGCCCGCTGTCGGGCAAGCCACAGATTCGTCCAACACTGCTGGTCGACAAAGCCGGATGTGCTCGCGATTACCCATCACGAGCGTCAAGCGATCGGGCAACCCGAAAGCCAAGATCATCGATTGCAAATGTCGGATGACTACGACGTCGATTCGTAGCAAGGCAGCCTCGTTCGGCATCAGCCCAACCACCGCCACGAAACACGCGATACGAACCATAGACTTCCGGGTCGTATAGATCGGCGCACCACTCCCAAACGTTTCCTAGCGTGTCGAAAAGCCCCCAGTCATTTGCTTGCTTTTGACCCACCTCATGCGTGTGCCCCCCCGAGTTTTCTCTATACCAGGCTATATCGCCGAGTTTGCCGTATCTCGGACCATTTGTTCCGGCGCGGCAAGCGTACTCCCATTCAGCTTCGGTGGGCAGGCGATAGCCGTTACTTTCCGGGACAAGAGAAGCCCCCGTTCCATCGCCATGAAATTCATAACAGTCGAGAAGGCCGGCCGCCTTTGAAAGCATGTTGCAGAACTGGGCGGCATCAATCCAGGATACGTTGACTACTGGACATTGCGCGGCGACATTTGACGATGGCCATTGTCCGGTTATCGCAGCATATTGCGCCTGAGTGACGGGATAGCGGCCGATCAAAAAGTGCGGTAGGTCGACAGACCATCTACGGTCAATTCTGTCGTCCCTCAATGCAATCGTTCCTGCGGGAACGCGTATCGTTTGTATATCGAGTGTTTCAGACAGATGTTCCATTTTCTCCATGACAATAGAAGCTGCTTACAGCGGCAAAGGCCTCCGATGCAGTATCTCACAGGGCTTGCCTCGCGTTGTCGGAAGCAGCACGAGTGGGTAGCGAGGTGCGCCCAAACGAAGGATGCGTTGGATCAAAAGCGCGCGCGTTCGATAGCCGGACGAAGCTGACGTCGCGCGAGCGACAGTTGTATGTTGGAAGCCGTCATTGTCGTCGATCTGGGGCGACAGGCCGAAGTGGGTCGGTTTCCGGCTGTCACCACCGGCGGTTGCCGGCCACAAGCAGCCCTTCACATGAGTCGTCGTTCAGACGTTCAAACGACCGCTTCACTGCGGCACCTGACAGAGCTTTTTAATGCCAAAGATAAGGGTGCTTGCCACTTTGATTTTGCTGACCACCCAGCACTCGCGACAATAGGATCTGAAATGCACTATGTCCAATTGCCACTGTCTTTCGCTTCTTGGTGTATGATGATGCGCACTTTGAAAAAGAGCGACGGTAGGCGCCGCGCGCGTTCTCACTTAATGATGCATCGGGGAAAATATGCACATAATTTTGAAAAATCACGTCGAAGAACTGGCGCGAGATTTTGAATACGAAGATCTGGATGTCTCGAAGAAGTTTGAGCGATTTTGTAATTATTGCGTGACCTCTAAGCATTATTTCGGCCGATTCAGCCCGGCCGATGTTACCACGGACGAGGATGATGCATCCATAGATGGGCTGGCTGTGTTGATAGACGGCGATCTGATCACAACGGTCGATGATGCGATCGAGGTGTTTAAGACGCACAAAACCAATTTACCTGTCGACATAATCTTTACCCAAATAAAAAGCGGCGAGCAGTTCAAGAAGGATGAGATTGCCAACTTCAAGCTGGGGCTTGAGGATTTCCTCTCCTTAGATCCTAAGTTGCCAAACGGTAAATTTAATACTGAAGCGCTCCAAATTTTCAAAATTGTCCTGCAAAATCTGAAAAAAGTCAAAAATCGACGACCTAATTGTATTATCTACTACTGCACTTCGGGCGTTTATTCGGCTGAGCGCGAAATCAAAGCTGCCTTCGGTATTATTGAGCGTTATATAAAAGGGATTGAATTTTTCTATTCCGTTGATGTGAGTCCCCTTGGTCGCAGTGAGTTGATCAGATATTACGCTCAACTCTCTGAAAAGAATGAGGCGAAGCTCAAACTCATAGACTACTTTGGGATGCCTGCGATGCCGGGCATTCCACAATCCTACGTCGCGATTGTGAACGCACGTAATTTGGTCGATGCGTTGCTAGTGGATCCAGACGGAAATCTGCGCGAATCTGTATTTGAGGAAAATGTCAGATCGTTTCTTGGGAGTGGCAACGACGTTAATTCGGCCATAAAAAAGACGTTGCAAGATGGCGAAAAAAAATCCCTGTTCTCCGTCTTAAATAATGGAATTACCGTTGTTGCGCCGGAGTTGACCTTAACGCCAAACACCAAAGATCTTCAACTTGTCAATTATCAGATTATTAACGGATGCCAGACGAGCAGCACGTTGCATGAAAACAAACTGCTCTTGACCGATTCCGTGAATGTTGTGGTGAAATTCATTGAGTCGCCAGAAAACGATGCGTCCAGTGATATTATAGCTGCGACAAACAGTCAATCCGACATTCCTAAAGAAGCGTTCTTTGGCCTTCGCGAAAAAGCAAAGCTGGTGCAAAAATATTTTAAGATTCAAAATCAAGGGCGGGCACCGGAAAATCATATTCATTTCGAGCGGCGACAGGGTGAGTTCAAAAACGTGGGCTATCAGTCAACCCGGATATTCGACGTTCGTGAAGTTGCGCGGTGCTATGCGGCTATGTTTCTTGATCTTCCGCATAATGCGGCGAGATACGTGGCTACTATATTTTCGGCCAGTGGAGATAATTTGTTTCGCGAGGGTGATCATGAGGCTTATTACTATGCCGCATGTTTGGTGTTGTATAAATATCAGACATTGATTAATGGCCGAAAGATCGGCGCACAAAACTACATTAAGGCGCGCTGGCATGTAATTCAACTTTTCAAATGGCTATGCGTTGGCGAGATGGATACTCCGGCGCCTAATTCAAAGAAGGCGGAGGCCTATGCGTTGAAATTGATTGACGCATTGAATTCTGAGACGAAGTCTTACATTAAGATTTTTGAACGCTGTCAGAAAATCATCGATGATTTGGGTTTCCCGACAGATGATGAACTCAAGCGCGCTCGATTTGCTCAGGAAACAATGGCTGCAGCTCGCCAAGTGCTTGCGAAGAAGGGGAAGATAGCTAGGAAGCGAGCGTGAGAAATCCGCAGCGAAGCGAGGTGACTAACGTTACCGCGAGGCTTCGCGCGAGTATGAGATTGGCTGCCCGCTTCGCATTATAGGAGCGGGCTTTGTTTGTTCTCCGCGCGTGACCCTAAGGATGCCGTCAACAGTGAGTCCGCTGTATCTCGGAAGCGGACATCACTGCAGTTAATGACGGAGTGGCGTGAGCGGGTCGGACTCGGCCGACCGCATCGGGCAGCAGTCGGCCAGGAGGCGAGGTTCAGTAAAAGGTGCAGTTTGACATTCAAGCGTCGGTAGCACTCCGGAAACGGCCAGTGACTCTCGCAGAGTCGATGGCGGCTCATCGCCCGAAGCGATCAGTCACTGATCATCTGCCGAATGGCCGTCATTTTGGCAGGGGCGGTCGGTTGAGAGCGCGTCGAAGGCGACAGACGAGCGGTCAGCCATCGGCCATCCACTGCCTACAAACCGCCGTCCCGATATTTTCTCTGGCGCAAGGTTGATTGAAAGGCGTCAACACTGCTGAGATTCAGCTTTTTCGCAAAATGAAGAAAATTCCATATTGTGTCACGAACAAACGCACGCGTTTCCCGGAGATCCTTGGCCGATACTGATGTAAAACCAGTATGTGCGATTTTGGAGCGCCGACCGTATAGCGTCTTAACTTTCCTTTCGATCGTCAGACATTCCTCTATTGACCTGCCGTTCAGGTATGCGCACTGTTCCGCAATACTAGACATGATCGACGGTGTGATTATGCCTTTCTCGTCTATCTTCAACAACGCTTCCAATGCTATGACCGTCTTGAGATAAGCGCTGGATCGATTACTGTCCGAGTAGGCTTCTCCAGTCCATTCGACGGCCGTAGATATTCTCTTCTCTAGATCATTTTTTGGTGATATGACGATGTCAAGAAATTGATCAAGCATGTCCTCCCTGCCGTTCGGGAGAAACTCTGATAGATTCGAGATGTCAAGGAGGTCGTTGGACAAGTTCCTCACCTCGTCGCCAGAAAAAATTCCGCCACGGGTGCTTATTATCGCGTCTTGATGGGGGGCGAGGTTCATCCGCAGAATACCTAACGAATGGTCGGTATATTTTTCACTCAGCAAGAACGCGATCAGCAGGTCGAAGGCATTGAATACGATGTTGGCCAACTCCAGTGCTTTTACCTCGTCTCTCGCTTTCGTCGAACACTCAACGACTGTCCTTTCATGCTTTTCGCCCCGAATCCCTGAGTGGTCGGCCCATGGCAATAGCTTCGTGATTTCGTTCGCGTGGCGCGGCAGCTCATACACAACGAGCGGTCCAAATTTAACCGGAGCGTCGCTACCATTTATCGTTACGCCGTAAAATGACTTTATCACCTTGTAGTCAACAAGCGGCAAATCATTGAGCTTATTCGAAAAGCTGGCGACTCTCTCGGCGACTAGAGAGTCGCAAAATTCTTTGCATTCGATCAAGCTCCTTCGTATTAATCTCAACAATCCCGCATGGGATAAGTGTTTACCTTCCTCGGATACCAAGAATTGAGCGAGTGCATCGTCGAACTTTTCCGTGTCGTTGATATCAACAATCTCGTGCGTGGTGTAAGTTGCGTTTGGCAAATCTCTGTAAATTGCACGATTAAGGGTGCATGCTTCAAACATACTGTGAACACTTTTTGGCACTTTATTCATGACAGGTTCTTGTTCGGCATTTTTGTGCTCTTACCGGTCTCGACCGGTTTTTCCGTTCGCATCGCATGCACTACCTCTAAGGCCGACATGGCCGATGGTCGGCCGGACAATCCAGAGAAGCGAACGGCTGTTGTACTTTGCAAGCGGACATTGTATGCGTTCGTTGACGATCGACCGCTCCGGGTCGGCAAGCGACCTCCACGGAAATCCACAACGAAGCAAGAAAAAAGGCCCATGCGGGCCCGTTGCAACGAAGGGTGCGGGCGTCAGCGCGTGAGCGCCGTAAACCCACCCAGCAACCGCTCAACATCAGCGGCCTGAATCGCACCCATCGTCGAAATCCGGAACAGTTCCTTCGACAACCCGCCTTGCCCCGCATAGATCACGAAGCCGCGAGCCTTCAGCCCGTCGTGGAGCTGCTCGTACGTCACACCCTGCGGCAACCGATACGCCCGCAGCACGACCGACGATTCACCTTCCGGCAGCACGAGCGGCATGCCGCGCGCCGCGAGCCCGGCTTGCGCCTGATCGGCGAGCGCCTTGTAATGCGCGTGACGCGCACGCCAGCCGCCAGCCTCATCGAACTCACGCAGTGCCTCGACGAGCGCGTAATACGCATGCACGGAAGGCGTGAACGGCGTATTCCGCTGATCCTGCAGCTTCGCGAGACGACCGAGATCGAGGTAGTAAGTACGGCTCGCAGCCTTCGCCAGCGCGCTACGGCGCACGATCACGAACGCTGCGCCCGGCACGCCGTGCAGGCACTTGTTCGCGGTCGCGGCAACCGCGTCGATGTCGCCGCCGGCGAAGTCGATCGCCTCAGCCCCAAAACTGCTGACGCCATCGACAAGCATCTTCACACCACGCGCACGACACACCCCGGCAATCGCGCCGAGATCGTTCAGCCGGCCCGTCGTCGTTTCATGATGAATCACGGCGACATGCGAGTACCCGCCCGCATCGAGCCGTGCGGCGATCTGCGCGAGATCGGGTGCCTGCATCCACTCATGCTTCAGCACCTCATGCGCGATCCCGTACTGCGTCGCGATCTGCGTGATCCGCTCGCCGTACACGCCGTTCTCGATCACGAGCAGCTTGCCGTCCTGCGGCACGAGTGCCGCGATCATGCTTTCCACGGCGGCCGTGCCGGAGCCCGTCATCAGCACGGCGGCCCATTCGGCCGGATCGAGCTCGTACGCGGCCACGAGGCGCGCACGTGCTTCGTCCTGCAGATCGAAGAATTCGCTTTCGCGATGGCACAGGTCGGGTTGCAGCAGGCTGCGGCGCACGCGTTCGGTGAGCGTGACCGGGCCGGGGTTCAGCAGCAGCATCAATGGGCTCCTTCAACGTGGGCTTCGGTCTGCGCGGCGCCGATGTGCCGCATCAGACGGGTCTTGACCTCGACCGGCGTGACGGTCGGGCGGGGGAGGCCGTCGGGCACGCCGGTGCGGATCGCCAGGCGCACGAACTGTGCGCCGTCGTGCGACCCGGCAAGCGCCGCATCGAGCACGTCCAGCGTGTCGCCTTCGACCGCCGACGCGTACCCGCACGCGGCAGCAACACCCGCGAACGAAACATGTTGCGACACGGTGGCCTGGCCGCCCGTCGATTCGTGCGCGCCGTTGTCGAGCAGCACGTGCGTGAGGTTCGCCGGGCCGTAGGTGCCGAGCGTCGCGAACGCACCCATGCGCATCAGCGCGGCGCCGTCGCCGTCGACCGCAACGACCTTCAGGTCGGGGCGCGCGAGCGCGAGGCCGAGCGCGAGCGGCGTCACGCAGCCCATCGAGCCGACCATGTACAACTGGTTCGGGCGATCGTCGATCGCATAGAGTTCGCGGCCGCAGAAGCCGGTCGATGCGAGCACGACGGTCGAATCGACCGGCGTGTGCGCGATCACGCGCTGCAGCGCGTCCTGGCGGGTCGGCCAGGCTTCGGCCGACGCGGCGCGCGACGACGATTGCGCGACGACATGCGCGCGCGGCGTGGCCGCCGGGTTTGCCTTCAGCTCATACGGCGCGACGCTGCCTTTCTGCATCACGAGCGCGTACGGGCGGCCCGTCGCGTCCATATGCGCGATCGCGCGGTCGAGTGCCGGGCCGACCTGTTCGGGGTCGGTCGGGAACGTCTCCCACGGGATCTCCATCGTGTCGAGCATCGCGGGCGTGATCGGCCCCATCAGCGCGTGCTGCGGCTCGTCGGATACACCCGGCTGGCCGCGCCACGTGACGATCAGCAACTGCGGCAGGCGGAACGTCCAGGTCAGCGACGTGAGCGGGCTCACCGCGTTGCCGAGCCCCGAGTTCTGCATCATCGCGATGCCGCGCTTGCCGCCGAGCGTCGCGCCCGCGATCAGCGCGACCGCATCGCCTTCGTTCGCGGCCGACACGTAATTCAGCGTCGGGTCCTGCAGCACGTAATTGATGAACGGCGTCAGGTACGAGCAGGGCACACCCGCGTACCAGTCGAAACCGCGCTCGCGCGCGGCCTCGACGAACTGGGCCGCTTCGATCATTGCGCGCCCCCGTTGCCGGTGCCCGGTTCGGACAGCGGCGTCTGGCCGTGCGCGAAGTCGCCCGCGCGGCGGAAGTCTTCGAGATCGTTCACACCGCGCCAGTGGCCGTGCACGTACTGCACCTCGATCTTCTCGCCGGCGGCGATCAGTTCGTTGAGCAGCGACGGGATGTCGAGCGTGTCGAAATCGTCGCGCGCCTGCAGCGTCGCGAGCATCGCCTTCAGGCGCTCGACCCCGGCACCGCGCACGTTCAGCAGGCCGATCCAGCGGCCGTGCGGCGTACCCGTGGCGACGTCGCTCGATACGCGTTGCAGGTAGGTCTTCTGGCCGAACAGGCCGCGATCGTCCGCCGCCGAGCACAGCGCGAAATCGCGCACGCTCTGGTTGGTTTCCGTCAGCGACGAATCGACCACCACGCTGAACTCGGCCTCGCTCTCCGCGAGGTCGCGCACGATGTAGCTGCGGAACAGCAGGTCGCCGTACGAGATCACGGTGTCGCCGGTCAGGCGTTCGGCCGCACATGCGAGCGACGCGAGTTCGCCCGTCTGCGCATGGCGTTCGTTGACGACGAGCTTGATGCCCGACGTGTCGATCGCGTCGGCGCGATAGCCGCCGACCACGGTGATGTCGTTCACGCCGTGCGTCTTGAAGCCGTCGACGAGCCAGCGCAGCAGCGGCTTGCCGGCGACCGGCAGCATGACCTTCGGCTTGTCTTCGGTCACGGCTTCGAGGCCCTTGCCGCGGCTCGCGGCGAGCACGATCGCCGCGTTCGACGCGCGCGACGACGACGACAGGTAGATACGCTCGGCCGCCGAGTACTCGTCGGCGTCCTGCAGGCGGAAGATCTCGTTGACCGAGGCCACGCGGTCCTCGACGTTGATCAGCGTTTCGCTCTCGTGGATCTCGCGCGCGGTCGCCTGCATCGCGGACGCCGACGCGCGGATCAGGTGGTTCGCCCAGATCACGGTGCTGATGCCGGCCTGGCGGAACACGTCGGTCGGCGTGCTGTAGTACTTGGTCGGCACGATCACGAGCGGCGCGCGGCCGCTCCATTCGCGCGCGAATTGCAGGATCTCGTCCGGGCGCGACAGCTTGCTGTGGATCAGGATCGCGTCGGCGCCGGCTTCCGCGTACGCGTTCGCGCGACGCAGTGCCTCGTCCATCCCCCAGCCCGCGATCAGCGCTTCGACACGCGCGACGATCGAGAAGTCGGGATCGGTCTGCGAATCCTTGCCGGCCTTGATCTTGCCGCAGAACTCGTCGATTTCCGCGAGCGGCTGGCGCTCGCCGCCGATGAAGCTGTTGGTCTTCGGGAACTGCTTGTCCTCGATACAGACGCCGGCGATGCCGCGCTGCTCGAGCTTCTTCACGAGGCGGCGCACGTTGTTGAAGTTGCCGTAGCCGGTGTCGCCGTCGAGCAGGATCGGCAGGTCGCTCGCGTCGGCCATGAATTCGAGCACGTCGACGACCTGGGTCCAGCTCGCTTCGTTGTTGTCGCGCACGCCGAACTGCGCGGAGATCGCGAGGCCCGATGCCCAGATGCCCTTGAAGCCGGCCTCGCGGACGATCCGCGCGGACAGGCCGTTGTGCGCTTCCATCAGGAATTCGAGGTCGCTGCTGACGAGCATGCGGCGCAGGCGGGCGCTGCGCGATTCGGTGAAGTTGGGTTCGCGTGCGTTCATCGTGCGACTCCTGCGGTGGTGCGTTGAATCAGGGGAAGGATGTCTTGGGTGGCGCGGGCGACGTCGTTCGGGAAGTCGATCTCGATCCACGGCGAGCCGGTGACGTCGGCGACGTCGAACGAGTGACCGCCTTCGAGCAGCAGGTCGCGCACGGCTTCCTCGTGCGGCATGTTCGCGCGGCCGCTGTCGACGTAGCCCGCGACGATCGTCGCGAGGCGGCGCGCGGTACCTTCGGTGAAGCGGAAGAAGCCGACCGATTCGCCGATCGTGTCGTATTCGAGGTCGACCGCGAGCTGCTTGCGCAGCTCGACCGGCACGCCGTTCTTCAGGCACAGCTTGACGGGTTCGTCGCCGGCCTCGAAGTCGCGGTCGATCAGCAGGCGATCGACCGCCTTGTCGGCATCGGCCACCAGCGCGTGCAGGATGTTCTCGTCATACAGCACGTCGGCGTCCATCAACAGCACGTCGCCGCCGCGCGTCATCGCATCGGCGACGGTATGCACGGTCAGCACGCTGCCGAGGTCGTAGCGTTCGTTGATCACGATCTCGGCATGGCGGCCGAGGCGCTTCAATTCCTGCTCGACCTTCTCGGCCTGGAAGCCGAGCCCGAGCACGATTTCGTCGACGCCCGCGGCATCGAGCACGCGCAGATGGCGCTCGAGCAGCGACACGTCGTCGAAGCGCAGCAGGCACTTCGGGAACTGTGCCTCGGGCGGTTGTTGCAGGCGCAAGCCGAGGCCTGCCGCAAGAATGATGGCTCGCATGGGTTCTCCAACCAAAAAGCCGGCGGATCTGAACGATCAGTCGGCGAGCGGCTGCGGCGCACGGCGCCGCTGCCAGTTTCTTTCACTGAAATGCAGATAGAGCAGGCCGGGCAGGCCAAGCGCGAGTTCGCGCGCGCGCTTCGCGAGCGACAGCGCGAGCGCCGCGTCGGGCGGCAGTCCGACCAGCGGCGCGAGCAGCAGGTAGCCGCCTTCCTGCGCGCCGAGCGAGCCCGGGATCGCGAAGGCCGCGCCACGAATGGCCTGGCCGACGCTCTCGAGCAGCAGCGCGTCGAGCCAGCTCACCGGGTGCCCGAGGAAGTGCAGCGCGAGCCACACTTCCGCGGTGCCGACGATCCAGCCGACGAGACTCAGTGCGAACGTCTTCGCGACCTTCGCACGATCGCGGTACAGCGTGCCGACCGCGTCGTCGATCGCGTCGGCGCGGGTCGCCAGCGACGACCAGTCGCGCGGGCCGAGCAGCTTCGACGCGAGGCGCAGGCCGCGGCCGAACAGCCCGCGCCGCTGCGCGACGTAGAACAGCGCGGCGAGGGCGCCGAGCACGCCGGTGGCGATCAGCGCGGGCGTGCGCAGGTGCGCGACCGATTCGTGCGTGGCATACAGGCTGAACGCGGCGATGCCGATCAGCGCGAACGCCATTTGCGAGAGCGCCTGCATCGTCGTGCTGACGGTGACGGCGGCCGCCGCGTCGGCCATCCGCGTGCCGCGCTGCGCGAGGTGGCGCACCATCAGCACGGGGCCGCCGATCTGCCCGGCGGGCAGCAGGCTGTTCACCGATTCGCCGACCCAGCGCGCGCGCAGCGCATTGCCGAGTTCGGCGCCGGGCTGGCCGTGGCGGAACATCACGGAGATCGCCATCGCGTCGATTACGAGCGGCACGACGTGGAACGCCGCGACGAGCGCGAGCCCCCAGCCGGCCGCGAGGAACGTGGACGCAACCGCGCCGACACCCTGCCAGGCGAGGAGTGCGACGAAGAGTGCGGTCCCGAGGGACAGCAGGATCAGGCCGGCGCGTGTCATGACCCGGTCGGGCGTCGCGTCGCCAGTTGCTTGAAGACCTGGCGGAAGCCGAAATACGCGATCGCATCCTTCATGTTCGAGATGAAGCGCTTCCACGGGCGCATGCCGGGGTTCGTCACGTATTCGAAGGTGAGCGACACGCGCATCTCGTTCTGGCCCAGCGGCGTGATGCGGTGGCGCAGCTTGTCGCCGTCGAACAGCACGATGCCGCCGTCGGCGATCTGGACGGAGCCCGGCTCGTCGGCCACGTCCGGATTGCGCGTATGCAGCTCGTAGTCGAGCCGGCACGACGATTCGTCGATCACGCCGATCAGCAGCGTATAGCGCCGGCCGTCGTAGTACGACGTGTCGTAATGCCAGCCGATGTGGTCGCCGGGCTTCGTGTAGTAATACAGCGCATACGCGTGCGGATCGTCGTCCGGCGACAGCATCAGCTTGTCGCCCGTCACCTTCTCGAGGAAGGAGATGAGTGCCTTCGAGCGGTACAGTTCGGCGATGTACGGCGCCTGCTCGTCGATCGTGTGGCGGCTCACGCTGCCGCCCTGCTTGTGGCCGGGCAGGTAATTGCGGTTCAGGCCGGCCTGCATCGCGCGGGCGGCCGCCGCGAGCTTCGCGTGCGCGTCGGCCGGCAGGAAGGCGTCGAGGTACAGGAACGAGCCCTGGCGCGTGTAGTCGCCGCGCAGGCGGTCGAGGTCGAGCGAGCCGACGCAGTCGGCCACGGTGCGATCGGGATCGGCCGCGGCCGCGCGCGCAGGCGCGGGGCGTGCCGGGCTCAGCACGGAGTCGTCGCGCGTGCTAGGAGTCATTTGGAAGCCTGGATTTCGGTTGGATTCTGCGAGAGGTTGCCGCGGTTGCCGCGCCGCACGATGCGCCACCAGTCGATCACGACCCATGCGGCGAACAGCGGCGCGCCGATCGACGCCGCGAGCAGGAACGGCTCGACGCCGTCGAAGAGCGTCACGAGCGGCAGCAGGTACAGCACGTCTTCGGTTTCGAAGCCGCCGGCGAACGCCTGCTTGGTGCCGGCCTTGCCGGCGATCGATTCGATCCGCATGCGCAGGAAGAAGATCAGCGCGACGGCGGCGCCCGCCACCGCGCCGAGCAGCACCGGCGACGCGGCCATCTGGCCGCCCTGGGCGACGATGCCGACGCCCATGCTGACGAACAGCGCGATCGTGACGAGCGCGTCCGCCGCGAGGTCGTAAAAATGACCGATCTTGCTGGATTTCCCGCTGATGCGGGCGAGCTCGCCGTCGGTGTGGTCGACGAAGTTCGACAGCACGATCAGGAACGCGCCTGCATTGCTCCAGCCGAAGCCGCCGTGCGCGAGGCACCAGGCGCCGGCGAGGCCGATCAGCAGACGAACGGTGGTGAGGTGATTCGGGGTGACGGGCGTGTCGACGAGCGGTCGGACAAGCGAGCGCGCGAGCCGCGCATCCCAGGTGCGTGGCAGGGGCGGTTCGGAACGTGTGGCGGTTTTTCTTTGGTCCATCGGCGAAATATATACGGAATTGTAATTTGTTGCTTTTTTCCGCTCAATCTCCTGACATTTTCCGGTGTTACCGGCCATTTCGGAAGGACTTTGCGCGCCATGCGTGCACGGCAGGCACACATATGGTGCGCACGGGGCCGTTCCGCTCCGTCCGCGCCGCAGCGGCGCGTTATGTTGAAGTTTCGTCGTCGCCGCCCGCATGCGCAAGGCGCGCCGTCGACGAACCGGGCAGGGGCCGGGCGGCCTCCGCCGCGCACGCTTGACGCCGATCATGCCGGCCGTGCGCGCATCGGGCGACAATCCGCCGCCTGTCACAGAACGGCCGTTCGATACGCGGCAATTTCCGAAAGGGTCTTTTGCATCCGGCGGACATTTCGCCGATGCGGCCTCTGAGATACTCCGACCGTGCCTGTGGTGCCGGCCGCCGACCGCGGCCCCAGGGTTTCCACGCCGCTCAGGAGACACCCCCAGCGACGTCAACGACAGACCAAAACGCATTCGTTCAAACTGCCATGTCTTCATCACGCATCCTCGCTCCCGCCCTGCGTTCGCTCGTCCGCACCGCCGACGAAGCCGCCGCGCTGATCCGTCCCGGCATGACCGTCGCCATGAGCGGCTTCACGGGGTCGGGCTATCCGAAGGCGGTTCCGGCCGCGCTCGCCGCCCACATCGACGCGGCGCACGCGCGCGGCGAGGACTTCCGGATCAACGTGCTGACGGGCGCGTCGACCGCACCGGAACTCGACGGCGCGCTCGCCCGCACCAACGGCATCTCGATGCGCCTGCCGTACCAGTCCGACCCGACGCTGCGCGACAAGATCAACGGCGGCGAAGTCGACTACCAGGACGTCCACCTGAGCCACGTCGCGCAATACGCATGGTTCGGGCTGTACGGCGATCTCGATGTCGCGATCGTCGAAGTCGCGGGCATCCGCGAGGACGGGCTGCTGATTCCGTCCGCCTCGATCGGCAATAACAAGACGTGGCTCGAACGCGCGAAGCACGTGATCCTCGAAGTCAACGCGCGCCAGCCGCTCGGCCTCGACGGGATGCACGACGTCTATTACGGCACCGCGCTGCCGCCGCACCGCAAGCCGATTCCGCTGACGAAGAGCGACGACCGGATCGGCGAGCCGTACCTGCGCTGCCCGGCCGACAAGATCGTCGCGATCGTCGAGACCGATGCGCCGGACCGCAGCAACGCATTCTCCGCGCCGGACGCGACGTCGAAGCAGATCGCGCTGCAACTGATCGACTTCCTGCGCCATGAAGTGAAGCGCGGCCGCCTGCCGGAAAACCTGCTGCCGCTGCAGTCGGGCGTCGGCAACATCACGAACGCGGTGCTCGCGGAGCTGAGCTCGGCCGGCTTCTCGAACCTGACCGCTTACACCGAGGTGATCCAGGACGGCATGCTCGACCTGCTCCAGGACGGCACGCTGAGCTTCGCATCGGCCACCGCGCTGTCGCTGAGCCCGGCCGCCGTGCAGCGCTTCGCCGACGAAATCGCGACGTTCCGCGAGAAGATCGTGCTGCGCCCGCAGGAGATCAGCAACCATCCGGAACTCGTGCGCCGTCTCGGCTGCATGGCGATGAACGGGATGATCGAGGCCGACATCTACGGCAACGTGAACTCCACGCACGTGATGGGCACGAAGATCCAGAACGGCATCGGCGGTTCGGGCGACTTCGCGCGCAACGGTTACCTGTCGTGCTTCATGTCGGCGAGTACCGCGAAGGGCGGCGCGATTTCGCGGATCGTGCCGATGGCGAGCCACGTCGACCATACCGAGCACGACGTCGCGGTGGTCGTCACCGAGCAGGGCCTCGCGGACCTGCGCGGCCTGTCGCCGAAGCAGCGTGCACGCAAGATCATCGCGACCTGCGCGCATCCCGACTACCGGCCGATGCTCGAGGACTACTTCGAGCGTGCGTCGCGCGAAAGCTTCGGCAAGCACACGCCGCACCTGCTCGCCGAGGCGCTGTCGTGGCACGAGCGCTACGTGCGCACGGGGACGATGAAGGGTTGACCGGGTTCGACGTCATCGCATCAGCGTGAGCACCTGCGCGGCGACATACAGCCCCAGCCCGTACGACAGATGCGTGACGAGACTGCGCCGGCGCGCGACGCCGGGGTGCGGCGTGCGCGACGCCGCGATGCCGAAGCCGAACGCGGGCTGCATCACGAACAACGGCGCGACCACGCTGGCGAGGCCGGCGACGAGCGCAGGCAGCAGCGTGGGCGCGCTGATCCAATGCGTTCCCGCAAGCGCGACGGGCAGCACCGCGAACGCGATGCCGATCGCGTAATGCGCGATCCAGCCCAGCGGCCGTTCGTGCCGCACCGGCGCCGCCGCGACGATCGACGCGTGCCGGAACCGGCCTTGCGTCATGTGACCGATCCAGCGGCCGACCAGTGCATAGTCGAGCGACGGAATGCCGAATGCACGCCGGCGGAACAGCGCCCACAGATCCATCACGAGCGTGGCGCCCGTGCCGATCAGCAGCAGGTGGAGCAGGGCGTCGGCCGTGTCGTTCATTGTTTGCCTCTGATGTAGGGGCTGGATGCGTCGGCGCGACGTGGGGTTTGGATCGGTTTCATGGCAATTCCGGCTTGTTTCGATGGGAGCGAGCGACTATCTTGCAACTTCAAGTTCACTTGAGGTCAAGCATGAGCCGTTTGGACATCGCGGACGTGGCGCGGCGCTCGGGATTGCCCGCGTCGACGCTGCGCTACTACGAGGAAAAGGGGCTGATCGCGTCGAACGGGCGTCGCGGGTTGCGGCGGCAGTACGATCAGGCCGTGCTGCAGCGGCTCGCGCTGATCGCGCTCGGTCGCGAGGCAGGGTTCTCGCTCGACGAGATCGGCGCGATGTTCGGCGCGGGCGGCGAGCCCGATATCGACCGCGCGAAGCTCGATGCGAAAGCCGACGAACTCGACCGCACGATCCGCCGTCTCGGCGCCGTGCGCGATGCGCTGCGGCACGCGGCGGCGTGTCCCGCGCCGAGCCATCTGCAATGCCCGAGTTTCCAGAAGCTGCTGCGCATTGCCGAGCACCGCGGTTCCACGCGTCGTGCGAAACCAGCCGGTACAGTCGGCGCGTGAATTCAGCCCGAGGAGGCGCGATGAGCGTGCCGATCGAGTGGGTGCTGTTCGATATGGAGGGCGTGCTGACGCACTACGATCGCGCGGCGCGGGTCGCGCGGCTGTCGGCGCTCACGGGCCGGCCGCCGGAGGCCGTGCGCTACGCGATCTGGGAGTCCGGTCTCGAAGCGCGCGCGGATGCCGGTGAGATTACGCCGGATGCGTATCTGGACGCGCTCGGTGATTTGCTGAAATGCCGCGTCAGTTGCGATGTGTGGCTCGATGCTCGTCATGCGTCGATTACGCCGAATCCTGACACGCTCGCGCTGGCGGAGCAGGTTGCGGGGAGGTGCCCGATCGCGGTGCTTACGAACAACTGCCGGCTTGTTACCGATCATCTCGACTATCTGAATCCGCAGGTCGCGCGGCTGTTTGGTGCGCGTGTGTATCCGTCGGCGTCGTTCGGTGCGGTCAAGCCGGCTGTGCGTGCTTATCTCGGCTGTGTTGAGGCGCTTGGTGTGCGGCCGGATGCGACGCTGTTTATCGACGATACCGATGCGAATGTCGCGGGGGCGGTTGCTGCCGGACTGATCGGGTATCGCTTTGTCGATGCGGGGGCGCTTGCGGATGAATTGCGGCGGTATGGGTTGATTTAGCTTTTTCGTGGATTTCCTTGGATGTCGCGTGCCGACTCGCAAGGGACCATCGCTGTGCTTGATAGCGGTCATTCAGCCGCAAGATCGCGGATCAATTTGTTCTACTTGAATCCTGGAAGCGTCTGACCTCGGCGGGTGGTGATTCGACTTCGTCGTCCTGGTGTACTTGAGTTGTTTGTGCCGAGCACGAATGGCGCGCCAAATTCCTTCCCAATGAATAGCTCGGCTACGTCTTGTTATTTCGAAGAGGTGGCTGATTTTATAATCCAAATGTGATGCACTGCGAGACGTTCGTCGCCGCACTCGAAGTAACCTTGGCTTACAAATCTGGCCCTGTCTTTGTCGACTCCAAATATTTTCTCTGGATCTTGTATGCCAGATGTCTTGGTCAGGTCATGCATCCAATTAGCATACCTCTCAGTGAGCTCATCGGAAAATGTGAGTTCCCCATTCTTGTCTTCTAGGCAACATCCATGCAATCTTAGTCCCTTGATACCTCGAAGCAATTGAAGCTTTTCCATTGTTACTGGGAAAAATTCTGCGCTGCCAGTAACGCGAGCCAAATGAATACTATCTGGCATGGCGGCAAGTCTGAGTCTGCTATGGGTATTTTGCAAGCAATCGATGAAATCCTGGGCCGTGAGACCGAAATCTAAGAATGCCCAGTATGTAAGAAGCAGCGCGATTTTCGATTCGGTGCGAATTACTATAGGATACTGCTCCTGTTTTAAGCCGTGGTCATCTCCGTGCGCAACTCTGTCGCGAATCTTTTTGATGAACGTGAAATCAGGCGATGAAAGGTTGATGATCCTCGTAACATCAGGGTCCGTGGCGGCAACGGCAAGTCGATACTTGTCGCCTAAGCTGAATTCATCCGATGCAAACGAACGGCTTGCAATCTCGATGATCTTGTCCCTTTGCTCGTCAGTCATAGCTGGAAGTTGATTGATCAGACTCTGACGGAACCTGTTCACCTTCCTCTGCGCTGGAAGCTGAGGTTCGGGTCGCTTTTCTCCATCAAACCGAATGTTCAGATAGCTGTCCAAGAGGCTGACATACCCCAGCGCCTTATATTCCCAAAACCCTTCGTACCGCTGCATGCCTGCCAAGCGTACCCAACATACTTTTCTATACTTTGACTGGTAGTAATGGTCGAAAATTGACTGCCACCGGCCGTCCAGTGCTGATTGCTGGATAAAGCAACGAAACGAAAAGTTACGATCATCTTCGTCACGTTCAGGCCGCTCGAACGTAGGAAAGTAGATTCGATGATAGTGACCTGATCCTCGCGAAGCGACAACGCTCACTAAAGTTGCCGGATAGGCTAACAAAATGGAAAGAAGGCACGAAAGCTCATGGGCCTTTTCTTTTACATCTGCAACACTGAACCGGCCATTCTTCGCGGAAAGCACAAACTCCACATGCTCATGGAGAACCAGGTCCTCGCCTTGCTGGCGTCGAGATGCACGATATTCGCTTCGTAAATCGAAGTGCTCAGTGTCGGTTTTGACGGTAACGTCGATACCCTTCGGGATTCGTTTCCAGGTGAGCGTTTCGCCGACCGATCCGTCAACGGTCCGCCAACGGAGAAACCATTCTGATACGTCGCTGTACCGTATCGAGATTGAGTCAAATTCTGTTTCACTCAGATCTCCGTCGATCACATAGTCCGCGTAAAGAGCAATGCCGTTAGCTTTGCAGTCGCAGAGGGAGAATGTGGTTCCTTCGTCTGTAACGGCCTTGACGAGGTCGAACTTGGCATCTCCCGTACGCAACTCAGGAGCGCTATCTGAGATCGATAGATTTACGCAGGCCCACCGATTGCCTCCGAAGTATAGAGTCCCCGATCCAAGTCGTCCGAATTGGTCATGATGTAGTTCGACATTGAATTCTTTTCGATTCGAATCACGATTGTTCGTGGTCACTTCAATCTCGATTATTTATGGAAAGCATGGTAAATGATATTAACTTCTGCCTCGCTGACGTCGCGGCTGGCGCCAAGGAGTGGACAATTTTTGGAGCCGAGGTCTGAAATGCCAGTTTGATGTCCTACTCGGCGCCGAGGAATTCGTCCGCTTTCTCGCAATATAGCACGCGCATAGAATCGGCGGCATAGGCAACTGATTCGTCCGTTAATCGCAGATGAATCGGGCTATGACGGACATATCTGCAAAACTCGAATTGAAAACGCCTTTGGTGTGAAAACGTAGCGCGTGCCTACCGGATTCTAACCTGAGACTGCTTAGACTCTAGTTTCAAGTGCAACACCTGTATTGAGATAGGGTGTTGCGATGAAGAAAAGCTACAGCCACCTGAGCGCGGAAGAACGTGCGGTGATCATGATCGAAAGCGGAAAGAAGGTGAGCGTGCGCGCGATCGCCCGACTGCTCGGACGCAGCGCCTCGACCGTCACGCGAGAACTGGCGCGCAACCGCGCCGAGTCTGCGCGATGTTATGACGCGACGGTCGCGGCCAAGGCCTACCGCACGCGGCGCGAGCGAAGCCGGCGGCCGCGCAAACTGGTTGCCGCAAGCGCGCTGTACTGGCATGTGCATCATCAACTGGTCTATCGGCGCTGGTCGCCGCAGCAAATTGCTGCCAGACTTCGCGAAATGCACCCAGACAGCCCCGACCAGCGCGTCAGCCACGAAACGATCTACGCGGCAATTTACACCCATCCTCGTGGTGGCTTGAAACAAGCCATGATCGAGGCGCTTCGCCAGGAAAAGCCTGCGCGCGGCAACCCGCGCAAGACCCTTGCCCGCAAGAGCTACGTACCGGAAGAACTGCGCATCATTCACCGGCCCGAGCAGATCGAAACGCGCAAATGGCCCGGGCATTGGGAAGGCGATCTGGTCAAGGGCGCCTTCAATCGCTCCTGCGTGGGCACGCTGGTCGAGCGCAAGACTCGCTTCGTGGTGCTGTGCCGCATGGACGGCTGTACGGCGAAGGATGCACTCGAAGGCTTCACGCGCCAGATGAAGAAGTTGCCGGCGTTCTTGCGCGAGAGCCTGACGTATGACCGTGGATCGGAAATGACCTGTCATGTCGAACTGGCCGAGCGGCTGAATCTCGATATCTGGTTTGCGGACCCATACGCGCCCTGGCAGCGAGGCAGCAACGAGAACACCAACGGTTTGCTGCGCCAGTTCTTGCCCAAGGGCATGGACCTGTCGGGCGTCACGCAAACGCAGTTGAACGACATCGCCAAATTGCTCAACGGCCGTCCTCGTCAAACCCTCGGATGGAAAACGCCGGAAGAGGCGATGGCCATTGAATTGGCTGCCGCTGGATTAGCGAAACGTTGCACTTGATTCTTGAGACCGCCCTGACTGTCTGCTCCTGGTCGGCAAGCGATCGCTCGCCGACTATCAACCATCAGACCTGTGTCTGCTCCGCCATCTCGAGGGCATTGTCGACCTCAATGCCCAGGTAGCCAACGGTGATTTCCAACTTCGTATGTCCGAGCAGCAGTTGCACTGCCCGAAGACTCTTGGTTCGCGGGCAGATCTGTGACGCCTTTGTGCGGTGCATCGTGTGGATTCCGTTTGCAGTGTCGCCGAGCCCAATAGAGGCGACCCAGCGATGAACCAGTCGGGCATATTGCTGCGGCGACAGATGCGACAAGGTATGCAGCCTGCTCGGGAGAAGATAGTCAGCAGACCTCAATCCCCGCGCTCCGATCCAAGCGTCCAGACTTTTACGAGTCTGCTCCGTTATCTCGAACTGCACTGGCCGCTGCGTCTTCTGCTGCATGACCGTAGCGCGAGAGCACACGTGACTTCCATGGCAGACGCCTTGCACTTGTAACCGCGTCAGATCGCCGCCGTTGACCGAAGTCGACCCTGAGTCGCTGTTCAAGCTCGCGCGACCGCAACAACGGCTTTCAATGGAACAGCCGATATTCACCCGGTCACATTGACCGGCGAGTGGTCGGCCAATATGGGACGGTCGCAGCGGAATAATGCAGTCCGCTGCGAATGTCGCGACCGCCTAACAAGCTCAAGAACATCACGCAACACGGGTAGGCGGCTAGCTCGCGTCGTTAGTCCGAGTTGCTGCAATACAACTGCGCCTGTAAAAGTGCGGAACAAAAAAACCGATGCATATCCCAATTCCGGCCGAATTCATGTATATCTGGAGCAGGTTCGGTTCCAGTCGATTCTCATAGAATATCCGTAGACCCAAGTCGCTTTTAAAAAATTGCATTACCATGCACTGAACCAGAACGAAGAAGAGTCCAAGTGCAACTGCCTCGACATAGCGCAGCCATCCTGGTGGATTGGCGGCACCATGATAATCATCAGTCGCCCATGCGATGCCGACAGTGGTGAAGAATGTCCCAACGTACCACGGCCAGCGTTGTAACGATTCGTTCAATGCCGTCAAAAAGATGCCTTTCTGGACCAGCAAATCAACGGGATTGCCACTATTTACCCATATCATTCGTAGTAGCAGAGCGGCGGGGAATGTGGCGACAACGGCGAACAGGCCACAAATGGCGTAAGCTGCAATTGGCCTTCGATCTGGCAGCCTCGTCTGTGTATATCCCCGGGCTGCCTTTGGATAAACGGCAGCCACGATCGATATTCCGTAAATCATGGGTAGCAAGACTGCAATCCGGAAACTTGCCGCTTTGGCCGCTCCATTAATCGCACCCAGCAAAACAATGACTATCACCACTACAAAAAAAATCAAGCCTACGACAAGGACCAGATCATCGGCACGTAACGGGTTGTTTGGCTTGCTTACACCGCGGAAACCAAGTTGGGCAAGCGTTGTATAGCGGCTATTCGGGGCCCATTCGCATTCGAGCACTGCGCCACTGGCGAAGTCACACAGGTTTTTGTATAACGTGTCAATCTCGTTCATTAGCTTTTGCCTAAGAGGTGTTGCCAAGGAGGCATGTTCGCTCATATCGAGCATTTTCAGCGTGTCGCCCGTCAGATGGGCGCGCAACTTGTCCACCTGATCGTCAAATTCGTTCAGTCTCTCGCGCTGGCGGTCTGCGAAGCGCGCAAATCGTAAATCAGTCCAAAGACGAACTATGGAATAAAGGGCCGCAGTTCGTGCCCATCGGCCGGTGAGCGTATTTATAGGAGACGCTAGCCACGCTGAATTCACCCCAAGGTTATCGAGTGATTCTTGAATTTTTTCGATGGCCTCCTTATGTGGTGCGAATTCCGCGTGATGTAGCTTCCCGCTTAATTCACGTACCTCATACGGAATGTTTCCGATCCGTTCGAACCATGTTTTTATAATCTCATTAATTTTTTTCAGTATTGGTGAATGTGGTAAGACGGAGGTAACAAGCAAGGCTGCAAATAAAGGCTTTGGAAGATCCTTTAATGCACTCGCGCCGCTCTCTACGCCAAAGAATCCTATTAGCGATGTAGTGCTCGATAGTGACTGACTGAGCACGAAGTACAGCAATAACATCGAAAAGACATAGCCGGTGCGAGCAATCCAGTACCGTGCGAACGTCGTGGTGGGGCGCATTGGCAGCGGGCTTTCGAACCTGTCGCTTGCATAGGCGACCACAACGAACACACCGATCAGCCATTGCAATACTACGCCATGTTGACTGTATGACATTTTTACTACCTCGCGATGTCGAATATAGATAACTAAAAATGAGTTGTGTGAAAATATGTCTGTTGATATTGAGCGCGCATATTGTATTGATTGACGTTGGCTCTGATTTTTGGCGTGAATATTCGGCGCAGTGCGCCGAAATTTTTTTGGGGCATTCCGCTGGCGGCATGGCAGCACTACTCTCGTAGAACGATGAGGCGCAACTGGTTTAAACGCTGAACTGCTCGCGGGTACCAGTGTAGAAAGCCCAAAGCAAATAATCTTCGCGCATTTTCTGAGTCAAGCCTAAAATGGAGCGCCGCTTGGGTTGGCCAACGGCTGCACGGCGAGCGAACGCCACGGTTTGGGAGTCGGTTCTTCGGTGACGTCTAGGTCTTTGATGGACTGTGATTTCATGGTCATGCTCCTGAAAAGAAAAGTAAGTTAGTTTGAGTAGATGAGCGTTTTGTCCCGTTCGGGTGACGTACACGCATAAGGCGCGCCATGCAGGGGGGGAGCGACGAACTTCGTTTTAAGTGCTTGAAAATGCAAGAATTCTTTGCTCGAGACCGTCGTTTGGTACCGACGCGCGGATAGGTGTAATGCCGAGAGGTGACTGGCATCGACCAACACTGTGGCCAAGCAGGCGTTCGTATGGCGCCAACATAGCGGTCGCGGGTGTGATGCAGATAATCCGGTCGGTTGGAGTTTGACGTTTGAGGCGCAGTGGAACGGAAGACCAGGTTACGCGTGAGCAATCGCCGCGCGAGGCTGAAATTCGGTTGGCTCGGACTGGGTTCTGTCAGTCGCAAATAATCCGAGCCGAAAATGGGCTCTATTGCGAGCACGGCCACCGTCGATTGCAAGGCGCTGCACCAAACCGACAGTTTCGAATGGCGTTGATTGTTATGGGCTGTTCAATGCCCACCCTCATGCACGGACCGGTGAGCGCGCGCTGCCGCGTGCGGGCAAGGCATCGAATTTTGGTCCCTTGGCGCCGCGTGGGGAAACGGCCGTTTTGTGGGCGTAACAATCGGCCAAATGGCCAATTGCCGGTAGAGGCGTGCGACGCCTCATGGCCGGAACGCCAACGCTCTGCCCCGCATTCCCCGGTAAGCCTCAATGAACCTTAATTTAAGGGCTCTCCCACCACCTCAGCCCGCGTAATACACCTCACACTCCCTTTCCCTGCCGCGCACGACCCTCTTGCCCGCCAGCGCACCATGCGCTTCGGTAAACACCGTACGCTCATGCTCCCTTAGCACGTCGTCATAGAAGTACATCGCGACCCAATCGGCGGTGCCGCCCGACTCATGCGCACGCCCGGTATGCATGAACAGCGCCGTGAAATGCCATCCACCTTTCGTGAGATGCAGCACCGGAAGCGGCGGCCTTGCATCCGGTACCACGCGCTTCGGGGCAATGGTCGGCAGCACCCCGGCGGCGGCCCGCGCGCGATAGAGGCGATCGACATACAGCAATAGCTCGACCGGCGGCTCCGCGCCGAGGCCAGCGTCGCGCGTCGAACCATGCCAGCGCCGGCGGCGGCTCAGCACGTCGTCGAGCGCGGTGCGGATGCCGGCTGCGCGCCGCGGGCCGACACCCGCTACAGTTTCGAGCCGGCCGGTGCGGGCCGCCGCCTCGAGGTCCTCTAGCGTACCGATGTGCAGCGCATCATGAATGCGCATCGCAAGTTCGCGGCCGATGCCGGGCACGGCCTCGAACGGCGACGCCGACGCCGTGTCGCCGCGCAGTCGTTCCAGCTGGCGCCAGCGGCCGGCGAGCAGCAGTTCGGCGATCGCCTGCGCAATGCCCGTGCCGATCCGCGGCAGCGCGTCGAGCGCATCGACCCCGCCGGCATTGAAGAGCGCCCGGACATCCTGCCCGAGACCGTCGATCGTGTCCGCCGCCGCGCGGTATGCGCCGGCCCGGTACGCGTTCGCCCCCTGATCGGCCAGACGCTTGGCCGCCTCGCGCAGGCAACTGGCGATCTGCCGGTTTTCCTCGTCGATACGGCTTTCGGTCGTTTGCATGGGCGATCAAGCACTTTGGGTGCAAACGGAGGGGGCGCGTCGCGCCGTGTCCGGGCCATTCACGATTGTGCGGAACACAAAACGCGAAAAATTGATGCGCGTCAATGGCAAACGTTGCACAGGCGCGCTGCCCGTGCGGGGTCATGATCCCCCGGCCCGGCCGCGCGGCGTTACGCTATACGAAAGGATGCGACGCGGGAGGGCTGCGATGCAACGGACGCTTCTGATCTGCGGATTGCTGCTGATCGCGGCGAGCCTCGGCTGGCGCTGGCTCGCGCGGATTCCGTTCGGCCGCCTGCCGGGCGATTTCCACATCGTGCGCGACGGGTTCAGCCTCTACGTTCCGCTGGCGACGTGCGCGGTGCTGTCGGTCGCGCTGACGGTGCTGGTCTGGCTGCTGCGGCGATGAGCGCGGCGCGCGACGCGCGGCCCGCAGGCTGCGCGCGCCTGTTTCTGTGCGGCGACGTGATGACGGGGCGGGGGATCGACCAGATCCTGCCGCATCCGGGCGACCCGCGCCTGTTCGAGCCGGTATGCGGCTCCGCGCGTGACTACGTGCGGCTCGCCGAACAGGCGAACGGCCGGCTGCCGTCCGCGCGAGACGACGCGTATCCGTGGGGCGACGCGCTCGGCGTGCTCGAGCGCGTGCGGCCAGACGCGCGGATCGTCAATCTGGAGACGGCCGTCACCGCGAGCGACGACCGCTGGCCCGGCAAGACGGTGCTGTACCGGATGCATCCGGACAATGTCGGCTGCCTGCTGCGCGCGCGCCTCGATTGCTGCGTGCTCGCGAACAATCACACGCTGGACTGGGGGCGCACGGGTCTCGCCGACACGCTCGCGACACTCGTGCACGCGGGAATCCGGCCGGTCGGCGCGGGGCGCGATGCAGCGGAGGCGGCCGCGCCGGCCGTCGTCGAGTGCGCGGGCGGCGTGCGGGTCCGCATCGGCGCGTTCGCGTCGCCGAGCGCGGGCGTGCCCGACACGTGGGCCGCGCGCGGCCCGCACGCGGGCGTGAACCTGCTGCCGGACCTGTCGCCGGAGCGGGCGGAGGCGATCGGCAGCGGCCTCGCTGATGCCCGGCGCGCGGCCGGCGACGTGAACGTCGTGTCGCTGCATTGGGGCGGCAACTGGGGATACGCGGCGAGCGCCGACGAGCGCGCGTTCGCGCACCGGCTGATCGACACCGGCGGCGTCGACATCGTGTACGGCCATTCGTCGCATCACGTGCGCGGGATCGAACGCTATCGCGGCCGCTTGATCCTCTACGGATGCGGCGATTTCCTCAACGACTACGAAGGCATTGCCGGCTACCGCGCGTACCGGCCCGATCTCGCGCTGATGTACTTCCCGCTGGTCGACACGGCAAGCGGCGCGCTGTGCGACCTGTTCATGGCGCCGATGCAGATCCGGCAACTGAGCGTGCGTCGCGCGCCGGACGAGGGCGTCGCGTGGCTCGCCGACACGCTCGAACGGGAAAGCGCGGTGTTCGGCACGCACGTGCGCGCGGACGCGACCGGGATGTTGACACTGCGGGACTGACGCAGGCCGGAGCGCGCTTCGGCGGCGCGGGCTGGCCCGCCGGCGCATGAAACAAACAGTAACCGATCATACGTATCGAAATGTGCGGGAGACGTAAGCTAGAAGCGTGGCGCACGCCGGATTGCGTCGCGCCGATTCTGCCGGAGCGTGACATGAAACCGATTTCCGCGATCAGGCCCGCTGCCGTTGCGCTGGCTGCGCTGACGCTCGGCGGCTGCTATTACTCGAGTCCGTACGGCTACGCGCCGTACAACACGCCGTATTACGCACCGGCGACGGTGTCGCAGACGCCCGCCACGCCGGACAATGCAACCACGCCGCCTGATGTGCAGGCCACGACCGTACCCGTCTATCCGGCGCCGGTCTATGCACCGTATCCGTACCCGTATTACTACCCCGCCTGGTACGACTGCTGCTGGCCGCCGCTCGCGATCGGCTTCGGATTCAGCGGCCGGTTTGGCGGCGGCCACTTCCATCATCACCACATGGGCGGCGGACATTGGGGTGGTGGACACTGGGGCGGCGGCGGCCACTGGAACACCGGTCATTTCGGCGGCGGGCATGGGCGCTGAGCCTCGCGCGGCAGCGGGCGGCGCGACGTCCGGTGACACGATGCGCGCCCGTGCGGTGCAGGAGAACGCTATGAGAAACACGATCGTCCGATGCCTGTGCATCGTCCTTTTCGGCCTGCTGGGCGTGCCGGGCGCGGCCGACGCGCAGACCGCGGCGTACACGAACGCACCGGCCAACCTCCGGGCAGGGCCGGCGCCGGACTATCCGCTCGTCGCGCAGCTTCCGGAGGGCACGCTGGTTTCCGTGATCGGCTGCATCAGCGATTACACGTGGTGCGACGTCGCCGTGCCGGGCTTGCGCGGGTGGATCTACGCGGGGCTGCTCGACTATTCGTACCAGGGCGGCGAGGTGCCGCTGCTCGATTACGGGGCCGAGCTCGGTTTCCCGATCGTGGCGTTCGCGATCGTGCCTTACTGGGACAATTTCTATCGCGACCGGCCGTTCTTCCACGACCGCGACCGCTTCATGCACCGCCACGCCGAGCCGCGTATCGGCCCGGGCGGCGTCGGGCCGGGACGCGGGCATCCGCAACTGAACGAGCCGCCGGCCGTCGTGACGCCGGGCATGGGCGGGCGACCGCCCGAGCACGGCGGGCGTGACGTCGGGCACGACACGCGGCCGTCGGCCACGCGCGGCGGCTGGACCGGCGGCATCCGCACGCCGGCTCCGGCTCCAGCTCCGATGCCTGCGCCTGCGCCTGCGCCTGCGCCGATGCCCGCGCCGCAAGGCGGCGGGAACATGCACGCGCCGGGCCCGGCGGCCGCCACGCATGCACCGGCGCCAGCGGTCGTGATGCCGCCGCAAGGGCATCAAGGCGGCGAGCGCGGCGGCTTCGGCGGTCATCAAGGCGGAGGCGGCGGCGAACGCGGCAGCTTCGGCGGCCGGCAAGGCGGCGGAGGCGGTGGTGGGGGCGGCGCACGCGGTGGGGAATTCCGGCACGAATGACGGGAGCGGACTTTCCGCCTGACCGAAGTGCGACGCAAGAAAGTGCGACGCAAAAGAGCCCGGATGTTCCGGGCTGAAAGCGGACGATGCGTGCCGTCGGCGGCGGACGCCGGCGGGCGCGACCTCGCTTCGCGTGGAACCGTGCGTCAGAGCATCCGTGCGAGCACGCCGTCCTTCAAGACGAAGCGGTGCGCGAGCGCCGCGCATGCATGCAGGCCGATCAGGATTGCGAGCGCGGTTGCCCACGCGCTGTGCAGCTCGCCGATCGACGCGCCGAGCGAATGCGGCGCGGCGATCGCCGGCAACGGAATCGCGTTGCCGAGCCCGACATGCCAGGTGCGGCCGTTCGCGTTCAGCCAGCCGAGCACCGGCACCACGATCAGCGACGCATAAAGCAGCTTGTGCGTGACGTTCGCAATGAACGCCAGTGCCGGAGGCTGCTCGACCGGCGCGATGGGCTTGCGTGCGCCGGACCACAGCAGGCGCGGCGCAGCGATCAGCAGCAGCAACACGCCCAGGTTCACGTGCAGCAGCACCAGCCCGAGCGGCGGCGCGGTGCCGTGGACGTCCGGCATCGTCCAGCCGATCGCGAACTGGGCGGCCACCAGCAGCACCATGCTCCAGTGGAACAGGCGCGTGAGCCGGTCGTGGCGGGCGGTCTGGCGCGGGGTATCGGGCATGGCGACTCCTTCGGGCGGATCAGATGAGCGGGGACGCGGCACGACGAACGGGCGAGGGGCCGCTGCTGACGGGATCATCGTAGCGCGAGCCTTATGACAGCCTTAAGGTGCGCGAGCGCGCAGCGGTCGTGCGTGGCGGGGAAAGCAGAGACGACCGGGGGAAAGCGAAGTACGCAACAGCGGGCGATACCGCATCGTCCGCGTGCATTGCGCCCGCGGACGATGCGTGTCGCGCATCAATCGAGCAGCGCGAGGATTTCCTCGTAAAGCGGTCGTGGAATCCGCACGCCGTTCGCGATGCTGCGCGCGCGGGCGCCGAAGCGCCGTTGCGACGGCAGCCGCGCGCCCTGCGCGACGATCGATTCGAACATCCGCTCGCCGCGCGCGAGCCCCGTGTCGAGATCGTCGCCGAGGAACACCTTCGGGTCGAAGGCGATCACGAGTTCGCCGTGGCACGGCGTCGCGCCGACGCCTTCGTCGAAGTCCATCGACTCGCGGCTCGTCATGTCGCCGATCAGCGCGCCGCCGAGCAACTCGACCATCGCCGCGAGCGCCGACCCCTTGTGGCCGCCGAACGTGCGCATTGCGCCCTGCAGCGCGGCCTTCGGATCGGTGGTCGGCCGGCCATCGGCGTCGATCGCCCATTCCTGGGGGATCGCCTTGCCTTGCTTCGCATGCAGCTCGATGTCGCCGCGCGCGATCGCGCTCGTCGCGAAGTCGAACACGAACGGCACGCTGCCCGGGCGCGGCCACGCGAACGCGATCGGGTTCGTGCCGAACACGGGCGCCTTGCCGCCTTCCGGCGCGACCCAGCTATGGCTCGGGTTCATCGCGATGCCGGCCAGCCCCTCGGCCGCGATAGCCTCGACTTCCGGCCACAGCGCGGAGAAGTGGTAGCAGTGGTTGATCGCCATCGCGGCGATGCCGTGCTGTTTCGCCATCTCGACGAGCACGGGCAGGCCGGTTTCGAAACTCAGCAGCGAGAAGCCGCGATGCGCGTCGACCGCGACGATCGACGACGAGAGCCGGCGCAGCGTCGGCACGGCTTGCGGATCGACCTTGCCCTTCTTCAGCGAACGCACGCAGACGAGCAGCCGGTACACGCCATGCGAATGGCATTCGTCGCGCTGGCCCTGCGTGATCACGTTGGCGATGGCCCGCGCATGGGCGTCGGACATGCCGTTGTGCGTCAGTACGCGCAGCGCGAGCGCGTGGACTTCATCGAGCGACAGGACGACTTCGTTCGCGTCAGACATCGCGCGCCTCCTTCGGCAGCACCACGGCGCCGTCGATGCGTCGCGCGACGTGCAGCGGATTGCCGTCGCGGATCGCGTCCGGCAACAGCGCATCCGGCAGGTCCTGATACGACACGGGGCGCAGGAAGCGCTCGATCGCACGCGCGCCGACGGACGTCGTGCGCGTGTCGGACGTCGCCGGGAACGGGCCGCCGTGCACCATCGCATGGCCGACCTCGACGCCCGTGCCGAAGCCGTTGACGAGAATGCGGCCGGCCTTGCGCTCGAAGGTCGGGCGCAGCGCGGCGAACAGGGCGGCGTCGCCGTCGGCGAGATGCGCGGCGATCGTCAGTTGGCCTTCGAGCGACTTCAGCACGCGATGCAGCGTGTCGGCGTCCGGGCAACGCACGATCAGCGAAGCGGGGCCGAAGACTTCGTCGCGCAGCTCGGGATGCGCGACGAACGCATCGGCCGAGGTCGCCAGCAGGGCGGCGCGGGCCTGGTAGCGGTCGCCTTCGACGCCTTCGGCGAGCGTGTCGACGGCAGCGTGCGCACGCAGGCGCGCGACGCCGTCGCAGTAGCTGGCGTGGATGTGCGGCGTCAGCATCGTCGCCGCCGCAGCGGCGCGCGCCGCGGCCGCCGCGGCTGCCTCGAACGCACGCAGCGCGGGCCCGTCGACCGCGAGCACGAGGCCCGGATTCGTGCAGAACTGGCCGGCGCCGAGCGTGAGCGACGCGACGAATTGCGGCGCGATCGTGTCGTGACGCGCGTCGAGCGCGGCGGGAAACAGCAGCACGGGGTTGATCGAGCTCATTTCCGCATAGACGGGAATCGGCTCGGGGCGTGCGGCCGCGATGTGCATCAGCGCGACGCCGCCGCGGCGCGAGCCGGTGAAACCGACGGCCTTGATGCGCGGATCGGCGACGAGCGCCTGGCCGATCTCGCGCGATGCGTCGAACAGCAGCGAGAACACGCCGGCCGGCATTGCGCACTCGCGCGCGGCCTGCTGGATCGCGCGACCGACGAGTTCCGACGTGCCGGGGTGGGCCGAATGCGCCTTGACGATCACCGGGCAGCCGGCCGCGAGCGCCGACGCCGTATCGCCGCCGGCGACCGAGAACGCGAGCGGGAAATTCGACGCGCCGAACACGGCGACGGGCCCGACCGCGACGTTGCGCAGGCGCAGGTCGACGCGCGGCAGCGGCTTGCGCTCGGGGCGTGCCGGATCGATCCGCGCGTCGAGAAAGCCGCCGTCGCGCACGAGCGACGCGAACAGCGCGAGCTGGCCGACCGTGCGGCCGCGCTCGCCTTCGATGCGGGCGCGCGGCAGGCCCGTTTCGACGACGCAGCGCTCGATCAGGTCGTCGCCGAGCGCCATGATGTGGCGGCCGATCGCGTCGAGAAACGCGGCGCGTGCTTCGAGCGACGTTTCGCGATAGATGTCGAACGCGTCGTCGGCGAGCGCGCAGGCCGTCTCCAGGTCGTGCCGGCTCGCGCCGCCGAAGGCGGGCTCGAGCCGTTCGCCGGTGGCGGCGGCGAGTGCGTGGAGGGTGCCGTTCTGTCCGGCGACGGCGGACTGGCCGATCAGGAGCTGACCTGTGAGTTGCATGGTTTTCCTCGGAAAAAGTGCGGGCCGGGCGCGCGGCCCGGCCGATGAGAAAAAAGGGAAGGGGGCGTCAGCCTTCGTCGTCGTCGAGCTGCAGCTTGTCGGAACGGACGCCGGTATTCGCCCCCCAGCAGTAGATGACGAGCGCGACGGCAGCGACGACGACCGTGTCGTACGGATGGGCGAGCCGGCCCGTGCCGCCGAAGCCGCCGAGATACGACAGCACGATCATCGCGGCATAGAACGCGATCAGCCACGCGGACGAGCGCACCTGTTCGGCGAGGCTCAGGTGGGCAGTCGGCACCCAGCGGCGGCACGCGAGATAGATGACGAACATCACGATCTGCAGGCCGAGCAGCCAGGACACGGTGCTCCAGCCCGACCAGTAGACGATCAGCGCGGCGATCACGAACGATGCGGGGCCGGTGATGCCGAACGCCACCGCGCGGAACGGCCGCGGCAGGTCGGGCGCGGTGCGGCGCAGTGCGGCGACCGAGACCGGCGCGACCGCATAGCTCAGCACCAGCGCGGCGGACACGATGTTGATCAGCGCTTCCCACGACGGGAACGGCAGCGTCCAGAAGATCGCGAGGCCGAACGTGAGCCACAGGCCCGCGCGCGGGATGCCCGACGCTTCGTCGACGCGCGTGAACACCTTGAAGAAGGTGCCGGTCTTGGCCCAGCCGTAGACGACGCGCGGCGTCGCGTTCATGTAGATGTTGCCGCAGCCGCTCGGCGAGATCATCGCGTCGGCGACGACCATCACCGCGAGCCAGCCGACGCCGAGCGCCAGCGCGATGTCGCGATACGGCAGCGAGAACGCCTTGCTCACGTCATGCCAGCCGGCGGCGAGCATGGCGGTGGGGATGCTGCCGATGAACGCGAGCTGCAGCAGCACGTAGATCAGCGTCGACAGCAGGATCGACAGGATCAGCGCGATCGGGATCGTGCGCTGCGGATTGCGCACCTCGCTCGCGACCGACACGATCGGCGTGAGCCCGAGGTACGCGAAGATGATGCCGCCGGCGGACACGGCCATCTCGATGCCGGGCATGCCGAACGGCGCGAAGCCGTGCACGGTCAGGTTCGCGGGCTTGAAGAACGTGAACAGCACCGCGATCACCGACAGCGGCACGATGAACTTGAAGATGCTGATGAGGTTGTTCGCCTTCGCGAACGTCTTCACGCTCGAATAGTTCAGGTAAAAGAAGAAGCACAGCAGCGCGGCCTGCACGAGCCAGCCGATCGTGGTCGGGTCGCTCGATCCTTCGACCGTCAGGCCCGGAAACCACGCGGCCGCGTACTGGCGCGCGGCGACGACCTCGATCGCGATCAGGCTCGAAAAGGCGATCAGCGTGATGAAGCCCATCAGGTAGCCGAGCAGCGGGCCGTGCGAGAACACCGGGTAGCGGACCACGCCGCCCGCGCGCGGCAGCGCGGCGCCGAGTTCGCAGTAGACGATGCCGAGCAGCAGCACCGCAAAGCCGCCGAGCAGCCACGAGAAGATGCCGGCCGGGCCCGCGATCGTCGAGACGTGACTCGCGGCGAACAGCCACCCCGAACCGAAGATGGCGCCGAGACCGATGAACGTGAGATCGGTCAGCGACAGCTGTTTCTTGAACTTGCCGTGACCCGCGTCGGGGTGCGCGGAACGGGAAAGCGGGACAGACGGGTGAGCGTTGCCTTGGCCTGGCATGGGCTTGTCTCCTGGGGGAATATCGGCACAGGCGGAAACCGCGCCGCGCTCCGACGGAGCAGCGGCGCAGGCCTGCCGGCCGGCGTCGCCCGGTTCGAACGACCGGGGCGGGCCCGTGCGGGCCATGCCGGACCGGGGGCGGCGGCGCGGCGGGGAAAGCCGTTGCGCCGCCGCCGGGGGAGTCGGTCAGAGACCGACGTCGGGCAGCGCCGGGCGCGTTTCGAGCGCCTTCGCGACGATGGCCTTCACTTCCGCGAGCGTGTCGCCCTGCAGCGCGAGGCGCGGCGGGCGCGTGACCGCGCTGCCGCGGCCGACCAGCTCTTCGCACAGCTTGATGCACTGCACGAGGTCGGGGCGCGCGTCGAGGTGCAGCAGCGGCATGAACCAGCGGTACAGCGCGAGCGCTTCGTCGAAACGCTTTTGCTTCGCGAGGCGGAACAGCGTCTCGCCTTCCTTCGGGAACGCGTTCGACATGCCCGACACCCAGCCTTCGGCGCCGACGGCGATGCTCTCGACCACGACGTCGTCGAGGCCCGCGAACAGCACGAAGCGATCGCCGACCGCATTGCGCAGGTCGATGAAGCGGCGCGTATCGCCCGACGAATCCTTGAAGCAGACGATGTTCTCGCAATCCTGCAGCGCGATCAGCACGTCGGGCGTCACGTCGTTCTTGTAGATCGGCGGGTTGTTGTAGACCATCACCGGCAGGTCGGTGCTCGTCGCGACCGCGCGGAAGTGCGCGGCGGTTTCGTGCGGCTTGGCCGAGTAGACCAGCGCGGGCATCACCATCACGCCGTCGACGCCGACGCGCTGCGCTTCACGCACCGTGTTGCGCGCGAATTCGGTCGTGAATTCGGCGATGCCGGCGATCACCGGAATCTTGCCGCCTGCCGCATCGCGTGCGGCCTCGATCACCTGGAGCTTCTCGCTCGTCGACAGCGACGTGTTTTCGCCGACCGTGCCGCAGACCACGAGGCCCGACACGCCGTCGTTCACCAGGTTCTTCACCACGCGGTGCGTGGCGTCGATGTCGAGGGAAAAGTCCGGCTTGAACTGGGTGCTGACGGCCGGGAAAACCCCGGTCCACTGAATGGCGTTTCGGCTCACTGCAATCTCCTACGTGTGTTTGTATCGGTCGGCCGACAGGCGTCGGTGTGGCAACCAGTATCGCCGCGCAAACGCCGGTCACGCTTGAGTCGTATCGCGGAGCAAAATGACGAAATCGGCACAGCGGCCGCACGGCGCGGGAAGGGCGCCTCGCACTATGCCGATTTCGTCGTCGTCCTCATCGAAAAGCCACAAGCGGACGGACGCGTGACGGAGGAAGCTATGCTCCTTTCCCCACTCGGACGGCTCATGATGAAGCGCATCCAGATCATCGATTCGCACACGGGCGGCGAACCCACTCGGCTCGTCGTGTCCGGTTTCCCCGCGCTCGGCAGCGGCACGATGGCCGAGCGCCGCGACGTGCTCGCGCGCGAGCACGACCGCTACCGCACCGCATGCATCCTCGAGCCGCGCGGCAGCGACGTGCTGGTGGGCGCGCTGCTGTGCGAGCCCGTGTCGCCCGATGCGGCGGCCGGCGTGATCTTCTTCAACAATAGCGGCTATCTCGGGATGTGCGGGCACGGCACGATCGGCGTCGTGCGCACGCTGCACCACATGGGGCGCATCGCGCCCGGCGTGCACCGGATCGAAACGCCGGTCGGCACCGTCGAGGCGACGTTGCACGACGACCTGTCGGTCAGCGTGCGCAACGTGCCCGCGTACCGCCATGCGAAGGGCGTCGCGCTCGACGTGCCGGGTTACGGCCCCGTGAAGGGCGACATCGCGTGGGGCGGCAACTGGTTCTTCCTGATCAGCGACCACGGGCAGCGCGTCGCCGGCGACAACGTCGCGGCGCTCACCGCGTATGCGTCGGCCGTGCGCGCAGGGCTCGAACGCGCGGGCATCACCGGTGCGAACGGCGGCGAGATCGACCATATCGAGCTGTTCGCCGACGATCCGGAGCACGACAGCCGCAGCTTCGTGCTGTGCCCGGGCCTCGCGTACGACCGTTCGCCGTGCGGCACCGGCACGAGCGCGAAGCTCGCGTGCCTCGCGGCCGACGGCAAGCTCGCGCCGGGCGCCGTGTGGCGGCAGGCGAGTGTGATCGGCAGCGTGTTCCACGCGAGCTACGAAGCAGCCGACGGCGGGATCGTGCCGACGATCCGCGGCAGTGCGCACCTGAGCGCGGAAGCGACGCTCCTGATCGAGGAAGACGATCCGTTCGGCTGGGGTATCGCGCCGTGAGCGACGCGAAGACGGATGTCGTCGTGATCGGCGCCGGCATCGTCGGCGCCGCGTGCGCGCATGAACTCGCGCAGCGCGGGCTGCGCGTGCTCGTCGTCGACGACGCGCGCGGCGGGGCGACCGGCGCGGGCATGGGGCACCTCGTCGCGATGGACGACAACGCGGCCGAGCTCGCGCTGAGCCATTACTCGATCGAACTGTGGCGTGCGCTGAGCGGCGAGATGCCCGAAGGCTGCGCGTACCGCAACTGCGGCACGCTGTGGCTCGCGGCCGATGCGCACGAGATGGATCTCGCGCGCGCGAAGCAGGCCACGCTCGCCGCGCACGGCGTGGCGGGCGAACTGGTCGACAGCGGCGTACTCGCCGCGCTCGAACCGATGCTGCGGGCCGGGCTCGGCGGCGCGCTGAAGATTCCGGGCGACGCGATCCTCTATGCGCCCGTCACCGCGAACTGGCTGCTCCAGCGCGCGCCGCGCATCACGTTGCGGCGCGACCGGGCCGTCGCGGTCGACGGCCCGAGCGTGACGCTCGCGAGCGGCGACACGCTGCGCGCGGAGCGGGTGGTCGTCGCGAACGGCGTTGCGGCGCGCACGCTGCTGCCTGAACTGCCGCTGCGCCCGAAAAAGGGCCATCTGCTGATTACCGACCGCTATCCGGGCCAGGTGTCGCACCAGCTCGTCGAGCTGGGTTATGCGGCGAGCGCGCATGCGGGCGACGGCACGTCGGTCGCGTTCAACGTGCAGCCGCGGCCGACCGGCCAGTTGCTGATCGGCTCGTCGCGCCAGTTCGACACCGAGGACCCGCAAGTCGAGCCGCCCGTGCTCGCGCGCATGCTGCGTCGCGCGGTGGGTTATCTGCCGGACCTGGCCGACCTGAACGGCATCCGCGCATGGACGGGGTTCCGTTCCGCGAGCCCCGACGGGCTGCCGCTGCTCGGCGAGCACCCGGCACGGCCGGGCGTGTGGCTCGCGGTCGGGCATGAAGGGCTCGGCGTGACGACCGCGCCGGGCAGCGCGCGGCTCGTCGCCGCGCTGATGGCCGGCGAGCGGCCGCCCATCGATATCGAACCGTATTTGCCGGGACGCTTCCTGACCGCGTCCCCTGTAGCCGGAGCGCTTTCATGATCATTCATCTGGACGGCCGCGCGCTGACGGTGGCCGACGGCGCGACCGTCGCGGCCGCCATTGCGGCGAGCGGCGACGACACGACGCGCGTGTCGTGCACGGGCGCGGCGCGCGCGCCGTTTTGCGGGATGGGCATCTGCCAGGAGTGCCGGATGACGATCGACGGGCGGCGCCGGCTGGCTTGCCAGACGTTGTGCCGCGACGGGATGCAGGTGGAGCGTACGCGATGAAACAGGAACGACTGAGCGTCGACATCGCGATCGTCGGCGCGGGCCCGGCCGGGCTGTCGGCCGCGTGGGCCGCCGCACGAAGCGGTGCGACGGTGGCGATCGTCGACGACAACCCGCGCGCGGGCGGGCAGATCTGGCGGCAGGGGCCGGGCGTCGCTGCGCCGCCGGCCGCGGCCGCGCGTTTCGACGTGCTGCGGCAACCGAACGTGCGGTATCTCGCGGCGACGCGCATCGTCGCCGAAACGCAGCCGGGCACGCTGCTGCTCGAGGACGACGAACGCGGGCTGCTGCTCGATTTCCGGACGCTGATTCTCTGCTGCGGCGCGCGCGAACTGCTGCTGCCGTTTCCGGGCTGGACGCTGCCGGGCGTCACCGGGGCGGGCGGCCTGCAGGCGCTGATCAAGTACGGCCTCGACGTGCGCGGGCAGCGCACGGTGATCGCGGGCAGCGGCCCGCTGCTGCTGGCGAGCGCGGCGACGGCGCGCGAGCGCGGCGCACAGGTGCTGCACGTGCTCGAACAGGCCGCGCGGGCGGATGTGATCGGCTTCGGAGTCGGGCTGTGGCGCTGGCCGTCGAAGCTCGCGCAGGCGGCGCGGCTGATGACGCCGGTGTACCGGCCGGATGCTTATGTCGTCGAGGCGTTCGGCGACAAGCGGCTCGAACGCGTGCGGATCCGGCACGGCGACCGCGAGTTCGACGTCGACTGCGACCGGCTCGCGTGCGGTTTCGGCCTCGTGCCGAATACGGTGCTGCCGAGCCATCTCGGCTGCCGGGTCGACCACGGCGCGGTAGCGGTCGATGCGCACCAGCGTACGAGCCGCGACGGGGTGTTCGCGGCGGGCGAGTGCACGGGTGTCGGCGGCAGCGAACTGGCGATGGTCGAAGGCGAGATTGCCGGCCATGCGGCAACCGGGCAGACGGCGCCGCTGGCCGCGCTCGTTGCGCGGCGCGCGCACTGGCAGGCGTTCGCGGACGCCGTGCGCGAACGGTTTGCGATCCGCGAGCCGGTCCGCCGGCTGGCGCGGCCCGATACGCTCGTCTGCCGCTGCGAGGACGTGCGCTACGACGCGCTGGTGAACGAAGCCGGCTGGACGGCCGCGAAACTGCAGTCACGTTGCGGGATGGGCGCATGCCAGGGACGCGTGTGCGGTGCGGCCGCGCAGGCATTGTTCGGTTGGACGCCGCCGGTACCGCGCACGCCGCTCGTGCCGGCACGGGTGGGGACGTTGGTGCTGGATGGGGGCGACGACGCTTGAGGCGAGGCCGGTCGGTCGTTGCACGACCGCCGGCTTGGGGCGAGAGAAAGGCGCAGCGGCGGGGACGCGTTCGTCGCGGGGCTGATCGTCGCGCCGCTCATGCTGCGCGCGGCCGGAATCGGGGCGACGCCGCAGGTCGACGCGAGCTGGCCCGTCGTCATCGCGGCCGGGCTGCTGGTCGGAATCGGCACGCGGTACGCGGGCGGCTGCACGAGCGGCCATGGCGTGTGCGGGATGTCGCGCGGGTCGCTGCGCTCGCTGGTCGCAACGGCGACGTTCATGGCCGTCGGGCTCCTGATCGTGTTCGTGCAGCGGCATGTGCCGGGAGGCTGACATGGCGGCATGGTTCGCATTCCTTGCTGGGCTGGCATTCGGCGTCGGCCTCATCGTGTCGGGCATGGCCAATCCGCAGAAGGTGCTCGGCTTTCTCGACCTGGCGGGCCGCTGGGATCCGTCGCTCGCGTTCGTGATGGCGGGCGCGACGGGGGTGGCCGTGTTCGCGTTCGCATGGGCGAAACGCAGGGCGCGGTCATGGCTCGGCCTGCCGATGCAGTTGCCGGCCCTGCGGGCGATCACCGTGCGCCTGGTGGCGGGCAGCGCGGCGTTCGGAGCCGGCTGGGGGCTGGCGGGCTTCTGCCCGGGGCCCGCGATCGTGTCGATCGGCTTCGGGTCGGCGAAGGGGATCGGCTTCGTCGTCGCGATGCTGGCCGGGATGGCTGCGTTCGAGTGGATCGAGCGGCGCCGCGCCGCGCGGTGACGGTCCGGCCGCGAGGCCGGCTCTCACGGCTCTCGAGTCGACGAATGGCGAAGGCCGGGCGTCACGACGTGGCTGTCCGCCCGCGGCGCAAGCGCGCCCGCCACGCGTCGAGCACGCCGCGCCATCCGGCACGCGGCTCCGGCGCGACCACCGCCGTACTGGCCGCCGTCGCGCCGGCAGGCGCGAGCGACGCATGGCCGGCCGTTTCGATCGTCAGGCAGTCGCCGGCGTCGAGCACCCTGCGGATGTGGTGCGGCGCGTCGGGTAGCCAGTCGAGCCCGCCGCGGCGCAGCGTGACCGCAAGCGCGCCGTCCAGCACGATCACCTGGCTGCCCTTGTCGAACCACGCAAAGTGACTTTGCCCGGCGTCGAGCCGGTAGTGTCGAGTCCGCATGGCGATTCCTTTCCCGGTTGCGCGCCGTCGCGTCGTGCGCGGCGATCGCATGTCGACAGGTTAGGGACGCCCGCCCGGGCGCGACAGATTCAGGGGACGGGAATCTGTTGCGGTGCAGACGACGATTTGGCGCGGCTGTATCGGTGGGTTTCCCCGGAATCTGTATCTGGCAGCAGAACAGCCGCGCGGGCACGATGGCCCGCATGAATTCTTCCCGCGACGCCTTCCGCCAGCATCTGCCGATCGCCGGCGAGCCGCTGTACGAACGCCTCGCCGAGCATTACCGCCGCATCATCGCGGCCGGCACGCTGAGGCCCGGCGACCGGATGCCGTCGGTGCGGGCGTTCATGGCGCAGCACGGCGTGAGCCTGTCGACGGCAATTCAGGCGTTTCGGCGGCTCGAGGATACCGGCTGGTGCGAGGCGAAGCCGCGCTCCGGCTACTTCGTGCGGCGCCGCGCGGCAGTCGCGCTCGAAACGCTGCCGGAAAGCGACGGGCCGCCGCTGAGCGTCGAGCCGCCGTTCGCCGGCCTGCACGAACGCGTGTCGCGTGTGATCGACCGCGCCAACGCGGCGCCCGATGCGCTGAACCTCGGCGGCGCGTCCGCGCTGGCCACGCTGTATCCGGCCGAGCGCCTGCAGGCGCTCGCGATCCGGCTGTTGCGGCGCAAGCCTACGTTGCTGACCGACGCGGGGCCTGTCGGCGGTTCGCCCGAGTTCCGGCAGACGATGGCCAAGCGCGCGCTGTCGTACGGCGTGACGGTGACGCCGGACGACGTGATGTCGACGAGCGGCGGCGTCGATGCCGTGAATCTCGCGTTGCGTGCGGTCGCGCGCCCGGGCGACACGATCGCGATCGAATCGCCTGCGTTCTTCGGCCTGATCCAGTTGCTCGAAAGCCTCGGCTTGCGCGCGCTCGAAATCCCGGCCAGCCCGACGACCGGCCTGTCGATCGAGGCGCTCGAAGTGGCGCTGACCGCGTATCCGGACATTCGTGCCGTGGTGGTCGTGCCGAACCTGCAGAACCCGCTCGGCTGCGTGATGCCCGACGGGCGCAAGGCCGCGCTTGTCGCGCTTTGTTCGCGCCACGGCGTGGCCGTGATCGAGGACGAGCCTTATCGCGAACTCGTCGAGGCGCCGCAATCGGTCAAGCCGGTCAAGGCATGGGATCGCGACGGCACGGTGATCTATTGCCCGTCATTCAACAAGGTGCTGGCCCCCGGCATGCGGCTCGGCTGGATAAGCGCGGGGCGCTGGCACGCGCGTGTGAAGATGCTGAAATTCGCGCACAGCCGGCACAACGCCGCGTTGCTGCAGGCCGTTGCGGCCGAATTCGTCGGTTCGGGCGCGTTCGATCGCCATCTGCGCCGGTTCCGCGAGCAGTTGCGCGTGCAGCGTGACGTGACGATCGACGCGATTGCACGGCATTTCCCGGCCGGAACCCGGATGAACCAGCCGCCGGGCGGGATGCTGCTGTGGATCGCGTTGCCGGACGGCGTGCGTTCCGAGGCGCTGTTCAATGCGGCGCTCGAACAAGGGGTGCGCATCGCGCCCGGCGCGATCTTTTCCAACACCGACCGCTTCGACGCCTTCATCCGCATCGGCTGCGCGCGACCGTTCGACGCGCAGCTCGAAGCGGCTTTCGGGACGCTTGGCCGCCTCGTGCGCGCCGCGGCGGCCGCGTAAGCAGCCGCGCCGTTGCGCCTGCCCGATCGGCCGCCCGGCTCAGCGGCTGGCGGTGTGGGCGGCGAGATGCTGACGGATCAGCGACAGGTAACGATCGCCGACCGAGAAATCGCGCACCGCCCGCGGCCGAGCCGTGTGGCGCAGCGTCGCCGGCGCGCTGACGCCCAGGTACCGGCACAGGGCCGACGGAAAGGGCTTGCGGGTGTGCCCGAGCTGCCGCGCCGCGCGCTCCACGCGCGTATCGCCGACTTGCGTACGCAGCCACGCCAGCACTTGGCGATCGGCGTCGTTGACGATACGAACGAGTTGTTCCATCACGCACCTCACTGTTCATAAATACAGTACTGTAAATATAACCAGTATCTCGTGCGGCAGCAAGCAGCACGTATCTGTCCGATGCGCGCGGCGGTGATTCGGGACGATAGGGGGCGATTCGGGCGTGGAGGAGAAGGGAGGCGCCGTGCGAGCCGAAACGGTCTCGAACGACGGCAGGCGAGCGTGCTAGCGATGCCGGTTCGCTTTTTCGATCGCGTCGAGCCGTGCCAGCAGCGTGTCGACTTGCGGCTGCAGCCCCGGCGGAAGATCGGCAATGCCGTTGATGCGTGCACGCCAGTAGTCCGGCTGCGTCACGATCGTTCCTTTCCAGTCGAGGCGCTCACCTTGAACGAGCTGTTCGAGTCGCGCGACCATGGCAGCGATGTGTGCCAATTCCTGCGCCGCGGGATGGTGGTAATTCATGCTTTTGCCAATGGCGCACGCCATCGTTCCGGCGCGCATCGACATCGCGTTGGTGATGCATGCCGTTCACAGGTGAACGGCATGCGGTAATGCCCGTCAAGCCGGCTATGGCTATCGCTTGGCTGCCTGCTGTTCCTGCTCGATCGCGCGCTTGGCGTTCTTCGACGCCGCCGCGGCGACCACGTCGATGTTGCTTCGCGCGACTTCGACCGCCTGCTGCCCGGTTTTTTCCAGCGTCTGGTAGAGCGTATTGGCGGCGACGATCGCCGAGTTCCATGCCGCCACGGCGGCCTCGGAGCCGGCCGGCGCGTGTTTCGTCGCGTCTTCGACGAACGTCTGGACGCGGCGCACGTAAGACGCGTTGCCGGCCTGGGCGGCCTTCAGCACTTCAGCCTGCGCGGACGACAGGATGCCGAAAAATTCGCGGCTGTAGGACTGAACCTTCTCGGCCAGCGGCGCCGCGATCGAGCGCTGGATCGCGATCCAGTCCTGTGGTTTTTCCGCCGTGCTCCGCGCGACTTCCAGCGCGTCTTCCAGCGTCGATTGCGTGAAGCGCGCGTTGAGTTCCGCCAGCTTCCCGACTTCATCGACCATCTTGCCGACCAGACTGAAAACGACGTCGAGATTGGCGCGCTGCGCGCTCGAAATCAGCTCATGGGCTTGCATGATCAGCGAACTCCTGGATTGATTGAATTTCCGTGGACCCGCGCTATTCGGCGTGCCGAATGAGCCGCATCGCAGCCATTCGAACCTCGGTCCGTGATGGGGATGACCCGCCCGGCGGCCCGGGCGACGGTCAGCGTTTTCGCGTCATCGCCCGCAGCAGCAATTCACCGTCATTCGTCACGCGTGGACGGCGTGCGCCGGAAACGAGTCTCTCGAGAACGACGAGCTGTTGCTCGAGCAGCGTGTCGAGTTCGTCGCGGCTCATGTCAATCTGGTCAGGCGATGACTTGACCAGCATGAGCGCCGCAAATTCATGGGGGCTCAGCATTGTTGTCTCCGACAATTGAAATAAGCAGGCGTTGCCGCTCGGCACTGAGTCGGCTTTCGCGACATCGAGTCGCGTGCACTGCTTGCGCGTCGCGTGCGATCAATCCCGCCCGGAACGCGCAATGTGATGCGTGATATCCCTGACTATCGTCAGCTTCGGATGGGGGCGCGCGATCGGGAACGAATCCGCGGCTTCATTTGCATCTTCCTTCTCGTGTCGATGGGTTGCGGGATTCGAGACCACGTTCAAATGAAACAGGGTGAGGCTCAATTCCAGCGGTGCCTCGATGAACATGTCGGCGATGTCGGCCGTGCACAGCGGCCCGGATTCGACAAGGTCGACCGTCATCGATTCCACGCCGGTGATGCGATCGACGCTGATGCTCCAGCGATAGACCTTTGCTCTGCTTTTTGCGAGGCATCGCCACACCGAGATGACTCGCAGCTTGCCTTGGGCGGCGCGGAACGACAGCCTTTGAACGATCATCTTTGATGTCCCGTGAGGTGACTTTCTCGAGCGGAAAATGACCGTACCAAGCATATGACAGGGCCGGCGGAAAAGTACACGACGGGAATGTGTCCGTATGGTCGGCTTTACGGACAGGGGCGCCGGATGCAGGCAGGCGCTGCGTTTCGCCCGGTCGCCGAGGAGCAAGCGTGGCGTCACATGTCGGTCAGGTACGGTCCGACGAATCGGCGGTGCCGCGACGCGCGGCCTCGCTATCACGTTCGAATGTCGATGAGATGGCATGCGCGCAATGTGCGGTTGCGCAAAACCCCGAGACGGCGTGCAATGGAAACGGATACGTCCACCGCAACCTGATCCGGCGAGCCGGCCGAATCCCGCCGGGGTCGGACGTTCATATCCCCGCGGCAGACTTCGCGACATGCAGGCGCGCGAAAGCGGCCGCTCGACGGATGGCGCGCATGCCGCGGGCACGCGTATTGCTGCACGTAAACGATTCGCGGATTGGAGCCCGAATGACCCACCGAGACTTCATCGCAATAGGTGCGTCGTCGGGGGGCGTGGATGCGCTTCGTGTTCTTGCCTCCCTGCTTCCCGGCGACCTGCCGGCGACCATCGCGATCGTCGTGCACATCGGCGTCCATGACAGTTGCCTGCCGTCGCTGCTGTGCGACTCCGGGCCGCTGCGCGCCGAGCATGCCAAGGATGGCCAGACGTACCGGATCGGCAGCATTTACGTGGCGCCGCCGGATCGGCACCTGATCGTCGAAGGCGCGCATTTTCGCTTGCTGAACGGGGCGAAGGAGAACTTTGCGCGACCGGCGATCGACCCGCTGTTTCGCAGCGCGGCCGCCGAGATGGGTGCGCGCGTTATCGGCGTCATCCTGACGGGCACGCTGGACGACGGCGCGGCCGGTCTCGAGGCCATCCAGTCGTGCGGGGGCTCGACGATCGTCCAGGACCCTGCCGAAGCTTTCGCCGGCGAAATGCCGCTGCATGCGGCTCGCTACGCCGATCAGGTTCTGTCGCTCGACGGCCTCGCGCACCGGCTGATCGAGCTGACGACAGGCGGGGGCGCCGGCGGCGGCGACTGACGGGATCGCGCGGCAGCGTGCCGTCGAGTGCGCGTTGCGCGAGAGCGAAAGGAGACGCGGCGACAACGCGGCGCGGAAGCGGCGGGAGGAGGCGGCAAAGTTCTTGCAGTCGATGCGCGGCGAAGGATAATAGAGGTCTCAGCGCATCTTGGCGCAAGCAGGCCAGGAGCCTCCCCGGCCTTGGTCGCGACTCACACAATTATTCATCGAACAGGACACGCAGCAATGCCGAAACGACGTGGGCAGACTCTCCCGAGCCAGGCAGACTATCCGATCGTCGGCATCGGCGCATCGGCCGGCGGGTTGAGTGCGCTCCTGGAATTCTTCGAGGCGCTGCCGGCGCACACGTCGATGGCGTTCGTCGTGGTCGTGCACCTGGCGCCCGATCACGAAAGCAATCTGGCTTCCCTGCTGCAGAAGGCCACCGGCATGCCCGTGCTGCAGGTGACGACCGCCACGCCGATTCAGCCCGACCATGTCTACCTGATCGCGCCGTCGCTCGAACTGACGATGGTCGACGACTACCTGCGCGTTGCGCCCAGCCGGCCCGAAGAAGGCGGGCGCAGGGCCGCCATCGACCTGTTCTTCCGCACGCTCGCGGAAACCCACCGCGAACGCGCGATCGGCATCGTGCTGTCCGGCGCGGGCTCGGACGGCTCCGTCGGGCTGTCGCGCGTCAAGGAAATGGGCGGCATCACGTTCGCGCAAGACCCGGCCGAAGCGGAATACGACAGCATGCCGCGCAGCGCCATCGCCACCGGCATGGTCGACTTCGTGCTCACGGCGGCCGAGATGCCGCAGCGGCTGCTGGATCTGTGGCTGACCGCGAAGGAAATTCACCTGCCCGCCGTCGAAGACGAGGAGCGCCAGGAAGACTTGATGAACGAGTCGGCCGAGCGTGCGTTGCGCGAGATCATGATCATCCTGCGCACGCGCACCGCGCACGATTTTCGTCATTACAAGCGGGCGACCGTGCTGCGCCGGATCGAGCGCCGCCTGCAGGTGAACGGCATCACCGATCTCCAGGCGTATCGCGACTATCTCCATCTGCACCCGGACGAAACCCAGGCGCTGCTGCAGGACATGCTGATCAGCGTCACGAACTTCTTCCGCGACAAGGAAACGTTCGACGTGCTGGAGCGCGAAGTCCTGCCCCAGTTTTTCGAGGGGCGCGGCGAGCAGGACCGCATCCGCGTCTGGTCCGTCGGCTGTGCGACCGGCGAAGAAGCGTATTCGCTCGCGATGCTGCTGCAGGAACGGTCGCTGAAGTCGTCCGAGGGCATTTCGTTCCAGGTCTTCGCGACCGATATCGACGAGCGGGCGATCTCCTTCGCGCGTGCCGGCCTCTATCCCGACTCGATTCTCGCCGACGTGACGGCGGGCCGCGTGCGCCAGTTCTTTTCGAAGGACGCCGCGCACTATCGGATCAAGAAGGAACTGCGCGAGCATATGCTGTTCGCGCACCACAACGTGCTGAGCGACCCGCCGTTCTCGCGGCTCGACCTGATCTGCTGCCGCAATCTGCTGATCTATCTGGATCGCGAGGCCCAGATCGAGATCCTGAAGATGTTCCACTTCGCGCTGCGTCCGGGGGGCGTGCTGTTCCTCGGCAGTTCGGAGTCGGCCGACAGCGTCAGCTCGATGTTCAGCGTGATCGACAAGCGCAACCGCATCTATCGCGCGAACGTGGCGGTGCGCGGCGACACGCCGATGCCTGTCGCGATCACCGGAACGATGAGCGCGCGGCCGGTCGTCGCGACGGTGCAGCTGCCGGGGCGCCGCCGCTTCTCGTTCGGCGACCTGCACCAGCGCCTCGTCGAGCAATACGCGCCGCCGAGCGTGCTCGTGAACCGCGACTCCGAAATCGTCCACCTGTCCGATCGCGCGGGGCGGTTCCTGCAGTATTCGGGCGGCGAGCCGTCGCACAACATCATCGCGGCGGTGCGCCCCGAACTGCGGCTCGAACTGCGCACCGCGATCTACCAGGCGCTGCACACGAACCGCAGCGTGGAAGCGCGGCGCGTGAGGATCGAGCGCGACGCGCGGTCGTATTTCGTCAACATGACGGCGCGCCCGGTGCACGACCCCGAAGCCAATGCGGATTTCGTGCTGGTGCTGTTCGATGAAGTCGAAGACAGCATGAGCAGTGGGGAGACCGCGACGGCCGACACGCAGAAGGACCCGATCATCACCCAGCTCGAGCGCGAGCTGCAGCGCACCAAGGAGCAGCTGCAGTCGACGATCGAGCAATCGGAAACGTCGACGGAAGAGCTGAAGGCCTCCAACGAGGAGCTGCAGGCCATCAACGAGGAGCTGCGTTCGGCGACGGAAGAGCTCGAGACCAGCAAGGAGGAACTGCAGTCGATCAACGAGGAGCTGACCACCGTCAACGCCGAGCTGAAGTCGAAGGTCGAGGAAACCGGCAAGATCAACGACGACCTGCAGAACCTGATCGCGGCGAACGACATCGGCACGATCTTCGTCGATCGCAATATCTGCATCAAGCGCTACACGCCGCGCGCGACGGACGTGTTCAGCATCATTCCGTCCGACATCGGCCGGTCGCTGCTCGACATCACGCATCGGCTCGAATACGACAAGCTCGCCGACGACGCGGCCGAGGCGTTCGATTCGCTGCGCCTGATCGAGCGCGAGCTGAAGAGCAACGACGGGCGCTGGTATCTCGCGCGCTTCGTGCCGTACCGGACGACGGAAGACCGCATCGACGGCGCGGTGCTGTCCTTCATCGACATCACGGACCGGCGGCGGGCGGAAGAACGGCTGCGCGAAGGCGAGCGGCGCATGCGGATCGTGACCGAGGGCACCAAGGACTACGCGATCATCACGTTCGACGACGACGGCGTCATCACCAGCTGGAATGCGGGCGCGGAACGGATCTTCGGGTACGCCGCAGCGGAAATGATCGGGCAGTCCGCCGAGGTGCTGTCGACCGACGAGGACCGGGCCGGCCACGTTGCCGAGCGCGAGTTCGCGCAGGCGCGCGCGAACGGGCGCATCGAAGAGGCGCGTTGGCACCGGCGCAAGGACGGCACCCGTTTCTTCGCGAGCGGCGTGTTGTCGCGTCTCGACGAGCCGGGCGTCAGCGGGTTTGCAAAAATCGCCCGCGATCTCGGGGAATCCACCCAGGCCGCCACGGCCGGCCGCGACGCACAGGTCGAACAGCTTCGCGTTACCCGCGAGCAGGATGCCGAGCGGCGTCGCGACGAATTCCTCGCCGTCGTCTCCCACGAGCTGAAGAACCCGCTCAACCTCATTTCGGCGAGCGCGGAGCTGATCGCGCGTTCGCCGGAGGCGCGGCAAAGCCTGAACATCTCGCGCGCGACCGAGACGATCCGGCGCACCGTGATCGGCCAGGCGCAGATCATCGACGATCTGCTCGATGTGTCGCGCGTGCGGACCGGCAAGCTGTCCGTGGTGCGCACGCCCGTCGACATGCGCGAGATCGTGCGGCGCGTCGCCAGCGCCGTGCAGGACGAATCGAACCAGCGCGGCCTCGCGCTCCAGGTCGCGATGACCGAGTCGCCCGTCATCATCCTCGCGGACCTCACGCGCATCGAGCAGGTCGTCTGGAACCTGATCAGCAATGCGCTGAAGTTCACGAGCCACGGCAGGGTGGACGTGTCGCTGCAGGTCAACGGCCATGCGGAGGCCGTGCTGCGCGTGGCCGATACCGGCAGCGGCATCGAGCCGGCGCTGTTGCCGCACATCTTCGACATGTTCCGCCAGAGCCGCGACCCGGCCGCACGCCGCGCCGGCCTCGGCATCGGCCTCGCGCTGGTCCGGGAGCTGGTGAATCTCCATGGCGGCACGGTGCGGGCGGAGTCCGAGGGCGCCGGCCGCGGCGCGACGTTCACGGTCACGCTGCCGACGCATCGCGCGCATGCCGATGCGAATGCGGCCGGCGGGATGCTCGCCGAATCGTTGCATGGCTTGCATATCCTGATGGTCGACGACGATACGGAGACGGTCGAGACCTTCAAGCTCCTGCTGGAAAGCGAAGGCGCGATCGTTCGGACGGCGACCAGCGGCGAACAGGCGCTGTCGATGCTCGACGGCAACGTGCCGGACGTCGTGCTGTCCGATATCGGCATGCCGGGCATGGACGGGCTGGCATTCGTCGGGAAGCTGCGCGAAGCGCCGGCCATGAAATCGGTGATCTGCATTGCGCTCAGCGGCTTCGGCCAGGAAGCCGACGTCAGGCTGGCCGAGCAGGCGGGCTTCGATGCGCACCTGAAGAAGCCCGTGACGCTCGAAAACCTGCAGTCCGTGTTCTCGCGGCTGCGCGGCTAGGGCCTGTTCCCGCTAATAACGGGCTTGCGCTGGCCGCCAGAAGGGCCGAGCGCGAGGAATGCGACGCGGCGAATACTGGACGTATTCGCAAGGAGCATGACGCGGCGATCGGCCCTTCTGGCGGCCAGCCCCAAGAATGAATTTTTAAGATCAGGGGAACGTGCCTTGCCGGCCGCATTGCGGCGTCGGGCGTCGCTTGTTTGGCTCGGCCAAACGGCGCTCCGTGCTCCTTGCACTGCGACCGGCAAGGCACGTTCGCAAGCCCGTTATTAGCGGGAACAGGCCCTTGCGCACGCCGACCCGGGCCGCGGGCGGAGCGTCGCCGTCGAAGCGGCGGCAGTGCGCGAGGATTGCGCAGGCGGCGCATACTGCAACTGGATGACATGCCGCGGGACGCGTCGCGACATGCGTTGCCCAGGCTCGGATGTCGGTTCCGACCCGTACCGAGCGACGGGAGCCCAGCGAGAAATGACGAACAGCATCGACAATCGCGACAAGGATGCGAAGGCGCAATTCGACGAAGCCGCCCGGCGGCTCGAGGCCGCGGAGGCCCGCTTGCAGGCGCTGTTTGCCAATCCGTTCGCGGACGAAACTGCGCGGCAAATGGCGCTGGAATCGTACCAGGAGGCTCGCCTGCTCTGGCTGAGCAGCGAAGCCGTATTGCGCAGCGCGGCGATCGTCGACGACCCGCCACGGTACGCGGGCAAGAGCATCGTGATTCTCCGGGGCAACCCGCACGTCGGGGAATCGATTGCGCTGTTATTGCGCTTGCGAGGATTCAGCACGACCGTGCTCCCGAAGCATCGCGTCGAGGAGACGGTCGCGCACGGGCCCGTCGCGGCGGTGATCGTCGACATCGAGCGAGATCCGGACAGGGCGCGCGTGCTTGCCGTCGACACGCTCAGGACGTACCCCGGCGCCCGTATCGTCGGCATGGTTCCGCAGACGCTGGCGCGCTGCGACTGGAGGGAGTTTCACACCGTCATCGTGAAGCCGGCCTCGATCGACATGATCGTGCGGGCCATCGCGGGCGATGCCGGGGCATCATAGGTAGCGAACCACGGATCGGCCGACAGCGTTGCGTCCTTCGGAGCTGGCTTTGCAGCGAACCTACTTCTACATCAACAGTGCGGCCGATGGCCATGTTCCGGAGCAGGAACTGATTGCGTTCGACAAGGCCGGCTACACCATCGTGCTCAATCGCATCGCAACCGATCATGTGCCGCCGCACGTCGCCGCGGCGGAGCGGCCCGAACTCAAGGGCCTGTTGAGACGCGCCGCGCCCGGCGATCTGCTGGTGGTGCTCGAACTCGCCGCGCTCGGGTGCAGCGCGCGGGATGTGCTGTCGACCCTGATGCATTGCCGCAGCGAAGGAATTTCGGTTCGATGCGTCGAACTCGGCAACGTTGACCTGGCCGGCCGTTCCGAACCGCAGGCGGTCAAAACGCTGAAGGCGATCGTCCGGATGGAGATCGTGACGAGGAGCCAGCGCAGCAGGGAAGGGTTGAAATCCGCGCAGGACAGCGGGCGACGCACCGGTCGGCCGGCGTCGCTTTCGCACCATGATCGGGAGCGCGTGATGCGCGCGCTCGACAAGGGCCTGTCGATCAGCGAGATCGCGCGCAGGTTCGGCACCTCGCGTCAAACCGTCATGCGGATCCGGGCGTCCGCTGCCGCGGCTGCTGCAGCGCAGCGCTGACGTTCCGGTGGCTTGCGGACGTCAACGCGCCGGCGCGCGGGCGGCCGCATAGCGCGCGTCGGTCAGCGTGCCGAGGAACGCGACGATGTCGTCGATCTCCGCGTCGGTCAGCGCGGGCGGCGTGCCGGGCCGGCGGTTCATCGGCGTCGAGTTGACGTTGATGTTGCCGCGATAGGCGGCCGGCACGTCGTCGAATGTTCCGGCCCCGTGATACCAGTGCTTCGGATCGGTCGAGCGCGTGTTGTAGAACGCGACCGCGTCGCGCAGCGTCGTGAACACGCCGTTGTGCATGAACGTCTGCTTGAGCGCGACGTTGCGCAGCCCCGGTGTGCGCAGGTAGCCGCACCATTGCGTCGGCTCGGGCCAGCGCAGCCGACGGGCGGTGTCGCACAGCCCGTTGTCGAAATGACGCGGATCGCGGTTCGCCGGCAGTGCGCGGTTGCGCGGCACCGCGATTGCGTCGTAGCCGAAATCGGTGAAGAGTGAACGCTCCGGTCGGCTCGACGTCTCCGACAGCGTGTGGCAGCTCATGCAGTTGCCCTTGTCCGGATTCCGGAACAGCGCGAGGCCGCGCATCTCGGCCGGCGCGAGCGGCTTGCGCGTGCGCAGGAACGCGTCGAAACGCGACGTGAACGGCGCCATCTCGTCGCTCTGCAGATACGCCTGGACCGCCGCGCCGAGCGCGCGCACCATGCGCTCCGGATCGCGCCGCACGCCGTCGCCGAAGCGCGCGGCGAGATCGGGCGCGAGTTCGGTTGCATCGACCTTGCGCAGCAGCGCGGCCGGCGACCGGTTGTTCATCTCGTTCGGATCGAACAGCGGCCCGCGGATCTGCTCGGCGAGCGTATCCGCGCGGCCGTCGCCGAACAGGCCGCCGAACGGCGACGGTGCGGGCGCGTCGTCGTCCCGGTAGAAGTGGCGGCGCGGTACGTAGCGCACATAGAGCAGCGACGGTGCGTTGCGCTGGCTGAAACGCCCGGGCCGGCTGCCTTCCGGCACGCCGGGCCCCGCGAGCGAGGCGGCCGACAGCGTCGGCGCGAACGCGCGGCCCGGGTCGTGGCAGCCCGCGCACGACATGCCGCGCGGCTCGGACAGCCTTGAATCGAAGAAGATCCGGCGGCCGAGCGCGACGAGCGTCGGGTCGGGTGCGAAGCGCGCGGTCGCCGCATCGATCTTGCCCGTCACCTGCGGCGTGCCGTTGCCGATCGTGTCGACGACGCGCGCGGGCGGGGCGCCAGGCAGGAGCACGGTGTCGGACGGCGCGGCGCGGCTGGCAAGCGGGGCGGCGGCGGCAAGCGTCGCGGCCGCGAGCAGGGCCGTGAGGGCCGGGCGGGCAGATTGACCGGAGCGGCCGGAGCAGCCGGAGCGGCCGCTGCGTGCAGAACCTTTCGTCACGGCGCGATGAACCCCGTCTTGTCGCAGGCGAGCGTGGTGCCCGACTGGTTGCACGACGCGAGCAGCTTGCCGGCCGCCGAATACGCATGGAATATCCAGCCGGTCGCCGGGGCGGCCCGGCGTTCCATGATCAGGAAGCCGAAGCTGTTGTTGTGCGACAGCCGCTCGATCACGGCCCCCGGTGCGGGCGACAGGCCGGCCGGGAACGGGTCGGGCAGCGCGACGTCGAGACTGTCGCCGCCGTTGCCGGACACGATCGTCGCCGGGTGCCCGGACGAGAAGTTGATCGCCTGGAAATCGTGCACGTGCCCGTGCAGCGCCACGTGCACGCCGGGCGGGTAGTACGCCTGTGCGTTGAGGCTCGACATCACCGACTGCAACGCGAGGTTGCCGGGCGCGGGCGTGCTGCCGGCGATCGGCGCGAACGCCAGGATCGGATGATGGTTCGTGAAGATCGTCGTCGTCATGCCGGCCTTCGACGCGAGCGCGGCGACCGTCTGGAACTGCTTCTGGTAGATGCCGAACTGCGCGTCGGTCGTCTTGAGCGGCGTGCGGCCGACCTTCGAGGTGTCGAACACGATCACCTGCGAGCCGCCGCCGAGCGATACCGCATAGGGCTCCGAATAGTTCGCGTTGTTGTCGTTGGCCGGATCGTCGCACGAGCGCACAGCCGAATACGGGCGCGGGTCGAGGAAGCGGAACCAGCCCTGGCCCGCGCGTGCGCATTCCTCGTGGTTGCCGCGCACGACGACCCACGGGGCCTTCGCGAGCAACGGCGCGGCCGGGCGGAACAGGTCGGCCTGCCACGTATCCCAGCCATAGCCCCACGGGCTGTCCTTGCAGCCGGCGATGTCCGGCGGGCATGCGTTTTCGCGGTAGTGGTAGTCGCCGATGTGCATCACCAGGTCGGGCGACAGCTTCGCGACGCTGGCTGCGATTGTGTCGAGCGGCCAGACCGTCGCGTCGTTGCATGCCTGCCATGCGTTGTCGGCTTTCTTCATGCGGCAGCCGGTGTCGGCGATGATCGCGATGCGTTGCGGCTGCGCCTTCGGCAGCGGCAGTGTGCGGCCCGCGACGCTCGCCGCCTGCGCGCCGGCCGGCAGCGTCGCCTCGCAGACGGACACCGGAAAGCTCGACGGCTTCGAGTCCGCCGGGGCGCTCGCGGTCGGGCGCTGCGGCGCGGTGGCCGCGCCCGCGCGCAGCGACATGCGCGACAGCTTGCCGTCGACGACGAGCTGCGGGCACAGCGGATCGCCGGCGGATGCCGGCACGAAGTTGGTGACGACGCGCGCGATCGCCTGGTTCGTATCGCCGATCTCGACCCATGCGGCCTGGACATTGACCGACGCACTCGCCGGATCGTCCGGCGAATCGATGTGGTTCGAGCACGCCGGCAGCGTCGCGAGGGCCGCAATCGCCGCCAGCGAGACCAGGGGCGCGGTCACGGCGCGCAGGGAGAGTCGTCGCATGGTGGTCACCGGTGAAAAGCCGTCAACATACGCAGCGCGAATGTAAGAAATATGAAAACGATTCGGCGGGGCGCAGCGATTCGGCGCGCCGTCGACGCATTGTGCGCGATTCGGCGATCGCGGCTTCGGTCGATCCCCTGCGTGGCGTTCGCCGCGAAGCGCTAGTCAGTGGGCAGCCGGTGTGTCCCGAGTTGCCGACGCGGCAATCATCGCGCCATTCCGGGCATGCGGGCCTTGCTCTAGCAGCGTCTCGACCACGCTCTTGTAGGAAGTCCCGCTGCCTTCAGCCTGGTTCGCGTGGAAGTTGAAGTCGAGCGAGATCCAGTACTGCAATTTCGACGCGTAGTTGTCCGGGTATTGTGCTTGCTCGATCGCCGGCAGGCCCTTGTAGTGCTTGAGCACTTCGGCAAAGAAGCCGTTCTGCTTCCCGGTTCCTTGATATTCGAGATCGCCTTGCGCAATGACCCGAACGCGCCAGGCCTGTTCCTGATCGTAGGCTTCGTGCCAGGCTGCATGCCGCTCGTTGACGGTAAATTTGCCGCTGTCGTCATAGGCAATGGCATCCAGCTGCTCGCGAGACATGCCCTTGAACGGGTTGGCGCCGATGCCATGGGAAAAGTCCGTTGCTTGCCTGGCCAACGCCAAAGCTTGCGGGTCGTCCGATTTCGGGAGCTCGGCATCGTGTTTGGCCCTGTTCGCGGCCCAGGTCTCGCCGGCGATTTCATCAACGATGGTTTCGGCCCTTGCGCCCAGTTCTTTTCGGCCGGGTGTGCCATTGCGTGCTTGAGCGCGCCACGAGACGGTAACGGAACCTGCTTTGGTCGCGGCGCCGGTAGACGATTTTTCCTGACTTGGTGCGGATTGAGCCTGAGTTGGCGTATACCGCGGCGTGCTGCTGGTGTTGCTGGTGATGGCGATCGCCATGAAACCCTCGTTGTTGTTGGAATATGCGCCCGACGACGTGCTCTCAGGACTGTCGAAATGGAGTTGGTGGATTCTCATCAACCCCGGGCATCATTTGCTTCATGTCGAATTCGGCTGCCAGCCATGCAGTCGGTCTTGCTTTCAATCCATGAAGGGTAGTCGCAAGAAAGATTAACGGCAGCTGACTGCCAGGGTTTAGGCCACTCGCAAAATCAATTGACCGTTGTCGTCGGGCTGGCCGCGCTTCCGCCCCCGTCTTGTTTCGAAGGGCGTTTGCGCCGATGGCGTCCGCCGCCGCTTGACTTCAAGCCGGCTTGAAGCAGCACACTGGCGGCTCGCCTTTCGAGGGCAAATCCACAGGAAACACGATCATGAACCACACCCAGCCAGCCAACGGCGAACTGGCCGCACTCTGGAACGGCCCGTCGGGGCGCGCCTGGGTCGAGACGCAGGCGCCGATCGACCGGATGTTCGAGCCGTTCGAGGAACTGCTCGTCGAAGCGGCCGCGGCCACGGGCGCGCGGCAGGTGCTCGACGTCGGCTGCGGCACGGGCGCGGTCACGGTTGCGATCGCGCGGCGGCTCGGCGCGCAGGGGCACTGCACCGGCGTCGACGTATCGGCGCCGATGCTCGACGCGGCGCGGGCGCGCGCCGAGCGCGCAGGCGTGGGCGCCGGGTTCGTCCGCGCGGATGCGCAGACGCACGCGTTCGAGCCCGCGAGCGTCGACCTGATCGTGTCGCGCCTCGGCGTGATGTTCTTCGACGATCCGGTTCGCGCGTTCGCGAATCTGCGGCATGCGGCCGCCGACGGCGCGCGGTTGTGCGCGATCGCCTGGCGCAGCGCGGCAGACAATCCGTTCATGACGATCGCCGAGCGGGCCGCGGCGCCGTTGCTGCCGGGCCTGCCGCCCCGCATGCCGGGCGCGCCCGGACAGTTCGCGTTCGGAGACGGGGAGCGGGTCGCGGCGATGCTCGACGCGAGCGGCTGGAGCGGCATCGACCTTCGGCCGATCGACGTACGATGCGTGCTGCCGACGCACGCATTGGCCGATTACGTGTCGCGGCTCGGCCCCGTCGGCCTCGCGCTGCGCGACGTGGACGACGCGACGCGCGTGCGCGTGGTCGAAACGGCTTGTGCGGCGTTCGAGCGTTATGTGCACGGCGACGAGCTGCGTTTCGACGCCGCGTGCTGGATGATCCGCGCGCACAAGCACGCCGCGTAGGGCGGTTCGGGGCGCTGCCGCTTCCGTCGGCGCGAGCGCGCCGGGACGCGCATTACAATCGCGTCTTCGGCTTCGTCGCAAGGATAAAGAACGATGAGTGCGGAGATGGAGGACGACGACCTCGGCCGGTTCGCGGCGCATGGCGCCGCGCCGCTGCCGACGGCCGGCGAGCAAGGATGGCTCGAACACGACGGCGCGCGCATCTGGCATGCGTGCTACGGAGACGGCCCGCCGGTGATCCTGCTGCACGGCGGCCTCGGCCACAGCGGCAACTGGGGCAACCAGGTGCCGGCGCTGCTCGCGGCCGGCTACCGTGCAATCGTGATTGACAGCCGCGGCCACGGCCGCAGCACGCGCGACGCCCGCCCTTATTCCTACGAACGCATGGCGTCGGACGTCCTCGCGGTGCTCGATGCACTGCACGTCGACCGTGCACGCTTCGTCGGCTGGAGCGACGGTGCGTGCATCGCGCTCGTGCTGGCTTCCAGGGCTCCCGCACGCGTGGAAAGCGTGTTCTTCTTCGCATGCAACATGGACCCGGGCGGCGTGAAGGCGATGGCGCCGAGCGCGGTGGTCGACCGCTGCTTTGCCCGGCACCGGAACGATTACGCGGCGCTGTCGGCGACGCCGGACGGCTTCGAGCCGTTCGTCGCGGCCGTCAGCGAAATGATGCGCACGCAGCCCGACTACTCGGCGAAGGAACTCGCCGCGATCGACGTGCGCGTCGCGATCGTGCTGGGCGAACACGACGAATTCATCCGGCCCGAGCATGCGGCGTACCTGGCGCGCACGATCCCGGGCGCGACGCTGACGATCCTGCCCGGCGTGAGCCATTTCGCGCCGCTGCAGCGACCCGCGCGGTTCAACGCGGCGCTGCTCGCGTTCCTTGGTTAGGGCTCCCGTCGCGCGCGCAGCATCAGCCATGCGCATCCGGCCGCGACCATCGCCAGCCCGCCGAGCACCGCTTCGACGCCGAGCGCGAAGCCGCCGGGCATCTCGCCGAGGTTCGATCCGGGCGACTGCCCGGCGAACATCGCGCCCGCGCCGCCGATCAGCAGCGCCGCGCAGACGATCCAGTAGACCTTGCCGCGCCGTCCGGCCGCCCGAATTCGCCAAAGCGCAAGCCCGAGCCCCGCGAGATACAGCAGCGCGAACGTGCCGAGCGCGATGGTGTCGCCGACGAGATCGTGCGACACGCCGCTCATCGCGCGCCTGCGGAAACGAAGCCCGCCGTCATTGCGCCTGCGTCGTCGCATGCCCCGGCGCGCGGCTCAGCAGGTGCGTGCGCTTGTCGGCCGCGAGCGACGGCGGGACGACCTGCGGCCTGAACGTCGTTTGGGACAAGGGACGGGAGTCTGACATGGTTGGCATCGAGAAGAGAGGCACGAGACGGAACGCCGGCCGCCGCACGCATTCGCGCGGCAAGCCCGGATGCGGCGGACTCGCGTGATGTTACCCCGTGAACGGGAAGCGCATCCGCTCGCGCGCGCCGCATCGGGGAATCCCTGAGTCGCTGGAAATTTATTTTTTTCCTAATGTGGATTGTGTAAGTTTACTTTCACTTTCATTTGCCTGACCGTCGCCGTCATGCCGACACCTGATTCGTCCACCGCGTCCGATGCCGAACCGTCGATCGCCGAGCGGATCGCGTCGGCGATGCCGTTGATGACGCCGATCCACCGGCGCATGGGCGAGTTCGTGCTCGCGAATCCGTTCCGCGCGGCGACGATGCGCATCGACGAACTCGCGCAGGCCGTGAATGCGTCGATCGCGACCGCGAACCGCTTCGCGAAGGCGCTCGGTTTCGATGGCTATCCGGCGATGCGCGCCGCGCTCGTGCGCGGCTTCGAGGCGACGCTCGGGCCGGTCGAGCGGCTGCGTTCCGCGCAGGAGCAGGAGTCCGGGGTGCGCGGCGCCGCATGGATCGACGCGGTATTCGACCAGGCCGTCGCGAACATCGGGAACACGCGCGCGCAACTGGACGCGGCCGATGTCGAGGCCGCGGTCGAGGCGATCGTCGGCGCGCGGCGCGTGCTGATCCTCGGCGCGGGGTCGAGCGCGTTCCTCGCCGGGCTGATGGAGCACGGGCTGTCCGTCTGCCACGACAACGTGCAGTCGCTCGCGCTGCTCGGCGGCCCGTCGCACGCGGCCCGGCGGCTCTATACGGCCGACGCGCGCGATCTCGTGATCGCGCTCGCGTTTCCGCGCTACGTGAAGGACACGATCGAACTGGCCCGCCGCGCGGCCGCGCGCGGTGCACGCGTACTCGGTATCTCCGACGGCCCGCAATCGCCGCTTGCGCCGATCGCGTCGCTGAACCTGTACGTCAAGGCCGAACGGCGCTTCGCGGCCACGTCGGAAGCAGCGGTGCTCGCGATGATCGAGGCGCTGATCGACGCGGTCGCGCTGCGCACGCACCGGTCCGCGAAATCCGCCGCCGAGATGACCGAATTCCTGCTGCCGTGGCTCATGCAGCCGCAAGCGACGCAGCCGGCCGCCAACCCTTCTTCCCACCGTCCGGAAAAAACATGACTTCACCCGCGATCGTTGCGATTCACGGCGGCGCAGGCACGATCCTGCGCGATGCGATGGATTCCGACACCGAACGTCAGTACCGTGCCGAGTTGACCGCGATCCTGACGGCCGCCCAGCAGGTGCTGGCCGACGGCGGCAGCGCGCTCGACGCCGTCACCGTCGCGGTGCGGATGCTCGAGGACTGTCCGCTGTTCAACGCCGGGCGAGGTGCCGTCTATACGGCCGAAGGCAAGCACGAACTCGACGCGGCGATCATGGATGGCGCGACGCTCGGCGCCGGTGCGATCTGCTGCGCGACGCGCGTGCGCAACCCGGTGCTCGCCGCGCGGCGCGTGATGGAGGCGAGCGAACACGTGCTGTTCGCCGGCGCGGGCGCCGATGCGTTCGCGGCCGCACAGGGGCTCGAACTCGCGGAGCCCGGCTATTTCGACACCGAAGCGCGTCACGCGCAATGGGTCAGGGCGCGCGCGGCAGCCGGCGCGATGCTCGACCATGACGCGGCGACGTTCGCGTTCGGCAAATCGCCATCGCAATCGCAGCCGGCCGAGCCGCTCGACCCGGACCGCAAGCACGGCACGGTCGGCGCGGTCGCGTGCGACCGCCACGGCCACATCGCGGCGGCGACGTCGACGGGCGGCATCACGAACAAGCAGCCGGGGCGCGTCGGCGATTCGCCGATCATCGGCGCAGGCTGCTATGCGGACGATGCGACCTGCGCGGTGTCGTCGACGGGCACCGGCGAGATGTTCATCCGGCTCGCGACCGCGCATGACGTTGCCGCGCAGATCGCGTATCGCGGCGCGTCGCTCGCCGATGCCGCGCACGACGTCGTGATGAACAAGCTGCCGCGCCTCGCGGGCCGCGGCGGGATCATCGCGGTCGACGCGCAGGGCAACGTCGCGATGCCGTTCAACACCGACGGGATGTACCGCGGCTATGCGCGCGTCGGTGAAGCGCCGGTGGTCGGCATCTACCGCGACGACGCGGCCTGATTCCGTTTCGCCCCCGATGCAGGAGACGCACGCATGACTCCGAACCGAACTCCGCCCGCACTCGCCTTGCCCGAGCAGCGCGTGGTGGCCGTCGACGACCTGTCGGTCACGTTCCGCCGCGAAGGCGCGACGTTCGACGCGGTGCGCAACGTGTCGTTTCACGTCGACCGCGGCGAGACGCTCGCGATCGTCGGCGAATCGGGCTCGGGCAAGTCGGTCACGTCGCTCGCGCTGATGCGGCTCGTCGAGCATGGCGGCGGCGCGATCACGAACGGGCGGATCGCGTTCCGCCGGCGCGGCGGCGCGCTCGTCGATCTTGCGCAGGCGAGCGGTGCGACGATGCGCGGCATTCGCGGCGCGGACATCGCGATGATCTTCCAGGAGCCGATGACGTCGCTGAACCCGGTGTTTACGGTCGGCGACCAGATCAGCGAGGCGATCGCGCTGCATCAGTCGAAGAGTGCATCGGAAGCGCGCGCGGAGACGCTGCGGCTGCTCGAGCTCGTGCGCATTCCGGAGGCGCGCCGCGTGTTCGCGCGCTATCCGCACCAGTTGTCGGGCGGGATGCGGCAACGCGTGATGATCGCGATGGCGCTGTCGTGCCGGCCCGCGCTGCTGATCGCCGACGAGCCGACGACCGCGCTCGACGTGACGATCCAGGCGCAGATCCTGCAGTTGGTGCGCGGGCTGCAGGACGAAATGAACATGGGCGTGATCTTCATCACGCACGACATGGGCGTGGTGGCCGAAGTGGCCGACCGCGTGCTCGTGATGTATCGCGGCGAGAAGGTCGAGGAGGGCGAATCGGATCGCATCTTCGCGGCGCCCGCGCATCGCTACACGCGCGCGCTGCTCGCGGCCGTGCCGAAGCTCGGCTCGATGCAGGGCACCGACGTGCCCGAGAAATTCCCGCTGCTGAAGGTGGAAGGCGCAAACACGGCAGCGCCGGCGACATCACCGGCGCCCGCACCGGCGGCGAACGACGATGCGCCGCCGGGCGTCGATCGATCCGCGTCGCCGATCCTGCGCGTGCGCGATCTCGTGACGCGCTTCCCGGTGAAGAGCGGCGTGTTCGGCCGCGTATCGCAATACGTGCATGCGGTCGAGCGTGTGAGCTTCGAGTTGCGCGCGGGCGAGACGCTCGCGCTGGTCGGCGAATCGGGTTGCGGCAAGTCGACCACCGGCCGCTCGCTGCTGCGCCTCGTCGAATCGCAGAGCGGCTCGATCGAATTCGACGGTCGCGACATCAGCGCGCTGAAAGGCGCCGACCTGCAGGCGCTGCGCCGGAACATCCAGTTCATCTTCCAGGACCCGTTCGCATCGCTGAACCCGCGCCTGACCGTGGGCTTCTCGATCATGGAGCCGCTGCTCGTGCACGGCGTCGCGAGCGGCCGCGAAGCGCAGGCGCGGGTCGACTGGCTGCTCGACAAGGTCGGCCTGCCGCCCGAGGCCGCGCGCCGCTATCCGCATGAATTCTCGGGCGGCCAGCGCCAGCGGATCGCGATCGCGCGTGCGCTCGCGCTGAACCCGAAGGTCGTGATCGCCGACGAATCGGTGTCGGCGCTCGACGTGTCGGTGCAGGCGCAGATCGTCAACCTGATGCTCGACCTGCAGCGCGAGCTCGGCGTCGCGTATTTGTTCATCTCGCACGACATGGCCGTGGTCGAGCGCATCAGCCATCGGGTCGCGGTGATGTATCTCGGCCAGATCGTCGAGATCGGCCCGCGCCGCGCGGTGTTCGAGGCGCCGCAGCATCCGTACACGAAGAAACTGATGAGCGCGGTGCCGGTGGCCGACCCCGCGCGCCGGCACGCACCGCGCCAGCTCGCGGCGGACGAAATCCCGAGCCCGATCCGCGCGGCCGGCGACGAGCCGGTCGTCGCGCCGCTCGTCGCGGTCGGCCCCGATCACTACGTCGCGACGCACCGCGTCGGCGGCGCGTACTGAACGCGCGCAGGTTGCCATGGACCGCAGCTGCGCACGCGCCAGGCAGAGACGGTTGTTTCCCGAGCGGAGGCAGTCATTCCGCGATTCCCACCACGCGTCACCGAATCACGCACAGGAGCCAGCCCACATGAACAAATCGCTTTCGTTCCCGATGTTCCGTCCACGCGCACTGCTCGCAGCGGGTGCCGGCGCGCTCGCGCTGTCGGCCGCGGTGCCCGCGTTCGCGCAGCAGACCGCGGTGATGGCGGTGGATTCGACGTTCACGACGATGGATCCGTACGACGCGAACGACACGGTGTCGCAGGCCGTCGTCAAGTCGTTCTACCAGGGACTCTTCGGCTTCGACAAGGACATGAAGCTCGTCAACGTGCTCGCGACGGGCTACACGGCGTCGCCCGACGCGAAGGTCTACACGGTGAAGCTGCGCCAGGGCGTGAAGTTCCACGACGGCACCGATTTCAACGCGGCGGCCGTGAAGGCGAACTTCGACCGCGTGACCGATCCCGCGAACCACCTGAAGCGCTACAACATGTTCCGCGTGATCGAGAAGACCGAAGTGGTCGATCCGTACACGGTGAAGATCACGCTGCGCGAGCCGTTCTCCGCGCTGATCAACACGCTCGCGCACCCGTCGGCCGTGATGATCTCGCCGGCCGCGCTGAAGAAGTGGGGCCGCGACATCGCGCTGCATCCGGTCGGCACGGGCCCGTTCGAGTTCGTCGAATGGAAGCAGACCGACGACCTGAAGGTGAAGAAGTTCGCCGGCTACTGGAAGAAGGGCTACCCGAAGATCGACGCGATCGACTGGAAGCCGGTGGTCGACAACAACACGCGCGCGGCGCTGATCAAGACGGGCGAGGCCGATTTCGCGTTCCGCATTCCGTTCGAGCAGGCGGCCGACCTGAAGGGCAACCCGAAGGTCGACGTCGTGGAGCGGCCGTCGATCGTGCAGCGCTACGTATCGCTGAACCTGCAGCAGAAGCCGTTCGACAACCCGAAGGTGCGCCAGGCGCTGAACTATGCGGTGAACAAGGAAGCGCTCGCGAAGGTCGCGTTCGCCGGCTTCGCGACGCCGTCCACCGGCGTGGTGCCGCAGGGCGTCGACTACGCGACGAAGCCGGGCCCGTGGCCGTACGACCCGGCGAAGGCGCGCGCGCTGCTGAAGGAGGCCGGTTATCCGAACGGCTTCGAGACGACGCTGTGGTCCGCGTATAACAACTCGACGTCGCAGAAGGCGATCCAGTTCGTGCAGCAGCAGCTCGCGCAGGTCGGCGTGAAGGTGCAGGTGCAGGCGCTGGAAGCCGGCGAGCGCGTCGCGAAGGTCGAGAGCGCGCCGGATCCGGCGAAGGCGCCGGTGCGGATGTACTACATCGGCTGGTCGTCGTCGACCGGCGAGGCGAACTGGGCGATCACGCCGCTGCTCGCATCCGCGTCGAAGCCGCCGAAGCTGTTCAATACCGCGTACTACCAGAACGGGCTCGTCGACGAGGGGCTGGAGAAGGCGCTGTCGACGACCGATCACGCGAAGAAGGCCGAGTACTACGCGGGCGTGCAGAAGCAGATCTGGGCCGATGCGCCGTGGATCTTCCTCGTGCAGGAGAAGATCGTGTATGCGCGCAGCAAGCGGCTTCAGGGTGCGTACGTGATGCCGGACGGCTCGTTCAACTTCGACGAAATCTCGCTGAAGTAAGCGTATTCGGGCGCGTCACGGCGCGCCGCCCTGGTTCGGTGCCATCATGCTGAATTTTCTCGTCAAACGCCTGTTCGGCCTGCTGCCCACGCTCGTGATCGTCGCGGTGCTGGTGTTCCTGTTCGTCCACCTGCTGCCGGGCGATCCGGCGCGGCTCGCGGCCGGGCCCGAAGCCGACGACGCGACGGTCGCGCTGGTGCGCACCGATCTCGGCCTCGACCAGCCGATGCCCGCGCAGTTCGTGAACTTCTTCGTGAAGATCGCGCACGGCGATTTCGGCCTGTCGACCCGCAGCAAGCGGCCGGTATCGACCGAGATCGGCGAGCGCTTCATGCCGACGCTGATGCTGACGCTCGTCAGCATGGCGTGGGCGACGGCCTTCGGCATGGCGATCGGCATCGCGTCGGCCGTATGGCGCAACCGCTGGCCGGACCGCCTCGGCATGACGCTCGCGGTGTCGGGCATCTCGTTTCCCGCGTTCGCGCTCGGCATGCTGCTGATGGAGGTGTTCTCGGTGAAGCTCGGCTGGCTGCCCGTCGTGCCGGACGGTTCGTGGCGGAGCTACGTGCTGCCGTCGCTGACGCTCGGCGCGGCGGTCGCGGCCGTGATGGCGCGCTTCACGCGTGCGTCGTTCGTCGAGGTGCTGAACGAGGATTTCGTGCGCACCGCGCGCGCGAAAGGCGTGCACGAGCCGATGGTGGTGCTCAAGCACTGCCTGCGCAACGCGATGATCCCGGTCGTCACGATGATGGGGCTGCAGTTCGGCTTCCTGCTCGGCGGCTCGATCGTCGTCGAGGTCGTGTTCAACTGGCCGGGGCTCGGGCGCCTGCTCGTCGATGCCGTGACGATGCGCGATTACCCGGTGATCCAGGCGATCGTGTTGCTGTTTTCGCTCGAATTCATCCTGATCAACCTGACCGTCGACGTGCTGTACGCGGTCATCAACCCGACCATCCGGTTCAAGTGAGGCGCGCATGAACGCGACTGTCCAGACCGCGGCGCCGGCCGCACCGACCGCGATCCGCACGCCGTGGCGCGAATTCTGGCGCAAGTTCCGCAAGCAGACCGTCGCGCTCGTCGCGGGCGGTTTCGTGCTGGCGCTCGTCGTGCTGGCGTTCGTCGGCCCGCACGTCGTGCCGTTCGATCCGGAGAACTATTTCGACTACGACGCACTGAACGCCGGGCCGTCGGCCGTGCACTGGTTCGGCGTCGATTCGCTCGGCCGCGACATCTTCAGCCGGATCGTCACGGGCACGCGCATCTCGCTCGCGGCCGGCTTCTTCTCCGTCGCGCTCGGCGCGGTGATCGGCACGTTCTTCGGGCTGCTCGCCGGCTACTACGAAGGCTGGTGGGACCGCATCACGATGCGCGTGGCCGACGTGCTGTTCGCGTTCCCCGGCATCCTGCTCGCAATCGGCGTGGTCGCGATCCTCGGCAACGGGATGGTCAACGTGATCTGCGCGGTCGCGATCTTCAGCATCCCGGCGTTCGCGCGGCTCGTGCGCGGCAACACGCTGATGCTCAAGCACATGACCTATGTCGAGGCCGCGCGCAGCATCGGCGCATCGGACTGGACGATCATCATGCGGCACATCCTGCCGGGCACCGTGTCGTCGGTCGTCGTCTACTTCACGATGCGGATCGGCACGTCGATCATCACGGCCGCGAGCCTGTCGTTCCTCGGGCTCGGTGCGCAGCCGCCGACGCCCGAGTGGGGCGCGATGCTCAACGAGGCGCGCGCGGACATGGTGACGGCGCCGCACATCGCGATCTTCCCGAGCCTCGCGATCTTCCTGACCGTGCTCGCGTTCAACCTGCTCGGCGACGGGCTGCGCGACGCGCTCGATCCGAAGCTGGAGCGCCGCTGATGCGCATCGCACCGATGTGGACGGCGACGCTGCCGGCCGGGCCGCGCGGCACGATCGCCGACGTGCCGGGCGTGACGGTCGGCCATTGCACGCTCGATGCCGGCACCGTGCAGACGGGCGTGACCGTCGTGAAGCCGCATCCGGGCGACGTGTACCGCAGCAAGGTGCCAGCGGGCGTTGCCGTGATCAACGGTTTCGGCAAGAGCGTCGGGCTCGTGCAGGTCGACGAGCTCGGCACGCTCGAGACGCCGATCGCGCTGACCAATACGTTCGGCGTCGGCGCGCTCGCGCACGCGCAGATCCGCACGGCGATCGCGGCGAATCCGCAGGTCGGCCGCGACTGGCCGACCGTCAACCCGCTCGTGTTCGAGTGCAACGACGGCTATCTGAACGATATCCAGGCGTTCGCGGTCACGGCCGCGCATTACGACGACGCGTGCCGCGCGGCGTCGCGTGACGTCGCGCGCGGCGCGGTGGGGGCCGGGCGCGGGATGTCGTGCTTCGACCTGAAGGGCGGGATCGGTTCGGCGTCGCGCGTCGCCGTTGCGGCCGGCCGGCCCTATACGGTGGGCGCGCTCGTGCTCGCGAATTTCGGCCGGCTGCCGATGCTGACGCTCGGCGGCGTGCCGCTCGGGCGCATCGTGACCGCGCGCACGGCGGCGGAACAGGCCGCGCCGCCCGAGCAGGGCTCGATCATCCTGTTGCTGGCCACCGATGCGCCGCTCGACGCGCGGCAACTGTCGCGGCTCGCGCGCCGCGCGGGTGCGGGGCTGGCCCGCACGGGCTCGGTCTACGGGCACGGCAGCGGCGACATCGCGCTCGCATTCTCCACCGCCTACACGATTGCCCATGACGCGCAGTTCGTGACGCTGCCGGCGCTGCTCGCCGACAGCGTGCTCGATCCGCTGTTCATGGCCGCCGCCGAAAGCGTCGAGCACGCGATCGTCGACGCGCTGCTGCAAGCGGTGACCGTTACCGGGCGCGACGCTCATGTGCGGCAAGCGCTGCGCGATGCGGTGCCCGATCTCGATCGCCTGTTCAACGAAGGACCCGCCACGCATTCATGAAGATCCTGATTTCGACCGACATCGAAGGCGTCGCCGGCGTGTTCGCCGTCGAGCAGACGCGCGCCGGCAATCCGGAATACGAACGCGCGCGGCGCTGGATGACCGCCGAGGCGAATGCGGCGATCGAAGGCGCGTTCATGGGCGGCGCGCAGGCCGTGTGGATCAACGATTCGCACGGCGGCTTCCGCAACCTGCTGCCCGACGGGCTCGATGCGCGTGCGCGCGTCGTGCTCGGCAAGCCGCGCACGCTCGGGATGATGGCGGGCCTCGAACAGCAGCCCGATCTCGTGTTCATGATCGGCTATCACGCAAAATCGCAGACGCGCGGCATCCTCGCGCACACGATCAACAGCTTCGCGTTCACGCAGGTGTGGCTGAACGGCGTCGAGCTCGGCGAAGCCGGGCTGTACGGCGTGCTGGCCGCCGAATACGGCGCGCACGTCGCGCTGGCCACCGGCGACGACGTGTTCGCGGAAGAAACGCAGCCGCTGTTTCCGGAAGCGCATTTCGAGACGGTCAAGACGGCCGGCGGCGCGTCGTGCGGCAGCACGCTGACGCCCGCGGCCGCGTGCGCATGCATCGCGGCCGCGGCGCGCGAGACCGTCGCGGGCGCGGCGGCGGCCGGCCTGCGCGCCGGTGCCCGTCGGCCCGTGCCGGCCGCCTGCACGCTGCGTGTGCAGACGGCGGCGCTGGCCGACCTGTTCTGCGTGCTGCCGTCGCTCGAGCGCGTCGATGCGGTGACGCTGCGCTTCGACGGGCCTTCGGTCGAGCATGTGGTGCGCACGTTGAACAGCCTGTCCGCGATGTCGTTCATGCTGCGGTGATCGAAGGCGTCTTTGAGTGACAAATTCACCTGGACGCCATCAGCGGATCAGTGTCCCCTGGACACCGAAGGGGAACCCTCGGCCACGCCCGGATTTGCCGCCGCCCCCGACGGCGGCGCCGCCGCGCCGCTGGTCGCTTGCGCCGCGCGTCCGGCAGGGGGCATCCCCAACACACCGGAAGCCGCCTTCATATACGCCGGCGCCGGTGCGGGTTTCTTTCGCACGCCCGGCGGCGGCGCCGTCGGCCGCTTTTCCATGTCGGCAAGCATCTGCTGGCATGGCAGGGGCCGGTTGTTGCTCGGCTGAATCAGCGCGATGAGCGACGCGAACGGATTGAGCAACCCCAGTCCGACCACCGCGCCGCCGCGCGCGATCAGAGCGCCCGCCTTCACCCCGACGTGCGGTTGCTTGAAGGACCCGGTGACGTACAGCGGCGAGCGTAGCGATATCACCCGGAAGCCTTTGGTATGCGGGTGTATCCGCAGATTCATCGTCTCGTCGCGCATGTTGATGTTGCCGTCCATGTCGATCACGGCGTCGTCGGTATCGATTGCGAATACGCGCGAATCGAACACGCCGTTGGTCGCCACCAGGTCGGCCGCCGCGCAGTTGATCTTCACGTCCCGCTGGCCGAACAGCTTCTCGTACACCACGTTTGCGACGTTCAGTCCCGCCGCCTCCATCAGCAGCCGGCTGACGGTGCCGTCGGTCACCAATGTCTTCACTTCCCCGTTGGAAGTTGCGGCGAGTGCCGCCGGCGAATTGCCGGTGGCCGATAGCGCGGCATCGCCGTTGATTTCGCCCAGGCTCGTCTGCATCACCGCGAAGGTCGGAAAGAGCTGCTTGAGCCGCAGGTGCCGCACTTGCATCGACACGCGCGCCTTCAGGGGCGCGGCGTTGCCGTCGAGGTGCATCGTCGAGGCGAGGGTGCCGCCGGCGACGTCGAATTTCAGCGGATCGAGCGTCAGCACGCCGTCGCGCAGGATGACGTGCGTGTCCAGCGCGGTGACGGGCAGGTTGACGTTCTTGATGATGCGCCGGCCGGTGAACGTCACGTTCGCGTCGATCGCTTTCCACCGCTCGGTATGGAAGGCCTCGACCGGCACCGCCTTGGCGGCGGGCTGGTGCGCGGCCTCGCCGCGGCGGCTCTTGCTCGCGTTCGAATCCGCGCCGATGATCGGCGCGAGATCGGTGAACTGAAGCAGATTCGACGCGGTCTTGCCGTACAGCACCGGTCTCGGCTCGCGCGCCTCGTAGGTCAACGAGCCGTTCAGGTCGCTGCCGCCCACGCGGCCGGTGAAGTTGTCGTACTTGAAGATGTTCCCCGCTTCGCGAAACTGGCCGACCAGCCGGCCCTCGGTCGCGAACGGCCGCGTTTCCGGCAACGTGACGCCGCCGATCTCGTACAGATGCGCCATGCTGATTCCCGCCAGCCACAGGCGCAAGTCGAGCGCCGCGAGGTGGGCCGGATCGGTCAGCGTGCCGACCAGCGCGATGCGCGTGTCGCCGATGCGCAGGCTCGCCTGCACCGGGAACGGCCGCCGCGCGTCCTGCAACGCAAGCACGCCGCCAACCTTCCCGCTGCCACTCAGCGGCATCGTCCGGTAAGTTCCATCGACGGTCCAGCCGATCGCATAACCCCCGATCGCGCGTTGAACGGAAGGCAAGCCCGCACGGCTCGCGCCCGATGCCGCGGCGGCGCTTGTGGTACCGGAAGCCGCCGGGGGCGCGGCTGCGGAAGGCGAGGGCGCGGGCGCCGCCGGCAATCCGCCGGAGGCCGGGGGCGCGCCTGACGCCTTCGACGCCCCGTGCGCGGTCTTGGCCCGCACCTGTGCGTTGAGCTTCGTTGCGTTCGCGCTGCCGACGACTCCGGCCGATTCCTCGCGCGAGCTTTTCTCCTGCTGCCTGAGCACGTCGCCGAACGGAATCGGCTGGCCGAGCGTATCGATCACCGCCTTCAGGTCGGCGCGCTTGACCTCGTCGTAATAGGCGGCGCGCCCCTTCATGAACGCAATGTCATGCAGGTCGAGCGTCCACGTGCGCGGCCTGGCGGTGGATTTCAGCTTGAACGTCCAGTTCTCGCGCCCGTCCTTCAGGCGTTCCAGATCGACCGACGGATTGACGAGCTCGATCGACGGAATGACGATGCGCCGGTCGAGCAGCGGCAGCGCGGCCACGTCGAAGCCGATGGCGTCGAGCGTGGCGAAGTCCTTCGCGCGCGCCCAGTCTGGGTTCGCGATCACGATGTTGCGCGCGGTGAACCTCGGCCACGGCACCCACGCACGCCACCCATGCTCGAACGGCGGCCGGTGCCAGTCCACGCGCAGGTCCCCGTTGATCGAAAACTGCCGTCCGATGGCTTCGGACACCTTGTCATCGATCCACGGGCGAGCGCGGTTCCAGTCGAACGTCTGGACGAAGACCGCCAGCGCGCCGACCACCACGGCGACAGTCACGATGAGCGCTGCGACGATCTTGCCGAACGGGCGTGCGATGCGCATTGTCCACTCCGGGTTGCCCACGAACGACAGCTACACAGCAATCTGTGTTCCTGCATGCGGGTCAAGAAAAGGCGTTCGACCAATCTGTCTACGCGACCGGGTACGCGGATTGCGCGCCCACTTGTTGCTTCCGCCGGCAGGGCGGCATGAAACGGTCCGCGCTGGAAGCGACCAAGGAGAGACGTGATGCAAAAACGATATCCCGGCCGGCCAACGGACCGACGCGGCCCGCAGAACTGGCAAGAGCGCTACGAACGCGCGTACCGGGGCGCCGGCGAACGCGACGTGCCGAACTACGACGAATCACTGTTGCCGGAGGACGAATACGAGTCCGCATATCGCTTCGAATCCGAACGGACGGACCCGGAGGACTGGGGCCGTGAATGGGGCGGCCGGGCGGATCGCGTACCGTCTGCTCCTGGTCGGCGCGCCTACGGCGCCGATCGCTACGACGGCCGCCAATCCCTGCCGTCTTTCGGCGGCCCGGGCATCGAACGCAGCGTCCCGCGCTGGCGTCGAGGCCCGAAAGGCTATACGCGCTCGGACGAGCGCATTCGCGAGGATGTCTGCGAGCGGCTCGCCGGCGCGCTCGGCATCGACGTGAGCGACGTCAGCGTCACGGTGCAGGATGGCCGGGTCGAACTTGACGGCACCGTGCCGGTGCGCTGGATGAGGCACGGCATCGAGGACATCGCCGATAGCTGCATGTACGTGCGCGACATCGAAAACCGCGTGAAGGTCCGTCGAGCCGAGGACGACGACCGGCCGCAAGTGTTGCGTCCGGATCAACGGACCGTGACGCTGACGCTGCAACCCCGCAGACGGAAACCCGACGACGCCCCGTCCGGACGAAAGCCGCGCCGCTGACATTCGCCTGATAAACCGCGATTGCATCCGTCTGACGCGTGCATGCGACGCCTATGCGCTCGTGCCGGAGAGGCGGCGGGGCGAATTTACAGCGCGGTGATAAAAACGCCCGACGCCCTCGATGATCGCGACGCAACGCCGATGTTGCGGCCGGGGCGCATTCGATGACCGGCAGGCATGGAAATCGCTGCTTCCTGTTCAGCGGCGCGTTCCTCGACGAACCACGCTCGCCATTCCTCCCGCGTTGCTCTTCCGGCTTTTCATGCGGGCGCGGGGCGCCGCATTTCAGGGTGCTGTTGCCATGACATACGATCATTCGTTGCCCGAATTCCCTGGCCGACCTCGCATCGCAGTGTTCCGGGCACTGCAACTCGGCGACATGCTGTGTGCGGTGCCCGCTCTCCGAGCGCTGCGGCGCGGCGAACCCGATGCGCGGATCACGCTGATCGGCCTGCCGTGGGCGCGCGAGTTCGCATCGCGATTCAGCGAATATATCGACGATTTCATCAAGTTTCCCGGTGCGCCGGGCTTCGTCGAGCAAGCCGAGCCCGATGCGGCGCAATCGGAGGCGTTCCGCTCGACATGCGTCGCGCGCGGGTTCGATCTCGCGATCCAGCTGCACGGCAGCGGCGCGCACACGAACGCGATCGTCGCGTCGCTCGGCGCGACGCGCACGGCCGGCTTCGTGCCGGCGAGCGGCCAGGCCGTGGCGCTCGACCACGCGATTCCGTGGCCCGCCGACCAGCCGGAGATCGCGCGCTATCTGCAACTGATGCACAGTCTCGGCTACGACGATTGGGGCGACTTCCTCGAATTCCCGCTCGGCGGCCTCGACCATGCGATCTGGCAGGTGCTCGGCGAGAAGCACGAGCTGAAGCCCCGCCGCTATGCCGTCGTTCATCCCGGTGCACGGATGGCATCGCGGCGCTGGCCGGTCGAACGTTTTGCGGGCGTCGCGCGCTGGCTCGCGGAGCACGGCCTGCAGATCGTGCTGACCGGCACGCGCGGCGAGGAGGATCTCGCGGCCGCATTCGTCGCGAGCCTCGGGCAGCCGTGCGTCAATCTTTGCGGCGGCACGCCGCTCGGTGCGCTCGCGGCGTTGATCGGCCGCGCGCGGCTGCTGTTGTGCAACGACACGGGCGTGTCGCACGTCGCGGCGGCGCTCGGCACGCCGAGCGTCGTCGTCGCATGCGGCAGCGACGTCACCCGCCGGGCGCCGCTCGATGGCGAGCGGCATCGCGTACTGGCGGTCTATCCCGCCTGCCGGCCATGCATGTTCGAAGCATGTCCGTATGAGCACGTGTGCGCGGCGGCGATCGGTGTCGACGAAGTGATCGGCCAGGCCGATCAGTTGCTCGGCAAGGACGGGCGACACGCACGGTGAGCGGCACGCGATTTGCGTCACCGTGAGCGGATCGGCGCAATGCCGGCATGACGAAGGAGGTCAAGATGAACGCAAGACAGTTGCAAACCTGGACCGAATGGCTGAAGCGCCATCCGGCGAAACGGCTCGGCGCGGCGGTCGCGATCACGACGGCCGCGTTCTGTGCCGCCGCCGCCCCGCACGTGGCGGCGGCGGCCGACAACGACGCGTCGTCGGCGCTATCGACGGCCGGCGCCAGGATTCGCGACGCGGCGATCACGACCAAGGCGAAGGCAGCGCTCGTCGGCACGGACAACCTGTCGTCCGGCGACATTCACGTGAAGACGCGGCGCGGCAACGTCGTGCTGACGGGCAGCGTGCCGGACTTGCAGCAGCGCAAGCTCGCGGTCAATACCGTGAAGCAGGTCGAAGGCGTGCGGGACGTCCACGACCAGCTCACGATCCGGCCGAAATGACGGCTGAACTCCGCAGGACGTCCATTCGGTGAACAGGCCCTAACCGGCCGGCGGACAGCGAACGCGCTCGTTCGCCCTGCGACGTCAAACGGGAGCGAAGGGGCACGTGCGGCGCCCGCGACGATGCAGTCGTTGCCCGTCAGCGCGGGCGTTCGTCGCGCCCGGGATAGTTCGGCGGCATTTCGTCGTTCGGCATATCGTGGCCGAACTCGTCATCGTCGCTCCCGTAAGGCGCGCTGCCGGCGTAATCATGGATCGGCCCGGCCCATTGCAGATCGGCCAGCGACGGCCAGTGGTCCTTGTCGAATCCCGTTGCGCTGCGAACCTGTTCGGTCGACGCCGACAACAGGAAGCACTTGCGCTCGGTGTCGAGCGTGAGCGCGTTCCACGGAACCGCGAGCAGCTTGTCGCCGATCCCGAGCAGGCCGCCGCTCGACAGCACCGCATAGGCGACGCGGCCGGAGCGCACGTCGAGCATGATGTCCTTGATCTTGCCGACGTCGTCGCCGTCGGTCGTATAGACCTTGTCGCCTTCGAGCGTGCTCGCGGTCATGAGGTCCGGGCCGGGGCCGCGCGCTGTTTCGCGTCCCTTGCGGATGATGAGGGTTCTGCCTTGGTCGGGTGTGTTCATGGAGATCCTCCGGGCTGGCGCGAACGTTACCCATGCCGGGCGGTGTGTCGCGCGGGGGCGTGTCCAGGCCGGCGTGGCGCGCGGTGCGTCGTCACGTCCGCCTGGGGCTTCGATACGCGCTGGTGCGCGTCGAATCAACGAGCATGTGGCGTGCCTTGGCGCGAAGCGCATTCGGGCATCGTGTCGCCGACTACTTCCGGCCCGGCTTCGACGGATCGATGCGCGTGACGCCGCCGATCGCCGGCGGATCGCTGGCAGGGAACGTGTTGTCGAGCGCGTCGTCGATGTCACGCTCCGAATGGCGAGCCTGAGTGTCGCCGTGATGTTTCCGCGGCGGCGGCGAATGCCGGGTGCGCCGTCCGCGGGCCGGCGCATCGCCGCTGGCGTGTTGGGACTTCGTCATGTCCGTCGCTCCTTCAAGGGGGCATGCGTTCGCAAGTGCAACGGACGTTCCCGCGGGACGGCGTGAGCGCCTTGCGCCGGTTGAAAGTTTTGCAGCGGTCGAAGCAGGTATTTCAACGGCCGGCGGCTCGAAACTGCAGACGTGCGGCTCGGCGACGCGCAGCGCAGGCGGTACGCCGCTTGCGGCTCGACGGGACACCGTGGCGGCCGGTACTTCGACGAGCGTGGCGTTTCCATATCGGGGAACATCCTGGCCAGGCTCATGGGCGGCTACATTTTCTGGAGGACTCCGATGAAACCGAATCTGATACACGGCGCTGCCGCATGGGCGATCGCCGCCGCGTGCGGTGTCGCAGCATGCTCGCATACGAGCCCCTATGGATCGCGTCCCGACGTTGCCTCGCAGCAAGGCGAGCAAAGCGGCGCGATGCAGTCTCCTTCGATGCAAGACCCGAACAGCCGTTACGACACGAGTCCCACAACGAGCGGAACGGCGCCGGCGCCATCGACGGACGAACACCGCAACCCGGGCTCGCAGCCGCCCACGGTTTATTGACGATTGCCGGCGGGCGCGCCGTCGCGCACCCGCCGCCGTTGCCACCGGCGCATCACTGCGGCCCGAGTTCGATGGCCGACGTATCGGCGTCGTTGCCTTGCGCAACCAGCACGTGGATATCGTTCGGCGTCACGTCGCCGACCCCGCCCGACGGAATCGTCAGCAGCAGCCAGTCGGCGTTGTTGTTGATGGTGACCGGCGCGGTCTTGAGGATCGGCGTCTTGCTGCCCGCCGTCGTGACGATCACCTGGTAGCTGCCGCCGTTCAGGTAGATCGAATCCTCGCCGGACGACGGCGACGCGTTCTGGTACGCGGCGCCGCTCAGCGTCGGGCTTTGCGTCGTGATGTCGGTGCCGGGCGGGACGACGTACATGTCGACGTTCTGCGCGTTCGGCGACGCATTGAAGCTGCGCACGCGCGCCTTGTCCGACAGCAGGCCCTTGTCGTACGGATCGTCGATCACCGAGATCAGCGACGTCGTGCTCGGCAGCGCGATCGTCGTGTAGTGATGGCCGTTCGCCGCGCTGAACGATTGCGACGCGACGGTCGAGGTCGTGCCCGAGATGTCGTAGCTCGCGGTCTGCGTGCCCGAGTCGACGTCGTGATAGCGCGTCACGCCCTTGTACGCGACACCCGACTGGTCGATCTTGGCGTTCAGGTAGTAGTCGAGGTTCGGGCCGGCCGGCACCGCGTTGATGAAGCGCGCCTGCGGCTTCGAGATGCCGAGCTCGGTGCCGACGTCGTTGCCGTCGCCGCATGCCGCGAACGCGGAGATCACGGCGCACGCCGCCACAACCATTCGGATGGATGTCATGTCGTCCTCTCGTATGGGGAAACCCGCTTGCCTTGCGCAATCGACGCATGGGCGCGCAAATCGCTACACAGGTTGTTGGTTGGAACGAATGCCGCGATGACGCGACGCGCGCCAGACGGCGCGCCAACCCGCGCATCACCCGTGCCCGCACCGTGAACCCGGATGGATGAGGGATCCGGCTCGCATGGGCCGGGCATGACGGGCAAACTTGCCGATCGCTTGTAAAAAAGTGAGGAAACCGGCCGCGCCGCGAGGGTGCGAACCCGCGCGGGCATCGGCAGGCACACGCGCCGACGCCATTGGCGCGGATGTTGCGTGCCATTCGCACACCGATGCGACGAATAGCAGGAGGGTGTCGATGCCCGTCTCGCTTGCGTTGCAGATGCGACAGCATCTGGCACTTACGCCGAGGCTTCAGCAGTCGCTGCGGCTGCTGCAGTTGTCCTCGCTCGAATTTCAACAGGAATTGCGGCAGGCGCTCGACCGCAATCCGTTTCTCGAGGACGTCCGGACCGACGACGATGACGGCGCGGCGGAACCGTCGTCCGCGGCCGAGGCATCCGAAGCATCCGCGCCCGAAACCGCCGCGCTCGACGGTGCGCAGCCGCCGTCCAACGAGGTCGCCTATACGGCCGAGCCCGCGGCGCGCGGGCCAGGCCGCGCGGACGACGACGCGTCCGATGCGGCGGCCGGCGAATGGAGCGCGGCGGAACCGTCGCTGCATGCGTACCTGCACGACGCGCTGCGGCTCTATCCGCTGAACCGGCGCGATCGCGCGGCGGCGCGCCTGATCATCGACGCGCTCGACGACGACGGTTATCTGCGCCAGGCGCTGCCGGAGTTCGTGCTCGCGGCCGATCCGGCGCTGCTGCTGTCGGAGCAGGATCTCGCGATCGCGCTGCGGCTCGTGCAGATGCTCGACCGCCCGGGTATCGCCGCGCGTTCGCTGTCCGAATGTCTCGTGCTGCAGCTCGACGCGATTCCGGCCGGTACGCCGGCGCTCGCTGAAGCGAAGGCGATCGCGCGCGAGCATCTCGAACGTCTTGCCCATCGCGAGACGGCCGAGCTGCAGCGTCGGCTCGGCTGCGACGCGCCGACGATGCACGCCGCCTGCGCGCTGGTGCGCGGGCTCGACCCGCGCCCCGGCAATCACTACGGCAGCACGCGCGGCGACTACGTGGTGCCCGACGTGATCGTGCGCCAGGTGCGCGACGAATGGATCGTGACGATCAACCCGGCCGTGCTGCCGCGCGCGCGCCTGCACGAGCGCTACGCGACGCTGTTCGCGCAGTCGAGCGGCGAGCGCGATTCGCCGCTTGGCCAGCAGCTGCAGGAAGCGCGCTGGCTGATCCGCAACGTGCAGAAGCGCTTCGACACCATCCAGCGCGTGGGCGAATGCATCGTCGCGCGGCAACGCGATTTCTTCCGCTACGGCGAGATCGCGATGAAGCCGCTCGTGCTGCGCGACATCGCGGAAGAGCTCGACCTGCATGAATCGACCGTGTCGCGCGCGACGGGCAACAAGTACATGGCTACGCCCCACGGCACGTTCGAGTTCAAGCATTTCTTCCCGCGCAAGCTCGAGGCGGCCGGCAAGGGCGTGTGCTCGGCATCGGCCGCGAAGGTGCTGATCCGCGACATGATCGCGGCCGAGCGGCATACCGATCCGCTGTCCGACGTCGCGCTCACGGAGAACCTCGCGGGCCGCGGCATTCTTCTTGCGCGTCGGACGGTGACGAAGTATCGCCAGGCGATGAAGATTCCGCCGGCCGACCTGCGGCGTCGCGAGCCGGCTTGACCCGGGTCTGACTCGCGCCTGACGTTCACGCAATCGAATACGAGCATCGCCATGCCAGCGAAATCCCAGGCTCGACAACGCGCAGCGGGCGGCGCGCAATGGACGATCGACACGCTGCACGCTCGGCTCGAGCGGCTGGCACGCGACCCGTGGGACGGCTATCGCGACGTCCGCCAGCGCGTGACCGCGCAGATGCGCTCGCGGCTCGGGCCGTCGTGACGGATCAGTGCCGGCGCGGGCGCCCGTGATACCAGTTCATCAGCGGCGTCGCGGAGATCCCGTGCGCGATCACCGATGCGGCGATGACCGCGAGCACCGGTGCCGCGAGCGGTCGCACCGCGTCGGCGGGGCCGTGCTCGAGCACGAACGCGAGGTAGTAGAACGAGCCGATGCCGCGAATGCCGAACCAGGCCATCAGCCTGCGCTGCGCGCGCGTGGCGTGTGAGCCGGCGAGCGACAGCACCACCGCGGCCGGCCGCACCACCAGGAACAGCGCCGCGGTCAGCGCGGCCGCCCCCCACGTGAGCAGCGGGCCCGGCAGCGTCGCGAGCACGCTGCCGACCATCGTCATCACGACGGCTTCCGCGATCCGTTCGAGTTCGATCGTGAAGCCGAGCACCGATTCGGCCATGAACGCATGCGCCTTCTCGGGATGCTTCTCGGTGGCGACGACGTCTTCCGAATCGATCTGGCCGATCACTTCGCGCGGCTTGCGGTCGCCGCTCGCGCGGTGTTCGACGCGGCGCATCGCGACGCCGGCCGCGAACGTCGCGATGAAGCCGAACGTGTGCGCGAGCTGCGCGGCGCCGAACGACAGCACGATCAGCGCGAGCGCGAAGAAGCCTTCGAGGCCGAGCGCCTGCGCGTGCCGCGTGCGCAGCCAGCCGATCAGCTTCGTCGTCGCCCAGCCGAGGGCGCCGCCGATCGCCGCGGCGCCCGCGATGCCCCACAGCGTCGCCAGCGCGAAGCCGGCGGACAGGAGCGGCATCCGGTGCGTCGCGTCAGGATTGCCGCACAGGGCGAGCCCCGCGAGCGCGAACGGCAGCGCGATGCCGTCGTTCAACCCGCCTTCGCCGGACAGCGCGAAGCGCACGAGATCGCGATCGCCCGGGTCGTGCACCTGCACGTCGTGCGCGAGCACGGGGTCGGTCGGCGCGAGGATCGCCGCGAGCAGCAGCGCGGGGCCCCAGCCGAGCCCGAGCGCGAGCACCGCGCATGCGGCGAGCAGCGGCACGGTGACGATCATCGCGAGCAAGCCGAGGCGGCACGGCACGAGCCACAGCCGGTCGGTCAGCGGCACGCGCAGCCGCAGCCCGATCGCGAACAGCGACACGAGCAGCGCGATTTCGACGATTTCACGCAGCAGCGGCGCGTCGCGTTCGAGGTCGAGATGCAGCAGGCCGGCGCCGGCCGGGCCGAGCGCGACGCCGAGCACGAGATAGATCATCGCGGTGCTGCACGGCAGGTGGCGCAGCGCCGAGGTGGCGATGCCCATGCCCAGCAGCACCGCGCCGATGATCAGGTACCACAGGGTTTCATGCATGCGCGGTCTCCGTGCAGACGGCCGCGGACCGCGTCAGGGCTTGCGGCCGAAGGCCTCGCGCAGTTTGCGCTTCGCGCGTTCGAGCGTCGTGCGGCGCGTTTTCGGCAGGTTGCGGCCCGCGCGGTTCACGTAGAAGTTCAGCATCGACATCGCCGACTGGAACGGCGACGCCTTGCGGCGGCGGCTGTGTTCGGCCGAACGCTTCAGCGACGCGGCGATTGCCGCCGGGTCGTCGGACTTGAAGATGTCGGGCTCGATGTCGAGCGCGTCGCCGGCACGTGTGACTTCGGCGGACCAGCGCCTGCGCCGTCGTGGATTGGCACTGCGACTACGGCCGGCGCGTCGCGTCAGGCGCTTTCCATGGCCTTGTTTTCCATGGCCTTGCGCTGCTGAAGGATGAGTCATCGATGAGTCCCCGTCGAAGCAGGTGAAACAATCCGGCGCGATGGCGCGCCTCGCCGCATGCAGCAATTCGCATGCCGCACGGCACGGGGCAATGGGCATGATGCTTGCGGGAATCTGAACGGATGCGTGTTTCCAAGGAGGACGTACACGGTGGTATTCGCAATCCGACCCGGACAATGATCGAGCGCCCCTGGCGCGTCGACAGAGGCACTGCACGATGCGCCGCCGACGGAGGGATCGTTCGGTCAACTCAACGGAGAACATCATGCATTCGAATGCCGAAAGGGAACTCGACACAACCGTCCGCTTCGACCCGGAGACGGGCACGATCACTTTTCATGCGGCGTGGGCCGCCGCGGCTCATACCGCGTCCGGCGGCTCTCCCGGTCCTGCAATCGACGTCGTATTCGATTGCTGGGTGATGGAGCGCTATGCCAATCTCGATGCCGCCGCACGCGGGCGCGTCCATGCACTGCTGCACGACGCCGTGGAGCAGACGGTCGAGTGCCTGCCCGAGCAAGCGGACGCGTGCAGGCTGACCGTCGAAATCACCGATGCGCTGCTTGATGTGGCGACCCGCCTGCATTGACGACACTCGGCCGTCGCGCATTACATCCGATTGAAAAGAATTCACGCTGTTCCGTTCGGGGTGCGATGACGTGCATTACGTCACCGCGACCGTCCCAGGCGGGGCCGGCACGCGCATGCGCGCGACGAGCGGGTAGTGATCCGACGCGCGGCGGGCGCGTGCGGAGCGATGCACGGCCACGTCGACCAGCAGCTCGCCCGGATGGACCCAGATCCGGTCCAGCGAGAACACCGGCCACACGGTCGGGAACGTGCGGGGCGCAGGCGCGCGCCGGAACCGCGTCACCAACGTGCGCAGTGCGCGGCCGCGCACGAACCATTCGTTGATGTCGCCGAGCAGGATCACCGGCATCGCGCCCGTGTCGAAGGCCGCGAGCAGCCGCTGCACCTGCGCGCTGCGTTCGCTTGCCGACAGCCCGAGGTGGGTCGCGACCACGCGGATCGTGCCCGCGTCGCAGTCGATGTCGGCGTCGAGCGCGCCGCGCGGCTCGCGCGGGTGGAACGACAGGTCGAGCGTGCGTGCCGCGCGGATCGGGCAGCGCGACAGCACCGCGTTGCCGTAGCGGCGCTCGGGCGTATCGATCGTCACGCCGGCCGCCGCGTTCAGGCCGGTGGCCGCGCGCAGGTGCGCGAGCACGTCGGGCGCGCGCGTGCCGCCGAGCGGCACTTCCTGCAGCGCGATCACGTCCGCGTCGAGCTCGTCGATCACCGCGGCGATGCGGTCGGCGGCCGCCGCATGCCAGATGCCGAAGCCGCCGCGAATGTTGTAGGTCGCGATCCGCAGGTCGCGCGCGCCGGGCGGGCGCGGCGGGCTTGGGGAAGGGGCTGCGGCACTCATTGCAGCCGCCGCAGGATTCGCACCAGCAGGACCGACGCGCCGATGAGCACGGCGCCGATCGCGGCAAGCCACGCGAATGCCGCCGGCCCCGGATGCGCGAGCGCGGCGCCGAGCTGGTGGGCGAACGTGACGGTCAGCGCGATGCCGGGCAGCATCCCGATTGCCGTACCGACCACGAAGTCGCGCAGCCCGATGTGCGACGCCCCGGCGACGAGGTTCACGACCGCGAACGGGGCGATCGGCAACAGGCGCAGCACGGCCATCGCGACGATGCCGCTCCTGCCGAGATGCCGGCTCAGCCGGTTCGCGCGGGCGCCGGCCAGCCGGCGCACCGCGTCGCGCCCGAGCCAGCGGCCGAGCCCGTAGGTCGCGACGGCGGACGCCATCGTGCCGATGGCCGCATACGCGAAGCCCGGCCATGCGCCGAACACGAGCCCCGTCGCGGCGATCAGCAGCGTGATCGGCACGGACAGCGTTGCCGCGACGACGTATCCGGCCAACAGGATCGCGGGCGCGACCGGCAGGCGCGCGATGCGCAGCGCCGCTTCCGACAGCGTCGCGACGTTCACGTGCGCGGCCAGCGGCGAAAAGCGCCACGCAGCCGCGAGCGCGGCGACGAGCAGCACGACCGCGCCGAGCACGACGAGACGCGCGCCCAGCGAGCGGCGCTGTTCCAGCGGCACGAATTCGCGGACGAACCGCGCCGGTTCGATCGGCTGTTCCGGATCGAGCCGCGCGCTGACGGGCACGAGCGCGTCGAGTTGCGGCGCGACGGCCGGGTCCAGCGGCAGCAGCGTGCGGCCGCGCGCCGCGCGCAGCCGCTCGATCGCTTCGTTCGGCCGGTGCGCGAGCGCCAGCGCCTCGGCGACTCGCTCGACGGTCGTGCCGAGATGCTCGGCGAGCAGCCGGTTGCGCGTGTGCGCGATCGCCGCGCGGATGCGTGCATCACCGGCCGCGACGAGCGCGACGCAGCATTCGGTGTCGAGCAGCATCGAGCGGTTGTTCAGGTTCGCGCTGCCGATCATGAGGCATTCGTCGTCGACGATCATCACCTTGCTGTGGACGTTCACCCAATCGCGGTCGAGACCGTCGACGTGCGGGTACAGCAACCGGTAGCGGCCGAAACGGTCGGCCGCGACGAGCGAGGCATGCAGGCGCGCGCGCAGCACGCCCATCGTCGCTTCCTGCAGCCAGCCGCTCTGCACGCGCGGCGCGACGACCGTCACGTCCGGCCCGTGCACGTCGGCGAGGCGGGCGGACAGCGTCTCGCGGACCACCGCCGCGGTGAAATACTGGTTCTCGACGTACAGGTGCCGGTGCGCCGCGCGGATCGTGTCCTCGACGAGCGCGCGCACGTGCCGCACCGGTTCGCGGCCGCGTTGCGCCGGCGCCGTATAGGCGACACCGACGCGCACGTCACGCACGTCGACCGGCGTGCCGGGCGGCCACGGGTCGCCGTCGTCGTTGCGGCGCCGCTGCGCGCGGATCGCGACGCGGCGCCCGCATGCGTAACGCCAGCGCTGGCGCGCCTGTTCGCCGATCGCGGCGGCCGCGTCGCCGTCGAACATCGCCTGCACGTCGTGGAACGGCCCGTACGGCATGCCGTGCTCGTCGCGGCGGCGCGGGTCGCCGGCCGCGTGCGCGGGCGTGTCCCAGCGGGCGCGCGTCAGGTCGAGCCCGCCGACGAACGCCAGCCGGTCGTCGATCGCGACCAGCTTCTGGTGATGCGAGGCGCCGCGCGGATGCGTGTCGTCGAGCCGGAACACGATGCCGCGATGCGCGCGCCAGCCGGCGCGATACACGGGCGGCCAGTCGCGCTCCAGCGCGTAGATCATCGCGAAGTCCCAGGCGAGCACGTAGATGCGCAGGCGCGGACGGGCCGCCGCGAGCGCGCACAGAAACGCACCGAGCGGCTCCGGAAAGCCGTCGTTCGCGCCGTCGGGCGCGAGCCGCATCCGGCTGTCGACGTCCCAGCCGACGATGAACACCGTATGGCGCGCGCGCAGCAGCGCGGCGCGCAGCGTCGAGAAGTATGCGTCGCCGTCGACGAGCATCGCGAAGCGGTCCGCGTGGCGGATCGCGTCGCAGTTGCGGCCGCGTTCGAGCAGGCCGTGACGCTGCGCATCGCGCCGGGCGTTGCGCGTTTCGGCGCCGTGATCCGGGTGTCGCGATTGCGTCGCGGACGTCATGACGCGTCTTCGCCGTCGCCGTGGAGGTGTTGCAGCAGCGCGTCGCAGCGTGCGCGCAAGGCTTTCAGTTGCGGCGCGTCCAGGTTGGCAGGGCTGCGGCCGCCGTCCTCCCGGTCGTCGCGCGCGGTCGCCATGTCGTAGATGTCGTGCGAGAGCGTCACGGATGCCGCGCCGATCCGGACCCGTTCAAGCCAGTCGTATTCGATCCGGTGGTATGACAGCCAGGTGCGCATGGTCGCGACGATCACATCGGGCGGGAGCCAGCGGCCGGTCCGGATGCGGGCGGCGAGCTGGTTCGTCACGAGATGGGCGAGCAGGTCGAATCGGGTCATGCGAGCCTCCTTGGGTGCCGGCCCGCATATTGCGTTCCCGCTGCGTTCCGTCGCAGCGATCGGCCGGGCCGCCGGCACGGCCGCGCGCGTTACAGCGCTGTTGTAAAAAAGCGCACGCGCGCGCGACGTGCGCAACCGTCCGGCTTTGGCGGCAGGAAGCTTGCTTCAAAGCGGGTGGGGCCGCGGCGCATGCAGTGTCAGGGAGGAGCCCACGGCCCCCGTCGGGCATCGCAGCGCAAGGAACGCGAACATGAAGCGCGTTCGGCCCGCGCGCTTCGTCGACGGCTGCCCGGGCGGCGAAGGTGCATTCGTCGCCGGCGCGTGAAGTCGCGACGCGGCGTGCGCAGTTCAATGGATACGTCCGCCGAACAGCCCGAGCATCCCGATGACGATCAGGTAGATCGCCACGATGAAGTTCAGCAAGCGGGGGACGATGAGGATGAGGATGCCGGAGATCAGCGAAACCATCGGGCCGGCGCTCGTGAGAATGTTCATGGTTCGTCCTCCGCAAGATTGACAATGCGCGGGCACAGCCTGCCGCCGTCAACGCGCTGTCCGCGAGCGCGAACGCATAAAGGGGCGCAAGCGCCGTGCCCGGCCCGGCATTCCGCACGGAAACCAGGAACGTCCCCGTCAACCGGCCGGCACCAGCAGCGCGACCGGCAGCGTATGCAGCACGTCGCGCAACGCGAGCGCGCCCTCGGACGGCGCATGGATGGATGACGTGAGCGCGTCGCGCCATGCGGCGGTCTGACCTGGCATTGCCGGCAACGCGGCGGCGCTCGACGCCGATGCCGCGGGACGCGCGAGGAGGATGGCCGTGTCGCGCCAATGGTGCGGCGGAATGCGAGGCGCCACGCCTGCCTGGAGCCAACGCGCGGCCAGCCGGCTTGCCACCGCGACGACAGCGCCGCCGGTGCCGTCGCCGGCGCAACGGGCAAAGGCGATCGCATGGCTGGCCGCCGCGCCGGTGACCGGCAGCGGCATATACGCGCCGCCTTCGAAACATGCCGCGTGGGCGCGTCGAATCGCGAGCACGTCGCGGATCAGCCTCAGCTTGATTCGGCCGTCATGCCAATGCGCGAGTTCGTCGAGGCCGGCCGCCCGCGACGCATCGCTCATCGGCGCGAGCGCGGCCTGCCGTGCGGCGAAGTCGACCGGCCGGCGGTTGTCAGGATCGACGAGGCTTTCATCCCAGAATTCGCACCCCTGGTAAAGATCGGGCACGCCCGGCGAGGTCATGCGCAGGAACGTCTGCACCAGGCCGTTGAGCGCGCCTGCCGCGGCGATGCCGCGCACGAATTCGTCGAGCCCGGCGACGAACGGGGGAGCATGCAGGATCGCAGCGACGAAACGGCGGCAGCCGGTTTCATAGGCGTCGTCGGGCGCGAGCCACGACGTGCGCAGCTTGGCTTCCCGAATCGCCTTCAGTTGCCACGCGGCGATGCGTTCGCCAAATGCGTCGATCCCGGCCGCCGCCGTGGCGTCGCGAGCGGGCTCGGCAAGCCATGCTGCGGGCCACGCGCCGATCAGCGTCTGGTAGAGCATCAGCTCGTCGGCCGGCGAGGGCGCGGGGCCGGAAGCCAGCGTCGCCCGATGGCGCGCATTGTCGTCGAACCATCTCGACACGGCCGCCGCGAAGCGCTCGGGCACTTCGCTCAGCACGGCCAGGCGCGCGCGCACGTCTTCGCCGCGCTTGTGATCGTGGGTGGCGGTCGTGAGCATCGTGCGCGGGAAGGTGGCGCCCCGCGCCGCGTTGGCCGCATGGAAGGCGGCGACGGAGATGCCGAGCGTGGCGAGGTCCGCGCCGACCTCGTTGCGCGACAGCGCGCGGCACCAGCGATAGCCGACCGTGTCCTCGACCGATTTCGCCGCGAGCGGCGCGGTGACCTGGGCGAAGCGAATCTGCGCCTCGCGCAGCCGCCGGCGCCGCCCCGGCGCGTCGGCGCCGAGCCAGCGGTCGAGCTGCGCAAGCACCGGCCGGTCGAGCGGATGCAGTTCGGCCCGCGCGCGTGGCAGCGCCGCCGCGAATGCGGCCGCGTCGGTCGCGCTGCGCGGGCCGGCGCACGGATACGCGCGGTAGACGGGAAAGTGGCGCGCCAATGCGCGCACGCACCGCTCGATGGCGGCCGGGCTGGCATCGCACACGGACGGCTCGCGGCCGGCGATATCGCCAAGTACCGTCATCAGCCGCGCGACTTCGCTGCCGAACGTCTCGTCGAGCAATTGCGCGCGGGCGGCAACGACGTGCGTCGCGAGGTCGCGCGCGTCGCCGGTATGGCCCCGCCAGATCCCGGCGAGCGCGTCGGCGCCCGTGTCGTCATGAAGCACGGCGGCGACGTCGTTCATGAAGTCGTAGCCGGTCGTGCCGTCCGTGCCCCAGGCCGGGTCGAGCGTCTCGCCGCGCATGAGGATCTTCTCGACGAGGACATAAGGCTGGCGGCGGCCCGCGCGCCGCAGCGCGCGTACCAGCCGCCGGCAATAGGCGCGCGGATCGGCGAGGCCGTCGACGTGATCGATGCGCACGCCGTCGATCAGGCCGTCGCCGAACAAGCGGATCAGCAGCGCATGGCTCGCGTCGAATACCGCCGGATCGTCGACGCGCACGGCCGCGAGCGTGGTGATGTCGAAGAATCGCCGCCAGTTGAGCGCATCGCGCGCGAGCGGCCACCACGCGAGCCGGTAATGCTGGCGTTCGAGCAGCGCATGCCAGTCGTCGGCCGAGCGCATCGACGATGCCGCGTCGCGCGTCGCCGGGGACAACGGGAACCGCTGCCCGGCATAGTCGATCTCGTATTCCCCATCGGTTCCCCGCGCCAGTTGCAGTTGGCCGCGCGCGAGCACGACGGCGAGCGGCTCGGCGAGCACCGGCAACAGAACCTTGCCGCGCGCATCGAGCGCACGGCTCGCCCAGTCGATGTCGAAAAACGATGCGTAGCGGCTCGCCCGCCCATGAGTCAGCACGTCCTGCCACCAACGGTTCGCGGCGCCGATGCCCATATGGTTCGGCACGATGTCGACGATCAGGCCCATGCCGTTGGCGTGCAGCCGCGCGGCAAGACGCCGCAAGGCCGTCTCGCCGCCGAGTTCGGGATTGACGAGGTTCGGATCGACGACGTCGTAGCCATGACGCGAGCCGGGCTGTGCCGCGAAGATCGGCGACGCATAGAGATGGCTGATGCCCAGCGCCGCGAAATAGTCGATCGCATCTTCCGCGGCGCTGAATGGGTAACCGTGGTGAAACTGGAGCCGCAGTGTCGCTGTCGGCTGCGTCATCGCGCTGCCTCGTCGCGCGCCTGCGCGAACGCCCGCAGCCGCGCCGCGACGCGGGCGTCGGCCAGCAGCCGCGGCGCCGCGGCCGGCAGGCGCCGCCGCCAGTTCGGGTGGCCCGTCACCACGCCGGGCAGATTGACCGGCTCGCGCTGGCCGATCGCGTCCTCGAGCGGCAGCAGCGCGAGCGGCGCCGGCGTGCGGCCCACGAACGCGGCAATTTCCGCCAGCGGCGGCTCATTTGGCGGCTCATGCGGCGGCGTAACCGGCGCGCCGGGCGCCAGCCCTTCGTCGCGCAGCGCGTGCCACAGCGCAATGCGCGACGCGCGTCGCTCGCGCCACGCGTCGCGCGCGAACTCGCCGGACCCGCCGGACCCGCCGTGCCCGACGCGCTTGCGCCACGCGATATCGCGCCCTCGCCACCAGCCGGCCACGGTCGGCAGATCGTGCGTGCTGGTCGTCGCGACGGCATCCGCGCGCCACCGGGCGGGCGACGCGAAGCCATCGCCGTTGCGGGCGAACCAGAGCACGTCCAGGCCGAGCAGGCCGGCCGCGGACAAGTGCGCGCGCAGGTCCGGCGGCACGGTGCCGAGATCCTCGCCGAGCACGATGGCGCGATGGCGCCACGATTCGAGCGCGACCAGCGCGAGCATGTCCTCGAGCGGGTAGCGCAGGTACGCGCCGCTGGCGGCCGGCATGCCGTCCGGCACGATCCACATCCGCGCGAAGCCGAGCACGTGATCGATGCGGATGCCGCCCGCATGCGCGAACGCGGCGCGCAGCAGCTCGATGAACGCGCGGTAGCCATGCTGCCGCAACGCCCACGGCGCGAAGGTCGACAAGCCCCACGACTGCCCGAGCGGATTGAACAGGTCGGGCGGCGCGCCGAGCGCCACGCCGTTCAACATGTCGCCGGCGTGGCACCAGCGCTCGCTGCCGGCCGGGTCGACGCCGACCGCGAGATCGGCCAGCAGGCCGATCGTCATGCCCGCGTCGCGCGCGGCATGCTGCGCCGTCGCGAGGCCGTCGCGTGCGAGCCACTGCAGGAATACGTGAAACGCCACCTCGTCGCGATGTTCACGGGCCCGGCGTTCGACTTCCGGCGATTCGGGCGCGCGCACGTCGGCCGGCCAGTTGCGCCAGTCGTCGCCATGCTCGCGGCGCAGCCGGGCATGCAGCATCTCGAAGCGGGCGTGATGCTCGAGCGACGCACCGCCCGCGTCGCGGAAGGCGTCCAGCGATTCGCGTTGCGCGCGGCTCAACCACCGGTCTCGCCGCGCGAACAGAAACCGCAGGACGCGCAGCCGGGCGCGCACCGCCGGCGCCCACGCGACGAGCGGCTGCGACTCGCGGCGGGCGAAGCCGGCGGACAGCGCGAGGGACGCCACCGCTTCACGCACGGCATGCGCGCCGCAACATGCGGCCGGATCGACGTGAGCCACGTTGTACCAGCGCCGGTTCGACGGCGAATAGGGGCTGTAATGCGCCGGACGCGCGGCGAACATCGCATGGACCGGGCTCACGGCGAGCGCCTGGGCGCCGAGCGGCGCCGCCGCTCGCGCCAGCTCGGCCAGCGCGCTGAAGTCGCCGAGCCCGCCGTCAAGCTCGCGCCGCAAGCTGTACAGCTGCACCGCCAGGCCCCATCCGCGTGCGCGATCCGGCAGCTCATGGCAACGGGGCGGCGCGACGGCGACCGTCAGGCGGCTGCCGCCGATTTCGAGGCCGTGATAGCCGGGCCGGGCGAGCGGCGGCAGCCGCGGCGCATCGCCGCCGGCGCGTGCGGCGACGTGGCCGTCGTGCGTGCCGCCGTCTTCCCAATGGAGCCGGTAGCGCATGCGGCCCCGCCCGCCGAGCCACGGCAGCGGAGTCGGCTCGCCGCAGCGCGCGATCAGCAGCGGCGGCGCGTCGACGACGCGTTCCGCCTCGCGCAGCCGCGCCGCGCTCTCGCCGCATTGCCGCGCCGTCATGCACGGCAGCCCGAACGCCGACAGGATGGCGCGCACCGTATCCGGGTCGACCCGGCGCGCATTGCCGGCGGCGTCCTGCCAGTCGATCGCGAGGCCGGCCTGCCGGGCCAGCTGCACCAGCGCGTCGCGAGCGGCGTTCACGGCGGCGCCTCCAGCCACGCCACGCAACTGGCCGGCGCCAGCTCGCCGGCCGCGAGCCGCTTCGCCGCGTCGTCGGGTGTGCTGCACAACGTCGTGCCGGCCGGCATGGCGGTGCAGCCGGCGGATTGCCGGTGCAGGTTCACGTACAGGGTCAATGCGGCGCCGTCGTTCATGCGCCAGCGCGCCCGCACGGCGCCGGCGCTGATCACCTCGGCGCCGAGCGCGCGTGCGCCGGGCAGGCGCGGCACGAGCATCGCGCGTCGCGTGGCCAGCAAGGTCCGGTACCAGGCAAGCCACGCGGCGTGCGCGGGCTGGTTCGCGTCGCTCGGCGCGGGGCACGAGCGTGTGAACGTGCCGACATCGTTCGGGTCGGGAATCGCCGCGCGCGCAGCAGGGTCGGCAAACGCGCGCTGGTGCGCGAACTCCGTGCGCCGGCCTTCGCGCACCGCGTCGGCCAGTGCGTCGTGGTAATCGGTGAAGTAGAGGAAGGGCTGCGTGCAGCCCCATTCCTCGCCCATGAACAGCAGCGGGATCGGCGGCGACAGGAGCAGCAGCGCGACAGCCGCGCGCAGCGCCTGCGCGTCGCACAGGGCCGTCAGCCGTTCGCCGTGGGCACGGTTGCCGACCTGGTCGTGATTCTGCAGGAACATCACGAACGCGGTCGTCGGCAGCCACGCGCTCGGTTCGCCGCGCCGGCGCCCGAGGCGCGCGACCTGCTCGCCCTGGAACGCAAACCCGTCGGCGAGGCAGCAGGCCAGTCGCGCGGTCGGGGCTTTGGCGAAGTCGCGGTAGTAGCCGTCGCGCTCGCCGGTCAGCAGCACGTGGATCGCGTTGTGCGCATCGTCGTTCCATTGCGCGGTGAAATCGTGCGCGAGCAGGCTCGCGCGGTTGTCCTCGTTCTCGAGCACGAGGTGGATGTGCCGGTCCGGCTCGCGCAGCGCCGTCTGAGCGCGAACCCGGCGGGCCAGCTCGACGAGAAACGACGTGTCGCCGATCGCATGGACGGCGTCGAGGCGCAAACCGTCGAAGCGGTATTCGAACAGCCAGTACAGCGCGTTCTCGATGAAGAATTCGCGTACCGCCGGCCGGCTGAAATCGATCGCGTCACCCCACGGCGTGCGTCGCGACGCGTCGAAGAACGGGGCGGCCAGACGGCCCATCGCGTTGCCGTCCGGGCCGAAATGGTTGTAGACGACGTCGAGGAACACCATCAGGCCGAGACCATGCGCGTCGTCGATCAGTGACTTGAGCGCGTCGGGCGAACCATAGGCGGCTGACGGCGCGAACGGCAGCACGCCGTCGTAGCCCCAGTTGCGCGTGCCGCCGAAGGTCGCGATCGGCATCAGCTCGATCGCCGTGACGCCAAGCGCGGCGAGCCGCGGCAGTTGCGCGGCGACGCCCGCGTATCCGCCCAGCGCGCCGGCGTGCAGCTCGTACAGAACCGTTTCGTGCCAGGGCCGGCCCCGCCAGGCAGTGTGGCGCCAGCGAAACGCGCCGGCGTCGCAGACGATGCTCGCGTCGTGCGGACCGCCATCCTGGGCGCGCGAGGCCGGGTCGGGCAGCGCCGTCCCGTCGGCGAGCACGTAGCGGTAGCGCGCGCCGGCGGCGCAGGCCGCCACGGCCTCGTGCCAGCCGTCGGCCAGCGCCGTCATCGGCACGCGGGCCTGGCCTTCGACGGCCAGCATCACCACCGGGTGGCTCGGCGCCCACAGGCGAAAGCGCGTGGTGCCGTCGGCTTGCGGCGCGGCGCCGAACGGCAGCGGATGGCGATAGGTGCGGGTCGTCATGCGGTGTCCCCGCTGTCGGGCGCGGCCGGCGGCGGGGCGTCGCCGGCAGGCGCCGCCGGCGCTTCGGCCTGATCTTCCGGCGGCGCGGCCGGCGCGGCCTCCGGCGGACGCCAGTCCTTGCGGATGCAGCCCGTCACGATGGCCAGGCTATGCGCGGCGATCTCGATGGCCGGCGTATGGATCGCATGCGGGAGGATCTCGGGCCTGGCCGTGCCGATTTCCATGCGCCAGTGCGCGCCGGGGGCCGGCAGCGCGAACGACAGCGGCACGCCGGCGCCGTTCATGAGCCACAACGCCAGCTCGACATCGCCGTGCGCGTTGCGCGCTGCGCGCCGCAGCACGAGCGCGCGGCCCTCGGGGTTGTGCCAGTCGTCGGGCGTCAGCTCGACGCCGCGCTCGTCGAACCAGGCGGTGTCCTTGACGTTCGGCGCGACATCCCTGGCGTCATGCACGAATTGCTTGACGCGCAACAGCGGCACGGCGCGCCGCAGCGCCGTCGCGCGCGCCACGAATGCCGTCAGCGCCGCGCCTTCGGGCGACGCGGCCCGGTTCCAGTCCAGCCACGACAGCGGGTTGTCCTGGCAATACGCGTTGTTGTTGCCGTGCTGCGTGCGGCCGAATTCGTCGCCGGCCACCAGCATCGGCGTGCCGCTCGCGAGCACGTTGGTCAGCAGCAGCGAGCGCAGCACGCGGGCGCGCACCGCACGGATGGCCGGGTCATGCGTCGGGCCCTCGACACCCCAGTTCGCGCTGAAATTGTCAGGCGTGCCGTCGCGGTTGTCCTCGCCGTTCGCTTCGTTGTGCTTGTGCTCGTAAGCCACCAGGTCCGCCAGCGTGAAGCCGTCGTGCGCGGTGACGAAATTGACCGACGCCCACGGCTTGCGGTGGCGGCGGTCGAACACGTCCGCCGACGCCAGCAGGCGGGCGGCGAGCTCCGGCCGCTGGCCCGCGTCGCCGCGCCAGAAGCGCCGCACGGTGTCGCGAAAACGGTCGTTCCACTCGGCGAAACCGGGCGGGTGGCGGCCGAGCTGGTAGCCGCCGGGGCCGAGATCCCACGGCTCGGTGATCAGCTTGAGGCGCGACAGCACGGGGTCCTGCAGGATCGCGTCGAAGAAGCCCGCGCCCGGATCGTAGCCCTTGCCCTCGCGCCCGAGCGTCACGCCGAGGTCGAAGCGGAAGCCGTCGACGTTGAACGCGGTGGCCCAGTAGCGCAGCGAATCCATCACCATCTGCACCACGCGCGGATGCGACAGGTTCAGCGTGTTGCCGCAGCCCGTGTCGTTGATGAAGCGGCGCTCGTCGCCGGGGATGAGGCGGTAGTAGCTCGCGTTGTCGAGGCCGCGCCACGACAGCGTCGGGCCGAGCTCGTTGCCCTCGCACGTATGGTTGTAGACGACGTCGAAGATCACCTCGATGCCGGCCGCATGGAGGCTGCGCACCGCGTGGCGCATTTCGTCGAGCCGCCGCGTCGCGAGATACGCGGGCTCCGGCGCGAAGAACGCGGCCGTGTCGTAGCCCCAGTAGTTGCGCAGCCCGCGTGCAAGCAGGAAGCGGTCCTGCATGAACGCGTGCACGGGCAGCAGCTCGATCGCGGTGATGCCCAGGCGCTGCAGATGTTCGATCACCCGCGGCGACGCGAGCGCTTCGAAGGTGCCCCGCGCCGGCCCGCGCAGCGTGTCGAGCTGCCTCGTCAGGCCGCGCAGGTGCGCCTCGAGGATGACGGTGTTGTCCCACGGTATGCGCGGCCGGTCCGGGTCGTCCCAGTGGACGCTGTCGTCGACCACCACGCACTTCGGCATCGCGGGCGCACTGTCGCGCCGGTCGAACGAGAGATCGGCGCGATGCGACGCGAGGCGGTAGCCGAACAGCGCGTCGGACCACCGCAGCCTGCCCGTCAGCTGCCGCGCGTAGGGATCGAGCAGCAGCTTGGTCGAATTGAAGCGATGGCCGTGCGCCACGTCGTAGGGGCCGTAGGCGCGATAGCCGTACGCGAGGCCGGGCCCCGCGCCGGGCAGGTAGCCGTGCCAGATCTCGTCGGTGCACTCGGGCAGGGTCATGCGTGCGAGCTCCTTGCGGCCGCCGTCGTCGAACACGCACAGGTCGATGCGCGACGCGTTGGCCGAGAAGACCGCGAAATTCACGCCGAGGCCGTCCCAGCGTGCGCCGAGCGGCGCGGCCACGCCGGGCAGGAGATGGTCGGCAAAGCGCGCCATCGACTCACTCCTCCGGGAGCAGAAACACGCAGGCGAGCGGCGGCACCGTCAGGCTGAGCGAGGCGGGCAGGCCGTGGCTCGGTTCCGGCGCGGCCGTCACGCCGCCCCCGTTGCCGATGCCGCTGCCGCCGTAGCAGGTCGCGTCGCTGTTGAGAATTTCGCGCCAGCGGCCCGGCCGCGGCACGCCGACGCGATAGCCGACGCGCGGCACCGGCGTCAGGTTGAGCGCGACCAGCACCGGGCCGGACGCATCGGACGCGCCGCCGCGGCGCAGGAACACGAACACGCTGTTGTCGCGGTCGTCGCCGACGACCCACGCGAAGCCGTCGGCCTCGGCGTCGCGCGCATGGAGCGCGGGGAGGCCGCGATAGCAGCGGTTCAGGTCGCGCACGAGCCGCTGCACGCCCCGGTGGTCTGCATCGTCGAGCAGGTGCCAGGCCGGCGACGCATCGTGATTCCATTCGGAATCCTGGCCGAACTCGCTGCCCATGAACAGCAGCTTCTTGCCCGGGTGCGCCCACATGAAGCCCAGGTAGGCGCGCAGGCCGGCGAAGCGCTGCCAGCGGTCGCCGGGCATGCGGCCGAGCAGCGAGCCCTTGCCGTGCACGACCTCGTCGTGCGACAGCGGCAGCACGAAACGCTCGGAGAACGCGTAGATGAGGCCGAAGGTCATTTCGTCATGGTGATAGCGCCGGTGGATCGGGTCGCGCGACATGTACTGCAGCGTGTCGTGCATCCACCCCATGTTCCACTTGAAGTCGAAGCCGAGCCCGCCGTCGCCGGTCGGCGCGGTCACGCCCGGCCACGCGGTCGATTCCTCGGCGAAGGTCGCCGCGCCCGGGCACCGTTCGGCGACGACCGTGTTGAACCGGCGCAGGAACGCGACCGATTCGAGGTTCTCGCGGCCGCCGTGCACGTTCGGCACCCACGCGTCCGGCGCGCGGCTGTAGTCGCGGTACAGCATCGACGCGACCGCGTCGACGCGGATGCCGTCGACGTGATAGCGCGTCAGCCATTCGAGCGCGCTGGCGAGCAGGAAATTGGCGACTTCGTTGCGGCCGAGGTTGTAGATCAGCGTCTGCCAGTCCTGGTGAAAGCCTTCGCGCGGGTCGGCGTGCTCGTACAGCGCGGTGCCGTCGAACTGCGCGAGGCCATGCGGATCGTCGGGGAAGTGCGCGGGCACCCAGTCGACGAGCACGCCGATGCCGGCGCCGTGGCAGCGGTCGACGAAACCGGCGAAGGCAGCCGGCTCGCCCAGGCGCGCGGACGGCGCGAACTGCGCGAGCGGCTGGTAGCCCCACGACCCGCCGAACGGATACTCGGCGATCGGCATGAACTCGACGTGCGTGAAGCCCATGTCGGCGACGTACGGGATCAGCCGGTCGGCCAGCTCGTCCCAGCGCAGGCTGCGCGCGCCGTCGCCGGCATCGCGCAACCACGAACCGGCGTGGACCTCGTAGATCGACAGCGGGGCGTTTGCGGCCTGGCGCTGCGCGCGCGTCGCGAGCCACGCGTCGTCGCTCCACGCGAACGGCGCGGGATCGGCCACGCGCGATGCGGTCGCCGGCGGCAGCTCCGTCGCGCGCGCGACAGGGTCGGCCTTCGGGTGGAGCAGGCCGCCGTGCGGGCCGATCAGCTCGTACTGGTAGCGCTCGCCGACACCAAGGCGCGGCACGAACAGTTCCCAGACGCCGGCGTGATGGCGCAGGCGCATCGGATGGCGCCGGCCGTCCCAGCTGTTGAAGTCGCCCACCACCGACACGCGCCGCGCGTTCGGCGCCCATACGGCGAAACGCACGCCCGCCGTGCCGTCGATCGTCATCGGCTGCGCGCCGAGGCAGTTGCCGAGTTCGAGATGCCGGCCTTCCGCGAGCAGGTGCAGGTCGAGGTCGCCGAGCAGCAGGCCGAAGCTGTACGGGTCCTCGGCCACGTGCTCGGCGTCCGGCCAGCGCACGCGCAGCCGGTACGCGGGCGCGGCGGCCTGGCCGCTTTCCGGCAGCGCGCCGACGAACAGGCCGTCGGGGTGCGCGTGCGCCATCGGCACGCGGATGTCGCCGTCGAGCTCGAGCGACGCCGCGAGAGCGCCGGGCAGAAACGCGCGCACGAGCCAGCGGCCGTCGATGCGATGCGGCCCGAGCAACGCGAATGGATCGGCGGCGCGCCCGCTGATCAGGGCTTGCAGGCTCGCCTCGCAGAGTCCGGCGAGCGGGTCGGAGCGGTCCTCAGCCACGGGGCGCCTCCCCATGCCGGGCAAGCAGCCGCCGGGCGAGCTCGGCCATCCCGCGCAGCGGCACCGGCACCCACGCCGGACGATTGCGGAATTCGTAGACGATCTCGTAGGCGGCCTTTTCGAGCAGGAACGCATCGAGCAGCGCCGCGCGCCCCGCGCATTCGGCCAGGCCGGGCGGCGCCGTGCCGACGGCGGCGCGGTACGCGTCGAGGAACGCCGTGGCGGCGCGGTCCATCGCATCGCGCAGGAACGCATCGCGGCGCGCCAGCAGCGGCTGCGGCATCTGCTCGCCGGCATGGGTGACGGCGTAGCCGACGTAGTCGAGCGAGCGCAACAGGCCGGCCACGTCGCGCAGCGGGCTGGCCTTTTCGCGCCGCTCGGCCAGCGGCCGCACCGGCTCTCCCTCGAAATCGATCAGGCAGGCGTCGCCCTGCACCACCAGCACCTGGCCGAGATGGAAATCGCCGTGGATGCGCTGGCACGACGTGCCGGCGCCATCCCGGCACAGCCGTTCGGCCAGCGCCAGCAGCGGCACGCGCTGATCGACGAGCCGCCGGGCCAGTTGCGCGGTCGCCTTGTCGCTCCATTGCCGGTCGAGCGCGAGCAGATCGAGCGCATCGTCGACCTGGGCCCGGACCCGGGCGGCCCAGACGTCGCAGTCGTCCGGCGTGGCCCGCCGCGGCGCGAAGTCCGGCTGCTCGCTCGGCTGGGCGAGCACGCCGTGCATTTCGCCGAGGCGCCGCCCGACCACGCCGGCAAAGCGCGTGTAATCGGCGGTGTCGTCGTCCGATGCGTCGGCGACGTCGGTTTCGTGCGACAGTTCCTCGGTCAGGCGGGTCAGCGTCTCGAACGCCCAGTCCCACGCGTTGCCCTGGTTCTCGACGAAAGCCTGCAGGATGGCAAGGGTGTGCGGCGTGCCGGCGGCATCGCGGCGGCGCACTTCGCCGAGCCACGCCGGGGCGTTCGCGAAGCCGTGCTCGCTCAGGTAGCGCCCCATCTCCGCCTCGGGGTGGACGCCCGCGACGACGCGGCGCACGAGCTTGAGCGCCAGCGCGTGACCGATCGCCAGCGTGCTGTTGGTCTGCTCGGCGGCGATCCAGTTGATCTCCGCATCCGCGCGATACATCTCGGCCGTGAGCGCGGCCGACGCGTCGCATTCGATCACGTCGCCATTGGCGTGGCCGCCGACGGGCAGGCGCGCCTGCCGGCGCATCGCGTCGCACAGGGCGCGCGCGAACGGCGCGACGGCGAACGCGTCGGTCAGGAAGCCGACCTGCGGCCCGCACCGGATGCGCGCCAGCGCCAGCTGGCCCGGCAGCGGCGGCAGGCCCGGTTGATCCCACGCGACCGCGAGCGGCAGCAGATAGCGCTCGGTGGCGGCCTTTCCATCCGTCTCGATTTCGCTTTCCACCTCGCACAGGAACGTCGGCGTCGGCGTGCCTTCGAGCGCCGTGATGCCTTCCAGGCGGGCGCGATGCAGCTTGCCGTTCTTGGACGCGAACCAGCGCCGCCTCGGAAGGTACTGCGGCAGCGCCTTCTGCTCGAGCGCCTGGCGGTGCGCGCCGCTGAGCACCGGTTCGCCGGCGCGCCAGACCAGGGTGATGAATTCCGGCAGTTGCTCGGACGGCTCGGCGTTCCACCGCGGCGCCTGCGTATCGTCGCTGAGCTCGAACCAGTAGAAGCCGTACGGCGGCAGCGTCAGCAGGTAGGTCAGCTGGCCGATCGACGGAAACGCCGAGCCGCCGAGCAATTCCACCGGCGTGCGCTTCGCGAAGCGCGAAAGATCGAGTTCGACGGCCTGCGACGCGCGCGACAGGTTCGCGACGCACAGCAGCGGCGGATCGTTCTCGTATTCGCGCAGGTACGCGAGCACCTTGCGATTGACCGGCTGCAGGAACTCGATCGCGCCGCGCCCGAACGCGTGGTGGCTGCGCCGCGTGGCGATCAGGCGCCGCGTCCAGTTCAGCAGCGAATGCGGGTCGCGCGTCTGTGCCTCGACGTTGACCGCGTCGTAGCCGTACAGCGCCCCCTGGATCGGCGGCAGCGTCAGTTGCTCCGGATCGGCGCGCGAGAAGCCGCCGTTGCGGTCCGACGACCACTGCATCGGCGTGCGCACGCCGTCGCGGTCGCCGAGATGGATGTTGTCGCCCATCCCGAGCTCGTCGCCGTAATAGATCACCGGCGTGCCGGGCATCGACAGCAGCAGCGAGTTGATCAGCTCGATGCGGCGCCGGTCGCGCTCCATCAGCGGCGCGAGCCGGCGCCGGATGCCGAGGTTCAGCCGCGCGCGGCGGTCGCTCGCGTAAACCTCCCACAGATAGTCGCGCTCGCTGTCGGTGACCATCTCGAGCGTCAGTTCGTCGTGGTTGCGCAGGAAGATCGCCCATTGGCACGTCGACGGGATCTGCGGCGTCTGCCACAGGATGTCGACGATCGGGAAACGGTCCTCGCTCGCGATCGACATGTAGATGCGCGGCATCAGCGGGAAGTGGAACGCCATGTGGCATTCGTTCTCGTCGCCGAAATATTCCTGCACGTCCTCCGGCCACTGGTTCGCTTCGGCGAGCAGCATGCGGTTCCGGTATCGCGCATCGAGATCGGCGCGGATGCGGCGCAGGATCGCGTGCGTCTCGGGCAGGTTCTCGTTGTTCGTGCCTTCGCGCTCGACGAGATACGGCACCGCGTCGAGCCGCAGCCCGTCGATGCCGAGGTCGAGCCAGAAATGCATCACGCCGAGCACTTCCTTGACGACCTGCGGGTTGTCGAAGTTCAGGTCGGGCTGGTGCGAATAGAAGCGGTGCCAGAAGTACGCGCCGGCGACCTCGTCATAGGACCAGTTCGAGACCTCGGTGTCGAGGAAGATCACGCGCGTGCCCGCATACTCGCGGCCGGTGTCGGACCACACGTAGTAGTCGCGGTGATTCGAGCCCGGTTTCGCGCGGCGCGCGCGCTGGAACCACGGATGCTGGTCCGACGTGTGATTGATCACCAGCTCGGTGATCACGCGGATGCCGCGCGCGTGCGCGGCGGCGATCAGGCGCTTGATGTCGCCGAGCGTGCCGTAGTCGGGATGCACGTCGCGGTAGTCGGCGATGTCGTAGCCGTCGTCGCGGCGCGGCGACGGGTAGAACGGCAGCAGCCAGACGGTGTCGACGCCGAGTTCGGCGATGTAGTCGAGCTTCGCGATCAGGCCGGGGAAATCGCCGATGCCGTCGTTGTTCGAGTCGTAGAACGACTTCACGTGCACCTGGTAGATGATCGCGTCCTTGTACCATAGCGGATCGGCGGTGAGGCGTTCGAAATACGGTTCTCGTTTCATGGTGAGACCTCGCCGTCAGGCGGGCGCACGGCCCAGATCGCGTAGGGCGCGTCGGGCGCGAGCCGCACGTGCTGGCGCTTGCCGTGGAACGCGAAGCGCGTGCCGTCGAGCAGGTTCTCCGCGGCCAGCACGGCGTCGTCGGCGAGGCCCCATTCCCATAGCGGCACCTCGAAGTCGGCCTCGTGCGCGGCGAACGGGTCGAGATTGATCGCCGCGAGCACGACGTCGTCGCGGCGCGGCGTGGTCTTGGCGAAGTAAAGGATGTGCGGGTCGAACGCGTTGTGGAAGGTCAGCCCGCGATGCGTGTGCAGCGCCGGATGGGCGCGCCGGATGCGATTGAGCTGCGCGATCTCCCGCACGATGTTGCCGGGCCGGTTCCAGTCCCACGCGCGCAGCTGGTACTTCTCGGAATCGAGATATTCCTCGCGGCCGGGCAGTGCCGCCGATTCGCACAATTCGAAACCGTTGTAGACGCCCCATAGCCCGGAGAGCAGCGCCGCGAGCGCGGCGCGGATCAGGAAGCCGGGCCGGCCGCTCGTCTGCAGGAACAGCGGATTGATGTCGGGCGTGTTGACGAAAAAATGCGGCCGGAAGTACGCGGCGATGTCGGGCCGGGTCAGCTCGCCCAGGTAGTCGATGAACTCCTGTTTCGAATGGCGCCACGTGAAGTACGTATACGACTGCGAGAAGCCGACTTTCGCGAGGCGATACATCATCCCCGGCCGCGTGAACGCTTCGCTCAGGAACACCACCTCGGGATGATCCGCGCGCACCGTCGCGATCAGCCATTCCCAGAACGGCAGCGGCTTCGTGTGCGGATTGTCGACGCGAAACAGCGTGACGCCGTGCCCGATCCAGAACAGCACGATGTCGCGCAGCGCGAGCCACAGGCCCGGCATGGCGTCGTCGGTATAGAAATCGACGTTGACGATGTCCTCGTACTTCTTCGGCGGGTTCTCCGCATAGTGCAGCGAGCCGTCGGGCCGCCACGCGAACCAGCCGGAATGGGACGTGAGCCACGGGTGGTCCGGCGAGCATTGCACCGCGAAGTCGAGCGCGAGGGCCAGGCCATGAGCGTGCGCGGCCTCGTTCAGGCGGCGGAAATCGTCGAACGTGCCCAGCGCCGGGTGCAGCGCGTCGTGGCCGCCTTCCTCGGCGCCGATCGCATACGGGCTGCCGGGGTCGCCGGGCGCCGCGGACTTGCTGTTGTTGCGGCCCTTGCGGTGCTTCGTTCCGATCGGATGGACCGGCGGAAAGTAGAGCACGTCGAAGCCCATCGCGCGGATCGCCGGCAGGTGCGCGATCACGTCGTCGAACGTGCCGTGACGCGACGGGTCGTTGCTCTGCGAACGCGGGAACAGCTCGTACCAGCTCGCGAAGCCGGCCAGCGCCGGCTCGACGTCGACCGGCTGCGGCGGCAGGTGGCGCAAGACGTACGGGCGGAAGCGGGCCGCCGCCACCGCGTCGGCCAGCGTCGGGGCCGTCAGCGCCGAGAGCGTGTGGCCGGCATCGAGCGCATCGTCGACGCGGCACGCATGCTCGAGCGCCAGCCGCGCGCGGGCGGTGACGGCATGTCGCGCGATGTCGGCAAGGATCAGCGCGCCTTCGCGCAGTTCGAGCGCGATGTCCAGCCCGGCATCGACCTTCTTGCCGACTTCGCGGCACCAGTTGACGTAGGGATCGCGCCACGCCTCGATCGTGAATTCGTAGCGGCCGATCCGGTCGGGCCGGAATTCGGCCGTCCAGCGATCGTTGCCGAGCGGCGCCATGTCGACTTCGCGCCAGTCGGCCGCGTCGATCGGGCGCCAGAGCAGCACGGCCGACGGCACGTCGTGGCCGTCGATGACGACGTCGGCCTCGACGCGGACCGCTTCGCCGGCGACGCACTTGACCGCGAAACGGCCATTGTCCACGGCGGGCGTGATCGCATCGATGAACAGGCGCGGTGCGCGCACCGCGTCTTCCGCGACCCGCACGGCCTTGTCGGCGGCATGACCGTCGCCGTGCGTGCGCGCGGCGCGGCCGGCCACCGGCGCCGGGCGCGTGGCGCGCCACGCGCGCACCTCGCCGGGCGCCAGCCTCACGGTGTCGAGCGGCTGCGGTGCGCCGACCGGTGCGTCGTCGTCGTCGAGCGGCTGCACATGCGTGCAGTCGTGCCACGACCAGCCGGCCGCGTCGAGCGACGCGGTGTCCGACAGGCTGATGTTGGCGGCGACGATCCGTAGCGGCTCGCGTCGCCGACGGTCGCAGGGCACGCGCGCGAATACCGCGATCGGCGCGGACGGGCCGGCCAGGCGTTGCAGCTCGATACCGCCGTCCAAGTCCACCCTGTCGGCGGCCCGGCGCGCAAGGCGAGCGTTCCCGCGTGCGATGGCGTGACCGAGGTTGAACGCTGCGGCCTGCCAGGCGGCACTCAAGTCGGCGGGCGTGCGAATGGCGCGCCAGACCGGAGCGGACCACGCGAACTCCATTCCGGCCGGCACGAGGATGCCGTCGCCGAGCTCGAAGGCGACGGCGAGTGCGCGCTGGCACGCCAGCATGCGGTGGCGGGGCGGCACGGCGTCGAGCGCGCGCCCGCCGAAAGGATCTTCGGCCAGCGCGATGCGGCACGGGCTCGTCGCCAGGTCCGCATGCTCGTCGAGCAGCCATGCGGCCCGCAAATCCCACCAGCACGACGACAGGAACACGCCGTCAAAGCGGGCGGCGGCGTCGATCATCCGCGCGCGAGGCAGGCCCTGCGTCCATGCAAAAAACGCGGTGCCCGGCCGCGCGGCGCGCACGCGTCCCAGGCAGTCCGACCATTGCGCGATCGGCATCGCGTCGACGCCCCGCAGGCAGAAGCCGGCAACGCCATACCCGGCCAGGGCGATCAAGCGCTCGGCCAGGTCGTCGTCATGCGGCGCAGCCGGCGCGTGGGGCGGCGATGCCTCGACCGGCGGCGCGCGGCGCGGGTCGGGCAGGGGATCATCGGCGTATGCGCCGTCGACGGCGAATGACGGCGCAGCGCGAGCGGCCTGGCGCTCGATCACGAGATCGAGCGCCAGGCCGTTGGCGCGCGCGGCGTCGGCGTAAGCGGCGAGCGGCTCGACAGGCTCGCGCAGGGACGCGCCGCACGCGGCGAGCGTCGTCAGGATGCGCGAGAAGCCCATCTCGGCGGCACGGCCAACGCACTGCAGCCATGCGTCGCGGTCCAGTGCGAACGCAAGCGGCAGGCAGTAGATGCGCGGGGCACCGCTGGTAGTGCTTGGCGGTCGTGTCATCGGCGACGATCTCCGGAATGGACGGCACCGATGGGGCCGCGCAATTTCCGTGCCGCTGCGTGACTGGATTCGATTCGTCCTGCGTCGAAGCACGACGATTGCCGCAGGAAAAACACACGCCGCCTGAAGCGGCGGGCAGGGCGAAAACGGGTGCGCCCGCGCTGCGGGGCGCCTCGTCTGCGCGGTCCGTTTCCCCGTCAGGAAAGAACTTCAATCGCTTGTAGAAGTTGGCCGTGCAACCCGTGCGGGCAAAAAAACGCGCGACTGCCATATGGTCGGACAGCCGCGCTCAAAGGCACTCGGTTGAACATCCACGCCAATCCGCGGTTGAGCGGCAGCGCATGCCGAACGGAATTATTGCTCGTGATGATGCAATAGCGTTCGTCGAATGCCGATAGCATAGGCTATGCCGCATAACGCGCAAGGGAAATCGCGGCAAACAGTTGAAATTTCCGCCAGAGCCCCGTTTGGCGGGGCTGCGCGGCCTTTCATCCGACTTTCCGTTGCTGCGCAATTCGGCGTTTGCCGAATGACGTCGCACTGCCGCCCGCAAAACGAAACCGCCGCGCGCGACGATGCTGAACGCATCGCAACGCGCGGCGGCAGGGCAAGCAACGGGGCCGGCCCGCGCCGGCGCATCGCTCAGACGTCGAAGAACACCGTTTCGTCAGGCCCCTGCATGCGGATGTCGAAGCGGTAGACGACCGGGCGGCCCGGCTGCGCGTCGCGTTTCGCGACGAGCGTCGCGCGGCGCTCGGCGGGCACCGCATTCAGCACCGGGTCGGCTGCGTTCGCGGCGGCTTCGTCGTCGAAATACACGCGCGTGAACGCATGGGTGAGGATCCCGCGCATCATCACGGTCACGTTGATGTGCGGCGCTTCACCGGCGGCGATGCGGCCCGGCTTCACCGTCTCGACGACGAAGCGCTGCTGCGCATCGGTGCCGGTGCCGACCCGCGCGAAGCCCGTGAAGCCGGATTTCGCGATGTCGTCGCGCGACGCGGGGTAGCGGCCCGCGCCGTCCACCTGCGTGAATTCGAGCACCGCGTCGCCGACGACGTTGCCGTCGCCGTCGAACACCTGGCCGACCAGCAGCACGTGCTCGCCTTCGGCGTGCGCGGCGGCGATCGTCGGCGTGAACAGGCTCTTCAGGTCGTAGTCGTATTGCTGCGGGCACAGGCCGTACGCGAAGTACGGGCCGACCGTCTGCGAAGGGGTTTGCTTCAGCGTCGTCATGGTTCAGCGCTCCATCGGGGTAGCGTCGCGGCCGCGCAGCACGATGTCGAATTCGTAGCCGAGCGCATAGCCTTCTTCGGTGATGTCCATCGAGAAGCGCGAGATCAGGCGATCGCGCGCGGCCTCGGGCGTGCCCTGGAAGATCGGGTCGTACGCGAGCAGCGGGTCGCCGGGGAAGTACATCTGCGTGACGAGACGCGAGCCGAAGTAATCGCCGAACAGCGAGAAATGGATGTGATTCGGGCGCCACGCGTTCGGATGGTTGCCCCACGGATACGCGCCGGGCTTGATCGTCAGGAAGCGGTAGCGGCCTTCGTCGTCGGTCAGGCAGCGGCCCGCGCCGAGGAAATTCGGGTCGAGCGGCGCATCGTGCTGGTCGACCTTGTGCACGTAGCGGCCGGCCGCGTTCGCCTGCCACACCTCGACCAGCGTGTTGCGCACGGGCTTGCCGCCTTCGTCGAGCACGCGGCCCGTGACGACCATGCGCTCGCCGAGCGGCTCGCCGTTCTTCACGGCGTTCTTCGTCAGGTCGTGGTCGAGCGCGCCGAGATCCTCGGCGCCGTAGACGGGCGCGTACTGGTCGCGCAGCTTCTCCTTCAGCGGGATCAGCGGGCGGGTCGGGCCGCGCTTCACGGACGAACGGTATTCGGGGTGGACATAGGCCGGATGCGACGGCCAGTCGCGCGGCGTGAGGATCGTGGGGGAATCCATCGGGCGTCTCCTGATAGGTATTTCGCGAAGTGGATGGCACGACTTTAGCCAATCCGGAAAGTTATGCAAAATGACCTTTTTTCGCTGGACGCATAACCAATCGTTATGTGATGCGCCAATGAAAAAACCGCCGGACGGCGGCTGCCGCTCCGGCGGAAAAAGCGATCGGGCTTCGCGTATCGTCGGTGACGAACGTTGCACGGCCCTCCAGCCAGCCCGTCGCTGCTTGTTTTTCGTTTTTCTCGTTGTTGTCCTGCGTGGTCTCCGTTGCGCTCGACGTATCCGGCGCGTCAGGCGCGGCGCGGATCGAACACGATCCCGTCGAATTCGAGCGTCAGCCGGCCGCAGCGCAGCAGGCTCGCGGGCGTGACCGTCTCGCGGGCCCACGGAATGCGCCCGAAATACCACAGCCGCCAGAAGCCGAGCTTCGCGCCGGGGCGGCGCGCGAGCAGCGTCGAGAACGTCTCGACGTCGCCGACTTCGATGCCCGTCGCGTCGCCGAGCACCTCGCGCACGTAGCGCGAGCAGAACTGGCGCCGCGAGCGCAGGTTGAAGCCGGTGTCGTACAGCGTGCCGATCCGCCGTTCGGCGGCGGCCTGCATCCGGCGCTGCTCGTCAGCGGTGGGCGGCGTCGCGAGCCGCGCCAGCGCGAGGCGGCCGCCTTCGGAGCGCTGGACGAAGCGTGTGAGCGGCGTCAGCTTCGCCCACGGAAACGTGCTCTCCGCGACGACGGGTTCCGCGCCGGACGTGTCGACGACGATCCCGACGTGGTTGGTCCACGTCCCCGTCGCGTCCGCCACTTCGCGGAACAGGCGCACCGGCAAGCGGATGAACACGAGATCCCCGACGTGCGCGCTGGCGGCCAGCGTGCGCACGGTCGCGAGCGGCAACGCGCGATCGGTTTCGCGGGCGTCGCGCGGCGCGGCGCGATGCGGGGCGGTTGCGGCGGTTTCGGTTCGGGTGGTCATTTCGGCTCCGTCGTTCAGTGACAGCACGGAGCGGATTATGCAGACAAGTATCGAAAACCGTGCGACAGTACGCGCCGGTAGCCTGGAGTTTTACTTTAAGCATCATATTTAGATACCAACCATGACCGAAACCGCCCAACTCATCGAAATGCTGAAGCGCCAGTTGAAGGCACAGGGCATGACCTACCGCGACGTCGCCCGTTCGCTCGCGGTGTCCGAGACGAGCGTGAAGCGGCTGTTCGCCAGCGGCCGCTTCACGCTGGAGCGTGTCGTGGAGATCGCCCAGCTGCTCGGCTATACGCTCGCCGAGCTCGTGCAGGAGGCTTCCGCGTCGGCGCCGAGGCTGCATGTGCTGACCGAGCAGCAGGAGGCGCTGCTCGTGTCGGACGACAAACTGCTGCTCGTTGCCGTCTGCGCGATCAACTACTGGACCGTGCAGGACATCGTGTCGGCCTATCAGGTGACCCAGGCCGAGTGCGTGAAATACCTGCTGATGCTCGACCGGATGAACGTCGTCGCGCTGTTGCCGGGCGACCGGATTCGCGTGCGCGTCGCGCGCGATTTCGACTGGCTGCCCGGCGGGCCGATCCGCCGTTATTTCCATGCGCACGCGCTCGGCGATTTTCTCGACAGCCGCTTCGACGGGGAGGGCGAGACGATGACGTTTTCGCAGGGGATGCTGACGGAGGCCGCCTCCGCGGAGCTCGAACTGGAGTTGCGCCGGCTGCGCAGCAAGGCGGCCGCGCTGCATGCGGAATCGTCGTCCGCTCCGCTCGCGCAGAAGCACGGGACGAGCTTGCTGATCGCGAAGCGGATGTGGGAGCCGGCCGGTTTCCAGGCACTGCGGCGGGCGGCGTGACGGGGCGGCGGCGGGCGGAGAGCGAACGACCCGCAGCGGCGGTCGAAAATCGGAAGGCAGCGCTTGGGCGTACGCGAAAAGTTATGCAAAATGGCCATTCACGATCATTTGCATAACCATTTGTTATGAATAACCGTATCGCCGACGGCCGCGTCAAGTTCCGGCACCTGCAGTGCTTTCTCGCGGTCGCGCAGCTGGGCGGCGTGCAGAAGGCGGCGGAGAGCCTGTCGATCACGCAGCCGGCCGTCTCGAAGACGATCGCCGAACTGGAGGCGATCCTCGGCGTGAAGCTGTTCGAGCGCGGCCGGCAGGGCGCTCAGCCGACGCGCGAGGCGCAACTGTTCATGCCGCATGCGAACGCGTGCGTGCTGGCGCTGCGGCAGGGGGTCGGGCTGCTTGCGCGTGAGGGCGGAGCCGCCGCGGCGACGCTGGAAATCGGCATGCTGCCGACGGTCGCGGCATCGCTTGCGCCCGCGTTGATGAAGGCGCTCGCCGCGCGCTGGCCGCGCGTCGTCGTGCGGATCGCGACGGCCGCGAATGCCGATCTGCTCGAGCGGCTGAAGTCCGGCGCGATCGAGTGCGCGATCGGGCGGCTGTCGGAGCCGGAGCGGATGATCGGGCTCGCGTTCGAGCAGTTGTACAACGAGCCGCTCGTTGCCGTCGTGCGTGCCGGGCATCCGCTGCTTTCAAGCGCGGCACCGGCGGCCGAGCTCGCGCGCTATCCGGTCGTGCTGCCGCCGTTCGGCACGCTGATCCGCCAGTCGGCCGAGCAGCTGCTCGGCGCCTGCGGCGCGCCGCCGCTGGATTCGTTCATCGAAGTGCTGTCGGTATCGGTCGCGCACGCGCTGGCGCTCGAGAACGATGCGGTCTGGTTCGTGCCGCTCTATGCGGCCGAATACGACCTGTCGGCCGGGGCGCTGGCGCGCCTGCCGCTGCCGTCCGCGGGCACCGACGAGCCGGTCGGGCTCATCCTGCGCACCGATGCGCAGCCGTCGCCGGTCGCGCGGACGCTGATCGATGCGGTGCGGGAGATTGCGCGGGCACGGTTCGGTGACGGGCGGCCGGGGGAGGTATCAACACGTGGCCGCAAGCGGGCGCCCGGCACCAAGGCAACGGAATAGCGCCGAATCGCACCGCGGCGCCTGCCGCGCGAGATTGGCCGGACGGTCGAAGTTCGCTTTCGTCGCACTTGGCATATCGTACCTATTTTGGTACGATGGGTGTCAAGACGATGACGAGGCAACTGTTACAGGCGACGTTGAGCGTGCGGTTCTTCAGCACGGCTGGCGGAAACGAACCGGTCCGCGAGTGGCTCAAGGGGCTCGATCAGGCGGAGCGGAAGGCGATCGGCGAGGAGATCAAGACCGTTCAACTCGGTTGGCCGCTCGGCATGCCGCTGGTCCGGAAGATGTCGAAGGATCTGTGGGAGATCCGGGTCACGCTTCCGACGCGAATCGCGCGAATCTTCTTCACCGTCGTCGACGATGCGATGGTCCTGTTACACGGGTTCATCAAGCAGTCGCCGACCACACCGCCGGACGATCTCGACGTCGCAAGGTCTCGACTGAAAGCAGTGAGCAACGGCATCTGAATTCCGCGTGCGCGGCGCCGGTTGGCGCCATCAGGGACGACCGGGCAGCGGGCAACGCAACGCAAAGGAGTACGACATGACGACCACGACCAATCGCCACATCGGCGGTGACTTCGACGCTTTCCTCGAAGAGGAAGGCCTCCTCGAGGCGGTTACCGCCACCGCGATCAAGCGCGTGATCGCGTGGCAGATCGGGCAGGAAATGAAGGCGCAGCACATCACGAAAACCGCGATGGCCGCGCGGATGAAAACCAGCCGCGCCGCGCTCAACCGTCTGCTCGACGAAACCGACACGAGCCTCACGCTGGCGACGCTCGCGAGCGCGGCCACCGCGCTCGGCAAACGGCTCAGCTTCGAGCTGGTGCCGGCCTGAGTCAACGCCCGCGGCCGGCCACCCGCAAATAGAGCAGCGCCGCGCCCGCTAGCAGCAGCGGCCAGACGAAATACCACCCGGTCGTCAGGAACAGCCCGGCAACCGCAACCAGCGAAACCCACGCGCAGCGGTAAGCGATGCCGCCGCGCGGCAGCAACTTCAGTGCGGCGGCCGCACCGAGCCCATACACCATCACGAAACACCCGGACGTCACGAGTACGAGCGGTTTCGGCCCGACGTCCGAGAGCGTCGTCGCGGCCAGCGCAAGCGCCGCGAGCGTGGCGATCACGCCGAGGCTGCGGCGCGGGACGCCGCCGACCTGGCTGCCTTGCGCGAGCCACGCGGGTAATGCGCCGTCGCGACCGAGCGCCGCACCGAGCTTGGCCGCACCCGCGAAATACGCGTTCATCGTGCCGAGCGTGAGCAGCAGCGCGGCCGCGGCGGCCAGCACCTGTGCATGACCGCCGATGCCGCCTGCGATCAGTTCGGCGAGGGGCGCGCCGGACGCGCCCGCCGAGGAGCCGAGTACCGTCACGCTCGCGGCGGCGACCGACAGATACAGGAGCCCGACCACCACGACCGCGATTCCGGCCGAGCGCGGCATGTCGTGCGCGGGCCGGCGGAACTCGGCCGCGAGATGCGTGATCGCTTCCCAGCCCGCGAAACTCCACACGAGCAGTGCGGCGGCCTGGCCGACCGCGAGCCAGCCGTGCGGTGCGAACGGATGCAGATTCGCCGTGCGCGCATGCGGCGCGGAGGCGAGCACCGCCGCGAGCAGCAGCGTGACGAGCAACGCCGACAACACGAGCTGCATGCGGCCCGAAACGGTGACACCGAATGCATTCGCAGCCGACACGGTCGCGATCATCGCGGCCGCGGTAACGACGACGGTCGTGTGCCCGCCGCCCGTGACGGCCGCGACGTATGCGCCGGCGAACATCGCGGCAGCCGGCGCGCCGGCCGGTACCGCGAAGTAGAAGCACCATCCGACGACTGCCGCGGCTTTCGGCCCGAACGCGCGCCGGGCGTAGGTCGAAACCCCGCCTGCATCGGGATAGCGCGCGCCGAGTGCCGCGAAGGTGGCTGCGAGCGGCCCGGACAACACGACCAGCGCGGCCCACGCGAGCAGGGATGCAGGGCCCGCGACCTCGGCGGCCAGTGCGGGCAGCGCGATCACGCCGGTGCCGAGCACCGCGCCGATATAGAGCGCGGCGCCCTGGAAAATCGTCAGCGAGCCTGCGTGATGAGCGGGAGTTGACGACGCGACGTGCGGGTCAGCCGAGGAACGCATGAGGGGATGTCTCCGGAATCGTTGGAATCGGCGCCGGAAGCCGGCGCAGCAGAACGCCCGATGGTAGCGGAACGCGCGGTCCCTTGCGTGCGGCCGTTCAATAGGCAGCGGATGTCAGGAGCGGCGCGCGAGCCGCAGGCGTGCATCCTCGCGCGCGGCAGGCGACAGTTCGGGGGCGTAGTGGAACGCACAGGAAACCAGCGAGGCGACGGGCACGCCGTCACGGAACAGCACGCGATTTCCAGCGAGCGCCGGCACCTTGTCGCCGGGCAGCAGCGTGCCGGCAAGATTCAGCGGATCGGCGCCGGTCACGCAAACGTACTGTCCGTCGCCCGGTTGTCGCCGCAGTTCGCGCAGGACCGGGATCGCCTCAGGCAGCGCGAACTGTTCGCCTGCGAGGCCGGCGACGAAGCGTCCGCCACGAATCTCGCCGCGCGCCTCGAGGCGCTGCAGCACGCGCACGAGCTCGCGCCAGCTCGGCAGCCAGTCGGCTTCGCGTTCGAGCAGCCGCCAGAACACCACGCCATAGCGGCGCAGCAGCGTCCAGACGATGTGTTCGAGTGCGTCGGGACCGATCGCGGGCGCACCGCGCTTCGGTGCCGGCGTGGGCGCGCCGGTCGGTGCCGAAGCGCGCTGCACGAGCGCCCAGCGGCCTGCGTCGTCCATTCCGCCGATCAGCGCACCGCCGCGCCGCGTGCGCGGCGCATACGTGGCGCTGCGCTTGACCGCGGGCTTCAGCAGCGCACGCAGGCCCGCATAGCTGTCCGCATTCACGAGGCCGGCCGACACGAGTTCGCCGAGCGTCTGTTCGAGTTCGACGGGCAGCATGTGCAGTTCGTCGAGCAGCGCATCGAAGAACATCGCGCCGTGCGCGGCGAGCGCGTCGCGCACCTGGGTGGCCCGCGCGGACAGCGCCGGTTGCGCGTCGGGATCGCGCAGCGTCTGCCAGGCCGCGAGGTGGCGGCGCGGCAGCAGCACGATCGGCGTCGTCTTCACGGGCGTGCCGGCTGCGCGGGCCGGCGCGCCGATGCGCGTCCACACGAGCTTGCCGGAGCGGCACAGCTCGTCGAGCCCGCCCGCCGTATAGTCGGTGAGCCGCGCGGGCAGCAGCGCGTCTTCCCAAGCGCTCGCGGCCGCTTCGTAGCCTTCGAGCTGCTCGACGACGGCGGCGAGCGCGTCGCGGCCGGCGCCGCGCGTGTCGGGTGTCAGGTGTTGCCAGTGGAACAGGAAGCGCATGAAGTCGGCGCGCTCCACCGGCTCGATCTCGCGGCGCAGCCGCTTCACCGTGTAGCGATGAATGCGCGCAAGCAGATGGCGTTCGCACCATTCGTCGCCGGCCGCGGCCGGCGTGAACCGGCCGCGCATCACATAGCCTTCCTGCTCGAGCGCGGCGAGGGCGGTCGTGACCGCTGCGACGGGCAGGCCGAGCGGTGTCGCGATCGCGTCGAGGGCGAGCGGCCCGAAACCGGTAAGCCGCGCGCGGATCACGTCGACGAGTGCGGCATCCGCTTCCCATGGTTCGGCGCATGCGGCCGGCACTTTCAACGCGGGCGTGCAGCGCGTGTCGGGATGCAGTGCACGCAGGCACACGAGCCGTTCGACCGGCACCCACAGCGCGGCGCCGCCCGGCGTCACGAGTTTCGTCGCGCGCCGGCGTTTGGCAAGTTCCGCGAGCCGGTCGGGCCAGCCGTCGTGCGTGCGTGCTTCGCTGTCGGCGACGCACGCGAGCGTGAGCAGCGCGTCGTGCATTTCGTCGGCGTCGCGCACGAGCGGCCATGCTTCGTCGCGCACGGCGTCGATCGCGTCGGCATCGAGCGCGCCGAGATCGTCGGCCGATTCAGGATCGCTCCAGCGGCGCGACTGCACGGCCTGCGTGCGGCGCTCTTCCAGCGGTGCGTCGTCGAGGAATGCGTACGGTTTCGCGTTCAGGATCTCGGCCGCGAGCGGCGACGGCGCGGGCAGGTCGCGCGCGATCAGCTCGATCGCGCCGCTCTCGATCCGGCGCAGCAGCGCAAGCCAGCCCTCGGTGTCCATTGCGTCGTGCAGGCAGTCGTCGAGCGTCTGGTCGACGAGCGGGTGATGCGGTATCTCGCGTTCGCCGACGATGTTCTCGAGGCACGCGACCTGATCGGGAAACACGGTCGCGAGCAGATCCTCGCTCTTCATCCGCTGCAGTTGCGGCGCGGTGCGCTTGCCGCCGGTGAAGCGCGGCAGCGCGAGCGCGGTCGTCGCGTTCCAGCGCCAGCGCACGCCGAACATCGGTGCGTCGAGGAGTGCCTGAACGAGCACGTGTTCGGCGCTGGCCGAACGCAGGTAGCGCCACACTTCGTCGAGCGCGAAGCTGTGCGCGAGCGACAGCGACAGGATGATCGCGTCGTCGGTCGCGGCTGCCTGCAGCTCGAAGTTGAAGCTGCGGCAGAAGCGCTTGCGCAGCGCGAGCCCCCATGCGCGGTTGATGCGGCTGCCGAACGGCGAATGGATCACGAGCTGCGTGCCGCCCGATTCGTCGAAGAAACGCTCCATCACGAGCGTGTCCTGCGTCGGCAGCGCGCCGAGCGCGGCGCGGGTGCGGGCGAGGTAGTCGGCGATCTGGCGGGCGGCGTCGGGCGACAGGTGGAGTTCGTCGACGAGCCAGCGCAGCGCCGGCGCGAGGCGGCCCTCGGCGGCGCCGGCGCCCGCCTGCCGGTCGCCGTCCGCGAACAGCCCGTCGAGCCGCGCGCGCAGCCGGCCGACCGCCGCCGACAGCTCGTCGCTGCGCCCCGGCGCCTCGCCGAGCCAGAACGGAATGTTCGGCGACTGGCCCTGCGCGTCCTCGACACGCACGCGGCCCGTTTCCACGCGAATGATCCGGTACGACTGGTTGCCGAGCTGGAACACGTCGCCCGCGAGGCTCTCGATCGCGAAATCCTCGTTGACCGTGCCGACCTGGATGCCCTGCGGTTCGAGCAGCACCGCGTAGTCGGCCATGTCGGGGATCGTGCCGCCCGACGTGGTCGCGGTCATCATCGCGTTGCGGCGCCCGCGCACGGTGCCGCCGACCACGTCGCGATGCAGGTACGCGCCGCGCACGCCGCGCCGGCTCGTGAAGCCTTCGGCGAGCATCTTCATCACATCGTCGAAGCGCTCGCGTGTCAGCCGCGCGTACGGCGCCGCGCGCGTGAAGCTCGCATACAGCGCGTCTTCCTGCCATTCCGTGCACGCCACTTCGGCGACGATCTGCTGCGCGAGCACGTCGAGCGGCGCTTCGGGAATGCGCAGCGCATCGAGCTCGCCGCGTTGCACGCAATCGAGCAGGGCCGCGCATTCGACGAGCTCGTCGCGCGACAGCGGGAACAGGCGCCCCTTCGGCACGCCGCCGACATGGTGCCCGGAGCGGCCGACGCGCTGCAGGAACGGAGCGATGCCGCGCGGCGAGCCGACCTGGCAGACCAGATCGACGTCGCCGATATCGATGCCGAGTTCGAGCGATGCGGTGGCGACGAGCAGCTTCAGTTCGCCGCGCTTCAGGCGCTGTTCGGCGTCGAAGCGGTGCTCCTTCGCGAGACTGCCGTGATGCGCGGCGATCGCTTGCTTGCCGAGCCGGTCGGCGAGATGGCGCGCCATGCGCTCGGCGGTGCGCCGCGTGTTGACGAACACCAGCGTCGTGCGGTGCGCGGCCGCGAGCCCGGCGATGCGGTCGTACACCTGTTCCCACACGTCGGTGGCCATCACGGGTTCGAGCGGCACGTTCGGCAGTTCGAGCGCGAGGTCGCGCTCGCGTGTGTGGCCCGTGTCGACGATCGTGCAATCGCGCGGCGCGTCGGCCGGGCCGCCGACGAGGAAGCGCGCGACCGCGTCGATCGGCTTTTGCGTGGCGGAGAGCCCGATACGCGGCAGCGCATGGCCGGCCAGCGCGTCGAGACGTTCGAGCGACAGCGCGAGATGGCTGCCGCGCTTGGACGATGCGAGCGCATGGATCTCGTCGACGATGACCGAGCGTACGTTCGACAGCATCTGCCGCCCCGACGTGGACGACAGCAGCACGTACAGCGACTCGGGTGTCGTGACGAGGATGTGCGGCGCGCGCTTGCGCAGCGCCGCGCGCTCGGCCTGCGTCGTGTCGCCGGTGCGCACGGCGGTGCGGATCGCCGGCACCGGCAGGCCGAGTTGCGCGAGCGAATCGGCGATGCCGGCGAGCGGCGCGTCGAGGTTCACGTGGATGTCGTTCGACAGCGCCTTCAGCGGCGACACGTACACGACGAGCGTCGCGTCGGGCAGCGTGCTGTCGTGCGCGAGCGCATCGCGCACCAGATCGTCGAGCGCGCACAGGAACGCGGTGAGCGTCTTGCCGGAGCCGGTGGGCGCGGCGACCAGTGTCGAGCGGCCGGCCTTGATGTGCGGCCACGCGAGCGCCTGCGCACCGGTGGGCGCGGCGAACGTGCGCCGGAACCACGCGGCGACGGCCGGGTGGAACACGTCGAGCGCACGAGCGGCAGGGCGGGTAGCGGTGACGTCCATCGAAGCGGCTAAAAAGGGCTCGAGCAGGGCTCGAGCTCGGCTCATGCGAAGTGCAAGCGCGCCGATGCCGCACGGCGCGCGCGAACCGTCAGTGTGCCAGACGTCGCGCGTGCGTGCCGGAAACCGCTACACGCGATGCAGCCAGCCGAGCCAGTGTTCGAGCAGCGGCGCACGCGAGCACAACGACTGCGCGAGCCAAAGCGTGCCGCCCCATGCGGCGCCCACGACGATCAGGTCGCAGCGCCCGCTGTTCCACAGGTTGAGCGAGTGACGCCGCCAGATCCACGGTACGCCGAGCGGGTTCGGCCAGTCGGCGAGCAGGTGCATCACGCCGCCGCATGCGAAGCCGAACAGCGGCGCGGCCCACAGCGGATGCGGATGATGGATGAGCCCGTGCCACCCAAGCGCGAGCAGGGCGATCCAGCCGATGCCCCAGTGCGTGACGGTGCGATGCGTGACCCACAGGCGGCGCTTGCGGCGCCACCATGCGACTTCGAGCCAGTCGGGCGCGGTGCCGCCGGCGACGCCGGCCGCGAAGGCGGCGGGGATGCCGAGGTGCCAGGGGCCGGTCGCGCCGGCCTGCGCGACGAGCACGGCTGCGATCAGGCCGGCCGCGAAGCCGCTCGCATGATGCGCGTTGTGTGATGCCATACCGAAAGACGAAGAAAAACGCGCGGCGCGAAAACGAGGGGGCGCTATCTTCGCAGATCGGCGCGCGTCGTGGGTGGTTGTCCGGCGAATTTCGCGTTGCGATGCGCTGCGTGATGCAGTGCGTGGTGCGGAATGCGGGCCTTTCATCGTTGCCGCCGTGTTCGACCCTTTTTGTCCCCCTATACTACGAAACCGGATATGGCCGTCGGTGCGCCGGCGGCCATGCGCGGGACAGGCGCTTTTTCCTGCCTGAAGGAGATCCACATGGGGGACATGCAATGACTACGCTGAATCGCTTCAAATCATCCGCTGTCGTGCTCGCGACGGTGGCCGGCATCGGTTTCCTGCCGAACGCACCCGTCTATGCGAAGGGGCCGCAGCCGGCCGTCCTGACGAGCTCGGCGGTCGCGGTGGCCGACAAGTACAGCGCGGATGCCGCGGAGCGGATCTTCAAGGAAGGCGGCAACGCGATCGACGCGGCCGTTGCGATCGCCTTCACGCTCGCCGTCACGTATCCGGAAGCCGGCAACATCGGCGGCGGCGGCTTCATGACGATCTACAAGGACGGCAAGCCGTACTTCATCGACTACCGCGAGCGTGCGCCGCTCGCCGCGACGAAGGACATGTATCTCGACAAGGACGGCAACGTCGTCAAGGGCATGAGCCTGTACGGCCCGCGCGCGGTCGGCGTGCCGGGCACGGTCGCGGGCATGTGGGAAGCGCAGAAGCGCTTCGGCAAGCTGAAGTGGAAACAGGTGCTCGCACCGGCGATCCACTATGCGCGCGACGGCTTCGTCGTCGACGAGCAACTCGCGCAGCGCGGCGTCGACGCATCGAAGGAATTCGGCGGCAAGACCAACTTCGACAAGTATTTCTCCGGGCTGAAGGCGGGCGCGAACTTCAAGCAGCCCGATCTCGCCGACGTGCTCACGCGCATCGCGAACGACGGCGCGGAAGGTTTCTACAAGGGCAAGACGGCCGAGCTGATCGCCGCGTCGATGAAGACCGGCGACGGCAACGGGCTGATCACCACCGAGGATCTCGCGCAGTACCGCGCGGTGTGGCGCCAGCCGGTGCAGGCGAAGTGGAACGGCTATGACGTGATCACCGCGCCGCCGCCGAGCTCGGGCGGCATCGGCCTCGTGCAGTTGCTGAAGATGAAGGCCGACCTCAAGCAGGACTTCGAGGGCGTGAAGCTCAACTCGCCGCAGTACATTCACCTCGTCGCGGAAATCGAGAAGCGCGTGTTCGCCGATCGTGCGCAGTATCTCGGCGATCCCGATTTCTACAAGGTGCCGATCGCGCAGCTGACCGACGATGCCTACATCGCGAAGCGGGCGGCCGAAGTCAACCCGAAGGAGCCGTCGGATACGAAGAGCGTGCAGCCGGGCCTCGGCACGACGATGCCGGAGAAGGCCGAAACGACGCACTTCTCGGTGGTCGACAAGTGGGGCAACGCGGTGTCGAACACCTACACGATCAACGGCTATTTCGGCTCGGGCGTGATCGCCGACGGCACGGGTATCGTGCTGAACGACGAGATGGACGATTTCTCCGCGAAGCCGGGCGTGGCGAACATGTTCGGCGTGGTCGGCAGCGACGCGAACGCGATCGAACCGAAGAAGCGCCCGCTGTCGTCGATGTCGCCGACGATCATGACGAAGGACGGCAAGGTGTCGCTCGTGATCGGCACGCCGGGCGGCTCGCGCATCTTCACGTCGATCTTCCAGGTGATCAACAACATCTACGACTTCAGGATGCCGTTGAAGGAAGCCGTCGGCGCGATGCGGTTCCATCACCAGCTGCTGCCGCCGAACACGATCTTCTGGGAGCCGTACCACCCGATCGAAGGCGAACTCGCGAAGCAGATCGAGGCGCGCGGCTACACGCTGAAGGGGCAGGATTTCAGCGGCGACATCCAGGTGATCAAGATCGACGGCAAGACGCCGGAGGCGATGGCCGACCCGCGCGGGCGCGGCGTGACGCGGATCATTCGCTGACCGAGCGCGTGCGCGTGCGCGTTCGCGCAAGCGGACGCGCATGCGCTCGATGCCGCGGGGCGGTGCGCGCGGCTGCCGCGTGTGCCGTGTTTGCCGCGTTTGCCGCCTCGCACGCGTGCAGGCAGCCGGCGCCGCACGCGTGCGCTGCGTGCTTCACGCCTTTCCTTCCGGGCTGGCCGCGACCACGAGGCACGCGGCGCATGCGACCCCGCCGCCTGCCGCGAGCATGACCGCCGACAGCCCGCTGCGGGCAAGGATCGACGCGCCGGGCATCGCGCCGATGCCGGATGCGCCGTTGAAGACCGTCGTGTAGAGCGCCGACGCCGGTATCGCGGCCGCGCCGCCTGCGCGCGGCACGAGCCAGCCCAACCCGATCAGCGCGGCGCACATGAACGCCAGCGCCGCCACGATCACCGTCTTGAAATGCTGGTCGATGGCAAGCCCCGTCAGCACGTTGCCGAGCAGGCCCGCCGCGCCGAATCCAAACAGCAGCAGCGCGACGGCGGCGGGCGCGACGCCCGGCATCTGCCGCAGATACGGCTCGATGAACGTGAACACGCCGAAGTGGGCGGCGACCGTGAAGATCGCGACCGCATAGGCCATCCACAGCGCGCGATTGCGCAGCACCCCGGCGAGCGCCGCGCCGCCGACCGAGCCCTCGGCCCGGATCGTCGGCAGCGCGGCGGCCATCAGCAGCGCCGTCAGCGGGCTCAGTCCGCTCAGCGCGCCGAACGCCACCCGCCAGTCCCGGTGCTGGCCGATCACGTTGATGATCGGCACGCCGAGCACGCTCGCAATCGAGATGCCGCCGAACACGACGGCGGTCGCGCGGCGCGATCTGCGTCGCGAGCGCGGCGACCATCGCCCAGAACACGCCGTGCGCGAGCGCGCCGGCGATGCGCGCCAGCATCAGCGGCGAGACCGCATCGCGCCGGGCCGGCGCAGTGCAGGTGGACATGACGGTAGGCTCCGTTGGGATGGGTGGGGCGGATGGGGCGGACGAAACGCGCTCAGGTGTTCCGAATGAATTGCGCGATCCGGTTGGCGACGGCCTGCGGGGCGTCTTCGAGGCAGTAGTGGCCGACCCCCGCGAGACGCTCGACGGGCGCGGACGGAAACAGTGCGGTGAAGAGCGGCAGGAAATGTTCGGCGCCGAGTGTTCGATCGGCGACTCCCCAGATCGCGAGCGCGGGCTTGTCGGCGATCGCGCGGACGGTTGCTTCGTCCGGCACTTCGAACCGGTGCGCGCCGGTGGCGAAGCCTTGCGCCCATCCGATCGCGCCGAGACAGTCCGCCGGGTGCGCGAACGGCGCGCCGTATGCGGCGATCCACGTGTCGTCGATGATCGCGTGATTCTCGAAGCCGTTCAGCTTCAGCGTGCTCAGGATGTTGAAGCCGAGCTGCCCGAGCACGGCCGCCAGGCTGCCGTCCGCCGCCGCGCCGGCGATCCAGCGGAACCACGGTGAAGCGCGGCCGTTCGCGGTCAGCCGCTCGACCAGGTCGGGCTGGCCGAACGGCGTCGGCCCGTTCGCGGACACGATGCGCCGGACGCGGTCCGGATGCCGCGCGGCAAGCCCCATGCCGACCGGGCCGCCGAAATCGTGCATCACGAGCGTGATGCGATCGAGGTCGAGCGCGAGCACGAACCGTTCCAGGTTGTCGATATGGTCCTGCAGCCAGTAGCGGCGATCCTGCGGCGTCGCGCTCTTGCCGAAGCCCATGTGATCGGGGACGACGACGCGATGCGTCGGGCTCAGCACCGGGATCAAATGGCGAAACAGATAGCCCCACGTGGGTTCGCCATGCAGGCACAGGACGGTGTCGCCGTCGTGCGGGCCTTCGTCCACGTAGTGCATCCGGAAGCCGGATGCGTCGTCGAAATGCGGGGTGAAAGGAAAGGTGCCGTCGAACGTGGCATCGGACCGGATCATCGGGCGCTCCTTTCGATAGTCGAGGATGAGTCACGTGGTTTCAAATTGAAACCGATTGGCATCGTAGGCGAGGTAGTTTCAATTTGCAACCGCGAGAGTTGTCAGGTCGTGCGCGATCGTCGGGCTGCATGGAGTGTTGAAATTGCCGCGATCACGCGTCACGCCACGTCGTTCGAAAGCGATTGATTTCCAGCTTGAGGGGTTTTATATTGCAACCGATTCATGCGCGGCAGGCAGGACGTATCGATGAACAGGCGAACCACTCACCAGGACTCTTTATGCGGCGTCGCGCGTCCGCTGGACGCGATCGGCGACTGGTGGTCGCTGCTGATCGTCCGCGACGCGTTCGACGGGTTGCGCCGCTTCGGCGAATTCCAGAAGAACCTCGGGCTGGCCAAGAACATCCTGGCCGCGCGTCTGCGCAACCTCGTCGCGCACGGCATCCTGGATGCGGTGCCCGCGGCCGACGGCGGCGCGCATCACGAATACGTGCTGACCGAGAAAGGGCGCGGCCTGTTTCCGCTGCTCGTCGCATTGCGGCAGTGGGGCGAGGATTTCTTCTTCGATCCCGACGAGGCGCACGTGCTGCTCGTCGACCGGAAAACCGGGCTGCCGGTCAGGAAGCTCGAGCTGCGCTCGCAGGACGGGCGCGTGCTCGGGCCGGAGGACACGGTCGTGTTGCCGCCCCCGACGGCGGACGCGCCGCCACGTGACTGACGCGGCACCCGTCACGCCACGCGCGCGCCGCGCGCCGCGTTGCTCTGCGGGAAGCCGTCACGACTGCCGGACCTGCTCGCCGCGCAGGCGCCGTCGCTGATGGAGCAGCTGACCGGCGACGACCGCAACATGGTCGGCCTTGGCTGGCACTTCGTCGCGACGACCGGCCGATCGACGCCCGTGACGACGCACACCGATGCGCTCGGCCTGAACAGTTTCGAAAACCGCGGCTCGAGCCTGTCGCTCGGCAATACGAACACGCTGGCGTTCACGTTTACGCATTTCTTCAGCGAAAGCTGGGCGGCCGAACTCGGTGCGGGCATTCCGCCGGTACTGACGCTGCGCGGGCACGGCAGCATCGCGCTGCCGCTCGACCGGATTTTTTCAGGCGCCCAGGGGCGCTTTCCGCTGATCGATCTCGCGAACACGCAAAGCAACCCGCTCGCGACGACGCGCGCGTGGCTCGGGTCCGTCGTGTTCAAGTATTACCTCGGCGAGCGCGACGACCGCTTCCGCCCGTTCGCGGGCATCGGCGTCAGTCCAGCGGGTGTGGAACGCCGGCGGCGACCTGCTGCTGTCGGGCAAGACCAACGTGTCGGCGAAGGTGAAGAGCGTGTGGGAGCCGGTGTTCACCGTCGGCGCGAGCTACCAGATCACGCGCCGGTTCTGAGCCGGCGGCGCCACGTCGGGCGCTGACATGTGGCTTTCATCATTCTGGCGCGAGCGCCTGCGATAATGGCGTGGATTCGCTGCGTCACTGAAGGAGGCCCCATGGGCGACAACGACAGCCGTATCGATATGGAATCGGTCGAGGCGCGCCAGCGCCGCTTCGAGGAAGACCTGGTCGACGCCTACGACGAAGAGCTCGAGATGGAGCTCGACGATCGCCGCTTCGACGATAGCGACGACCTGCTGTTCTCGCAGGAGCGGCGCCAAGCGCGCAAGCAGTATTTCCGCGAGCTGTTCCGCCTGCAGGGCGAACTCGTGAAGCTGCAGGACTGGGTCGTGAGCACGGGGCACCGGCTCGTCGTCATCTTCGAGGGGCGCGACGCGGCCGGCAAGGGTGGCGCGATCAAGCGCATCACGCAGCGGCTGAACCCGCGCGTATGCCGCGTGGCGGCGCTGCCGGCGCCGAACAACCGCGAACGCACGCAGTGGTACTTCCAGCGCTATGTCGCGCATCTGCCGGCCGGTGGCGAGATCGTGCTGTTCGACCGCAGCTGGTATAACCGCGCGGGTGTCGAGCGCGTGATGAACTTCTGTACCGACGAGGAATACGAGGAGTTTTTCCGTTCGGTGCCCGAGTTCGAGAAGATGCTGGTGCGCAGCGGGATCCAGATCGTCAAGTACTGGTTCTCGATTACCGATCACGAGCAGGAAGTGCGGTTCCAGAGCCGGATCGAGGATCCGCTCAAGCAATGGAAGCTGAGCCCGATGGATCTCGAGAGCCGCCGCCGCTGGGAAGCCTACACGGCCGCGAAGGAAGAGATGCTGCTCCGCACGCACATTCCGGAAGCGCCGTGGTGGGTCGTGCAGGCGGTCGACAAGAAGCGCGCGCGGCTGAACTGCATTCACCATCTGCTGCAGCAGGTGCCGTATCACGAGGTGCCGCACGCGCCGATCGACCTGCCGCCGCGCGAGCACCATGAGGATTACATCCGCCGGCCGGTGCCGGACGACATGATCGTGCCCGACGTCTATTGAACCGATCACGGCGCCGGGCCGCGCGCGCCGCTTCGCGCGGCGCGGCCGTTACTCCCGGATCAGGAACGCGGACCGGTCGCGCCCGACGATCCACGACGGCGCGCGCCCGCGTCCGCTCCACGTCGCGCCGGTCACCGGGTCGCGGTATTTGGGGCCGACCGTGAACAGCTTCGCGCGGTCGCTGTAGCCTTGCCCGAAGATTTCCCGCGCGGTCAGCGCGTAGCTCGTGACCAATTGGCGCGCCTGCGTCAGCGCGTCGTTGCGCTCGTCGCGGCGAGCCGCCTTGATCCGCTCGTCGAGTTCCGCAAGCTGGGCTTGCAGTTTTTGAATAGTCTGCATGCGTCGTTTTTCCGTCGCTGAGATTGGATTATTGATGACGCTTCATGCGGATCCCCGCCCGTCGGCGTGCCCGGCCAAGGCGCGCCAGTCCGGCTGGCCGGCGAAACGTTTGCGCGGCGACGATCCGGAAAACGGGATGAGATTAAATATCTGCAAGTATTTTTTCTATGGGACTTTTCCGAAATTTCGGGAAAATCGACCGAATTGCCCGGTCTGATGCCGTTTGTTGCAGTGCAGAGTGGGGGATCGATGGGCCGTACGGGCCGGATGTCGGGCGCAGCGGCGGCGCCCGTGCTTACAGTTCGGGAAATCCCGAGCGCCCTTGCGTCAGGTCGAACAGGGTGGTGCGCGCATCGGCCTCGGCGGTGACCGGCAGGCGGATCACGAGGCGCACGGTCATCCCGTACGCGCTGTCCACCAGCGCGTACCCGGCCTGTTCGATCCAGCGGCGCACGCGTGCCTCGTCGGGGTAACCGATCTCGATCGCGAGCCGCGTGTAGCGGACGCGTTCGACGCGCTCGGCATCGAGCAACGCCGACGCGATCGCATCCGTATAGGCGCGCACCAGCCCGCCCGCGCCGAGCTTCACGCCGCCGTAGTAGCGCACGACCGCGCCGAGCACGCCGTCGAGATCGTGATGGCGCAACACTTCGAGGATCGGCCGGCCCGCGGTGCCCGAAGGCTCGCCGTCATCCGACATGCCCGACTGCCCGCCCGCCAGCAGCGCCCAGCACACGTGGGTGGCGGTCGGGTGCTCGTCGCGCAGGCGCTGCAGCGCCTGCATCGCGGCGTCGCGATCGTCGACGGGGATCGCGAACCCGATGAAGCGGCTCTTGCGGATCTCGAGTTCGCGGATGCAGGTGGTGGCGAGCGAGTAGGTCATGTCCTGTATGCCGGGAAACCACCGGGTGGATTCAGCGGCATCGTTCGTTTCCGGCCGGCCGGGGCGAGCGGCATCGGTGCGGAAGCGGGCGGGCAGCGGGTGGCTGCACGCGGTGCATCGGTCGAAAGAGCGTGATTTTACCGCGAGGCGCGTCATGCGCGTTTCGTCTGCGACGGAGTCGAGCGAGGGACGAACGAGGTCGGTTTCGGCGTGCCCGATTGTTGCCGTCCTGCCGGCGTGGTCGGTCGCTCGATCGAGTGACCGGCGTATGCGCTTGCCGATTCGCATTTTCCCCCGGAAGATAGCGTCCCATGAATCTTCAAGACACCCCTCAACCTTCGCCTTCAGCTCAACCGAATGATCGTTGGCTCATCATCCTGCTGACGGTGTTCACGCTGCTGATTCCCACGCTGGCGAGCCTGTTCGTCGTTGTCCTGTCCGGGGCAGCGGGCGTCGGTATCGGCGCCCAGATGGGAGAGGGCAACCCGTACCTGGCCGGCATCTGGCTCTTCGGGCTTCCGGTGATCGGTGGACTGAGTGCCTGCGTATATTTCGGCTATCGGGCACAACGTCATGCAAAGCGTCGACGCACTGCGATTGGAATACTGGTGCTGTTCGTGAGTCTGCCCGTCATGCTGCCGTTGCTCCTCCAGATGTATAGCGGGGCTCGGCAACGTATCGCAGAGGAGCGGTCGACAAGGATGGACCGCGTGCGGGAAGCAATCCAGCACGACGCCGCCGCGGGCTATATCGCAGCCAGGAACGCATGCGGCGACACGTGCCTGTCGCGCGGGCAAACCGAGGCAGGCTGGATCAACGAAGCGATCGATAGCCGCGCGTGGCACGTCCTTGCGGTCCAACTGCAGCAGACATCGCCGGAGCGGCGCCAGCGATTGCTTCGCATGGCGGGAGGCGGCAGCTATGCGGGCTCGGCGGGACTGGTCGAGACGCTACTGAGCAATGGCGCCAGTGCCGACGGCATGGCGCTGGGCAATGCCGTGTACTACTGTCGAGCCGGTATGGCACAACGACTCCTTGAACGTGGCGCGGCGCCTCGAGGCCGTTATACCGGTCGTGACGGAAGTGGATCATGGGATCGTTACTATGACGACAAGCGAAACTTCGACGACAGCAATGACCCGCGATTCTCGCTGCTCTCGCTCGCGGCCATCATGCACTGCGAGCCGGTGATTTCCACGTTGCTGTTGAAGCATGGCGCAGATCCAAACGATATTGAACCGGTTTTGTTGCGCATGCGAACAGCTATCGATCATGACGATCCGTCAGCTTACGAAGTGGCCTGGCATGAGTGCGCGCAGTTGGACTATTGCACATCGCTCGGTTGGAGGCTGGTGCCGATTGGCAGCGGATGGAAGGACTCGTCACCGGAAACCGCCTGGGTAGACGAGGCGATCAGAGCGAAGGCATGGCGCATCGTCGCCATGCAAGTCAAGCGCCTGTCGTCGCATGATCGCGATACGTTGCTGTCGGCCGCTCCGACCTACTATGCGGGAAAGCCGAAGTTGGTCACGTTGTTGCAAGCAAGTGGAGCAAAACAAAACGGCACCCAGTGGGGTGCGCCGGAGATCGTCGACGGAGGCGGGCCCTATCAATAATGTGGCCCCGCTGGTGACGTCGATGTCGAATATCTGGCGGCAACCGATCGTGGCCCCAATCATTGGAAGAATCCTGGGTCTACAAACGGAGCCACGCTTGCCCTATCGTGGCGCCTTTCACGAACACCTGAGAGGATTCCCGCCGTGACCGTCACCGAAACAACGTCGCCATCCGCGCGTACCCGCATCCGCCGCATCGCCAAACTCGGCCGCTATGACCGCGCGACGCTCCACGCGATCGTCGATGCGGCGTATGTATGCCACGTCGCATTCGCCGACGAACACGGCGTGCACTGCATTCCGACCGCGTGCTGGCGTGACGGCGATCATCTTTACATCCACGGCTCGAACGGCAGCCGCATGCTGAAGCTCGCGACCGACGGCGCGCAGGTGTGCGTGACGATCACGCATCTGGACGGACTGGTGCTCGCGCGTTCCGCGTTCGAGCATTTGATGAACTATCGCTCGGCCGTGATCTACGGCGCGTTCGACGCAGTGGAAGGCGAGGCCAAGGCCGCGGCGCTCGATACGTTCCTGGAGCGGCTTGCGCCCGGTCGTTCGCGCGAGGTGCGCCCCGGCGACGCGAACGAGCTCGCCGCGACCACGGTGCTGCGCATTCCGCTGGAAGAGGCCGCGTGCAAGGTCCGCTCGGGCGGACCGGAGGACGGCGAAGACGACCTGTCGTTGCCGGTGTGGGCGGGTGTGTTGCCGCTGGCGCTGCAACCGCAGGCGCCGGTCGTCGATGCTGCGCCGACGGGGACGCCGGAGTATGTGAAGCAGTGGCGCGTGCACGCGTAACTGCGCTCGTTGGATCAGGGCTTGGGAGCGGACGCTCAACGCTCGCATATGGCAGCGTTCTCGAACTGCAACTCGCTCAATGAAACATATGGCCGCGCCCACCGACCATCGCTGAACGCCCGCGCCTAAGCCGTATCGGGAAGTAGGCAAGCAAGCATACCGGTTGACGCCTTCCTGACCAATCAGACGAGAACGAAATCGCAGGCAGGAAAAACCGGGGCGCTCAGGGCAATCGCTTGAACTGCCGCAGATGGAGAACGGCGACGCGGTGCGCGTCACGGGCGCCCGGCCGGCATCGGCATCGGATGCAGTAGCCGGGCGCGTGTGTGCCGCTTACTCGTGCCCCGCGACCGCGTGCGGCACGTACGGCGCTTCGAGCGCCGCGAGTTCCTCGGCGCTGAGTTCGAGCGACAGCGCCGCGACCGCATCATCGAGATGCTGGGCCTTCGACGCCCCGATGATCGGCGCGGTCACCCCGGACTTCTGCAGCAGCCACGCGAGTGCCACCTGCGCACGCGGCACGTTGCGCGCGGCCGCGATCGTCGCAACGGCGTCGACGATCGCGCGATCGTTGTCGGCATACGCTTCGTAAAGCGTCTGGCCGTAAACGTCGCTCTGCTGCCGCTCGGTCGACTCGTCCCAGTTGCGCGTCAGGCGGCCGCGCGCGAGCGGGCTCCATGGAATCACCGCGATCCCCTCGTCTGCGCACAGCGGCAGCATTTCCCGCTCCTCTTCCCGATACAGCAGGTTCAGGTGGTTCTGCATGCTGACGAAGCGGGTCCAGCCGTGCTGCTTCGACGTATGCAGCGCCTTCGCGAACTGCCACGCGAACATCGACGACGCGCCGATATAGCGCGCCTTGCCGGCCTTCACGACGTCGTGCAGCGCCTCGAGCGTCTCCTCGATCGGCGTGCCGTAATCCCAGCGGTGAATCTGGTAGAGATCCACGTAATCGGTGCCGAGCCGCTTCAGGCTCTGGTCGATGTCGGTCATGATCGCCTTGCGCGACAGCCCCGCGCCGTTCGGCCCCGGCCGCATCCGGTAGAACACCTTGGTCGCGATCACGATCTCGTCGCGTTTCGCGAAATCGCGCAGCGCGCGGCCGACGATCTCCTCCGATGTGCCGTCCGAATACATGTTCGCGGTATCGAAGAAGTTGATGCCGGCGTCGAGCGCCTGGCGGATGAAGGGACGGCTCGCGGCTTCGTCGAGCGTCCACGGATGCGTGCCCCGTTCGGGCACGCCGTAAGTCATGCAGCCGAGACACAGACGCGAAACCTGCAGCCCTGTGGAACCGAGCCTGACATATTCCATTGCTGATGCTCCTTGCGATTTTCCGGTTGGACGTTCGCCGCGCGGCGCGCGCGGCGAACCCTCGCAAGGGTATTACCGCAGCCGAAAACGCGTTGGGCGTCGAAACGCCGGGCGCCGCAGCGTCGGGCGCTCAGCGCCCTTGCAGCCGGATGTCGCGCGACGACGCACCGACGTACACGGTTCCGCCCGGCACGAACCGCCAGCCGTTACGCGACGTATCCCACACGCTCTGCATGCGCGGCGACACGGTCACGCGCACGCGCCGCGCCTCGCCCGGATTCAGCCGGATCTTTTCCCAGCCGACCAGCCGCTTCGGCGGTTCGTCCTTGTACGGCACGCCGAGATAGACCTGCGGCACGTCCGCGCCGGCCGCGGGCCCGTCATTGCGCACGGTGAACGACACGCCGAGCGAGCCGTCGCGCTGCCGCGACACCGACAGCCCCGAATACGCGAAGTGCGTGTACGACAGCCCGTAGCCGAACTCGAACATCGGCTTGATGTTGCGCGCGTCGTACCAGCGATAGCCCATGTTCAGCTTTTCCGCGTAGACGGGGTCGTTGTCGAACGCGCCGCCCGCTTTCCAGGTCGGCGAATCCTGATCGCGCGCGGGGAAGGTGACGGGCAGTTTGCCCGACGGATTGACCGCGCCGAACAGCACGTTCGCGATCGCCTTGCCGCCGGCTTCGCCCGGATACCATGCCTCGACGATCGCCGACACGTTGTCCTTCCACGGCATCAGCACCGGATTGCCGCTCTGGACGACGACGATCGTATGCGGATTCGCGCGCGCGACGGCTTCGACGAGCGCGTCCTGGTTCGACGGGTTCGCGAGGCTCAGGCTCTGCAGGTCGCCGAAATCCTCGCCGGCCGGCTGGGCCACCACGACGATCGCGACATCCGAGCGGCCCGCGAGCGCCGCGGCCTGGTCGATCTCCTGCTGCGTGTACGCACGGAACGGCGACTGCTGGTCGCTGTTGCCCGCGTACGTGACCTGCGCGGCCGGCGCGAGCGCGCGGATGGCCGCGACGATCGGCACGTCGACCTTCAGCCACGGATTGCGCCACCAGCTGCACCCGGTCGACGCGCCGAACGTCAGGCCGCCGCAGCCCGCGAACGAACCCGACACCGGGTCGCGCGTGTTGCCCGAGCCGCCGCCGGACAGCACGGCCGCGTCCGCATGGCCGCCGATCACCGCAATGCGCGACAGCGCCGATGCCGCCAGCGGCAACTGATTGCCGTCGTTCTTCAGCAGCACGATCGACTGCTCGGAAGCCGCCTGCGCGAACCGGTTCGCGGCCGCGAAATCGATCGTGCCGCCGCCGGTGGCCGGATCGTCCATCACGCCGACGCGGATCATCACGGCGAGCTTGCGCCGCACCATGTCGTCGAGTCGCGCGGTCGACACCGAGCCGTTCGCGATCGCCTGCTTGACGGCCGTCGGTGTCAGGTACACGCTCGGCCCGACGTCCTCTTCCTCGTCGAGCCCGGCGTTGATCGCGGCGGCCGTACTGTGCGTGGCGCCCCAGTCGGACTGCACCTGGCCCTGGAAGCCCCATTCGTTCTTCAGCACGTCGTTCAGCAGGTGAGTGTTTTCGCACGCGTATGCGCCGTTCAGCCGGTTGTAGCTGCACATCACGCTGCCGGGGCGACCGCGCTTCGCGGCGATCTCGAACGGCAGCAGGTAAAGCTCGCGCAGCGTGCGTTCGTCGATCTGCGTGTTGCCGCCCATCCGGCCGTGCTCCTGCTCGTTGCCCGCGTAGTGCTTGATCGTGGCGATGACCTTTTGCCGCTGCGTGGCGAGCGTGCGTTCGGCGAGCAGGTCGCCGGCGAGCAGCGGATCTTCGCCGAGATACTCGAACAGCCGGCCGCCGCGCGGCTCGCGCGCGAGATTGGTGCCGCCGCCGAGGCCCATGCCGAATCCTTGCGCGCGCAACTGGATCGCGACCTGCTTGCCGAAGTCGTACGACAGCCGGCGATCCCAGCTCGCGGCGACGGCGATCGTCGCGGGGAACGTCGTGCTGGCCTGCGACGTGCTGCCGGAGCCGGTCGCCGAGTCGACCATGTTGAGATCGGGAATGCCGAGCCGCGGCACGCCCTGGATATAACCGGCGCCGCCGCCCGGCACCTTCGACATTTCGTATTGCGAATGGATGAACTGGAGTTTCTCGTCGAGCGTCATCTTGCGCACGAGCGCATCCGCGCGCCGGTGCGCTGCGCTCGACGCGAACGTGTCGACGCTGTCGGATGCGTTGCCGAAATCGGTCGCGCCGGCGCAGGCGCTGCCGCAGAATGCCGCCGCCAGTGCGGCGGCTGACCAGAAAGTTGCCCCCATGTTGCTGTCTCCATGATCGTATTGCCGGTTGTTCGGATGATGTCTGGAGCTGCGCTCGTCCGGTGGATTCGCACCGGACGCATTCGGCTGGCGATGCAGGGTGGTTGCGCGTCGGCATGCCAGGCCGGGCGGGGAATCGTTACGGCCGGTTAGGCACGGCCGGTCAGGCGCGGCCGGCCACGCACGGTCGGGTTGGCTCGATCGCGTGCCGCCGGATCGGATGTAGCGATTCTCTGCAGCGACTAATGGTATGAATGTAGTTTGACTACAGCATCGGTGTTTCTACCGATACGTCCGATTTTTTGTGCGACTGCCGTGCGTAGCACCGAAGAAGCAGTCAACGTTCCCGGTCGGGCGTCGCGCGCGGCGTAAGAAGTACCGGCGCGAACGGCATGCAGCTACCTTGGAAGCGACGCGAAGCGCTAGCGGGCGGCGCCGGGCTGCCGCTCGGGGGCCGGGCGCGCATGGTCCGGCTTGCGCGCCCGCGACAGCGGATTGGCGACGTAGCGTATCGCGCGATCGCTGAGCGCCGTCGACGGCAGCAGGCAGACGGCCGTCAGCCCGCACACGGCGAGTTTCTTGAACGGCCGCCAGAACGGGTTGCGCAGCACCGTATGCCAATAGCGCTGCGACTCGCGCGCGAACCAGCGCCAGCGCCGCGCGAACGGCGCGCGATACAGCGCGCTCGCGAACCGCGCCTTCTCGATCGAGAAATCGTAGGGCGCCGTCGGCAGCGTTTCGTGAAGCCGCACCTGGACGAGCGTGCGCAGCGTCGTCCAGCGCGCGACGGTCTTTTGTGCGCCGGTCGCGCCGTCTTCCGCGTTGGCGAACGCGAGGTCGGCCGCGCCGCCGCTCGGGCCGTCGGCGACGCGCGCGGCCGCATGGTGCGCGCGGTAGCCGCCGAGCGGCGCATCGATCATGTGGACGGCGCCCAGCAGCGCGATGCCGTAGATCGCGTAGAAATCCGCGCCGTGGCGATTGTCGGGGTTGACGGGCACGGGGAAGAAGCGCCTCAGCGCGGCGACGCGATACGCGTTGCCCGACCCGGGCGGCGACGGATAGAGCCAGCCTGCGCGCAGCAGCCGGCCGCAATCGCCGTCGACGACGGACTGCGGGACCGTGACGCCGGTGGCCGCGCCGTCGCGGGTCAGTACGTCGAGCCGGAACTGCACCTTCACGCAGTCGCCCGATCCGAACGCCGCGAGCACGCGGCCGGCCGCATCGCGGTACAGCAGGTCGTCGGCGTCGAGAAAGATCACGTAGTCGCTCGCGACGTGTTCCAGCGCACGGTTGTAGGCGGCGACCTGGCCGCGATTGTCCTGGAAGATCGTGTCGACGCGATCGCCGTACGCGTGGATGATGTCGCGCGAATCGTCGGTCGAGCCGTCGTCGACCACCAGTACTCGGACGCCGCGCGCCGTCTGCGCGAGCGCGGAATCGATCGCGCCGCGCAGGTACGCGCCGTGGTTGTGGTTGCATATGGCGATGGTGAGCTCGGCCATGAGTCGCTCCTGGGCGGAATTCGGTGCGGTGCGCGGCTAGCGGCGCGCGGCGGGGCGGCCGATCAGCGGAATGCCTTCGCGATAGACGACGGCCGCGAGCGCGGCGGCGACGGCGGCCTCGGCCAGCAGCACGGCCGCCGCCGCACCCTGTTCGGCGAAGTACTTCGCGAGCACGGGCAGCAGCGCAACATTCAGGATGCCGGACGAAATCAGGATGCGCGTGAACGCCTTCTTCATCCCGAGCGGCAGCAGTGTCTGAACGCCGAACAGGTCGGTCATGCCGGCCATGAACGGAATGAAGGCCATCCAGCGCAGCACGTTGACCGTCGGCTCGTACGACGGGCCGTAGAGCAGGCGCACCGCGAGCGGCGCGCTGAAGAAGATCGCGAGCGAGATCGCGAGCACCATCGCGAACTGCACGACGAGCAGCTTGCGCAGGAACGCCAGCGCTTCGTCGCGCGCGTGTCGCATCAGGTAGCTGACGCGCGGATACGCGGCCGACTTCAGCGGCTGCAGCATGCTGATGGCGGCGCGCACGAGCTTGTCGCCGGCCGCGAAATAGCCGGCCGCGACGTTGCCCGACACGAAGCCGAGCAGCACCGTGTTCGTCGACGCGTAGAACGCGACCGACGTCGATGCGAGGAACACCTGCCAGCCGCCTTTCAGCGCTTCGGCGACGTCGGCGAAGCGCACGCGCACGAACGCGACCTCGCGGCGCGCGAACAGGAGGGCGATCGCCGCGACGCCCGAACCGAGCGGCACGGCCGCGTTGACGATCATCGCGGCGGTCAGGTCGGCAGGCCCGCGCACGAACGCAAACATCGCCGGAATGCTCAGCGCACGGCAGACGAACAGGATCACGCTGAACGTGCGCAGCTTCTGGACGCCCTGGAAGTACCAGCCGGGCGTGAGCGCCGCGCCGACCGGCATGCCGAAGCCGATCAGCAGCAGCATGCGGTCCGCGCCGAAGCGGGCGACGACGAAGGTCAGCGCGAGCAGCACGACGAAGCCGAATGCGGCGATCGCGAGCTGCGCGACGAACGTCGCCCAGAAGATGCGCGAGCGCTCGACGCGGTCGTCGCGCGCGAGCGCGATGCGCGGCGTCGCCGTGAGGTCGAAGCTGTAGCAGGTCCAGTTGATGAAGTACGCGACGACCGCAAGCGAGAACGCAAGCTGGCCGTAGCCCTCCGGGCCGAGCGCATGCGTGAGCAGCGGCACGATCAGCAGCGGCGCCGCGTACGTCGAGATCTGCAGCGTCAGCAGCAGGACGAAATTCTTCTTTACGGTTGACATACGGTCGAACGGCGCCGCGGGTAACGATACCTGTCCGGCCGCCGCGCGGGATGCGCGGCCGGTGGGTTCCGCAGCCATGATACGGAGCATGCGGCCGCGCTCTGTTCGCGAGCCGACCGTTCGGGGATTCGTTCGTCGCGGGCCGCCATTGCCTGCGCCGTCCCGTGCGTTCCTTCTCCGCCGTGATAAATGCATTTGTAAGCTGGCGCACCGAAGCGCGATCGGCGCGAGTGATTAAATCGGACGTCGCCGCGCCGGCCATCAGGGCCGATTACCGGCGTCCGATAACAATCACCGATCCGAGGAGGGCCAAGTGAAGCCGATAGCGTTCGACGGCTGCGTGGGCTGGCTGCATGAAGGACATACGGGGCAGGGCGTCGTCCTGTGCGAAGCGCTGGGCCACGAAGCGCTGTGGACCCACAAGCTGATGCGCGCGCTCGCGGAGCGGCTGGCGCGCGACGGCGTCACGGTGCTGCGTTTCAACTACCCGTGCGCGGGGGATTCGGCCGGCGACGATCTCGACGCGGGGCGCTTCGCGGCAAGCGTCGCCGGCATTCGCCGCGCGATCGACGCATTGCGCGCGCACGCCGGCATCGACACGCTGACGCTCGTCGGCATCCGCGCGGGCGCGGTGTTCGCGATGCTCGCGGCGGCGGCCGGCGCGCATGCGTCGCCGCGCGTCGATGCGATCGTCGCGCTGGCGCCGGTCGTCCGGGGGCGCGCGTATCTGCGCGAACTGTCGCTCGTGCAGCGCCAGTGGCTCGATACTGCGCCGCCGTCGATCCGGCAGGCGCACATCGGCGAACCGTGCATGAACGTGCTCGGGCATCGCTATCCGGCCGACCTCGTGAACGATCTCAAGGCGCTCGACCTGTGCGACGTCGTGCGCGACGCAGCATCGCTGCCGCGCGCGATGCTGCTGGTGCAGACCGGCCACGACGACGGCCCGGCGCTGCACGCAGCATTGCAGGCGCGCGGCGTGGAGGTCGCGACCGAAGCGTTCGCGGAATGGCCGAAGACGATGGTCGGCAGCACGTATTCGCGATTGCCGCGCGCGGCGATCGAAGCCGTCGCGCAGTGGATCGCGAGCCGCGGGCCGCGCCGCTCGCCGGCCGATCGGGCGCGGCCCGACGCATGCGCGGCGTGGGACGCGAACGCCGTCGCGCCGCTCGAGATGGACGGCATGACCGAGCGCGTGGTCGCCGTCGGCGCCGATCGGCTCGTCGGGGTGCTGTGCCGGCCCGCGCGCGCGTCGTCGCGGCCGGCCCTGCTGATCACGAACACGGCCGCGAACCCGCGCAGCGCCGACGGGCGCGTCGGCGTGCGGCTCGCGAGGGCGATGGCGCGCGTCGGCGTCACGACGCTGCGGATCGACGTGAACGGCATCGGCGACAGCGGGCCGCACGCGCCGGACGAGCAGTCGGGCGTCGTCTATTCGAGCGCGACGATCGACGACGTCGCGGCCGCCGCCGCATGGTTGCGCGAGCGCGGTCACGCGGAAGTCGTCGCGGTCGGCATTTGTTCGGGCGCGTATGCGTCGCTGCATGCGGCCGTGCGGAGCGACGCGCTGGCCGGCGTGATCGCGATCAATCTCGCGCGCTTCGTGTGGCCGGCCGGCCTGACGCTCGACGCCGCGCAGAAGCAGCGGAACAACTCGGCGCGCGGTTACTGGGTGTCGATGCGCGACTGGCGGAAGTGGACGCGGCTCGTGCGCGAGCGGCGCGACCTGCGGCCGATCCTGCGATCGCTGGCGGGCAATGTCGTTGCGCACTTTCGCGTGCCTGCGATGGGGGTGGCCGCGCGCGTCGGCTGGACGCCGCGCGCCGACACGCCGCGCGGCCTGATGTGCACGCTCGCGCAGCGCGGCGTGTGGACGCTGCTCGTCTATGGCGCATTCGATCCCGGCATCGACGACGTGCATCGTCATTTCGGCTCGCCCGCGCGCGCGTTCCGGCGTTCGCGCCACGTTCGCCTGCGAACGATGCCGCAGCTCGATCACGCGCTGTACGGCACGTCGGGCGCGGATGCGGTGATCGATCTCTGCCGCGGCGTGCTGGGCGGCGAAACGGGCTGGCCGGTCCGGCTTCCGGCCGGTGCGCCGTCGGCGGGCGTCGCGGGCACGTCGTTCGCGCAGGCCGCGGCGGCCCGTTCGCGGGCCGGCGCGGCGCGCGGCGGCGGGACCGCATGAGCGGTGTCCGCGTCGGCACGATCGTGTGCCGAACATCGACGTTAGGTGGGCTCGATCACAGACGCGCCGCGCATTGCGGTGTCCAATCGATTGTCCGGCGAGCGCTCGCCTCGCAGGCGGCGCGGCTGGCCGCGCGGGTCAACGCGGGTCGTCCTGCGATTGCGCATACGGCGACGGCAGGTAGGGCGACGCATACGGCGAGTCGTCGTGCCGCGCGTCGCCTGCCGGCGGACGCCGCGGCCGGCCGGTCGCGAGCGTGCTGCGCAAGGCGCGGCGCATGCGCGTATCCGGCGGCAGCGTCTGCGCGGAGCGCTGAAGCGGCGCAGGCGTGGCAATCCCGCGCAGTACGAAGACGGGACGGCCGAGACCGGCCGGATCGCCGCCGGGCAGGGTTTGAGCGCAGGCGTTCACGCACGCGACGGCGGACAGCGCGGCACGGACGATCGGCGGACAGAGGTTCATGACGGGTCGACGGGAATGAAACGCAGTGATGGATGGACGCGCGGCGACGCATCGCGAGCCGCGCGGGAAAGCGTAAAGCCGGAACGCGCCGCGATGCGCGGGCTGCCGCACAGTTTCGGGAAGGACACGATGTTTTCACCCACGCAGCGGAACGTGCCACGCATCCCGCGCTGGCGGCGAACGATGCGCGGCGTGGCCGCAATCTGCCTGTCTTGGCGCTCACGCGTGGCGATCGCGGCGGTCGCGGTCGCGCTCGCGACGAGCGCGTGCGCGCTGGCGCCGGGCATGACGGCCCCATCGTCGGCCGGCGGCGACGCCAACGCGCGCGTGAGCGCCGATGCAGCGGGCGCGGGCGGCCTCACCGGCGTCCGGGACGTGCAGGACGCGGCGCTGATCGAGATCACCGATGCGCTCGTCGACGGCCAGCAGGCCGCGCGGCCGACGCCGGTCGCGGCCGACGTGCGGCAGCTGTTCGGCACGCCGAAGCCCTATGTGATCGGGCCCGGCGACGTGCTGAACATCGTCGTGTGGGACCACCCGGAACTGAACCTGCCGGTGACGCAGAGCGCGGGCGGGCCCGACGGCAGCGGCGCGAGCTCGGTCGCGACGGGCTATACGGTCGATGCCGACGGCAACCTGCAGTTCGCGTACGTGGGCACCGTGCATGTCGCCGGGCTGACCGACGCGCAGGCGCGCGCGCGGCTCGCGAAGCGTCTCGGCGAATACGTGCGCGCGCCGCAGCTGGCGTTGCGCGTCCAGGCGTATCGCAGCAAGCGCGTGCATCTCGACGGCGAGGTCCGCGCGCCCGGCCTGCAGATCGTGACCGACGTGCCGATGACGCTGACGGAAGCGATCGATCGCGCGGGCGGCTTCACCGCGGCCGCGGACCGTTCGTCGGTGGCCGTGACGCGCGGCGACCGGACCGTGACGGTGAGCCTGCCCGACATGATCGCGGCCGGCGTGAATCCGTCGCGGATCCTGCTGCGCGACGGCGATCTGGTGCGCGTGAACGCCGCGCGCGACAGCAAGGTGTTCGTGCTCGGCGAAGTGACGCGGCCGTCGACGCTGACGCTGACCGACGGGCGCATGAGCCTCGGCGAAGCGCTCGGCGACGCGGGCGGCGTGAGCCAGTACACGGCCGATGCTCGGCAGGTGTACGTCGTGCGCCGCGGGCCCGGCGACGCGCCGCAGGTCTATCACCTCGACGCGCAGTCGCCGGCCGCGCTGGCGCTGGCGGACCGGTTCCCGCTCGCGCGGCGCGACGTCGTGTTCGTCGATGCGTCGCCGCTGGTGCGCTGGAGCCGCGTCGTCAACCTGCTGATCCCGTCGGCCGCGCAGGGCGCGCTGACGGCCAAGGCCATCTCGCCGTGAACCGGGCTCCGGAATTCGGCATCGCGACTCGTCGCGCCACACGGGAATGACGCTGTATGACTTCTTCGACTCTGCCTGATCCGCCCGGCGACATCACGCTGCGGCCGTCCTCTCCGGCCCGCCGGTACTGGGCGATGCTGGTCGGCGGCCGCCGCGTGATGGGCGCGTCGGCGCTCGCGTGCGTGATCGCGGGCGCGATGTATGCGCTGTGCGCACAGCCCGTCTACCGCTCCGACATCCTGTTCCAGGTCGAACAGGGCCCGACGGAAGCGAAGCCCGCGTCGCCGCCCGGCGATCCGTCGTCGGTGTTCGACCTGAAGACCGACGCGTCGACCGAAATCGAGGTGCTGAAGTCGCGCGCGGTGATGGCGCGCGCGGTCGACATCGCGAAGCTGGCGATCGATGCGCGTCCGCATTACCTGCCGTGGCTCGGCTGGCGGCTCGCGAACGGCGCCGACGGGCTGTCGACGCCGCTGCCGGGCGGCTACGTGACCGGCACGGAAAGCATCGACGTCGCGACCTTCGACGTGCCGAAGCGATTCCACGAAAAACGCTTCGTGCTGACGGCCGGCCGCGACGGCGCGTATACGCTGCGGCGCGCGAGCCTGTTCGGCGCGAGCGGGCCGACCTGGCAGGGTCGGGTCGGGCAGCCGCTGCACGCCGACACGCCGCACGGGCCGATCGACCTGTTCGTGCGCGACCTCGCGGGCGCGCCCGGCGCACGCTTCGACCTGACCCGCTATGCGGAAGCCGATGCGACCGAATGGCTGCAGAAGTCGGTGCTGATCGCCGAGCGCGGCAAGCAGTCGAACATGATCGGCGCGACGCTCGACGGCACCGATCCGGTGCGCGACAGCCGGATCCTGAACGCGATCGGCGTCGCGTATCTCGCGCAGAACACGCAGCGCAAGTCGGAGGCGGCAGACCGGCTGATCCGCTTCATGGACGCGCAGCTGCCGTCGCTCAAGCGGCAGCTCGAACAGGCGGAGAGCCGCTTCAACGCATTCCGTGCGTCGCACGGCACGGTCAACACGAGTGACGAAGGGCTTGCGTTGCGGCAGCAGTCGGTCGATCTCGAGACGCGCGTGCAGACGCTGCAGCAGCGGCGCCAGGAGCTGCTGACCCGTTTCATGCCGAAGCATCCGGCGATGATGGCGGTCGACGCGCAGCTCGCCGACGCGCAGCGCGAGCTCGACGCGGTGCGCGCGCAGATCCGGCGCCTGCCGGGCATCGAGCAGGGCGTGTTGCAACTGCAGCGGGACGTCGCCGTCGATACCGCGCTCTATACGAACCTGCTCAACGCGCGCCAGCAGATGACGCTGGCGCGCGCGAGCAAGACCGGCAACGTGCGGATCGTCGATTCGGCGACGGCGGCCGATACGCCGATCCGGCCGAATCGCGGGATGGCCGTGATCGGCTCACTGATTCTCGGGCTGCTGGCGGGCGGCGTGATCGTCATCGCGCGGCAGCGGCTCGCCGGCACGGTCGCCGATCCCGACGAGATCGAATGGGCGACCGGCCTGCCGGTGTTCGCGACGGTGCCGCACCGTCCGTCGCCGGCGTTGCCGGAGCCGCGTGCGCGCGGTGTGCGTGGCGCGCGCGCCGCATCGGCCGGAGCGATGCCCGCGCCGCACGACGCGGCGCTCGAAAGCCTGCGTGGGTTTCGCACGTCGCTGCAGCTCGCGCTGCCGGACGCGCCGAATCGCGTCGTGCTGATCTCGGGGCCGACGACGGGCGTCGGCAAGTCGTTCGTCGCGGCGAATCTGGCGGTGCTCGCCGGTGCGGCGAGCCGGCGCGTGCTGCTGATCGACGCCGACCTGCGCAAGGGTTCGCTGCACGAACGGTTCCGCTACAGCCGTGCACCAGGCCTCGCGGACGTGGTCGGCGGCACGCATCGGCTCGACGAGGCGGTCAAGCGCGACGCGGCGCCGGGCCTCGATTTCCTGCCGATGGGCGGCGTCGTCGCCGATCCGGGCGAATTGCTGCTGCGGCCCGCGCTCGCGGCGCTGATCGAGCGCGTGGCGGCGCAGTACGACATGGTCGTGATCGACGGGCCGCCGTTGCTGCCGGTGGCCGACGCGCTGGTGCTGGGGCGCATGGCCGGCACCGTGTTTCTCGTCGCGCGCAGCGGCGTGACGACGCTGGCCGGGCTCGACGAAAGCATGCGGCGGCTCGCGCACGCGCAGGTCGCCGCGCGCGGCGTGATCCTCAATGACTACAGGGGTGGGCCGGGCCGCTACGACTACGGTTATGCGGACACAGGCACCCATCAGGCGGCGTCCGTTTTCGCGGGCGTGATGGCGGCGCGCCGGCCGGCGCGCTGAGCGGATGACGATGTGCGGCCGATCGATCGTGCGTTGCGCCGCCGGCCGCGCGGCAGGCGCCGCAAGCGGATGGAACGAACCTCATGGATGACTTGCGTGCGGCCCCTCGCGTCATGCCGCGCTCCGTTCATCGGGCGGTGCGCGCGCCGGTGCGCGCGCGACCCGCGGCCGCCGGCGACGGCTACTGGTGGGAAGACCCGGCGCGCCTGATCCTGTTCTTCATCCTGCCGCTCTACGGGCTGCTGTCGGTCAGCCTGCTCGGCGACCAGAAAGCGATCGCGCGCGTCTACTTCGACGGCTTCTACGCATTCGCGGGCGCGCTGTTCCTCGTGGTTGCGATGGCGTCCGCGTGGCTCACGCAGGGGGCGCAGCCGATGCGCGCGGCACGCGCGTCGCCCGTCGAGCTGCCGCCGTGCGTGCTCGATCTCGTGTTCGTGCTCGCGTTCGCCGGCTATCTGGTGATGATGAGCGGCGTGCTCGCGCAGCCCGCGCTGCTGCTCGCGTTCCTGCGCGGCAGCGCGAGCGCGTTCGACCTGCTCGAACTGAAAGGGCGCGTGGTCGGCCTGAGCACGCTCACGCAGGCGACGGCCGCGTACGTCGCGCTGTACTTCTACGTGTACAGGACGCGCGTGAAGGGCTTGAACCGCCACAAGCTGTATCTCGTCGCGCTGGCGGTGCTGACGCTGCTGCGCAGCTTCATCTTCGCGGAACGGCTCGCCGTGATCGAGATGGCGCTGCCGTGCGTGCTGATGATCGCGCGGTTCCGGCGCGGCCCGCGACGCTCGGCGTGGGTGTCGCTCGCGCCGTTCGCGGCGATTCCGCTGCTGGTCGGGTTCTTCATCGCGAACGAATACAACCGTTCGTGGGAAACCTACTACGTGAACCTGTACGACAACATCGTCGATTTCGCGCTCGAACGCCTGGGGCTGTATTACTCGACCGCGCTGAACAACGGCGCGGGAATCCTGAGCGTCCTCGGCTGGGGCGCCGGGCATCCGATGTTCACGTTCGACTGGCTGATCCGCTTTCCGGGGCTCGGCGGCCTGTTCCAGCCGCTGCTCGATTCGGGCGACAGCATCAACGTGTTCCTGAACGGCTATGCCGATCCGGAATTCAACAACCCGTCGGGAATCTTCGTGCACTTCTACGAGTGGGGCTGGTTCGGGCTGCTCGTCGCCGCGTTCGTCGGCTGGGTGTTCGGCCGAAGCTTCGCGGGTTGGCGAGCCGCAAGCGGCTTCTGGTGCTGCGCGCATGCGGTGCTCTACGTGTCGCTGCTCGAGATCCTGCGCATTCCGAACCTGTTCAGCGGGCGCAACTTCGTGCCGCTGATGCTGCTGTTCGTCGTGTTCCGCTGTTGCGGAACGCGGCCCGGCCACTCGTCGACATGATCCCGACGCGCAAATCCCGATGCGCGCTCGCAGCCTGCGCGGTCGCGCTCGGCTTCCGCGTGGCCGCCGTGTCGCAGCCGCGGCCGGACGCAGCCGCGACAGCCGCCGGCATGCAAGTCGAACACGCGACGGTCGCACCCGACGCGATCGTCCATCCGTCGGCCGACGGCGCGGACCAGGCCGACGCGCTGCAACGCGCGCTCGACGCGCTGCAGCGCGGCCAGCGGCTCGTGTTCGCGCCGGGGCGGTACGTCGTCGGGCGCTCGCTGGCCGTGAAGCAGGCGAACGTCGTGGTATCGGGCTACGGCGCGACGCTCGTCGCGACCGACCCGGACGACCAGACCATCGAGATGCGGGGCGACGGTACGACGCTCGCGGGGCTCACGCTGGCCGGGATCGGCGCGACACGCCTGACGACACCCGCTTCGACGAAGGTGGACGTGACGGGGCGCGGCGTGCAGGTGCTCGACGTCGTGATCGACGGCGGCGCCAGCGCCGGCATCTTCGTGTTCGGCGGGCAGGACGTCGCGATCGTCGGCAACGAGGTCCGCGCGACCCTCGCGGACGGCATCCACGTGACGCACGGCGCGCTCAACGTGCTCGTGCAGGGCAACGTCGTGCGCGACACGGGCGACGACATGATCGCGGTCGTAAGCTACCGCAACGACGGCGCGCCGAGCGGCAACGTGCTGATCGCCGGCAATTCGCTCGAAGGCAACGACTGGGGACGCGGCGTGACGGTGGTCGGCGGCGCGGACGTGACGATCTCGAACAACGTCGTGCGCGGCGTGCGGACGGGCGCGGGCATTCTTGTCGCGCAGGAGGACAGCTACCGGACCTACGACGCGACCAACGTGCGTGTCGCGCGCAACGTGGTGGCGGATATCCAGCAGCGGGCGTCAAGGCAGGCGGGGCGAGCGCAGACCGGGCAGGCCGCGATCGACCTGAACGCCGGCTCGGGCGCGGTCACGCGGGTCGACGTGACGGACAACCGGATCGTCGACGCGCGGTTCGCGGGCGTCCGCACGCTGGGGAACGTGTGCGGGGTCCGCGTGTCGGGCAATCGGATCGACGCGATCGGAGGCGCGCCGATCGCCCGCGAGTCGCGCGGCTGCGCGGCCGGGCAGGCGATCGCCGGGGCCGCGAACACGCTGAACGGCGTCGCGCTGCCACCGCCCGCGCGCGTGGCGTCGCAGGCGGTGGCATTCGCGGTCAGCGGCGCCGATGAGACGCGGATGCCGCGCGTGCGGCAATGGCTCAGGCAGGCGCGCGGGCGGGGCGCGCTTGCCGTGGAGCGTTGATCAGCCGGGCACGGCTACCTGACGTCGCTGACCGCCGGCTTCGTGCACGCCTGCGCCGTGGATTCGACCGACGCCGCCGCATCGGCCGCGACGACCGAGCGCCCATACTGATCGTCGAACCGAACGATATCGTCCTCGCCGAGATAATCGCCCGATTGCACTTCGATGATTTCGAGCGGAATCCGGCCCGGATTCTCGAGGCGATGCACTTCGCCGACCGCGATGTACGTCGACTCGTTCTCGCACAGCAGGAACGTTTCGCTGCCGCGCGTCACCTTCGCGGTGCCGCGCACGACGATCCAGTGCTCGGCGCGGTGATAGTGCATCTGCAGCGACAGCCGCTTGCCGGGTTCGACGACGATTCGCTTCACCTGGAAGCGTTGGCCGAGATCGATCGAATCGTAGTGCCCCCACGGCCGCTGCACCTTGCGGTGCTCGCGCGCCTGCGGGCGCCGGTCGTTCTTCAGGCGCTCGACGATGTTCTTCACGCGCTGCACGTCGTGCTTGTTCGCGACCAGCACGGCATCGGGCGTCTCGATCACGACGACGTCCTTCATCCCGACGCACGCGATCAGGCGGCCCTCCGAACGCACGAGGCTGTCCTGCGTGTCCTCGAACACGATCGGGCCGCGCGCAACGTTGCCGTGATCGTCCTTCGGCATGATTTCCCAGATCGCATCCCAGGTACCGACATCCGACCAGCCGGCGGCGAGCGGTACCACGATGCCTTCGATGCCGAGTTCGCCGTGCTCCGCGAGCCGTTCCATCACCGCGTAGTCGATCGAGTCCGACGGGCATGTGTCGAAGGCCGCCGCATCGATCCGGAAGAACGGATCCTCGGGGATGCCCGCGCGCCATGCGGCCTCGCACGCGGCGTGAATCGCCGGCGCGAGCGCGTGGATCGCCTTCAGCCAGACCGATGCGCGCGTCACGTAAATCCCGCTGTTCCACCAGTAATCGCCGGATTGCAGGTAGCGTTCGGCCAGCGTCGCGTCGGGCTTCTCGACGAAACGCCCGATCGCGTAACCGCCCTGGCCACGGTGGCGGCCGGTGCGCGGCTCGCCGACCTGGATGTAGCCGTAACCCGTCTCCGCGCGCCGGGGCAGCACGCCGAGCGTGACGATCGCCCCTTCCTGCGCGTAGCGCGCCGCGCGCGCGATCGCGTCCTGGAACGCGCCGACGTCGGTGATCACGTGATCGGCCGGCATCACCGCGAGCACGGGATCGTCCGCGAGCTGGCTCGCGTCGAGGGCCGCAAGCGTCAGCGCGGGCGCGGTGTTGCGCGCGGCCGGTTCGAGCAGGATGCGGGCGGGCGCCGCGCGACCGAGCACCTGCGCGGCGCTCATGAGGCGATGCTGTTCGCCGCAGACCAGCAGCAACGTGTCGCCGAGCGACGCGTTCGCGATGCCGTTCAGGCGGCGCGCCGTCGCCGACAGCGGCGATTCGTTCGAGGTCAGCTCGATCAGCTGCTTCGGATACTGCTCGCGCGACAGCGGCCACAGCCGGGTGCCGGAGCCGCCGGCGAGAATCACCGGCAGGATGCGCGGCAGGTCGGGATCGGGAACCGGGCGAAGGGTGCGGGTCATCGATTGGCTCCGGTGTCGGCGGGCAGCCGGTTGCGCGGGCGATTGTCGTCGTCGCGTGCGCGTGGCGCGGCGATCACGCGCGACAGCAGGTGCTGGAGCGCGCCGGCGGCGCGATCGACCGGGCGCACCAGGCCGATGAACGGCGCACCCTGTTCGAGATACGGGCCGTAAGCCTTGCGGAATCCGAAACGCTTGTAGAACGCCTGGCGCGCTGCCGGGACGTGCGTGCGCACCGCGATGCCGGGCCACGCGACGCGGGCCGCCGCGAGCGCGCGCTCGATCAGCTGCCCGAGCGTATCGTCGTCGCGTCGGCGCTCGCTCGTCAGCACCTTGTCGATCACGGCGTCCGGATCGATGTCGTCGCCGGGCAGCAGGCGCGCGTACGCGGCGACCTGCAGGGCGTCGCCGTCGTGCGCGAGCGCGTAGACGTGCAGCGCACCGGCGTCCTTGCCGTCGATGTCGAGATGCGTGTGCGCGTCCTCGACCACCAGCACGGCGTTGCGCGCGCGCAGGATTGCGTAGAGATCGACGGCGCCCAGATGTTCGAATTCACAACAATGCCATTCCATGATGCTGTCCTCGCGTGATGCCCGGAACATGCGATGCCGCGCGGCGGACGTCGGCCGCGCGCGGCATTGCTCAGGTCACGATACGGGCGAGCATTGGCGCGGTCTGTTCGTGAGCGCACTCACGCCCGGTTTCGTGCGGCGCCGGCCGCGCGCTGCGCGAGAGCGGCGCAATGTGCGCCAGCACACAACCGATGCGGCGCGGCTTGCCGATAATGCGCACGTCCTGGCGGGCGGGCCGCATTCGCCGTCCGCGTACGCGAAAGAAAACCCCGGGGGCCGCACTTGAAGATCGCGATCGTTCACGACTGGCTGGTGGTGCATGGCGGCGCCGAGCGCGTGCTCGCGCAGATGATCGACTGCTTTCCGCAGGCGGACGTCTACAGCCTCGTTGATTTCCTCGACGACCGCGCATGCCTGCGCGGCCGCGCCGTGCGCACGTCGTTCATCCAGAAACTGCCGTTCGCGCGCACGCACTATCGCCACTATCTGCCGCTGTTTCCGTTGGCGATCGAACAGTTCGACCTGTCCGGCTACGACATCGTGCTGTCGAGTTCGTATGCGGTCGCGAAGGGCGTGCTGAGCGGACCCGACCAGTTCCACGCGAGCTACGTGCATTCGCCGGTGCGCTATGCGTGGGACCTGCAGCACCAGTACCTGAACGAAGCCGGACTGGCGCGCGGACCGAAATCGGCGTTAGCGCGCGTGCTGCTGCACTACATCCGCAACTGGGACGCGCACTCGGCGAACGGCGTCGATAGCGTGGCCGCGAATTCGCATTTCATCGCGCGCCGCATCCGCAAGACCTACCGGCGCGACGCGATCGTGATTCATCCGCCCGTCGACGTCGAGCACCTGACGCTGCACGCAGACAAGGAAGACTTCTATCTGACCGCGTCGCGCCTGGTGCCGTACAAGCGGATCGACCTGATCGTCGAAGCGTTTTCGCGCATGCCGTCGCGCCGGCTGGTCGTGATCGGCGACGGCCCGGAGATGGCGAAGATCCGCGTGCTTGCGGGCCCGAACGTCACGCTGCTCGGCTACCAGCCGTTCGAAGTCCTGCACGATCATCTGCAGCGCGCCCGCGCGTTCGTGTTCGCGGCCGAAGAGGACTTCGGCATCGCGCCGGTGGAGGCGCAGGCCTGCGGCACGCCGGTGATCGCGTACGGCAAGGGCGGCGTGCGCGAGTCGGTGCGCGCATGGCCGTGCGCGCGCGCCACCGGGCTGTTCTATCGCGCGCAGACTGCCGCCGCGCTCGTCGAAGCGCTCGAGCGCTTCGACGCGTTGCCGCGCGGCACGTTCGACGCGCGCGTGTGCCGGCAGAACGCGCAGCGGTTCGGCGCCGATCGCTTCCGGGCCGAGTTCACGCGCTTCGTGCTGGACGGCTATGCCGCGTTGCAGGAAGAGATGGCGGACGCCGCCGGCGCGGAGAGCAGCGACGTGCACCCGGACGAGCGACACGGCATGCGGGCGCACCACGCACACCACGACGACGCGGCGTCGCAGCGTATCTGACGACGGCCCGGTTGCGGCTGGTGTGCAACCGTGATGTAACGGACGGTATGGCGCCAGCCGACGAGGATGCCTGATGGGCGAGCCGAAATTATGCGAAAGGCGGAACGTTTGTCTCCTTTTTTCAGGCATTCCGTATCGAATGGCGGTTAATCCTCGTAGCCCGCAGCGCGCGAATGTAGTATTGCCCACCGATCGACGGGATCGGTCGCGGATAATCAAACCTGCATTGCTAAAGCGCGCCATCCCCGATCCGGCCGTCGCGTAATCGAAAGATTCGATGTTTTTCGTTTGCTAACAATCGGTTTCGGCACGACGTGTACATTCGGAAGCGAATGAAGCGAGGCGGCCGTGCCGGCGTGTCGACGCCGACGGCGCGCCGCATGACAACCAGGACGGGGGCGGCCCGGGCGGACGCGAGTTTATCCGGGCACGGCAGCAGCGGGCCGGACGACAGCCGGCCCGTACTCCGGAACCGTGGCGCGTGCGGCCCCGGTCGCCGCCGGCAGCGCGGCGCGAAGAAGGTTCACGGAGTAAAGAAAGCGATGGTTCGTCATGAATAGGCCAATAACGCGTGACAAGGGCGGGGGAAAGGGCACAAGGCAGCGTCCGCTGATCTACTGGACGCAGGCGCCGTCCGCAATGCTGCGCAAGGAACTCGCGCGGCGCGACTGGAAAGTCACGGTCGTCGCGCACGCGAGCGAGCTGCGCGACAGCACCGGCGAAATCACGTGCGGCATTCTCGACCTCAGCGGCGGCCATGCCGACGCGATCGGCGCGATCGCGGCAATGTGCGCGTCGATGCGCGACGTCGTCTGGGTCGCGCTCGTCGATGCGGGGCAGACCGCATCGACGAACGTGCGCGCGCTGCTGCGCGACTACTGTTTCGACTACATCACGCTGCCGGCGTCCCATCAGCGGATTGCCGATACGGTCGGTCACGCGTACGGGATGGAGTGCCTGTTCGTGCGCGATCGCGAACATCCCGAGGTGGCCGAGCACGGCATTGTCGGCACCTGCAGCGCGATGCTGCGACTGTTCGATACGGTGCGGCGCTTTGCGCGCACAGACGCGCCGGTGTTCGTGTTCGGCGAGACCGGCACCGGCAAGGAGCTGACCGCGCTCGCGATCCACCGTCATTCGGAGCGGCGCAACGGGCCGTTCGTCGCGGTCAATTGCGGCGCGATTCCGCCCGACCTGCTGCAGTCGGAGCTGTTCGGCTACGAGCGCGGCGCGTTTACCGGCGCGAATTCGCGCAAGATCGGCTATGTCGAAGCGGCGAACGGCGGCACGCTGCTGCTCGACGAGATCGGCGACCTGCCGCACGAGAGCCAGGCAAGCTTGCTGCGTTTCCTGCAGGCGCGCGCGATTCACCGGCTCGGCGGCAGCGATCCGGTGCCGGTCGACGTGCGGATCGTGTCGGCGACGCACGTCGACCTGCGCGACGCGATGGAGGAAGGGCGCTTCCGGGCCGACCTGTTCCACCGGCTGTGCGTGATGCGCATCGACCAGCCGCCGCTGCGCGCGCGCGGCAAGGACATCGAGCTGCTCGCGCATCACATGCTCGAACGCTTCCGCGGCGACGCGCGCCATCGCGTGCGCGGCTTCTCGACGGATGCGATCACGGCACTGTACAAGCACGACTGGCCCGGCAACGTCCGCGAGCTGATCAATCGCGTGCGCCGTGCGGTCGTGATGACCGAGGGGCGGCTGATCACCGCGCGCGATCTCGAACTCGAATACTGCCTCGACGCGGCGTCGCCGTCCGTTGCCGACATCCGCAAGTCGATCGAGCGCGAGGCAATCGAAACGGCGCTGCTGCGCACGCGCGGGCGCGTCGCGGCTTCGGCGCGCGAGCTCGGGGTGTCGCGCGCGACGCTGTACCGCTGGATGGAGGCATACGGGATCGAGCGGCCGCGCGGGACGGGCTCGTCCGACTGAAGGCGGAGCCGGCGCGCGCCCGAACGCCTTCGTCCGGATCGTCGGGACCGGCGCCGGTCGCCGCCGTGTTACGCGGCCGGTGTCGCGCACACGGTCGGGCCGGAATTGACCGCGCGGATCTCGACGCGCGGCGGCGCATCCGCATCGTGCTCACGATGCTCGGCGTCGAACGGTGCGAGCGCGACGCGCGCAGGCATGCCGGGCGCGAGATGGAACCAGTCGTCGCGCGGCATGAAGCCAGGGGCGACGATCTGCACGTGCCGCGCGAGATGGCGGGTGGCGATGCCGACGGTCCAGACGCCGTCCTCGCGCGACACACACGCTTCCAGCCCGAGTTCGCGGCGGGCGAGCACGGCCGGATGCGTGCGGGACGGGAAATGGAATGCCTGCGACAGGATCGCGCCGTCCTCGCCGCGCAACGTCGCGACGACGGTGTCGTGTTCGCAGGGCCCGAAGCGGTACGCGTAGGTCCAGTCGAAGAAGCGGCCGAGCAGGTCGGCCGACGTGATGCGAACCGCCGCATGCGCGGCCACGCGAATCGCGCCGCCGGCTCGCGCGACCGCCGTGCGGCCGTCGCGCAGCGCGACCAGTTCGAGCGCCGCCGACAGCGGTGCGGGGCGCTCGTTGACGACATGCACGTCGAGCCCGTTCAGGCCTTCGTCGACGAGCAGCACCTGTACGGGTTGCAGCACCTGGCGCAGCGCATGCCACGCCGATTTCGGCCGGTGCGCGGCGTCGATGACCCCCCAGCCGGCGCCCGGCATCACGTCCTGGAACTGCCAGACCAGCGCGCCGGCGCAGCGCGAGCCGGTGCGCCGCCATTCGGAAAACGTCTCGCGCATCAGGTCGGCGACCACCGCGCGCGACAGTTCGAAGTAGCGCGCCGGGCTCTCACGTCGCAGCTGTTGGGGATCGACCGCATACAGCGCATGCAGATAGTGGTCGCGAATGTCCTCGAAATCCCACGACGTGCCGGGGTCGCGCGGCACGGCGGCTTTCCAGCGCGGCTCGTGCACGCCGGGCCAGCCGAGCTCGGCGAGCGTCGCGTCGCATGGCACGTTCGAGAACGCGAGGCATTCGCTCGCGAAGCGCACGTCCGCGCGGCGGGCGTCGTCGAGCGGGCGCAGGTATGCACCGACACCGTAATAGTGCGACACGCGTTCGCGCGGCATGAACGGCAGCACGCCGCCGTCGGGCGAATCGGGCACGTACGGGACGTCGGGGCGCAGTGCGGCCGCGCAGCCGGCCAGCCGGTCGGCGGTCAGATCGAGGAAGCGCTGCTTCGGCCCGAGCCCGGACATCGCGGCCTGCTGCGCGATCTCGCTGCCGCCGCACAGGACGGCAAGCGACGGGGATGCGCGTTGGCGCGTCAGGAACTGTTCGGCTTCCTGACGGACCACGTCGTCGAACGCAGGGTCGGCCAGCGCATAGTCGAAGTTCGCGAACATGAAATCCTGCCAGACCAGCAGGCCGAGCCGGTCGCACCACGCGTGAAAGGCGTCGGCCTCGTAGGTCATCGTGCCGCCGACGCGGATCATGTTGAAGCCGGCGTCGCGCGCCTGTTCGAGCAGGCGCCGGTAGGTCGCGTCGTCCGCGTGCAGCGCGAGCGGCGCGGCACTGCTCCAGCACGCGCCGCGCGCGAACACGGGCACGCCGTTGATGCGCAGCCCGAAGCCGAGCCCGTCGTCACCCGGCTCGGGCTCGATCGTGCGAAAGCCGGTCGCGCCGAGCGCGCGCCGCGCGCCGTCCAGATGCAGCGCGATGGCGTACAGCACCGGCTCGCCGTGCGTATGCGGCCACCAGCGGCGCACGCGCGGCAGCGTCACGGTCGCGCGCAACCGGTCCATGCCGACGCGTTCGAGCGGCGCTGCGTGTTCGCCGCACGATAGGCGCGCGGCTAGTGAGTCCGGCAACGGCGACGAGAACGCGAGTTCCGCTTCGAGTCGGCCCGTCTCGCCGTCGACGCTTGCATGGAGGTCGCAGCGTGCGATCACGGGCCCGTCGGCCGGATCGAGCACCTCCACGGGCCGCCACGGGCCGGTCGGCGGGCAAGGCGGAAACCAGCCGGGCATGTAGCCGAGCAGCGAGGTCCGCACGGCGCGCAGCGCGGCCGGACCGGCGAGCCGGGTGCGCCATCGCGCGCGGCGCGGCGCGTGGACGGTTTGCACGTTGCGCAGATGCGGGCCGAGCGCGCGAAAGCAAATCGTCAGCCGGTGCGACCCGTCGAGCGACACGGGCACGTCATGCGCGACGAACATGCTGTCGGAGCGAAGGATCGGCGTGTCGTCGAGCCACGCCTGCGCGAGCGTCGCGAGGCCGTGAAAGCGCAGCACGCGCGGCCCGTGTCCGCGCAGTTCGATCCGGTACCAGTGGTCGCGCTCGTCGAGCGCACCGGCGGCGTCGAGCCGGCCGGCCTGCGCCAGCGCCTGCGCGACCGTGCCGGGCACCGGCGCCTCGATCCAGTCGCCGGCCGTGCCGAGATCCGCCGGGGTAACGGCGGCGCCGGCCGGCGTCGCCCGCATCGACCACGCGGTGGTCCCGGTTGCGCGGCTCACCGCGCGACCGGCATCACGCAAGGCGCGTGCGGCGGGGCGATCCGGCGCGCGCAGTCGATCAGGTCGCCATACGCGGCTTCGATCGCATCGAGCGCGCTGTCGCCGCGCTCCTCCTTGCCGCGCGCACAGGCGCGTGCGAGCCGGAATTCCAGCACCATCGCTTCGGACGCGATGCGGTCGCACGCGGCGCGGATCTCGGCGAACGGCCCGACGCAGCCGCTGGCCTGCAGCCAGCGCGCGTAATGGCCGAACAGTTCGAAGTTCGCGCCGAGCTGCCGCACGGAGTTGAACGAGTACGCATGAAAGTGCTCGAGCGGCGAATCGGCGAGCGTCCGCGCGTCGCGGCGGAGCTGGCGGCGGAACGCGGCGATCGGGTCGACTACCGGCAGGCGCCGCAGGTGGCGCTGCAGCGCGTCGAGCGACGCTGCGCACAGTGCGCGTTCGCCGAGCGGCGTGAAACTCCGCTTCGCGCATTCGACATACGGAGGCAGCGTCATCGGCGAGCTGCCGCCGACGAGCCCGTCGTAGTCGAAATCCTCGGCCACGTAATAGCCGCTGTTGTGGAAGTAGCCGATCTGGCGTTTCGCGCGGTCGATCGCATCGATGCCGATCGTCGTCTTCGTGTGCTGCGTGCGGTAGCTGCTGCCGCGCGTATCGGGCAGGAACCACGCGTCGACTTCGACGATCATCAGGTGACCGCGCGCGACCTGCGTCTCGATGTGCCGGTCGAGCGGTTCGTAGATCGAGTGCTCCTGCACGACGATGCCGTACAGCCGCTCCAGTTCGTCGTGCGGAAACTTGAAGAACGTGAACTGGTCGCCCTCGAAATCGAGCGCGATCGTAAACGGCAGCGCCGCGTACGGATTGAAGCCCCACCACCGGAGCACTTCGAGCCACATGTCGACGTAGCAGTTGGTCTGCTTCCAGACCATCTCCTGGCTGTGCAGCGGATGCGGCCGGTAGTGGCGCGCGCGGTGGCGCACATCCTCGAACGACGCGTCTTCGCCGTCGCGGGACACGAATCTCATCGCGCGCCCCACAGCACGTCGCGGACGTCACGCGGCCATGCATCGATGTCGAAGCCGTGGTGGCGGAACAGCGCGAGCGTGAGCCGTTCGAGGCCGAAGCCGACGCAGCCCGTGTGCGCGACCTCGTCCGTCGCGGTGCGGATGTTCCACAGCAGCCCGAAATGGTCCATGTGGTAATTGAAGCTCAGGCATGCGGTCTGGCGATCGTCGTGCTCGATCGGGATCAGCAGCTCGAACTTCAGGTTCTGCTCGCGCTGGCTGTTCGCGACGATCTTGCCGCCGCGCCCGAAGAACGGGTCGTTCGCGAGATCGATCGCGTTGGGCAGGCGCAGCGCCTCGATCATCCGCGTGCCGCGTTCGATCCAGGTCTCGCGGAACGCGACGATCTGCTCGGGCGTGCCGATCCGCACGTATTCGCGCATCCGGAACAACTGCATGCGGGTCGGATCGAGCGACGGCTCGTGGCGGAAGCAGTACGAGAATACGTCGACGATCCGGCCGTCGGCCGGCAGCGCGCCCGCGCGCGCCACGACAGGGTAGACGGGGTAGCACGCGGCCGGCGTCATCACGACATAGGTCGGCTTCTGGCTTTCCGTCCAGTCGTCGCCGCGATCGAGGCACTGCAGTACGCGCTGGTGCTGGCGCTCGTCGCCGCAGAACGCATGCACGCTGCCCGCGAGCTGCGGGAAGCTCTTCATGTATTCGCTGCGCTCGAACTCGACGCGGCTCATGGCCGGCGGGAAGCGCAGCACTTCGGCCTGCTGGTCGGCGCCGATGCGCGTGACGAACGCGTCGAGCGCTTCCACGACGCGCTCGAACCGTTCGCTGCGGCCGAACAGGCCCTGGATGCCGGTCGAGACCAGCAGGCCCGCGTCGATCAGTTCGTCGCGCAGCGGATTGACGCCCGCGCGGTCGAGCGGTGCGTCGGCAGGTGTGGCGGAAACGGGCGAAGCGGGGGCAGCGGAAAGGCAATCGTTCAAGGTTGTTTCTCCAGCGTCGCAGGACGCAGCGCGAGCAGCAGGTTCGAGGTGTTGGCGGCAATGCGGTCGTTGCTGATCATCAGCGGCGCCGCATGCAGGTCGCGGATGTGGCGGCCGATGCTGAACGGTGTGCCTTGCTTGTAGCCGGCCATCCCGCAGATCATCATGGCCTGGTGGGCGACTTCCAGCGCGGTCGTCGACACGTAGGTCTTCAGCGTGTTGATCTCGGCGGCCCAGGCCATCCCGGCCGACCACGAGCGCGCGGTCGCCTTCGCATGGAGGCGCAGCACGTTGTCGACGCGGGCCTGCATGGCCTGCATCAGCGCGAGCGATTCGGCGATGCGTCGCGACGCGGGCGACGGTGCGCCGTCGGTCTGGCGTGCCTGCGCGCGGAAGAACTGGTGCGCGCGGTTGAACGCATCCTGCGCGACGCCGATCCAGACCGCGGCCCACAGGATGTGCGACACCGGCACCATCGTCTGTTCGGCGATCCGCGAGAACGGCGCGGGCAGGCATTGCACGCCCGCGCCGCGCGCGTCGAGCTCGAAACCGTTGCTGCAGGTGCCGCGCATCCCGAGCGTGTCCCATTCGCCGCGGCGCGTGAGCGTGTAGCCGTCGCGCAGCAGCGTGACGAGCACTTGGTCGGAAGGCGGCGCATGCGCGTCGCGCCGCGCGGTGGCGAGAATCCCGTCCGCATAGTCGCCGTACGAGATCGTCGGCGCGCATTTGCGCAGCCGGAACTCGCCGCCGTCGGTTTCGAGCGCGCACTGGCTCGCGCGCAGGTTGCCGCCGACGCCGTTTTCCGACGTCGCCGAGGCGAGCAGCCACTGGTGGCGCACGAGTTGCTGCAGGAACAGCTTGTGCCAGCCCTGGTCGACCGCGTGGTCGACGATGCAGGCGACCTGGATCTGGTGCATCGCGAACACCATGGCCGACGACGCGCAGGCCTGGCCGAGAATCGAGCAGGCCGACGCGATGTCCTCCAGCGACGCGCCAGCGCCGCCGAGATAGGTCGGCACCATCGCGCCGAGCAGGCGGCGCGCGCGCATCGCCTCGATCGCCTCGACGGGGCAGCGCGCGTCGCGGTCGACCGCGTCCGCGTGCTGCGCGGCGATCTGCGCGACGGCATGCGCGGCCTCGTCGAGCCGGCGCGTGTCGTCGCCGGCGGCGGCGTCCGGAAGCAGCGCGCTCATGCGGAATGCTCGGTGCGTTGCAGTGTGGCGATCGTGTCCGCGAGCGCGTCGATGCTGCGGAACAGGTTGCGGTTCAGCATCTCGTCGGGAATCTCGATGTTGAATTGCTTCTCGATCGCGAGCATCAGCTGGATCGTGTCGAGCGAAGAGAGGCCCGCTTCATAGAGGTCGTCCCCGTCGCCGATCGTGTCGACGGCGGTTTCGAGGTGGGCAACTTGCTTGAGTATTTCCCTGATTTCGTTTTTCACGTGCTGCTCCGGCGTGCGTGGTGTCGCTTCAGTAGACCATTCGCCGTCGCCTCGTTCTGTTCGTCACCCTACAGTCGGCTTGGGGCAATGCCGGATAGACACGCTTGATCGCGGGTTACCCGCGCGATCCGCTGCGCGACGCGGCGGGCACGCCCGCGTCAGCCGACAGGATGCGCTTCATCTCGTCACGCACGATCGCGCGGCAGCCGCACGCCATCCGGTCGAGGCCCGGGAGATCCGCGAGCACGATCGAGCTGCGGTACTGGCGGATCAGCCCGAGCTTCTGGATCTCGCCGGCGGCATCGGTAACCGTTTCACGCCGCACGCCGAGCATCTGCGCGAGCATGCTGTGCGTCACCTGGATCTCGATGCTGCGGGTCCGGTCGTACGCGAGCAGGAACCATCTGCATAACTGATGTTTGAGCACGTGATGACGGCTGCAGAACGTGATCTGCGAGACCTGCGCCATCAGCAGCCGCACGCAGACGAACACGAGATGGCGAATGACCGGCGACGCGTCGAACGCGGCGGCGAACACGCGCCGGTCGAGCCGGTAGACGAAACCGTCGCGGCAGGCGACGACGCGGCACGGCGTCGTGCCGCTGCCGCCGATCACGTCGTCGCACGCCACGCTCTCGCTGCCGATCTCCGCGACTTCCAGCGTCATGCCGCCGGACGACACGTACTGCAGCGAAATCGCGGTCGTGACGGGCAGGTAGACCGCGGCGAGCATTTCGCCGGGCTCGCAGAGCACTTGCCCCGATTTCAGGTGGACGAGTTGCAGGTGGCTCGCCAGCGCGGCGCGATCGTCGCGGTCGAGCGCGGCAAGGAACCGGTTGGCGTCGAAGCTGGGTGACAGCTCGATCATGCCGCTGGCCGGAGCGGCGGCTTCATTTGCCTGATGTATCACGGCGCATCCTCGTACGGTTGCGGTCGCGTGTCGGCGCGGCGGCCGTCGCGAATCGAGGCATCACGCGCGTCGCACGGCGTTATGGAGATATTTGAATGCCGATGGCGTTGCAAACGCTAACACGCTGCTGATTCCGGCAAATTGCATCGCGCGTCATTTTGCAAAGTTTAAAGATTTGAGCGAAGTGGCGATTATTGGGTCCGCTGAATTTAATCTCGATGAAATCGAATGCCCGCGGATGTTCGTATCCGCCCCGAGGTTATGGAATCAATCCGGATGGGGTCGTATTTCGCGGAAATTGAGTGGGTGGATTTAAATGTTATTTGACAATTGATCGCATGCGCTCCCGATTCTCAATCGAATCATGGGGATAGGCAAGAAATGTGCGGCGGCTGACATTGGCCGCGGCGGGCGCGGCGACTCATTTTGAGACAGTTTCGAATGCGAGACACGGCTGCGTACGGCCCGCGAGCGCCATCGTCACGACTGCCGAAACAATCGTCATGCCAGTGTAAGTATTTGAAATGACAGTGCGAGCAATGGTCGCCGGCGGCACATATGCGCGCGGCCGAAATGTTCAGTCGAATCCGGTGTGGTGTCCATTCGATGTCGCAGTGTCCAAAAATGCGACGCTTTTCATCCTCCACAAACGGGGTTTTGCACATGATAAATCCGTCGTTGATTTATATATTAAGGGCGGGCGGCAATTGGCACGTAAATCGCTTATTGCGACGGCGTGCCGAAAAAAGCTGGGCTGACGATTGAAACCCGGTTTCGGCGGCGGGCAGTCGGCCGGAATGAACGGTTGTGGGCCGCAACCGGGCCGGCTCCCGAGTGCGCATGACGAAAACGAATTCCGTGCACGCGGTTTCAGGCGGCGCGGACAGTATGGGATACAGACATGCTTCATCTTCGATCGAGCCTTTCGGCGAACGCGATTCTCGACGCGCTGCCGGAGGACAGCATCCGCACCATCGCACCGCATCTCGAACTGGTCAGGATCAAGCCCGGCGAACTCGGCCGGGTGGGCGAGCCGGCGCGTTACATGCACTTTCCGGCGACCGCGATGATGTCGGTGCAGCACCTGATGGAGGACGGTGCGATGGTCGAGGTCGCCGTGGTCGGCAGCGAAGGGCTCGTCGGACTGTCGGGTCTGATCGGCGGCAGCGCGGCGTCGAATCGCTTCGAGGTCCGCATCGGCGGGATGGCCTATCGTGTGCCGAGCTGCGTGATGCGCGCCGAATTCGAGCGATCGCCGGAGACTTACCGGCTGCTGCTCAGCTACTGCCAGGCAGCGATGGCGCAGATCTCGCGCGGCGCGCTGTGCAACCGGCATCACTCGGTCAGCGAGCAGCTCAGCCGCTGGCTGCTGCTCGCGCACGACCGCATCGACGGCGACGAACTGGCGGTCACGCAGCAGACGATCGCGAACATGCTCGGCGTGCGGCGCGAAGGCGTGACGGAAGCGGCCGGGTATCTGCAGGAGGCGGGCCTGATCCGGCAGCGCCGCGGCCGCATCACGGTGCTCGACCGCGACGGCCTCGAGCAGCAAGCATGTGAATGCTACGGCCTGATTCGCGCGGAATACCGCAAGCTGCTCGGCGCGCGCGCAAGCGCGTGCGCAACGCCGTTCCGCGTGCCGATGCCGGAAGCGCGCGGCGCACGTCCGCCGCACGGTGCATGACGATGCAGGCGGCGCAACAGGGCGCGCAAGGGCGCGCGCAGGCAATGCGGCGCGCGGCGGTAACTGCGGCCGACGTCGCGCTGGTGCTGATGGGCGTACTGATCGCGCAGGCATGGGCGGGGCTTGCGTGGCGCGATCTCACGGATGCGCAGCGCGGCGCGATCGCCTTGCTGTGCGCGCTGACGCTGATGTTGCTGCCGCGCGGCGCACGCGCGGCCGGCGAAGGCGGTTGGGCCGCGCTGTCGCGGATCGTGGTCGCCATCGCGTGCGCGGGCCTGCTGACGGTCGCGGGCGCGACGTGGATCATGAGTCGCGGCGCGACGATGTCGACGCGCTGGATCGCGCGCACGGTGCTCGCGGGCGACGCGGCGCTGTTGCTCGGCAGGGCCGCGATGCTGGCGGTCGCGCGGCGGCGCGGCGACGCGCGCGGACGGCCGCGCCGGGTCGCGCTCGTCGGCGCGACCGCATACGGCCGTGCGGCGCTGGACCGGATGCGGCTGGCGCCGCAGCCCTCGTACGTGGCCGTCTGCGTGTTCGACGAGGCCGACGCCGCGCGCAAGGAGCGCGACATCGGCGGCGTGCCGGTGATCGACGACTGGGGCGAATTGCGCGGCCGGATACGCGCCGGCCTGATCGACGAGGTGTGGCTTACGTTGCCGATGTCGCACGAGTGGCGGATCCAGCGCATCGTCCGCGAGTTGCGCGACGAGTTCGTGGAATTGCGGCTGTTGCCCGACGTGCGGCAGATGGCGATGGTCGATCGCTCGGCGACCGACGTGCTCGGCATGCCGGCGATCAATCTCGCGACCACGCCGCGCTCGGCGCCGGAGCTGTGGGCGAAGTTCGCGTTCGACCGCGCGTTCGCGCTGGCGGTGCTGGTGCCGCTGCTGCCGGTGCTCGCGGCGCTAGCGGTGGCGGTCAAGCTGTCGTCGCCGGGGCCCGTGCTGTTCAGGCAGCGTCGCAAGGGCGTCGACGGCCGGGAGTTCGACATCCTGAAGTTCCGGACGATGCGCGTGCACCGCGCACAACCGGGCGTCGTGCGGCAGGCGTCGCGCAACGATGCGCGCATCACGCGCGTCGGTGCGTTCCTGCGGCGCACGTCGCTCGACGAGCTGCCGCAGTTCTTCAATGTACTGTTCGGGCAGATGTCGGTCGTCGGCCCGCGTCCGCATGCGATCGAACACGACGACCTTTACCGGCAACTGATCGACTGCTACATGTACCGCTACCGCGTGCGGCCCGGCATCACCGGATGGGCACAGGTGAACGGCTATCGCGGTGAGACGCGCAAGGTCGAGGCGATGGAGGCGCGCGTCAAGTTCGACTTGTTCTACATGCAGAACTGGAGCTTCTGGTTCGACATGAAGATCATCCTGTTGACGGTCGTGCGAGGCTTCATCGGCCGGAATGCCTTTTGAGCGGCGCGTGCGCGGCGGGGTGTTTTGCCAGAACGCGCTTGTGCGGTCGAACGCACGGATCGTACGCCGCGCGGCACACACACTGACGGCACGGTAAACCGCATCCCGCTCGCCGCGGGATGCCCGGCGGCGTGCGGTCACGTCGCCGCCATCAGGGCAGTCACGATCATGTCAACGTCGATTCGGGAACGGGAAGGGGCGCACGCGGCGCCGGAGGCGCACATGCCGCGGGCGGTCGTCGCGTCCGCGCGGATCGCGCAGGCGCGCACGCTGGCGATCAACGGCAAGTTCGCGTCGCAGCGGATGACGGGCGTGCAGCGCGTCGCCTACGAACTGACCGCCGAGCTCGCGCGGATCGCGGGCGCCGACGATGCGCCGCCGGTCATCGTGCCGTCCGTTCATGATTCGACCGCGCTGCCGGCCGGCGCGCGCCGGCAGGTCGCGCCCGGCCTGCACGGCACGCTCTGGGAGCAATGGACGCTGCCGCGCGCGACGCGCGGGCGGACGCTGCTGAGCCTGTGCAACGTCGGCCCGCTGATGAAGCGCGACCAGGTGCTGCTGATTCACGACGCGGCGATCTTCGATCTGCCCGCCGGCTATTCGCTTGCGTTTCGCGTCTGGTATCGGATCGCGTTCGCGATCCTGAAGCGCCGCGCACGGCACGTCGTCACCGTGTCGCATTTCTCGCGCGCGCGCCTTGCCGCGCGGCTCGGCGTGCCGCCCGCGCGCGTGTCGGTCGTGCCCGGCGCGGTCGACCACATCGACCGGATCGACGCCGATCCCGGCGTGCTCGCGCGGCTGCAGCTCGAACGCGACGGCTATGTGCTGTTCGTCGGTTCGCTCGCGCCGGGCAAGAATCTCGGGCGGGCGCTCGAAGCGATCGGGCGGTTGCGTCGGTCGCATCCGGCGATGCGCTTCGTGATTGCCGGCGGCGCGAACGCGAAGATCTTCGGCGACGCGAGCGCCGCACCGTGTGCCGACGATCCGCACGTGACCTGGGCGGGATACGTGACCGACGGCGAGCTGAAGGCGCTGTATGAAGCGGCCGGCTGTTTCGTGTTCCCGTCGCTTTACGAAGGCTTCGGCCTGCCGCCGCTCGAGGCGATGCGCAGCGGCTGCCCCGTGATCGTCTCGCGCGAGGGCGCGTTGCCGGAAGTGTGCGGCGGCGCGGCGCTGTTCTGCGACGCATACGACGCAGCCGACATCGCCGCGACGATCGCGCGTGTGATGGACGACGCCGGGCTGCGCGCACGCCTGCGCGCGCGCGGCATCGAGCATGCGCGCAGCTTCAGCTGGCGGGCATCCGCTCACGCGCTGCTCGGCATCGTGCGCCGCGGCGAATGAACGCCGAGCGAATCCCGATTCGTTGGCAGTCCATGGCAATGAAATCGGAAGCCCGCGCGGACGATGCGCGCGGCTGTCAGCCGGACGACGCCGATGCGTCGGCATGCGGTGCGCCGGGAGCAGTCTCCTTCGGCTGCGCATCCGGCGCGACGGACATGCTGGACGGCGCGACGGCGTGCTGGATCGTCGGCACGACCATCGTCGGAAAGAGGGCCGCGAGCGCGACCCAGATGATGACGCCGAAAACCATGGCTGCCTCCCACGTGTCGAGCAAAGGGCGCGTGCGATCTGTCCCGGTCGTCCCACTCTACGGCGCAGCTTTATGCAGGGGATTGATCGATCTCAAGCCGCGGTGCGTCAGACGATTGCGCTTCGCCTGTCATCGGGTTGACGATTGTCGGTCAGACTTCCGTCAAACGAAGTTCCTACACTCGCAGGGGCAAGGACGCGCGATCGCGACGACGAAACTCGCGCGTCGACACCGGAGCCGACGATGGCATGCAACGACGAGGACGAGCGCGAATTGCGGCATATCGCGGCGATGATCGACGAGCTGTCCCGCGTCGATGTCCGCGACCGGCCGGTCGCCTCGACCTCGGTGATGCGCCCCGCGTATTGGCGCGCGCGCCTCGACGCGATCCGCGCGCGGGTGCGTGCGGGCAGCCGCGCGGCAATGCTGGCGCAGATGCTGGGCGATCGTCTCGACGAACTGGAACGCAGGCAATGGCGTGACGGTCCGAGCGGAAATCGCAAACGTTAGCGTGCCTGATGCGGTCGCATGTCCGTCTTGCGACACGCATCACGCTTGTCGAATGCGGGTTGAAACCTGCACGGCGACAAGCATATCGTCGGCCATTCCGATGTCGTGGAAATCACTCACTGTTCCGCGGGAATCATTCCCGTCAAACTGCGCAGCACGGTTCGCGCCGTCACTTTCGTGCCAGAAGGCACGGCGCGACATTCGTCACGAGGAGCTCGTCAAGATGCTGACCCCGCACGAATTTTCCACGCTGCTGCTGGTCGCGCACGCACCGCAGCATGTCGATTGCTTCAGTCCCGATTTCGATGCGCTCGTCGCGCAGTCGTTCGTCGAACTCGTCTCCGATGCGCCGGGCGAAGCGCCGCATCCGGCGCTGACGCCGCAGGGATGCGGCCTGCTGGCGCGCATCGGCGTCGACACGTCCCGCCATCCGTCGACGGGCGTGCAGGGCGCGAGCCGCGAAGTCCGGCGGCTCGCCGCACGCAGCGCAGCACGCCAATGCGAAACGATTTCGCGTCGGTCCCCGCTTTTTGCGAACGAGGCCCGCTCCCGCTTTGCGTGAGGTCGGTCAACACGCGCCAGCGCATTGGGTTTATGCTGCGTCGGAAGCGTAGCGTCCGGCGATGCTTGCGATCGGACGCTGAAGCGGACAGGCGGAACCCGAACAAGGAGAACGACGATGGCGCTCGACGAACGCGAATGGCAAACCCTGCATCGACGATTGACCGAGTGCGAGCAGACGCTGCGCGCGGAGATTCGCGCGAGCGAGCACCAGCGCGCGTCGGAGTCGTATGCGGACCTGGCTGGCGCCGCGCCCGACGAGGGCGACGAAGCGAACGCCGATCTGTTCGTCGACGTCGATCATGCGCTGATCGGCATGAAGCTGGCGGAATTGCGCGCGGTCGCGCGCGCATTGCAGCGGATGCGTGACGGCAGCTACGGCGATTGTGTGGACTGCGACACGCCCGTCGACTACGAGCGCCTGCTCGCGCGGCCGACCGCGGAGCGCTGCGCCTATTGCCAGAAGCTGCACGAACGGCGGTACGCGACGGGCACACGCGCGTCGCTCTGACGCCGCGCCTCGTTCACGCGCCGGCGCACGGCGGCGCAACCGGGGGACGCGATGCGGGAAGTCGACTACCTGGCGATCGGCGGCGGGGTCGCGTGCGCGACGGCCGTGCAGACGCTGCGCCGCGAAGACGACGCGGCCACCATCGCGATGCTGTGCGGCGAGCCGGTGCCGCCGTATCGCCGTCCGCCGCTCACGAAACTGCCGGACGTCGGCGATGGCGCGACCGCCATCATCCTGCACGACGCGGCGTTCTACGAGCAGCAGCGGATCGCGCTGCTGCTCGGCGCGCGCGCGACGCACGTCGATCGGCATGCGCGCATCGTGCGCACCGACACGCAGGGCGAATTCCACTACGGAAAGCTGCTGATCGCGACCGGCACGTCGCCGCGTTTGCCGTCGCTGCCGGGCCTCCAGCTCGGCGGCGTGCATTGCCTGCATACGCTGGCCGACATGCTGGCGCTGCGGCGCGAAGCCGGGCGCGCGCAGCGGGTCGTGATCCTGGGCGCGGGCTTCATCGGCGTCGAGGTCGCCGCGACGCTGCAGGCGCGCGGCGTGCACGTGACGCTGGTCGAGCGCGAGCCGGACGTGATGCCGATGCTGCAGGCGCCCGTGCTGTCGCGCTTCTTCGCGGCGTGCTGCGCGGCGCGCGGCATCGCGGTGCGAACCGGTTGCGAATTGCGCGCGCTGGTCGGCGACGGCCGCGTCGAAGCGGCGCTGACGAGCGACGGCGCGACCTTGCCGTGCGACCTCGCGCTCATTGCGATCGGCGTGACGCCGAACTGCGATTTCCTCGCGGACAGCGGCCTGCCGATCGGCGACGGCATCGAGGTCGACGCGTTCCTGCGCAGTGCCGATCCGCACATCTACGCGGCGGGGGACGTCGCGAATTTTCCCGATCCCGTGTTCGGCGTCCGGCGCCGCATCGAGCACTGGGACAACGCGATGCGGCAGGGCAGGATCGCCGCGCACAACATGGCCGGGCGGCCGGTGCCGTATCGCGACGTGTCGATCTTCTTCGGCGACGTGTTCGGCCTGACCTACAACTTTCTCGGCGACCTGCGCGGCGCGACGGAGACGATCGAGCGCGGCACGCTCGGCGACGGCCCGTATGCGCTGCTGTACCTGAAGGACGACGCGCTGCGCGCCGTGTTCGCGGTCGCGCAGCCGCCCGCGAGCATCGCGTCGCTGGCCGATGCGATCTCGATGCGGCTCGACCTGAAGGCGGAGCGTGGGCGCCTGCAGGATGTCCGTTTCCCGCTCGACCGGCTGCCGGTGCAGACGCTGCTGATCCTGCAGGGCGGCGGCGCGCTCGGCGCGTTCGAATGCGGTGTCGCGCGGGCGCTCGACGAGCACGGCATCCGGCCGGACGTGGTGTCGGCCGTGTCGATCGGCGCGTTCAACGGCGCGATCATCGCGAGCCATCCGAAGTCGCCGTCGCGCGCGCTCGACGCGTTCTGGCGCGAGCTGGCGATTCCGCTGCCGTCGACGGGCGACCCGCGCTGGCAGCAGATGCTGGTGTCCGCCTACGTGTTCTGGTTCGGGGTGCCCAATTTCCTGGCGCCGCGCTGGTGGAATCCGCTGAGCTGCGTCGACTGGCTCTACGGCCGCGGAACGAGCCTGTACGACGCGCGCCCGATCGTGAAGCTGATCGAAAAGTATGTCGATTTCGCTGCGCTCGGTTCGAGCCCGACGCGCCTCTTGATCAGCGCGGTCGACGTGAAGAGCGGCGAGCCGCGCATCTTCGACAGCTACGTCGACCGGCTGACGCCCGAGCATCTTCTGGCGAGCGGCAGCCTGCCGCCGGGCATCCCGTGGACGAAGCTCGACGGGCATGCGTACTGGGATGGCGGCATCGTCAGCAATTCGCCGCTCGACCTGATCGTCGAGCGCTGCGGCCGCATCGGCGGGCGGATCTTCATCGTCGACCTGTTCAGCGGCAGCAAGCGGATGCCGGAAAACCTCGTCGAAGTGATGTTGCGGCGCGAGGAGATCAGCTACATGGACCGCGTGCGCAGCGACCTGCGTTTCGAGGAATACGCGAACGACTTCAGCGACCTCGTCGGCAACATCATGACGCACGTCGATGAGCCGGCCGCCAGCATGATCCGGCAACTGCCGCTCTACATCCGGCTGATGGGCAACCGCGCGCCGATCCGCGTCGAGCGGATCGCGCTGCAGCGCACCGGACCGGTGTCGTTCGTCACCGACTACGATTTTTCCGCCACGACGATCGCCGAGCTGCAGGCGCGCGGCCATGCGGCCGCGGTCAAGGCGCTGGCCGATCGCGACGCGGCGTGACGGCGAGGCGCACGAATCGATCCCGGTCACGCAATCGCGCTGCCTCGGTCCATACTGAAGGTGTCGTGCCGGACGCCGTGCGGACCGATCGTCGCGCCGTCGGCCGGCGGGCGTCGCCGCCCGCGTTCCGGCACGACCGTTGCATGTCGAGGGCCGGTGCATGCCAATAACGGTCGGGCGCATATGCGTTCGGTCGGCCTTCAGCACGGACGGCGCCGCGAGCGTAGGATGGGATCGGGCGCCCGGCGTTGGTCGTCAACGCGCCGGGCGGGCAGGCGCCGCCGCATGGCGTGCGGCGCCATCCACGTGGAAGGGAGTCACGCCGATCATGCCGATCCACAATGCCGGGTGTGCGGCCGTGTTCGCCGAGATCGCCGACATGCTCGAGATCCAGGGCGCCAATCCGTTCCGGGTGCGCGCGTATCGGAACGCCGCGCGCACGATCGCCGACTACGGGCGCGATATCGCGACGATGATCGCGAACGGCGACGATCTCGGGAAGATTCCGTCGATCGGGCCCGATCTCGCGTCGAAGCTGCGCGAGATCGCCGCGACGGGCACCTGCGAACTGCAGCAAACGTTGCGTCACGCGCTGCCGGGCGCGATCGTCGAACTGCTCGACGTGCCGGGGCTCGGCGCGAAACGCGTGAAGGCGCTGCATGACGCGCTGCACGTCGATTCGCTCGAACAGCTTCGCGCCGAGGCGAAGAGCGGGCACGTGCGCGAACTGCCGGGCTTCGGCGCGAAAACCGAAGCCCATCTGCTCGAAGCGATCGACGCACGCCTCAATCACGCGCAGCAGCGTTTCCTGCTGCCGTTCGCCGAACAGTGCCTGACGCCGCTGCTCGAACGCCTGCGCGCAGTGCCGGGCGTCGGCGACACGGTGCCGGCCGGCAGTTTCCGCCGCCGCCGCGAGACGGTCGGCGATCTCGACATCCTCGTCACCGCGAGCGACCCGGCCGCGGTCACCGACGCATTCGTCGGTTACGCGGAAGTCGAGCGCGTGCTCGCGAGCGGCGCGACGCGGTCGAGCGTCGTGCTGCACAGCGGCATCCAGGTCGACCTGCGCGTCGTCGATGCCGATGCGTTCGGCGCGGCGCTCGTCTACTTCACCGGATCGAAGGCACACAACATCGCGTTGCGCAGGATCGCGCAGGCCGGCGGGCTGAAGATCAACGAGTATGGCGTGTTTCGCGGCGACGAACGGATTGCCGGCGCGACCGAAGCATCGGTCTACGAATCGATCGGGCTGCGCTGGGTGCCGCCCGAGCTGCGCGAGGATCGCGGCGAGATCGATGCCGCGCGCGCGGGCACGCTGCCGGCGCTGGTCGAGCGCAAGCATGTGCGCGGCGACCTGCATGCGCATGCCGGCCCCTCGGACGGCAAGGACGGTCAGGAAGGCTTGCGGGCGATGGCGGAGGCCGCCCGCGCGCGTGGGCTTTCGTATCTGGCGATCACCGATCCGGCGCGGCGGCCCGGCGCGCGCGGCAGCGACAGCGAGCGGCTCGCGCGGCGGCTCGACGACATCGACCGAGTCAACGCGTCGTTCGACGATTTCGTGCTGCTCAAGGGCGTGGAGGCCGGCATTCTCGAGGACGGCAGCCTCGACGTGCCCGACGCGTTGCTCGGCCGGCTCGATCTCGTGGTCGGCGTGGTGCGCGACGCGCTCGACCTGCCGCGCGCCGCGCAGACCCGCCGCGTGCTGCGTGCGATGGACCTGCCGCATTTCACGATTCTCGCGCACCCGACGGGCCGCATGCTCGGCGAGACCGACGGGTGCGACCTCGACGTGGCACGCGTGATCGCGCACGCCGCGGCGCGCGGCTGTTTCGTCGAACTCGATGCGCAGCCGCGGCGGCTCGACCTGCCGGACATCTGGTGCCGCGAGGCCGCGAAGGCCGGCGTGCCGGTGGCGATCGGCTCGGACGCGCAGCGCGCCGACGAACTGGACGATCTCGGGCTGGGCGTCGACCAGGCGCGACGCGGCTGGCTGACGCGGCCCGACGTGCTGAACACGCGCGCGCTCGCGCAATTGAGGCCGCTGCTTGCACGCACGATGGGCGCGGGCCGCGCATCGGCGCCGCGCCGCGCGAAGGGGGGCTGATGGCTGACGGCGACAGCGTGCTGCTGACCGATCTCTACGAACTCACGATGTTGCAGGCGTATTTCGACGCCGCGATGAACGACGTTGCGAGCTTCGAGTTCTTCGTGCGCGCGCTGCCGCCGCAGCGCAATTTCCTGATGGCGGCGGGGCTCGCGCCGGTGCTCGACTACCTGGAGCGCGCGCGTTTCACCGACGCCGACCTCGCGAGTCTCGCGCGGACCGGGCGCTTTCGCGCCGACTTTCTCGCGTCGCTCGCGGACTGGCGGTTCACCGGCACGGTGCACGCGATGCCCGAAGGCACGGTGTGCTTCGCCGACGAGCCGCTGCTGCGGATCACCGCGCCGCTGCGCGAGGCGCAGCTCGTCGAGAGCCGCGTGATGAACCTGCTGCACTACGCGACGCTCGCGGCCAGCAAGGCGGCGCGCTCGGTGCTCGCGGCGCCGGGGCGCCTGCTCGTCGATTTCGGGCTGCGCCGCGCGCACGGAGCGGAGGCGGGCCTGCTGTCCGCACGGGCGAGCTACCTTGCAGGCTTCTCCGGAACGGCGACGGTGCTGGCCGGAATCGCGTACGGCATTCCGACGTTCGGCACGATGGCGCATTCGTATGTGCAGGCGCATGGCGACGAGGCGCAGGCGTTCGCGCATTTCGCGCGCTCGCAGCCGGACAACGCGGTGCTGCTGATCGATACCTACGACGTGGAGCAGGCCGCGCAGACGGTCGTGGCGACCGCGCGCATGCTGGCGCCGGAGGGGATCGCGATCAAGGGCGTGCGTCTCGACAGCGGCGATCTCTTGATGCAGGCGCGGCACGTGCGCGAGATTCTCGACCGCGGCGGGCTCGCGAACGTGACGATCTTCGCGAGCGGCAATCTCGACGAATACGGGCTGCAGGACCTGCTGGCGCGCGGCGCGCCGATCGACGGCTTCGGCATCGGCACGCGGATGAACACGTCGTCCGATGCGCCGTCGCTCGACTGCGCGTACAAGCTCGTCGAATACGCAGGCGTGCCGCGCCGCAAGCGCTCGGAAGGCAAGGCGACGTGGCCGGGCCGCAAGCAGGTGTTCCGGCGGCTCGACGCGAGCGGGCGGATCGACGCCGACTGCCTGGCGCTGGACGGCGACGCGCAGCCGGGCGATGCGCTGCTGCAGCCGGTCATGATCGACGGGGCGCGACTCGCGTCGCCGTCGCTCGACGCAAGCCGCGCACATGCGGCCAGCCAGCTCGCGACGCTGCCCGCGCGCACGCGTGCGCTGACGGCGGCGGAGCCGGTCGCCGTCGACATTTCAGCGGGGCTGGCGGCGCTCGTGAAGCGGATGGACGACGGCGCCGCGTGACGGCGCGGCGCCCGCGCGCGGGCCGGGTCACGCCAGCATGCCCTCCGCGGGCACGTAGGGCAGGCCGAGCGCCAGCGCGACCGCTTCGTACGTGATGTGCCCGTCGCACACGTTCAGGCCCGCGCGCAGATGCGGATCGTCGGTCATCGCCTGCTTCCAGCCCTTGTCGGCGAGTGCGAGCGCGTGCCCGAGCGTCGCGTTGTTCAGCGCGAACGTCGACGTGCGCGCGACCGCGCCGGGCATGTTCGCGACGCAGTAGTGCACGACGCCGTCGACGACGAAGGTCGGGGCCGCGTGCGTCGTCGCATGCGAAGTCTCGAAGCATCCGCCCTGGTCGATCGCGACGTCGACGACGACCGCCCCCGTGCGCATCGTCGCGATCATGTCGCGCGTGACGAGCCGCGGCGCCGACGCGCCCGGCACGAGCACGGCGCCGATCACGACGTCGGCATCGCGCACGGCTTCGTCGATCGTGTGCGCGTTCGAGCAGACGGTCGCGATCCGGTTGGCGAACACGAGGTCGAGCTGGCGCAGCCGGTTCACGTTGGTGTCGAGCACGGTGACGCGCGCGCCGAGGCCGACCGCCATCTGCAGCGCGCCGGTGCCCACCACGCCCGCGCCGAGCACGACGACGTGCGCGGCCGGCACGCCGGGCACACCGGCCATCAGCAGGCCGCGCCCGCCGCGCGGGCTTTCGAGGTGGGTCGCCGCGACCTGGATCGACATGCGTCCGGCCACCTCGCTCATCGGCGCGAGCAACGGCAGGCCGCCGCCCGGGCCCGTCACGGTTTCGTAGGCGATGCAGACGGCGCCGGACTTCACGAGCGCCGCGGCCTGTGCGGGATCGGGCGCGAGATGCAGGTACGTGTAGAGGATCTGCCCGCGCCGCAACATCGCGCATTCCGCCGGCTGCGGCTCCTTGACCTTGATGATCATGTCGGCCTGCGCGAACACGTCGGCCGCGCCGTCGCACAGCGTCGCGCCGGCCGCCGCATAGTGGTCGTCGTGCAGCCCGATCGCGGTGCCCGCGCCGCGCTGCACCAGCACGCGGTGGCCGTGCCGAGTGAGTTCGCGCGCGCCGGCCGGCGTGAGGCCGACACGGTATTCGTGGTTCTTGATCTCCTTCGGCACGCCGATCAGCATGGGTCACCTATATGAACGCGTCCCGTTTGCAACAGTTCTCGTGTGTTACGACAGACAGGATGGGCAGCAGCTCTATATCCGGCCTTGTTGCAGCCGGTACTGCCGCTGCGGGCCCCTATGAAATACGCTGACTCGCACCTCATTCTCCGGGCGAGCTCGAAGCTCTCCAACCCATTCAGGTTTAGCGAGTCCCGGTCCTACCTGGTTTGTCATCACACTCGATTGCTGCGCAACCTTTCGACGTTCACCCTGTGTTAAACGTTGATGTTCTACTGCGCATGAACCAATCAGGCCGGTTTCACGCTCACGTAGTCCTTCCGGTACGGTCTCCCATGGGCGAGCACCGCCCAGATCGTCCGCGCCATCTTGTTGGCCAGCGCGACGATCACGACATTCGGCGGCCGCCGCTTTTTCATCTGCTCGACCCAAGGACCGGGTTCTTTCGCATGACTCAACACGGAGCGCGCGCCGTGAATCAGCAGCGTGCGCAAATACGTGTCACCGCGTTTGCTGATCCCGTGCAGGTTCACCTTGCCGCCCGTGCCGGTCTGTTTGGGCACCAGGCCCGCCCAGGCGGCGAACTCCCGGCCTGAGCTGAATGCCTTCGGATCGCCCATCATGGCCACCGCGGCCGTGGCCGTCAGCAGCCCGACTCCGGGAATCTCGCTGACCGCTTTTACGGCCGCATCCGCCTTCTTCCACTCGCGCATGCGCCGCTCGATCTCGGCGATCTGCCCGTCGAGCTTCGCCAGGCCGTTCCACTGTTCGCGCAACGTATCGATCAGCACGGCAGGTAGACGCTCCGCGATCCGCTTAAGCGCAGCCGGTATCTCCTTATCCAGCTTGGCTCGCCCCTTGCTCATCACCTCACCGTATTCCGTCAGCAACCCACGCAGTCCGTTGCTCTGCATCGTCCGGAACTTCACCAACTGCTCGCGCAGCCGGTGCAGCGCCAGCATGGCCTGCTGCATCTCGCTCTTCACTGCCACCGGCTTGCCCGGCTGCTGCACCGCCAGCCAGATCGCACGGGCATCCGCCGCATCGTTCTTGTTGCGGATGTTGAACGCCTTCACGAACTCGGCCGGCATCAGCCTGACCTCGTGCCCCATCTTCGTCAGTTGCCGCGCCCAGTGGTGCGCTCCGCCACATGCTTCCATCCCGATCAGACAGGGCGTACGGTTGGCGAAGTGCTCAAGAAACTTGGCCCGCTTGAGCGGCTTGTTCACGATCTCTCCGCTTTCCTGATCGACGTAATGCACCTGGAAAACGTGCTTGGCGATGTCCACGCCTACGGCCATACTGTTCATCGTGGATCCTCCGGTTGCCGGGAAATGCGTGCATTTTCCACCTGGGCACATCGATGCCGTTGGCCCGTGAGGATCCACCTCTTCCTCCGCACTCACATTCACGGGTGGGACGCGTTCATTTCAATTCTCCACGGGCCTTCGTTATCCGTGTTCCACCGCGGCCCGGGCGGTCGGCCGCGTTCGTCCGCGCGCACGGCGATGCGTGCGCGTCGGCGTGTCCTGTCGCGACGGCTTTATGCGGTCTTCGCGATCGGGTCCGCCGGTTCCGCCGGCGCCGCGCGCTCGGCGCGCGATTCCGCGGGCTGGATGCCCGCGCCGAACCACGGCACGTCGGCCGCGAGCGATTCGACATAGCGTGTCCAGCCGCGCGGATTGCCGGCGAACAGCTTCCCGCAGACCGGCGCGGCGAGCGCGTCGCGATCGAGCTGCGCATCGAGCAGCAACTGCGGCCACAGGCAGAACGCATGCAGCACGGCGCTCGCGAATTCGCGCACCGTCATGTGATCGAACACGTGTTCGAGCAGCGGCAGGTCGGCAAGCATCGGCCGCGTCGCGATCAGCGCGCCGATCGCGGCGTCGTCGCGCTCGCTTTCGAGCAGGCAACTGAGGGTACGCATCACGCTGCCGAGATGCAGCAGCAGCGCGCGGCGTTCGAGGGCTTCATTCATCAAGCGGTTCCTCCGGCAGGCAGGCGTGAGCGGTTTCGCGTTCATGCCTCGACTGCAGTCCTGGAATAAAAGGGTAGTAGTGCACGGATGGAAGTCAAGCGGCGGCGCGCATGAACGCCGCGACGCGGAGGCTGGCAACGCAGCGAGCGGCTTTTGCTGCTGCGCAGCGGAAAGCTCGCGCATGGCCGGGTGTCGCTCATGGAGCGCGGCCGCGACGGAAGGCCGGCGCGAAGCGGCGTCGGCCATTGCCGGACCCGCGACCGGACGCCGCAATGCACGGCGCGCGCGATTTCGGTATCGTCATACGCTTCGCGGCATGCACGCCGCGCGCCGGATCGAGGGCCGGCGAATTACCGGGACACAAGGAGACGGATTCACCATGACCGCTGCGTATTTCAGCGTGCCGACGCTTTGCGCGATCGCGCTGATCCACGTCTATTGGGCATGCGGCGGCCGAGTGGGCAAGGGGGCGGCGATTCCCGAACTCGACGGCGAGCCGGTGCTGCGGCCGAGTGCCGCCGGCACGTTCGCGGTGGCGGCGGCGCTGCTCGCCGGCGCCGGGGTGATCGCCGCGCGGGCCGGCTGGCTGGGGGCGAGCCCGCATGCGAGCGCGGTCGCGTTCGCGACCGTTGCGCTCGCATTGATCTTCGCGGTGCGGGCCGTCGGCGATTTCCGTTACGTCGGCTTCTTCAAGCACATCCGCGGATCACGGTTCGCCCGGATGGATACGCTCTGCTATTCGCCGCTGTGCGCGGCGTTGTCGCTGTCGATCGCGTCGATGTTCTGGGTGCGCTGACCGTTGCCGCGAGCGCAGTCTGCCGCGGTACGGCAGCGGCGCTCACCCGGCATGACGCGGTGCGCTGCCGCGCAGTCGGTTCAGGCGGCGGGCGTGTCGAGCGTCGACAGGAACTCGGCAGGCACCGCGTCGGTGAGCCACACGCCGTTCTCGGCCACGAAGAACCTGAAGCCGCGCGCGTGCATGCGCTGCGCGTCGATCGCGAGCACCACCGGCTTGCCGTAGCGCGTGCCGACCGCGATGGCCGTCGTCACGTCCCGGGACAGATGCACGTGATGGCGTGCGCCGGCCTTCAGCCCCTGTTCGCGAATGGAATCGAGAAAGCGCGTCGCGGTGCCGTGATAGAGCACGTCCGGCGGGCGCTGCTCCGGGTATTGCCGCTGCACGGCCGGCGTCGAGTGGCCTTGCACCGCGCGGATGCGCCGGCCGTCGTCGGATAGCGCGAAGCGCTTCTTGTCGTTGGTGGCGACCACGGCCTGAATCGTCGCCCGATCGAGGGCGCGCCCGGCGCGGGATGCGCCGGCGATGAGCGCATCGAGATCCGCCCAGCCTTCCGGGTCGAGCTGCAGGCCGACTGCCTGCGGCGCGTGGCGGAGGACGTAGCTCAGGTATTTGCTGGTCTCGTCGAGAGTCTTCTTGGTATCGGTATTCATATCGAGGCGCAAGCCTAGCAGATTTCGACGGATGACTGTCGTGCGCCGGCCGTCAGCCTGCAGTTTTCCTCATCTTTACGCCCCTCCATACCTGAAGCATTGCGATTGTTGCATTTTTCGATCTAATGAGTTGCGTTAAAATACTTTGAAATGGAACCGGTTCCATTTATGATTCGCGGGGCGTCGATTCAGGCCGTCGAGCGGGGCGCGTTTATCGGTTCTTGCCGACTTTGCCTTCGCCGGAACCGGCGACCAGGGCAAATCCGGCCCGGCAGGCGTGAATTTGTCCGACGATAAGGCCCGCAAGAGGCTTGACCGCTTTGGAGTCCGATGGAACGTGCCGAAAGCGGCTGCATGGCGGCGGGCGTTGCGCACTGCGCGAATCCGCCGGCGGCACCAAGGTAATTCGCAACACGAAATAAAAAGGGCGGCCGGGTGTATCGCGGCTCGGCCCGGCCGTCGCGCGCGGCACCGGCTGTTTGCGCGTGTTCGAAGCGCTGTCCCCAACATCATCAACCGACCATGTCCACGCCACCTGACAAACCCAACTCGCGCCGCCGTTTCCTGCGCACGTCGGTCGCGCTCGTGCCGATCGCGTCGGTCGCCGGCTGCGACCTGCGGCCGTCGTCGGCCGCCGCGACCACGGCCGGCGGCGCGCGCGCCGCATCGGCCGACGCCGCGCAAGCGCCGTACAAACCGACTTTCTTCGATGCCCGGGAGTGGGCGTTCGTCCAGGCCGCCGTCGACCGGCTGATTCCGGCCGACGCCGAAGGCCCCGGCGCGCTCGAATCGGGCGTGCCCGAATTCATCGACCGCCAGATGGAGACGCCGTATGCCCACGGCGCGACCTGGTACATGCAGGGGCCGTTCCAGCAGGGCGTGCCCGAGCTCGGCTACCAGCTGAAGCTGGTGCCGCGCGACATCTACCGGCTCGGTATCGCGGCGGTCAACCGCTATTGCGAGAAGACCCACGGCAAGGCGTTCGCGGATCTCGACGCGCCGACGCGCGATACCGTGCTCGGCGCGCTGGAGAAGGGCGGCGCGCAGATCGACGACGTGCCGCCCGGCGTGTTCTTCGGCCAGTTGCTGCAGAACACGCGCGAAGGCTACTTCTGCGATCCGGTGCATGGCGGCAATCACGACATGGCCGCGTGGAAGATGATCGGTTTTCCCGGCGCACGCGCGGACTTCATGGATTTCGTCAACCAGGGCGGCAAGCCGTATCCGTACGGCCCCGTCTCGATCAACGGGGAGCGCAGCTGATGGCCGCAGAGAAAAAACCGCATGTCGATGCGGTGATCGTCGGCTTCGGCTGGACCGGCGCGATCCTCGCGAAGGAACTGACCGAAGCGGGCCTGAACGTGGTCGCGCTCGAGCGCGGCGAGTATCGCGACACCTATCCGGACGGCGCGTATCCGAACACGATCGACGAGCTGACCTACAACATCCGCAAGAAGCTGTTCCTCGACCTGTCGAAGACGACGGTGTCGATCCGCCACGGGCTGCAGGACACCGCTCTGCCGTACCGGCAGCTCGCCGCGTTCCTGCCGGGTGAAGGCGTGGGCGGCGCGGGGCTGCACTGGTCGGGCGTGCATTTCCGGATCACGCCGGAAGAACTGCGCTTGCGCAGCCACTATGAAGAGCGCTACGGCAAGAAGTTCATCCCCGAAGGGATGACGATCCAGGACACGGGCGTGACCTACGACGAGCTCGAGCCGCATTTCGATTTCGCGGAGAAGGTGTTCGGCACGTCGGGGCAGGCGTACAAGGTCGGCGGCAAGGTGGTCGGCGACGGCAACGTGTTCGAGGCGAACCGCAGCGACAACTTCCCGCTGCCCGCGCAGCTCAACACGTATTCGGCGCAGCGCTTCTTCGATGCAGCGAAGTCGCTCGGCCTGCATCCGTACCGGCTGCCGTCGGCGAACACGTCGGGCCCGTACACGAACCCGTACGGCGTACAGATGGGCCCGTGCAACTTCTGCGGCTACTGCAGCGGTTACGCATGCTACATGTACTCGAAGGCGTCGCCGAACCTGAACATCCTGCCCGCGCTGAAACAGGCGCCGAACTTCGAGCTGCGCTCGAAGTGCCACGTGCTGCGCGTCGACCTCGACGACACGAAGAAGCGCGCGACGGGCGTCACCTACGTCGATCCGGCCGGGCGTGAAGTGCACCAGCCGGCCGATCTCGTGATCGTGGCCGCGTTCCAGTACCACAACGTGCACCTGCTGCTGCTGTCGGGCATCGGCAAGCCGTACGACCCGATCTCGGGCGAAGGCGTGGTGGGCCGCAATTTCGCGTACCAGAACCTGTCGACGATCAAGGCATTCTTCGACAAGGACACCTACACGAATCCGTTCATCGGCGCGGGCGGCAACGGCGTCGCGGTGGACGATTTCAACGCGGACAACTTCGACCACGGCCCGCTCGGCTTCGTCGGCGGCTCGCCGCTGTGGGTGAACCAGGCCGGCGTGAAGCCGATCAGCGGCATCGCGACGCCGCCCGGTACGCCGCAGTGGGGCTCGGCGTGGAAGAAGGCGGTCAAGGACAACTACGCGCACACGATCTCGATGGATGCGCACGGCACCAACATGTCGTATCGCGACGTGTACCTCGACCTCGATCCGACCTATCGCGATTCGTACGGCCAGCCGCTGCTGCGGATGACCTTCGACTGGAAGGACAACGACATCAGGATGGCGCAGTACGTGACCGGGCAGATGAAGAAGATCGCGGAGGCGATGGGGCCGAAGGCGATCGGCGTGTCGACGCGCGAGTTCGGCAAGCACTTCGATTCGCGCGCGTACCAGACGACCCACCTCGTCGGCGGCGCGATCATGGGCACCGACCCGAAGACGAGCGTGCTGAACCGCTACCTGCAGTGCTGGGACGTGCACAACGTGTTCGTGATGGGCGCATCGGCGCTGCCGCAGGGCATCGGCTACAACCCGACCGGGATCATCGCGGCGCTGGCCTACTGGTCGGCACGTGCGATCCGCGAGCAATACCTGAAAAATCCCGCCCCGCTGGTGACCGTATGAAGAGGACGATGAACCACGACGTCGCGCGCCGGATGTCGCGCGCGCTGGCGGCCGGTGCGGCATGGCTGGCGTTCGGCCTGGCGAGCGGGGCGGCCGTCGCGCAACCGGCGGCCGCGCCTGCGGCGGCCGCATCCGCGCCGCATGCCGCGGATGCGCTCGTCGCGCGCGGCGCGTACCTGGCCCGAGCCGGGGACTGCGTCGCGTGCCACACCGCGAGCGGCGGCAAGCCGTTCGCGGGCGGGCTGAAGTTCGACACGCCGATCGGCGGCATCTACTCGACGAACATCACGCCGGACCCGAAAACGGGCCTCGGCGGCTGGACTTACGAGGACTTCACGCGCGCGGTGCGCGAAGGCGTGCGCAAGAACGGCGACACGATGTATCCGGCGATGCCGTTCCCGTCGTACGCGCGCCTGACCGACGACGACATGAAGGCGCTGTACGCGTACTTCATGCACGGCGTCGCGCCCGTCGAGCACGAGAACCGTGCGGTCGACATCGTGTGGCCGCTGTCGATGCGCTGGCCGCTCGCGATCTGGCGCAAGATGTTCGCCCCGACGCCGAAGCCGTTCGATGCGGCGCCGTACACCGATCCGGTGGTCGCACGCGGCGCGTATCTGGTGCAGGGGCTCGGCCACTGCGGCGCGTGTCACACGCCGCGCGCGCCGACCATGCAGGAGCGCGGGCTGACCGACGCGGACGGTGCGGACTTCCTGGCCGGCGGCGCGGCGATCGACGGCTGGGTGCCGACGAGCCTGCGCGGCGAGCCGCGCACCGGCCTCGGCACGTGGAACGAAGCCGAGATCGTGCAGTTCCTGAAGACGGGGCGCACGCTGCGCACGGCCGCGTTCGGCGGGATGACGGACGTGGTCGGCCACAGCATGCAGCACATGACCGACGACGACCTGAACGCGATCGCGCGCTACCTGAAGACACTGCCGCCGAAGATGCAGGGCGAGACGCGTTACGCATACGACACCGCAGCCGCCAACGCGCTGCAGGCCGGCGATGCGAGCAAGCCGGGCGCGGCCGTCTATCGCGACAACTGTACGGCCTGCCACCGCAGCGACGGCCATGGCTACACGCGCGTGTTCCCGGCGCTCGCCGGCAACCCGGTCGTGCAGGGCGACGATCCGACCTCGCTGATCCACGTCGTGCTGGAAGGCAGCGCGCTGCAGGGCACGCGCACCGCGCCGTCGACGTTCACGATGCCGCCGTTCGGCTGGCGCCTGTCGGATCAGGAAGTCGCGGACGTGTCGAACTTCGTGCGCACGAGCTGGGGTAACACCGGTGCACCGGTGACGGCCGCGCAGGTCGCGAAGGTGCGCAAGGCGACGCCGGGCACGCGGCCGGAGCCGCCGCCGGGCGCGCATTATCCGCAAGCCGCACGCTGAGCGGGCGCCCGCGACGGGCCGTGGCGCCGGCCGCGTCCGTCGCGCCCAGCGCATCCGTGGCCGGCATCGCGCCGAATCACCGCGGATTTCCTCCCCGATGCCCCGACATTCCCCCGCATCGCGCCGCCGCCCGTGAAATTTTCGCGGCGGCGCGCCATTGTTCCGCCTCATCCCTTATCCTTGGACCTTACTAAACGGTTACATCTACAGGGGAGGGGGGATGCCTCATGACGTCAGCCTGATTGCGTTGCTCGCGGCCGGTTTCGGTCTCGCGATGATCTTCGGTTACTTCGCGTCGCTGCTGAAAATGCCGCCGCTCGTCGGCTATCTGCTTGCCGGGATCGTGATCGGTCCCGGCACGCCCGGTTTCGTCGGCGACCTCTCGCTCGCGCAGCAGCTCGCCGAAGTCGGCGTGATGCTGCTGATGTTCGGCGTCGGCCTGCATTTCTCGCTCGGCGATCTGCTCGCGGTGCGCAAGATCGCGCTGCCGGGGGCCATCGTCCAGATCTCGGTGGCCACCGCGCTCGGCGGCGCTCTCGCGCTGCTGTGGGGCTGGAGCGTCGGTGCGGCGCTCGTGTTCGGGCTCGCGCTGTCGGTGGCGAGTACCGTCGTGCTGCTGCGTGCGCTCGAAGGGCGCGGGCTCGTCGAGTCGGTCAACGGGCGCATCGCGGTCGGCTGGCTCGTCGTCGAGGATCTCGTGATGGTGCTCGTGCTCGTGCTGCTGCCGCCCGTCGCGGGGCTGCTCGGCGGCACGCCGCCCGGCGACGCGCACGCGGCCGGCGGCAGCGTGTGGGGCACGCTCGGCGTCACGATGCTGAAGGTCGCGGCGTTCATCGCATTGATGCTGGTGGTCGGCAAGCGCGTGTTCCCGCGCATTCTGTGGCTCGTCGCGCGCACGGGCTCGCGCGAGCTGTTCACGCTGTGCATGATCGCGGCCGCGGTCGGCATCGCGTTCGGCGCGGCGAAGCTGTTCGACGTGTCGTTCGCGCTCGGCGCGTTCTTCGCCGGGATGATGATGCGCGAGTCGGAATTCAGCCGGCGTGCGGCCGACGAGACGCTGCCGCTGCGCGATGCGTTCTCGGTGCTGTTCTTCATTTCGGTCGGGATGCTGTTCGACCCGAAGATCCTGCTCGCGGAGCCGCTGCACGTGATCGAGGTCGCGGCGATCGTGGTGATCGGCAAGACGCTCGCGGCGGTCGCGCTCGTGATTGCGTTCCGCTATCCGCTGAATACCGCGCTGACGGTCGGCGCGGGCCTCGCGCAGATCGGCGAGTTCTCGTTCATCCTCGCGGGGCTCGGCCGTGCGCTCGGGCTGCTGTCGGCCGAGGGGCAGAGTCTGATCCTCGCGGTCGCGCTGATCTCGATCGCGATGAACACGCTGCTGTTCGCGATGATCGATCCGGCGCTTGTATGGATCCGCAAGCATTCGGCGTTCGCGCGCAAGCTCGAGGCGCGCGACGATCCGCTCGCCGCGCTGCCGATGTCGACGCCGCAGACGCATCTCACCGGGCAGGTCGTGATCGTCGGCTACGGCAAGGTCGGCGCGCGGATCGCACATGCGCTCGACGAGCGCGGCATCGCGTATGTCGTCGTCGAGCAGAATCGCGAGCTCGTCGAGAAACTGCGCGCGGAAGGCGTTGCCGCCGTGTCGGGTGATGCGATCGAGCCGATCGTGCTCGTGCAGGCGCATATCGCGCGCGCCGGGATGCTGGTCGTCACGCTGCCCGACGTGTTCGACGTACGGCAGATCGTCGAGATCTCGCGCACGCTCAACCCGGCGCTCGAGGTCGTGCTGTGCACGAACAGCGGCGACGAGGCCGCGCTGCTGTCGAACGAGGGCATCGGCACCGTATTCATGGGCGAGACCGAACTCGCGCGCGGGATGACCGAGCACGTGCTCGGCAGGATGGCGAAGCCGGTCGCGGCTGCGCATTGACGGCGCGCGGCGGCCCGCTTCCTGGCAGAACGTGTCGAGCGTCAGCGCCTGCGCCATCACGCGATTGCCGGCCAGCAGGCCGCCGTCGACGGGCAGCGCGACGCCCGTGATGATCCGCGCCGCCGGCGAGGCGCGGCCGGCGAGCACAGGAACAGCGCGGCCTGCGCGACGTCGTCCGGCGTCGCGAAATCGTCGAGCGGATACCACTTCCTCAATTGCTCGAACACCTGCGGGTTGCGCTGCACGCGCGCTTCCCATGCGGGCGTCTTCATCGTGCCGGACAGCACGAGCGTTATCCAGTGGAATCGCATGCGTCTCTTGTTGTACTTGTTCGCGCGGGCAGGGTGCCTGCGGCGCGAAAAAATTGCAGGGCGCGCGGCGGGAACGCTCAAATGTTGCGAGGCGTTCCTGGAAAATGGGATGCCGCGGCGGCGAAGGGCTCGCTTTACGAGCGCGCGGCCGCCGTCGTCTGGGCCTGCACGGCTGGCTCGGGCGGCGCGAGCTTGTCCGCCTCGACCGGTGCGTCGGGCGGCACACCGAGCAGTTGCAGCGAGCCGCTCGTGACCGACGCGAACACAGGGCCGGCCACCGTGCCGCCGTAGTAGCCCTTGCCGCGCGGTTCGTCGATCATCACCGCGACGATCAGGCGCGGGTTGCTCATCGGCGCCATCCCCGCGAACAGCGCGCGGTACTTGCCCTTCGCATAGGTCGCGCCGACCTGCTTGCGCGCGGTACCGGTCTTGCCGCCGATCCGGTAGCCGTCGACGCGCGCTCGGCGCCCCGTGCCGCCTTCGCCGACCGCCATCTCGAGCATCGAGCGGATCGCCGCGGCCGTCTGCGGCGACGTCACGCGGTGGCCGCGATGCGCGTCGATCGTCTGCTGGTCGGTGCCGTTCTTCAGCAGCGACACCGGGTGCAGCGTGCCGTCGCCGGCGTAGGCCGTATAGGTTTGCGCGATCTGCAGCAGCGACATCGACAGGCCGTAGCCGTATGCCATCGTCGCCTGCTCGATCGGCCGCCAGCGCTTGTAGCCGCGCAGGCGGCCCGACGCGACGCCCGGGAACGTCAGTTCCGGCGCGCGGCCAATCCCGTATTCCTGGTACTTGTTCCAGATCGTTTCGGCGGGCAGGTTCAGCGCGAGCTTCGCGAGCGCGACGTTGCTCGACTTCTGCAGCGCCTGCGAGACTGTCAGCGAGCCGTGGTTCGACGTGTCGTGGATCACGGCCGGGCCGATCTTGTAGGTGCCCGGCGACGTGTTGATGATCGTGTTCGGCGTGACCTTGCGTTCGTCGATCGACAGCGCGACGACGAGCGGCTTGATCGTCGAGCCCGGTTCGAACGTGTCGATCACCGCGCGGTTGCGCAACTGCTGGCCGGTGAGGCGCGCGCGATCGTTCGGGTCGAAGGTCGGGTAGTTCGCCAGCGCGAGGATCTCGCCGTTCTGCGCGTCGAGCACCACGACGCTGCCGGCCACCGCGTTGTTCTCGATCACGGCCGCCTTGAGCTGGCTGAACGCGAGCTGCTGGATGCGGCGGTCGATCGTCAGCTCGATCGTCGCGCCATGCTGCGCCGGGACGAGCGGGCGCGTGTCCGACACGATGCGGCCGAGCCGGTCGCGGATCACCTCGCGCTGCCCGGACGTGCCCACCAGGCGCGCATTCGCCGCGAGCTCCACGCCTTCCTGGCCCTTGTCCTCGACGTTCGTGAAGCCGACCACGTGCGCGGCCGATTCGCCTTCCGGGTAGAAGCGCTTCGAATCGGCGATCTGCGTGATGCCGTCGATCGCGAGCTTGTCGAGCCTGCCCGCGGTGTCGGCGTCGACCTGCCGCTTGAGCAGCACGAACGTCTTGTCGTTGCCGAGGCGCCGCTTGACCTCGACGAGCGGCATGTCGAGCAGCTTCGAGATCTGCGGGTAGTCGGTGTCGGCGACCTGCTTCGGGTTCGCCCAGATTTCATAGGTCGACAGGCTGACGGCGAGCATCGCGCCGTTGCGGTCGACGATGCGCCCGCGCGTCGCGTCGAGCTCGATCGTGCGCTGGTAGCGTTTCTGGCCCTGGCCGACGTAGAACTCCTTGTTCGCGACCTGCACCCAGAACGCGCGGCCGATCAGCGCGGCGAACGCGAGGAACACGATGATCACGATCAGCTTCGAGCGCCACATCGGCAGGCGCGACGCGAGCATCGGGTTCTTGGTCGCGGCCGCGTACGGATCGGTGGGGTGGGTCTTCTTTTTCACGCTCATGCAATGGCCGGGTCGGGCCGCCGAAGGGCGGCAAGTCAGTCTGAATAATGCGATTGTAATAAATGAGTAATCGTCATGTGGGGGAAAATGCGTGATTCCGCCCCGATTTTTAGGATGCGGATGCGGGCTGAAGCCGGGAGGGGACGCGTGAAACCCGCTTGCCGAAATCGGACGCGTCCTGAAATCGAACCGTCCCTGATTAATTTTCTTGATGCGGGCCAATTAAAAACGCCCCCGGAGGGGCGTCGATATTTTCAAAACAGGAAAAACAAAATCGATAAAACTGGAATAAACCCGAAAACCGCAGACAATACGCGTCAAAAATACCTGACTATCGATCGACGGAAATGAATTCCCGGTATTCCGGCTGGACCGTGCAAGTGTCGATTTCCTGCAGCCGCCAGGCCCCTTCATGCTCGCCGGCGAGGACGGCGGAGCCCTGTTCGCGCTGGGTCGCACCGAACGACAGGCCCTTCAACTGGCACACGGCATTCCCGCTGTCGGCCGCGCAGAGCGCCATCGCGCCCTCGACGTCGCGAACCTTGCCCCAGGTTGGAAGATCCATGCCCTGATGTGCCTCGCGCGACCACAGTCCCTCGTCGGTATCGACCCACAGTACCGCGAACGAGTGCCGGGTTGCTGATTCGCTGCCATTAATCCGAATGGTGAGGCGCATTGTGATCGTCTCCTAAAAGAATGACACATTCGACCAGGTTAGCTTGGATAGTCTAGATAGACTGGTGTGAAACGCAAGACGCAATGCGCAATAAATGAACATTGCGCACATCCGCATTCCACATGAAATGACGTCTGACGAAAATCGCTGCGCAGCCGCGCCTGCCGCGTGACGCCCGCCGCAGGCGGCATTGCGCTGGGTGGCGGTGTGTCGCGCCGCGTCGCGCAACTGCGCGCGGGGACTGCGGGCGCGTCGATGTGTCGCGCCTGATTCGAGGGGGCCGACTCCGGCCCGGACCGCGCGCGGCCGCCGGAGCCACACACGCAGACAATCGCATACAAATCGGCACACTTTCACGAAACTTTCGGGACAGACTTGTCCCGAACCCGGCCTCACACTGGCAAGGTCCCGACTGGCGTTGCTGCCCTCATTCGCGGCGCCGCCCGCGTCGCCCCTCGTGCCGACTCGTCGCGCGGCGGATGCCGGATCGGGACGCCGGGCACGCTCGACGGCCCGCAGACCGACAGCCGTACGTCCGGCGCCAGCGCGCCGGGCGTTGCGCCGCCCGGCCGATTCATCGAAGGAGACTATCGTGCTGATCTGGAAAACCGCGTTGTCGCTCAACTGGCGCACGAGCCTCGTGTCGCCGGCCAGCGCACCGGTCGCGGCGGCGAACGTCGGGCGGCTGGTGCTGACCGGCGCAACCGGCTTCATCGGCAGTACCGTTCTGACGGCGCTCGTCAATGCGGGGCTGCTCGACCGCATCGTCTGCGTCGTGCGCGCGCAGGATCGCGGCCATGCCGTCGCGCGGCTGCGCGAAGCGGCGCTGCGCGCGGGGCTGGCACCGTACTGGGCGTCGCGCCTGACCGACGCGAACGTGATCGTCGGTGCGCTCGGCGACGTGTGGCAGGGCGCCGACGCGGCCCGTCTGGCGCAGGCAACGCATGTGATCCACTGCGCGGGCCACGCATCGACGGCGGACGGCGAACACCTGCAGGCCGACGTCGACGAGTCGCTGCGTTTCGCCGCCCGGTTTGCGCACGCCGCGCAGCTGCAGCGCTTCGTGTACGTCGGCACCGCGTTCGTGCACGGCGGCCGGGGCGGCACGGTGCTGGAGGATGCGCCGTCCGGCGCGGCACACGCCGCCGCGGATCCGGGCGAAGCGCTCGCGGGCGCGGTGCTCGCCGCGGACTACCTGCATGCGAAGGCGGAGACCGAGCAGCGCCTGCGTGCGCTCGGGCTGCCGCTCGTCGTGGTGCGGCCGTCACACGTGGTCGGCCACACGGTACTCGGCACGCGGCCCGCGCCGAATTCGTTCTGGATGTTCCGGCTGGCGCACGCCGCCCGCCGCTTCACCGCGCGACCGATGACGCGTATCGATATCGTGTCGGTGGACGACGTGGCGCGTGCGACGATGCTGCTGGCCGTCAAGCCGACGCTCGCGCACGACCTGTATCACGTGTCGGCCGGCGACGAGGCGCCGCAGGTCGCGCAGATCGTGCGCGCGATGGACGAGGCGGCGGGAATGACGGGCGCACCGCGCTACGCGGCGTGTGCGCCGGCCGAATTGCCGCTCGTGGTGCGCGACGTGCTCGGACGAACCGATCCGGCGCTCGAGCGCGTGATCGGCCGGGCGTTGCAGCGCTGCGGGGAATTCGCGACGGTCGATCGCGTGTTCGACAACCGGCGCGTGCGCGACGAAATCGATTTCGAGCCGCTGCCGTTCATCGATTACGTCGAGGAATGCATGCGCACGTCGCGTGGCGTGGCCGTGACCGAGCTGATGCGCGGCGAGGCCTGAGCCCGCGCGCGGGGCTGGGGCTTACGGCGCGCTGTCGCCGAGCTCGATGAGCCGGTCGAGCGCGCGATAGATGTCTTCGAGGCCGTCCTGGCCGAACCGCGATTCGAGCTGCCGGTACTGCTCGTCGATCCGCGGGCCGATTTCCGTGACCAGTTTCCTGCTTTGCGGCGTCAGGCTCACCAGCAGCCGGCGCTGATCTTCCTGCGCGCGCGTGCGCGTGATCAGGCCGTCGCGCTCCATCCGTTCCAGCACGCCGGTGAGGCTCGGGCTCAGGATGCAGCAGCGCCGCGCGATCTGTCCCGCTTCGAGCGCTTGCGCCGGTTCGCCGTCGAGCACGCGGATGATCCGCCATTGCTGTTCGGTCAGCGCGAATTCCTTGAGAATGGGGCGGAACAGACCCATCAGCGTTTCGCGGGCCTCGAGCAGCAGCATGGCCAGGTTGCGATGGTCGAGCGTACGGTTCATCGGGGTGGGCAGTGGACGGGGACGCATCAATCTTAACAGCCGAAGGGAGTGAATTTCGCCTATCAGGGTAATCGAGGTTGCCAGCGTTCGATTGTTTACTTAAGATGTTAAGTATTGACGATGCGCCGCGACGCGCGGCAGGGGAATGACGCATGGAGCTGTCTTGCATGACCGCCGCGGCGCCGCCGTTGCCGGTCGCCGTCGGTACCGTCTACGGTGCGCTGCTCAACGAGCGTGCGGCGCTCGACGCGCTCGGCGATGCCGTGAACGCACCGCCTTACGGCCGCCCGCCGCAGGCGCCGATCCTGTACATCAAGCCCGCCAACACGCATGCGGCCGACGGCGCGACCGTCGTCGTGCCGGCCGGCGTCGACGCGCTGGAGATCGGCGCGTCGGTGGCCGTCGTGTTCGCCCGGCGCGCGACGCGCGTGCCGGCCGCGCTGGCGCTCGACTACCTTCACGGCTTCACGCTCGCCAGCGACGTGTCGGTCCCCCATCCCGACTACTACCGTCCGGCCGTGCGCTTCAAGTGCCGCGACGGTTTCTGCCCAATGGGCCCGGCCATCGTGCCGGCCGCCGCGCTCGGCGATGTCGACACGATCGGCCTGACCGTGCGGATCGACGGCGAGGTGGCCGCGTCCGCCTCGACGGCCACGCTGATCCGCTCCGTGCGCGAACTGATCGCCGACGTGACGGCCTTCATGTCGTTCGACGCGGGCGACGTCTTGCTGCTTGGGGTCGCGGGCGGCGCACCGCGCGCCCGCGCGGGCAGCACGATCGAGATCGCCGCCGCCGGCATCGGCACGTTGCGGCACACGCTGATCGCGGAGGAAACACGATGAAGACGGCACGCGTGATCTACAACGGCGCATTGCATGCGGCCGAACCGGCCGGCGACGGCGCGATCCGTCTCGATACGGGGCGAATCGTTGCCGAGGACGCGGTTGCGTGGCTGCCGCCCGTCGCGCCGCGCACGACGTTCGCGCTCGGCCTCAACTACGCCGACCATGCGAAGGAGCTCGCGTTCAAGGCGCCGAGCGAACCGCTGATCTTCCTGAAGGGGCCGAACACGTTCATCGGCCACCGGTCGCGCACCGTGCGCCCGGCGGACGCCACCCACATGCATTACGAGTGCGAGCTGGCCGTCGTGATCGGCCGGCCCGCGCGCAACGTGAGCCGCGCGCAGGCGCTCGACTACGTGGCCGGATATACGGTCGCGAACGACTATGCGATCCGCGATTACCTCGAGAACTACTACCGTCCGAACCTGCGCGTGAAGAACCGCGACACCTGCACGCCGCTCGGGCCGTGGTTTGTCAGCCGCGACGAGATCGGCGATGCGGGCGACCTGACGCTGCGCACGACGGTGAACGGCCGGGAGACGCAGCGCGGCAGCACGCGCGACATGATCTTCGACGTGCCGGCGTTGATCGAGCACATCAGCGGCTTCATGACGCTCTCGCCGGGCGACCTGATCCTGACCGGTACGCCCGAGGGGCTGGCGGACACGAAGCCGGGCGACGAGGTCGTGACCGAGATCGAAGGGATTGGCCGGCTCGTGAACACGATCGTCGGCGAAGCAGACTACTATCGCGCCGGCTGAGCCCGTCGCCCAAGGAGAGAGCATGACCATCAAGCACTGGATCGACGGCCGCGAAGTCGAGAGCCGCGAGACGTTCACGACGCTGAATCCCGCGACGGGGGAAGTCATCACCGACGTCGCATCGGGCGGCGAGGCCGAAGTCGACGCGGCCGTGCGCGCCGCGAAGGCAGCCTTCCCGAAATGGGCGAACACGCCTGCCAGGGAGCGCGCGAAGCTGATGCGCAAGCTCGGCGAGCTGATCGAGAAGAACGTGCCGATGCTCGCGGCGCTGGAGACGCAGGACACCGGCCTGCCGATCGCACAGACGAGCAAGCAGCTGATTCCGCGCGCGTCCGAGAACTTCAACTTCTTCGCGGAAGTCTGCGTGCAGATGAACGGCCGCACCTATCCGGTCGACGATCAGATGCTGAACTACACGCTGTACCAGCCGGTCGGCGTGTGTGCGCTGGTGTCGCCATGGAACGTGCCGTTCATGACCGCGACATGGAAGACGGCGCCGTGCCTCGCACTCGGCAACACGGCCGTGCTGAAGATGTCGGAGCTGTCGCCGCTGACGGCCGACCAGCTCGGCCGCCTCGCGCTCGAAGCCGGCATTCCGCCGGGCGTGCTCAACGTCGTACAGGGTTACGGCGCGACGGCCGGCGACGCGCTGGTACGCCATCCGGACGTGCGTGCGGTGTCGTTCACCGGCGGTACGGTGACCGGCAAGCGGATCATGGAGCGTGCGGGCCTGAAGAAGTATTCGATGGAACTCGGCGGCAAGTCGCCGGTGCTGATCTTCGACGACGCCGATTTCGACCGCGCGCTCGACGCGTCGCTGTTCACGATCTTCTCGATCAACGGCGAACGCTGCACGGCCGGCTCGCGGATCTTCGTGCAGCGCACGATCTACGATCGCTTCGTGCAGGAATTCGCGCGCCGCGCGAACAACCTGGTGGTCGGCGATCCGTCCGATCCGGCCACGAACCTCGGCGCGATGATCACGCGCCAGCACTGGGAGAAGGTGACGGGCTATATCCGCATCGGCGAGCAGGAAGGCGCGCGCGTGGTCGCGGGCGGCGCGGACAAGCCGGCGGGCCTGCCCGACCACCTGCGCAACGGCAACTTCGTGCGGCCGACCGTGCTGGCCGACGTCGACAACCGGATGCGCGTCGCACAGGAGGAAATCTTCGGGCCGGTCGCGTGCATCATCCCGTTCGAGGACGAAGATGAAGGGCTGCGGCTCGCGAACGACACGTCGTACGGCCTTGCGTCGTATCTCTGGACGCAGGATGTCGGCAAGGTACATCGCCTCGCACGCGGCATCGAGGCCGGGATGGTGTTCGTGAACAGCCAGAACGTACGCGACCTGCGCCAGCCGTTCGGCGGCGTGAAGGAATCGGGCACCGGGCGCGAGGGCGGCGAATACAGCTTCGAGGTGTTCGCGGAGATCAAGAACGTGTGCATCTCGATGGGTTCGCACCACATTCCGCGCTGGGGCGCGTAAGCGGCGCGTGGAAGAACGCTACGGAGAGACTCACGATGGGCAAACTGTCCCTCGCCGCGAAAATCACGCACGTGCCGTCGATGTACCTGTCGGAGTTGCCCGGCAGGCATCACGGCTGCCGCGAGGCGGCGATCCGCGGCCATCAACTGATCGGCGAGCGCTGCCGCGCGCTCGGCGTCGACACGATCGTCGTGTCGGACGTGCACTGGCTCGTCAACGCCGGCTATCACGTGAACTGCAATGCGCGATTCGCGGGCACGTACACGAGCAACGAGCTGCCGCATTTCATCCGCGACATGGAGTATGCGTATCCGGGCAACCCGGCGCTCGGCCGGCTGATCGCCGAGACGGCCAGCGCGCGCGGCGTCGCGACGCGCGCGCACGAGATCGACAGCCTCGAACTCGAATACGGCACGCTCGTGCCGATGCGCTACATGAACGCCGACCAGCACTTCAAGGTCGTGTCGATCGCCGGCTGGTGCATGTGGCATCAGCTCGATGAAAGCCGGCGCTTCGGCGAGGCGCTGCTCGAAGCGATCGAGAAGAGCGATTCGAACGTCGCGTTTCTCGCGAGCGGATCGCTGTCGCACCGTTTCAACGACAACGGCAGCCCCGAGGAATCGATCCACCAGATCAGCCGCGAATTCTTCCGGCAGGTCGACCTGCGCGTGGTCGAGCTGTGGAAGCAGGGCGATTTCAGGACCTTCTGCGCGATGCTGCCGGAGTACAACACGCATTGCCACGGCGAAGGCGGGATGCACGACACGGCGATGCTGCTCGGCCTGCTCGGCTGGGACCGTTACGACAAGCCGGTCGAGATCGTTACCGACTATTTCGCGAGTTCGGGTACCGGGCAGATCAATGCGATCTTTCCGGTGGCCTGAGCACCGCCACGCCGTGCATCTGACAGATCTGACAGGAGAATCGTCATGCCACATATCGTCGTCGAATACACCGCGAACATCCGCGACGACGCACGCATTCCCGCGCTGCTGCGCACGATCAACGCCACGCTGATCGCGCAGGGCGGCGTGTTCCCGACGGGCGGCATCCGCTCGCGCGCGATCGAACTGCAGGACTACTGCGTCGCCGACGGCACGGAGGACGACGCATTCGTGCACGTGACGCTGAAGATCGGCTCGGGCCGCAGCGACGCGCAGAAAAAGGCTGCGTGCGACGCGCTGTTCGACGCGATCAAGGCGCATTTCGCGGAACTGTACGCGAGACGCTACCTCGCGCTGTCGATGGAACTGACCGAGTTCAGCGAAAGCGGCTCGTACAAGCACAACAACATCCATGCCCGCTACAAGCGGGCCGGCTGAACCCCATTCCCGATCCGACCATGTTCGAAACCGCCCTCATCGACCAGCTCGCGCAGCGTCTGCACGACGCCGAACGCGAGCGCAAGCAGATCCGCCAGATCTCGCTCGACCATCCCGACATCACGATCGACGACGCGTATGCGATCCAGCGCGCGTGGGTCGCCCTCAAGCTCGCGGAAGGCCGCACGCTGAAGGGCCACAAGATCGGCCTCACGTCGAAGGCGATGCAGAACTCGTCGCAGATCGACGAGCCCGACTACGGCGCGCTGCTCGACGACATGTTCTTTGCCGACGGCGGCACGATTCCCACCGGGCGCTTCATCGTGCCGCGCGTCGAGGTCGAACTCGCGTTCGTGCTCGGCAAGCGGCTCACCGGCCCGGACTGCACGATCTTCGACGTGTACGACGCAGTCGACTACGTGGTGCCCGCGCTCGAGATCATCGACGCGCGCAGCCAGTCGATCGACCCCGACACGAAACGGCCGCGCAAGGTGTTCGACACGATCGCCGACAACGCGGCGAACGCGGGCGTGGTGATCGGCGGGCGGCCCGTGAAGCCGCAGGACGTCGACTTGCGGTGGGTCGCGGCGATCATGTCGCGTAACGGCGTGGTCGAGGAAACAGGCGTCGCGGCCGGCGTGCTGAACCATCCGGCGAACGGCGTCGCGTGGCTCGCCAACCGGCTGGCCCGCTTCGACGTCGCGCTGGAGCCTGGGCAGATCGTGCTCGGCGGTTCGTTCACGCGGCCGTGCGCGGCGCGATCGGGCGACACGTTCAGCGTCGACTACGGCCCGCTCGGGACGATCCAGTGCTACTTCGAGTGAGGTGAGCGAACGATGCGGATTCCTACGAATGTCTTCAAGGCCGCGCTCGCGCGCGGCGACGCGCAAGTCGGGCTGTGGCTCGGGCTCGCCAATCCGTACAGCGCGGAAGTGGTCGCGGGCGCCGGTTTCGACTGGCTGCTGATCGACGGCGAGCATGCGCCGAACACGGTGCCGACGATTCTTGCGCAGTTGCAGGCGATCGCGCCGTATCCGTCGCATCCGGTCGTGCGCGTACCGTGGAACGATCCGGTGATCGTCAAGCAGGTGCTCGATCTCGGCGCGCAGACGTTGCTCGTGCCGATGGTGCAGAGCGCCGACGAGGCGCGTGCGGCGGTGGCCGCGACGCGTTATCCGCCGCACGGGATTCGCGGCGTGGGCAGCGCGCTGGCGCGTGCGTCGCGGTGGAATCGCGTCGGCGATTACCTGCATCGCGCGAACGACGAGATGGCCGTGCTCGTGCAGGTCGAGACACGCGCGGGGCTCGACGCGATCGATGCGATAACGCGGGTCGAGGGCGTGGACGGCGTGTTCATCGGGCCGGCGGATCTCGCGGCCGATCTCGGGCATCTCGGCCATCCGGGGCACCCGGACGTGCAGGCCGCGATCGATGGCGCGATCCGGGCGATCAAGGCGGCCGGCAAGGCGCCGGGCATTCTCAGCGCGGATGAGGCGGCCGCGCGGCGTTATCTGGAAGCGGGAGCGCTGTTCGTCGCGGTCGGGGTCGATACGACGCTGCTGGCGAGGAGTGCGGAGCGGTTGGCGGGGCAGTTCAAGGGGAAACCGTCCGACGCCGCGAAGCAGGGCGACGGCACATACTGAAGGCGCGGCGAATCGAATGTCGCCGTGACGCGCTACGCGGCGTCGCCCCGGCGTCCGTCGTGTCCGGCTTCCATATACCGCCCCGGCGTCGTCCCCAACGCGCGCCGGAACATGTCGATGAACGCGCTCACGTTGTCGTAGCCGAGATCGAGCGCGATCGTCGTCACCGGCACGCCGTCGGCCACCTTCTCCAACGCGCGCAGCAGCCTCGCCTGCTGACGCCACTGCGCGAACGTCAGCCCCGTCTCGGCCACGAAGCGGCGGCTCAGCGTGCGCGGCGCGATGCCTGCCCACGCGGCCCATTCGTCGAGGCGGCGGTTGTCCGCGAGATCGGCGCTCAACGCGTCGGTGATCCGTCCGACCCGCGGATCGCGCGGGCGCGGCAGGCCGAGCGTGACCGGCGGCGATGCCGCGATCTCGTCGAGGATCACTTCCGCCACGCGCGTTTGCGCCGCGTCGAGCGCGCCGCCGCGCCAGCTTGCCGCGCGCCGTACCGCCTCGCGCAACAGCGCGGAGGTGCGGATCGCGCGCGGCGCCGGCGGCAGCGATTCGCAGCGCGGTTCCGCAACGAACACGCTCCAGCCGCAGAACGGCCCGAACGAGCGCAGCGAATGCACGCAATGCGGCGGAATCCAGATCGCATGGATCGCCGGCACGACCCAGTCCTGGTCGTCGAGGCCGATCGTCAGCAACCCGCTCAGCGCGCCGACGAGCTGGCCGCGCGCATGGCGATGCGGCGCGGTCACGCGTGCGTCGCGCTGCGTCAGCTCGGCGGCGGCGACAAACGGGCCGTCGGAAGAGCTCACGAGGCCGGCGGGAAGAAGCGGATCGTCAGGCATGGCTGGAATTCGGTATCGAATGGCCGTTATACCGGAGATCGGCCGTGTTCGCATCCGTACACTGGGTGCTCGCTCAACACTTCAGGAGGGCCGCGCGATGCGAGCCGACGAAATGCTTCCCGACCACCTCAATCAGCTCGACCTCAACGGCACGACGATCCGCAAGGGCAGCGTGGGCGCCTTTCTCGCGAATGCGCGGGTGCTCACCGACCCGCATGCGGACGAGGCCGAGCGCTCCCGCGCGGCGGCTGATGCCGCCGACGCGTTGCCCGCGCTGCGGGCGCTCGGCCTGTTCGACGTGTTCGAGATCCGCGACGCCGCGTTGCGGGCGTGGGTCGATGCGCGGTGATGGCGCGGGTCATCTGAAGGAGCACCCATGAAAGCAGCAGTCGTCAACGGGGCGGGCGAGCGCCCCGTTCATGCCGAGTTCGAATCGCCGCACGCGTTACCCGGCCACCGGCTGGTCGACGTGACGGCGTCCGCGCTTAGCCGGATCGCGCAGGCCCGCGCGTCCGGTTCGCACTATTCGTCGGCGGGCGGCTTTCCGTTCGTCGCGGGCGTCGATGGCACGGGGCGCCTCGAAGACGGCCGGCGCGTCTATTTCCTCGGCCCGCTTGCGCCGTTCGGCGCGATGGCCGAACGCACGATCGCGCCCGATACGCGGTGCGTGCCGCTGCCGGATACGCTCGACGATGTCACGGCGGCGGCGATCGCGATTCCCGGGATGTCGTCGTGGGCGGCGCTGACCGAGCGTGCGCGCCTCGCGGCCGGGGAGACGGTGCTCGTCAACGGTGCGACGGGCACATCCGGGCGGCTGGCGGTGCGGATTGCGAAGCATCTCGGCGCCGCGAAGGTGATCGCGACGGGCCGCAACGCGGCGGTGCTGACGGCGTTGCAATCGGCCGGCGCGGATGCCGTCGTGTCGCTGCAGCAGGACGACACGCATCTGGCGCGTGCGCTCGAACCGCATTTCCGCGCGGGCGTGGATGTCGTGCTCGACTATCTGTGGGGCGCCAGCGCATGTGCACTGCTGGTGACGGCGGCGAAGGCGACGCCCGAGGGCCGCCGGCTGCGTTTCGTGCAGATCGGCTCGATCGGCGGCGCGGACGTGCTGCTGCCGGGTGCCGTGCTGCGGGCGACCGCGATCGAACTGATGGGCAGCGGCATCGGCAGCATTGCGCTGCCGCGCCTGCTGGACGCGGCGCGTGCGGTGTTCGACGCGGTCGAGCCGGCGCGCCTGCATATCGACGTGCAAGCCGTCCCGCTGGCGGATGTCGACCGGTATTGGGATGACGTGAACGCGCTCGTCCGTCCGGTGTTCGTGATGCGCAGGGATGCGTGACGAAGCGGCGCAGCCGGTTCGCGATGTTGCCGACCGGCTGCGCCGTCAAGCTCAGAACCGCTGCTGAATCCCCGCCGTGACGCCGACCTGCGTGGTGCCGTAGCCCACGAAATCGCGCGACACGCCGACCTTCTGGTCGTGCTTCGCGATCGCGAACGCGCCGGCCGCGTACAGCACGGTGCGCTTCGACAGCGCGTAGTTCGCGCGCAACGACACGAGTGTCGGATCGGCATCGCTGCCGCCCTTGATGTTCTGGTGATAGACGGCCGCGATCAGCGAGAACGCCGGCGTGAACTGGTACGAGCCGCCGAGCCAGTACGTGTCGCTCAACTGGTTCGCCGCCGTGGTGCGGAACGTGCGCTTGTAGTTGCGATAGCCGGCCATCGTCTTCAGGTTGCCGAAGTCGTAGCTCAGGCCCGCGTGGATGCCCTGGATGTAGTTGACGGTATCGGCCGGCGTGACGCTGTCGGCCGCGCCGTTCTGCCGGTCGAACGTGACCACCGCCGCGAACGGGCCTTTCTCGTAGCCGACCGCGAAATCGTATTTGGAGCTGGTCTTCACGCTGCCCGGCACATTGCCGAAGCCGTACAGCGCGCCGAACTTGAACCCGCTGAATTCGCCGTCGTAGCGCACCGCGTTCGACGAGCGCGTGAACATGCCGTCCTTGCGGCCGCCCGTCGCCGTCGACGCCGACGCCCACGAGTAGTTCTGCGCGTACCCCATCGGGTCGAAGGGCAGCATGTAATCGTAGGTGACGGTGTAGTTGCGGCCGAGCGTCAGTTCGCCCCATTTGCTTTTCAGGCCGACCGTCGCGCGGCGCGCGAAGATCGAGTCGGGGCCGTCGTCGAGCGCGCCGTTCGCGAGATCGATCCCGCTTTCGAGGCGGAACACGGCCTTCAGCCCGCCGCCGAGATCCTCGACGCCGCGCAGGCCCCAGCGCGACGTGTTCTTGTTGCCCGACTTCAGCTTGACCGAGCTGCCGCCCTCCGGCGCCGCGTGGTTCGTGTATTCGATGCCGGCATCCATGATCCCGTACATCGTGACCGACGACTGCGCGTGCGCGGCGGATGCGGCGATGCAGGCCGCGGCGGCCGATCCCGTGAGGACTACTGTGCGAATCGAACGTTCTGCGCGTGACTTCATTGACGGTGTCTCCTTGGTTCTTGTGGGTGAGGGAAATCGTGGCGCGCACGGCGCCTCGGCGGATGCCGGGCGACATCCGCCGAGGTCGGCCGCCGCGCTCGGGTCAGCCCGCTTTCGCGAACGCCCAGCAGTCGTTGGTCGGGAATTCGATCCAGTGCTTGCCCGCTGCACGCGGCACGTGGCCGAAGGCGCGCAAGCGCATCTCGCCGCAATGGAACAGGTATTCCCAGCGATCGCCGAGATACATCGACGTGACGAGGTCGGCCTGCAGCCGGTTCGCGCCCGGGCCGTCGGCGACCTGCACGCGTTCGAGGCGGATCACGGCCTGCGCGTCCTGGCCCGGCGCGAACGTGTCGCGGGCGAGGGCCTGCAGTTCCCAGCCGTCGCCGGCGAGCGTCACGCGTTCGCCGTCGACGGCCGCGACGCGCGCGTCGATCCGGTTGTTGCTGCCCATGAACTCGGCCGTGTACAGCGAGCGCGGCGCGCCGTACAGCTCGGCCGGCGTGCCTTCCTGCTCGATGCGGCCGTTGCGCAGCAGCAGGATGCGGTCGGACATCGCCATCGCCTCGGTCTGGTCGTGCGTCACGCACAGGGCCGACAGCCCGAGCGACACGATCAGCTCGCGCAGCCACGCGCGCGCTTCCTCGCGCAGCTTCGCGTCGAGGTTCGACAGCGGCTCGTCGAGCAGGATCACCGGCGGGTTGTAGACGAGCGCGCGCGCGATCGCGACGCGCTGCTGCTGGCCGCCCGACAGCTGATGCGGGAAGCGTTCCGCGAGATGGCCGAGGCCGAGCTGGTCGAGCGCGGTCTGCACGCGGCGCTTCTGTTCGGCCGGCGCGACGCGGCGCAGCTTCAGTCCGTAGCCGACGTTGTCGGCGACGGTGCGGTGCGGCCACAGCGCGTAGGACTGGAACACGAGGCCGAGCGAGCGCTGCTCGACGGGCAGGTCGACGCGCTGCGCGCCGTCGAAGAACACGCGGTCGTCGAGCTGGATGCGGCCGTCGGACGGCTGTTCGAGGCCGGCCACCGCGCGCAGCAGCGTGGTCTTGCCGCTGCCCGACGCGCCGAGCAGGCACACGACTTCGCCGGCCTTCAGTTCGAACGACACGCCCTTGAGGATCGGATTGGCGCCGTAGCTCAGATGCAGGTCGTCGACGATGAGCTTATCCATGAAGTTTCACTCCGAAGCGCAGGGCCACGCCGAGACCGGCGCCGACCATCGCGATGTTGATGACAGAAAGCGCGGCGACCTGGTCGACGGCGCCGGTCGCCCACAGCGACACGAGCAGCGCGCCGATCACTTCGGTGCCGGGCGACAGCAGATAGACGGCCGTCGAGTATTCGCGCTCGAAGATCATGAAGATCAGCAGCCACGCGGCGAGCAGGCCGAAGCGCACGAGCGGCAGCGTCACGTCGAGCGACACGCGGCTGCGGGTCGCGCCGACGCTGCGGCCGGCTTCCTCGAGTTCGGGGCCGACCTGCAGCAGCGCGCTCTGGATGAGCCGCATCCCGTACGCGAGCCACACGACCGTGTACGCGATCCAGATGCTCCACATCGAGTTCTTCAGCTCGCGCAGGCCGGGCACGAACAGGAAGATCCACAGGAACGCGAGGCCGGCGAGCAGGCCGGGCACCGCGCGCGGCAGCAGCACGAGGTAGTCGAGCAGCTTGGTCGCCCAGTCGGGGCGGCGGTGGCCGGCGAACGCGACGAGCGAGTAGAAACCGATCGCGAGCGCGCCGCCGATCACGCCGATGCCGAGCGTGTTGACGATCGCGCGCACCAGGTTGTCCTGCTCGAACAGCTCGATGAAGTTCGACAGCGTGAGCACCTCGGCGAGCGCGACGCCTTCGCCCCAGTTGGTCACGAACGCGCGCAGCACGATGCCCGAGATCGGGACGATCACGGTCAGCATCAGCCACAGCACGACGATCGCGAGCGCAACCCAGCGCCACACGCCGAGCGGCAGCACCGTCGTACGGCCGGCCTTGCCCTTCACGGTGACGAAGCGGTTCGCCGTCTTCAGCAGCCGGCGCTGCAGCAGCACGAGCGGGAACGTGATCGCGACGATGCACACCGCGACCGCGGCCATCAGGTGATACGACGGCACGCCGAGCTTGTTGGTCAGCTTGTACAGGTAGGTCGCGAGCACGAGGTGGCCTTCCGGGTCGCCGAGCACGAGCGGCAGCCCGAACACCTCGAAGCCGAGAAAGAACACGAGCACGCCGGCGAACAGCAGCGCGGGCATCGTCATCGGCAGGCTCACGTCGAGTGCGACGCGGAACGGGCGGGCGCCCGTCACGCGCGCGGCTTCCTCGACGTCCGAGCCGAGGTTGCGCAGCGCGGCCGACGAATACAGGTACACGTGCGGCACGTGCGTGAGGCCGACGATCACCGTGATCGCGAAGATCGAGTACACGTTCCAGGGCACGTTCTGCACCCCGAACAGTTCCTTGAACCACACCGAATAGAAGCCGACCGGGCCGGCCGCGACCACGTAGCCGAACGCGAGCACCATCGGCGACACGAACACGGGCGTGAGCAGCAGCGGTTCGAGCCAGCGGCGGCCGGGCAGGTCGGTGCGCACCATCAGGAACGCGAGGATGCCGCCGAGCGGGATCGAGATGAACAGCATCCCGCCGGCGATGATGAACGAGTTCTTCACGGCCGACCAGAAGTCGGGATCGCTGAAGACGAAGCGGAAACCGTCGATGCCGAGCGTCCTGTTCGCATCGAAGAACGGCGCGGACAGCAGGCTCTGGAACAGGATGAAGCCGAGCGGCAGCGCGACGGCGATGGTGAGTACCGCGACGACGATCCAGCGCAGCATGCCGGCGAGCGGCTGCAGGCTGCTGGCGCGCAGCGCGGGAATCGCGCCGCCGCCGGTCTGCGGTACGGCCGGCGGGGTGCCGGAGGTGCTGGTTGAAAGCATGAGTTCGCCCCTGCGGCCCGCGGGCCGCATCAAGAGAGTCGTCGGGAAGGGGGGCGCGTCGCCCGCGAAGCGGGGGCGACGCGCTATGCGGCGATCAGCTCTTGATCGCCTGCTGCCATTGCTTCAGGAACGCGAGCCGCTTCGACTGGTCCAGGTAGACGAGCAGGCCGGTGCCGATCTGGATCGGCTTCAGCGAATCGCCGAGTTCCTTCGTGAGGCTCGCGGCCGACGTCTCGCCGGTCACGTCGGTGCGGATCGCGTACAGGTTCGCCTGGTTCGCGATGATGGTCTGGCCGCGCTTCGACAGCAGGTAGTCCACCCACAGCTTCGCGGCGTTCGGGTTCTTCGCCTTCTTCGAGATGGTGGCGAGGCGGCTCACGATCTGCGTGTAGTCCTTCGGAAACACATAGCCGATCGATTTGTCCTTCTTCGCCTTCGCGTATGCATACGAACCGATGATGTTGTAGCCGATCAGGTTCTCGCCCGACGAGATGCGCTCCATCATCGCGCCGGTGCTCGACTGCAGCTTCGGGCCCGTCGCGCCGATCGCCTTCACGAGTTCCCACGTGACCTTCTCGTTCAGGTGCGCGTCCTGCGTCAGCGCGTTGAAGCCGACGCCGGATTTCTCGACGTCGTACGTCGTGAGCTTGCCCTTGAACCTGTCCGGTTGCGACCCGATCAGCTTGATCAGCTCGGCGCGCGTCTTCGGTACTTCGTTTTCGGGGATCAGGCGCTTGTTGTAGACGATCGCGAGCGGCTCGAACGTCGTGCCGTACGCCTGCTTCTGGTATTGGGCCCATTGCGGCACGTTCGGGCTTTCGGGCGAATCGTACGACGCCATCAGGCCGTCGTTGACGAGCTTGACCTGCAGGTCCATCGCCGAGCTCCACAGCACGTCGGCGCTGGTGCTGCTCGCCGCGTTCTCGCTGATGTAGCGGTTGTACAGCTCGGTGCTGTTCATGTCGTTGTACTCGACCTTCACGCCGTACAGGCTTTCGAAGTCCTTGATCAGCGGGCGCACGAGGCCCGTATCGGTCGTCGAGTAGACGATCAGCTTGCCTTCCTTCTTCGCGGCGTCGATCACGCCCTGGTAACTCCCCGGATACCCGGCCGGAACCTGCGCCCAGGCGGCGCCGGCAACGATCGACAGGATGGCGGCGAGGTGCTTCGGTGCAAACGGCATGTCTTCCTCCAGTTACGTCTAGGTGTTGTTCGAATGACGCGGATGTTAATTGCGGCGCACTTTCAGCCCGCTTTCATTTCGGTTCACAATCGCGTCGTTCGTGTCATGGATTTCCCGAGGTCGGCGCGAGCAGCCTGGCGAGCAGCCGGCCGCCATGCCGCGCCTGCGCGGCGGTCAACGCCGCGTAGCCGACGATCACGCCCGCCGCGAGTTCGGCGCTGCGGCAGAATCCGCGGATTGGCTGCAGCGACACGCCGGCAGCCTGGGCCCGCGCGACGTACGACGCGTCGTCCGTCCCGGGCGGCAGCCACAGCACGAAATGAAAGCCCGCGTGTTCGCCGGACACCGCGTACCGTCCGCCGGCGTGTTTCGCCAACTGGTCGAGCACGATGTCGCGCCGCTGGCGGTAGGCGTGACGCGCGGCGCGCAGGTGCTTCGCAAAATCGCCGTGCGCGATGAAGCGGGCCAGCGCCAGCTGGGGCGCCACGCCGACCGAGCGCGCGGTCGCGTGCCACACGGCCGACAGCGCCGGCCGCAGTGCCGCCGGCACGACCATGAAACCGATGCGCAGCCCCGAGAACAGCGTCTTGTTGAACGAGCCGCAGTAGATCACGCGATCGCACGCGTCGAGCGATTTCAGCGCGGGCAGCGGGGCGGTCTGGTAGCTGAATTCGCCGTCGTAGTCGTCTTCGACGATCCACGCGCGGTTGCGCTGCGCCCAGTCGAGCAGTTCGAGCCGGCGCGACACCGACATCGTGACGCCGAGCGGCGCCTGGTGGGCGGGCGTCACGTAGGCCGCGCGCGCATCGGGAAACCGGTCCAGCGACGCGGTGTCGATGCCTTCCCGATCGACCGGCACGTCGATCACGGTTGCGCCCGCGATCGTGAAGATCTGCCAGGCCGACGCGTAACCGGGGTCCTCCATCAGCACCGTCGAGCCGGGCGTGAGCAGCGTGCGCGCGACGAGGTCGATCGAATGCCGGATGCCGGTCGTGATGAAGATGTCGACGGCGCTGCACGGGATGCCGCGATATTCGCGCAGGTAGGCGGCGATTTCGTCGCGCAGGCTCTCGACGCCCTGCGCCGGCGTCGCCCCGAGGTCGTTCGCCGTCGCGGCAAGCAGGCTGGCCCCGAGCGCCTTCTTCCATTGCTGCATCGGCAGCAGGCCGGGGTCGGCAAGCCGCGCGACGAACGGGACGCCCGGGCGCACCGCATGTTCCGGCGCGGCCGTGTCGGCCGCTGCTGCCGGCTCGGGGGCCGCGACGGAGGGGCGGGGGCCGCTCTCCCGCGACTGCGCGGCCGCGCGCAGGTAGCTGTCCGGCACCACCGCGCATACCCGCGATCCCGACCCCTGCGCGCGGGCGATGTAGCCCTCCGAGCACAGCCGGTCGTACGCCGCTTCGACGGTTCCCCGGGCGACACCCCAGCGTGCCGCGAGGGTGCGGCTGGACGGGAGCGGGCTGTCGCCGGGGAGCAGGCGTTTCAGGATCGCTTCGCGCAGTGCGTCGGCGATGCACTCCTGCTTCGACTGCGGATTGCCCGTGGACAGCCCGGCAGGGCACGGCAGATCGAGCGGAATCGCGGCTTTGCCTCGCGCCATAGTGGTCCAGTCAGTGTCGAATTTAATGGCCCTTCAGCTTATATCACTTTCCCCCTAGATTCTTGCCGGTGACATTCCGAAACTGCTGGAGATGGATACGCCGTATGAAGACCCGCTCGTTGCCCCAGTGGGGCTGGCTGTTCCTGTTGATGCTCGTCGTGTGCCTGCCGCGCGTCACGATCGACGCGTACCTGCCGTCGCTGCCTGCGATGGCCGATGCGCTGCACGGCACCGACGCGCAGTTGCAGCTCACGCTGACCCTCTACATGGCCGGTTATGCGCTGTCGATGCTGGTGTCGGGGCCGTTGTCCGACCGTTACGGCCGTCGCCCCGTCCTGATCGGCGGCCTGTGCGTCTACGTGGTCGCGAGCGTCGCCTGCGCGTGCTCGACCGGCATCGCGGCGATCGTCGCCGCACGCATCTTCCAGGCATTGGGCGGCTGCTGCGGCACGGTGGTCGGGCGGGTGATCGTGCGCGAGCGCTTCCCGGCCGCGATGCAGGCCACGATGCTGGGCCGGATCTCGGCCGGCATGGCGCTGTCGCCCGTGATTGCGCCGCTGGCCGGCAGCGTGCTGGCCGAGTGGCTCGGATGGCGCGGCGTGTTCGCGTGGCTCGCGGCAGGGGGGCTCGTCGCGGCGGCGATGGTGCTGCGCTACCTGCCGGAGACCCGCGAAAGCGACGCGCGGCCGGCGCCGGGCACGGGGCTCCTGCGGACCTACGCGGGCCTGCTGCGCGAGCGCCGTTTCCTGCGCTACTCGCTCGCGATCAGTTTCGCGTACTGCACGTACTACCCGTTCATCGCGGAATCGTCGACGCTGTTCCAGCGGCAGCGAGGCGTATCCGGCCCGGTATATGCCGCGATCTTCGGCCTGACCGTGCTCGGCTACCTGATCGGATCGAGCGTGTTCCGGCGCAGCAGCGGCCGATGGAAAGCCGATTCAGTGATCGCGGCGGCGGCCTGCATCAACGTGGCCGGGGCCGTCATGCTGTGGGCCGGTGGCGCCATCGCGCCCGCGTCCGCCGCGGCCATCGTCGTCCCGATGTTCTTCGTGATGCTCGCCGTCGGGATCGCGATCCCGGCCTGCCAGTTCGCGGTGATGCAGCCGTACACGACGATCGCCGGGACGGCGTCCGGGCTGTTCTTCTTTATCCAGATGGCGATCACGGCCGCGTGCGGCGGCGTGCTGGCGTGGCTGTCGGACGGCACCGCGCGCCCGATGATCGTCGTCACGGCCGGGGCGAGCGTCGCGTTCCTGGCGGTGGTGGTCGGCCTGCGCGAGCGCAACGCCGGGCCGGCCGGCGGCGCCGATGCGGAGAAGGCGGAGGCGGCCGGCTGACGCGCGATACCGGTGTTTCCGCGAGGCGTCGCGATGGAAAGGATCATGTAATGTAGCGGCCTGTCGCTGACCTTACCGGAATCCCCATGCGTGTGCTGCTCGTCGAAGACAATCCGAACCTCGCCCAGTCGCTGAGCGACGCGCTGAGCGCGGCGCGCTTCGCGGTCGATCACATGGCCGACGGCGAGGCGGCCGACCACGTGCTGCGCACGCAGGATTACGCGCTGGTGATCCTCGATCTCGGGCTGCCGAAGCTCGACGGGCTGGAGGTGCTGCGGCGGCTGCGCGCGCGGCGCAATCCGGTGCCGGTGCTGATCCTGACCGCGCACGGATCGGTCGAGGATCGCGTGAAGGGGCTCGATCTCGGCGCCGACGACTATCTCGCGAAGCCGTTCGAGCTGACCGAACTGGAGGCGCGCGCCCGCGCGCTGATCCGCCGCAGCCTCGGCCACGAGCATTCGCGGGTCGAATGCGGGCCGCTTTCGTACGACAGCATCGACCGCAGCTTCCATCTCGCGGGCGAGCCGCTGTCGCTCACGCCGCGCGAGCGCTCGGTGCTCGAGGTGCTGATCCTGCGCAACGGCCGTGCGATCAACAAGGAAACGCTGTCGGAGAAGATTTTCGGGCTCGACGAGTCGGTCAACGCCGATGCGATCGAGATCTACGTATACCGGCTGCGCAAGAAGCTCGAGAACACGGGGGTCGCGATCGTCACGCTGCGCGGGCTCGGCTATCTGCTCGAGGCGAAGGCTGAATGACGCGGCCGAACCTGCGCACGCAGGTCGCGCTGTGGTTGCTGCTGCCGCTGCTCGGCCTGCTCGCGCTCGACTCGTGGCTCACGTACCAGCGCGCGATGAACGCCGCGCACGTCGCGTTCGACCGCACGCTGTCGTCGTCGCTGAAGTCGATCCGCGAAGGCGTGCGGCTCAACGACGGCGAGATCGAGGTCGACCTGCCGTATCTCGCGCTCGAAATGCTCGAATCGAGCGACGGCGGCAAGGTCTACTACCTGATCCGCGAGGACAACGGACACACGGTCACCGGCTACCCGGACCTGCCGCTGCCGCAAGGGCGGGACGCGGGTGACGGCGCGCTGTTCGTCACGCGCCACTACGACGTCATCTATCGCGGCGAGCAATTGCGGATGGCCGCGCTGCGCATCCCGGTGCACGACGTGCCGACCGCGCAGTCGCGCATCGTGTGGGTGATGGTCGGCGAGACGATCGAGGCGCGCCAGGCGCTCGCACGCGAGATCCTCGTCGGGTCGCTGCTGCAGGAAGGGCTGCTCGTCGTGCTGGCGCTCGGCATCGTGTGGCTCGGCGTCGGGCGCGGGCTGCGGCCGCTGAACCGGTTGTCGGCGACGGTCGCCGCGCGCAGCGAGGACGATACGACGCCGCTTGATACCGGCGCGATGCCGAGCGAACTCGCGCCGCTCGTCGAGTCGATCAACCAGTACATCGGCCGCACGCAGCGGATGCAGGTCGCGCGTCGCCGCTTCTTCGCGGACGCGGCCCATCAACTGAAGACGCCGCTCGCGGCCGTGCAGGCGGGCGTCGAGCTCGCGCTGCGGCCCGACGAGCAGCCGCGCGCGAGCGGGCACCTGCGGCGCGCGAACGGCGCGGTGCGGCAGGCCGCGAAGATCGTCCAGCAACTGCTGTCGCTGTCGCGGCTCGATTCGGACAGCGGCCACGCGGTTGCCCACCAGCCGGTCGCGCTGCACCGGCTCGCGCGCAGCGTGACGCTCGACTGGTCGCCGGTCGCACGCGCGCGCGACATCGATCTCGGCTTCGAGCACGAGGCCGACGTCGACGTGCACGGGCAACCCGACCTGCTCGGCGAGATGATCGGCAACCTGATCGACAACGCGATCCGTTATGCGGGCGATCGGGCGGTGATTACCGTACGCGTGTCGCGCGAAGGGGCGCATGCGCGGCTCGACGTGATCGACAACGGGCCGGGCGTGCCGGCGGACGAGCGCGACGCGGTGTTCGAGCGCTTCCATCGCGGCAGCAAGACGCAGACGGTCGAAGGGACGGGGCTCGGGCTGTCGATCGTGCGAGAGATCGCGCGCGTGCATCAGGGGAGGGTCGCGCTGAGTGATGCGGCGGGCGGCGGGTTGATCGTCACCGTGACGCTGCCCGTGCTGCGCGAGGTGGCGTAGCGGGGGGCCCGCCGGGCAGCATCCGCCTTCAGTCGCCGAACCCGATCTCCGCTTCCAGCGACTGGCCGACTTCGAGAAAACGCCCCGCGCCGCGCACGACGATCGCGTTGATGCCGAACGTCAGCTCGCCGCCGAAGTTCGGGTTCGCGCGATAGGTCTGCATCGTGTCGGTCGGCTCGTGCGGCCACGCGGGATCGGGCGCGCCGGTGACCTGGTCGATCGTCGGCATCGGGCAGCGCGTGCACGGCTTCACGAAACGCAGCCGCACCGGCGTGTCGCCGTCGGCGTCGAGGTGCTCGACGAAATCCTCTTCGTACGCATCGAGATCCGACACCACGATGTTCGGCCGGAAGCGGTTCATCGGAATCGCCGGTGCACCCTTGGCGGTGAGCCGCGCGTTCAGGTCGTCGAGCGACGACTGGCCGATCACGAGCAGCGGGTAGCCGTCCGCGAAGCGTGTGCGTATCGATCTCGCCGGTCCATTTACGGTTGCAGCCGCGGCGCGCGTCGGGCGCGAAGCGCGCGAGCTTCGCGGGCGTGGCGAGGAATTCGGTGAGCCAGACGGCCGTTTCAGCGCCCGTGTCGATCGCATCGACGGTGTCGCGCCACACGGTCGCGGCCATTTTCGGCGTTTGCGCCGACGCTTCGCCATCGAGCGGCGTGCGCAGCTCGGGCATGCCGGGTGCGTTCAGCACCAGCGCGTCGCCGTCGAATGCGGGCTGCACGAGCGCGAGGCGTGGGTGCGTGCGCTGCGTGATCATCTCGCCGGCCGGGTCGGTCACCATCCAGTGACGGTCGTATGCGAGCCCGGTGTCGAGCAGCAGCGCGCGGCGCAGCGCGATGCCGGCGCAGGATTTGATCGGATAGACGAAGAGTTCGGCGATGGCTGGCATGGTGCTGGCTTCGACCGACGGGGAAAGTCAAAGCGCGATTGTGCCAGATCGCTTTGTTGCACGTTGGCGCAACCTCGTCAGGCCGGCAGCGGAAAGCCGCGATCGAACGTGGTACGCACGTCGAGCGGCTGGCGCAGCAGCCCCGCCTTCAGGTAGAAGTCGGCGGTGCGCTGCTGTTCGGCGACGACCGTCGCGTCGATCGGCAACCAGCGCGTGTTGCGGCGCTCGAACTGCAGCTTCGCGGCTGCCGGCGGAATGCCGATGATGCGCGCGAGCGCCGCCGAATACGCGTCGGCATGCCGGTACGACCATGCCTGCGCGCGCACGACGCGCCGCAGGAAATCGTGCAGCACGTCGCGCCTGGACGCGATCGCCGCGTCGGTCGCCGCGATGTAGCTCAGGCCGGACCACAGCCCGCGGCCGCTGACGAGCACGCGCGCGCGCCCGCTCGTTTCCGCGAGTGCGGTATAGGGCTCCCAGGTCGCCCACGCATCGATCGAACCGGTTGCGAGCGCAAGCATCGTATCGGCCGGCGGCAGGAAGCGGAACGAAACGGCGTCGGGAGGCAGGCCGGCCGCGTCGAGCGCCTTCAGCGTGACGAAATGCCCGATCGAGCCGCGCGTGGTGCCGATGCGCCTGCCCTTGAGGTCGGCGGCGGTCTTCAGCGGCGCGTCCGGCCGCACGACGACGGCAGTGCCGTACGGGTCGGAGCGGTTCGCGCCGATCACCTTGATGCGTGCGCCCGACGCGAGCGCGAAGATCACCGGCGCGTCGCCGATCGGCCCGCAGTCGACGGCGGCCGCATTGAGCGCTTCGGCGAGCGGCGCGGCGGCCGGGAACTCGGTCCACGCGATGTCGTACGCCAGGCCGTTCAGTTCGCCGGCTGCTTCCAGCAGCGCGCGCAGCCCGCCTTTCTGGTCGCCCGCGCGCAGCAGCGGCCGCGTGCCCGATTGCGCGCGCAGGGTGGCCGGGGCCGCGGCGAGCGTTGCGCAGGCAGCGGCTTGGGTCAGGAAATGGCGTCGGGTCGGATTCATCGTGGGGCTCGGTCAGTCGGGAAGGAGTCCGGTCGCGGCGGTGGCGCGCTCGTCAATGCGGGAGTCCGGCCTGTACGTCGCGCACGGGCTCCGTGTCGACGCGCAGCAGCAGCGCGGTCAGCGGATCGCCGCCGGCGGCCGGCGCGGCGGAACGCGTGGGATCGGACGCGCTGCACAGCAGGTCGGCATCCGACCAGCCCGCGCTGCCCGGCAACGCGCGCGCCCGCAGCCAGCCGCGGCGATCGGCGAGGAGCTGCGTGCCGCCGAGCGCATCGGGCGGCGTCCCCGCGATCGTCGCGAAAGCCAGCCACGCGCCGGGCGTCGCGGCGACGCAATCCGCCCGCCCTGCGACGGCCGGGACGGCGGCCGGTTCCTGCGCGACCACGAGCGTCTGCCAGCGCGCGTCCTCGGCCGGCGGCGGCGCGCCGCGCGAGAGCGCGACGACCCGCACGCGCTGGCCTGCGCGCCAGCGATCGAGCGGCAGCGTCGCGGGCTGCCCGCCGCAGCGCACGTCGAGCGCCGGCAGCGGGACGGGCACGGGCCACGCGCCTTTCGCCTGCGCGCCGCTGCCCGCGGCGAGCGCTTTCAGGTAGCCGAGCACGGCCCAGGTGTCGCGGGGCCCGAGCGTCGCGGCGAAGCCGGGCATCGATTCGGCGCCGTGCGCATCGCGCATCCCGTGCCGCACGCGCCAGGCCAGCTCGCCGTCGAGGCGGCGGGCGAGCAGCGTGCCGGCGAAGGTCGGCGGCCAGTGCGCGAGCGACGCGGCGAGCGGCCCTTCGCCGCGCCCGTCGGCGCCGTGGCACGCCGCGCAATGACGGTCGTACAGTCGCGCGCCATGCACCACGCTCGCCACCGAAAACGGCGCGGGATCGCGCTGGAAACTCGTCGGCACGGCGGGCGAAAGCCACAGCGCGGCCGGCGGCCACGGCGCGCACCATGCGGCGAGCAGCGCCGCGCCCAGCGCGACGATGCGATGCCTGCGCGAAACAAGCGCGATGAACGCGAGCATTGCTGCGAGCGTTACCAGCCCGAACGCGATCGCGAGCTGCCGCGTCAGGCCCGCATCGATGCGCAGCGTCTCGATCGCGATCCGCCGCGTCCATGGCCACGCGGCCTGGCCGTCCGCATCGGCGCTCAGGCCGACGGCGTGCAGCAGCCGTGCGAAAGTCGATTGCAGTCGATACAGCGCTTGCAGGAACGCGAGCGACCATTCGGGGAACGGCGGCGCGCTCATCGGCGGCGCGCCCCGGGCAATGCGGCGCCGCGCATCTACCAGCTCGCATCGAGCCCGAGATGCCGCAACGCGTCGTGACGCAGCTCGGCGAGGCGCGGGTCGCCGCGATGGCGCGGATAGGGCAGCTCGACGCGCAACTCGGCGACGATCCGCGCGGGACGCGGCCCGAACACGATCACGCGCTGCGCGAGGAACAGCGCTTCCTCGACATCGTGCGTGACGAGCAACGCAGAGAAACCGTCGCGTTGCCACAGTGCGGTGAGTTCGGCCTGCATCGTGAGCCGGGTGAGCGAATCGAGCTTGCCGAGCGGCTCGTCGAGAATCAGCAGGCGCGGATCGTTGACGAGCGCGCGGGCCAGCGCGACCCGCTGCGCCATCCCGCCGGAAAGCTGATGCGGGAACACGTTCGAGAATTCCTGCAGGCCGACGCGCGCGAGCGCATCGTCGACGCGATGCTGCGACGACACCCGCGCCACGCCGCGCGCCTCGAGGCCGAGCGCGACGTTCGCGCGCACCCGCCGCCACGGGTACAGCGTCGGGTCCTGGAACACGACGATGCGCGACGGATCGGGTTGCTCGATCGGCACGCCGTCCTGCGCGATTCCGCCCTGCCGCGCGGCGTCGAGGCCCGCGACGAGGCGCAGCAGCGTCGATTTCCCGCAGCCGCTCGGGCCGAGCAGCGCGACGAATTCGCCGGCCGCGACCGACAGCGTGACGTCGTCGAGCACGGGCAGCGGGCCGCCGGGGCCGTCGAACGCATGGCTCACGCGGCGGATGTCGATGCGCGCGCCGCGCGGCGCCGTGACGGCAGACGCGGCGGGCGAAGCGGAAGCGGACGATTCGAGTACGGCGGCGCTCACCATTTGACGGTTCCTTTCTGCCACGCGAGCACGCGGTCGCGCACCGCGAACAGCAGCGCGATCAGCCCGGAAAACAGCAGCGCCATCACGATCAGCGCCGCATACATGTTCACGTACGATGCCCAGCCCTGCGCCCAGCTCAGGTACCAGCCGAGCCCGGACTTGACGCCCATCATCTCGGCGACGACCAGCACCGTGAACGATGCGCTCAGCCCCATGAAGATGCCGACGAACACGTGCGGCAGCGCGGCCGGAATCGCGACGCGCAGCACGAGGAAGCGCGCGTTCGCGCCGAGCGTGCGGGCGACGTCGTAATACTGCTTGTTGACGCTCGCGACGCCGGACCACGTCAGCACCGCGACCGGGAAGCCGGTGGCGAGCGCGATCAGGAACGCGGCGGCGGAATAGCTCGACGGGAAGAAGTAGAACGTGAGCGGCAACAGCGCGGTGGCCGGCACGGGGCCGAGCACGCGCAGCACCGGATGCACCCAGTAGCCGATCCGGCGCGACCAGCCGATCGACACGCCGACCGCGAAACCGACCGCGACGCCGTACGCAAAGCCGAGCGCGAGCAGCTTCAGCGTGTTGCCGGCGCTGCCGAGGAGGCGCGGCCAGTCGTCGACGTAGACCTCGATCAGGGCCTGCGGCGGCGCGAAGAACGGCGTCGGCAGCCAGCCGGTTTTCGCGGTGACGATTTCCCACGCGGCGAGCACGAGCGGCAGCGCGACGAGCCACGGGCCGGCCGGGCGCACGCGCGCGAGCGGCGCGCGCAGCGCGGCCAGGCGCGGGCCGAGCGCCGCCAGCGCGAGCAGCCACGCGGCGATCGTCCACGCGGCCGTGCCGAACGTGTCCGTGTACGCCCAGTCGCTGAAGCCGACGACGCGGTTCGGCCACAGCTGCGTGAGGGCGCCGAGCGCGGCCCAGGCGAGCGCGGCGGCGATGCCGGTCGGCCAGGTGCGCGCGCGGCGCGCTTCGGCCGCCGCCTGGGCGGTTTCGCACGTGGAGCAGGCGACGCGGGATGCCGGCGCAGCGACGTGCGTACCGGCCGGAGCCGACGTGGCGTGCGCCACGGAAACCTGTTCGATCGTCGACATCGCGTCACCCAAGCACGTTCGCATAGACCTGCTGCGCGAAGCGCTGCGGGTCGGTGCTCTTCTTCAGCACGCTGATGCGGCGGAAATCGTCCGCATAGAACGCGATCTCCTGCTGCAGGTCGACGTTGGTCGGGTGGTGCGTGTAGGTGAGCGTCGCGTAGAGCTTGCGCAGGTCCTCGGGGCTGATCTTCGGCGAATACTTCGCGAACACCTTCGCGGCTTCGTTCGGGTTGTCGTGCGTGGACTCGGTGGCCTGCACGATCGAGCGCGCGAGTGCGGCGGCGGACGGCCGGTCGTTGCGCACGAGGTCGCCGCGCGCGCCGATCACGCAGCAGACCTTGCGTGCGTATTCGCCGGACAGGTTCGTCGCGAGTTCGGTATACGCGCCGTTGCTGCGCTTTTCGAGCAGGTAGAGGTTCGGGTCGCCGTCGGCGATCGCGTGGATCTCGCCCTTGTCGACCGCGACGCCGAGCAGGTCGGCCGGATACTGCCGCCACGTGATGTCGCGCTCGGGATCGATCCCGTTCTTCGCGAGCAGGATCGAGAAGAAATGCTTGCCGGGCGCGGCCAGGTCGCTGACGCCGACCGTCTTGCCCTTCAGCGCCTGCAGCGTCGTGACGCCGGCTGCCTTCGCGCCGAGCAGCCGCACGCAGCCGCCGTGCGAGCTGCCGATGATCTTCACGTCGAAGCCGGCTTCGAGCGGCTTCAGCCAGCGGTGGATCATCCCGACCGCCGCATCGGCCTTGCCGGTCGCAATCGATTCGAGCAACTGGTCGGTCGAGCCGCTGTAGTTGATCAGTTCGACCTTCAGGCCGTTCTTCTCGAAGAAGCCGCGCTCCTGCGCGACGACGATCGGCGTCAGGCAGAACGCGTTCTGGTTCCACGCGAACGTGAGCTTCTTCAGCGGCGGCGCGGACCAGGCCTTGCGGCCAAGCGTGAGCGCGGGCGCGGCGAGCGCGGCGGCGCCGGCCGCGCGCAGCAGGCGGCGGCGCTGGTCGTCATGCGCATCGTGCGTCTTGGGCGCGGGGGCGGCGGGGTGTGTCATCGGCAGGTCTCCGGTCGTGCGGGGTGATGCGTGACGCTCAGTCGAGCAGGTCGGGTTCGTCGGCGACGACGCGCGCGAACAGGCTGTCGAACGCATGCAGCGCGCCCTCGGGGCCGCCGATCTGGCCGTGCGTGTGGCGCGCGGTGGCGTGATCGATCGGTTGCGGCGTGCCGGCCGCCTCGGCCAGCAACTGCGTGTGCGCGGCGTTGTCGAGCGCGATGTACCACCATGCGGCGGCCTCGACCGTCGGGCCGGCGGTCAGGATGCCGTGGTTCTTCAGGATCGCGCCCTTGTGCGTGGTGCCGTCCGGTTTCGCAAGCGCATCGGCGATCCGTGCGCCTTCGCTCGTGTCGACGACCATCCCCGTGAAGTCGTCGAACAGCGCGTGGTCTTCATAGAACACGCACGCGTCCTGCGTGAGCGGATCGAGCGGACGGCCGAGCGTCGACCACGCCTTGCCGTACGTCGAATGCGTATGCGCGGCGGCGACGATGTGCGGATGCGCGTCGTGGATTGCCGCATGGATCGCGAACGCGGCCTTGTTCAGCGGCCGCGTGCCGATCGCGGTTTCGCCGCGCGCGTTGACGAGCAGCAGGTCGGACACCTTGATCTGCGAGAAATGCACGCCGAGCGGGTTCACCCAGAAGTGGTCGGGCAGTTCGGGGTCGCGTGCGGTGATGTGGCCGGCGAGCCCCTGTGCGAAGCCCAAGCGTGCGAACACGCGGAACGCGGCCGCGAGCCGCTCCTGACGGTGACGGCGCTCGGCGGCGACGTCGATGCGCGGCGCGGGCGGATCGAACCAGAAATGCTGGCGCGGCGACGCGGCGAGCGCGAGGCCCGACGCAGTGCGTTCGAGTGCGGACGGAACGGCGGACATCGTCAGGGTCTCCCGGGTTGCGTCAGGCCGCGCGGCGCGCCGCGTCGCGTGCGGCGACGGCGCCGCGCACGCGCGGAATCAGTTCGCGGCCGTAGTCGATCGCATCTTCCAGCGGATCGAAGCCGCGGATCAGGAACGTCGTGACGCCGAGGTCGTAGTAGTCGAGCAGCGCATCGGCGACCTGTTCGGGCGTGCCGACCAGCGCCGTCGAATTCGAACGCGCGCCGGTGAGCTTCGCGATCTCGGTCCACAGCCGCTTGTCGACGCGCGAACCGCGTTCGGCCGCGGCCAGCAGGCGGCGCGCGCCTTCGCTTTGCTGCGGGCCGCCGGCGCCGAGGCCGGCCGCTTCGCGCAGCCGGCGTGTTTCGTCGAGGATGCGGTGCGCACGCGCCCACGCTTCGTCCTCGGTCGCGGCGAGGATCGGGCGGAACGACACGGAGAAACGCACCTGCCGGCCGTGCTTCGCGGCTTCGGCGCGCACGCGGGTCGTCAGGTCGCGCACCTGGTCGAGCGATTCGCCCCACAGCGCATAGACGTCCGCGTGCTTGCCGGCCACGGCGAGCGCGGCTTCCGATGCGCCGCCGAAATAGATCGGCACATGCGGCTTCTGGTGGGGCCGCACGTCGGAATAGCCCTGGCGGAAGCGGTAATGCGCGCCGTCGTGATCGAACGGCTGCGCCTCGGTCCAGATCCGCCGCAGGATGCCGAGGTACTCGTCGGTGCGCGCATAACGCGCGTCATGGTCGAGGAAATCGCCGTCGCGCTGCTGCTCGCTGTCCGAGCCGCCGGAGATGAAGTGCACGGCGAGCCGGCCGCGGCAGAACTGGTCGAGCGTCGCGATCTGCCGCGCGGCGAGCGTCGGCGCGGTGAAGCCCGGGCGATGCGCGAGCATGAAGTGGATGCGCTCGGTCGCGGCCGCCGCGAACGCGATCGTCAGCGTCGCCGACGGGCCGGTCGAGTGATGCGGCACGAGGATCCGGTCGAAGCCGGCCGTCTCGTGGGCGCGGGCAAAGTCGCGCACGTAGCCGGGATCGACCGCCGGGCCGGACGGCGGGTGGATTTCCGACTGCTTCTGGCTCTGGATCATGCCGATGAATTCGACGCTCATCTGGGTCTCCGCTGGGTCTTCCGGTACAGGGCTCCGGCAACGGGCCGGACTGGAGCGCAGATTAACGTCGCGATCATGCGGGATGGAAATAATCAATCCCGATTTGAATATCAGATTTGCATGGTTTGATCGATCGGGCGGCGCGCCTACGCTTGGCGTTCGCGCTCCGCTTGCGCCTTTTCCTTTTCGATGGAATCCGTTTCGATGCCTGCCCGCCTTGCCGTTTCCCCGCCACCGTTACAGCCGCAGCTGCAGCCGTTGTCGTTGCGGCACCTGCCCGCCGCCGACGGCTACGCCGACGCGCGCATTGCCGCGCTGCTCGAGCGCCTCGCGCCGGAACTTGCCGCCGATGCGGCGCGTAACGACGCCGACGGCCGTTTTCCGCACGAGAACTTCGCGCGGCTGCATCGCGCGGGGCTGATCGGGCAGGTCGTGCCGCGCGAGCATGGCGGTGCCGGTGCGACGCTCGCACAGGCGAGCCGGATCGTCGCCGCCGTCGCGCGGGCCGATCCGGCCACCGCGCTGGTGCTGACGATGACCTATCTGCAACATCGCGCGCTCGGCCGGGCCGACAACCGCTGGCCCGCGCAGGTGCGGCGCGCGGTGTTCGACAGCGCGGTCGCGCACGGTGCGCTGATCAACGCGCTGCGGGTCGAGCCCGCGCTCGGTTCGCCGTCGCGCGGCGGCCTGCCGGAAACGGTTGCACGGCGCGACGGCGACGGCTGGCGGCTGTCCGGCCACAAGCTGTACAGCACCGGGATTCCGGCGCTGCGCTGGCTGGCCGTGTGGGCGCGCACCGACGAACCGGCGCCGCGGGTCGGCGTGTTCCTGGTGCCGCGCGACCGCGATGCGGACGGCGATCGCATCCGCGTGATCGAAAGCTGGAATCACCTCGGCCTGCGTGCGTCGGGCAGCCACGAGGTCGTGTTCGACGACGTCCGGCTGCCGGCCGATTACGCGGTCGACGTACGCGCACCGGACGCATGGGCCGTGTCGGCGGCGAGCCACGTGGACCTCGACGCGCAGGCCGACCAGCAGGCGTGGATGGTCGCGCTGCTCGGCAGCCTGTATGACGCGGTGGCGCGCGCGTCGCGCGACTGGCTGGTCGGGTTCGTGACGACGCGTGCGCCGAGCGGGTTGGGCGCACCGCTCGCGACGCTGCCGCGCGTGCAGGAAGCGGTCGGCGAAATCGAGGGCTGGCTGCACGCGAATCGCGTGCTGCTCGACGACGCGATCGCGCGCGCCGACGCCGGCGCGCCGCTCTCACTGACGACGAGCGGACTGGTCAAGCGCACCGTGACCGAGCACGCGATCCGTGCGGTCGAGCAGGCGCTGAAGCTGTCGGGCAATCACGGGCTGAGCCGCGCCAATCCGCTCGAACGCCACTATCGCGACGTGCTGTGCAGTCGCGTGCATACGCCGCAGGACGACGCGATCGCGGTGGCGGCGGGGCGTGCGGTGCTCGACGCGGCGCGGGAGGCGGAAGGCGGTGCGCAACGGGAAGCGCGTGCGCGGCGGCGCGGCGGCGCGTAAGCCGCGCATGGCAGCCGTTGCCGGCGAGATGGCCGGGCCGGGCGTGAGCTTACGCAGCCTTGTCGTTCGCGTGCGCGGGCAGGCTGAACGCGGCGAGCGCCTGTTCGGCCACCGCTGCGAGCGGCGCGCCGAAGCGGGCCGCATCGTGCCGGCGCAGCAACCACAGATCGATGTGCGGCTTGAAATCGGCGAGCGGCACGATGTCGAGCGCGTCGCGCAGCGGGCTGCCTTCGACGAGCGGCAGCGGCATCAGCCCGATGCCGAAGCCGTTCGCGACGCTCTGCAGTTGCAGGTCGCGGCCGTAGGTGTCGAGCGTGACCGGCATCGGCAGGCCCTGCGCGTCGAGCGCGCGCCGCAGGCCCGCGCGAAAGCCGCAGCCGTCGGGATTGAGCACCCAGCCATGTGCGTGGCAATCGGCGAGCCGGTAGCTGCGGCGCGGCCAGTCGCCCTTGCGGCCGACCGCGACGAGCCGCGTGGCCAGCAGCCGTTCGCCGTCGACCTGTGCCGGCAGCACCATCTCGCGCGCGAGGAACACGAGCGCCGCATCGAGTTCGCGGCGGGCGACGCGCTCGACGAGCATGCCGCCCCACGCGGTCGTGACCTGCGTCGCGAGCGCGGGCCACTGCGCGGCGAGTTCGGCGATCAGCGCGGGCAGCATCAGTTCGCCGAGGCCCTGCGTGAGCCCGATCCGGAACTCGCCGGCGGGCGGCTGCTCGCCGGCCGTCAGCTCGCGCAGCGCATCGACTTCGCGCAGGATCGCGCGACACTGCTCGAAGACCTGCCGGCCGATGTCGGTCGGGCGCGGCGGCTTCGTGTTGCGATCGAGCAGGGTCACGCCGAGCGCTTCCTCGAGATTCTGGACGCGCCGCGTGATCGCGGGCTGCGTCATCCCGAGCTCGGCCGCGGCCTGGCTCAGGGTCTGGCAGCGGACGACCGCTGCAAAAGCGTCGATATCGCTAATTTTCATGTTTGTTCTGCATGGTCTTTCGGGTGCATCATGACGATCCATCATATTCGAGGAGCCAGCCGATGAGTACGCTTTCGTTGCATCAGACGCCGCTGCGTCCGTTCGTCGACGGACTGGGCGCGCTGCTCGCGTCCGGCGCGGACGAAGCGCGCATCCTCGACGAGGGCGGTGCGCTGCTCGCCGCCCTCGTCGAACACGACGACTGGTTGCCCGACGCGTTCGCGCAGCCCGACCCCGCGCGCTACCGGCAGTACCTGCTGCATCTCGACCCGGACGAGCGGTTCTCGGTCGTCAGCTTCGTGTGGGGGCCCGGCCAGACGACGCCGATCCACAACCACACGGTGTGGGGGCTGATCGGGATGCTGCGCGGCGGCGAATTCTCGCAGCCGTACCGGTTCGACGCGCAGGGGCGGCCGGCGCCGGCAGGCGACGCGGTCCGGCTCGCGCCGGGCGAGATCGAGGCCGTGTCGCCGCGCATCGGCGACGTCCATCGCGTGACCAACGCGTTCGCCGATCAGGTATCGATCAGCATCCACGTGTACGGCGCGAACATCGGCAAGGTCGAGCGTGCGGTGTACCTGGACGACGGCACCGTGAAACCCTTCGTGTCGGGCTATTCGAATGCGTGACGCGCCGCGTGGCCGAGGATTCCATTCACTTCTTTCACCGACTTCATCCGACATCGTGACGCAACCCGCTGATTCCCCCCAATGCTTCGCCGCCGCGTCGTACCAGGATGTGCGCGCGCGCCTGCTTGCCCGCGACGAGATCGCACTGATCGACGTACGCGAGGAAGATCCGTACGCGCAGGGCCATCCGCTGTGGGCCGCCAACTTTCCGCTGTCGAAACTCGAACTCGACGCGTGGACGCGGATTCCGCGCCGCGACACGCCGATCGTCGTATTCGGCGAAGCGGGCGGCGAGGATCTCGCGCCGCGCGCGGCCGCGAAGCTCGCGCAACTCGGCTACACCGACGTGCGGCTGCTCGACGGCGGCCTCGCGGGCTGGCTCGCGGCGGGCGGCGAACTGTTCATCGACGTGAACGTGCCGAGCAAGTCGTTCGGCGAATGGGTCGAGGCCGAGCGGCATACGCCGTCGCTGTCCGCGCAGGAGGTGCAGGCGCTGATCGACGCGCAGGCCGATGTCGTGATCGTCGACGCGCGCCGTTTCGACGAATACCAGACGATGAACATCCCGACCTCGACGAGCGTGCCCGGCGCGGAACTCGTGCTGCGCGTGCGCGCGCTCGCGCCGAACCCGGCGACGCAGGTCGTCGTCAACTGCGCGGGCCGCACGCGCAGCATCATCGGCACGCAGTCGCTCGTCAACGCGGGGCTGCCGAATCCGGTCGCGGCGCTGCGCAACGGCACGATCGGCTGGACGCTCGCGGGCCAGACGCTCGAGCGGGGTGCCGCGCGGCGCTTTCCGGACGACATCGACGCGACGCAGCGCGACGAAGCGCGCCGCGCCGCGCGCGCGGTGGCCGAACGCGCGGGCGTGCCGCGCATCGCGCTCGCCGACGTCGCCGCGCTCGACGAACCGGGCCGCACGCTGTACCGCTTCGACGTGCGCACGCCGGAGGAATACGAAGCCGGCCACCTGCCGGGTTTCCTGAGCACGCCGGGCGGCCAGCTCGTGCAGGAGACCGACCATCATGCGGCCGTGCGCGGCGCGCGGATCGTGCTCGCCGACGACGACGGCGTGCGCGCCGACATGACCGCGTCGTGGCTCGCGCAGATGGGCTGGGACGTGCGTGTCGTCGAGCCGGCCGGCGCGGCCGCTTTCGGCGAGCGCGGCCAGCCGCCGCGCGACGTGCCGGCGACGCCGGCCGTGGCGGAGGTATCGCCCGCGACGCTCGCGGGCTGGCTGAAGGAGGCGGCGCCCGGCGAGCTGGCGATCGTCGACGTGACGGCCAGCGCGAACTACGTGAAGCGCCATATCCCGGGCGCGTGGTTCGCCGTGCGTGCGCAGCTGCGCGACGCGCTCGCGGCGATTCCGGCCGCGAAGCGTTATGTGTTCACGTGCGGGTCGAGCCTGCTCGCGCGTTTTGCGGCGGACGACGCGCGTGCGCTGCTGCCCGCGTCGGCGCAGATCGTGGTGCTGGCCGGCGGCACCGCGGCGTGGATCGACGCCGGGCTGCCGCTCGAAAGCGGCGAGACGCATCTCGCCTCGCCGCGCGTCGACCGCTACCGGCGCCCGTACGAAGGCACCGACAACGCGGCGGCCGCGATGCAGGCGTATCTCGACTGGGAATACGGGCTGGTCGACCAGTTGAAGCGGGACGGCACGCACCACTTCAACGTGATCTGACGCACGGTGGCGCGGCGTTCAACGCTGGAACGTATCGACGGCCGTGCGGCCGACGGCCGGATCGTCGGTGAAGAAGCCGTCGATGCCCGCGCGCAGGTACGCCTGGATCTCGCGCACCGAGCCTGCCGTGTTGCGCGTGGCCGGCGTGCCGCCGTCCTTCAGCGACGCGGGCAGGAAGTTGTTCTCCGGGCGGAACGTATACGGATGCACGACGAGGCCGGCCTCGTGCGCGTAGCGCACGTACGGCGTCGGCTGCTGCAGCGTGCCGTCCGCGGCGACCGCGATGATCGACGTCTTGTACGGGCCGACGCCGTTCGCATAGGTCGCGACCTCGCGCATGCCGTCGCGCGTCGACAGGTCGCCGTAGGTGCGCTTGTCGTTCGCCTTCACGAAGTCGTACGGGCGCTGGCCGGCTTCGTCCATCAGCTGCACGAGCTTCCAGTTCGGCTGGCTCGACTTGATCCGGTTGCGGATCGCCTTCAGGTTCGCGACCTCGAACGACTGGATGTAGACGGTCGCGGTGCGGGCCGTGTACGAATCCTTCAGCAGTGCATCGACGAGGCGGTCCTCGAGCGGCAGGCCGATCGACTGGAAGTAGGTCGGGTGCTTGGTTTCCGGATACAGGTGGATCGTGCGGCCGGTCTGTGCGGACATCTGCTTCGCGAGCGCGACGATTTCGTCGAACGTCGGAATCTCGAACTGGTCGTTGTACGCGGTGTTCGCGGGGCGGACCTGCGGAATGCGCTCGCGGGCGCGCAGCGTCTTCAGCTCGGCGAGCGTGAAATCCTCGGTGAACCAGCCCGTCAGCTGCGCGCCGTCGATCGTCTTGGTCGCCTTGCGGCTCGCGAATTGCGGCAGCGTCGACACGTTCGTCGTGCCCGAGATTTCGTTCTCGTGCCGCGCGACGAGCACGCCGTCGCGGGTCGACACGAGATCGGGCTCGATCACGTCCGCGCCGTCCTCGATCGCCTTGCGGTACGACGCGAGCGTGTGTTCGGGGCGCAGCGCGCTCGCGCCGCGATGGCCGACCACCTGGACCTTCGCGGCAATCGGCTGGGTGGGGTCCCGGGTGATTTCGTCGCCGCCGCAGCCGGCGAGCACGAACGTGGCGGCGCAGGCAACGGGGACGCAGCGGAGGGCGAACGAGCGCTTGAAGAGCATGTCGGTGAACCTTCGAAACGGAAATGACGGATGTCGGGGCGCCCCGCGCGCGATGTGCGCGGGCGTGCACACGATGCCGAACGGGACGCGATCGTCTCATCGGATCATTACATCTATATTACTCGTCGCTTTCTGGCCGATTCGTGCCGCGCCGGCTGGCCGGTGGGCAGGTCTTGCGCCGGATGCACTAAACTTGCGGGAATTTTGCATCGCCGTGCCGGGCGGACCGCCGGCCGCGCCGGGCGATGCGGCGACTCGCGGACGGGGGCGGGCGCCGGCCGCCGTGCGCGTCCGGCCCGCGCTCCGGCCGAATTTCCCGGACCCATGACGACTCGAACCGATTCCGCCTACCTGCTCGGCGACCTGCTGAAGAACGTTTCCCGCTCCTTCTACCTGACGCTGCGCGTGCTGCCCGACGGCATGCGCGACCCGGTCGGCCTCGCGTACCTGCTCGCGCGCGCGGCCGACACGATCGCCGATACGGCGCTCGTCGCGCCCGATCGCCGGGCGGCGCTGCTGACGCAGCTGCGGGAGAACATCGAGCAGCTCGGCGACGGCGTCGCGCTGTCGCGTGCGCTCGAGGACGTGACGCGGATGCAGACCGATTCGCACGAGCACGTGCTGCTCGGCTCGATGGTGCCGATGCTCGCGCTGCTGCGCGCGCAGCCGGACGCCGATCGCGCGTCGATCCGCAAGGTCGTCGCGACGCTGACGGCGGGGATGGTATTCGACCTGCGCACGTTCCCCGACGAGCAGTCGGGGCGGGTCGCGTCGCTGCGGACGCGCGAGCTGCTCGACCGCTACACCTACCTCGTCGCCGGCTGCGTGGGCGAGTTCTGGACCGACATGACGGGCATGCACACGCCGGCCGCGCGCGGCTGGAACCTGCCGGACATGGTCGGGAAGGGCATCCGCTTCGGCAAGGCGCTGCAGATGACCAACATCCTGCGCGACTGCGCGAAAGACCTGCGCATCGGCCGCTGCTACCTGCCGCAAGAGGTGCTGGATGCGCATGGGCTCCGCGTGCCGGACCTGCTTGCGCCGGACGCGTCGGCGCGCGCGCGCGGCGTGCTGGTCGACCTGCTGCGCGTGACGCTGGATCAGTACCGCGACGCGTGCCTGTATGCCGTTGCGATCCCGCGCCGCTTCGTGCGGCTGCGGCTGGCATGCCTGTGGCCGATCATGATCGGCCTCGAAACGCTCGAGCTGCTGGCCGGCCATGACGCGTGGCTCGATCCGGCGAAGCCGGCCAAGGTGCCGAGAAAGCGCGTCTACCGGATCATGGCGTCGTCGCTCGCGCTGGTCGGCTCGAACACGGCGATTCGCGCGCGGGTGACGCGCCTCATCGACGCGGTCGACGCGTCGATCAGGACGGCGGCCCGTTCCTGATCAATGGGGAAGGCGCCGGCGCGAGGTCACGCCGGCGTTTCCATTCGCCCCGGTGCAATGCCGGGCGCCAGCGCTTCGCCATCCGCAGCATTCCGACTCACGCAACACCGCAGTGCAACGTTTCGGTTGTCGAAATACGTTTGCCACATTCGTCAGCCATCCTGCGCGGCCATGCGAAACGCAATGAAAGCCTGCGTCGGCCGATTCGTCAGACGAGCCGGGCACGCAGGCGTCTGACGACGTGAGACGTGCGCGGCGCGCACGTAAAAATGTAAAGCTAGGGTTTTCACCGGGAAACGCCTGAAACCGGTGCCAGTCGTGCCGTTGCCGGCGATTCCTAACTGTTTGGTGAACCCGTGCGTTGCGTCGATCATACGATGACCGACTGCACATGTTGGGAAATGATTGGTAATCCGTCAGAATCGCGTCGGCATGTACTCGCACATGTGTCACTCATAAAACCACACCAGAAAAGAAATCATTCTTTGAGGACGGAGAATCAATGAAAAAGCGCGTCGCTTTCGCCATGACGGCAGCGGGCCTTGCAGCCGCTACCGCCGCCCACGCCCAGAGCAGCGTGACCCTGTACGGTATCGTCGATAACGGTATCGCGTACCAAAACAACGCAGCGGCGAAGACCGGCGATACGTCGGGCGGCCACTCGAAAGTGTCGATGTCCACCGGCGTGTGGGCAGGCAGCCGCTTCGGCCTGAAGGGCAGCGAAGATCTCGGCGGCGGCACGAAGGCGGTGTTCCAGCTCGAAGCAGGCGTGAAGACCACCGACGGTACGTCTACGTTCTCGAACGGCATCTTCACGCGCCAGGCGTGGGTTGGCCTGACCAACAGCACGTACGGTACGCTGACGGCCGGCCGTCAGTACACCGCGTACTACACGCTGCTGTCGCCGTACAGCCCGACGACCTGGCTGACCGGCTATTACGGCGCGCACCCGGGCGATATCGATTCGCTGGATACCAGCTACCGCGCGAACAATTCGCTCGTCTACATGTCGCCGAAGTTCTACGGCTTCACGGTCGGCGGTTCGTACTCGTTCGGCGGCGTCGCAGGCGCGACGAACCGCGGCTCGACGTGGAGCGCGGCGATCCAGTACCTGAACGGCCCGGCAGGCATCGCGGTCGGCTACCAGCGAGTCAACAACTCGGCGCTGGGCGGTGGGGTCTGGGGTAAGGACTCGACGGCCCAGAACGGCCTGACGGCGGCTGGTGACGGCAACGAGCCGGCCCAGTCGGCGATCAACAATGGCTACCAGTTCGCACAGTCGCAACAGCGCCTGGCCGTCACGGCTGGCTACCAGTTCTCGCCGGCGTGGGACATTTCGGCGTCGTACTCGAATGTTCAATACATTCCGGGCACCAATTCGTTCTTCCACAACACGGCGATCTTCAACACGGCTGGCGCCGTGCTGCACTGGAAGCCGGTCGCTCAGTGGGACTTCGCGGCAGGCTACTCGTACACGGCGGCAACGCAGTCGAACGGCATCACGAGCTCGGCCAAGTACCACCAGGTCACGGTGTCGCAGTACTACAGCCTGTCGAAGCGCACGGGCCTGTACGCAGTTGAGGCTTACCAGCACTCCAGCGGTAACACGCTCAACGCCAAGGGCACCGCGATCGTCCAGGCAACGACCGCGATCGGCGACGGTGTTGCTGCTGGCGCAGGCCAGAACCAGATCGGCGTCGGCGTCGGCATGATCCACCGCTTCTGATGTCGCGCGGCGCGCGAGCGCCGCTTGCGGCATGCGGTATGAAAACCGGCCTGCGGGCCGGTTTTTTTTCGTGCGTCCGGCAGGGCGCACTCGCTCCGGCCATGCGCGCCGTCATCGCGCATCATCCTCCATCCGGCTTCCCCCCAGCGCCTGAAACAGCGCCGCCGTATCGGCAAGCCGGTCGGCCTGCGCGCGCGTACGGTCGAGCGCCGTCTGCAGTGCCTGCCGCTGTGCATCGAGCCAGCCGAATTCGCTGAGCCCGCCCGCAGCATAGCGGTCGGCCGAAATCGCATTGCCGGCTTCGGCTTCACGCGCGGCCACGTCGCGCGACTGCAGCGCGGCCGCGTCGTGCTCGACTGCGCGCATTGCGTCGGCCACCTGCTGCAGCGCCTCGAGCACGGTTTCCCGGTAACTCGCGAACGCGGCGTCGTAGGCCGCTTCGGCCGCCCGTTTCTTCGCGCGCAGTTCACCGCCGTGAAAGAGCGGTTGCGTCAGGTTCAGCCCGATGTTCCAGATGTTCAGGCCGTTCACGATGTCTGCGATGCGCGTGCGCTCCGAGCCCGCGCCGGCCGAGATCGCGAAGCGCGGATACAGGTTCGCGGTGGCCACGCCGACATTCGCGCTCGCCTGGTGCAGCACGGCTTCGGCGGCGCGGATGTCGGGCCGTTCGCGCGCGAGCGTCGACGGCAGCGCGACGGGCAGCGTGCGAGGCAGCGCGAGCGCGTCGAGCGGCACGTCGGGCAGGTCCGCGTCGGACGGCGGCGCGCCGAGCAGGATCGCGAGCCGGTGGCCGGACTGCGCGAGGCGGGTCGCGAGCGATGGCAGCGACGCCTGTGTCTGTGCGAGCAGCGCACGCTGCGCATGCACGTCTGCGAGCGGCACGCCGCCCGCTGCGTGGCGCGCTTCGACGATGCGCAACTGCCGCGTCTGCGCGTCGATCAGCTGCCGCGTGAGCGCAACCTGCTGCGCGAGCGACGCGCGCAGGATCGCGGTGGCGACGACGTTGCCCGCGAGCGTCAGGCGTGCGGCGTCGAGCGTATAGGCCTGGTAGTCGACCTGCGCGCGCAGCGCCTCGAGCGCGCGCCGGTTGCCGCCGAACACGTCGAGCACGTACGACACGCTCACCGACGCGTCATACAGCGTGAACGGCCCCGGCGACGGCACATTGGCCGGCAGCCCGAACGCCGCGATGTCGACTTGCTCGCGCGTGCCGGACAGCTTCGCGTCGATGCTCGGCAGCCGTGTCGCGCCGGCTTCGGCGACGTAGCTCTGCCGCGCCTCGTCGAGCCGCGCGCGGGCTTCGGCAAGCGTCGGGCTGTGCCGCAGCGCGTCGTCGACGAGCCGGTTCAACGCCGCGGAGCCGAATTGCGTCCACCACCGCGGCGGCGCGTGCGCGGCGTTCGAGAAGGTCTGCGCGGTGCCGGCCGCGCCGCTCGCGGCGGCCGTCGTCGCCGGCGGTTCGCCGCGCGTGTAGCGCTGCGTCGGCGGCGCGGCCGGCGGGTTGAAGTCGGGGCCGACCGCGCATCCGGCGAGCAGCGAAACGGCGATGGAGGCGGCAACGGCGACGCCGCATGCGGCAGGACGGGCGCGGCGCGGGGCGGGCGGCGTCGTCATGCTTCTAGTCGAGCGTGCGCCGGTAGAAGCGCAACGCGATGCCCATCACGACGACGGTGAACAGCGCGACCGGCCACACGGATGGCCACAGGTCGCTCCAGCCGTTCCCTTTCAGCAGGATGCCGCGCACGAGGCGGTTGAAGTAGGTGAGCGGCAGCAGGTTGCCGATGAATTGCGCCCACTTCGGCATCCCGGCGAACGGGAACATGAAGCCCGACAGCAGGATGTTCGGCAGGAAGTAGAACACGGCGAGCTGCATCGCCTGCAACTGGTTCTGCGCGAGCGACGACAGCGTGATGCCGACGGTCAGGTTCGCGGCGATGAACAGCAGCGCGGACAGGTAGATCGCGAATGCGCCGCCGACGAACGGCACCTCGAACACGAAGCGCGCGGCCGCGAGAATGATCGACACCTGGATCAGCCCGATCAGCACGTACGGAACGATCTTGCCCGTCATCACCTCGAGCGGCCGCACGGGCGTCGCGAGCAGGTTTTCCATCGTGCCGCGCTCGCGTTCGCGCGTGATCGCGAGGCCCGTCATCATCACCATCGTCATCGTCAGGATCACGCCCATCAGGCCCGGCACGACGTTGTACTGCGTGATGCCCTCGGGGTTGTAGAGCCGGTGCAGCACGACGTCGAAGGCGGCCGGCCGGCCGTTCAGGTGCGCGAGCGGGCCGGTCAGGTCCTTGTCCGCGACCGGCTGCACGAGGCCGGCGAGCGCGCCGATCGCCGAAGCGGTCGCGACGGGATCGGTCGCGTCCGCCTCGACGAGCAGCGACGGACGCTCGCCGCGCAGCAGCCGGCGCGAGAAGTCTGCCGGCACGTTCAATACGAACAGCACGTCGCCGCGCGCGAGCGCACGATGGCCGGCCGCTTCGTCGGGCAGCGTCCCGACGATGTCGAAGTACGCGGAATTGCGCATCGCGGCGACGAAGCTGCGCGCGAACGGGCTCGCGTCGGCGACGATCACCGCGGTCGGCAGGTGCTTCGGATCGGTGTTGATCGCGAAGCCGAACAGCGCGAGCTGGATGATCGGCACGCCGACGATCATCGCGAACGTCACGCGGTCGCGGCGCAGCTGCAGGAACTCCTTCAGCACGATGCTCCACCAGCGCGCGACCGAGAACGCATCGCGCAAGCGCGCCCACGCGTTCATGACGACGCTCCGCCGGGCGGCGCGGATGCGCGGCCCATCATGTAGATGAACACGTCCTCGAGGCCGGTGTCGATCGGCGCGACCTGCAGCGCGGCGGGCCCGCCGGCCTGCGCCGCGACCTGCGCGAGCGTCGCGTCGAGCCGCGCGCGATCGCGGCCGCTCACGTGCAGCGCCGAACCGAACACGACCGTCTGGTCGACGCCCGGCATCGTGCGCAGTCGCGCGGACAGTTCGGCCAGGTGCCCGCCGGTGATCGCGCGGGTCGCGAGCCCCTGCGACGCGACGATCTCCGCCGACGTGCCCTGCGCGAGCAGCTCGCCGTACGCGATGTACGCGAGCTTGTGGCAGCGTTCGGCTTCGTCCATGTAGTGCGTGCTGACGAGCACCGAGATCCCCTGTGCGGCCAGCCGGTGCAGTTCTTCCCAGAAGTCGCGGCGCGCGGCCGGGTCGACGCCGGCCGTGGGCTCGTCGAGCAGCAGCAGGGCCGGCTCGTGCAGCATGCAGGCGGCCAGCGCGAGGCGCTGCTTCCAGCCGCCCGACAGCGCGCCCGTGAGCTGGTCGGCGCGGCTCGCGAGGCCGAGCCCGTCGAGGGCGCGCGCGACGGCCGCCTTGCGGTCGGGCATCCCGTACACGCGCGCGACGAAGTCGAGGTTCTCGCGGATCGACAGGTCTTCCCAGTACGAGAAGCGCTGCGTCATGTAACCGACGCGCCGCTTGATCTGCGCGCTGTCGCGCACGATGTCGTAGCCGAGGCAGGTGCCGCTGCCCGAGTCGGGCGTGAGCAACCCGCACATCATCCGGATCGACGTGGTCTTGCCGCTGCCGTTCGGCCCGAGAAAGCCGAAGATCTCGCCGCGCGCGACGCGCAGCGACACGTCCTTCACGACATGCTTGTCGCCGAAACGCTTGTTCAGGCGATCGACGTCGATCGCGTACGGGGCGGAGGGCGCGTTCACGGCACCCTCACGGCGACGGGCTGGCCCGGATGCAGCTTCGGCGCGTCGGCCACGGCCGGGCGCGCCTCGATCATGAACACGAGCTTGCTCCGGCTCTCGTTGCTGTAGATCACGGGCGGCGTGTATTCGGCTTCGCTCGACACGTAGGTGATGCGCGCGGGCACGTCGGCCGCGCAGCCGTCGCAGCGGATCGCGACGGTGCGCCCCGCAGCGAGCGATGCGATGGCGGCCTCGGGCACGAAGAAGCGCACCTTCAGGTTTTGCGGCGGCAGCATCTGCACGACCGGATTGCCGGCCTGCACCCATTCGCCGACACGGTACAGCGTGTCGTACACGCGTCCGGCGACGGGGGCGGCGACGCGCTTCTGGTCGAGTTTCCATTGCGCTTCGGCCACGGCCGCCTGCGCGGCATCGACCTGCGCGGCCTGCGCGGCGACCTGCTGCGCGCGGCCCGGCAGGCGCGCGACGTCGACCTGGCTGCGCAGCTCGCGCACCTGGGCGGCGCTCGTGCGCGCCGCCGTGCGGGAATCGTCGAGCTGCTGCGCCGAAATGCCGCCGGCCCGGTATTGCCGTTCGTCGCGCGCGAGCTGGTCGGCGGCCTTGCCGGCCTGCGCGAGGGCCTGGGCCAGCTGCGCTTTCGTGACGTTCACTTCCGGCGGGCGTTTGCCCGTCCGCAGGTCGGCAAGCTGCGCGCGGGCGGCCGCGAGCTGGTGCTGCGCCTGCAGCAGCGCGGCGGTTTCGCTGACGGCCTCGAGCGCGAACGCGGGCGTGTTCGCGGCGACGCTCTGGCCGCGCTGCACGGCGAGCTGCGTCAGCGTGCCCGATTGCGACGACGACAGGTACACGAATTCGCCTTCGACGTAGCCCTGGTAAGTAGCGCGCTCGTCGGCGCGCTGCCCGCAGGCGGCGAGCGCGATGCCGGCGGCCAGCAGGAGCGACGTGGCGCGCATCGCGTTCACGATCGCCTTCCTGAGCGGGGTGGCGGCTGCATGCCCGAACCGAGCAGCGCGCGGACGTGCCGGTGCAGCACGTCGCGGTCGATCGGCGGCATGCCGCGTGCGCTTTGCCACAGTTTCGCGGTCGCGAGCGGCAGCATCACCAGCGCGACGATCGAATGGAACAGGAATGCGGGTTCGAGCGCGGGGTTCAGCGTGCCGGCCTGCTGCGCGCCGCGGATGCGTTCGGCGAAGCGCCCGACATGATCGAGCGGAATGCGCCGGACCATCCGTTCGCGCAGCAGCCCGCCTTCGTGGACGATCTCCCGCAGCCAGATCGACGGCAGCCACGGCATGCGGTGCGTGACGTCGAAGAAGCGGTCGACGAGTTCGCCGACGAGCGCGAACGGATCGTCGTCGATCTGCGGCGCGGTCGGTCGCCACACGAACGCGATCGCCTGTGCGAGCCGTTCCTCGACGATCGCGTCGAGCAACCGCTCCCGATTCGTGAAGTAGTAGTGGACCATCGCCGACGTGACGCCCGCGGCGGCGGCGATCTGCGCGACGGTCGTCGCGGCGATGCCGCGCTCGGCGAACAGCTGCATCGCCACGTCGAGCATGTGGTCGCGCAGGTCGAAATCGTGGACCGACGGGCGGCGCCCGCGCGGCCTGGCGACGGTGGATTTCGCGTTCATGAAGTCGACGCTAATTGATGAGTTAGTTAATTTCAAGGAAGGGTTTTCGACGAAGTTGACGGTCGTCAGGCGGAGTGCGAAGCGGGGCGCGGGTGTGCGGGGCGGGGGCGGGGCGGTGTGGTGGGGGACGGTGTGGGAATGAAGGGAGCGGCTACGGAAATGTGGCGGTTCCGGTTCCGGCGGGTCAGCGACATCCGTTGACGATCCAGCCGCTGAACGTCATCGGTGCGGCTCCTTGCCATCGGCGCGGATTCTTTGCGCGGTGCGAGGCATGCCGTGGGTGACGATGCGGCCGGGATTCTGCCAAGCCCGTCGTCCGATCGTGAACTGCCCCAGGCGGGTCGCTTCAAAGCGGCAGTCGAACGGTATCGACGACCGCGATCGTGTGCAGTATTCACGATTGGCACCTTGTCTAAAACCACGTCGCACCTATCCCAATAAAGTCACGTCCTGCTTCGAATTGACATTCTGAATACATTATGAAAATTTTAATTCGGGAGTGTTTTTTTAATATATTCCTTGGCTTGATTGTGGGAAATTGAGACTTCGCTCATCGATTTGATCATCTCTGACAATACGCAGTACCTCGCGTCTGCTACGATCGCGTCACGGATAGAGGAAATCGATTGCACGCGGTGCGTCTGAAGCGTGCAATCGCGACGTGCATGAGAAAAAATATCGTCGTCCTAATTCTCATCGCGATCCAGATTAACGGCGTCCGGCGAAATGGACGTTGAATCCAATCGAAATCTGAAGCAGAGGCGCGATCCGCGTCGAACGAAGAATGAACAAGAATCGCTATCGGGTGGTGTTCAATCGCGCGCGGGGTGCGATGATTGTCGTTCAAGAAAACGGTAATGCGCCACGTGCGGCCGGAATTGCGCATGGATCGATTGCCTTGCTCGAATCGCGACGATTTCGCGTCGTATGTGGGCCCATCGCGATGGCCGCTGCATTGCTGTTTGGTGTGCCGCTGCCGAGTATCGCGCAAATCGCGCCGACGCCGGGCACCAACACGCACGTCATCCAGACGCAAAATGGCCTGCCGCAGGTGAATATCGCTGCGCCTTCGGGAGCTGGCGTGTCCGTGAATACGTACAACCAGTTCGATGTCCAGAAAAACGGCGCGATTCTGAACAACTCATCGACGATTGTTCAAACGCAGCAGGCGGGCTATATCAACGGCAACCCGAACTTTGGCCCGGGCCAGTCTGCGCGGATCATCGTCAACCAGGTCAACAGCCCGAACCCCTCTCAATTGCGAGGCTATGTCGAGGTCGCGGGTAGCCGCGCCGAAGTTGTCCTGGCGAACCCGTCCGGCATCGTCGTCGATGGCGGGGGATTCATCAATACAAGCCGTGCGACGTTGACGACAGGCCAGCCGTACTACGGCGCCGATGGTTCGCTCGGCGGGTTCAACGTAACCCGTGGCCTGATTTCCGTGCAAGGGGCGGGTCTCAATGCCGCAAATGTCGATCAGGTCGACCTGATTTCCCGTGCCGTGCAAGCGAACGCGGCAATTTACGCGAAAAACCTGAACGTGATCGCAGGCGCGGCTCAGGTCAATCACGACACGCTTGCCGCGATGCCGATCGCCGGCGATGGCGCTGCACCCGCCATTGCGATCGACGTGAGCCAACTCGGCGGGATGTATAGCAACCGCATCCTCCTCGTATCGAACGAGAACGGGGTGGGTGTCGCAAACGCCGGAACGATTGCCGCACAAGCGGGCGATCTGACGCTGCAGTCGAATGGCCAACTGGTATTGACTGGCAAGACGACTGCCAGCGGTAACCTTACCGCAACCGCGAACAGTATTCAAAATTCCGGCACGACGTACGCACAGCAGAACGTCAATGTATCGACCGGCGGCGCGTTGTCGAACAGCGGCACGCTTGCGGCGCAGGAAAATACGACGGTCAACGCGGGCAGCGTCAATTCGACGGGAACGCTCGGCGCAGGCGTCAATAACGACGGTTCCGTCGGAAAGGGCGGCGACCTGAATTTGTCGAGCACGGGCCAGCTGACGGCGACCGGTCAGAACGTCGCAGGCGGCAACGCGTCGATTTCTGGTGGCGTTGTCAATCTTTCCGGCAGTCAAACGGCTGCAAACGGCCATCTCTCGCTGAACGCGAACGCGGGCGACCTAAACCTTTCCAATGCGACGACGAGCGCACAGGGTGCGGTCAATGCCAATGCGGCGGGTGCGTTGATCAATGATCACGGCAGCCTGTCAAGCGGCAGTCATGCAACGCTCGCTGCGGGCAGCATTTCGAACCAAGGCGGCAAGGTATCGACGCAAGGTCCGCTGACTGTGCAGTCGTCCGGCCAATTCGACAATCGGGGCGGCACGCTCGTATCGGAAGACTCGATGCAGGTGCACGGCGGCGCGCTCGCGAATAACCAAGGGACGATACAAAGCGCAGGCGGAGTGAATATTTCCGGAGCGTCGTTGGACAATTCGGCGGGGCGCGTCACGTCGTTGAACGGCGACGGCCTGTCGATCACAACGACCGGGCAACTGATCAACGCGAGCGGTACGACCTCAACCGGCGCGCAAGGCGGAGTGATCGGCGGTAACGGTGGCGTCAACGTACAAGGCGGCACCATCGTCAATCAAGGCGTCATCACGGCCAATACGGACCTGCACGTGACCGGGCAAGCCGTTGACAACTCGGGCGGCTCGCTGAAGGCAGCACAATCCGTGACGGTCGATGCGGGCGCGCGGTTGTCGAACGCGAACGGCACGATCGTCGGTCAGTCGGCGACCGTGAATGGCACCACGATCGACAACAGCGGTGGCACGGTACAAGCGACGCAGGTTGCGTTGAATGGTATCGATCTTGTCAATCACAACGGCGTCATCACGCAGACCGGGACCGGTCCGATCGCGGTTAATGTCTCCGGTACGCTCGATAATTCGCAAGGCGGCACGCTGCAGACCAACAGCACGGACTTGACGCTCGCATCGGCTACGTTGCTGAACGATGGCGGCACGATCACGCATGGCGGATCAGGCGTGCTGATGGTGAAGCCGGGCAACCGCACAGGTGCTTTCAGCAATGTCGGTGGCTCCGTCGTTACCAATGGGCAGGCCGCTGTTCAAGCAGATTCATGGAACAACGCGCAAGGGACTTTCGCGGCGCGTCACGGCATTGTCGCGAACATCGCGGGCGATCTGGCGAACTCGCAAGGCTTGATTCGCTCGCAAGCGGGTATGTCGTTGACGAGCGGCGGCAGGCTGGACAACCAGAACGGGAAAATTGCAGCGGGCACCGATGCTCGTCCGGATACGAGCATGCTGAATGTACACGCAGCAACGATTCAGAATTCGGGCGGGCTGATTGCGGATTTTGGGACCGGCGCGACATCGGTACAAGGCGGCAGTCAACTGCTCAACAGCGCAGGCACGATCACCGGTAACGGTGACGTGACCGCGCAAGCTGCTTCGATCGTCAATACGAATGGAGCGCAGATGAGCGGGGCGAACGTTCAGGTGCGTAGCGATACGCTCGACAACACCGATAGCAAAATCGGCAACGTCGCCGATGGCAATGTCGACATCGCAACGACCGGCGCGATTACGAACACGAACGGGAAAATCGGTGCGACGCACGACTTGTCGGTATCGGCCAGCACGCTGCTTGGTGGCGGCACGTACAGTGCGGCCCATGATGCGTCGCTGAATCTGCAGGGCGATTTTTCGAGCACGCCGGCATACCAATTCAGCGCGGGTCATGATCTCGCGTTCACGTTGCCCGGCACGTTCACCAACAGTGCGGGCCTGCAATCGGTCAACAACCTGTCCATCCACGCAGGCGATATCGTGAACAGCGGCGCAATCGCGGCCGGGAATCTGCTGAAAACGCATTCGAATACGCTGACGAATACCGGCGTGATGGTCGGGGGCAGTGCTTCGCTCGTTGCCGACAGCACACTGTCGAACATCGGTCCGACCGCGTTGATTGGCGCATCGGATAGCAACGGCACGCTCGAACTGCTATCGCGGGATATCGAAAACCGTGACGATACGACTGCGGCGGACGCGATGGCGCAGACGGCCATTTACGGCTTGGGCAAGGTCGTGTTGGCCGGTGGCAAGGATGCGAACGGGAATTACACGCATGCAGCACTGATCCGTAACCAGTCTGCGTTGATCCAATCCGGCGGTGATATGGAATTGCATGCCGATCAGGTGACGAACACGCGTCGCGTGATGACGACGACCGGCTATACCAACAACGTCGATCCGGCGTGGCTGCAACAGCTTGGCATCAGCATGTCCGGTTGCGCGGCCTATTTCACGGACGCATGCAACGGCGCATATGATGTTCCGGGGATTGATCTTGCAAAGGCTGATCCTTCTGTCATCGAACAATTGAGGAAGCAAATCGGCGGAATCTTTATTGATCCGCCCCATGAAGGCCAATGGAATAGCAGGTATCAACGCACGACCTATACAGGTGTCGCGACTGCGAATACGGTAAAAGACATCAGTCCTGCTGGCCAAATTGTTTCGGGCGGAAAACTCGGAGCATCGTCGGTTGGCACGCTTCAAAACTATTGGAGCAATATTGCCGCTGTCAATGGCATCGAAATGCCTGCGAATTACGATGCGGACGGCTGGAAAGCATCGGGGCAGCAAGCGCCAGGTCTGACAGTCACTTATTCGGGGCATTATCACTACAACAACTACGACAACAGTGAACACGACTGGACCTATTCATTCTGCGATAAAGGATGTAATGGTCCGGCCGATGTGAAGGAATTCAAGATTCCCGATTATCAATCGACGCTCGTCACGAATGGCACGTTGTCTGGTACGGGCGTGAGCATCAACAACACCGCAGGCAACGCGTCGATTCCGTCGCTTGGATTGGTGGCCGGTCAGTCGTTGCCCGTCAATTCCGGCGCGGTGCACGGCACCACGCCGACGATGGTCAATCCGGTGATCGCGAGTGCGACTGCGCTCAACGTCCTGAACAATCTCACCCTTGCGCAAGGCGGGCTGTTCAAGCCAACCATTGCGCCGAATGCACCGTACGTCATCGAGACCAATCCGGCGTTCACGAACCAAAAGAATTTCATTTCGAGCGATTATTTCTTCCAGCAGATCGGCGTTGACCTGACGCACATTCCGAAGCGGCTCGGCGACGGCTTTTACGAGCAGCAGTTGGTACGCAATGAAATTACGTCGTTGACGGGCAAGGCCGTGTTGGGACCGTACACGGATACGCAGTCGATGTACGAATCGCTGATGGCGGCCGGTGCATCGCTGTCGAAGTCGCTCAGCCTTCCGCTCGGCATGAGCCTGTCGCCTGAACAGGTTTCGCAACTGACGAGCAACGTGATCCTGATGGAGACGCGCGTCGTTGGCGGACAGTCGGTCTTGGTGCCGGTCGTCTATCTGGCAAAAGCCAGTCAGGAAAACTGGCATGGTCCGCTGATCGCGGCGAACGACATCGATCTCAAGAACGCACAAACGTTCACGAACAGCGGCACGATGAAGGCGGCGAATACGCTGTCGGTGGAAGGCAAGCAGATCGACAACGCATTCGGCGCGCTGCAAAGCGGCGGCTTGATGAAGCTGACGACGACGGGCGACGTCGATCTGACATCCGCGAACGTGAAGGCCGGCAGTTTGCAGCTCGACGCCGGCAAGGACCTGATTCTCGATACCGCAGCAAAAACCGTCAAGCAAGTCAACGACACGGGCGCAACGCGCATCACGACGACGCTCGGGCCGCAGGCGAAAATCGATGTAGCAGGCAATGCGGCGATCGTGACTGGAGGGAATTTCCAGCAGAACGCGGGAGACCTGAACGTCGGCGGCAATTTGGGGATGCAGGTCGGGGGCAACTGGAATCTCGGTGCGCAGCAGACTGGCGAGCACACGGTCGTGCATCGCGCCAATGGTGTGTCGGACGTGGACGTCAATCAGGCGGTCGGCAGTTCCGTGAAGGTCGGCGGCGTGTCGCAAATCGGCGTCGGCGGCGACCTGACGGCGAAGGGCGCGCAGATCGATCTTGGGCAAGGTGGCACGGTGGCCGTGAAGGGCGATGTGTCGCTTGGTGCGGCGAGCGCAACGTCCACCATCAACAGCAATAGTTCCAGCAGCAGTCGTGGCCGCAGTTCGGCCGCGACCCTGCATGCGGTGAATGAAACCGTGACCGGGACGACGCTCAAGGGCGGCGACACGGTCAATATCGTGTCGGGCAAGGATATAACGCTCTCCGGTAGCACGCTCAGCCTCGACAAGGGCAACGCGAACCTGCTGGCGGCCGGCGATGTGAACGTCGGCGCGGCAACCGAGACGCACGAATACAGTTCGCATGAAACGCATAGCCGTAGCGGCGTGTTGAGCGGAACGAAGATCGCAAGCGGGATCGATCAGACGATGACGCTCAATCGCGGCAGTCTGGTATCGGCGGACGGCGTGAACATTGTCAGCGGAAAGGACGTCAATGTTCAGGGCAGCACCATCGTCGGAACGAACGACGTGACGCTCACGGCAGCGCGTAACGTGACGGTTACGACGTCGCAGGACACCTTGCAGTCATCGAGCTATTACAACAAGAAGGAATCCGGGCTGATGTCGGGCGGCGGACTGTCGGTGTCGGTGGGCAGCAGTTCGCTGAAGACGACCAGCCAGACGACCGAGGTGTCGAACAACGCCAGCACGATCGGTTCGCTGAAGGGTAACCTGAGCATCACGGCTGGCAACGATCTGCACGTGACGGGCAGCGACCTGATCGCAGCGAAGAATCTCAGTGGGGCAGGCGCGAACGTGACGATTGACTCGGCGCAGGACAAGAACCACCGCGGTGAAACGCAGGAAGTCTCCAAGAGCGGCCTGACGCTGGCACTGAAGGCACCGGTGATCGACGCGATATCGAACGCTGTGGGTCAATCGCGTGCGTCCAGCAATAGCCAGGACGGCCGGGCAGCCGCGCTGCACGGGATGGCCGCGGCCAGCGCGGCATGGGACGCGAACGTTGCCGCGGGCGATGTGGTCCGGGCGCTGGGGGCGGGAGAGACACCTCAGTTCAAGGTCGAAGTCAGCGTCGGCAGCAGTCACAGCAAGAGCGCATTCTCCGAAGACAGCGTGACGAATCGCGGCTCCAGCGTCGCCGCGGGTGGAACGGCGGCGTTTGCGGCGACCGGCAATGGTCAGCCGGGCAGCGGCAATGTGATGATCGTTGGTTCGAACGTGAACGCAAACGACGTGATCCTGGCAGCGAAGAATCAGGTCAATATCGTCAATACGACCGATACGGATTCGACGCGCAGCACGAACGAGTCGAAGAGCGCGAGCGTGGGGGTGTCCGTCGGCACGGGCGGGTTCGGTGTTTCCGCGGCGATGTCGAAGGCCAACGGCGACGGCAACAGCGATCTGGCCACGCAGAACAATAGCCATGTAAGCGCAGCAAACAATGTGACGATCATCTCGGGCGGCGATACGAACATCATCGGCTCGAACGTGAAGGGCAATCAGGTGAACGCCGATGTGGGCGGGAATCTGAACATCGTCAGCGTGCAGGATACGCTGTCGAGCGCGGCGCATCAGTCGAGTTCGGGCGGCGGCTTCAGCGTCAGTCAGGGCGGCGCAAGTGCGAACTTCAGCCAGAGCAAGGGCAATGCGTCGGGCAGCTATGCGGGCGTCAACGAACAGGCCGGGATTCACGCGGGCGATGGCGGTTTCAATATCAACGTCACCGGTAATACCGACCTGAAAGGCGGACTGATCGCGAGCGACGCGGACGCGTCGAAGAACTCGCTGACGACAGGTTCGCTGTCCTTCTCGGACGTCCAGAACCAGTCGCACTACGATGCGAGCTCGAGCGGCTTCAGTGCGGGCGCGACGACCGGCGACGGTGGAATGAACTACAGCACGCACGGCAGCGCGTCGGGCAAGAATGCCGGCGGCGCCGCGCCCATGCTTGGGCAGAACGACAGCGGCAGTGATAGCGCGACGACGAAGAGCGGCGTGAGTGCGGGGACGGTGACGATCACGGACTCGGCGAACCAGAAGCAGGACGTCGCCAGCTTGAATCGCGATACGACGAACACGAACGGAGCGGTCGCCAAACTTCCGGACATGCAGAATCTCTTGAGCAATCAAGCGGACATGATGGCTGCGGCCAGCGCGGCGGGTGAAGTGGTGTCGCGCCGGATCGGGGACTATGCGGACAAGATGATGAAAGATGCCGCGGCGAATGGCGACCAGGCAGGTGTTGACGCGTGGAAGGAAGGCGGAGCGAACCGCGCGCTGATGCAAGGTGCCGGCGCGGCGCTGGTGACTGGACTGGCGGGCGGTAATGCAGTAGGTGGCGCAGCCGGTGCGGCAATTGCGTCGATCGCGTCCGGCAAGCTGAACGAGCTGAGCAGCGGGATTGCAGGCAGCGATCCGACCGGCAATGCCAATATGAATCAGGCGCTGGGTAACATCGTGGCGAACGCGCTTGCGACGGGGGCTGGAGTGGCTGTGGGTGGGGAATCGGGGGCGTTCTCGGGATACAACGTGGATCGGTTTAATCGGCAGTTGCACGATAATGAGAAGGACGCGATCGCGGAGAAAGCAGGTAAGGACAAGGCCGAGCAAGAGAAGCTGACGCGCGCGGCGTGCTACGTGGTGAAGTGCTGGTCGGAGTATCCGGAGGGGAGCGAGGCACGGAACAAGAACTTCGTGAGCGAGGTCGAGGCATCGCAATTGAAGCCGCAACTGGATTGGGTGAATCAGCAGAAGGAAGCGGGGTTGTTCGAGTACACGCCGTGGCAGAAGGCTGGTGATGCGTTGAAGAACGATCCGGTTGGTGTGGCGAAGGATACGGCGAAGATCGTTGTTGGTGGTGTGACGGTAAAGACGGGAGCGGGACTTTGTACAAGCGGTCTGGGTTGTGCTCTCGGCGGTGGAGGAATGATCGTTTTTGGATTGGGTGATATGGCAGAAGGTGCGGATGGTCTTTACAACCGTTACAACGGCATCAGTTCTCCTGGAGTGAATCCTTTGCGGTATGGGTTTAATGAGGCATTGCCTGCTGGTTGGGGGGATGTCGCATATGATGGGTTGAATCTGGTAGCCGCGATTGTGGCCTTGAAAGCGCCAGTCCCGCTCAAGATGGGTAATGCTGATGGTCTGAATCGTCCGGGGGCGATGTTTGGCGTGACCGTGCCGCGTATCAATAACAACACCTTGATTCCATTCATTAACCAAGCGGCGCCCTACGGGACGACGCAGGGCATTCTTCTGTTTGGAGTTGGTTCGAAGGGAGCAACGGTCATCAATGACATTCGCCACGCAGGAGAGCAGAAATGAATTGGCGACGACTCTATGCGACGGCTCAAATATGGTTCATGGTTTTCCTAGTATCGGTTTTTAGTACGGGGTGCTATACGGTCATCGTGATTGGTATCTGTCGGAAACTGATGGGGCTGAGTGATGGCATCTCTGTATTTGCTATAGGCCTTCCATTCTTTATTGTTCTTCTGGTTTTACATATTCGATTGTTGCCGAAGCCGTTGCGCAAGGTCGGGATGCTGAGCGACGATCCGGAGAAATTCGGTCCCTGGTTCAAGTCTGACCGCAAGATCTGAACGACCGAGGCCGGCTGTTGCCGGGCTCGGTGTTTATGAACGCTTGGAATGAAGGCGACGTCGAGGCCGTCGTTCAGCGGCGAATTGTTCGTCGTGGTGGATGCGATCCTGTGAGCTCGCCCCCGAAAAACGAATTCCTTGCTGAGCGTTTAAACTCAAGCAAGGAGAGTCAAGAAGATGAACAAGACGAAGCGAGCGGATGACCAATTCGATTTCAACGGGCAAGACGAGCGCGGACGACCGGTCGCGCCGGTTGCCGGTCAAGCCGCCGGCGCCCGGCACGCCGGGCCCGGCGCCAGCCCCTACTGATCCATCGCCGACTTGAGCGGCATATTCTCCCCCGTCAACCCGAACACGACGATCTGCGCGGGTTCGGTCGCGCTTGCGTTGCGCGACACCTGGTGGCGCGAGCCGGGCGCCTCGTACCAGCCTTCGCCGGCGCGATAACGGTGCAGCGGGCCGCCGTTCACCTGCGACAGCACTTCGCCCTTCGACACGACCGCGAACACCGAGCCGAGGTGCCGGTGGGCTTCCGAAGCCTGGCCGGGCGCATAGTCGACGGTCGCGACGACCGCGAGCTTGCCGGGCGCTTCCGGCACGGCCTGCTGCATGACGGAGCGCACATTGTCGCCGCCGTCGTGCGCGTGCGCGGCCGGCATCGTCGCGCCCAGCACGAGCGCGGCGCACGCGGCGGCGCGCATGAAAACGTTGCGAGTCATGGCCGCCTCCTTACTCGGGCATCTTGCGGAACGCGATCGCGAAGCGGTTCCACGAGTTGATCGTCGCGATCAGCATCGACAGGTCGAACAGCTCCTCGTCGGTGAAGTGCGGCTTCACGGCCTCCCAGACGGCGTCGGGCACGTGGTTGTCGGCCACCAGCGTCAACGCCTCGGTCCATTCCAGCGCCGCGCGTTCGCGCTCGGTGAAGAACGGCGTTTCGCGCCACACGACGACGGTCGCGAGACGGCGGTCGGTTTCGCCGCCCTTGCGTGCGTCGGTCGTGTGCATGTCGACGCAGAACGCGCAGCCGTTGATCTGCGACGCGCGCAGGCGGACGAGTTCGGCGAGCGGCTTCTCGATCGAGCTTTTTGCGATGAAGTCCTCGGCGTTGCGCATCACCTTGATGGCGTTCGGGCTGGCGGTATAGAAGTTCAGGCGCGGTTGCATGGCAGGTCCTTTTTCGGTTGGAGCGCACGGTGGCGCGACAGGACCCAGATTAACGAGTGGACTGGCCTGCTGGAATAACCAATTTTAGGTAAATCGAGGTAGCCAATGACGCCTGGTTACCCGGCCGCGCGCAGCAGCGCGGCGAGCTTCGCAAGCGCCGTGTCGATGCGCAGCGCGTCGATCCCGCCATAGCCGAACAGCAGGCCGGCCTGGCGCGGCGCGTCGACGTGGAAGGCGGCGATGCCGTACAGCCCGATGTCGTGCGCGCGCGCCGCGGCGATCAGCGCGGCTTCGTCGACACCGGCCCTGAGGCGCGCGGCGAGGTGGATGCCGGCGGTCGGCACGATCGCATCGAACCACGGCGCGAGTTCGCCGCGCAGATGCGCGATCAGCACCTTGCGACGCGCGTCGTAGTGCTTCTGCACGCGCTTGAGGTGCCGTGCGAAGTCGCCTTCGAGCATGAAGCGGGCGAGCGCCGCCTGCGTCAGCGTGCAGGTGTGCCAGTCGACGATCTGCTTCGCCTTGGCCAGCGCGCCGCGCAGCGCGCGCGGCGGAATCGCGTAGCCGATCCGCAGCTCCGGAAAGATCGTCTTCGAGAACGTGCCGACATACGCGACGAGCCCGGTGCGGTCGAGGCTCTTCAGCGACTCCACCGGCCGGCCCTCGAAGCGGAACTCGCCGTCGTAATCGTCCTCGATGATCACGGCGCGGCGGCGCTGCGCCCATTCGAGCAGCGCAACGCGCCGGTCGAGCGTCATCGGCATCCCGAGCGGGAACTGGTGCGACGGCGTCACGTAGACGAGGCGCGCGTCGTCGGGCAACCGTTCCGTGACGAGGCCGTGCGCGTCGACCGGCACGCCGATCACCGTCGCACCGAGCGACGCGAACGCGGCACGCGCGGGCGGATAGCCGGGATCCTCGACCGCGACCACATCGCCGGGCCGCACGACGACGCGGGCGATCAGGTCGAGCGCCTGTTGCGCGCCTTGCGTGACGAGCACGTCGTCCCAGCCGCACGCGACCGCGCGGCTGAACGCGACGTAGCGCGCGATCGCCCCGCGCAACTGCGGATCGCCGGCCGGGTCGTGATATTGGGCCGGGCCGCGCATCTGTTGGCGCAGCGCGTGATGCAGGCAGCGCCGCCATGCGTCGAACGGGAACAGCGTCTTGTCGGTCACGCCGCCGCGGAAGTCGAAGCCGGGCGCATCCTGCGGCGTGGGCATCGCGAGCGCGTCGGGCAGGTCGTTCCATATCGCGCGCGCGGTCGGCGCGTCGGCCGGCCGGCGGTCCGCGGCGATCGCCGGCACGGCCGCGGCCGGCTCGTGCGGCACGCGCGCGAGGCCGTCGGCGACGAACGTGCCGTCGCCTGCGCGCGTATTCAGGTAGCCCTCGGCCACCAGGCGCTCGAACGCGTCGAGCGTCGTCTTGCGCGAGACGCCGAGCTGTTTCGCGAGGTCGCGCGTCGACGGCAGCCGCGCGCCGCCGGCGAGGCGCCCGTCGACAATCGCGGTGCGCAGTTGCCGGAAGATCTGCCCCGTCAGGTCGTGACGGCCTTCGATGCGGATCGCGATGTCCATCGCAGTGGATACCTCGTTCGGGGTGGTTTTGCCTGAATCGGCATGCCGCCAGTATGCCGGCTGAAGGGCCGCGCGTCGCGGATTGGACCGGCATGCACGGCTGCCTTACGATCACGATTCCGATCACGACGTCCCCAGGCCGGAGCGTGTCCATGTTGTCTGAAGAAGAATTCGCGCTGCTCGACGCGATCCGCGCCACCGGCAGCCTGTCGCGTGCGGCCGCGCGGCTCGGCAAGGCGCCGTCGACGGTGTCGCACGCGGCGCGCCAGCTCGAAACACGCTTCGACGCGCTGCTGTTCGACCGGCGCGGCTACCGGCTGCAGCTCACGCCGGCCGGACAGCTGCTGACCGACGAGGCGGCGCGGCTGGCGCTGGACGTCGCGCGGCTGACGCAGCGCGTGCGGCAGGTCGCGAGCGGCTGGGAAGACCGGCTGTGGATCGTCAGCGACGAGGTGCTGGAGTTCGACACGCTGTTGCCCGTCGTCCACGCGTTCGATGCGCTCGATTCGGGCGTGTCGTTGCGTTTCACGCACGAAGTGCTCGGCGGTACCTGGGAAGCGCTGCGCGACGGCCGCGCGGACCTGGTGGTCGGCGCGACCAACGAGCCGCCGGCGATTCCCGGCTTCAAGTGGTTCGAGCTGGGGGCGATGGAGTGGGTGTTCGCGGTATCGCCGCGCCATCCGCTGGCCGCCGTGAGCGGTGCGCTGACGCGGGATGCGATCGGCGCGCACCGGGCGGTCGTCGTCGCCGATTCGTCGCGGCGCGCGGCCGGCCGCGCGTATGGCCTGCTCGGCGGGCAGGCCGTGCTGGCGGTGCCGTCGATGCGCGCGAAGATCCTCGCGCAGCGCGATGGCCTGGGCGTCGGCTGGGTGCCGCGACGGCGCGTGGCGTCGCTGCTCGCACGCGGCGAGCTCGTCGAAAGACAGACGGCCGATCCGCGCGAGCCGAACCGGCTGTATGTCGCGTGGCACGGCGACCGGGACGGCCGGGCGCTGCAATGGTGGCTCGAGCAGCTCCGTGCGCCGCGCCTCGCGCAGCGGCTGCTCGACGGCATCGACGTCGTGCCGTGACGGCGTGCGGCGCCGGCCGGAACACGTTCGATGGATTCGAACGTTTTCGTCGCGCGAGTCGTACGGCAGCGGGCGGCTTCACGCGCACCATGCGTTCACGGTCATTCACCGAAATCACTGGAGAACATCATGCAACGCTTCGAAGGAAAGACGGTCCTCGTCACGGGCGGCAACAGCGGCATCGGCCTGGCGGCCGCCACGGCATTCGCGGCCGAAGGCGCGCGGGTCATCATCACCGGGCGCGACGTGGAGGCGCTCGCCGCCGCGCAACGCACGCTCGGCGACGGTGCGCTCGCGATCCGCAACGAGGCCGGCAGCGTCGCGTCGGCCCGCGCGCTGGCCGATGCGATCGCGTCGGCGGGGGCGCGGCTCGACACCGTGTTCATCAACGCGGGCGTCGCGAAACTCGCGCCGCTCGCCGACAGCGACGAGGCCATGTGGGATCTCGTGTTCAACACCAACGTGAAGGGCGCGTATTTCCAGATCCAGTCGCTGGTGCCGCTGCTGAACCGTGGCGCGTCGATCGTGATCAACGGCTCGATCAACGCGCACATCGGGATGCCCGGCTCGTCGGTGTATGCGGCGAGCAAGGCGGCCGTCAATTCGTTCGCGAAGACGTTGTCGACGGAACTGCTGCCGCACGGCGTGCGCGTGAACGTCGTGAGCCCGGGGCCCGTGCAGACGCCGCTCTACGGCAAGCTCGGGCTCGATGCGGCCACGCTCGACGAGACGGCCGACAAGATCAAGGGGCTCGTTCCGATCGGCCGGTTCGGCACGCCGGACGAGATCGCGTCGACGGTGCTGCATCTCAGCGCGCCGGAATCCGCGTTCATCGTCGGCGCGGAGATCATCGCGTCGGGCGGGATGGGCCTGCTTTGAGCGGCTGACGGCGGGCGCCCGCCGTCAGCCGGCGCGTTCGCGCGGCTAGCGCGGCGCGTCGCAAGCACGGCCGGCATCGTCCGGCCCCGCGAGGTTCGTCACCGTCAGCCCGCCGAACGTCGCGCGGCCGTGCTCGGCGAACACGGCGACACGGTCGGCATCGCCGGGCGGGAAGATCAGGTCGGTGAGCGCCACGCGGCCGCCGTTCGCGAACACTTCGACCGAGCCGCGATCGACGACGATCTCGAGCCGCAACAGCCCGTGCTCGAGCGGCAGGTTCACGATGTGCTGCCGGCTGAATGCGTTGGAGAAATTCGCTTCGCCGGATTGCGACCGGTCGAGCGTCAGCGTGCGCTTCGCGGTGTCGTACACGATCCGGGTGCCGACCGAGCCGTCCGCCGAGCGCCGCACGACGAGCCCCGCGCGCGCGGCCGACCGCGGCGTGAGCGTCAGCGTGATCCGCTGCACCGTGCCGCGCGTCGCGGCCGGCAGTTCACGCGTCGCCGACGCGACGCTCACGTCGCCGAGATGCGTCGCGGGCCGGCCGTCCGCCCATGCGTCGAACGCGGCGGCCGGCGCGACGACGAGCGTCGGTTCGCCGTCGATCGTTTTCAGCGCGAACGCGCGCGGCAGCGTCATCGCGCCGCGCCACGGCGCGGTCGGCACTTTCGCCGCGTAGTCCCAGTTGTTCATCCACGCGATCGCGACCGGTCGTGAGCCGGGCGCGCCCGAGAAGGTGCCGGCTGCGTAAAAGTCCGCGCCATGGTCGACCCAGCGGAACTGCGCGGGATCGGAGCCGGCGGGAGCGACGCGATCCGGCGTAAACGTGCGGCCGTCGAAGTGGCCGACGAAATACATCGCGCCCGAGCCGCCGGCGATCGACCACGGGTTGACGTTGACGATCATGACCCACCGTGTTCGTGCGGGGTCGCCGTCGAGCGGCAGCGGCACGAGGTCGGGCATTTCCCACAGCGCGCCGTCGTGCGGCACGCCCGGCAGCGTGAAGTCGCTCAGGAAATTCCAGTGGATCAGGTCGTCCGAGCGATAGAGCTTCACGACGTGCGCATCGGCGACGACCGTCGTCATCAGCCAGTAGCCGCCCGGCGCATACCACGACACTTTCGGATCGCGAAATTGTTTCGATTCCGGGGCGAGCGTCAGCACCGGATTGCGTGCGTAAGGTTGCCACGTCGTGCCGTGATCGAGGCTGTACGCGAGCGACTGCGCCTGAGTGCCCGGCGCGTGTCCGGAGCCCGCCTTGTACACGCTTGTATAAAGCGCAACGAGCGGCGTGCGGCCGGGCGTGCCCAGGCCGGACGTATTGCGGGTGTCGGCGACGATCGAGCCGGAGAAGATTTCCTCCGTCGCGTTCGCGCGCATCGCGACCGGCTGCTCGCGCCAGTGGACGAGATCGGTGCTCGTCGCGTGGCCCCACGACATGTTGCCCCAGTCGTTGCCGAGCGGATTGTGTTGGTAGAACAGGTGATAGCGTCCGTTGTCGTAGACGAGCCCGTTCGGGTCGTTCATCCAGTTGCGCTGCGGCGTGTAATGGAGCGCGGGTCGCCATTGCGGCGTGCCGTCGGCGACGGGCGCGGTGCAGGGGGCGACGTAGGGCGCGGCGGCGTGCGCGCCGGCCGTGCACGCGAGCAGCAGCGCCGCGTGGAAGGGAAAACGGGGTAGCGTGAATCTCATGCGTGGTTCCAGGCTGCGTCCGGCGAAGCGGACCGCCGCGCGCTGCGGGCCGGATGCGGATTGGCGGCGCGGCGCGCGGCAGGCAGAGGGTGACGGCACGCGCGCGCACGGGACACGCCCGATACGCGCGCGCTGCGCGTGACTGCGCGCGGCCGTCGTCAGTGGCCGGGGCCCTGCGCGGGCAGGTTCGCCGGAATGTCGCCGTAGCCGCCGAGTCCGCCGCGCCCATACGTGCGATCGACCGCCGTCGACGTTCCGTTGATGCCGATCTTCACCGTCGGCGCGAGCGTGCCGCCGCGACGCGGGCCGATCGCATCGATGAACGACTCGACGAGGCCGCCCGGCATCACGTAGTGCGAATACGACTGGAATTCGCGCGGGTTCTGGTTCGGATCCTGCGAATACGGCGCGCCGGCCGGCGCGGAGAAGTCGGTCGGGTTGCCGAGCACGAGGCCGCTGCCGCCGTTCAGCGGCAGGAAGTCGCTGCGGATGCCGTTGCCGACGAAGCCGTACACGCCGTCCGGGCCGTCGACGCCGGCCGCCATCGTCGTGCGGTGGCTGATCGTGAACAGGTAGTATTTGCCGTCCTTCAGGTAGATCTGCGGGCGCTCGGTCTGGTCGTCGACGCAGTTCGCCGACAGGATCGGCGGCAGGAACTTCCACTCGGTCAATTGCGGGTTCGTCGCGACCGCCAGGCCGACATTGGCCTTTTGATACACTGCGCCCGCATTCATCACGGCGTTGAGATCTTCCCGGTACGGATCGTTCGGCGCGTAGCCGAGATCGGCTTCGGTGCAGGACCGTGCGCCGCGCGGGCCGCCCGTGTTGCCCTCGAAGACCATGTAGGTCTTGCCCGGGTGCGCGGGATCGGTGAACACGAACGGATCGCGGAACGAGAAGTAGGTGTTCTGCTGGCCGGTCTGGTAGTAGTTGCCGTCCGGTTGCAGCAGCGCCTTGTGGTCGTCGAAGCCGGAGAACCACACATGCTTGTCGTCGGCGTGGATGTGGCCGTCGGCGCGCGTGATGATCGCCTGCGGCGGCGTGATGTCCGCGCCGCCGGGTGCCGAGCGGTTGAACGACGTCGCGGTGTAGTACAGGCTGACGTTGTCGCCCTGCGTGAGGCGCGCGGAGCCCGACCATTCGGCGTTGTTGGTCATCGGTGCGGTGCCGAACACCTTGACGCTGGCGCCGTCGGGGAACAGGTGGCCGCCCCAGGTCCAGCCGCCGTTCGCGGGACGCTGCGACGCGGGGATGCCGGCACGGCGATAGAAGAAGCCGATGCGCGCATGGACGTGACGGTCGTCGAACGTGTAGCCCGCGTGCGGATCGGCGGTGAGCGAGAAGATCACCTCCCAGCCCTTGTAGCTGAGCTGGTTCGCGCGCAGGTCGGCCAGCGGCCAGGTATCCCAGACCCACACGTTCGAATTGATCAGCGGGAAATCCTGCGGGATGTCCGGCATCGTCAGCGCCTGCGGCAGCGAGTTTCTGTCGGCGCCGGCGGTGTGCGACTGCGCGACGATCTGGCGGATGTCCGCACGCGTCCAGCGCATCGTGAAGTTGCCTTCGGGATCGTAGGCCTGCTGCGTATGGGGCGTGGGCTGAGGGGCGCCGGCGGTCTGCGCGTGTGCAACGACGGCGAAGGCCGCGAAGGCGGCAAGTGCGCCGCCAGCGAGGAGCAAACGTTTGCCCTGGGGCGAGCGAAAAAAGGGAAAGTATGTCATCTCGGCGTTGTTTCGTTTCGTTTGACGGTGAAAGGGAACGGCTGAAGGTGGCATCGATGTCCAAACCGGTTTGGATGCTATTTCAAACCGGTTTGGAACGCAAAAGATATTTATTTGACGGTAATCGTTACCAATTGGAAATAATTACCCGGCCGGAGGCGGCCGGGTGGACTGGCGAATGCGAGGAGTGACGGTGAAGGTGAATCTGAAGGCGCTGTCGGACGCGCTCGGGCTGTCGCGGACGACGGTCAGCCGCGCGCTGAACGGTTATGACGACGTCAGCGAGGCAACGCGCGAACGGGTGATGAAGGCCGCGCGCGAGATGGGCTATGTGGCGGATCCGACCGCGCGCCGGCTGGCGACCGGTCGGGCCGACATGATCGGGATCGTCTATCCGTTCGGCGCGGGCGATCTCGGCGATCCGCGTTTCGGCGAGGTCGTCGCGGGCATTACCGAGCGGCTTGCGGAACGCAATCTCGATTTCATCATCGCGTCGGCGCGGCCGAACGCGGAACTGGACACCTATCGGCGCATCGTCGACGGCAAACTCGTCGACGGCCTGATCGTCGCGCGTACGCGGGTCGACGATCCGCGCCTCGCGTTCCTGGCGTCGCGCGGGTTTCCGTATGTCGCGTACGGCCGCACCGAGCGCACGGAACCGTACGCGTGGTTCGACTTCGACAACGCGGCCGGCGCGAAGGCGGCCGTCGAGCGGCTGATCGGGTTCGGGCACCGGCGCATTGCGATGATCAGCGCGCCGCTTGCCCTGAATTTCGCCGCGCAGCGCCGCGCGGGCTTCGACGCCGCGCTGCGCGAAGCCGGCATCGAGCCGGATCCGGCGCTGCTCGTCGAGTGCCCGTTCACGCACGACGGCGGGCTGCAGGCGGTGCGGGCGCTGCTCGCGCGTGCCGAGCGGCCGACGGCGCTGCTGGTCGACAACAACATCGCGGGCGGCGGCGCGTTTCGGGCGCTCGTGGACAGCGGGCTGCGCCTGGGCGAGGACATGTCGCTGATCGTCTACGACGGCGTGCCGCCGGACCTCGCGCACCCGCATCGCGTGACGGCGGTCGTGCAGCCGACCGGCCACGCGTCGGGGCGCTCGCTCGCGGAACTGATGCTCGGGATGATCGACGGCGGCGGCCGCGGACAGCGGCTCGAAATGCCGGTCGTCGAAGCAGGGGACACGGACGGGCCGCCGCGCGGAAATCCATGACGACCATAAGGTCGTATCTCCATTTTTCTAGACGACTGGTCTAATCGGCGGCTATCATCCAGCCTGTCGAATGCAGCGGCGCCCGTTCGGCGCGGCTGCCGAGGTGAGGCACCGGGGCGCAGGCGGACTTGCGCGATGTCATCGGGCTTCATTGCGGGACGCGCCGAGACGACTGGTCTAATAGAGAGTTCGCATGCAGGCCCTCGCTGACGCGGACCGCACGTCGACGTGCCATATTTGATTGACGGGCAGGCGCACGATGCGCGGCCCTGTTTCCACCCTTTCGAAGGAGTGTCCGATCATGAAGATTCTGGTTGTCCTGACCTCGCACGACACGCTCGGCGACACCGGCAAGAAGACCGGCTTCTGGCTCGAGGAACTGGCCGCGCCGTACTACGCGTTCAAGGATGCAGGCGTCGAGCTGACGCTCGCATCGCCGAAGGGCGGCCAGCCGCCGCTCGACCCGAAAAGCAGCGATCCGGCCGCCCAGACCGACGCGACGCGCCGCTTCGAAGCGGACGCGGCCGCGAAAGCCGAGCTGGCCGCCACGCGCAAGCTGGCCGACGTGTCCGTGGACGACTACGACGCCGTGTTCTACCCGGGCGGCCATGGCCCGCTGTGGGATCTCGCCGAGGACCTGCATTCGATCGGCCTGATCGAGCGCGCGCTGGCGGCCGGCAAGCCGGTGGCGGCCGTCTGCCACGCGCCGGGCGTGCTGCGTCACGTGAAGAATCCGCAGACCGGCGAATCGGTCGTGCGCGGCAAGCGCGTGACGGGCTTCACCAACAGCGAGGAAGCGGCCGTCGAACTGACGGAAGTCGTGCCGTTCCTCGTCGAGGACATGCTGAAGACCAACGGCGCGCAATTCGAGCGCAGCGCCGACTGGGTGCCGCATGTCGTCACCGACGGGCTGCTGATCACGGGGCAGAACCCCGCGTCGTCGGAGCCTGCCGCCGAGGCGCTGCTCGCGCAGCTCAAGCGCGCGTAGCCTCCCGCGCGGCGCCGAACGTTGCGGCGCCGCCCGTTTTCGTCGCCCGCCGGCCCGCGCCGGCGGGCATCCCGGATCGTTTCGCCGCGCGTTGCGCGGCGGGCCGTACCCGTGCTGTCGTTTTGCAGAACCAAGCAAAGGAGCCGTGGATGTCTGCCCTGTTCGAACCGTTCAAACTCAAGGATGTCACGCTGCGCAACCGCGTCGCGGTGCCGCCGATGTGCCAGTACGTCGCCGAGGACGGCGTCGTCAACGACTGGCATCACGTGCATCTGGCCGGCATCGCGCGCGGCGGCGCGGGCCTCGTGATCGCCGAGGCGACGGCCGTGTCGCCGGAAGGGCGCATCACGCCGGGTTGCGCGGGGTTGTGGACCGATGCGCAGGCCGAAGCGTTCGCGCCGTCGGTCGCGGCGATCAAGGCGGCCGGCGCGGTGCCGGGCATCCAGATCGCGCACGCGGGCCGCAAGGCGAGCGCGAACCGCCCATGGGAAGGCGACGACCATATCGCCGACGGCGATCCGCGCGGCTGGCAGACCATCGCGCCGTCGGCCGTGCCGTTCGGCGCGCACCTGGCGAAAGTGCCGCGTGAAATGACGCACGACGACATCGCCCGCGTGCAGGCCGATTTCGTCGCATCGGCGAAGCGTGCGCGCGATCTCGGCTTCGAATGGCTCGAGTTGCACTTTGCGCACGGTTATCTCGGCCAGAGCTTCTTCTCGGTGCATTCGAACCACCGCACCGACGAATATGGCGGTTCGGCCGAGAATCGCGGCCGCTTCCTCGTCGACACGCTGGCGGCCGTGCGCAAGGTCTGGCCCGAGCACCTGCCGCTGACCGCGCGCCTGGGCGTGATCGAATACGACGGCCGCGACGAACAGACGCTCGCCGAGTCGATCGCGCTCACGCAGCGGCTGAAGCAGGAAGGGCTCGACATGCTGAGCGTGTCGGTCGGTTTCTCGACGCCGGACGCGCAGATTCCATGGGGCCCGGCATTCCTCGCGCCGGTCGCGGAACGCGTGCGCCGCGAGGCCGGGCTGCCGGTGTCGTCCGCATGGGGGATCGACACGCCGCAACTCGCGAACCGCGTGGTGGCGGAAGAGCAGCTCGATCTCGTGATGGTCGGCCGCGCGCACCTCGCCGACCCGCACTGGCCGTACTACGCGGCCAAGCAACTCGGCGTCGAGCGTCCGTCGTGGACGCTGCCCGCGCCGTACGCACACTGGCTCGAACGCTACAAGCTCGCGGCCAAGGCGGCCTGACCCCGGGCGCGCCGCCGCGCGGCGGGCCGGTACGATCGGCCGGCCGCTTGCGATGGCTGATCCGGCACCGACGCCGATAGAATGGCGGTTCGCGCGACGCACGTCGCCTGCGCGAACCGCCGTTTTTCTTTCGACCGAGGGCTCATGGGCGCAAACGTACCGCCGTCTTCCGATTCCGCCGCGCGTCCGGGCGCGCAACAGATCGCGCGGGTGGTCCTCTATGCGGGACTGCTGGCGCTCGCGCTGTGGGTGATCCGCGATTTCATTCCCGCCATCGCATGGGCCTGCGTGATCGCCATCTCGATGTGGCCGATGCTGAAGCGCTTCGAATCGCACCGGCTGTTCCGCGAGCGGCCGACCGTCGTCGCGACCGTCATCACGGCGGCGATCTCGTTGCTGGTCGTGCTGCCGGTGGCCGTCGCGGCGACCCAGGCGATCGGGCAGGCGCACGACCTGCGCGAGTGGTTGCGCACGATCCAGGACAACGGCATCCCGGTGCCGGACGTGGTCGCCCGGCTGCCGGTCGGCGCGCCGCAGGTCGCCGCGTGGTGGCAGGCCCATCTCGGGCATCCGCTGCATGCGGCGAGCGCGATGCACGGCGTCAACAGCGAGAAATTCCTCGCGTTCGGGCGGCAGTTCGGCACGAAGCTCGCGCACGGGCTGCTCGAATTCGGCTTCATGCTCGTCACGCTGTTCGTGATCCTGCGCGCCGGCCACAAGCTGTCGGGGAGCTTGCTGCAGGGCGCGCGGCGCGCATTCGGGCGCAACGGCGCGGAGCTGATCGAGCGGATGGTCGCGGCCGTGTTCGGCACGGTGACGGGGCTCGTCGTCGTCGGGCTCGGCGAGGGCGCGCTGCTCGGCATCGCGTATGCGCTGGCGGGCGTGCCGCATGCGGCGTTGCTCGGCCTCGTCACGGCGATCGCCGCGATGCTGCCGTTCTGCGCGCCGGTCGTGTTCTGCGGCGCGGCGCTCTGGCTGTTCGTGCAGGGCGCGACCATGTGGGCCGTCGTGGTGGCCGTGCTCGGGTTCGTCGTCGTGTTCGTCGCCGAGCACTTCGTGCGGCCGGTGCTGATCGGCAGCTCCGCGCGGCTGCCGTTCCTGCTCGTGCTGTTCGGCATCCTCGGCGGCGCCGAGACATTCGGCCTGATCGGGCTGTTCGTCGGCCCCGCGCTGATGACGGTGCTGACGATGTTGTGGGCCGAGTGGATCGCGTGACGAGCGGCGGGCCGCGTCGTGCGGCCGCAACGGCGCCGCAACATTGCTTCACGATTCGCGCGGGCGGCGAGCCGCGCCGTTGCGGGCTCTGGCACGCATCTTCAAAAAAGTTTTTCGATCCGGACCCAAAGGTCGAGTAGCATGAGGCTTTCGATCGCGCCGGCGCGGCGCAGCAGATTTCCTCGAGCATGCGATTGATTTCGATGGCCCGTCCCGCAGCGACGCTGTCCCTGGCGGCGGGCTGCCTGATGATCAGCGGCTGCGCGTGGTTTGAAGCGCTGCTGCCGTTTTCGTATTCGCGCCTGCCGGTGCCGAGGGCCGCGTCCGCGCGCGGCGCGACGCGCGCCGATGTCGTTCGCGCCGGCGGCAATCCGCGCAGCGTGTGGATGGTCCGCAACGGCAGCGGCGTCTGCTACAACTACCGGCTCGACCACGGCGACCAGTATCGGTCGTATTTCGTCGTGTTCGACAGGGCCGGCGTCGTCACGCAACACGGCTTCGATTCGTGCATGAACGCCGACCGCAAGGGGCTGCTGCAGACGAAGAAGGTCGGCGCGCGGTAGCGCGCCCGGCGGCCGTCACGCGATCGTGTCGACCACGCCGCCGTCCACCCGCAACGCGGCGCCCGTCGTCGCAGAAGCGAGCGGCGAGCACACGTAGACGACCAGGTTCGCGACTTCCTCGGGCGTCGCCGGCCGCTGGATGATCGAGCTCGAGCGATGGTTGCGCACGAATTCCACGGCCACGTCTTCGACGCTGCGGCCGGTTTCGTCGGCCGTTTCCTTCAGCAGCGCCCGCACGCCGTCCGACATCGTCGGCCCCGGCAGCACCGAATTGACGGTCACGCGGGTGCCGGCCGCGAGCTTCGCGAGGCCGCGCGCGATCGACAGCTGTGCGGTTTTCGTGAATCCGTAATGGATCATGTCGACTGGGATGTTCAAGCCCGATTCCGACGAAATGAACACGACGCGCCCCCAGTCGCGCTCGAGCATCCCCTTCAGGTAATGCCGCGCGAGACGCACGCCGGACATCACGTTGGTCTGGAAATAGTGGTCCCACTCGGCGTCGTCGATGTCGAAGAACGCCTTCAGGCCGTAGATGCCCGCGTTGTTGACGAGGATGTCGGCCTGCGGCATGGCGCGCGTCACGCGTGCGGCGCCGTCCGCGTCGGACAGGTCGGCGGCGACGCCTTCGACGGTCGCGCCCGGCGCTGCGCGGCGCAGGTGCGCGAGCGCGGACTGCACCGACGCGTCGCTGCGGCCGTTGACGACGACGCGCGCACCGGCGCGCGCGAGCCCTTCGGCAATCGCGAGCCCGATGCCGGCGGTGGAGGCGGTGACGACCGCGGTCTTGCCTTTCAGATCGATATGCATACGTGTGAAGTGCGATGGGTGGAAGGAAGCCGCCGGGCCTGCCGCGGCGGGCGGAATTCAAAGCTTAGGCGAAACCGCGCGATTCGGTAGGGCCTGGTCACGCGATTGCTTCGGCCGGGGCGGTCCTGTACCGTATGCGCTCGCCGTCCGAACCGGGAGCCCGCCGCGTGAGCCGTACCGCCAACCGATCCGTCGTACCGTCGCCGTTCTGGCGCGATGCCGCGCTGCCGTTCATCGAGGCGCGTACCGTCGACGACGGCCGCGCGATCTGCTACGCGAAGCACACGCACGACACGTTTTCGGTGGGCGCGATCGTCGGCGGCACGAGCACCTACGTGAACGGCGCGACGAACGAGCACGTCGGGCGCGGCGTGCTGGTGATCATCGATCCGGAACAGGTGCATGCGTGCAATCCGTACGGCCCCGATGCGTGGGCGTACCGGATGGTCTATGTCGACGTGCCGTGGCTCGCGCGGCTGCAGCATTCGCTGGGCCGCGATCCGAACCGCGATTTTCACGGCTTTTCGCCGAAGTTGACCGAACGGCGCGACCTGTTCGCGCAATTCGGCGGCTTCTACCGGACGCTCGTCGCGCCCGGCATCGATCCGCTCGGCAAGGAGAGCGCGGCGGTCGAATTCTTCACGACGCTGCACGACGCGCTCGACCCGGCCGCGCCGCGCGCGCCGTGCGCCGCCGACAATGCGAAGCTCGCGCGCGCGGCGGATTACATTGCCGCGCATTGCCGCGAGGGCGTCACGCTCGATGCGATCTGCGCGGCCGCCGATTTGTCGCCGTCGTACCTGATCCGCGCGTTCAACGCGCGCTACGGCATGACGCCGCATGCGTTCCTGATCGACCGTCGCGTGCAGTACGGCCGCACGGAGCTGCGCCGCGGCCGGCCGATCGCCGACGTCGCACTCGACGCGGGCTTTGCCGACCAGGCGCATTTCCAGCGCGCGTTCCGGCGGATCGCGGCCGCGACGCCTGGGCAGTATCGCGGCGCGGTCGGCGCTTCGCGAACAGCTGGCTAGGCGCGGCCGGCTAGGCGTCGAGCAGAAAGAGCGCGCTGCCCGCGAGCAGCAGCGCCATCAGCCGGTTGAACACGCGCATGCGCCGCGCGTTCGCGAGCCGGTGCCGCAGCGACGCGCCCGCATATGCCCAGCACGCGATCGACGCGAAACAGATCACGAGATACAGCGCGGCGAACTGCCAGACCTGCGCGCGGTCGCCGTCGGCCGCATACGCGCCCATCGCGGCCACGCACGCGAGCCACGCCTTCGGGTTCAGCCACTGCATCGCCGCGCCGGCCGCCGCCGACGGGCCGGCAATCTGCGCGCCCGGCGCGTCCGGCGCGAGCCGGCCATCGTCGAGCGCGAGCCGCAGCGCCATGTACAGCAGGAACGCGATCCCCGACCACTGCGTGGCGGTCGTCAGCACGGGCCAGCGCGCGAGCGCCGCGTGCAGCCCGAGGCCGATCAGCAGGAACAGCGCGACGAAGCCGAGCGTCGCGCCGGCCGCATAGCGCAGGCTCGCGCCGAGGCCGTGGCGCGCGCCCGCGCTGAGCGCGACGATGTTGACGGGACCGGGGGTGATCGACGAGGCGAGCGCGAATGCCGCCATCGAAACCAGCATGCTCATCGGATGTCTCCATGCGAAATGTCGAAAGTCGCATCGAGGCTAAAGGAGCGGGGCGGGCAGGTATTGAAGAAAACTGCCCTCGGCGGATGGCGCGACGTTCCCGACGGCCGTCAGTGCAATGCGCGCGGCGCGTGCGCCGTGGGTATGCCGGTCGCGCGGGCCGGCTCCGCGGCGAGCGGTTCGCCGGCCGCGCACGGCTGCGCCGCGACGGAAAACCCGAACGTGTTGATGCCGCCCGAACACGCGACGAATACGCTGCCGCCGTGCATCTCGGCGACGGCCTTGACGATCGACAGCCCGAGCCCGTGGTTCTCCTTGCTGTTCGCGCGGGCTTCCTCGAGCCGGTAGAAGCGCTCGAACACGTGCGAACGCCGGGCGGGGTCGATCGGCTCGCCGGGGTTCGCGACGGCCATCTCGACGAGCGTGTCGCGGCGCACGATCGTCACGCTGACCGTCGCGCCGGGCGACGAATGCTGGATCGCGTTGATCAGCAGGTTCGTCATCGCGCGGCGGAACAGCGACGGATCGACGGCCGCGCGCGCATCGCCGTGCAGTTCGGCGCGCAACTGCGCCTCGTCGAGCGGGATTTCGAGGAAGTCGAGCATGCGCCGCACCTCGTCGGCGAGCGACACGTCCTTCAGGTCGGTCGCCCGTTCGCCGCGGTCGCTGCGCGACAGGAACAGCATGTCGTTGATGATCACGCGCAGCCGCTCGAATTCCTCGAGGTTCGACTGCAGCGTCTGCTGCATCCGCTCGACCGTGCGGTCGCGGCTGGTCAGCGCGACCTGGGTCTGGCCGATCAGGATGCTGATCGGCGTGCGCAGTTCGTGCGCGACGTCCGCGTTGAAGGCCTCGAGCCGCGCGTAGGTCTGCTGGATGCGATCGAGCGCGCCGTTGAACGACGTGGCGAGGTCGCGCAGCTCGGCCGGCAGCGCGTCGGTGTGCAGCCGCTGGCGGCGGTTCGCGAGGCTGATGGCCGATGCATCCTGCGACAGCCGGTCGAGCGGCGCGAGCCCGAAGCGGGCCACCGCGCGGCTCAGCAGCAGCGTGATGATCGTCGCGATCGCGATCAGCCCGGCGAGCGTCCAGCCGAAGCGGCGCAGCATCCGCTGCGTGCGCTCGCACGAACTGGCGACGATCAGCCTCAGCGTCGGCCGCTCGCCGTTGCCGGCCACCGTCACGGTCTTCGTCATCACGTCGTAGCTGCTGTCGTTCAGCGCGTAGCGCTGGAATGCGCCGAACGGCGCGCCGACGGGCACGCCGTCGACCGGCTTGCCGAAGCGGAAATCCGGATTCGTGCTGTCGACCTGATAGCGCGTCGAGCCGTCGGGCGGTTCGAGATCGGCGAGTTTTTCCTGCATGAGGCGCCCGCGCTCGGGCGTGAGCGCGTGCGACACGATCATCTCGGCGACCTTGGTGCGCGTATCGAGCGTCGCGCGCAGCTCGGCGAACAGCTGCCGCTCCATCATCACGAACAGCCCGCAGCCCACCAGCGTGAACACGAGCAGCGACACGATGCCGAACATCGCCGACAGCCGCAGGACGATCGAGCGTTTCATGCCGGCCTCTCGGTATCGCCGTCCTCGCGCGCCTCGAGCACGTAACCCATGCCGCGGATCGTGTGCAGCAGCTTGTCCGTGAACGGGCCGTCGAGCTTCGCGCGCAGGCGCTTGATCGCCGTCTCGACGACGTTCGCGTTGCTGTCGAAGTTCACGTCCCACACGAGTTCGGCGATGGTCGTCTTCGACAGCACCTCGCCGCTGCGCCGCGCGAGCACGCCGAGCAGCTGGAATTCCTGCGCGGTCAGGTCGAGCCGCGCGCCGTCGCGGGTCGCGCGGCGGCCGATCAGGTCGACCCGCAGGTCGCCGATCGAGATCAGCGTCGATTCCTGCACGCGCGCGCGGCGCGTCAGCGCGCGCAGCCGTTCGATCAGCTCGAGGAACGAGAACGGCTTGGTCAGGTAGTCGTCGGCGCCGCCGCGCAAGCCCCGCACGCGGTCGTCGACGCGGTCGCGCGCGGTCAGCATGATGACGGGCGTCTGCTTCTGCGCGCGCAACGCGCGCAGCACGCCGAAGCCGTCCAGCTTCGGCAGCATCACGTCGAGCACGACCACGTCGTAGTCGAATTCGACGGCTTTCCACGCGCCGTCCTCGCCGTCGAGCGCGGTATCGACGACCCAGCCTTCCTCGGTCAGGCCGCTCTTCAGGTATTCGACGACTTTCGGTTCGTCTTCGACGATCAGGACTTTCATGTCAGGGTCCGTTGTCTGGTTAGTGTGAGCCCGCCGCCGGGGCTGCAGCCTCGACCGCGGCCGCCGCGTCGCCGTCCCAGCCGCCGCCGAGCGCCTTCGCGAGAAACACGACGAGCGCCGCGCGCTGGCCCTGGATCTGCACGGCCTGGCGCTCGCTCGTCAGCAACTGCTGCTCGGCCGTCAGCACGTCGATGAACGGCGTCAGGCCGCCCGCGTAGCGATCCTGCGCGAGCGACACGAGCTTGCGCGCGTCGTCGACGGCCGCGGAGGCCTGCTGCGCGGCCTCGGCGAGCACCGACAATCCCGTGACCGCATTCTGCACCTCCTGGAACGCGGTGAGTACGGCCTGCCGGTAGCCGGCCTGCGCGGCGACATAACCGGCCTGCGCGAAATCGACGCCGGCCTTCAGCTTGCCGCCTTCGAACAGCGGCTGGGCGAGCGACCCGCCGACCGACCACAGCAACGCCGGCACGGTGAACAGGCCGGCGAAGCGCGTCGCGTCCCAGCCGATGTCGGGCGACAGCATGATGCGCGGGAAATACGCGGCGCGCGCGACGCCGATCTGCGCATTCGCGGCGGCCATCGCGCGCTCGGCCGACGCGACGTCGGGGCGCCGCTGCAGCACGTCGCTCGGCAGGCCGGTCGGCAGCGCCGGCGCGTTGATCGGCACGACGCGCGGCGCGATCGAGAAGGTGGGGGCCGGCGTGCCGACCAGCGTCGCGATCGCGGTTTCGACCTGCGCGCGCTGCTGGAGCAGCAACTGCGCCTGGGTGCGCGTCGCGTCGAGCTGCGCGCGCTGCTGCAGCAGGTCGAGGCCCGACACCGCGCCGAGGTCGTGGCGCGCGCTCACGTAGTCGAGCGCCTTCTGCTGCAGGTCGATCGAGCGCCTGACGACGTCGATCTCGGTGTCGAATTCGCGCAGCGCGAAATAGCTCGACGCGAGATCGGCGGTCAGCACGAGCCGCGCGTTCGCGAAATCGTCGCGCGCCTGTTCGGTGGTGGCCTGCGCGGATTCGACGCTGCGCCGCACGCGGCCGAAAAGGTCGAGCTCGTAGCTGACGCTCGCGCCGACCTGCACGTCGTTCTGCACGGTCGACATGCTCTGCGTCGCGTAGCTGGTCTGCGGTCGGTCGGCCGAGATCTTGAAGCGCTGGCCGCTCGCGTTCAGGCCGACGGCCGGATACTGCGCCGAGGCGACCGACGCGAGCGTCGCCTTCGCCTGGTCGTAGCGCGCGGCGACGGCCTTCAGGTTCTGGTTGTTGCGCAGCGCTTCGGCTTCCAGCGCATCGAGCTGGGGATCGCCGAACGCGGTCCACCATGCCGGGTCGAGCGGCGCGCGGGCCGGCGCGGCCGGATGCCAGTACGCGTCGGCCGGATCGAGCCGCCACGCGGCCGGCGTGGCGACGTCGGGCCGCTGGTAGTCGGGGCCGACCGTGCAGCCGGCGAGGGCGGCGAGCGCGACGGCGAGGGCGACCGCGCGGGCGGCCGGCCGCGGCGCGAGGCGGGCGCGCATCACGCGTTCGCTCCCGCCGCGGCGCCGGACGCGGGCTTCGGCGCCGGCTTCACGACGACGACCTGGTCGCCGTTCGCGAGCGAATCGCTCGGGTTCACGACGAGGCGATCGTCGGGCGTCACGCCGCCGTCGATCTCGAGCGTCTGCCCGATCGTGCGCACGACCGTCACCTGTTTCAGGCGCACCTGGCCGTTCGCATCGACCGTCGCGACCGTCGGGCCTTCGGCGCGGAACAGCAACGTGTTGGCCGGCACCTGCAGGCGGCCGACCGGCGTCATCGGCAACGTGGCCTGCACGTAGGCGCCGGGCAGCAGCCGCCCGTCCGGGTTCGGCAGCGTGATCTCGATCTGCAGCGAACGCGTCGCGACGTCGATCGCCTCGGACGTGCGCGTGATCGTTCCGTCGAACGTCCGGCCCGGCAGCTCGGCCTGCGCGACGCTCACGTGCTGGCCGACCTTCACCTGCTGCGCGTACGCCTGCGGCACCTGCACGTAGAGCCGCAGCCGGTCGGCCTGCACGACCGTGAACAGCGAACGGCCCGCGTTGCCGGAACTGACGAGATCGCCGACGTCGACGTTGCGCTGCGTGACGATCCCGTCGATCGGCGCGACGATCCGCTGGAAGCCTTTCAGCTCGGTGAGACGGCGCATGTTCGCGTCGGCCGCGGCGAGGTTCGCGGTGCCCTGGTTGAACGCGCCTTGCCGGTCGTCGAGTTCCTGCTGCGAGACGGCATCGCGCTGGCGCAACTGCTGCGCGCGGTCGAACGACGTCTTCGCGAGCGCGAGCGCGGCTTGCGCCTGCTGGCGCTGCGCGGTGGCCTGCGCGAGTTCCTGGTTCAGCTCGGGCGTGTCGAGTTCGGCCAGCAGCTGGCCCTGCTTCACGTGCGCGCCGATGTCGGCCTGCCAGCGCAGCACGTAGCCGCTCGCGCGCGCGTAGATCGGCGCCTCGACGAAGCCGCGCAGCGTGCCGGGCAGCGACAGCTTGCCGCCGGTGGCCGCATCGACCGGATGCGCGACGGTCACGTACTGGCGCGCGTTCTGCGCGGTCAGCGCATCGAGCCGGTTGCGGTTCATGACGTCGGTGAAGATCGTGCGCGCCGCGCCGGCCGCGAGCAGCGCGCCGACGACGATCAGCACGATCCGCGCGCGTCGCCACACGCCGGCCCGCGCGGGCAGGTCGAGCCCGTGTTCGTCCACCTGGATGCCGACGGTGCTGTGATGTTTCTCTTCCATGAATTCAACCGGTCAATAAGCGGGAATCAGTGTCCGGCGGCCTGGCGCGCGCGCCGGCGGGCCAGCCGCGCATGCACGCCGCCGAACACGAGCGGCACGAACAGCAGCGTCGAAACCGTCGCGAACAGCAGGCCGCCGATCACCGCGCGGCCGAGCGGCGCGTTCTGCTCGGCGCCTTCGCCGAGACCGAGCGCCATCGGCACCATGCCGATGATCATCGCGAGCGCGGTCATCAGCACCGGCCGGATCCGCGTCGCGCCGGCTTCCAGCGCGGCCGTGAGCGGCGGCGCGCCGTCCGCGAGACGCTGGCGCGCGAACGACACGACGAGAATGCTGTTCGCGGTCGCGACGCCCACCGTCATGATCGCGCCCGTCAGCGCGGGCACGCTCAGGTGCGTGCCGGTGATGAACAGCATCCATGCGATGCCGGCGAGCGCGGCCGGCATCGCGCTGATGATGATCAGCGGGTCGAGCCACGACTGGAAGTTGACGACGATCAGCAGGTAGACGAGCACGATCGCCATCGCGACGCCCGCGCCGAGGCCGATATACGACGTGCGCATCGTCTCGATCTGGCCGCGCATCGTCAGCTCGGTGCCGCGCGGCAGCGTCGCGCGCGCATCCGACACGATGCGGTCGATCTCGCCCGCGACCGCGCCGAGGTCGCGGCCTTCGACGCTCACGTACACGTCGATCGCCGGACGGATGTTGTAGTGCGTGATCACGGCCGGGTTCGCGGTGCTGCGCACCTGCACGAGGTTGCCGAGCAGTTGCAGCGGCATGCCCGTGCGGCCGCTCGCCGAGATCGGCGTGCCGAGCAGGTCGTCGACCGACGAGATGCTGTATTGCGGGGTCTGGATCTGCAGCGGGTACTGGACGCCGGTACGCGGGTTGATCCAGAACGACGGTGTCGTCTGCGAACTGCCGGACAGCGAGATCAGCATGTTCTGCGCGACGTTCTGCGCGGAGAGATTGAGCTGCTGCATGCGCGTACGGTCCATGTCGGCCAGCAGGGTCGGCTCGTCGTTGCGTTGCAGCACGTGCACGTCGACGGCGCCGGGGATTTGCCTGAACTTTTTCATCAGGCTGCTCGCGATAGTCATGTTACTCGCGAGATCGTTGCCGAGCACCTGCAGGTCGATCGCGGCCGGTTGGCCGAAGTTGAGGATCTGCGTGATGATGTCCGACGGCTGGAAGAAGAACTCGACGCCCGGGAAGCGCTCGGGCAGCACCGTGCGCAATGCCTGCACGTAGTGCTGGGTCGCGCGGTGGCCGGGTTTCAGCGCGATCAGCAACTCGCCGTCGAGCGTGCCGATCGTGCCGGCGTTGCTGTACGACAGGTTGATGCCGCTCACCGGCAGCCCGAGGTTGTCGACGATCGCGCCGAGTTCGTCGGGCGGCACGGTTTCGCGGATCACGCGCTCGACCTGGTCGGCGAGGCGCGCGGTTTCCTCGATCCGGTAGCCGGTCGGCGCGCGCATGTGCAGGCGGATGTTGCCCGAATCGGCGTTCGGGAAGAAGTCGCGGCCGAGCACGAAAACCAGGCCGGTCGACAGCACGCAGAAGCCGAGGAAGCACATCGCGTAGAAGCGGCGGCGCACCAGCAGGATGCTGAGCAGCACGATGTACCACGCGCGCAGTCGCTCGAACGCTGCGTTGAATGCGTGATGGATGCGCGCGAAGCGCGACGTCGAACGATCCGGGCCGGTGCTCGCCTGCTGCGGGCGGAACAGCAGCATCGCGAGCGTCGGCACCAGCGTGCGCGACAGCACGTACGACGCGAGCATCGCGAACACGACGGCTTCCGCGAGCGGCACGAACAGGAAACGCGCGACGCCTGTCAGGAAGAACATCGGCACGAACACGATGCAGATGCACAGCGTCGACACGAACGCGGGCACCGCGATCTCGCCGGCGCCTTCGAGAATCGCGTCGTGCAGGTTCGTACCGAGATGCAGGTGGCGCTCGATGTTCTCGATCGTCACCGTCGCATCGTCGACCAGGATCCCGACCGCGAGCGCGAGCCCGCCGAGCGTCATGATGTTGATGGTCTCGCCGAGCGCGGACAGCGCGATCAGCGACGTGAAGATCGACAGCGGAATCGAGATCGCGATGATCAGCGTGCTGCGCCAGTTGCCGAGGAACAGCAGGATCATCATCGCGGTCAGCACGGCGGCGATCAGCGCTTCGTGGATCACGCCTTGCACGGCCGCGTCGACGAACACCGACTGGTCGAACAGCGGCGTGATCGTGAGCCCCTCGGGCAGCGTCGGGATCACCTTCGGCAGCAGTGCCTTCAGGTCCGACACGACCTTGAGCGTCGACGCGTCGCCGCTTTTCAGGATCGAGATGAGCACGCCGCGCTGGCCGTTCTGGCGCACGACGTTGGTCTGCGGCGCAAAGCCGTCGCGTACCGATGCGACCTCGCGCAGATAGGTCGTCGCGCCGTTGACGGTCTGGACCGGCAGGTTGTTGATGTCGGCGACCGTATCGGCCGACGCGTTGGTGTCGATCCGGTATTCGGTCTGGCCCATCTTCGCGGTGCCGGTCGGCAGCACGAGGTTCTGCGCGTTGACCGCGTTGACGATGTCGGCGGGCGTGAGCCCTTTCGCGAGCAGCGCCTGCGGATCGAGGTCGATCGCGACCACGCGCGTGCGGCCGCCGTACGGGAACGGGATCTGCACGCCAGGCACCGTGATCAGCTGCGGGCGCAGGAAGTTGAGCGCGATGTCGGCGAGCGACTGTTCGCTGAGCGTCTTGCTCGACAGTCCGAGCTGGATCACCGGAATGCTCGAGGCCGAATAGGTGATCACGAGCGGCGGCGTCGCGCCCTGCGGCATCTGCCGCACGATCGCCTGCGCGGACGAGACGGTCTGCGCGATCGCCGTCTGCACGTTCGCGCCCGGCTGCAGGAACACCTTCACGACCGCGATGCCGGGCAGCGACGTCGATTCGACGTGCTGGATGTTGTTGACGGTCGTCGTCAGGATCCGTTCATGCACGGACGTGATGCGGTTCGTCATCTCCGTCGCGGAGAAGCCGCTGTAATTCCAGATGACGCTGATCACGGGGATGTTGATCGCGGGCAGCACGTCGACCGGCGTGCGCATCAGCGCAAGCGGGGTGGCCAGCACGATCGTGATGGCCATGACGATGAACGTGTAGGGGCGCCTGAGCGCGAGATTGACGATCCACATGGAGGCAGCGGGACAGGCGGCGGTCGGGCGTTGATGAAGAACGGCACTCGAATGATAGGCGGGCGCCCGGCACGGGTTACTGTCGCGAAACTGGCGGAATTGTCAGGTTGGCCCGCACGCGCGTCGCATTGAATTCGTCAGATGTAAGGCGCGCTGCCGCCGCGCGCTTCAGATCTGCTCGATCCCGACACGCGCGAGCGCCCCGAGGTCGACGACGTCGATCTGGTTGTACGCGAGCCGCAGCGCGCCGAGTTTCTCGAGCTGCTGCAGCGCCTGGTTGATTCGCTGCCGCGACACGCCGACGAGCATCCCCAGTTCCTCCTGCGAGATCGACAGCGACGGGCCGGTGTCCGGGTACAGGTCGGGATTGAACAGCTGCGCGAGCGCCTGCGCGACGCGTGCGTCGACGTCCAGCAGCCGGCTGTTCTGGATCGACGCGATGAACTCGCCCATCCGGTTGTTCAACTGGTGAATCACGAAGCGCGTGAACGGCAGGCTCGTGTCGAGCAGCGCGTGGAACGTGTCGACCGGCACGAACAGCACGGTCGAGCGCTGGATCGCGACGACCTCGTACTTGCGCAGTTCGCGCTTGATCACGCTGCCTTCGCCGAACCAGCCGCCCGACGGCACGCCCGAGAACGTGCAGCCGCGCCCGGACGCATTGAAGATCGCGAGCTTCAGCAGCCCGCGATGCACGCCGATCCAGTATTCGGACGGCGCGAGCCGATGGGCGATCACGTCGCCGGCCTCGCACTGCTCGACGCGCGATTGCGCGAGCACGAGCGCCTGGTGTTCGGGCGCGAGCGTGCGGAACCACGCGCACTGGCCGAACAGCGCGGACAGCGCCGGCAGCGGGCCCGGTGCGGAAAGGGCGTCGGCCGGGTGGGCGGGCGCGTCGGGCGATGCGGCGAGAGGGTCGTGCATGGGTGCGGGTTTGCGAGGATAGGGATAACGCGCAGCGCGTGAAAGGCACTCTGTCGTTTCGATGACAGACGGCTCACAATAGCGCCCGTTAGGCTGTCGGCAATTGAACCACATCAAAACGATCCGGGGTGGAAGCGCTCCGGTCGACAGGACACGGGAGACAGGATCATGACGCAGATGTTCGAGGCAGGGCTCGGCCGCCGCGACGCCAATTACGTGCCGCTCACCCCGATCGACTTCCTGGTCAGGACGGCCGAAGTCTACGGCGAGCGCCTCGCGATCGTGCACGGCGACGTGCGGCGCACCTGGGGCGAGACCTACACGCGCGCGAAGCGGCTGGCGAGCGCGCTCGCGCGGCTCGGCGTCGGCCGCGGCGACACGGTTGCGGCGATGCTGCCGAACATCCCGGCGATGGTCGAGGCGCACTTCGGCGTGCCGATGGCCGGCGCCGTGCTGAACACGATCAACACGCGGCTCGACGTGTCGTCGGTGCTGTTCATGCTGCGCCATGGCGAGGCGAAGGTGCTGATCGTCGACACCGAGTATGCGGAATTCGCGCATCGCGCGGCGCTCGAGGTGCCGGGCCTGAAGATCGTCAGCGTGGCCGATGCGATGCCGGCGGACCCCACGCGCTTCGCGGGCGCGACCGACTACGAGGCGCTCGTCGCGAGCGGCGACGCCGACTACGCGTGGACGCCGCCCGCCGACGAATGGGACGCGATCGCGCTGAACTACACGTCCGGCACGACCGGCGATCCGAAGGGCGTCGTCTACCACCATCGCGGCGCGTATCTCGCGGCGATCAGCAACATCCTCGAATGGGACATGCCGAAGCATGCCGTCTACCTGTGGACGCTGCCGATGTTCCACTGCAACGGCTGGTGCTTCCCGTGGGCCGTCGCGGCGCGCGCGGGCGTGAACGTCTGCCTGCGCAAGTTCGATGCGAAGACGGTGTTCGACCTGATCCGCCGCGAACGCATCACGCACTACTGCGGTGCGCCGATCGTGCAGAGCGCGATCGCGAACGCGCCGGCCGAATTCCGCGCAGGCATCGACCACACGGTGCACGCGATGGTGGCGGGCGCGGCGCCCGCGCCGGCCGTGATCGCGAAGATGAAGGAGATCGGCTTCGACCTGCTGCACGTGTACGGGCTGACCGAGGTCTACGGCCCGGCGACCGTGTGCGCGAAGCAGGCGCATTGGGAGGAACTGCCCGATGAGGAGCGTGCGCGGCTCAATGCGCGCCAGGGCGTGCGCTATCACCTGGAAGCGGGCGCGACGGTGCTCGATCCCGACACGATGGCGCCGGTGCCGGCCGACGGCGAGACGCTCGGCGAGATCATGTTCCGCGGCAACATCTGCATGAAGGGCTACCTGAAGAACCCGAAGGCGACCGACGACGCGTTCCACGGCGGCTGGTTCCATACCGGCGATCTCGCGGTGCTGACGCCGGACGGCTATATCCGGATCAAGGACCGCAAGAAGGACATCATCATCTCGGGCGGCGAGAACATCTCGAGCATCGAGGTCGAGGATGCGCTGTACCGGCATCCGGCCGTGGCGGTCGCCGCCGTCGTCGCGATGCCCGACCCGAAATGGGGCGAGGTGCCGTGCGCGTTCGTCGAGCTGCGCGAAGGCGCGAGCGCGACCGAGGAGGAGATCGTCGCGCATTGCCGGCAGTTGCTCGCGGGCTTCAAGGTGCCGAAGGCCGTGCGGTTCGGCGAGCTGCCGAAGACGTCCACCGGCAAGATCCAGAAATTCCAGCTGCGCAACGCGGTCGGCTCGGACAAGGCGATCGACCTGGCCGGCGACAAGAAGTAGGCGAGCCGCCCGGCCCCGGCCGATCGTCCGCCATCCGTCTGCCGTCTGCCGTCACGCGGCTCGCTCGAGCCGGAACACGCTGACCGCATCCGCCAGTTGCGCGGCCTGGTCGCGCAGCGCGACGGCCGCGCGTTCGGCGTCCGAGATCAGCGTGGCATTCTGCTGCGTCGCGTCGCCGATCTGCGTGACGGCCAGGTTCACCTGTTCGATGCCGGTCGATTGTTCGCGCGCCGCGGCGCTGATCTCGCCGATCAGCGTGCTGACCTGGTCGACGCGCGCGACGATGTCGCGCATCGTGCCGCGCGCGGCGTCGGCGATCCGGTAACCCTGTTCGACGGTCGTCGACGATTCGGCGCTCAGCGCGTCGATCTCCTTCACGGCAGCCGCGCTGCGCTGCGCGAGCGTGCGCACCTCGGCCGCGACCACCGCGAAGCCCTTGCCGTGTTCGCCCGCGCGTGCAGCCTCGACGGCCGCGTTCAGCGCGAGGATGTTGGTCTGGAACGCGATGCCCTCGATCGTGCCCGTGATCTCGGCGATCCGGCGCGTTGCGCGGCCGATGTCGTCCATCGTCGCGACCACGCGCTGCACCGCGGCGTCGCCGTTCGTCGCGGCGGCCGACGCGTGGGCGACCAGCGCGTTGGCTTGCGCCGCGTGCTCGGCGCTCTGCTGCACGGCGGCGGTGATCTGCTCCATGCTGGCCGCGGTCTGTTCGACGCTGCTCGCCTGCGTCGCGATCCGCGCGGCCATGTCGCCGCTGCCGGCCGCGATGTCGACCGTGCCGCGCGCGATGTCGGCCGAGCTGTTGCGCACCTGCTCGACGATCCGGGCGAGGCCGTCGCCGATCCCGTCGACGGCCTGCACGAGCCGGCCGATCTCGTCCGCGCCGCGCGGCACGGCGCCGTCGTCGCGGACGCGCACGCTCAGGTCGCCGGCGGCGAAGCGTTCCGACGCGCGTGCCGCCGCATCGAGCGGCCGGCTCACGACACGGCGGACCACGATGACGAACAGCACCGCGAACGCGAGCACGAGCGCCGCGGCGATCATCAGGAAGCGGTTGCGGGTGGCGCGCATGCCGGCGAGCAGTTCGTCGTCGAGCGCGATGCCGCCGACGAGCCATTGCCACTGCGGAATCGTCGTGAACGACACGAATTTCGCGGTGGGCCCGCTGTCGTGCGCGGCCGGGTCGGTCGACGTGTACGCGAGCCGTCCGTCGCCGGCCGCGAGCATCTGCGCGTAGGGCGCGGCGCCGTCGCGGGCCGGTTTGCCGGCCGCCTCGGGGTGGACGACGAAGGTGCCGCGCGACGGGCCCTGCGATGCGTCGAGCACGAAGTAGTAGCCGTTGCTGCCGATCTTCAGCTCGCGAATGCCGGCTTCGACGAGGCGGATTTCGTCCGCGACGTCGATCCCGACGAACAGCGCGCCGATCACGCGGCCGGTCGCGTCGGTCACCGGCTTGTATTGCGTGATGTACGGCCGCCCGAACAGCTTCGCGAGGCCCGTGTAGCTGCGGCCCGCGACGAGCGGCGCGTAGGCGGGGCTGTTGCGGTCGAGGCGCGTGCCGACGGCGCGCGCGCCGTCCTGCTTCTTCAGCGAGGTCGTGATCCGCACGAAATCGTCGCCGTCGCGCGCGAAGATCGTCGCGATCGCGCCGCTTTTCTTCAGGAACTGGTCGGGAATCGAATAGTCGAGGTCGAGCGGCCTGCTGCCCGCGGACAGCGTCGGCGCCATCACGCCGCCGCCGAGGTCCTGGGTGCGCGCCGGGTCGAGCGAGAACTCGGCCGGCAGGAAGCTCGCGAACAGCGACATCGAGCGATCGGCTTCGGCGGTCAGCGCCTTGTCGAACAGGTCGACCATCGCGGCGATCGAGCGTTCCTTCTCGGCGATGCGCGCGTGCGCCTGGTCGGCGATCTGTTCGCCGGCCAGGTGCGCGAGGGTCCACGCGAAGGCGGCAAACAGCAATGCGACGGTTGCGCACGACAATGCGGCCAGACGAGCGCCAACGCTCACCCGGCCCAGGGACGTCAATCTCATAGTGCTTCCTGCGTGGGGGAGGGAGAGGGGCGGAACGCACGCGTCACCGCAATTTCGTCACAGGAATTACGGCAGCGCGTGCGGAATCTTTAGCGCGGAGGTTTCGGCGGATCGAGCGACGGGGATTCAGGGGGAAGGTTGCGTGGGCAGCCAGTCAGTTCCAGCCGACCATGATCGCGCCCATCCCGACGAGCAGCCCGCCCGTGACGCGGTTCATCGCACGCATCCGCGCGGGCCGCTGCAGTGCGCGGCTCAGCCGGTGCGAGAACAGCGCCATCGACGCGACGCCGCCCGCGAACAGCACCGCGAACGTCGCCGAGAGCAGCAGGAACTGCTGGTTCAGGCTCCAGTCGGTGCCCGCGACGATGAATTGCGGGAAGAACGACGGGAAGAACAGCAGCGTCTTCGGATTCAGCCCCGAGGTCGCAAGGCCGCGCCAGAACAGTTCACGTCCCGTATCGGCTGCCGGCTGGGCGACCTCGGCCGATGATGCGGCCGGCGCATGGGCCGGCGCACGGCTGAGCCATTGCTTGCAGCCGAGCCAGACGAGGTAGGCTGCGCCGGCCCAGCGCAGCACGGTCAGCGCGCGCTCGTCGAGATGCACGAGCGAATTCAGGCACAGCGCGGTCAGCGCGAGTTGCAGCAGCACGGCGAGCGTGCCGCCCCAGACACACGGCAGCGCGCGGCGCCAGCCGGCGCGCAGTGCGTGGTTCATCGTGAGGAGGTTGACGGGGCCGGGAGCGTAGACGAGAACGGCGGAAGCAGCGAGAAACGAGAGGTAAAGCCTGAACGACATGACGGGTAGGGCAGGAACAGGAACACGGGCGCCGGCGCCGCGCACGGTCGGTTGGGGTGCGCGGGCGGCGGGTTTCGAATGCCTGGGTGCCCGGCACCGCAACTCGTGATTGCGGCCGTGCGTCCCGGTGCGAAGGGGTTGTCGCGGGGAGCGTGCCGGACAACAGGCATGGGGAAAAATATATCAAGGGGCCGGATTAAAAGGCTTCCTGTTTTCCAGTGAAACAGGTCGAAATCCGGAATGTCGTTCAGATAGAATCCCGCTTTTCAGTAGAAGATTCTTCTTGCCATGGCCACACGTGAACGCTCGCCGAAAACGCTCGACAGCCAGGATCGCAAGATCCTGGGTGCACTGCAAAAAAATGCGCGCCTGTCGAACGCCGAACTGGCCGAACAGATCGGCATGTCGACCACCGCGTGCTGGAACCGCACGCGGCAGCTCGAGGTGGACGGCTACATCGACGGTTATGTCGCGCTCGTCAACCAGCGGAAGCTGGGCTACGCGGACATCGTGATCCTCGAAGTCACGCTCGATCGCCACGAGGACGACGCGCTCGCCCGCTTCGGAGAGGAGCTCGCCGCGCTGCCCGAGGTGCTCGAGGCGTATCTGGTGTCGGGCGAGTACGACTACTGGATCAAGGTCGCGGTGGACGGCACGGCCGGCTACGAGCGCTTCCTGCGCGAAAAGCTGTACAGGATTTCGAGCATCCGTCACAGCCGCTCGATGTTTGCGCTGCGCTGCATGAAGGACGTGCCGTCGATTCAGGTGTGAGCGCGCGGAGGGAGGGCAGCCGGTCTTCGTCGAAGAGCCGGCGCGCGCGGCCGCGTGATTGCGCGATTGCGCAGCGCAGGCGCGCAAGTGGAAACGGAACAAGGCCGGGGGCCAGCTCAGGGCCGCCGGCCGGCGTCTGGTCGTTCCGTTCAGCGCGGCAGGCGCGCGTGTGCTTCAGCGATGACTTCGCAGTTCTCGAGGTGGAGTGCCCAAGCTTCTGCAATCAGCTCGCCCACACGTGCGAGCCAGCCAGCGGATTCGGTGGAACGGTCGGAGACATTAGACGTTTGCATGACGAAGCCCCATATAGGTGGCGAGTTAGGGATAACCCTAATCATAGATGAGGCCCACCGCGTTGTGAAATGAGATTTTGTAATATGGTAATTCTTTGAGGGTTCTGTTGCCGCAGCGCAACAGGATTCATCGTGATCGTCACTGCCCGCCGATCCACCCGAACCGCCACGACAGCCGCCGCGTCGCGGCGAGCAAGGCCTGCGCGAGATCGCTGTCCGGCCCGCGCGGGAAGCCGCGCGACGAACCGATGATTGCGATCACGAGCCGGATGCTGCCGGTGTGATCGAACACGGGCGCGGCGACCGTCCCGATGCCCGGCACCGGCGCGTCGAACGCGAAGTCGACGCCTTCCGCGCGGATCTGCGCGAGGTGCGCGCGGAACGCAGCGTCGGCCGCCGCCGTCGGGCGCCCCGCGAGGCGCACGGGCTCGTCGGCGAGCAGGTCGGCCAGCACGTCGTCGGACATGCCGGCTGCGAAGATCCGGCCGATCGCCGTATTGACGAGCGACATCACGGTGCCGACCTGGAGGCTCACGTGCTGCGGCCGCGCCGATTCCTCGAGGCGGATCACCGTCGGGCCGAGCGGCCCGAGCGTCGCGGCCGCCACGCTCATGTCGGTCGCGCCCGCCAGCGCGACGATCTCGGCTTCCGCGTCGCGCGTCGGCGACACGCGCTGCATCGCGATCAGGCCGAGCGCCTGCCCGAGCGGGCCGCCGCCGAAGCAGCCGGCGTCGTCGCGGCTCAGCAGGCCGATCTTCTGCAAGCTGACGAGATGCGGAAAGGCCTTCGCGGCCGGCATGCCGGCCGCCGCCGCGAGGTCGCGCAGCGGCAGCGCGCGGCCCGCCGACACCAGCGCGAGCAGCAGCTCGCCGGTGCTGTCGAGCGCGTTGATCCCGCGCTGCGCCTTCGCATCGTCGGCCAGTGCGGGCGGCACGCGCGGGGCGGCCGGGGCCGCGCCGGGTGCGGGCGGCGGGGCATCGTGCGCCGCGCCGAGCGATGCGCTCGCCTGCTGGGCCGCGTCGCGCAGTGCCGCCGCGATCGGGCCGTCCCACGCGACGTCGATCGAGCCCGTCGAACCGATCACCGTCAACGCGAGCTGCAGCGCGCCCGCCGCGTCGAACACCGGCACGCACATCGCGCTGACGCCGGGGCTCGGCAGGTCGACGCCGCGTTCGATCCCACGTGCGCGGATCGCGTCGAGTTCGGCCTGCGGCACGCCGGTGTCCGGCACGGGCTGCTCGGCGCCCGCGAGCGTGTCGCCCGCGCCGGCCTGGCTGGCGGCCATCGCGCGAAGTTGCGCGGGGTCGCCGAACGCGCGGAACACGCGGCCGGTGGCTGTCGTGTCGAGCGACATCACCGAACCGACATGCAGGTTCACGTGCAGCGGATAGCCGCCGTGCTCGATGCGCACGATCGTCGGCCCGAGCACGCCCGGCACCGACAGCGCGACGCTCAGGCCGACCGCTTCCGCGAGCCGCGCAGCGTGCGGCAGCGCCGCGCGATAAGCCGGCTGGCGCTCGATCGACATCAGCCCGAGCCGCAGCGACAACGGGCCCGGCTCGTAGTTGCCGGTGAGCGCGTCGCGCTTCACGAGCGCGAGCCGCGTCAGGCTGACGAGATAGGTGTGCGCCTGCGCGGTCGACAGGTCGGCCGCCGCGGCCAGCTCGGACAGCCCGAGCGGCTTGCGCCGGCGCGCGAGCGCGTCGAGCAGCCGGCCGCCGACCTCGACGCTCTGGATCCCGCGCTGCGCCTTGGGCGGCGCATCGTCTGCGCTGACTTCGTGATTCTGCACGCGATGATTCTTCCGATGACGAAACCCCGCATGGTATCCGACGCCATTTATCGCGCCAGCCCGCAGGTTTACCCGTATTAGACAATAGCAAGCGACTTTGTCATTGACAAATATTCGATGCGGGAAGATGATCCGCTCAACCCCTCAACACATGGCTCGCAGCCACGGAACGCAACATGGCCAAAGCATTCGCCTCCCAAGCCGATCTGGAAGAGAAGAAAGTCACCTGGACGAAGCTGTCCGAGAACGCGTACGCGTACACCGCCGAAGGCGACCCGAACTCGGGCGTGATCATCGGCGACGACAGCGTGCTGATCGTCGACACGACCGCGACGCCCGCGATGGCGCAGGACCTGATCGCGAAGATCCGCAGCGTGACCGACAAGCCAATCAAGCACGTGGTGCTGTCGCACTACCACGCGGTGCGCGTGCTCGGCGCGTCCGCGTATTTCGACGAAGGCGCGCAGCACGTGATTGCGAGCCGCGGCACGTACGAGATGATCGTCGAGCGCGGCGAGGCCGACATGAAGTCGGAGATCGAGCGTTTCCCGCGCCTGTTCGCCGGCGTCGAGACGGTGCCCGGCCTGACCTGGCCGACGCTCGTGTTCGAGCGCGAGATCACGCTGTTCCTCGGCAAGCTCGAGGTGAAGATCATGCACGTCGGCTCGGGCCACACGAAGGGCGACACGATCGTCTGGATCCCGTCGCAGAAAGTGCTGTTCTCCGGTGACCTCGTCGAATACGACGCCGCGTGCTACTGCGGCGATGCGCAGCTCGAGCAGTGGCCGGCCACGCTCGAGGCGCTGCGCGCGCTGAACGCCGAGAAGCTGGTGCCGGGCCGTGGCCCCGCGCTGCTGAACCCGGCCGAAGTGAACAAGGGCCTCGACTACACGAAGGATTTCGTGACGACGCTGCTCGCGCAGGGCCGCAAGGCCGTCGAGCGGAAGCTCGACCTGAAGGCGTCGATGGCGCTCACGCGCGAAGCGATGGACCCGAAGTTCGGCCACGTGTTCATCTACGAGCACTGCCTGCCGTTCGACGTGTCGCGTGCGTTCGACGAAGCGAGCGGCATCACGCATCCGCGCATCTGGACGGCGCAGCGCGACAAGGAAATGTGGGCCGCGCTGCAGGACTGAGCGGCCCATGACGGCGGGGCGTCCGTAGTCCCGCCGCGTTTCTTCGATCTCACAAGAAAGCCGGGCGCACGCACGCCCTGGGAGACGGCTGCGCGCCCGAATCGTGCAGCCTGTTTGGAGAGAGACATGCCCCAATCGCTTCCCGCCGAAGCGGCGGTCGCGTCCGCGTCGGCTTCCGACGACCAACTGCTGTTCCGCAAGATCGCGTGGCGGATCGTGCCGTTCCTGTTCCTCTGCTACGTCGTATCGTTCCTCGACCGCATCAACATCGGCTTCGCGCAGTTGCAGATGAAGCACGATCTCGGCTTCAGCGACGCGATGTACGGCCTCGGCGCCGCGGTGTTCTACGTCGGCTACGTGTTCTGCGAAGTGCCGAGCAACATGCTGCTCGCGCGTTTCGGCGCGCGTCGCACCTTCACGCGGATCATGCTGCTGTGGGGCATCGCGTCGACCGGGATGATGTTCGTGTCGCAGCCGTCGCATTTCTATGTGCTGCGGTTCCTGCTCGGCGTGTTCGAAGCAGGCTTCTTTCCCGGCATCGTGCTGTATCTCACCTACTGGTTCCCCGCGAACCGGCGCGCGGCCGCGATCTCGGTGTTCTTCGCGGGCGTCGCGGTGGCCGGCGTGCTCGGCGGCCTGATGTCGGGCTGGATCATGCGCGACATGGGCGGCGTGCTCGGCCTGCACGGCTGGCAGTGGATGTTCGCGATCGAAGGCGCGCCGGCGATCCTGCTCGCGTTCGCCGCGTTCACGTTCCTGGTCGACCGGCCGCAGGACGCCGCGTGGCTGACGTCCGATGAAAAGGCGCGGGTCGCGGCGCTCTGCGCGCACGGGCAGGGCCGCGAGGGGGCACACGGCGCACACGGTCCGGGCAGCTTCGCCGCCGCGCTGCTGAATCCGCGCGTGTACCTGTTCGCGTTCATCTATTTCTCGCTGACCTGCGCGTCGCTGACGCTCAACTTCTGGATGCCGCTGATGATCCGCGATTTCGGCGTGACCGACGTCGTGGCCGTGAGCCTCTACACGGTCGTGCCGAACGCGGTGGGCGCGGTGGGGCTGGTGCTGATCGCGCGCCGCTCCGACCGCACCGGCGAGCGCCGCAAGCACTTCGCGTGCTGCACGATCGGCGGCGGGATCGCGCTCGCGGCGCTGACGCTGCACCTGCACAGCTTCGCGGCGATGCTCGCGTGCCTGTCGATCGCGGCGACGCTGGTCTTCGCCGCGCTGCCGATCTTCTGGGCCGTGCCGACCCGCTACCTGTCGGGCAATGCGGCCGCGGCCGGGATCGCGCTGATCAGCAGCATCGGGATCACGAGCGGCATCGTCAGCCCGTGGGTGATCGGGATGATCCGCACGCGCACGGGCAGCATGGATCTCGCCGTGTATCTGCTGGCCGCGTTGCTGGTGGCGAGCGGTGTCGCGCTGATGCTCGGCGTGAAAGGCGAGCCGCAGCGGCGGGTTTGGGCTTGAGTCGAGCGCTGCGCCGTGGCCGTCCGCTGTCCGCTGACGGCCGCGCCACGTCAGATGCCGTTCCCCGGCAACCGATCGAATGCGATCAAGGAGACAAGCGATGTCTGCTCCTCTTCGAGCGGAGGCGGCGCGCGGCGTCGCCTCCGGCGCCGGCGCGGGCGATGATGCGCCGGACGACGACGCGCTGTACCGGCGCATCGGCATGCGGATCGTGCCGTTCCTGTTCATCTGCTACATCGTGTCGATCCTCGATCGCAGCAACATCGGCTTCGCGCAGTTGCAGATGCGGCAGGATCTCGGCCTGACCGACGCGATGTACAGCCTCGGCGCCGTGCTGTTCTTCGTCGGCTACGTGCTGTTCGAGGTGCCGAGCAACGCGCTGCTGCGCCGCTTCGGCGCGCGCCGCACGTTCGCGCGGATCATGTGCCTGTGGGGCGCGGTGTCGGTCGCGATGATCGCCGTCGACAGCGCAAAGCATTTCTACGTGCTGCGCTTCCTGCTCGGGCTGTTCGAGGCCGGGTTCTTTCCGGGCGTGGTGTTCTACCTGACGTACTGGTATCCGGCGCGGCGGCGGGCGTCGGTGCTGTCGATCTTCTACGCGGGCGTCGCGGTGGCGGGGATGGTCGGCGGGCTGCTGTCGGGCTGGCTGATGCGCGGAATGTCGGGCGTGCTCGGGCTGCACGGCTGGCAATGGATGTTCGCGATCGAGGGCGCGCCCGCGATCCTGCTCGGCGTGATCGCGTGGTTCTGGCTGTGCGACGGTCCCGAACAGGCCGCGTGGCTGACGCCGGACGACCGGCGGCGGCTTGCCGACGATCTCGCGGCCGACCGCGCCCGGGCGCCCGCCCATACGGCCGCGTCGCTGCGCGAGGCGCTCGCGGCGCCGCGCACGTACCTGTTCGCGTTCATCTATTTCTCGCTGACCACCGCGCTGCTGATGCTGCTGTTCTGGATGCCGCTGATGATCCGCGAATTCGGCATCCACGACGTCGTGCAGATCAGCCTGCTGTCGGTCGTGCCGAACGCGGTCGGCGCGGCCGGCCTGATCGCGATCGCGCGGCGCTCCGACCGCAAGCGCGAGCGGCGCCGGCACTTCGCGGCATGCGCGTTCGGCGGCGCGGTGGCGCTTGCGCTGCTGACGCTGCACCTGCCGAGCATCGTCGCGATGATGGCGCTGCTGTCGGTCGCGGCGATGCTGATCTTCGCCGCGCACCCGGTGTTCTGGGCCGTGCCGTCCGCGTATTTCTCCGGCGCGGGCGCGGCCGGCGGGATCGCGCTGATCAGCAGCATCGGCGTGTCGAGCGGCATGATCACCCCCTGGCTCGTCGGGCTGATCCGCACGCGCACCGGCAGCATGGATCCGGCGATGCTGATGATCGCCGCGCTGTTGGCCGCGTGCGCGGTCGCGATGCTGCTGGGGACGCGGGGGGAGCGGCCGACGGAGCCGGCGCGATGACGCTCAATCCCCGGGAACGAAGGCCGGATTGAAAACCACCTCCCGCAGATGGCCGTCCGGATCCTGAAAGTATCCGGAATAGCCGCCCCAGAAGGTCTTGCTTGCGGGCTTCACGAGCCGCGCGCGCCAGCTTCAGGCCGCTCTGGAGATCGAGGAATGCGACTGCGTCAGGTTCGAACGATGCCTTCCGTTTCCAGCCCCAGGCCATCGCGGTAGAAGCGCATTGCCGTGTCCAGATCGTCGACGCCGATTGTCAGTACGCTGATTCCTGGTCGCATGTGATGGCCTTCAAGATCCGATAAGGGAAGCGCACCGATCACGCCAGCAGCGTCGCGCCGGCCCACGCGATCAATACGATGCCCAGCGCGCGGCCGATGCGCTCGCCGCCGGGCAGGATTTTTTCCGCGAACACGAACACCGACAGCGCGGCGATCCACACGACGTTCATCACGCCGCCGACGAACAGCAGCGCCATCAGCAACCCGCAGCAACCGACGCAGTAAAGGCCGTGGTGCAATCCGAGCAGGAAACTGCCGGCGACGCCGGGCCGCCAATGCGTGGTGAGGAACTGCACCGGCGAGCGGCATTGCGTGAGGCAAGCGCGCTTGAACGGCGAAAGCTGATAAATCCCGGCCGCGGCCAGCACGATTGCGGAAAGGAGCGCGCTCTTCGACCACAGCATCATTGCCGAAATGAGGCCGGTTGGCTGCAGCACTTTCTGCAGCGATGCCGCGGCGATCGAAAACGCCAGCCAGATAGTCAGGTAGCCGGCCAGCAGCGCCAGCGACGACGCGGACGACGCCCCGTCGGCCGCGCCGTAATGTCGCAAGACGCGCCGGTACAGCATCACGAGCGGCGCCGCGCTGGGCGTCATCATCGCGATCATCATCACCCACCACATCGCGATCACGGTCGGCAGCGACGGATCCATGCTGCCGATGCCGTGCGGCAGCCGATGCGGGAAGAGCGTAGCGGCCGTCATGTCGAGCGCCGACATGCCGGTGCCCGCGCCGGTCCACAGGTAGAACCAGCACACGCCGACGAGCGCGGCCATGCCGAGCAGCGTGACGACGCGCTCGTGCCTGAAGAGCGGGTCGATGCCGATCATGCGGCAGTGCGATGCCGGATCAGCCCGTGATTGTTCAGGTGCAGCCGCGCGAACTGCGCATAGGTATCCTTGAGATCCAGTGCGATGTTGCCGCGCGAACGGCTGGTGCCCGAGCCGATCTCGGCGAGTTCGTACTCGAACCCGTTCGGCAGGTCGATCCGCACTCGATGCTCGTCGCCCGTCACCGGGTTGCGGATCGGATCCCCCGCGACGTCGAACACGCCGTCGACGTGGATCCGGCCGCGCCGCGCATCGACATCGACGTCGAACTCGATCTTCGTGAAGATCGGCTCGAACGCATGCTCGAGCGTCGACGCGAATACCGCGAACATCGTCGCAAACGGATCGGTATCCTGGCCGGTCATGATCTTCAGCACCGCTTCGCGCTGCGCCGGACTCGCGCGCTCGTCGACGATCGGCTGGCACCTGCCCCTGCCTTCGTGAATGGGACCCGGCCACTGAAACACGACCGCGATCCTGACGCCGTCGAGCACCACGTCGCCAAAGTGGCCGCTGTCGATCGAAATCGCGCCCATTGCTTCGCATCCGCCATGGGTCGGCGGTGCATTGAACTGGCAAGGGCATCCGTATGAGCAATTGCAGCTCATCATTTCGGTACCCTGAATCTCCCACGGCGTCATGGCAGTGCTCCTTGCGCGCCGCGTCGAGTCGCGTGGTTCGAATCTAGTGCACGCGTTGGGGGAAGTCAAAGCAAGCGCCTGCCGCCGTTCGTAGCTGCGCGAACGGCAGTGGCGGTGGTTGTGCGGGCAAGGTTCCGATGCTGAGCGGGACTCAGCGCGTGACGAACGGCGCGGCGTCGTCCGGCGCCGTGCGCGCATGCTTGCGCTGGCGCAGCAGCGCGACGCGGCAGTTCTCGCGCGCGGTTTCGCGGCCTGCGTCGTCGAGCAGCACCAGATCGCCGCGCATCACGTTCAGCGTGATCACGTCCTCGCCCGGCGCGCCGAGCGTTTCCGGCGTATGCACCGAGCCGGCCGGTTCGAGTACCGTCGAGCCGGCGTGCGCAATCCAGTCGTATTCGAGGTAGCGCCACGCACCCTGCAGCGTATGGACGAATACCTCGCCGTCGTGGCGGTGGCGCGGCAGCGTGCCGCCGGCCGGCATCTTCAGCAGCGCGGTGAGTGTGTCCTCGGCCGCGTTGATGTGCAGGTACTTGATTGCGAGCCCCGGCAGGTCGGCGCTCATCGGCAGCCATGGCAGCGATTCGCCGGGCAGGCACGAAATCGGCGGCAGGTCGGTGGAGAGCGGAGCGGACGGGGGTGTCATGGCGGGAGCGGAGGCGGGAGATGACAGGGAAGGCGGCATTATCGCAGAGGGAGGGGGCGCGAGCGCTTGCCCACCATCAACGCTGCGCATGCGCCGCCTCGAGACAATTCTGAAACAACAACGCCGCCCGCGACGGCCGCGGCGAGCGTCGCAGCAGGCTCACGAACCGGCACCGGTAATTGAACCGGTGCGGCGCGATCGGCTGCATCAGCCCCTTGTTTTCGAAGCTTTCCGCGTAATGGTCGGGCAGGAAGCCGAGATAACGACCGGACAGGATCAGCGTCGCGATCGATTCCTGGTCCGACGCGGTCGCGCTGCGCGTGAGCTTCGCGCGGTGGCTCAGCTCCATGTTCGGCGAATGGAAGCCGAGGCCCGCGAACGCATGGTTGCGGATCGTCGTCCACGTGAGCTTGCCGTGCGGCGCGTCGTAAAGCGGATGCTGGCGGCCGCAGTACAGCAGCATCCGTTCGTCGAACAGCTCCGAATACACGAGGCTGCCCGAGTTGCGGTGGGCGGGAATGATCCCGACCTGGTAGCTGCCGTCGATGATCCCGCGCTCGACCTCGTTGATCGACGCGACATGCAGGTTCAGCGCGACGTCCGGCGCCTCGTCGGCGAACTGGCGGATCGCGTCGCCGAGGCGTGCGTTCGCGTTGGTGGCCGTCTTGTCGAACACCGCGACGTGCAATTCGCCGCCCATCCGGTCGTGAATGCCGTCTATCCTGCTTCTGAATGCTTCCATCGACGCGAGCAGCCGCAGCGTTTCCTCGTATACGGTCTGCCCCTCGGGCGTGAGCGTGAAGCCCGCGCGGCCGCGCCGGCACAGCACGAGGCCGACGCGCGTTTCCAGGTCCTTCACGTGCCGGCTGATCGTCGAGATGCCGATATTCAGTTCCAGTTCGGCCGCCGCCATCCCGCCGCACTGCACGACGCCCTTGAAGACCCGCAGCAGGCGGAGATCCATGTCGCTGAGCTGCCCGAGCAGCGCGCGGCTCTTCGGTTTCTTTGCTTGCATAGTTGCGCAAGTGAACATTGATATTGCGATATTGAAGAGACTAATCGGCCTCCCGACAATGCGCAACATCATCACAAGAAGGAGGGGCGCGCCGCGCCGACCGACATGACCGACATCACCACCGCCGCGCAGCAGGACGACACGACCATCCGCACCGATGCCGCGTGGCTCGACGCGCACTGGATGCCGTTCACGGCCAACCGCCAGTTCAAGGCCGACCCGCGCATGATCGTATCGGGCAAGGGTGCGTATTACACGGACGCCGAAGGCCGCAAGATCTTCGACGGCCTGTCGGGCCTCTGGTGCACGGGCCTCGGCCATGGCCGGACGGAAATCGTCGAAGCCGTGAGCCGCCAGGTCGCGCAGCTCGACTACGCGCCGGCGTTCCAGTTCGGCCACCCGAAATCGTTCGAGCTCGCCAACAAGATCAAGGAACTGACGCCGGCCGGCCTCGACTACGTGTTCTTCACGGGGTCGGGCTCGGAAGCGGCCGACACCTCGCTGAAGCTGGCCCGTGCGTACTGGCGCGCGAAGGGCAAGGGCACGAAGACGCGCCTGATCGGCCGCGAGAAGGGTTATCACGGCGTGAACTTCGGCGGTATCTCGGTCGGCGGGATCGGGCCGAACCGCAAGCTGTTCGGCCAGGGCCTCGACGCCGATTTCCTGCCGCACACGCAACTCGCCGAGAACAAGTTCTCGCGCGGGATGCCCGAGCACGGCGCCGAGCTGGCCGACCGCCTGCTCGAACTGATCGCGCTGCACGACGCATCGAACATCGCCGCCGTGATCGTCGAGCCGTTCTCCGGCTCGGCGGGCGTGGTCGTGCCGCCGAAGGGCTATCTGAAGCGCCTGCGCGACATCTGTACCGCGCACGACATCCTGCTGATTTTCGACGAAGTCATCACCGGCTTCGGCCGTGCCGGCGCGATGACGGGCGCCGACGCGTTCGGCGTGGTGCCGGACATCCTGAACTTCGCGAAGCAGGTGACGAACGGCGCGCAGCCGCTCGGCGGCGTGGTCGCGACGAAGGAAATCTACGACACGTTCATGGCCGCGGGTGGCCCCGAGTACATGCTCGAGTTCCCGCACGGCTACACGTATTCGGCGCATCCGGTCGCGTGCGCGGCCGGCGTCGCGGCGCTCGACCTGCTGGTGAAGGAAGACGCGGTGGCCCGCGTGCGCGATCTCGCGCCGCATTTCGAGGCGGCCGTGCACGGGCTGAAGGGCCAGCGCCATATCGCCGACATCCGCAACTACGGGCTGGCTGCCGGCCTGACGATCGCGGCGCTGCCGGGCGAGCCGGCACGGCGCCCGTACGAGATCGCGATGCGCTGCTGGGCGAAGGGCTTCTACGTGCGCTACGGCGGCGACACGATCCAGCTGGCGCCCCCGTTCATCTCGGAGAAGCGCGAGATCGACAACCTGGTCAACGCGCTGTCCGACGCACTGAACGAAGTGGACTGATGCGCGGCGCGCACCGACCGATAACCGAATTCACGAAAGAGCCTCAACGATGAAACACGACAGCACTGTGACCTCCACCGTCGGCCACCTGATCGACGGCAAGCGCGTCGACGGCGGCAGCCGCGTCCAGCCGGTGTTCGACCCGGCGACCGGCGAATCGCACAAGAGCGTCGCGCTCGCCGACAAGCTGACCGTCGAAGCCGCGATCGCATCCGCGCAGGCCGCGTTCCCGGCCTGGCGCAACACGCCGCCGCTGAAGCGCGCCCGCGTGATGAGCCGCTTCAAGACGCTGCTCGAGGAACACGCCGACGAGCTGTGCGCGCTGATCACGGCCGAGCACGGCAAGGTGCTCGCGGATGCGATGGGCGAACTGCAGCGCGGGATCGAGAACGTCGAATACGCGACCTACGTGCCCGAGCTGCTGAAGGGCGAGCACAGCAAGAACGTCGGCCCCGCGATCGATTCGTGGAGCGAGTTCCAGGCGCTCGGCGTCGCGGCCGGCATCACGCCGTTCAACTTCCCGGTGATGGTGCCGCTGTGGATGTGGCCGATGGCCGTCGCGTGCGGCAACACGTTCGTGCTGAAGCCGTCCGAACGCACGCCGTCGTCGACGCTGCGCATGGCGGAGCTCGCGCTCGAGGCCGGCTTGCCGCCGGGCGTGCTGAACGTCGTGAACGGCGACAAGGAAGCGGTCGACACGCTGCTGACCGACCCGCGCGTGAAGGCCGTGAGCTTCGTCGGCTCGACGCCGATCGCCGAATACATCTATTCGACCGGCTGCGCGCACGGCAAGCGCGTGCAGGCGCTCGGCGGCGCGAAGAATTTCGCGGTCGTGATGCCGGACGCCGACATCGGCAACGCGGTGAACGCGCTGATGGGCGCCGCGTATGGTTCGTGCGGCGAACGCTGCATGGCGATTCCGCTGGTCGTCGCGATCGGCGACGAGACGGGCGACAAGGTGGTCGCGGGCCTGAAGGCCGAGATCGAGAAGATGAAGGTCGGCCCGGGCAACGGCGCGGGCGTCGACATGGGCCCGCTGGTCACGCAGCAGCATTTCGAGAAGGTGACGGGCTTCGTCGAAGCCGGCGTGGCGGCGGGTGCGACGCTCGTCGTCGACGGCCGCAGCGTCAAGGTGGACGGCCACGACGGCGGCTACTACCTCGGCCCGTGCCTGTTCGACAACGTGAAGCCCGGCATGCCGATCTACCAGCACGAGATCTTCGGGCCCGTGCTCGGCGTGATCCGTCTGAAGTCGCTCGACGAGGCGATGGCGCTGATCGACGCGCACGAGTACGGCAACGGCACGTGCCTGTTCACGCGCGACGGCGAGGCCGCGCGCTACTTCAGCGACAACATCCAGATCGGCATGGTCGGCATCAACGTGCCGCTGCCGGTGCCGGTTGCCTACCACTCGTTCGGCGGCTGGAAGCGTTCGCTGTTCGGCGACCTGCATGCGTACGGCCCGGACGCCGTGCGCTTCTACACGAAGCGCAAGACGATCACGCAGCGCTGGCCGTCGGCCGGCGTGCGCGAAGGGACGGTGTTCAGCTTCCCGTCGAACCGCTGACGCACGTGACGCCTGCCGGTGCGGCGGGCGGCGCAGGGCAGCCCGTGAAGGCCCGGCCGGAGTCGTTCCGGCCGGGCTTTTTTGCGCCGCGCGAGCCTACGGCGTGACGACGTGCCACATCTTGTTGTAGTTGTCGCCGTTGCGGTCGCCCTGTTTCATGTCCTTCGAGAAGAAGTACAGCGGCTTGCCCTTGTATGCCCATTGCGGGCTTCCGTCGTCGCGCTTGACGATCGTATAGGGCCCGACCGGAACGTCGGTCGCGCTGGCCTTGTAGGGCGGCCAGAAGGATTCGCACTGGCCCGTGCACGCGCTGGTGCCGGCGTTGGCCTTGTCCTTGTCGAACGTATAGACGGTCATCCCGTTCGCGGCGACGAGCGAACCGTTTTCGACGCTCGTGATGGCGCCCTGCGCCAACGCCGACGCCGATACGACGGCGAGCAGGGCGGAGCTGACGAGCAGCGCGGCTTTCTTGATCATGATTGCCTCCTTGTTGTCCGGTGGGCGGTCGCGATCGCTCGCGCGTGGCGGCTGGGCGGTCCGGGATCGCGATGCGGCAAGCCTCGACGCAGCAGCCCGCGGCGGGCGGCGTGATCGGCAGCGGATCGGACGGCGGGCCGCGGGGGCGCTTAATTCACGATAGGCGGTTTTTGGCTGGGACGTGAGCTCGCGCACCGACAAATATTCCCAATTGATCCATAAAAATACTAGAATGCAGGGCAATAGGGAATATTTCAGAGGGCCAACTGGCGTGCAGGACGTCTTTTACACAGTCGACGAAGCGGCGCAAAAACTCCGTCTTCATCCGAAGACCATTCTTCGCTTCATACGGGACGGGAAGCTGAACGCGAGCCGCGTCGGCAAGGCCTATCGGATCCGGCATGCGGACCTCGCGGCCGTTACCGGGGACGCGGTCGAGCCGGAGCCCGTTCGCGTCACCACGGTCGTCGACGTGCCCGACGCGCGCTCCGAGCTGCACCAGTACGTGGCAAGGAGCTTGCAGGCCGTGCTGAACACCCCGACGGCGCGCGACAGCGCCGTGCATCTCGAAACGATCTTCGATCCGGAGCGACGCCGGATCAGGGTCGTCGTCATCGCGTCGCTCGGCGATACCGCCGCGCTGCTTCAGACGCTGGACACCTTGCTGCAGTCGTTTCGCGGTTGAGCGGCGGGGCGTCGGAAACCACGCGGGCGTGAGGCCCGATTCTGTCAACGGAACACGGAGTAACGGCGATGTCCTCGAATGTGGTCAAACTCGGCGATCAATGCGTGCTGGTATGCGCGGACCACGGCACCGTCCTCGCGAGCGAAGCGGACGCGATCACCCTGATCGGGGACGCATGGTCGCACGAAGCGGGTTGGGTTGCCGTGCCGGTCGCGACCCTGCATGACGACCTGTTTCGGCTCGAAACCCGCCTGCTCGGCAACATCGCACAGAAGTTCACGAACTACGGCATCGGCCTTGCGATCGTCGGCGACATCGACGCTTGGCTGGCGCGCAGCCAGGCGCTGCGTGCGTTCGTCCACGAAAGCAATCGCGGGCGCACGATCCTGTTCGTCCCGCATGTGTCTGCGCTCGAACAGAAGCTCGCAATCGGGGCATGACGCGTTCGCCGCGTGGGCAATGACCCCGCGCGGCGCGTCAGCGACCGATGCGATTCGTCAGCATGACGCCCGCGATCACGAGCACGCCGCCGGCGAGCATCGAGCGGGTCAGCGATTCGCCGAGCAGGATCACGGACAGCAGGACCCCGAACACCGGCACGAGATTGGTGAACACTGCAGTGCGCGCCGGCCCTGGCGCGCGGAAGCCCTGCGAGTACCAGACGAACGCGACGACGGTGCCGACCGCGCCGAGATACGCGATCGCGCCGGCAGCATGCCAGGTGAACGGTGCAGTCGCGCCCGCGTGCGTGTCCCGCTTGAACGCCGACGCGACGCAGACCGGCTGCGTCCACGCGCGCGTGGCGTCGAACGTCAAAGCAGCCCGGCCGGCATCGACGCGGCGCCGAGCGCGCGCATGGCCGGCTCGACGGCCGCCGGGAACGTGACGCCGCCGGCCTGCATCGCGATCCCGAGCGCGCACGCGACGACGAGCGGATTCGACAGGATCTGGCGCGCGAGCGCGACGATTCCAAGCCGCGTCGATCCGTAGCGTGCGGACGAACACGAGCACGCACATCAGGTTGACGGTCGGGACGATCGCCGCGACGCACACGGCCGCGAGCGCGATGCCCTGGGCGCCGAAGAGGCCCACGGCCAGCGATGCGCGCACATAGTTGTTGAAGCGCACGGCACCCTGGAACACCGACGTGAAGCCGGCGCCGTCGACCCGCACGAACGGGCGGATCAGCAGCAGCGCCGCTGCCGCGGCGTCCGTCGAGCCGACCAGCGCGAGCGCGAGCGGTCGAACAACTGGACGTTGAATTCGCTTTCGAGCGTCTTGATCTGCAGGCTCACCGCCGATTGCGTGAGCCCGATGGCTTCGCCGGCCCGGGCGAAGGTCCGATGGCGGGCGATCGCCACCAGCGTTCTGAATGCGCGTAAGGACATGGACATGCGGACGTGGGCAGCCGGATCGATCGACGCCGACGGACGCGCCAAACGGATCGGGCTGCGATCGATCCGCCTGCCGGCCGAACGCCCGACGGAAAAAGGGGCGGCAGCGTGCCGGCTCGGACTCATCATGCCCGCGCGCCATCAATCGGGCAACCGACGCGCTGCCGCGGCCTCAAATTTATACCCGGATAATATTGACAGATGATTTATACCCGGGTATAAAGTCAATCTTCAACTTCACAATGGATAGGAAGGGCAGCATGCAATCCGGTTCGTATACCGCTTTCGAAGGTTATCGGCGGCTCGCCACAGGTCCGCTTGCCACGGTCGCGCTCACGGTCAGACGGGCGATCGACGCGGGCCCCGCCGCCACGGTGCTGATCTTCGACGACGCGACCGGCCGCTCGATCGACATCGATACGCGCGGCTCTGACGATGAAATCCGCGCGCGCTTCGAACCGTCGCGTGAAGACGCGTCCGCGCCCGCGGATGCGCAGGCCCGCGCGGACGAGCCGCGCGGCCGCGGCCGGCCGAAGCTCGGCGTCGTGTCGCGCGAGGTCACGCTGCTGCCGCGTCACTGGGAATGGCTTGCCGCGCAGCCGGGCGGCGCGTCCGTCGCATTGCGCAAGCTCGTCGAGGACGCGCGGCGCGCACGGGCGACCGAAGACCGCAGCCGCGCGGCGAAGGATCGGACCTATCACTTCATGTCGGCGATCGGGGGTGATCTGGCGGGCTTCGAGGAGGCGACCCGCGCGCTTTACGCGAACGATCACGCCCGGATGGAAGAGCTGATCGCGGCGTGGCCCGACGACGTGCGCGATCACGCGCTCGCACTCGTGCTCGGCAAGATCCCGCCGGGCGCGGCCGACGAACATCCGCTGGAGTCCTGACGACATGACCACGTTCGACCTGAATAGCGGCGCGGTGGCGCCGGTCGCCGACGAAGTCGATCTTCATGATCTCCGCGTCACCGGGCGCATCCCGCGCGACCTCGACGGAACGTTGCTGCGCAACGGCCCGAATCCGTTGGGCGGCTGCTTCGAAGGGAACGACATGTTGTCGTGGTGGCCGGAAGCCGCGATGCTGCATGCACTTTCGTTCGACGCCGGCCGCGCGACCGGCTACCGCAACCGCTGGGCACGCACGCAGCGCTGGGCGGACGTGTTCGCGCCGGAGCGGGCGGTGTCGCTGCCGGACACGAATCCGAACGTGAACGTGCTGCAGCATGCGGGCGAATTGCTCGCGCTGGCCGAGGGCGGCATGCCGCTGGCGATCGACGGCGACCTCGGCGCGTTCGACGTTCCAGCGCGGCATGCGGGGCTGGCGGGCGGCATGACCGCGCATCCGAAGGTCGATCCGCGCACCGGCGAGCTGATGTCGTTCCGCGCGCACTGGGAGGCGCCGTGGCTGCGTTACAGCGTCCATGACGCGCAGGGCAGGCAGACCGTCGACGTCGAAATCGACGTGCCGGCGCCGTCGATGATGCACGACCTCGCGATCACCGAAACCCGCAGCCTGCTGCTCGACCTGAACGTCGGCTACGACTTCTCGCTGCTGAAGCAGGGCCACCGGATGCCGCTGCGCTGGCACGACGACCGGCCCGCGCGCATCGGCGTGATTCCGCGCCACGGCGGCGCGGTGCGCTGGTTCGGCATCGAGCCGTGCTTCATCCAGCACGTCGTGAACGCGTACGACTGCGACGCATCGTGCATCGTGCTCGATGCGGTGCGTTATCCGTGGTTCCTGCGGGTCGGCCGGCACTCCGGCGCGTTCGAGGACAACCCGGTCGGCGAGCTGTGGCGCTACGTGATCGACCTCGACAAAGGAACGGTCGCCGAGACGCAGATCGGGGAAGCGGGCATCGAAATGCCGCGCATCAATGAAGACCGGACGGGCGACGCATACCGATTCTTCTATGCGGCCGAACAGCCGACCAATGCCGAACTTCGCGGCATCGTCCGCTACGACCTCGAGCAAGGCGTGCTCACACGTTTCGACGTGCCCGAAGGCGACCAGAACAGCGAGCCGGTGTTCGTGTCCCGTGCCGGATCGTCCGCCGAAGACGACGGCTGGGTGCTCGCATGGGTGTACCGTCGCGCGACCGATACCAGCGACCTCGTCATACTCGACGCGCGCTGCATCGAGCGCGGGCCGGTCGCGACCGTGCACCTGCCGCGCCGCGTGCCGGCCGGGTTCCACGGCGCGTGGGTGCCCGGCAGGCGCTGACCCGTGGTCCGGCCGCGTGGGTCGCGCCCGTCACACCCACAGCCGATACAGCCAGAACGATTCGTCGTCGGCGAAGCGCTGCGTGAATTCGCTCGGCGAGAATCCCGTGATGCGCTTGGACGCGCGGCTCAGGTGCGCCTGGTCGGCGAATCCTTCGTCGAGCGCGAGCGTCGCCCAATCGTAGGGCCGACCCGCGTCGTACCGCTCGCGCGCCGCGAAGAACGTGCTTTCCGTCCTGACGAGCGCCTGCCATTCGCGCAGCGATCGGCCGCTGTAGGTCTTGATGCGCCGTTCGACCTGGCGCGGGCTGTGCGTGCCGCGCCACTCGCGCGCCTGCCACGCAAGGCGTCCGACCCAGTGCCGGCCTGCGTCGCGCAGAGACGACAGGCCTGAGCGCTCGCCCTGAAGCGCGCGCCAGCGCGGCGCGAGATGCCGCTCCAGCGCGGCCAGCGTGGCCGCATCGTCATCGGCGCCGGACAGTGCATCGCAGAGCGGCCGCCAGTCGCTGCCGAGCAGTTCGCGCGCATCGAGAAAGCGGTCGTGGATGTCGGGCAGCGCGAGGCCGAACAGCGCTTGCGCGGCATCGGCGGTGAAACACGCGATGCCGCCGCGTCCGGTCGTCGGCGCCCAGCTCGTCAGCGGCCGCGACTGGCTGCCGGAAAGCATCACGGCGGCGCCGAACGGCTGCCAGCGCGGGCCGTCCGCCGTGCGTTCGACGAGCCCCACGCCGAGATCCCGAAACCAGGACAGGCACACGAACGGCGAAGCCGCGAAGTGGGTCAGGATTTGCGCGTCGCTCGACGCGACGCCGCGCGTGTCGCGGCAGACGATCGCGACGACCGCGCCGTGCAACGCCGGTGGCGCGGGATACAGCCGGCCGTGAGGCGGCCGGCCGCCGTTCAGCGCGCGGGGCGCGCGCGCGAACGGATCGGGGCACGGCGGCAAGGCCGGCAGCGGGTCAGAGGACATGACGGGGCAGTATAGGGAGGCGCGACACGCGTGTCGATGTCGTTTGCGTTCAAGACCGGGGACCCAGGCGCGCGGACAATGCGCCGCATGAACACGCCATCACCTACCCAATGCCCGTTCCACGCGGCCGCGCCGTCGCCCGCGCCCGTGCTTCACCCGCCCGGCGTATGGCCGCCGGGGCCGCCCGCCGGCCTGACGGGCTGGGGGCTGCTGCGCACGATGTCGCGCGACCTGGTCGGCACGCTGGCCGGATGGCGGCAGACGTACGGCGACGTCGTGCACTTGCGCGTGCGGCCCGAGCATGTCGTGGTCGTGACCGATCCGGCGCTCGTGCGCGAACTGCTGGTCACGCACCACGACGCGCTGGTGCGGTGGGAGCGCGGCATTCGGGTATTCGGGGAAGTCCACGGCCACAGCGTGCTGGTCGCCGAGGGCGACGCGTGGCGCGACAAGCGGCAGGCGCTGCAGCCGAACTTCATGCCGAAGCCGGTTCAGGCGTTCGTTCCGGCGATCGCGGCGACGGCCGGTCATGCGCTCGCGCAATGGCCCGCGCATGATCCGGACTGGCCGATCGAAAGCGCGCTGACGTCGCTGGCGATGGACGTGATCATGCGCACGATGTTCTCCGATGCCATCGGCGACGACACGCGTGACGCCGAGGCGGCCGTGCGTACGGTGAGCGCGGCGGCCAATGCCGAGTTCTACCAGCCGTGGAGCGCACCGGACTGGATGCCGTGGAAGCGGCGCAAGGCACGGGCGTCGGCGGTGCTGAACGGCTTGATCGATCGCCAGTTGCACGCGCGTCTCGACGTGCCGGACAGCGCGTGGCCCGACGACCTGCTGTCGCGGCTGTTGCGCCTGCACCGCGCGGACGCGCGTACCTGGCCGCTGCGGGCCGTGCACGACGAATGCGTGACGGCGTTCCTGGCCGGCCACGAGACGACCGCCGGGGCGCTGACCTGGTGGGCATGGTGCATGGCCGCGAATCCGGCCGTGCAAGCCGCCGCGCGCGACGAGGTCGAGCGCGTGCTGGGCGGCCGCGCGCCGACGGCGCAGACGCGGCCGTTGCTGCGCTATCTGACGCAGACGCTCGACGAAACGCTGCGCCTGTACCCGTCCGCGCCGATCCTGATCAGCCGTCGCGCAGCGCGGCCGATCGCGCTGGGCGCGTGGCAGTTTCCCGCGCGCACGCTGTTCATGCTGCCGCTGCAACTGATGCAGCGCGATCCTCGATGGTTCCCCGAGCCGCACGCATTCCGGCCGGAGCGCTTCGACGAGGCTGCGCCGGCGCTGCCGCGCGGCGCCTGGATGCCGTTCGGCACGGGCCCGCGCGTGTGCCTCGGGCAGCATCTGGCGATGACGGAGATGACCGTCATTGCCGCGATGCTGCTGCAGCGCTTCGAGTTGACGGTCCCGGCGGGGGTGGCCGCGCCACGGCCGGTGCTGAACGTGACGCTGCGGCCGGACCGGGCGTTGCAGCTTGGGATCGCAGCGATCTCGCCCGATCCTGCGAAGGTCCCCGCCGACCGATCCGTCACGGCGAGTCCTGCTTCCCCAACGCCTGAATAAACCGCGAGAACAGCTCGGGCTGCGAAGCAATCCCGAGCTTCGCGTACAGGTGCCGCCGGTGCACCTTCACCGTTTCCGGTGAAATCGCGAGCCGCTCGGCGATCGCCTTCGATGAATTGCCGCGCAGCACCATTCTTGCGATCGACATCTCGCGGTCGGTCAGCACGCCCGCGCCGAAGCGGGCGAGCGCCTGCTCGACCCGCGCGCCGAGATCGGCGTCGGGCGTCGCGCGCGCCGCGTCGCCCACCAGCCGCCAGTGCTGCCGGATCGCCGCGAGCACCCACGGCATCGCGGCCGTCAGCTTGCCGAGCGGCTCGACGTCGAAGCGGCTTGCCGCACCAAGCGACAACGACAGCAGCAGGTCCGGCTGCGGCCTGAGCAGAATCTGGATCTCGTCGTCGCCCACCGCGTCGCGGAAATAGCTCAGGAAATACTCGCTCTGCCGGAACAGGTCGGGCGCGACTTCCTCGAGCCGGTAACAGCCGTCGGCAAGCCCGTCGTGCGCGGCCTGCAGGAACGGGTCGAGCAGATATAACCCGTTGAGGTAAAGCGGCACCGGCGACGGCTTGTCGGTGCCGCCCGTGTCGTATTCCTCGAGCACGAGCGGCACCCCGTCGGGGCCGATCGCGGTCGCGAGCGCATTGTCGAACGGCGCCATTTCATTGAGCAGCAGCACCAGGAAGCGCCAGAAGCGCGGCTGGCCGAGGTGATCGATGGCGCGGCCGAGCGCCTGGTGCATCGCGATTTCGGAAAAGAGACGATCCATACCACCACCGGAAGGGCGTAACACGAAGGGGGAATAGCGGTCCTGAAATTGGCTTCCTAGACTGCCACGCAATCAGTCGGGCCCGAGTATGGGCGTTCAAAAAAGCGCGGAACAGGAGGAACGAAATGGCGATGATGTCGGAATCGACGGGCACGCTGCAAGCGGCGCCTGCAACGGAGGACGCGCCGCGCGCGCTGTCGCAGACGCTCAGCGTGCGCGATGCGGTGATGATCACCGTATCGGGCGTGACGCCCGCGAGCTCGATCTTCGTGATCGCGCCGTTCGCGATCCAGCAGGCCGGCAGCGGCGCCGTGCTGTCGTTCCTGCTCGGCGGCGTGCTCGCGCTCGCGTTCGCGCTCTGCTATGCGGAGCTCAGCGCCGCGCACCGCAGCGCGGGCGGCGAGTACGTGATGGCCAAGCGCGTGTTCGGCACGCTGCCCGGCTACCTGACCTTCATCACGGTGCTGTCCGTCAGCGTGTTCATCCCGGCCGTGCTCGCGAGCGGCGCCGCGCCTTACCTGAACAACGCGCTCGGCACGCACTTCAGCAACCAGTCGGTCGCGTTGACGATCGTGCTGCTCAGCTACCTGCTCGGCATGCTGAACATCAAGACGAACGCGTGGATCACGGGCGCGTTCCTGGTGGTCGAGATCGGCGTGCTGATGCTGATCGCGGGCCTCGGCTTCGGCTCCCCGCATCGCGGCGCCGCCGCGCTGGTCGCGCCGGTCGTCGCGAGCGGCAACGCGCTCGTGCCGGCGACGCTGGCCGCGATCGTGCCGGCGATCGGCACGGCGATCTTCTGCTACAACGGCTTCGGATCGGCCGCGTACCTCGCGGAAGACCTGCGCGGCGGCAACCGCAATGTCGCGAAGGCGGTGATCTACTCGCTGCTCGTGATCCTCGTCGTCGAACTGATTCCGCTCACCGCGATCGTGCTCGGCGCGCCGTCGCTGATCGAGCTGACGAAGAGTGCCGACCCGATCGGCTATGTCGTGCGTTCGCTCAGCAACCCGGCCGTGTCGCGTGTGGTCAGCGGCGGGATCTTCCTGTCGGTGTTCAACGCGATCATCGCGATCGTCATCACGATGGGCCGGCTGCTGTACAGCAGCGGCCGGCACGCGCTCTGGTCGCGCACCTGCAACCGTGCCTTCTCGACGATCCACCCGCGTCTCGAATCGCCGTGGCTCGCGACCATCGCGCTCGCGGTGCCGTCGGCGGGGCTCGTATTCGTGTCGAGCCTCGACGAGCTGACCGCGTTCACGGTCGACCTGCTGCTGCTGATCTACCTGGTCGTCGGGCTGGCCGCGCTCGCGAGCCGGTTCGTGCGCCGGGACGTCGAGCATCATTACCGGATGCCGCTGTGGCCCGTGACGCCGCTCGTCGCGGTGGCGGGCGCCGCGTACACGCTCTACACGACGCTGGCGACGGCCACGAAGCCGACCGACCTCATCATCATCGCCGGGCTGCTGATTGCCGCGCTCGCGATGTACGCGGTCTGGGCACGCCACAGCGAAGCATTCCGCGCGCTCTGAGCGACGGATCGAAGCCTTGCCGCACCGAAACACCGAACCATTGAAAGACTGGAGGAATGGCATCATGCGCACGAGGGATCTCGGCATCCGCATCGGACTCGGCACGCCGGGCCGCTTCAACGCGATCACGGACGTTCCGGGCGTGCGGGTCGGACATTGCACGCTGAACGTGGACAACGGCGACGCGTCGATCCGCACCGGCGTCACCGTCATCGAGCCGCGCGCGGGCGCCGCGCACGATGCGCCCTGTTTCGCGGGCGTGCACGTGCTGAACGGCAACGGCGATGCAACGGGGCTCGAATGGATCCGCGAAGCCGGCCTGCTCACCACGCCGATCGCCTATACGAACACGCACAGCGTCGGCGCGGTGCGCGATGCACTCGTCGCGAACGAGCGCGAGGCGGCGGCGGGCCGCGTGTACTGGTGCATGCCGGTCGTGATGGAAACCTACGACGGCCTGCTGAACGACATCTGGGGGCAGCACGTGAGTGCCGCGCACGTGTTGCGCGCGCTGGCCGCCGCGCAGACGGGGCCGGTTGCCGAAGGCGGCGTGGGCGGCGGCACGGGCATGATCTGCCACGAGTTCAAGGGCGGCATCGGCACCGCGTCGCGCGTGCTCGCGGCCGATGATGCGGGCGGCTGGACCGTCGGCGCGCTCGTCCAGGCGAACTACGGTGTGCGCGAGATGCTGCGCGTGGCCGGTTACCCGGTCGGCGAAGTGCTGCGGCACGTGCCTTCGCCGTTCCGCGCGCCGGACGCGCAAGGCGAGGCCGGGATGGGCTCGATCGTCGTGACGATCGCGACCGACGCGCCGTTGCTGCCGCATCAATGCACGCGGCTCGCGCAGCGCGCCAGTGTCGGGCTCGCGCGGGTTGGCGGCGGCACGGAGGATTCGAGCGGCGACATCTTCCTTGCGTTCGCCACCGGCAACGACGGCCTGCCGGCGGCGAACTACGGCAGCAAGGGGGCGCCGACCACCGGCGTGAAGATGGTCAACAACGACCATATTTCCGCGCTGTTCGTCGCGGCGGCGGAAGCGGTGGAGGAAGCGATCGTGAACGCGCTCGTCGCGGGCGGCGACGTCGAGTCGCGCGGTGCGCGGGTCGAAGGGCTGGGGCAGGCGCGCTTGCTGGACGCGTTGCGCGAGGTGGGGTGGCGGCCGGGGCGGGAGACGTAAACGCGATGCGCGCCGGTTCAGGCGAAGCGGCGCGGACAGGTGATGCGGGTGATGCGGGTGAGGCGAAGCGGCGATCCGGCGTTCGGGCGCATGCCCGCGCGCCGGCCAAGGGCGCTGCGGGCACGGCCGTCGCGACGCGGCGTCATGCTCAGCTGCCGAAGTAGATGTTGCAGAAGCTGACGGGGCCGACACAGGCGTTCGGGTCTTCCTGCTTCGATTGCGCACGATCGACGCGGCCGGCAGCCTTCACGGCTTCGACGCGGTTCGCCTGTTGCCGGGCCTGTTCGGCCGGTGCCGGCTGTGCGTGAGCGACAGCAGCGGTGAGCGACAGGGCAACGAGGGCGAGGTGCAGCGGCTTCATTTCGGTTTCTCCTGGGGGGTTACCAGCGTGGCTGGCGTGATCGAACTATAGGCTCGCACTGCTTAAAGATTAATCACCCGGCCAGGAGAGCTTATTTGCATTCCGAACAAGGATGGCGTGTCGCGCGCGATCAATGGCGATGCCGGTTGAACGGCGCGTCCTTGTCCAGCAGCGCGCTGCGCATGAAGTGCAGGCAGCCGACGATGCGCTGCATCCGGTGCCGCTCGTTGGGCACCGCATACCACGCCTGCAGCGTGTGCTGCGCGGCGCGGATCGCGAGATTCACCGATTTCAGCGTGCGCGCGTGACGGCCGGGCGTCGGATCGTCGAAGAAGCGCGGCAGCGCGTGCAGCACCGCGTCGATCGAGCCGGTCCAGCGCAGCGTTTGCGGCGGTTTCGATGCGCGGAACGCGTTCATTTCGTCGCGCAGGTCGATCACCGCATGGCCGACTTCGAGCGTCGACAGCATCCAGCGCAGCGCGTCGCGATGCTGCCGCGTGCGCCGCACGAGCAGCGTGCGCAGCTGCGCCATCAGGTCGTGGGTGCTCGACTGGAAGCGCTGCGCGAGGCCGTCCGGTGCGCCTTCGCACGCCAGCGTGACCTGGCGGCGCAGGTCGTGCGCGATGCGGCCGGTGAGCCACGGCATCCGGGTCGGGAACACGACCGCGAACACGAGCGAACACGCGAGCATCGCGATGACGATGGCCAGGCCGTTGTTGATCAGCACCTCGGGCGTATACGCGATCACGTTGTCGGGCCCCGCGAGCAGGCAGAAGAACACCGCGAAGCCGATCCCGTAGCCGGACAGCCCGGGCCGCATCGCGAGAAACGCGCCGAGGCCGAGCACCGGCGCGAGCGCCGCGCACAGCAGCGGAAAGCCGTCGATGTTCGGATACACGTAGCACAGGAACAGGTAGCCGACGGCGGTCGCGAACGCCGCGCCGACGCTCATCTGCGCGACGAACTTCGGCGCGCGCGGCGACGTCGAGCTGAGCGCGCACGCGATCGCGGTGGCGATCACGGCAAGCGGGCCGCTCGGCCATTCGGACGCGATCCAGAACACGCTCATCGCACCGACGGCGACGACCGTGCGCAGGAACGCGAAGCCGACGAAGAACGTATTGGTCTTTACCGCGTAATGCGTGACCGAGCGCTCGAACGCATGGTCGTCCTGGTCGAGCGACGCATAGGTGTCGGCGTAGCCGAGGTATTCGCCGATGAAGCGGTACAGCAGCTCGATCGCGGTATCGAAGTCGAGCAGGCCGCCGGCCGCATGTTCCTCGATGTTTCGCCGCGACGCGCGCGCGGCTTTCGGCAACGCGCTGTGGAAGCGGCGCAGATCGAGCAACGCGCCGGTCGCGCGCGCCGGCCCGCGTTTCAGCTCGCCGTCGAGCGCGGCGAGCCGCCGCGCGAGCGCGTCGAGATGCGGCGCCAGCGCCGCGAGCACCGCGTCCGCACGGCTCTCGCGCAGGCGCTTGACGAGCTGATGCAGCGCATGCAGCCGCGTGCACGCGTTCATGAACTCGCTGTTCAGCCGCGCGAGCCGGCGGCTGCGCGCGCGGATGTGCGGATCCTCGAACGATGCGAACGCGCGATTGGCCTCGAAGCCGACGATGTCGTCGACGAAATCCGCGAAGCGCCGCTCGAAATCGCCGCGCGCGACGTCGCCCGCGAGCGCGGCCGATGCGAACGCAACGAACTTCGCGTGACGCGCGTTCAGCGAGCGCATCAGCGCCTTCGCGGAGCTGAGCGGCAGGATCAGCGCGCTGACCGCGCCCGAGCAGGCGATGCCGAGCGCCACTTCCGCGGCGCGCGTGAGCGCGGACTGGAACAGCGTCTGCGGCGTCATCACGGCCGGCAGGCCGATCAGCGCGGCCGTATAGCCGGCGAGCACGAAGCCGTACCAGCGGAAGTGGCGATTGCGCACCGCGAGCGCGATGCAGGTGCCGATCCACAGCGTGATGCCGGCCATGTACAGCTCGGGCTGCTGCGCGAACAGCCCGCCGAGCGCGAGCGCGGCGACGAGGCCGGCCGCCGTGCCGAGCATGCGGTAGAAACTCTTCGCGAACACCATCCCCGACAGCGGCTGCATCAGCACGAACACGGTCGTCATCGCGGTGCGCGGCTGCGACATCTCCAGGCGCATCGCGATACCCATCGCGAGCAGCGCCGCGAACACGGTTTTCGCGAGGTGCAGCCAGATCAGCCCGTCGCTCGCGGCCCAGTCGCGCGCCGCGTCGCCGAGCGGATCGAGCCAGCGTCCCGCTCGTTGGTAGCCGGCGGCAGGGGGCTCGATCGCAGGTTGTGGCTTCATGGCAAGAGAGGGCGCGCACCGGCCGGGCGGCATGCCGCGGCCCGGTCGAACACGCCCGTTGGACTGGTGAGGCGCCGATTGTAGGAGTGCGGCGCACGCGCATTAACGCAGCTGCGGGGAAACGATAGTTGCAGCCGGAGTAACAATCTGTCGCATCCAGTGGAGGAAAATAACGCCTCCGCTACAGGTTGCTCACAGGAATGGATACCCTACAAAACATGCGGGTGTTTTCGCGTGTCGTCGAGACGGGCAGTTTCACCGCCGCCGCGCAATCGCTGAATTCGACGACGGGCGCGATGTCGCGCGCGGTGTCGGAGCTCGAGGCGCGCCTGCGTACCCGTCTGATGAATCGTTCGACGCGCCGTCTCGCGCTCACGTCGGCCGGCGAAAGCTATCTGCGGCGCTGCCGCCAGATTCTCGCCGACGTCGACCGCGCGGAAGAAGAGGCGAGCTGCGCGCACGAACGGCCGGCCGGCGTGCTGCGCATGCACAGCTTCGCGAGCGTCGGTCATCACTATGTATTGCCCGCACTGACGCGCTATCACGCGCAGTTTCCGGACGTGTCGATCGAGCTGTCGCTGTCGCAGCGCATGCCCGACCTGTTCGACGGGACGAGCGACATGGCCGTCGTGACCGCGTCGTCGCTGCCCGATTCGGAACTCGTGTCGCACCTGCTCGGCTCGACCTTCAGCATCCTGTGCGCGTCGCCCGACTACGTGAAACGCCACGGCGCGCCGGCCCGTCCGCAGGATCTTGCCGCACACGCGTGCCTGACGCTGTGCACGCCCGCGTTCCCGACCCACGAATGGGTGCTCGAAGGGCCCGAAGGCGTCGAGCAGATCCACGTCGCGGGCCCGGTGCAGACCAATACGGCCGAATCGCTCGCGCTCGCGATCCGCGACGGCATCGGGATCGGCATGCTGCCGCTGTACTCGGCGATCGACGCGCTGCGCGACGGTACGCTCGTGCGCGTGCTGCCCGCGCACATCCTGCAGAAGATGAACGTGTACGCGCTGTATCCGTCGCGCCGCTTCGTCGATGCGAAGGTGCGGACATGGGTCGAGATGCTGCGTGCCCAGGTGCCGGGGATGATCGCGCGCGACGTCGAGATGCTGGCGGCGCTCGGCCGGGAGCAGCAGGCCGCTTGACCGGCGGCGTAGCGCTGCATGCGCGCGCAACCGGCGCGCGCTTTCGCGATTTCCGTCGCGATCGTTCAGTTTCGTTCAGTTCAAGCGTTCCGCCCCGCATGCGCACTGCGGCGCATGCGGGGCGGCGTGCGTGGTGCTTACAGCGCCGGCTTCGCGACCGCGCCCGATTCCGCGCCCGCCGCGCCGGCCGGGCCGTATGCGGCTGCGCCGGCCTTGCGTTCGGCGAGGCGCTTGGCCGCAAGACGCTCCTGCGCCGCCAGGATGTCGTCCGGATAATTGACGGATTCGCCGCGCGCCGGGTTGTAGCCGACCGATTCGAGGTCGATCAGCTCCTGCAGCACTTGCGCGCGCGTGACGGGCGACTTTGCCGACTGGGCGAACGACAGGGCCGGTGCAGCGAGCAGGACGGCAGCGGCGGCGGTAACGACGAGCGATTTCACGATTTCCTCCTGGATATGCGATCGATGCGGTCCGGCAATTAGCGAGTGATCCGAACCGTTGACCGAAGTCTACGCAGCGCGGGCGTGCGCAAAAACCCCGATTCCAGGCAGGCTGCCTTCCAGAACGAGCAACATTGCGGGCCCGCGTCGCGCTTCGTTCTGCATGCCGAAAAAGAAAAAACCCGCCTTCGCAGGCGGGTTTCGCGTGTCGCGAGCGTATCGCGACGGCGCTCAGAAGCGCGTGCGCATGCCGATCGTGCCGACGATCTGGTTCGCGGTGCTCGATGCGCCGCCCGAGCCGTCGATGAACGCCTGGTAGCCGCGGCCCGATGCATGCTGATACATCGCTTCCGCGTACACGTCCGTGCGGCGCGACAGCTTGTAGACGGCCTGCAGGTCGACCTGGTGCCACTTCGGATCGGTGCCGTGCCTGCTGTCCGGGTTCGACACGCTGGCGTCCGTGTACACGTAGGCCGCGCCGACGCTGAAGGCCGGCGTCACCGCGTAGCGCACGTTCACGTCGTAGTTGTTGAACGCGACCTGGCCGGTCGAGCCGAACGAGCCCGTGTTGTCGTACTGCGCGCGCGTATAGACGAAACCGACGGTGGCCGGCCCGAACCCGTAGCTGATGCCGCCGCCGTACGAACGCATGCGGTCCGAGCCGATCGACCAGCCGCCCTGGTTCAGGCTTTTCGCTTCGGCCGCGTCGGTCGCGCCCGGGCTCGCGCTGGTCGAGCCCTTCGTGCCGTTCATCTGCAGGTACGCGCCCGCCAGCTTCAGCGGGCCGTTCGTGTAGCTCGCCGCGACGCTGTATGCGCGGTTCGCGCCGAAGCTGGTCGCGTTCGAGAACGCGTACATCGCACCGACCTTGAAGCCCGCGTAGGTTTCGCTCGTGTACTTGACCGCGTTGTTGATGCGCAGCGAGTGGTTCAGGTTGTCGTTGTCGAACGGATGCGCGAAGCTCGTGTCGCCGAAGTCGCCGGCCGTGGCGGACAGCGGCGCGACGAAGTCGACCATCGTGTCGTACTGGCGGCCGAGCGTCAGCGTGCCATAGCCGCTCTGGCTCAGGCCGACGTACGCGTGGCGGCCGAACAGCTTGCCGTCCTGCCCGAGCCCGCCGTTGTTCACGTTGAAGCCGTTCTCGAGCACGAACAGCGCCTTCAGGCCGCCGCCGAGATCCTCGGTGCCGCGAAACCCGACCCGACTGCCGTTGACGGTGCCGCTGTTCAGGCGCCACAGCGACGCACCGTTGGCGTTGTTGGTGTAGACGATGCCGGCATCGATCAGGCCGTATAGCGTGACCGAGCTCTGTGCGTGAGCGAGCGGGGCGAACAGCGCGGCGGTGCATGCGCCGGCGACGAGGGTTTTTTTCAAGGCAAGACTCCTGCGTGTGGGAGGGGGAACAAAAGTTCGGCGCAAGTATAGGAACGCAGGCGCCGGGATTTCGGTGGCCCGGCGCGACAGCTCCGTTGCAGATCCAGCAAGAGTGCTTCACAAAACTGCCATGTATCGTCGCGCATGTCGGCAGGCTGGCCGTGTGCGCACGGTGGCACGAGCGCGGCCCGGTGCGTGCGCCGCCGGCTTGTCGCGTGCGTGCAACACGCGCATTCGATTGGACGGCGGTTGATCGGCGCGGCGCTCGCGCGGAGAATGGGCGTCTCACGCCCTCGATCGGGAGACTGAAGATGACCACGCCCAGCCGCCGCCCCTCCGTCAGTCCAGCGGTGTTCTATCGCGATCCGTGGGCCGCGCTCGACTGGCTCGAGCAGGCGTTCGGCTTCGCGCGCAGCGTCGTCGTCAGCGCGCCGGACGGCAAGCTCGCGCATGCCGAGCTGACGTGCGCCGGCGGCACGCTGATGGTCGGCGGCGAATGGGCCGAGTTCGTCACGAGCCCGCTGGGCGTCGGCGGCAGGAACACGCAGTGCGTGCATGTGCAGCTCGCCGACGGCATCGACGCACATTGCGAACGCGCGCGGCAGGCCGGCGCGGTGATACTGCAGGAGCCGGCCGACCAGTTCTGGGGCGACCGCACCTATCGCGCGCGCGATCCCGAGCAGCACGTGTGGACGTTCGGGCAGCAGGTGCGCGCGGTATCGGCGGAGGAAGCCGCCGCCGCGACCGGGCTTAAGGTCGAAGGCTGGTCGTGACGGGCGGCGCCGGCGCGCATCCGGTCGTTCCTTTCCATTCACGCGTCCGTCGCGCGCGCCGCGCGGCCGCTTCTTTCTGCCGGGACCCAGCATGAACCTGTTCAACGTACGCCTGCGCGGCCGCGACGGCCTGTTCACGATCGGCATCGACGCGGGCCGGATCGCTCGCATCGACGCCCAGCCGGCGGCGCTCACGCCTGCGAGCGCCGCCGACATCGACGCGGGCGGGCGGCTCGCGATTCCGCCGCTGGTCGAGCCGCATATCCATCTCGATGCCACGCTGACCGCCGGCGAACCCGAATGGAACATGAGCGGCACGCTGTTCGAAGGCATCGAGCGATGGGGCCAGCGCAAGGCCACGATCACGCACGACGATACGAAAGCCCGCGCGCACACGACGATCGGGATGCTGCGCGACAACGGCATCCAGCACGTGCGCACGCACGTGGACGTCACCGATCCCACGCTCGCCGCGTTGAAGGCGATGGTCGAAGTCCGGGAAGAGGCGCGCGATCTCATCGACCTGCAGATCGTCGCGTTTCCGCAGGAAGGCATCGAATCGTTCGACAACGGCCGCGCGTTGATGGAGCGCGCGATCGAGATGGGCGCCGACGTCGTCGGCGGAATTCCGCATTTCGAGAACACGCGCGACCAGGGCGTGAGCTCCATCAAGTTCCTGATGGAGCTCGCGGAGCGCAAGGGCTGCCTCGTCGACGTCCATTGCGACGAAACCGACGATCCGCAATCGCGCTTCCTGGAAGTGCTCGCCGAGGAAGCGCGGGTTCGCGGGATGGGCAAGCGCGTCACCGCGAGCCACACGACCGCGATGGGCTCCTACGACAACGCGTATTGTTCGAAGCTGTTTCGCTTGCTCAAGCGCGCGGGGCTCAACTTCATCTCGTGCCCGACCGAAAGCATTCACCTGCAGGGGCGTTTCGACACCTACCCGAAACGGCGCGGCATCACGCGCGTGGCGGAACTCGACCGCGCCGGCATCAACGTGTGCTTCGGACAGGATTCGATCAAGGACCCGTGGTACCCCGTCGGCAACGGCAACATCCTGCGCATTCTCGACGTCGGCCTGCACGTGTGCCACATGCTCGGTTACGAGGACCTGCAGCGCTGCCTCGATTTCGTCACCGAGCACAGCGCGACGGCGCTGCAGCTCGGCGAACGGTACGGGCTCGAAGTCGGCCGGCCGGCGAACCTCGTCGTGCTCGACGCGGACAGTGACTACGACGCGCTGCGCCGGCAGGCGAAAGCGGCGCTGTCGATCCGGGGCGGGCGGGTGATCATGCGGCGCGAGCCGGAGCGGATCGACTATCCGGGGTGAGGAAGGGATACCCCGCGCCGCGCATCGATACAGCAGGTATTCGCAAAATGCATGAGTCGATTCGAAAAATACGTTTGTCTCATGAGCGTGGCCAACCTAGGATGCGGGCTGACGACGGCATGCGCGACGCATGCCGTTTCCCCGATTCCAGCCAGCCGATCCGATGCGCGCCGACCTCCCGCCCGTTCCTCCATCCTCGTTGCCGCCGAGCGGCGCTTCGCTCACCCGCTTCACCCGGCTCGCCGCGGTCGCGCTGCTGACCGGCGTCGGCGCGGGCCTCGGCGGCATGCTGCTCGCGTTGCTGCTGCATGCGATCCAGCATCTCGCCTACGGCTACAGCACCGCGCGGGTGATCGGCGACGAGAGCTTCCTGGCCGGCGTGACCGGCGCCGATCCGCTGCGCCGGCTCGCAGTGCTGATCGTCTGCGGGATCGTCGCCGGCGGCGGCTGGTGGGCGCTGTACCGGTACGGCCGGCCGCTCGTCAGCATCCGCCGCGCGGTGCGCGCGGCCGATCCGCGGATGCCGGTCGTCAGCACGACGATTCACGCGCTGCTGCAGATCGTCACCGTCGCGCTCGGCTCGCCGCTCGGCCGCGAAGTCGCTCCGCGCGAGATCGGCGCGCTGCTCGCCGGCCGGCTCGCGCACCGCGCGGGGCTGACGCCGGCCGACTGCCGGCTGATGGTCGCGTGCGGTGCGGGCGCGGGCCTCGCGGCCGTCTACAACGTGCCGCTCGGCGGCGCGATCTTCGTGCTCGAAGTGCTGCTCGGCACGTTCGAACTGCGTGCGCTGGTCGCGGCGGTCGCGACGTCGGCGATCGCGGCCGCGATCGCGTGGATCGGCCTCGGCAACGAACACCAGTACACGGTGCCGCCGTTCGTGCTGAGCACGCCGCTGGTCGCATGGTCGATCGTCTGCGGGCCGCTGTTCGGCTTCGCCGCGTACGGCTTCGTGCGACTCACGGCCCGGGCGCGCGCGGCCGCGCCGAGGGACTGGCGGCTACTGCTGCTCGCCCTCGTCAACTTCGCGGTGATCGGCGTGCTCGCGATGCGGTTTCCGCAACTGCTCGGCAACGGCAAGGGCCCGGCGTCGCTGGGTTTCGACGGCACGCTGACGATCGGCGTCGCGGCGACACTGCTTGCACTGAAGGTGCTGATCACCGCAAGCAGCCTGCGCGCCGGCGCGGAAGGCGGCCTGCTGACGCCGGGCCTCGCGAACGGCGCGCTGCTCGGCGTCGTGCTCGGTGGTCTGTGGAGCCTCGTGTGGCCAGGTGCGTCGATCGGCGCTTGCGCGCTCGTCGGCGCGACCGCGTTTCTCGCCGCGTCGATGCAGATGCCGATCACGGCAGTCGTGCTGCTGCTCGAGTTCACCCGCGCGGATCACGACAGCCTCGTGCCGATGCTGCTTGCCGTGGCCGGGTCGCTTGTCGCGTACCGGTTCGCCGAACGGCTGGCCGAACGCCGTGCCGCGCAACGCGTGACGGCGGAACAGCCGGCGGTCGCGGTTCGCCAGTCGTGACGTTTCGACGGGGTGTATTGATGGCGGGGTTTCTCGGAGCAAAGTCCGACGAAGATATGGCGGCCGGGCGCTTTCGGCGGCGTTACGCGCGAATATCGGGTGTCTTACTGCGCGGCGAGACGGAGCGTAGAAGCGGGGCGCGCCGGCCGGGCCGGCGCGCCGTCGCGGCGGGCGTCAGAACGGGCTGCGTGTCGTATCGCCGTTGGTGAAGACCGCGTCGACGACCTGATAGAAGCCCATCGAGGTGTCGGCCACTTCCCACACGGCGAGGATCACGTGATAGCCGGTGCGGACCGGCAGCCGGCATTGATGGATCGTCGGCTGCGACGGAACGAGGTTCGCGTTCGGATCCCAGTATGGCTGGCCGGGATTCTGGATCGTGCAGAACGGCGTGGGCTCGAACTGCGCACGCGTCAGCTTTTCCGACGGGTTCCAGTCGGCGCGTGTGATGAAGTAGTTCCAGCGACGCGTCTTGTGCACGGCGCTGAATTCCCATTTGAAATTCTGCAATGCACCCGGCCGTAGCGGAATCTTCTGCCAGCGGCCCGGCGATTGCTCGTTCAGCACGGGCAACGGGCCATTCGTGCTGGCGCCGGCGATTTCGCCGTCCTTCGGCGGTGCGGCATTCTTCGCGTCGTCCGGTGCGAACGGATCCGACAGGCCGCTTTGCGTCGCGGGAAAGAACTTGCCGTTCTCCATCGCGTTCGCGTGCCAGGCGTCGACAGGGCAGTTCGGATTCTGGCCTTGCGTGCACAGCACGATGCGCGAAGGCGGTTCGGTCAAACGGCCGTGCGCGTGCGCACCGGCCATTACGGTCAGCAGCGCCGCACCGGCCAGCGCGCGCATCATGACGGAAGAAACGGATCTTCGGATGGTCTGTTTCATGGGCCCTCACTGCGTTGAAGTCGGAATGGTTGTGCGCGCAACGGCCAGGACGCGATGCCGCCGGATCGCGCGATGACAATCGGCTTTCGCCGACTCGAACCATAGTCGTAAAAAGCGGAAAAGAAAATTGAAAACGGATTAATCCGTTGACTAAATGAAATCAATTTCAATTTTCGTATATATGGCGATGAATGTGGTTGATTTGAAAATAGTATTCATGAAGATGCGTGAAAGCCATGCTTGATGCTGCTGGTCACTAATCCGATATGAAAATCGGCGAATGATGTCGCGATTTGTTTCGATGGCGGATGGCAATTAACGACGCGAAATTCACCGCGCATACGTCGCCTGGGGGTTTCACGCGTCTGCTGCGGAGCGGCCGGGGGGCGTATGCCATAATCCGGCGCGGCCCGTATGGATGCCTGCCGATGACTGCGGCAGTGCCTGCCAGAAAGCGACTCAAATGAACGAGGGAAAAGGATGACGACGAAGACGATGGCCGAGCGCACGATGCAGGCGCTTGGGATGCTGGCACTGGCGGGGTGCGCGGCGCAGGGCGGCACGCCGGGCGCTTATGACGCGGCGAAGGACGCGCGGATTCGCGCCTACTGGGGGCCGGTCGTGTATTTCCATTTCAACCGTGCGTGCCGGCCGCCGGAATCGGTGCTGACCGGCTACCCGGATACGATCGTTGCGACGAAACCGGGCCTGTCGGCGCTCGTCAACAAGACGGTCGGGATGCCGGTGCCGGACGATGCGGCGAAGTATTTCCACGAGTACGTCGTGCCGGCCGGGAAGCCGGTCACGATCACGTCGGAGTCAAACTACCAGGACTTTCGGAACGGCAAGGTGGTTCGCGTGACGGAGGCGCCGGTATCCGGCACGTTCGTTCCGGCCGCCGGACATGACTATGAAGTGCGGGGCTCGGCCGGAAGCGCACCAAATCATCTGACGCTGCGCGAATTGCGCGTGGACAACGGGCGTGTCACCGCGACGCCGGTTCCGATTGCGCCCGCACCCGCCTGCGAGTGACGGACCGCTACGCGCGAACGCGCGTCAATCTTCGACCGGCATCGCGCTCGTGCACTTGATCTCGTCGAGGCACACGCTCGAATGCACGCCGCTCACGCCGGGAATGCGCATCAGCGTCTCGAGCAGGAACGTGGACAGCCCCTTCAGGTCGCGCGCGACGACCTTCAGCACGTAGTCGATATCGCCCGTTACCGAAAAACACTCCTGGATCTGCGCGAGATCCGACACCAGTTTCTGGAACTTCGACAGGTCGCGGATATGCCCGCGCTCCATCGTCACGTGCACGAAGGCGGTGACGCCAAACCCGAGCGTGTCGGGGCACAGCCGGGTTTCGTAGCGGCGGATCGCGCCGATTTCCTCCAGCCGCCGGTGGCGGCGTAGTGTCTGCGCGGGCGACAGGCCGACCGCCTTCGCCAGGTCGAGGTTCGACGCGCGGCCGTTCTCCTGCAGGATCGCGAGCAAGTGGCGATCGAGGCGATCCAGAACCGGTTCATGCATTTTTATTTCCTCATCCGTCTCCTGGGTGCAATCTTATCTCATAATGTAGGGTTTGCATGAACGGGTTACGAAACCCGATTTCGCCGTCGCGACGCTAAACTGACGCCGGATTTTCGTGTGCGAACGCAGCAAGGCGGGCGCGGCGACGGTCGGCGGCCGGTCTGGCGGGCACGCCGACGCGAATCGGGCGCCGCCACGCGAAGATTGCAGTCCCCAACCCGGCGGCTCCACGAACGGCCCCGGCACAGCAAAACAGCGCCCGGCACACCGAGGCGCGCCGCACCCCGCACCCCGCTTCAGGCGGAGGCGGACAAAGTGGAGAAGACATGGTTTCTGGAAACGAGAGCGACGGCCTGAAGCGCGGGCTGAAGAACCGGCACATCCAGCTGATTGCGCTCGGCGGCGCGCTCGGCACGGGGCTGTTCCTCGGCATCGCGCAGACGATCAAGATGGCGGGCCCGTCCGTGCTGCTCGGTTACGCGGTAGCCGGCATCGTCGCGTTCTTCATCATGCGACAGCTCGGCGAGATGGTCGTCGACGAGCCCGTCGCCGGCTCGTTCAGCTACTTCGCCAACAAGTACGTCGGCCACTTCACCGGCTTCCTGTCGGGCTGGAACTACTGGGTGCTGTACATCCTCGTCAGCATGGCCGAGCTGTCGGCCGTCGGGATCTACGTGCAGTACTGGTGGCCCGGCGTGCCGACCTGGGTGTCGGCGCTGGTGTTCTTCGTCGCGATCAACCTGCTCAACCTGGCGAGCGTGAAGTCGTACGGCGAGACGGAATTCTGGTTCTCGATCGTCAAGGTTGCCGCGATCGTCGGGATGATCGGCTTCGGCGGCTGGCTGCTCGCGAGCGGCCATGCGGGGCCGGAGGCGAGCGTCCGGAACCTGTGGCAGCACGGCGGCTTCTTCCCGAACGGCGTGTCGGGGCTCGTGATGTCGATGGCCGCGATCATGTTCTCGTTCGGCGGGCTGGAGCTGATCGGCATCACCGCGGCCGAGGCCGACGATCCGAAGCGCAGCATTCCGCGCGCGACCAACCAGGTGATCTACCGGATCCTGATTTTCTACATCGGCGCGCTCGCCGTGCTGCTGTCGCTGTATCCGTGGGAAAAGGTCGTCACCGGCGGCAGCCCGTTCGTGCTGATCTTCCACGCGCTGAGCAGCAACGTGGTGGCCAACGTGCTGAACGTTGTCGTGCTGACGGCCGCGCTGTCGGTCTACAACAGCGGCGTGTACAGCAACAGCCGGATGCTGTTCGGCCTCGCGCAGCAGGGCAATGCGCCTAAGGTGCTGTGCTCGGTGAACAGGCGCGGCATTCCGCTCGCCGCGCTCGGTGCGTCGGCGCTCGCGACCGGCGTGTGCGTGCTGGTCAACTACTTCATGCCGGGCAAGGCGTTCGAGGTGCTGATGGGCCTCGTCGTGTCGGCGCTGATCATCAACTGGGCGATGATCACGCTGATCCACCTGAAGTTCCGCCAGGCGAAGCGTGCGGCCCGGGAGGAGACTTCCTTCCGCAGTCTGGGCTATCCTTTCACGAATTACCTGTGCCTGGCATTCATGGCCGGCATTCTCGTCGTGATGTACCTGACGCCGGATCTCCGCCTGTCGGTGTACCTGATCCCGGTATGGCTCGCGGTGCTCGCGGTCGGGTATCGCTTCCGTCAGAAGAATGCAGGCTATGCGGTGCACGACGGCGCATCCGCACGCTGACGCAGGCCGGCCCGATCATTCTTCCAAACGAGACAGACTCAAGCCATGTTCGAACACATCGACGCGTACCCGGGCGACCCGATCCTGACGCTCAACGAGAACTTCCAGAAAGATCCGCGCGACCAGAAGGTCAACCTGAGCATCGGCATCTACTTCGACGCCGAAGGCCGGATTCCGGTGATGGGCGCCGTGCGCGAAGCCGAAACCGCGCTGCAGCGCGACCTCGGCGCGAAGCCGTACCTGCCGATGGTCGGCCTCGCCGCGTATCGCGACGCCGTGCAGGCGCTCGTGTTCGGCGCCGATCACCCGGCCCGCGCGGCCGGCCGCATCGCGACGCTGCAGACGCTCGGCGGCTCCGGCGCGCTGAAGGTGGGCGCCGATTTCCTGAAGCGCTACTTCCCGGATGCGCAGGTGTGGCTCAGCGATCCGAGCTGGGAAAACCACCGCTTCATCTTCGAGCGCGCCGGCTTCACGGTGAACACGTATCCGTACTACGACGAGGCGACGGGTGGCCTGAAGTTCGACGCGATGCTCGCGGCGATCGACGCGCTGCCGGCGCGCAGCATCGTGCTGCTGCACGCGTGCTGCCATAACCCGACCGGTGTCGACCTCGACGAAGGCCAGTGGGAGAAGCTGATCGACGTGATCGAGGCGCGCGGGCTGCTGCCGTTCGTCGACATGGCCTACCAGGGCTTCGGCGCGGGCCTCGACGCGGACGCGTTCGCGGTGCGCGAACTGGCCCGCCGCGGCGTGCCGGCGCTGGTCGCGAACTCGTTCTCGAAGAACTTCTCGCTGTACGGCGAGCGCGTGGGCGGCCTGAGCGTCGTCTGCGAGGATGCCGCCGCGGCCGACCGCGTGCTCGGCCAGCTGGCCGGCGCCGTGCGCTCGAACTACAGCAACCCGCCGATCCACGGCGCGAAGATCGTGTCGACGGTGCTCACCACGCCGGCGCTGCGCAAGCAGTGGGAAGAGGAACTGGCGGCGATGTGCCGCCGCATCGCGCGGATGCGCCAGTCGATCCATGACGGCCTGCGCGACCACGTGAGCGGCGAGGCACTGACGCGCTACGTGAAGCAGCGCGGGATGTTCACGTACACGGGCCTGACCGAATCGCAGGTCGATGCGCTGCGCGAGGTGCACGGCGTGTACATCCTGCGTTCGGGCCGGATGTGCGTCGCGGGCCTGAACGATTCGAACGTCGCGATCGTCGCCGATGCGATCGGCAAGGTGCTGAAGAGCAGCGTTTGAGGACGTTAGCGCTTGCAGGTGCGAAACCGGCTGTTCCTGTTGAGGGGGCAGCCGGTTTTTTTCGTGGTTCTCTGTGGGGGGCGCTTGCCTACCCGGAGCGGTCCGTCAAGTTTGCCGATAGCAGCGGGTTTCGGCGCTGGCAGGATTCACATCTGGTCGAGAGGAATCGAGATAAATTCAGCCAATGAAATTCGACATCGAGGGCAAAGCGGCATTCATTGCGCCGACTCCCATACAGATTGCTCGTGGGCTCAAATCCCTACGAAGCTACGGCAAGTCGTCTTATGCGTCGTTGACTAACGGTGCGGGCAACTATGTGCAGGTAGCCGGCGGTGGCGCCAGCTGCATGATTGAGCGCTTCGAGTTCGGCGCACAACGTTGGAGAGCGTTTCACGACAAACTTTCTCCGGCGCGCCCGGATGGCACGATCCTGGTCTTCCGAGCGGGCAACATTCCGATGCGCTCGGATGAATGGTTCATAGCCGACCAGGTTGTGGAAGTATTTCTCGCCTTCCTCAGCGGTGCGCCGTATCCGCCATTCGTTCACTGGCGGCCAGCGGCGAGCTTTTGATGTTGGGCTGCGAGCCGAGAATCGCGCTGATCGGCTTCTGGAACTCGAATTTTCGACGATTCGAAGCGTCCGTGCGACTGACCAATCGTGGCCGAACGCCGCCGATCCGCCCCGCGCCCCAATAAACCACGACTGACCTGTTTCCGCGACGCGCGATCCCACGTCGCACATCTGTCACCACCACGCACACGGCGGTACGATGTGCGCGTCGAAATCATCGAACCGAAGGAGCAATGCACGCATGAGCATCCGGATCGTACAGCTGGGGTCGCCGCGCGCGGCCGGCGAGGGCCTGCGGATCGGCACGGTGCGGCGGCCGCCGCGCGGCGTGCCGAAGGCGGAATTCGCGTCGCGCAACTACTATGATGTATGGCTGCCGACGTTGTCGCCGAGCGCGGAACTCGTCGCGCAGGCGCAGGCCGCCGGGACCGACGCCGATTGGCGGGCCTTCGCCCGCAAGTTCCGCGCGGAGATGGCGCATGGCGATGCGCCGAAGGTGCTCGACCTGCTGGCTGCCCTGTCGGCGACCACCGCGTTCTCGATCGGCTGCTATTGCGACGACGAACGCCGTTGCCACCGCAGCGTGCTGCGCGAGCTGCTCGCGGAACGTGGCGCGACGATCGAGCCCGACGCATCCTGAGCGGCGCGGACTGTCACCGCGATTCAGCTCACCGCCACATCAGGCGCATCAGGTGCCGCCCACGGCGGCAGCTCGGCCCGGCCGAGCGTGTCGGGTCCTGCCTCCTTTGACCACGCCGAGCCCACGGCGTCGAGCAGTGCCTCGGGGGACTCGCTTGACGTGGGTCAAGCGTGCGGGCGCGTGCGCCTCTATGCTCACGTCATGGACATGTCGCAGCAATGACGGACAAGCCAATGCCGATGCAGATCGATTTCCCGCCGGAACCGCCCGAATATTGCGCACGCGACCTGGTCGTGGCGTTTTCGGCGATCGTCGATGACAGCTGTGTGCAATGTGCGATCACGGCCGAGGCGCTGGAAGATCATTTCGGCGCGCCGTCGCTGCTCGAACGCGACCTGCTGGCCGCATTCGACGCGCACCGGCCGGCGATCGAGGCGATGGCACGCCGCATGCTCGAGGAAATCGGCGGCCGGCCGGTGCTGCTGCACAGCGGTCACTTCCGATTCGGCGGCTGACGCTGCGTAACGGTCTCGGGAGGGGACATGACACTGTCGGGCAATATCCGCGAGGACGACTGGTCGGTCGAGGTCGAGACGCGGCCGGACGCCGCCGGCGGCGGGTTCCGCTGCCGCGTGCAGGTCGAGCACGGCGTCGGCCCCGCCCGGTTTCACCATGCGTTCGAGCACAGCCATGCGTATCCGACCGAGCGGGAGGCGATGATCGAAGGGCTGCGGGCGGGCATGACGTGGATCGAGATGAAGGCGTCGCAGACCTTCAACGTATAAGAGAAAGGGGAGCCGCACGCGGGGGCGTGCGGGCAACGCGCGGCGGGGCCGCGCACGCTGCCGGCCAGACTGCGGCCGGCAAGGACGGACAGCGCAGGCAGTCACTACAGATGAATCTTCGCCGTCTCGCGGCCACGCGGGCGGCGCATATCAGGCGATCGGCACGAGGGCGGCCCCGTCAGGAGACACGACATGGGCGTGGGCATGCAGATCGCCTACTTCGGATTCGCCGGTTCGGCCGCACTGGAGGCGGAAGCCGGCGAGCAACTGGTGCGCCTCGAACGGTTCCGCACATTGATCAGCGGCTGCCACCTGGCGATCGAGTCGCGCGCGTCGGGCGCCGGCCAGCGCGCGTACGACGTGCGGCTCGACCTGATCACCCGCAACAACGAGCTGAGGCCGATTCCGCATTGCGTCGGCGAAGACCCGCACGAAGCGGTGCGCCGCGCGTTCGCGGCAGCCGAGCGGACGCTGATGGCGTGGGTCGGGCAGGGGACGGGAACGCCGGGCACGGCCGGACAGGGTTCGCATGCGCTGCGTTGAGCGCGAAGGGCGGCACGACGGGCGCAACAACGGGCGCGACCCGCGCGCGCCGGTTCGTGTCGACGGGTGCGTGCGGCGAGTCGCGCGGCTTGCCGGCCGCTCAGACCCGGGCGAGCGCTTGCGAGTCGATGATGCGCACGCGCTTGCCGCGCGTTTCGACCAGCGCTTCGCGCTGGAACCGCGAGAACATCCGGCTGACGGTTTCGAGCTTCATCCCGAGATAGCAGCCGATTTCCTCGCGCGTCATCCGCAGGTTGAATTCCGTCGCCGAATAGCCGCGCGCCTCGAAGCGCGACGACAGGTTCAGCAGAAATTGCGCGACGCGCTGTTCGGCCGACATCGTGCCGAGCAGCAGCATCTGGCTCGATTCGCGGACGATCTCGCTGCTCAGCATCTGGTAGAGGAAGTGCTGCATCGGCTTGATCTCGCGGCACGCCGCTTCGAGCGCGCCGAACGGGATGATGCACACGACGCTGTCTTCGAGCGCGATCGCGTCGCAACAGTGCTGGCCGCCGCCGATGCCGTCCATCCCGAGCGTTTCACCGGCAATCTGGAAGCCCGTCACGTGCTCGCGGCCGTCGCGATGCATCATCACCGTCTTGAACGAACCCGCGCGCACCGCGTAGATGCTCTGGAACGGATCGTCGGTGCGGAACAGCGCGTCGCCCTGGCGCACCTGCCGGGTCGTGCAGATGATCGCGTCGAGGCGGCCGTATTCGGCGGCCGTCAGTTGCGGCGGCAGGCACATCGAGCGCATCGCGCACGCCGAGCAGCGCGCGGCGGGATGTTTGGCGGCGTCGGCCCGGGCAATCGCGTGAAGCGGCGTCGCAAGCCGCCGCGCGACGGGCACGGCAGCAGCGCTGACGGATGCTGATGACATGATGCACTCCGGCACTTTCAGGTGCGGTGCGCGCGACGCGAGCGCACCAGGGATTCGATGACGCGGCATGCGGCGTCGAATTCGACGGTCTTGTCGAAGAAGTAGTCGGCTCCGGCCGACGCGCATGCCTCTCTGAATGCCGGCGCCGAGTGATTCGTCAGCACGATCGTGACGATGCGCGGCGCGGCCTTCGACAGCGTCCCGATCAGGTCGAGGCCGCTGCCGTCCGCCAGCCGCAGGTCGACGATCACGACATCCGCCTGGCTGCTGCGGATATGCGTCCACGCGTCCTGGCCGTCTTCCGCCTCGCCCACGACGGCGACACCGCGGATCGCGCCGACGAGCAGCGCGATCCGCTGCCGGACGGCGACGGCGTGATCGACGAGAAACACCCGGAGCGCAACGGATGACAGGCTGGCATTCATGAAAGCCAGTATCCGGTTGCGACGCCAAAAAGGAAATCGGCCGAATTGGAAGTTGGTGTAGGCCGCTGCGACGCGTTGTAGGGTTTTTCCTACATGCGCCGCGGCGATGGGGCCGAAACGCAGTGGGGCCGAAACCCGTGCCGCACCGGCCGGATCAGCCGGCCCGGCGCGCGTCCAGCGCATCGCGCGCGGTGCGGCACGCGGCCAGATCCCACGCCGCACAGCCGACGCTCTTGAACAGCAGCGGCCCGGTGCGGTCGAATGCGCCGGCCAGCACGTCGGCGAGCGACGCGACGTGCTGCCAGTCGACCTGCGCGACGATCAGGTCGCCGGCTTCGTGGCGCGCGCCGGCCGGATCGTCGACGACCAGCCGGCTGGCGCGCACGGTGTTCGCGTCGATTTCCGCGGCGTCCGCGGTGAACGCGCCGACGCCGACCACGAGCCGGCCTTCGCGCGCGGCTTCGCGGTAGACGGGCGTGCGGCTCGTCGTCAGCGTCACGACGACGTCAACGGTGCCCGGAATGTCGTCGCCTTCGAGCGGTGCGAGCTGCGGCGCATGGACGCGCTGGGCGTCGCAGAACGCGGCGGCGCTTGCGGCGCTTGTGCCACGCACGAAGAGGCGCGCACCGGGAAAGATCGCCGCGAGCGCTTCCGCGTGATTCGCCGCCTGCTTGCCGGTGCCGATCAACAGGATGTCGCGCGGCGCGGCGCCGTGCAGCGCCTGGATGCCGAGCGCGGTGATGGCCGCCGTGCGGCGTCCGGTGACCGTCGGGCCGTCGAGCGCGAAGCGCATCTCGCCGGTGGTCGCGTCGTACGCGGTCACCTGGCCGAGGATCGTCGGCAGCCCGCGCGCGCCGTTGCCCGGACACACGTTCACGAGCTTGTGGGTCGCGAGGTCACGCGCGCTCGACGGCATCGACAGCATCACGCCGCCGGCCTGCAGCGGCACGACCAGGCGCTCGGGGCTGACGATCTCGCCCGCCGCGTAGTCGGCGACGGCCTGCCTGAGCGTGGCGAGCAGCGCCGGGTAGTCGAGCAGCGCGGCCGTGTCGGCCGCATCGAAAACGGGAATCGGGGAAAGCGCGGTCATCGTGTGCGTCGGTTGAGCGTGGACGCCGGGCGGACAGCGCGCCCGGTGCTGGGTTGCCGGATACCGCGAGACGGGCAGTGTGGATCGAATCTATACCAATTTCCGGCGGGGTGACAAGCCGGAAAATAAAACGCCCGGGTGCTTTTGGTTCTAATATCTGTCCAGAAGCGGGCGCGGCGGCGCCCCGCTCCGGTATAGTGCGAACCCGTCCACGATCCCGAACATCCGGCAGGAGCTCCCACGATGTCGTCCGCGCGCCTCGAAATCCTCGAAAACGGCTTCCGGCCGCTGCAGATCTACGAGCAGGTGGCCGAGAAGATCCGCGACGAGATCCGCGCGGGGCGCTACGCCGCCGAGTCGCGGCTGCCGTCCGAGCGCGAGCTCGCAGGGCTGTTCCAGGTCGGCCGGCCGGCCGTGCGCGAAGCGCTCGGCGCGCTGCAGAACGAAGGGCTCGTGTTCACGAAGCGCAATTCGGGCACCTACGTCGTCGCGGCGCCGCTCGACGTGCTCGCGCAGCGCGGCGACACGCACAAGGCGTCCGAAGCCGATTTCAGCCCGACGTCGACGCTCGACGTGCGGTTGATCCTCGAGCCGGCGATCGCGCGCCTCGCGGCCGCGCATCGCAAGCCGGACCCGGTCGCCGAGCGCTACCTGGCGCAGATGGAAACCATTACCGACGTAGACGATCCGCATCAGCGGGCGCTGTGGAACGAGAGCGACCGGTTGTTCCACCGGCAACTCGCGTTGATGACGGGCGACCCGCTGATCGTGAAGATCGCGGACGAAGTCGCGAAGACGATGGACCAGCCGCTGTGGAAGCGGCTGAAGGACGACGGCATCTACGACGCGGGCCGGATCCGGCTCTACGTGTCCGAGCATCGGCTGATCTACGAGGCGATCGTGTCGGGCGACGCCGATGCGGCGGCGTTCTATGTCGAACAGCACATCCGCCGCGTGCGGCGCGATATCGCGCCGAAGTAAGCGGGGCAAGCGGGGCGTCTTTGCTCTGTTGCTCTGGTCTGATTTTTGACCAGAAGATGGGATCGCTTTTTTAAACTGCTTGAATAATGACCAGTTGTGTCCTACATTGGTTCGACTAAAACCAATCAGGAGACATCATGCGACACCTCGTTACTGCGCTCTCGGTGGCCATCGCCGCCGGCGCGCTGACTTCCGCGCACGCGCAGGAAGTCGTGATGATCGGCCATTCGGCGCCGCTGACCGGCCCGCAGGCCGCGAACGGCAAGGACAATGAAAACGGCGCGCGCCTGGCCGTCGACGAACTCAACAAGGCCGGCATCAAGGTCGCCGGCAAGACCGTCACGTTCAAACTGGTTTCCGACGACGACCAGGCCGACCCGAAAGCGGGCGTGCAGGTGGCGCAGAACCTCGTCGACAAGGGTGTCGTCGCGGTGCTCGGCCCGTACAACTCGGGCGTCGCGATTCCCGCATCGCGCGTGTACTCGAATGCCGGCGTGCCGATGCTGCCGGTCGCATCGAACCCGGCGCTGACCAGGCAGGGCTTCAGGAACATCTTCCGGATCGGCGCGAGCGACGAGCAGCTCGGCGGCACGATGGCCACGTTCGCCGCGAAGACGCTGAACGCGAAAACGGCCGCCGTGATCGACGATCGCACCGCGTACGGGCAGGGCGTCGCCGAGCAGTTCATGAACGTCGCGAAGGCGAACGGGATCAGGATCGTCGACCAGGAATTCACGAATTCGTCGGCCACCGATTTCCTCGGCATCCTCACCAAGATCAAGGCCAGCAACCCCGACGTGATCTTCCTCGGCGGCTATGCGGCACAGGGCGCGCCGATGGCCAAGCAGATGAAGCAGCGCGGCCTGCGCGCGAAGCTGCTCGGCGGCGACGGCATCTGCTCCGCCGACATGGGCAAGGTCGCGGGCGACGCGGCATCGATCGTCTACTGCGCGCAGGGCGGCGTCGCGCTCGAGAAGACGGCGGCCGGCCGCGAATTCCTGAAGAAGTACCACGACACGTACCACACCGATACGCAGGTCTACGGCGTGAACTACTACGACGGGATGAAGCTGCTCGCCGACGCGATGGTCAAGGCCGGCACGACCACCGACAAGGCGAAGCTGATCGCGCAGCTCGCGAAGTCGAACTACGCGGGCGTCGCGGGCACCTATTCGTTCGACGCGAACGGCGACCTGAAGGGCGCGCCGACAACCGTCTATGTGATCCGCAACGGCCTGCCGGAGCCGTACGGCAATTGATTGACGCGCTCGAGCGGCTCGCGCGCCCGGCGTGCGCGCCGGCCGCGGCCGCGTTTCCGATTCAAATCCCCTGAGCAACCGATGAAAATTTCCCGATCCCTTTCCACCGTCGAAGTGCATACGGGCGGCGAAGCATTCCGCATCGTCACGAGCGGGCTGCCGAGACTGCCGGGCGACACGATCGTCCAGCGCCGCGCGTGGCTCAAGGAGAACGCCGACGAGATCCGCCGCGCGCTGATGTTCGAACCGCGCGGCCACGCCGACATGTACGGCGGCTACCTCACCGAGCCGGTGTCGCCGAATGCCGATTTCGGCGTGATCTTCGTGCACAACGAAGGCTACAGCGACCATTGCGGACACGGCGTGATCGCGCTGTCGACCGCCGCCGTCGAGCTCGGCTGGGTGCAGCGCACGGTGCCGGAAACGCGGGTCGGCATCGACGCGCCGTGCGGCTTCATCGAGGCATTCGTGAAGTGGGACGGCGAGCATGCGGGGCCGGTGCGCTTCGTCAACGTGCCGTCGTTCATCTGGCAACGCGACGTGTCGGTCGAGACCCCGTCGTTCGGCACCGTGACCGGCGACATCGCGTACGGCGGCGCGTTCTACTTCTACGTCGACGGCGCGCCGTTCGACCTGCCGGTGCGCGAAGCGGCAGTGGAAAGGCTGATCCGCTTCGGCGCGGAAGCGAAGGCCGCCGCGAACGCGAAGTACCCGGTCGTGCATCCGGAAATCCCGGAGATCAACCACATCTACGGCACGATCATCGCGAACGCGCCGCGCCATCCGGGCTCGACACAGGCGAACTGCTGCGTGTTCGCGGATCGCGAGGTCGACCGCTCGCCGACGGGCTCCGGCACCGGCGGCCGGGTCGCGCAGCTCTACCTGCGCGGGTTGCTCGCGGCCGGCGACACGCTCGTCAACGAATCGATCGTCGGCACGGTCTTCAAGGGGCGCGTGCTGCGCGAAACGACGGTCGGCGGGATGCCGGCCGTGATTCCGGAAGTGGAAGGCAGCGCGCATATCTGCGGGTTCGCGAACTGGATCGTCGACGAACGCGATCCGCTGACCTACGGTTTTCTCGTGCGCTGAGCGCGCAGCCCGGCTGCCGGGCACGGGTCGAACCGGTTGCAGTACCAGGCTTGGCGCGCGGTTCCGGTTGCCGGACGCGCGCTTTTTTTGCGCGCGTCGCCGGCCCGGCGGCCGGCGCGCGAACGAGCGCCGCCGAGGCGCTGCGCCGTCCGCCGGACGGCGGGCCGCGCGAGTTTGGTACGATGCAGCCTTTTCAGCCGAGCTCCACCCGCGTGAATCGCCGAAACGTGTCGTCAGTGCGTGACTTTTGTGCCAGATGGGTCGCGCGCGCCCAACCCGTCGCGGCTGCCGCCGCCGCGTTGCTCAAGCGTCTCCTCGCCGCCGCCTGGCTGCACCTGCGTCATCCGACGCGCCGCGGCGTGCTGCTCGCGGGCGCCGCCGTGCCGGCGCTGTTCGCGGCGTACGTGGTCGTGCTCATTCCGTTCACGCCGGGCATCGGCGACATCCGCAAGGCGCGCGTCGACCAGCCCGCGCAGGTGCTGTCCGCCGACGGCAAGCTGCTGGCCGAATTCAAGCCGTCGAACCGGGAATGGGTGCCGCTCAAGCAGATCTCGCCGCACATGGTCGACGCACTGATCGCGACCGAGGATCACCGCTTCTACGAGCACCACGGCCTCGACTGGAAGCGCACGGCGTCGGCCGCGCTCCATACGTTCTCGGGCAGCCGCCAGGGCGGCTCGACGATCACGCAGCAGCTCGCGCGCAACCTGTACCCGGACGAGATCGGCCGAGCGCCGACGCTCACGCGCAAGGTGAAGGAGGCGATCACCGCGCTGAAGATCGAGGCCGTCTACAGCAAGGACCAGATCCTCGAGACCTACCTGAACACGGTGCCGTTCCTGTACAACGCGTACGGCGTCGAGATGGCCGCGCGCACCTATTTCGACAAGTCCGCCGACGAGCTCGACGTGCTCGACAGCGCGACGCTCGTCGGGATGCTGAAGGGCAACAGCTACTACAACCCGGTGCTGAACCCCGAACGCGCGCTGCAGCGGCGCAATACGGTGCTCGGCCAGATGGTGAAGTACGGCAGGCTGTCACCGGCGCAGTTCGCGCAATTGCAGCGCCGGCCGTTGCGGATCGATTTCGAGCGCCAGAAGGAGCCGCCGGGGCCGGCGCCGCATTTCGCGCAGCAACTGCGCAAATGGCTGATCGCGTGGGCCGACCGCAACGACTACAACATCTACGCGGACGGGCTGATCGTGCGCACGACGATCGACTCGCGGCTGCAGCAGATGGCGACGCAGGCGCTCACGCTGCAGGGCAACCAGCTGCAGGGGATCGCGAACAACGCGTGGAGCGGCCGCGACGGCTGCGGCACCGACAACGAGGTATTCCGCGCCTTCATGCGCGAGTCGCCCGAGTACAAGGCCGCGCAGGACGCCGGCAAGGACGACGCGGCCGCGATGAAGCTGCTCGCGGCCGACCGCGGCTTCATGCGTGCGCTGTGCAAGACCAAGACCGACGTGCAGGCCGGCTTCCTCGCGATCGATCCGCGCAACGGGCAGATCCGCGCGTGGGTCGGCAGCCGCGACTTCACCCACGAGCCGTTCGACCACGTCGCGCAGGCGCGGCGCCAGCCGGGCTCGACGTTCAAGCCGTTCGTCTATGGCGTCGCGTTCGCGAACGGGATGAAGCCGGACGACACGTTCATCGACCAGCCGGTCGAGATCCCGTTGAAGGGCGGCGAGATCTGGCGGCCGAACGACGACGTGCCGCCGACGGGCAAGCCGATGACGCTGCGCGACGCGGTCGCGCTGTCGCGCAACCGGATCACCGCGCAGGTGATGGAGAAGGTCGGGCCCGCGAAGGTCGCGCGGCTTGCCTACGCGATGGGCGTGCGGGAAAGCCCGCTCGAACGCGTGCCGTCGCTCGCGCTCGGCACGAGCCCGGTCACGCTGAAGGAGATGGTCGCGTCGTACGCGACGATCGCCAACGGCGGGCTGTACGTCGAGCCGCAGATGGTGACGCGCATCGAGAACCGCCAGGGCGACGTGCTCGCCGAATACGCGCCGGCCCCGCCCGAGCGCGCGCTCGACGCCGAAACCGACAAGACGCTGCTCAGCGTGATGCGCGACGTCGTGACCGCGGCACCGGCACGAGCATCCGCACGCGCTTCGGAATCCGCGGCGACGTGGCCGGCAAGACGGGCACGACGCAGGACAACGCGGACGGCTGGTTCATCCTGATGCAGCCCGGCCTCGTTGCCGGCGCGTGGGTCGGTTTCGACGACGGCCGCGTGACGTTGCGCAGCGATTACTGGGGGCAGGGCGCGCACAGCGCGCTGCCGATCGTCGGCGATTTCTTCCAGCGTGCGCAGCGCGCGCGGCTGATCGACGGCAAGGCGAAGTTCGATACCGAGCCCGCGCCGGACTGGCTCGAATCGCTGCAGGATCGGATGACGGGCCTGTTCGGCGGCTGGTTCAAGTCCGACACGAAGACGCCGCCGCCTGCACCGAAGGCGCCGCGTGCGCCGCAGCCGGCCGAGCCGGAGGCGAGTGCGGCGTCGGAGGCGTCCGCGCAGGAAGCCGCGTCCGGCGGCATCGTCGAGGAATGGGTACCGGCATCCGAAGTGGCCGCGTCGGCGGCAGCGCTGGCGGGCAGCGCCGCCAGTGCGCCGCAGGCGCCGTCGAACGGGGCGGGCGGCGGCAGCAACGGCGCGTCGCCGGCCGCACCGACGTCTCCGGCGTCACCGTCGCCGGCTCCCGCGCCGGCTGCGCCCGACACGCAAGCGCCCGCCGGGGCGAGCGGCGCGGAGTGATCCCCGGGTAATCCTCCGATTCAGGTTTCGCGCAGGCTGCCGTAATACCGCCATCACGACAGCCTCGCGCGGCTCGTCCGCGTCCCCCCGATGCGCACTTCTTACAATTTCGTCGCGCTCGAGCACGACGATTTCCTGGCCGGCGCGCCGCTCGGCTTCGATCTCTACGATGCCGACGGCGCCGCGCTGCTGCCTGCGGGCACGACGCTGCACGATGCCGCGCAGCATGCGTTCCTGTTCGACCATTTCCAGCCAGCGAGAAGAGACGCGGCCGGCCTGGGCGTGGCCGGCTTGGCCCCAGCAGCCGCCCCGGCGGAACCGCCGAAAGGCGACGTGCCGTCGGTCGCGCACATGGGCCTGTGGATGGGCGCGCCGATCGGCCTGCGGCGGCGGGTCGGCGCGACGCGCGCGATGCTGCGCTGCCGGCTGATCGGCCAGCGGGCGTCGCAGTCGCTGCTCATCGAGCCTCAGCATGCGACGGCGCTTGAATTCAGGCCGGGCGACGGCGTCGAGGCGATCGTGATCGGGCGTGCCGCGGCGTACCGCTTCGCGGCGACCGTCGACATGGTGCAGCCCGGCCCGGTGCCGTTCATGGCCCTGTCGCCGCCGGGCTTCATCGAATGCCTGCGGGTGCGCGCGGAGCCGCGCGTGCCGGCGCGGCTCGCGGCCCGCTGCTGCAGCGGGCAGGACGGTGTGGGGAGCTTCGGGATCGTTCGCGACATCAGCGTGAGCGGGCTGTCGGTGGCGGCGAGCCGGACGATCGCCGCGGCGGGCGAGCCGCTGCGGATCCGGCTGCCTTACGAGGTTGGCGGCAATGTTGCGTTGCTGACACTGGACGGCACGGTGCGCCACACGCACGCCGACCCGGCCGCGCCGCAACTCGTGCTGCATCACGTCGCGTATGGCGACGACATCGAGGCGGCCAATGTCGTGCGCCTCAAGGCGTTGCTGTTCGACCGGCTGATGGCGTCGGCGGAATTGGGCGGGGTGAATTGAATGACGTCGCGTCCCGCGCTCGTTTTGTGCGGGACATTCGTTGCCGCCAGCTCGATAATCATCTGATTAATTGGCTGGGCAGACGGTGATTGTATGTTTTCCGTCAACAGTGAATTCGTGATTTAAGTATTTACCCTGATTGTGGGGGCTCCTAGACTTCCACTCATCCGCACCGAACCATGAGTCCGATGCGTTTGAAAACAATCTCGGAGGTTCCAAATCATGAAATCGCTGATCAAGGCAGTTGCACTGGCCGCCCTGGTGGCCGCACCGGTCGTTTCGTTCGCCCAGAGCCAGCAGCCGCTGACGCGCGCGCAAGTGCGCGCCGAACTGGTCCAGCTCGAAAAGGCCGGCTACAACCCGAACGACTGGATCAACTACCCGGAAAATATCCAGGCCGCGCAGGCAAAGATCGCCGCCGCCCGCAACCCGGGCGCGCAGGCCGATACGACGGGCTACGGCGCGAATGCTGCCGCAGCGTCGCAAGCCGGCCAGCGCGTGGTCGTGCCGGTGTCCGGCGACACGTCGTCGGTCTACCGCGGCCGCTGAACCGGCGCCCGCGAGGGCGGTCGGATCGCCCCGGAATGACGGAAAGCCCGCACTCGGTTCGGTGCGGGCTTTCTCACGTAAAGGGGGCCGCGCCCGGCGTTCATTACCGCGTGTCGGGCGGACGCTGCGCCTGCGGCGCGGTTTTCCCGTGCGCGCGGCTGGCGAGCACGAGCGCGATGCCGCCGAGGATCGCGGCCGATGCGAGCGCGAGCCGCCAGGTCGGCTGTTCCGACAGGAACAGCACGGCGCCGCACGCGGCGATCGGCGGCACCGACAGTTGAACCGCCGCCGCGCGCATCGCGGCGAGGTGTTTCAACGCCGCATACCAGACCACGTAACCGATGCCGGACGTCAGCGCGCCCGACGCGACCGCGAGCAGCGCGCCGCGCGTCGTCGGATGAAAACGCCCGGCGAACACCGCGCTCAAGGCCAGCGCCATCGGCGCGGCGCGCAGGAAATTGCCGGCGGTCGCCGCGACCGGATCGACGGGCCGACGGCCGCGTACCGAATAGATTCCCCATGCGATGCCCGCGGCCGTCATCAGCGCGGCGCCGCGCGGCGTCGGCGCGGACACGCCGGGCGACACGAGGTACAGCAGCCCCGCGACCGCGGCGGCCATCCCGACCCAGCCCGGCGCGGTGAACCGCTCGCCGGCGTGCAGGCCGGCCGCGAACATCGTCAGCTGCACCGCGCCGAACAGGATCAGCGCGCCGGTGGCCGCGCTGACGGTCAGATACGCAAACGAGAAGCACGCGACGTACACGAACAGCATCGCCGCGGCCAGCCAGTCCGCGCGCGGCGGCGGCCGGCCGGCGCCTGCGCGGACGACGATCGCGAGCATCAGTGCGCCGGATACGAGACGCAGGCTGCCGAAGCTGGCCGCGTCGATCCGTCCGGCCTGCAGCGCGAGCCGGCACAGCAGCGAATTCGATGCGAACGCGAGCATCGCGACGGCCGTCAGCAGCACGGTGCGCGCGGCCGGCCGCAGGCGCTCGACGGAACCGGACGTGACGAGCGGGAGCATCGCGGCCTAACCTCACAGAAGATGCCCGGCGGCGATCAGCACCGCGCCGCCGAGCAGCGCGAAGCCGAGCGGCGCGGTGACGCGGCGCTCCCACGCGGCATTCTTCTCGATCGCCATCGCGGCCGCGAGCGCCAGCATCCAGCCGAGACTGCCCGCGCCGACCACGAACATCAGCAGCATCAGCGCCCAGCAGCAGCCGACGCGACGTCGCGCGCGTGTCGACGATGCGAACGCGGATTGCGCCGAGGAATGCAGCAGTTGCGGGGAGCGGAATGGATGCGCTAGCGGGATCGAAACGGGGTTTCGGTTTTCCGGTGTAGGCGGACGAGGGGCAGATGCAAGCGCGGCACTATGCGGCTGACAATTGCGCGCTCGTGCGCTAGCATCGCGATCGGTGTCGCCGCGCCGAGGCGGCCGCAGCGCGTCGACCCGCGCCGGCCCGGCGCGCGGCGCCGTGCTCCGAGGCGCGGCAGGGCGGCCGCCCGGCACCGGGTTCCACGACTTCAACGAACAACAAGGAGCATCCATGCGTGTCTTGACCGGTTTGCTGTTGCTGCTGGCGGTGGCGGCGAATGCCCATGCGCAGGCGAATTGCGCGAATGCCGCCGACCAGGCGTCGATGAGTGCGTGCGCCGATCGCGCGTACAGGAAATCGGACGGGGAACTGAACCGGACCTACCAGGCCGTCACCGCGCGGGTGCGGGCCAACCGGCCGCTGGCGGAGAAGCTCGTCTCCGCGCAGCGTGCGTGGATCGCGTACCGCGATGCCGAATGCGGTTTCTCGAGCGCGGGCGCGGAGGGTGGCAGCGTCCACCCGATGGTCGTGTCGACCTGCCTCGACGATCTGACGAAAGCGCGCACCGAAACGCTGAAGGGCTATCTGTCGTGCGAGGAAGGCGATCTCGCGTGCCCGGTGCCGGCGAAGTGACGGCGGCGGAACGCGTGCCGCCGGCGCGCGTCCGTTACACGTCGCCCGTTACACGTCGTCCGTTTCGTCGAGCAGCTTGTGCCGCATCGCATAGCGCACCAGCGCCGCTTCGTGCGGCATCTGCATCTTTTCGAGAATCCGCGTCTTGTACGTGCTGACCGTCTTCGCGCTCACGCACAGCGCGTTGGCGATCTCGGTCAGCGTCTGGCCCGCCGCGATCCGCCGGAACACGTCGAATTCGCGATCGGACAGCCGTTGGTGGGGCAACGTCTCGGCCGGCTCGTTCAGGCTCTGCGCGAACTGCTCGGCCATCGCGAGGCTCACGTAGACGCCGCCCGACGCGACCTTCGTCACCGCGCCGACCAGCTCGGCGCTCGCGCTTTCCTTCGTCAGGTAGCCGGACGCGCCGGCGCGGAACGCGCGCACCGCGTACTGCTGCTCCGCGTGCATGGTCAGCACGAGCACGCGCAGCGCCGGCTTCTCGTCCTTGATCTGCTTGATGAGTTCGACGCCGTTGCGGCCGGGCATCGACAGGTCGAGCACCAGCACCTGCGCGGGGGTGGCGCGCACGAGCGCGATCGTCGACGGGCCGTCGCAGGCTTCGCCGGCCACTTCGAATCCGGTGGCGTTCTGGAGGATGTGCCGCAGACCGTCGCGTACGAGCGTATGGTCGTCGGCGATGAGCACCTTGATCATGTGATTGAGGTTTCCTGTTGAATCGTGGTCAGCGGCAAGGCGACGGTGATCGAGAAACCGCGCGCGAGCGCGGTGTCGATCGTCACGGTGCCGCCGAGCATGTGGGCGCGCTCGCGGATGCCGATCAGGCCGAACGATTTGTCTTCGTGGGCCGGGCCGCCGGGTGCCGAGCCGCGGCCGTTGTCCGCGACGCGCAACACGCAGAAGCCGCTTTCGACGCCGAGCGTCAGCGTGACCCGGGTCGCGTCCGCGTGGCGGGCGACGTTGGTCAGCGCTTCCTGGACGATGCGGAACAGCGTGGTCGCGCCGGCGCTGGTGAACGCGAGGCCGCCCGTTTCGATGTGCCGCTCGACGTCGATCCCGTAGCGGTTCGTGAAATCGTTCGCGAGCCATTCGATCGCCGGCACGAGGCCGAGATCGTCGAGCATCACCGGCCGCAGGTCGGCCGCGATGCGCCGCACCGACGCGACCGTCGCGTCGATCAGCCGCCGCATGCCCTGCAGGTGGGTGAGCACGTCTTCGCCGGCCCGTCCGCTGTCGGGCGCGCGCAGCGTATGCTCGACCACCGACAGATCCATCTTCAGCGCGGTGAGCTGCTGGCCGAGGTCGTCGTGCAGCTCGCGCGCGATGCGGGTCTTTTCTTCCTCGCGCACGTTCTGCAGGTTCGCCGACAGCTCGCGCAGTTCCTCGCGCGACTGCTTCAGCGCATTCTCGGCGCGCACGCGCTCGGTGATGTCGCGCAGCATCACCGTGTAGAGCTTGCCCGACGCGTCGCGGATCTGCGAGATCGACGCCTCGATCGGGAACTCCTCGCCGTTGCCGCGCAGCCCGAACAGCACGCGCTGGCGGCCCATCTGACGTTCGGACACGCCCGTCACGCCGAACTGGTCGACGTGCTTCGCGTGCGCGGCGCGGAACCGTTCGGGGATGAAGCGTGACAGCGGCGCACCGATCGCTTCCATCGCGGACACGCCGAACACCTGCTCGGCCATCGGATTGAAGATCACGACCGTCTGTTTTTCGTCGATCGTGATGATCGCTTCCATCGACGAACGGATGATGCCCATCATCCGCGCCTCGTTGAGGATGCCGCGGCTGCGGGCGCCGACGTCCGCGGCGGACCCCGGCCGGCCGCGCACCAGCGCATACGCGAGCGCGGCGAACGCGATCGACGCGATCAGCCCGGCGGCGAGCACGGTGCCGGCCGCGCGTTGCGCGCCGGTTGCGCTCGGGCGGCCGTCCGCGGAATAGGCGAGCGTCAGCACGGTGCCGCCGAAGTTCAGCGCGTCGGTGCGCCGCATCAGGTCGGGCGACGCCGACGCCTCGTCGGTGATGGTCTCCGCGCTGACGATCGGCCGCGGGTCGCCGTCGACGCTGATTCGCAGGTCGATCCCGCGCTCCGAGTCGAGCGCGCGTTCGACGAGCCGCCGCGGGCTGAGCTCGGCGAACAGCACGCCGTCGATGCCGCCTTCCCGCGCGACCGGGTGCTGCGGGTCGGCGACGGGCAGGAACAGCGTGACGGTGCGGGCGGCATCGTCGTCGGCCGCCCGGATGCCGAGCGCGGCGTTGCCGGTCTGCACGGCGCGCCGCAGCGACACGGCGTCGGCCGCACCAAAGCGCGCGGCGGGCGCCGACGACGCGGGCGCGCTGAGCGCGGCGACCGCGAGCGGCACGGCCGACGAAGGCGCGGCGGCGCCGGCGAGCTGGCCGCGCACGGCGGGCGGCAGCGGCGCATAGCCGATCTGGCTGATCGGCGAACGGCTGTTGTCGATGGCGAGCGCGTCGACATACTGGCGCCACTGCACGGGCGTCATCTGCGGCGCGAGGCCGAGCGCGCCGCGCGCGCCTTCGAGCACGCCGACGCTGTCCTGCAGCTCGTGGAGCAGCATTGCCGTCACGTGCGTGACGCGGCGTTCGAAACGCGTATGGACGGCGCCTTGCCACTGCTCGCGCACGAGCAGCGCGACGCCGAGCGACAGCGCCGCGCCGGCGCATAGCGCAACGACGCCGGCCGCGAGCGGCTGGCGTAACATGGTTTGAAAGCGCATGCGCACCGGGGCGTCGCGCGTCGGGGTTCCACTGGCGGTCATCTACGGGCCACTCTGTCCGAGGCCGCCCTGGCACCGGGGCGACAAAGGAAAAATCGGGCGCGGTTGGCGCCCGATGCTTGGCGGTATCTGTTATCGAGACGAAATTGTGCGCGTTTTATGACTTTTTTGTAATGGGGGCAGCGGAAATTCAGACAAAAGATCGGGGGCCGGGGGGAGTGACCGTATTTGATGCGCGTCAACGGGCGTCCGGGAGCGTGGGGCCAGACTAAGAAGTCTAGGGGCCGGCGGAGCCGCCGGCGATCTGATTCGAACCTGCCTTGCGCAACGCGCAAGGCTGTCCGGTGAGAGGTGCGGAACATGTACAAGCGGATTTTCGTCGGGCTCGACGGCAGCCCGAGCGCGCGTCTCGCGCTGAACGAGGCGATCCGGATCGCGGTCGCGTCCGGCGGCGCGATCACCTGTGCGTCCGTCGTCGAGCACAAGACGCAACTCGTCGACGTCGACGCGGGCTTCGCGGACACACGGGAACCCGAGCCGTCGGCGCTGGACGCCGCGACGCTCGTGCTCGACGACGCGAAGGCCGCGCTCGATGCGCACCACGTGCCGGGCACGGTGCGCGCGCTGACAGCATATGGCGAGGACATCGCGGCCGTGCTGATGCGTACGGCGGCCGAAACCGATGCCGACCTGATCGTGATGGGCACGAGCGGGCGGCACGGCCTGCGCAGGCTGCTGCTCGGCAGCGTCGCCGAGTCGCTGCTGCGCGCGGCGGACCGGCCGGTGCTGCTGGTGCGGCACGACGAGAAAACGGTAACGAAGCCCGCCTGAGCCGCGCGTGCATGAACCGGGCCGCGTGCGAGCGCGGCGTTTGACGGCGCGCCGCGCAATGCGTCGTGCCGGCGCCGCATGCGCTGAGCGGCGCACCTGCCGCGGCGCTGAAGTTGCGCCGCGCGGCGCACATCTGGCAGCATCCTTGACGTAGCCCCTTTTTTCGCTCATCGCCGGGCGCGCGTCACGCCGACGCGCGACGGGGCCGGCGTCCATGGAGCCCATCACGCATGACAATATCGACCAAGGGACTGCGGCTGGCCGAAGTGTGGTTCCAGCGCGCGCTGTGGATCATCGCCGTCGTGTTCGCCGGCTTCCTGATCGGACTCGGCGGCCTGATCGTCGGCGATTTGCCGCGCGTCGAGGTGACGCTGGACCGCGACGCGTTCATCGACCGGCAGGCGGCCGCGCCGCTGCGCCAGACGCTCGCGAAGCTGTCGGCGGACCTGACCGCGAATCGCGACGCAACCGAACAGGCGTCGATGCTGCTGACCGCGGCCGAGCAGGATACGCAGCAGGCACGCGAATCGTTTCGCACGACGATCGCGAGCCGCCATGCGACCGAGCGCGCGGAACAGGATCCGGCCGTGCTCGCGCATGCGCGCGCGCTCGAGGCGGCGACGCAGCGCGAACGCGACGCGCAGGCCCGCATCGGCACGCTGAAGCAGGCCGCGCAGGCGCTCGAGCGTGAGCAGGGCGCAACCCGGCTCGCGCTCGGCGAACTCGAAGCGCAGGCCGACCGCAAGCTCGAAGCGGCCCAGCGCGAGCAGGAACTGCGCGTGTTCGGCATCCGGCTGCTGTTCACGCTGCCGCTGCTGCTGGTCGCAGGCTGGCTGTTCGCGAAGAAGCGCGGCAGCCGCTACTGGCCGTTTGTATGGGGCTTCATCTTTTTCGCGCTGTACGGATTCTTCGTCGAACTGGTGCCGTACCTGCCGAGCTATGGCGGCTACGTGCGCTATCTCGTCGGCATCGTGCTGACGGTCGCGGTCGGGCAGTACGCGATCCGCGCGCTGTCGCGCTATCTCGAGCAGAAGCGCCGTGAGGAGCAGCAGCCGGACGTGTCGCGGCGCGAGGCGATCGATTTCGTGACCGCGTACGCGCGCATCGCGAAGAAGGTCTGCCCCGGCTGCGAGCGGCCGCTCGACACCGCCGATCCGAACGCGAATTTCTGCCCGCATTGCGGCATCTGCGTGTTCAACGCATGCGGGCAGTGCCGCACGCGCAAGAATGCGTTCAGCCGCTTCTGCCCGTCGTGCGGCACGTTCGCCGGCACGACCGCGCCAGCCACGCCGTCCACCCCAGCCGCGTGACGCGCGCGGCGTCCGGCGCACCGTACAGCGCGGCGTTCGTCAATCCCGTTTAGAATGCCGGACATGCCGTCCCGGCTGCGCAACTGTCGCAGCGATCGTTGCACGGCCGGACGCCGGCGTCGGTCCGGCCCGCATGTCTTCCAGGAGCGCCGCCGTGTGGCACTTTCCCATCGCTATTCCATCGTCGCTCGGCCCGTGGGCCGTGTTCGCGAGCGTGTTGATCACGCAGCTCGGCGTGCCGGTGCCGGCCGTGCCGATGCTGATTCTCGGCGGCACGATGGCGGCAATGGGGCAGGCATCCTGGGTCAGCATGTTCGCGGCGGCGATCGGCGCGACGATGCTGGCCGATTCGCTGTGGTTCTTCATGGGCCGCACGCGCGGCCGGCGCCTGCTGAACGGCCTCGTGCGCTTCTCGCTGTCGCTCGACACCACGCTGCGTTTCGCACGCAATCTGTTCGAACGCCACGGTGCGCCGCTGCTCGTGCTGTCCAAGTTCCTGCCGGGCCTCGGCCTCGTGTCGGCGCCGCTGCTCGGCACGACCGCGATCGGTGTCGGCGTGTTCCTGTTCTGGGATCTGGCCGGCGCGTCGCTGTGGGCCGCGTTCTGGCTGGTCGGCGGTGCGGCCATTCACGACCAGATCGTCCAGTTCGTGCTGTGGGTGCGCGCGAGCGGCGGCACGATCCTCGACGCGTTCCTCGCGATCTTCATCACGTTCCTGCTGTACCGCTGGGTGCGTCGCGTGCAGTTCCGCCGTTATCTCGCGCAGGTGCGCATCTCGCCGCCGCAACTCGTCGAGATGATGACGTCGGACGAGCCGCCGCTGATTTTCGACGCGCGGCCGAAGGCGATTCGCGAGCGCGAACCGTACCGGATCGCCGGCGCGGTGCCGGTCGATCTCGATTCGCCGGACCTGCTCGACCCCGAAGTGCTGAAACGGCCGATCGTCGTCTATTGCGTGTGCCCGAACGAAGCGACCGCGAAGCGCCTGATCGCGAAGATGCAGCGCAAGAAGATGGCGCATCACATCAAGGCGCTGAAGGGCGGGCTCGATGCGTGGGAAAAGCACGGCTACCCGGTCGAGCCGCTGCCGGCGGATCTCGATGCGTCGCGGTATTTCGTGCGGCCCGAACACGGGGCGCTCGAAGGCGAATATACGGTGCGGGCGACGTTGTCCAAATAAATACGTCGAGCCGGTTCCTGACGGAAAGTGTCCAAAAAGTGTGCCAAATTTTGCGGTGTCAACTTTCGTCAAGTCGGTAAATATTCCTCAGATTTTTAGCTACAATCGCGCGAGAGCGACCTTTCGTCGCCGCTGGCTGACCGTCCTTGTGTCGCTTTCTCTGACGGTAGCTCGAACCTGAGAGAAGGACGACAAGAAATGGTACTCAGACCACCCGTGCCCGGGGACCTGAAAAATCGCGACCTGTACGAAGCCGTCCATCGCGGTTTGTTGCAGCACGACCGGCTGTTGATGCTGGATACCCCGCTCGGCAAGAACGCGTTGACCCCGTTGCGGGCGCGCGGATCGTCGGGAATCGGCGGTGACTACCATTGGATGGTCGATGTTGCATCGCTGCACGACGATACAGCGCTGCTGTCGCTGATGCATCAGCCTGTCACCCTGTGGATTCAGCAGCGGACGACACTCTACGCCGACTCGATCTATCGCCCCGTGCATGGCTTCGTGCATCAAGTCGGGTATTTTGGCAGCGACGGTAGTGTGTCAACCTTTCAGCTCGAATTTTCCTCCGCCCTGATTTTCCTGAGCAAGACCCGCAACGATGAAGGCTGGCTCGAAAAAGACGCCCGCGAAATTATCTCGGAAATACTCAACCGATATCCGCAGCTTCAGGGGCGGTTCCGCTTCAACCTGACGCGCGACCCTGCCGTGCGCTCATGGTGCCGTCAGAGCGAGTCCGATCTTCATTTCGTACACCGCCTTCTCGAAGATGAGGGCTGGTATTTCTATTGGGTCCACGAACAGACAAAAGACGGTGAGCCGCCAAAAACAACGCTCATCATTCTGGATCGCGTGGCGTCGCTGCCGGAAGCAAAATCGGCCGAATACTATCGCGGCAACACAGATCACGAAGCGGACGGGTTCACACAATGGGCGGTCAGGCAGACGATGCAAAGTCTGCGCTACATGTCGCGCGCGTTTGATTACAAGAGGCCGACCGCGACGTTTGAAGTAGACAGCGCTTTGCAATCTACGAGCTATGTAGAGGACGATGGGCGACACAGGGAAGCGCACGGCATCCCACGCGCTCCGATGATGGTTTACGAGCCGACCGCGTACGGCTACCCCGACTCGGAGAGCGGCGCGGCTCGCGCACGTCGGCGCGTACAGGAATGGGATTCGCGCGCACGTCGATATTTCGGCGTCGGTGGGTTGCGCTGGTTGGATGCCGGATTGCGGTTCACGCTGAACAACCATCCGCGACATCCCGACAGCGATCCGAAGAAGCGCGAATTTCTCGTCATCGAGGCGCGTTGGTTTATCGAAAACAACGTGTCGATTGGTCGGCAGGCGACTGAATATCCGCTCAGCCTGCGTGCGACGTTGGCCGAGCAGCAGGCGGCACACGGGGCACGCTTCAAGACTCCGGAGCATCCGCAAGACGGGACGGCCGGATATTTCGTCATCGAGATTGAAGCACAAGAAGCGAGCGTTGAATATCGCAGCCCGCTCACGCATCCCAGGCCGAACATGACCATCGAACACGCGATCGTCGTGACGCAGCAAGGATCGGAAGCGTGGACGAACGAGCGAAATCAAGTCCGCGTACATTTCGCTTGGGACCGCAAGAACCAGGATGGCACGTTTGCTTCGTCGCCGCTGCTGTCGACCATGCAGGCCGATACCGGCAATGGCTACGGATCGGTACACGTGCCACGTGCCGGTGAATGGGTTTTAGTCGCCTATTGGGCAAACGATTGCGACAAGCCATTCATTTTGGGGCGCGTCAACGGCGGCACGACGCCTTCGCAGTGGCACTCAAATGTCCTGCTGTCGGGGTTCCAGTCGCGTGGGTTCGGCGGGACGGGCGCGTTCAATTCGTTCGTCCACGATGACGCCACGAATCAAAGCGGTACACGGCTCGTCAGCTATACGGGCAGCAGCTACGCATCGATCGCGCAGGGTTATTTGATTCAACAGAGCGGCAACACGCGCGGGCGATATCTCGGTTCGGGGTTGCTATTGCACGCCGACCATTACGCATCGGTACGCGGTAGCAGGGGCGTGTCGATCAGCGCGCATCCCGTGTCGCGCGACAGTGATCAACTCGACGTTGACGAAGCGCGCGAGCAGCTTACGCGCTCGAAAAACCTGCTCGGCAGCATTTCGGATGCAAGCGAACAGCATCAAGCCGAGAGCCTGAAATCCGGCGTTGATGCACTGACGACGTTCACCGATGCAACGAAGCAATCCGCGTCCGGTGAAGCTACCGGCGGACGTACAGCAGGTGGCGGCACGGGTAACGCGAATGCGTTCGCTGCGCCGCTGCTGCTGCTCGGCAGTCCGGCCGGTATCGGCTTGTCCACCCATCAGTCGCTACATGCCAGCGCCGACCAACAGGCGAACTGGATCAGCGGCCAGGATTCATATTTCGCTGCGGGCGGATCGATGCACGCGGCTGCGGTAAATCATCTCAGCCTGTTCGCGCGGAATCAGGGCATCAAAGCCGTTGCGGGTAAGGGAAAGGTCGAAATTCAGGCGCAGGACGGCGATCTGGAAATGATCGCGCAGCAGCTTGTGAAACTGCTGTCGGTGGCCGGACGGATGGAAATCGCAGCCGATCAGGAACTGGTCCTGTACTGCGGTGGTGCGACGATCCGTGTTAAGGGCGGCAACGTCTCGATACACGCACCCGGTAGCGTCGATTTCAAAGGAGCGTCGTTTAGTTTCTCCGGGCCGGTCAGTGAGTCGTACGCGATGCCGCAGTTCAAACCGTCGTATCAGGCGCAATACGTCTTGAAGAACGAAGCGGACGGCACGCCGATGATTCGACATGCGTACGAAATGAAGCTGCCTTCAGGACGAACCGTGCTCGGTCACACGAACGACCTTGGCGAAACGGTGCCGATTTTTACACCGAGCGCGCAGAGCGTGAGCCTCAAGGCGTACGAACAGGAAAAGCAGGATGTGGAGCCGTGGAAGTATGCGGGCGGTGGGGAGCCTGACATTTTTGCTGACTACGTGAAGGTTGACCCCGACGAGCGCGCGTGAGCGCCGACGATACTTGGAGAACACAATGGGCGGATCACTTCAACCGGCGGGCGCGTGCGAGACGATCAAAGAGCGTGTACCTGAGTACGCGTATCTGCCGCCAAATACCAAGGGATATTTGCAGGAAAAGGTCGAGACTGCGCTGAAAACGGCGAAATACGTGCCTGTCAAGTTGCGCGATGGATCGATCGTTTATCGGTTGCTCATGCAGGCCGCAATGAGTGCGCCGATGATTTTTGAGGAACGGGTCAAATGGAAGTGGCTATCCAAGTACAAGGCCGAAGTCAGCTTTGATATGACACCGGCTGATGCAATGATTGGTGGTATTCCAATTCCATTCCTCAGTAACGAGAACCCCTATGGGACGGAGCGCCGCCGCAGTCTAAATCCATTTCCTCCCGGGGCGACGGTGGGTTTGCTACGGCGTCCCGATGTGATCATCGTAGATAAAGAGGCGATTCTCTGGCCCGGTCGTGGGACGTTCGATCGAGAGGGCGGCCGTCATGTTCCGAATTTGTTGCGGCTTGTCGAGGTGAAGTTTCCCGGTGACTCTCTAGGTGAAGCTCAGCAAGAAGCCTATAAGCTGATCGCCGGTGATTACAAAAACCGCATGTCGGTGATCGATGTGACCGATTGCAACGGTGATCTGCAGAGAATCCCCAAACCCGCCCCTATTCCCGCGCCGAAAGCCCAAGAGGAAAAGGAGCGCCAGCGCGTGCCTATTCGTAGCGTCCCTGCTGTCCCGCATCACGTCTGGTATGAGGACTGGTGGCAAAAGGCGCATGAGTTCGGCGAAGAGGTTGAACATGCTGTCGCCCCTGTGTGGGATGCCGTACATCGTGGGTATTCGTACCTGTCTGCTGAAACCAGCGCGTTCCTGCATCAGCATGCGGCATGGATGTTTACGGCAGGTCAGTGGATCGCCGATAAGGCGCATAGCGCTTGGGTGTGGGTGGATGAGAAAGGTCACGAAATATTTCGCTACACGGCTGCGCAACTCAAGGCTGGATGGGAGGCAATTGTGCAAATGACCGATATGACGTGGGATGTGCTCACGCATATCGATTGGGCGCAGGTCGGCGTGACGCTGCTGAAGGGAGCCGCGATAGCGGTAGCCATTGTCATCGGCGTTGCGATCGTGATCCTGTTGTTGCCTGAGTTGATCGCGATCTTTGCTGCACTGTGTGCGATTATCTCGGCTGGTGCGGAAGCCGCAGCGGCATTGGCTGCAACCCTTGGTGTAGTCGTCGGCGGTGGGGGCACAGTTGCGGCACTGTCCGCAAGCTGAGTGAATTCATGTGCGACTGATCAATAGATGATCTGATTATGACTTTGAGTGATCCGAAACCCGTCTTGACGCCGTTGCAGGCGCTTTCCCGCTATCAGGAAGATTTGAGCGTGCGCCTTGCCGACAACTCAATGGGCGTGTTGCCGGGAGTCATCGGTACGGTGTTTTTCGAGCGTGGCTCGCAGCCTGAGGTGCGAAAGGCGATTCTTGACTGTTTTGATCGCTTCGCCGAAATGTTCGGCGAGCATCTGAAGGGCGGCAAGGACTCCGACCTTGGTAAATTCTCGAAGCGGAACGAGAAAGGCGTTGAGAAGATTCGACGGGCGATTATCGATTCACCGTCACATTTGAAAGTGAGTGTTGTTTTGTCTAGTGCGACTGATCAAGACACTGCGGCTGAATATAGCATCAAGACGCTCACGGGTTCGGCACTTGCACAAGACTATGTTCATCCCAACGGGTTGCTGCGCGTGGCAAAGGGGAGAGAATCTGGATTGTCATATTTGAAGTTCAATGTGCCGCTGAACTTGATGACAACTAGTGAAGGAATCGTGCAATACGAGAATTTTTTGAAGTATGTTTGCGGTAAACTCGTTGTGCGTGCTGGTTATGGCGGATTGGCGCCAATACTCGCATTTAATTATAGTAAGTACATGCCGCAGGAATGGGCGCTTGCGGAACGTTTCAGCGGACTAGAGATTGATAGCACCGCTCACCTGCAGAAATCTGATTACGAGGCAAATTCGTATGTGGGTGAGTCACTAGAAGAAATGACGGCTCAGTATGATTACCTGCATCCCGGTGCAAAGGTCGGGCGATGGGGTTTCATCAAGGGCGTGAACTGGTACACGATCCTAGGCGAACTGTTCATCGAGCGCTTGGGCGGCGAGGCGGCGATCCGGGAAAAACTTGATCGTCCTGACATCCACATCGAGCGTGCGAATGCGTGTCTGATGATCCGCGCGGGCGACTTCCCGCGCCTTGGTGCTCCTGAAGAAGGCTTGCCTGAGCCGTACGTGTTTGTGAACAGTGTCTTGCGTGTGCTGCGCGATCCGAAGCCTGACGCACTGCACACATACATCCCCGATCTGCCGAGCGCGGACGTAAAAAATGCGCGGAAATGGGTGGCTCGTTTTGACTTGCCCGATGCGCCGCCGATTCCTGAGCCGCCGACTGTCGTTCCGCCGCCCGCGAATCGCGAACCGGTCCGCCAAAGCGTACGGGGCGGCAACCCGTGTCCCGAAGCTGGATGGTGGCATACGCCCGCCAAGGCAGGCAGTCGCCGTTATTTCGAAGCAGGCGAAATCATGCCTGTGATCGAGGGCAGTTCTTGGGGTACGACGAACTGGCATTGGTCGCCGAGTCAGAAGCAGGATGGGTAGCGTGGCATATTCGATGTTGGGGGGGGAATGACGGATGAGATTGAAGCGATCGTCAGGAAAAATATTTCGGGCGTATGCGATTCGTTTGTCTTGAATACAGTGTGTGTCGCGCTTCAGGACAATGGCTTTATTGAGGCTGCAGGACAGAATTTGTCCAGTGTTCAAGCAATTCATCGGGCAAGCGAGCGAATTTGCCCTGAAATTATTAAAAAAGACTTGCGGTTTCAAGACTTTCTGGTTGAGCGCATCATGGTTGCGAGTGTAAGGCCGCAGCGACACTGGCTTATCGAGGCGCTTGGAAATTTAGACTCGTGTGTTGATCGTGGGAATATTTTAAAGCATGCGATTACACCTAAAACGTCTCTGCTAACGTTAATTTGGGGGATTCCGGTTCTCCTTGCTGATGTTGCCTTGGGGATTGGGCCTGACTATATTCGTAAATTTACTGCACATGGGAAGTTAGACAAGCTGCTGCAAGAGCATGTGAATCCAGAGAAAATTAACGTGCGCGTGATATTTGAAGAACTATTGGTTGGAAATGATGGAGTGCCCGCAAAATACCGTCAAGGAGTCGAAGAGGCTTTGAATAGGTGTTGATGCGAGTGGAGTCTCGGCCCGGAGATTACGACGTCTGAGGAAAAATGAGGCGGCTAACGATCATGACTCGATACCTGATTCTCGACGGAGATCACACGACGGTGGCCGGAACGGTCCAAGCCAAGGCTACACCGTTCGCGCTCGACGGCAGGCACATCGCGCACGAGGATGACGATGTGTTTTGCCCGGTGTGTAAGACGATCGGCAAGATTCAATGTGTCGGCCCGCGAATCCCAATGACCGGGCCTGATGGTCGCCGCGTAGCGCTGAGCGACGATCTGTGCGTTTGCAAATGCCCGGTGCCGCCGTTGCTCGTTGCTTCGCAGCATGTCATGTCGATCGATGTCTGATTTTTTGTGATTTAGTATTAGTGGCGATGGCGGTGCCGAACAATAGATCTTAAAAAAACATGAGCGTGTGCGGTGACGGAAAGCACCGGCAGCGTTCACGAGCGGCGTCGGCGCTTGCCACGCAAAATCGACTGGCGCGAATCGTCTGATCATTCATATAATCCCGCCTGCATATTGCAGGCGCATCAAGGCGCACACAGGAGGCGCGGCATGCCGCGCCGAATTCGATTGAATTCCCGTTGAACGCGATGCCAGGCACGGCGCGCTTTGACACGCCGCGTCCGGCGTGTCGGCGTGTTCCCGAACCGGCACGCGCCGCTTTCCGGATTGTTCCGGAAAATACGGTTAATCCGCGGCGATTCCGAACGGTTTCGCTCAATATCCGTTTCATTTCCAATCCGGAAATAAGCGGCGGGAATCATTTCGTTTTCGGCGGTCTGAGCAGCACCGGCAAGCCGTGCGCTGATATCGACACAGTGACGGCGGTCGCCCACGGCTGCCAGGAGACGGACTTGAAACAACCAGAAGACCAGTTGCACCGCGGGCTGGAAGAGCGGCACATCAACCTGATGGCGCTCGGCGCGACGATCGGCGTCGGCCTGTTCCTCGGCTCGGCCACCGCGATCCGCGTCGCGGGCCCGGCCATCCTGCTGACCTACCTGCTGGGCGGCATCGCGATTTTCCTGATCATGCGCGCACTCGGCGAGATGGCGATCGCCAATCCCGTCGCCGGCGCATTCAGCCGCTACGCGCGCGACTACCTCGGGCCGCTCGCCGGCTACCTGACCGGCTGGACCTACTGGTTCGTGTGGATCGTCACCTGCATGGCCGAAATCACGGCGGTCGGCGTCTACATGCACATGTGGTTCCCCTCCGTGCCGAACTGGATCTGGGCGCTCGCGGCGCTCATGGCGATGGGCTCGGTGAACTTCATCGCGGTCAAGCTGTACGGTGAATTCGAGTTCTGGTTCGCGCTGATCAAGATCGTCACGATCGTGCTGATGATCATCGGCGGCGGGTTGATGATCGCGTTCGGGATCGGCAACGGCGGTGTCGCGATCGGCCTGTCGAACCTGTGGGCGCACGGCGGCTTCATGCCGAACGGCATCAACGGCGTGATCGCCGCGCTGCCGATCGTGATGTTCGCGTATCTCGGCGTCGAGATGCTCGGTCTCACGGCCGGCGAGGCGCGCAACCCGGAGAAGTCGCTGACGAAGGCCGTGAACTCGGTGTTCTGGCGCGTGCTGATTTTCTACATCGGCGCGCTGTTCGTGATCATGTCGCTCTATCCGTGGGACCAGATCGGCACGCAGGGCAGCCCGTTCGTGATGACGTTCTCGCGGCTCGGCATCCCGGCTGCCGCCGGCATCATCAACTTCGTCGTCTTAACCGCGGCGCTGTCGTCGTGCAACAGCGGGCTGTTCAGCACCGCGCGGATGCTCTACAACCTCGCGCAGCAGGGCCAGGCGCCGAGCAAGCTCGGCAAGGTCAACCGCAACGGCGTGCCGGTGTACGGCGTGATCGTATCGGTCGCGCTGCTGCTGATCGGCGTGCTGCTCAACTATCTCGCGCCGCAGCACGTGTTCACGTGGCTCACGTCGGTGTCGACGTTCGGCGCGATCTGGACGTGGTGCGTGATCCTGATCGCACAGATGCGCTTTCGCCGCACGCTGTCGGCCGACAGGATCGCGCGCCTGCCGATCCGCGTGCCGTTCTATCCGCTCGGTTCGTTCGTCGCCCTCGGTTTTCTGGTGCTGGTCGTCGTGCTGATGGCGTTCACGCCCGACACGCGCGTCGCGCTCGTGATCGGCCCGGTGTGGATCGTGCTGCTCGGCGTCGCGTATGCGCTGTTCTACGCGAACCGCCCGGTGGCGTCGGTCTCGACGGAATCGTAGGCCGCGCGCCTCTCGTCCGGCCTGCCGCTTGATTTTCATCATGCACGCGCGGGCCGGACGTCCTATGCTGAACGCATCGATTGTCCGCGCTTCGCGTGGCAGCCCGCCGATGCCTGCGATCGTGCGTCAGCGGCCCGATCCGCCGCGCGAAGCCCCGGCGCCGTCCCGCCAAGGACGGCGCGCACGCACGGAGGCCTTCGCCATGCAGCCTGACTCATCCGTCCCGCCGCTCTCGCGACTCGTGCTGGCTGTCGATCCGACGCCCGAATCGCTTCGCGCCGCGCAGTACGTGCGCACGCTGCTGCGTCCCGGCATGCAGCTGCGCGTCGTCAGCGTGATCGACAATCCCCGCCTGCTGCTGCCCGACATCCCGCGCATCGATGCGCTGCTGACGTCCGCGCGCGAGGAAATGGCGCACGATGCGCAGGCCGTGCTCGACCGCATTACGCCGCTGTTCGCCGGATGCGGCGCGGACGTCGAGCAGGCCATCGTCGATACGTCGGTCGCGGGCGGCACGATCGCCAACGCGCTCGTCGGCGACACCGTCGCGTGGCAGGCCGATGCGCTCGTGGTCGGCGCGAGCGCGCATCACGGGCTGCTGCGGCTCGTCGAAGGCGCGATGTCGGACACGCTGACGACGCGCGCGCGCTGCGCGCTGCTGATCGTGCCGGCGAGCTACGAGCGGCCGATGGACGGCCCGCCGCAGCGGCTGATGTTCGCGGTCGACGGCAGCGAGCCGTCGCTGCACGCGTTGCAGGCCGGCATGGCGCTCGCGACGCCGACGACGCTGCTCTACGCGGTGTACGTCGTCGATCGCGCGGTTCGTCTGACGGATATCGTGCCGGTGCGCGCGCTCGAGGACGCGTACCGCGCCGAAGGCGAGGGCGCGCTCGCGCGGGTGGCGGCGCTGTTCGACGGATGCGCGAATCCGACCAAGCGCGGCATCATCGAAACGCACGCAACGAGCGATGACGTCGCGCACGCGCTGATGCGCGACGCCGTGCACTGGCGTGCCGAACTGCTGGTGGTGGGGACGCACGGCCGGCGCGGGCTGGCGGCGCTGCTGATCGGCAGCGTCGCGCGTCGCGTGGCGCATCTCGCCCAGGTGCCCGTGCTGCTCGTGCGCGGCACGGACTGACGCCGCCGGACGGGCCCATTCGGGAGCGTGCGATGAAAACCGACAAGCAACTGAAGCAGGACGTCGAGGAAGAGCTCGCGTGGGATCCGGCGGTCGATTCGACCCGCATCGGCGTCGAGGTCGAAGACCGGGTCGTCACGCTGTCGGGACATCCGTCGAGCGTCGCGGAGAAGGTCGCGGCGGAACACGCCGCGCATCGCGTTGCGGGCGTGAGGGCCGTCGTCGTCGACATGACCGTGCATTTGCCGCATGACGAGCGCCATACCGACGAAGACATCGCGAAAGCGGTGCGCGCCGTGCTGCACTGGACGGCCGGCCTGCGCGACGACGCGATCCACGTGCAGATCGAGAAAGGCTGGATCACGCTGAGCGGCAAGGTCGACTGGGGCTACCAGCGGCAGCGCGCGTTGCGCGCGGTGTCGCAGATGCGCGGGATCGTCGGCGTATCCGATGCGATCGAGGTGGCTGGCGACGTGGTCGCCGGCGACATTGGCGCGACGATCCGCAAGGCGATGCAGCGGCACGCGGAACGCGAAGCGAACCATATCGACGTGATCGTGCAGGACGGCACGGTCACGCTCAACGGCAAGGTCGACTCGTATGCGGAGCGCGAAGTCGCGCGCGGTGCGGCCTGGTCTGCGCCCGGCGTGCGCGTGGTGATCGACAACCTGGTGGTCGAGTAGGCGCGCGCACGCGGATGCCGCCGGCACCGGACACGAACTCTCTGGCACGAGGGTAGGCAGCCGTCGGCTGCCTTGGAGGACGGGCGGGGTGGTTGACCCCGCCCGTTTTCCTGGCCCCGCGCCGACGCTTTTCCTCGTATGTAAACCGGTGACGGCCGAACGCCGCCACGGCGTGCGCATGGCCGCGCGCACGCCTGTCGGCATGACGTCCGCCGTCGATGATGCCGCGCCGCGCGCCGGACCGGCCGGGCCGGTTCGTCAGCGCGGCAGCGGCGGCGTGCGCGATGTCAGGACACGCAGCCCGGACGGGCGCTACGCCGCTGGCGCCCGCCGTGTCGCGCATGCGCGCGGTGGCGCGCCGTCTCGAGGGGGCAGGCGCGGCACGGTGAAAAGCGGCGCGTCCTGCTCACGCGCACGTGCCCGCGGCGCGACGCGCGCCGCACCGGCGACGGCGCGGGCGCAGCCACGGCCGCCTGCTGGCGCAGCGCGGCCGCGAACCGCTGCAACGCGGCCACCGACCCGACGATGCTCTGGTACTTCTCGCGGCCGATCTGTCCGTCGAGCGTCACGAGCAGCCCGGCCTGGCGGGCGAGCGCGAGCAGCGCATCGAGATCGTCGCGGGGCGCCGGCGCGGGTTCCGCGATCGCGCGCGTCGCGCGCCGCTGTCCGTCGCCGTTGGGAAAGTTGCCGAAAGCCATGGGTGGTCTCCTCCGCCTGACCCGCGTGCCCGCTCGACGGCCGGCTGCGCGATGGCCCTGCATGAACGATGTGTCCATGGCATCAGTATCGTGTGGCGGAAGAACGCTTCCAATCAGGGCGCGCTGAAGTCTGCGTCAGGAATTCCGCCGCGCCATAGGAATTTCCTGACACGCGCGCGTCGCGTTCGGCGCGCGATCGCGCGGTTTTAAGCGGGCGATTCACGGCGCAAGCGCCTTGACGCGCCTTTTAGTCCGGTCTAACTTGGTCTTTACGCCGACCGCCGATGCCTGTCCACGACAGGCTCACGCGTCGGCGCCGCGCTTTCGGGGAAGCGTGGTTTCTCATCGGACGATCCGTGCGGCACAAGCCCGCACCGGCCAGGTTGCAGGCGATCCGCCGTCGGATCGCGGCGCTCGACACCCGCGTGACGCCGCCCGCGTCGCTCAGGGTTGTTGATGCCGCGCAAGGGCACGATCGCGCGTCGCGCGCGACGTCGCTGTTCAGTCTTTAGGCTAGGAATACATCCATCTTTATTTGCCTCGACAGTAAGGAGTCCGTCGATGTCACGGGACACTTTGTTGGAAGCGCTAGCGGAAGTTGCCGCGCAGCGGTCGATCAATGCAGACCAGTTGCGCGCCATGATCGACGACGAGGTGCGCGCACTGTCCTCCGACGCACGCGTGCACGACTACATCCACGTGTTTGCGGTCCGGCATCTGCGCGAGCGGATGCGGCAGCTCGACGAGCAGGCGGCGGACGGGCCGCCGGCGCGGCAGCCCGCGGAGCCGGACGTTCAGGCGAGCCGTCGCCTATGACGGGAGGCCGCCTGCATTGCTGACCGAACGGCCGTGACGAGTCGCGCGCGGCCGTCCGCCTGACGATACGCTGACGCAATACGGCCACGCCTTTTCACGAGGGCAGGCAGATCCATGCGCGCACGCGCTGCGCGCGCGTGCGCGCGGATTTCCCCAATCCGGGACCGTATCCGCGCACCCATGCCGCCCGCAATCGCCGGGCACCGGGTTTTTCCCCAATTGATCGATTCGACGCCTGCATGCAAGGCGCGTGCCGTCGCGCGTCAAACAACGAATGGTCTGACGAATTCCACCCTTAAGTAATCGAGAACGCCGCCGTTTACCCGGTGAATTCGTCCACCGGGCGTTCGCGCTCCCTTACCGAGTCGTTGCCATGTTCTCGTCCATCCGCGCCCGCATCCTCGCCGCGTGCGTCGCCATCGTCGTATTCGCGCTCGTCGCCACCACGCTCATCAACTACTTCATCGCGCGCTCGTACAACGACGACGCGATCGACCGCAACCTGACCTCCGTCGCAAGCGGGCACGTGGTCGGGATCGCCGACTGGGTCGCCACCCGGAGCCGGATGATCGCGTCGCTGCAGGATGCCGCGCTGACGCCCGATCCGCTGCCGGTGTTCAAGCAGATGGCCTCGGCCGGCGGCTTCACGAACGTCTACGCAGGCTACGCCGACAAGGCGTTCCACTTCTCCGACCCGACCGGCATCCCGCCCGACTACGATCCGACCGGCCGCCCGTGGTACAAGCAGGCCGCGCAGGCCGGCAAGCCGGTCGTCACGCCCCCTTACGTCGATGCCGGTACGGGCAACCTCGTCGTCACGTTCGCGGTGCCGATCCTGCGCGACGGTACGCTGAAGGGCGTCGTCGCCGCGGACGTCGCGATGGACACCGTGATCGCGAACGTGAAGTCGATCCACCCGACGCCCGCGAGCTTCGGGATGTTGATCGACAGCAGCGGCCATGTGGTCGCGCACCCGGACCCGAAGCTCACGCTGAAGCCGGTCGCCGACGTGTCGCCGGAACTCGGCGCGATCGCGCCCGCGTCGATCGTGAACGCGACCGCGCCGGTCGAGGTGAGCGTCGGCGGCGACGCGAAGCTGGTGCGCGCGCGCCCCGTGCCGGGCACCGACTGGTACGCGCTGGTGCTGCTCGACAAAAACGAGGCGACGGCCGGGATGCGCTCGCTGCTGACCGCTTCGCTGATCACGCTGCTCGTGATCGTCGGCGTCGCGTCGCTGATCATCGGCGCGATCACCGCGACCGCGTTCCGCCGCCTGTCGCAAGTGCGCCAGGCCATGGCCGCGATCGGCTCGGGCGCCGGCGACCTGACGCAGCGCCTGCCGGCCGACGGCCGTGACGAAGTGGCCGACATCGCACGCTCGTTCAACAGCTTCGTCGACAAGCTGAACGACGTGATGCGCGAGATCCGCGATGCGAGCGAATCGGTGCGCACGGCCGCGAACGAGATCGCGGCGGGCAACCAGGACCTGTCGTCGCGCACGGAATCGGCGGCGGCGAGCCTCGAGGAAACGGCCGCGTCGATGGAAGAGATCACCGCGACCGTCGGCCAGTCGGCGGCGGCCGCCGGCCAGGCCGACGAACGTGCGGCTGCCGCGTCGCGGATCGCATCGCACGGCGGTGTGGTCGTGTCGGACGTCGTCGCGACGATGGAGAAGATCGAGGAAGCGTCGGGCCGGATCGGCGACATCATCGGCGTGATCGACGGGATCGCGTTCCAGACCAACATCCTCGCGCTGAACGCGGCCGTCGAAGCGGCGCGCGCGGGCGAGCAGGGCCGCGGCTTCGCGGTCGTCGCACAGGAAGTGCGCAGCCTCGCGCAGCGCAGCGCGCAGGCCGCGCGCGAAGTGAAGGTGCTGGTCGAATCGACGGTCGCGAGCGTGTCGGCCGGGTCCGGGCAGGTGCGTCAGGCCGGCGATACGATGCGCGAGATCGTCTCCAACGTGTCGAACGTGACGACGATCATCTCCGAGATCACGCACGCGGCGAACGAGCAGACGCGCGGCATCCAGGAAGTGAATCGCGCCGTTACGCAGCTCGACGAAATGGTGCAGCAGAACGCGGCGCTCGTCGAACAGTCGACCGCCGCTGCGACCGCGTTGCAGTCGCAGGCGAACGCGCTCGCGACCACGGTCGGGCGGTTCAAGGTCTCCTGACGCGGCGCCTGTCGGACCGGGGCCGGCCGCTCGGCCGGCGCCCGGGGGCGAGCGATCGGCGCGCCCCCTGAGCGCGCCGATCGCACCCGCGATTTCAGCGTGGTGAAATACGCGGCGCAATCCTTTTGCACGGCTGATGGGCCAGTGCGAATAAAGCACCGCCGGCATTGAGCGGTGCGTGAAACAGCAATTGACGCGATCACTGTTTCACTCATGTCAATCGATTCGAAGCCCATTGTCCGTCTGTTCGACGGAACTCGCGGATCATAAAAAAGCGCCTTGGAAACAACGGGCGAATTCCTATACTTCGCGATATTCATCAGTCGCAGCGACGTTCACCCGATCGCATGAGGCGGCACATGGACACGGCTTCCAGAGGCTTATCCATCTTCGCAGACGACGACGCGCAGCGCGTTCCCGATGCATCGAATCTTCCCAGTCGTCTTCATTTCGCACAAACCATTTCCCGTTGCGGTTGACGCACAAGACCATCGACAACACGAGGTCGAGGCCGCCGGGCGTGTTCGGCTGAAACTGAAAAAGGAGGTCAGCGATGAATGCAACTACAAGCAATGATGCTGCACCCGATCAACCGCTCATCGACACAACGCCATACGGATACGGTCCGAACGATTCAATCAGCGACGTCACCGAAATTGCCGCGATTACGCATCACACGTTGAACCTCAACGGAAGGTCGATCGACTATACGGCGCGAGCAGGCCACCTGGTCACGACCGACCCGTACAGCTCACGGCCGGGCGCAAAACTGTTCTATGTCGCGTTCACCGCCGATGAATCGACGCCATCCACGCGCCCGGTCACGTTCTTCTATAACGGCGGCCCCGGATCATCATCGGTTTTCCTGCTGCTGGGGTCGTTCGGCCCGAGGCGGATCAGGACGAGCATGCCGAACTTCACGCCCCCGTCTCCGTATGCGCTGGAAGACAACGCGGACAGTTTGCTCGACCAGACCGACCTCGTGTTCATCGACCCGCCCGGCACCGGTTACTCCACCGCGGTCGCGCCTCACACCAACCAGGATTTCTGGGGCGTGGACCAGGACGCAGGCTGCATCAAGCAATTCATCAAGCGTTACCTGACGGTCTTCAACCGCTGGAACTCTCCCAAGTATCTGTTCGGGGAATCCTACGGAACGCCGCGCACCAGCGTGCTCACGTGGATGCTGCACGAGGACGGCGTGGACTTGAACGGAATCGTGCTGCAGTCGTCGATTCTCGATTATTCGCAGGCGGGCAGCGCGGTCGGCGTCCTTCCGACGTTTGCGGCCGACGCGTGGTACCACAAGAAAGTCACGGTGTCCCCGGAGCCGACCGATCTGCCCGCATTCATGGACAAGGTGTCTGCGTTCGCGAGCGGTCCGTATGCGGACGCATTGGCCGCCTACCCCCAGATCGATGACGGGGTTCTGCGGCATCTGAGCGAGATTCTCGGCATTCCGTCCACGGTCCTCAAGTACTGGCAGCTCAATCCTTCAACGGGAAATGGCGCGTCGTTCCTGACGAGTCTGTTGCTGGACGCCGGTTTGGCTGTCGGCGCCTATGACGGGCGCGTCACCGGGATCGACACCGGCATCGCCCAATTCGTCGCGCCGGATTCGGGCGGCAACGATCCGACGATGGCTGCCGTGAGCGGCGTATACACCGCCATGTGGAACGTCTACCTCAACGACGAATTGCAATACACGTCGGTCGCGCCCTTCATGGACCTGAACGACAAGGCGTTCGCCCATTGGGATTTCAGTCATATCGACCCGACCGGCGCCGAAAGAGGAGGGAGCGGAAGTCTCTACACGGCGGGCGACCTTGCTGCCGCGATGTCCGTCAATCCGTACCTGAGGGTGTTTTCGGCAAACGGCTATTACGACTCGGTGACGCCGTTCTTCCAGACCTTGATCACGTTCCAGGAGATGCCGCTTGCCAGCGCGCAGATCGACAGCAACCTGACGGTCCGCAATTATCCGTCGGGTCACATGATCTACCTCGACAATGAATCGAGAACCGCGATGAAGGCAGATCTCGCGTCGTTCTATGGCGGGGCGGAAACGCATGCCGCGACAATAAGGGCAGCCGGTCTGCCCGCGAGGGCGGCAATCGAGGGCGTTGCGCGATATCGCAGGCGTTCGACCCGCACGCCGTACTGAGCTTCTGACGGAAGCCGCGCGCGGACGCTGGACCGCACAGCGTCCGCCGCGGCGGCTTGCGCGTGCCGCGCCTGTGCAATCGCCGCGTCAGCCCTGATCGTGCGGTTTCGAAGGCGTGTGCGGCGGGCGCTTTTCACGTTCGCCGGACGGCTTCGACGGGTCGATGCGGGAAGCGCCGCCGATCGCCGGCGGGTCGCTGGCGGGAAACGATTCTTCGAGCCCTTCGTCGATGCGTTCTTCCGTCTTGTCTGCGGGCGGCTTGCGCTGCGACGCGAGCAGGCGGGACAGGCCGGCGGCCGTCAGTACGGTGCTGCGGCTGCCGGTGGGATGGACGATCATGGTCGAACCTCCTTCGGTCGATGGACGAATGTTCGCAGGCATCATGCCGAGCCTTCGTCGCGGCGACGGCGTCCAGCCGCGCGGATCGTGACGAAGGCCTCCACACAAAGTCTACGTTACCGGGAGGACCTCTGCTGCGGCGCATGAAAGCCGCGCGGAAAAACCTGCGTCGAAGTGCACGCAGCGCATCGGCAGTTCATGAATTCAGCGTACACTGCATTTCATGCATGCCGCCTGCGGCTTGCCGGTACGGCAAGCGGTGCGCGGCGTTCCCCGGTTTTCATGCAGCCGTCGGATACCGCCTATGGTCATCGCTCGCCAGTTGCTGTCGCCCGGCGCACGCCGGTTCCTTTCCGGTGTGTCGACGGTCGCGGTGCTCATGGCGACCGGCCCGCAAGCCGCACGCGCGCAGACGCCTTCGCCGCTCGGCGAATGGCAATACTCGGCGGGGGTGCCGCTGATGAAGCTGTTCGAGCCGAACACGCCGGACTGGCAAGTCAGTGTCGGCGCCGCGATGACGCTGCAGCCGCGTTATGCGGGCTCCGACCGCTATCGCGTGATGGGCGGCCCGAACCTCGACATCCGCTATCGCGACCTGTTCTTCCTGTCGACGGGCGAAGGGCTCGGCGCGAACGTGCTGCGCGGGCCGAACTGGCGCGTGAGCCTATCCGTCGGTTACGACCTCGGGCGCCGCAGCGCGGACGACCTCGACCACCTGCGCGGCTTCGACAACATCAACGCGGCACCGGTGATGAAACTGGCGGCCGATTACGTGATCTCGAAGGCGTTTCCGCTCGTGCTGCGCGCGGACATCCGGCGCAGCATCGGCGGCTCGAACGGCTGGGTCGGCGATTTTTCCGCGTACATGCCGCTGCCGGGCAGCAACGAGCATTTCTTCTGGTTCGCGGGGCCGACCGTTTCGTTCGCCGATTCGCGCTACATGAACAGCTGGTTCGGCGTGAACCAGGGGGCCGCCGCGCGTTCCGGGCTGCCGCGCTATTCGTCGGGAGCGGGAATCCGGTCGGTGGGCGCGGGTGTGACCATGGCCTGGTTCGTGAACAAGCACTGGTTCGTCACGATCGACGGCGCGATCGAGCAGCTCGTCGGCCGCGCCGCGCGCAGCCCGATCACGCAGCAGTCGACCAACGGCGTGTTCGACATGTCGGTGAATTACCAGTTCTGAACCGGACCGCTTGGGCGGAAGGGGGCCGGAAGGCGATCGGTGCTCTGCGCAAGCGCGGGATGCGTGTCACGACCCGCGGCCGAACGCTTCGCGCAGCTTCTGCTTCGCGCGTTCGAGCGTGTCGCGGCGGTCTTGCGGCAGATGCGCGCCGGCCCGGTTGATATAGAAATTGAGCATCGACATCGCGGACTGGTACGGCGTGCCCTTGCGGCGCGTGCTGCGTTCGGCCGCGCGTTTCAGCGCCTGCGCGACTTCGTCGGGATCGTCGTGCGAGAACGTGCCCGGTTCGAGGTCGAGCGCGTCGCTGTGCTCGGTCACGCGTTGCGACCAACGCTGCGCGGCTGACGGTGCGGTAGTGTCGCGGGCAGGGCGCCGCGTCGCGGAACGGCCGTCTTCACGGGAACTGACAGGCGGGCGGCGGGTAGTCATGGCGAACTCCTTCGGCGCGGTGCGCCGATGTGCGCCGGACGATCCGCGTGCTTCTTGGGTGCGCTGGCCGAAGCCCGTGGGCCGTGGCGCGGTGTGATGCTTTCGATTGTGCGCGCGTGCGATCGGACGAGGCAACCGCGCCACACCCACCGCCAGTTTCACATTTGATATGATACCGACCTGTACAAATGTACAGTGATCGATTCCCGTGACGCCTGCTTCGCCGACGCCCCCGGCGTTTTACTACCTGACCAATTTCGAACGCGCGCTGGCCTGGCTCGGCGCGCGTTACGACGACCTGTTCGACGACAGTGAGCGGGCATTCCTGCAGGCCTTCCCGTCGCTGCCGCAGGCGTCGCGCGCGCTGCTCGTCCGGATGCTGATGCGCAACGGGTCCGATTTCCGCGCGAGCAAGCTCGTGTACGACGAAATCGGCTGCGCGCTCGCCGCGGCCGCGCCGCTCGTCGAACTCGGCTGGGTCGATCCGGCCCCCGCGCTGACGCTCGATGAAATCTTTGCGTTGTGCACCAAGGCCGATCTGCTGCGTATCTTCCCGGCACTCGCCGCGCATGCGGGCGAGCGCAAGCCCGAATGGCTCGAACGGCTGCGGCCCGCGCACGACATGGCCCAGCCGTTCGACGTGTGGTTTTCTGGGGCCGGCCAACCGGGGGCCGGCCATCCGGGGGCCGGCCAACCGCCGCGCGACGACCGCGTGCTGCGCGTGACGGTCGGCGCGCTGTGCGACCGGCTGCGCCTGATGTTCTTCGGCAATCTCCACCAGGACTGGAGCGAATTCGTGCTCGCCGATCTCGGCGTGTTCCAGTACGAAAGCGTGGCGATCGCACCGTCGTCGCGCGCGTTCCAGCAGCGCGGCGACGTCGACGCGTATCTCGCGCTGCAGACGTGCCGCGATGCACTCGATGCATGGCCCGACGATGCGCCGCTCGAAGCCCTCGTCGACGCAATCGGCACGGTCGCCTGCGCGCAGCCCTGGCTCGCGACGCGTCGCGCGAAACTGCTGTTCGCGGTGGGCCAGGCCGGCGAACGCCGTGGCGCATGGCCGCTCGCGCTCGACGCGTATGCGCGCAGCGCCTGGCCCGGCAGCCGCCATCGACGCATCCGCGTGCTCGAGCGCTGCGGGCGTGACGACGATGCGCTCGCGCTGGCGCTCGAGGCGCGCGGCGGTTTCGAGAGCGACGAGGAGCGCCAGCGTGTCGAGCGCATGCTGCCGCGCCTGCAGCGCCGGCTCGGCCGGCGCGTCGAACGCGCGGCCCCGGCGGCGGACGTGCCGCGCGAAACGCTCGTGCTCGCGCGCCCCGATGCGTTCGTCAGTGTCGAATTCGCGGTGCGCGACCATCTCGCGCAACCGGCTTCGCCGGTCCATTACGTCGAAAACACGCTGATCAATTCGCTGTTCGGGCTGCTGTGCTGGGAACCCGTGTTCGCCGCGGTACCCGGCGCGTTCTTCCATCCGTTCCAGCGCGGCCCGGCCGACCTGCACGCGCCCGATTTCGCCGCGCGCCGTGCGGACGCGTTCGCCGCGTGCTTCGCGCAACTTGATTCGGGCGCCTATCGCGACACGATCCGCCGGCATTTCGCGACGAAGGCGGGGCTGCAATCCCCGTTCGTGTTCTGGGGCGTGCTGAGCGACGCACTGCTCGACGAGGCGCTGGCGTGCCTGCCGCCTGCGCATCTGCGGCTGTGGTTCACGCGCCTGCTCGCGGATATCCGCAGCAACCGTTCGGGGCTGCCCGATCTCGTCCGCTTCTGGCCCGGCGAGCGCCGCTACGAACTCGTCGAGGTGAAAGGCCCCGGCGACCGCCTGCAGGACAACCAGACGCGCTGGCTCGCGTACTGCGTCGCGCACGGCATGCCGGTGCGCGTGATCGACGTCGAATGGGCGGGCGACGTCGTCGTGCCCGCCGCCGCCTCGGGGCACTGCGCATGAGCTACGTCGTCGCGGTGCGGGCGATGTGCGAGTTCACCGCGCGGCGCGGCGATCTCGACCTGCGCTTCACGCCCGCGCCCACCGCGCTCGAAGGCATCGCCGGCCACGGCGCCGTCACGTCGAACCGCGGCGCACGCTACGAAACCGAGATCGCGCTGACGGGCACGTGGGGCACGCTCACCGTGCGCGGCCGCGCGGACGGCTACGATCCGGTGGCGAACCGCCTCGAGGAAATCAAGACCTTCCGCGGCAGCCTCGACGCGATGCCGGCCAACCACCGCGCACTGCACTGGGCGCAGGCGAAGGTCTACGCGCACCTGATGTGCGACGCGCGCGGCCTCCCGGAGATCGACGTCGCGCTCGTCTATTTCGACATCGTGTCCGAACGCGAGACGGTGCTGACGCAAACGCTGGGGGGGGCGGCAGACCTCGCGGCGTTCTTCGCCGAGCAGTGCGCCTGCTTCGTCGGCTGGGCCGAACGCGAAACGGCGCACCGCGCGGCGCGTGACGCGGCGCTGCGCGCGCTCGCGTTTCCGCACGGGCAGTTCCGCAGCGGCCAGCGCGAGCTGGCAGTGGCCGTCTATCGCGCGGCCCGCGACGATCGCTGCCTGATGGCGCAGGCGCCGACCGGCATCGGCAAGACGCTCGGCACCGTGTTTCCGCTGCTGAAGGCCTGCGGCGAGGGCGAGCTCGACCACGTGTACTTCCTGACCGCGAAAACGCCCGGCCGCGCGCTCGCGCTCGAAGCGGCGGCGACGCTCGGCGCCGGCACGCCCGCGCTGCCGTTGCGCGTGCTGGAACTCGTCGCGCGCGACAAGGCGTGCGAGCATCCCGACCGAGCATGCCACGGCGAGTCGTGCCCGCTCGCGAAAGGTTTCTACGACCGGCTGCCGGCCGCGCGCGACGCGGCGATCGAGGCCGCCGGGCTGCTCGACCGCGACACGGTGCGCGCGGCGGCGCTCGCGCACGACGTCTGCCCGTATTACCTGTCGCAGGAGCTCGCGCGCTGGTCCGACCTGGTGATCGGCGACTACAACTACTACTACGACGGCAGCGCAATGCTGCACACGCTCGCGCAGCAGAACCAGTGGCGCGTCGGCGTGCTCGTCGACGAAGCGCACAACCTGCTCGATCGTGCGCGCAAGATGTACAGCGCATCGCTCGATCCGTTCGCATTCGCGGCCGCGCGCGAGGCCGCGCCCGCCGCGCTGCGCAAGGCCTTCGACCGGCTCGCCCGCGCGTGGGGCGCGCTGAATCGCGCGCAGCAGACGCGCTACGCGGCGTACCCCGACATCCCCGGTCCGCTCGTGTCGGCGTTGCAGAACCTCGTCGCGACGGTCGGCGAGCACCTGGCCGACGCGCCTCGCGCGAACGGCGACGCGCTGCTGCGGTTCCATTTCGAGGCGATCCAGTTCGGCGTGCTTGCCGAAGCGTTCGACAGCGCGTCGATCTTCGACGCGACGCTGCACGGCGAACCGATGCCGCGCCAGCCGGCGCTCGACGGCGTTGCGTCGGCCGGCCGCCGGCGCCGCGTCCAGTCGACGCTCTGTGTGCGCAACGTGATTCCGGCCGGCTTTCTCGCGCCGCGCTTCTCGGCCGCCCGCGCGACCGTGCTGTTTTCCGGGACGCTGCGCCCGTTCCACTTTTATCGCGACACGCTCGGGTTGCCCGGCGACACGGGCTGGCTCGACGTCGACGGCCCGTTCCGCGCCGAGCAGCTGACGGTGCGCGTCGCGAGTCACGTGTCGACGCGCTGGCGCGACCGCGACCGGTCGCTCGAACCGATCGTGGACCTGATCGCCGCGCAATACGCGACGCGGCCCGGCAACTACCTCGGTTTCCTGAGCAGCTTCGACTATCTGGGGCGCGTGGTCGCGCTGATGCAGGCGCGGCACCCGGACGTGCCCGTCTGGGCGCAGGCGCCCGGCATGACCGAAGGCGAGCGCGACGCGTTTCTCGCGCGCTTCGACGCGGGCGGGCGCGGCGTCGGCTTCGCGGTGCTGGGCGGGGCGTTCTCGGAAGGCGTGGATCTGGTCGGGGAGCGGCTGATCGGCGCGTTCATCGCGACGCTCGGGCTGCCGCAGGTCAACGACGTCAACGAGCAGATGCGGCGCGCGATGGACGCGCGCTTCGGCAACGGCTACGACTACATGTACCTGTATCCGGGCTTGCAGAAGGTCGTGCAGGCGGCCGGGCGCGTGATCCGCACCGAGCACGACGAAGGCGTCGTGCATCTGATCGACGACCGTTATCGGCGGCGTGAAGTGCGCGATCTGCTGCCGCGGTGGTGGCGGATCGGTTGAGCCGCGCTCGGCTCAGAGGACGTTGAGCATTGCGAGCGCGGCTTCCTGCAGGTGCGGCAGGACGCGCCGCACGGCCGCGTCGGTCGTCTCCGCGCCGATCGGCATGTTCGTGCTCAGCGCCGCGACCACTTCGCCGTGACGGTTCTTCAGGGGCACCGCGATGCCGCGCACGCCGACCTGCAGTTGCTGTTCGATCGCCGCGAAGCCGGCCTCGCGAGCCTGGTCGACCTGTTCGAGCAGGCGCGCCTTGTTGGTGACCGTGTGCGGCGTGAACGGCGGCAGTTCGGTGTCGTCGAGCCATGCGCGCACGGCGTCGCGATCCGGATGGTGGGCGAGCAGCACGACGCCCGGCGACGTGAGCGGGGCCGGCACGCGCGCGCCGAGCACGAAGCCGGTCGTCATCACGCGCGACACGCCGTTGCGCGCGATGAACACGAGTTCCCAGCCGTCGAGCACGCTCACATACGCCGATTCGTTCAGCGACGCGCTCAGTTGCTGCAGATAGGGCTGGACCGTGCGCGGCAGGCGCGCCGAATCGAAGTACGACCAGCCGACCCGCAGCACGCGCGGCGTGAGGCCGTACAGCTTGCCGTCGGTGTACACGTAGCCGAGCGATTCGAGCGTCAGCAGGTAGCGTCGCGCGGCCGTGCGCGTGAGGCCGGTACGCGCGGCGGCCTGGGTGGGCGTCATGCGTGCGTGCTGGCTGTCGAACGCCTCGAGGATCGCCAGGCCTTTTTCGAGGCCGGCAATCCAGTCGCGCTTGTCGAGGTCGGCCTTGTTCATGGATGCGGAAACGTCGGGTGGGGCGGTGAGCCCGCGGGTATGGGCGATTATCGCGCATATCGGGCAGGGATGGCCGCTTCTGTCAGTCAGGCGTTGGCGTCGTCGATCTCTTCGTGTTCGAAGCAGAACGCCGCGATCTGCCAGCGGGCGTCGCAGACGAGCCACAGCTCCAGGAACGCGTGCAGGGCGCATAGCCTGCCGTGCTTGCGCATCGCGCTGATCCCCGACACGGGGTTGCCCATTCGTCAAGTTCTACGACAAGCCAGATTTCATCTTCGTACGTCATGCCTGGGTTAGAGCGATCCACGTGCGACAAGGGTTATCGGTTCACCTCATAATAATATTCAATATAATCATATGGTTGTCGTCTGGTCTTTTTGTGTTATCTGAGAAACTGTCTGGTGAGGCTTATCAGGGTTCGCGTGCCGTAATTCCGCCGCGCTACCAAGCCTGCCAGAAAATGCCCGACATAATCTAGAATAATTTTTTAGTTGACGATCAAACGTCTGATGGATACTGTTTTCAAGCGTGCACGCATTCCCTTAAAGATTAAGTACTCATGGAGTGAAAAATGGAAGACAAGTTCGTCATTGAACTCGACGCAGAAACGCTTGCAAAATTCGACAAAGTGCTGAACGATGACAGTGTCATGCACGCAGCCAGCGTCGCCCATCAAGCAAACAATATCAATAACGGCACGGACGAAAATCCGGACTTCTAAGTCGGGTTCGGCTTTGTTGTATTGAGAGACACTGAGGGCCGTGGCCCCCGGTGTTTCCCCAAAATGTCTCACTTTCCAGGTTTCGTATGGTTATGCACACGATGAGCTCAAGCCTTCGAGCGAGATCGGCACATGAGACGCTGGAGCTTGTAAAACCTCTGGCAAAGCGACTGGGTATTACTCGAGTTACGGATACGACTTGGCTTGACCGAGTCGGCATTCCTGTCTTTGCAAGCATACGGCCGAAAGCGCTAAGCGGGTCCCTGTGTGTAAATGCGGGAAAGGGGTGCCATCCCGACGAAGCAAAAATCGGTGCCTACATGGAGGCGATCGAGTTCGCGTACGCGGAATATGGGCGTACTGAACTCCAGGCGGTCCCCAGTACTCCACGTGAAATGGCAGGCACTTTTCCCTCCGGAGTCACCTTCGCCTCGCTTTGCCCGCGCTACGGACATCCGCTCGATCCGGACGGATTGATGTACGCGGTTGATGCTCATAGCGTTTTAGATGACCATTTGGTGAGAATTCCATCCGAGCTCGTTTTCATTCCGGACTCGAGGAACGATGGTCAAAAGCCCTTCGGAGAAAGCTCGAATGGACTTTCCTCCGGTAATAGTGTGCTTGAGGCAAGCGTCCATGGGCTATATGAGCTTATGGAACGGGACGTTCAATCCTTTGATTTTTTGCACGACCAGTCTGCGCTGGTCAATCTCGATAATGTGCCGGAAGGCGTCGAAAAACTCGTCTGTTTGATTCATGGGGCCGGATTGCAACTTGTGGTTCGGTATACTCAAAATGAATTCAGATTGCCATATTTTCAGGCATTTTTGACTGAGCAGGTGCCTGAAATGCCTGTATCGATTGCTACCGGTACGGGGTTTCACTGTTCAAAATCCATTGCATTAGTTCGAGCCATCTGTGAAGCCGCCCAAAGTCGCCTAAGCCACATTCATGGAGGTCGCGATGACATTATTCGACGGGTGCAGTATTTCGATAAGGTTGGTCGTGATGCAGAGATTAAGGCCATCAACGAACTGCGAACAAAAGCCTTTTCATCTGCGGCAGCAATCAACTATTCCGAAATCTTTGAGCCGTCAACTCCACGCACGCTCGACGACGCGTGGACGCACGCGCTATCAGCCCTAGAGAGGGTTGATGTTCGAGCGATATTCCGAGTCACTTTTACCAATCCGTCCGACCAACTTCAAGTGGTTCGCATCCTCGCTCCAGGGCTCGAATCATTCGATCCGAACTTGAAGCGCCTAGGACCTCGCCTCGCCTCGTATGCTCAAAAACACCTTTAACGAGTGCATTGTTTTTACCGGCCCGACTCGAGCCACATCAAGATCGATGGCGAATGATTCGTCTGTTCAATGGCGCGGTCCGATAAGACGAGGTGATTTGGCAGAACTTGTCTCAACATACGCGCCGACGAATGTCGCTATTGTTGATGGAATTTTTCATTCCTATCCTGCTGTTGGGCATTCCGAGATAGATGAAGCACTTCAGAAAGGCTGGAGGATTTGGGGTCTTTCATCGATGGGCGCCATTCGTGCTGCCGAGATGGCAGAATTCGGGATGCGTGGCTATGGAAAGGTATACAAAATGTTTGTGGATGATGAAGACTTTTCCGACGATGAAGTTACCCTTGTTCATAATTCGGATGCGCCGTATGAGGCACTTTCTGAGCCTTTGGTGCATTTCAGGGTTTTTCTCTCCAGTTTGGTTGAGCAAGGTATCGCAAATTTTCAAGAGCATGATGTAATTCTGCAAAGTCTCAAATCGAGATGGTACGGATATCGGACGATTGAATTGATGGAGCGACTTCTTGAGCGGCATTTGGCGAATTCGGCAGATGCTTTGCGGCAAATGGTAAATTTCGATCATTTTAGATTTAAGGCGCATGATTTAATGCAATTTATATCGGAAAAGCCATGGATGGAAAAAGATGAATCAAACAATTTCGAGCGACAAATTGCTATCTGAAATCGGCGGCCTGCCATTTATAGATAGAGAATTTTCTGCGCGTAAATTGCTGACCTTCGTGGCAATGCTGCGGCGGGATATAGACGATGCTCGGCACCCGCCTCAAGCGTATCTCGATCCACATTTGTCTGCAGAACTATACAGAGAGAAGGGGCGTGGGTCGGTAATTTATCCGTTATCGAGTGAACTCACACAAATGGATTCGGCTACAGTGCAGGAGATTGTTGGTCGAATCGTCAAGCAACGACCCGATTGGAAATCGTTATTCGAGATTCCGCTAATATTTCGGAGACTCGACACTGATCAAGTCAGCTTGACTAACCCCCTGATTCCTCAACAGGTGTTCTTGGGAACTCGAGCACTGAGCGACGAGTTTCTCCTCCCAGAGACTATCGTTCACGAGCTGTCTCATGTATGGAGCGGCTTTATCCTTGAGATTTTCGATTATCAGCATGACGGTTGTCCGGAAAACTATGTTTTGCCCTCTGGCACTCCAAACAAAGACATACGCGGCGTAGTTCTCGCGGCGCTCTTTGCGGCGGCAGTGTTGGATTTTTACGTATCAAATCCCAATTGCGCTCAGCATGCTCGAATTTCTGCACGCATTAGCTATCTCAGGTCATATTTAGATGGGTGTATTGACACCGTCTTTCATTCGCATCATACGTCGTCGATGGGGCGCGCGGTAACGGAACGTCTCGCAGCATACACGTCGCGCCTATTTGCTACGCAGCCTATTTGATTTGTTGATCAAAATGCCTACGGTCATTTTTCCTCGCCAGTTGCGCCAGTTCACTGCAGGTAACGCAAAGCATGAGACCAAAACTACCGCGTTTCGAACCATACTCGACGAGATATTCGCGCTTTACCCAGGCCTGGTTGGTCCCGTCGCGTTGCCGAACGGAGAGATCCAGCCTTTTATCGGCATTTTCGTATCGGGGCGTCGCGTGTCGTCGGAAGACATGAGCACTCTTTCCATCGCTAGCGATGCAGAGGTCGCTATTATTAGTGCTGTTGCCGGAGGCTAATTGAAATGTCGAAACGATTTAGCAGGCAGATACTCCTCTCTGAAGTCGGCGACGTTGGTCAAGCTAAGATACAAGCGGCTCGGGTGGTCGTCATTGGCGCAGGAGGGTTGGGCTGTCCCGTGCTGACTTATCTCGCCGCCGCCGGTGTTGGTACGATAGGTATCGTCGACGATGATGTCGTGGACGAAAGCAACCTGCATAGGCAAGTCCTGTATGCGGCAAGTGACGTGGGCTACAAGAAGGTCGACGTGGCCGCGCGTCGATTACAAGCGATGGCTCCAGACCTGATTGTGCTTCGGCATACAGTCCGTGTATCGGCGAGCAACATCCTGCCGCTGCTTTCGGAATACGACATTGTCGTGGATGGTACAGACAATTTTGCAGCAAAATACCTTGCCAACGACGCTTGCTACAAGCTTGGAAAGCCACTTGTCTACGCGTCAATCAGTCAGTTCGAGGGACAGTTAGCGGTCTTCAACGTAACAAGGGAGAAGGAGAGGACGCCGAATTATCGCGACCTCTTTCCATCTCCTCCTCCGGCGCACCTTGCACCGAACTGCCAAGAAGCTGGCGTGCTTGGGGTACTGCCGGGAATTATGGGATGTCTGCAGGCTACCGAAGTATTGAAATTAATTCTTGACGTTGGTGACTGCCTTGCCGGAAAGCTACTCTGTGTGGATGCTTTGACAATGGATTTTAGAAGATTCGATCTATCACGGCGCGCAGACAATCCGCTCTATGTGGGAGTCCCTTCGGACGCCGCCGTCGTCGAAATTGAAGATCCGGCAACCTGCGCCGCGCCTGGAGATCGTATTGACCAGGTCTCACGGGGAACGTATCTCGGATGGAGACACGACGACCAGTCGATGCTGACGGTGGACGTCCGAAACGCCCACGAGCGGCAGCGAGTGATCGACGGAGCCATTCACATTCCGCTTAGTGAACTACCTTTCAAGCTTGGTCTTTTGGAAGGAGCATCCAAGATCGTGTTTTACTGCCAATCCGGTATCCGGAGCCAGACAGCTGCGAGACTTGTGCAAAGTGGCCTTCCTGAAGTGGCAGTTTTCAGCCTGGAAGGTGGGATGAACAAATTCTCTCAAGAAGCTGGCGATGCAACTGTTTAATAAAATAGGCGAATCTTGGAAATCATAAATTTTCTGAAATCCATTGCATCCACGTTTTGTTTTTGCAATCATGCTCATTCATCGATATGAAATTGTTCGCCAATCTAAACGACTTGCGCGGTAATTGGAATCTTTGTTTTTTTCAGACCGGCTTTTTGTTTATTAATTTAGGTGATCGATGCACACAGCTGGCAGTGGCGTGGTGGTCCCTTCGTGTGACAAAGTCGACGGCGATCTTTGCTTCGATGTTAGCTTTCGCTGCGTGTGCAGAGCTAGTCACGAGACTATTCCTTGGCTTTGTGGGAGATCGATATAACAAGGCAGTGCTTATCATTGCTTGTAATCTAGTATCCGCGATCGCATGCGCCGTCCTCGCTGGTTTGGCTTTTCTAGGCGTTTTTTATCCCGTCGTTGTTGCTCTTATGATGGCTGTGATAGCCGTAGCAACGGGAATTCGAGATCCCCTTCAATCAAGTATCATTCCCACATTGGTTGTGGCCGATAAAGTGTCGGCGGCCTTCGGCACCAAGGGTATGTTGTACTCTCTTGCATTACTGGCAGGCCCTCCTTTGGCCGGATTCCTTATCACAGGCTCTGGAGAAGCGATTACGTTGCTAGTGGATTTAATAGGCATGGGCGTGGGCTCGATATTGATTGGGTTCGTGTTAGCTAAGACATTTTCGACGCCAAACGCAAGCAACGCATACTCGACGCGCGGACGACCAAACCCATTTTCCGGGTTGCGAATGCTGTTCATCGTAAAGGTAGAATTCTACCTGGCTGTACTCGCCATGGGAATCAATTTCTCGCTTTATCCATTTTTTTCGATGTTGATGCCTTACTATATCCAACATGAGGCTCATCTATCCGCTTCAATTCTCGGTGTCCTTGAGGCGATATTCGCGGTCGGAATTTTTTGTGGAAGCGCGTGGCTGGTAAAGCATAGCAATACCCTGATCGGACGAGATCGCTCCGTGGCTCTGGGATTCGGCCTGCTCGCCTGTAATATGGGGGCGGTCTATTTCTCGAATTATCTTTATGTTTTGCTGGTGGCATTTTTTCTCGGTGGTCTCGGGCTTATGTTGATTAACATAAACACATCGTCTGTCCGAGCCTTGGCTACGCCAGCGTCGCATCTTAATCAAATGATGTCCGCAGTCTCATTTCTTTCGATGGCAATCAATCCGGTGGGCAGTCTGGTTGCCGGCGGCCTCGTTGTCGCCATCGGTTTCAAGGCGACTCTGGCCGGATTGATCGCAATGACGGCAGCTTCGGCGCTGGCGATCCCGCTCGTCACTCCGGTTCGGTACTTCTTGAGCAAACCGGACACGGAGCTTCGCGAGAGCTATGGTTCCGTGTACCCAGATGCGTTTCGATAACGCGATTAGCCTGCTAGGGCTCAAAGGTGAAAAATTTGACCGATGACATAGTCCATCAGCCGTTAGGCGAGCTCTACGATACGGCATATCTGCATCTTTGTAACAGCAAGTCTTTCTTTACGGCCCTCAAAGTAACCTTTGGTGACGAATATTGTGATGTTGAAGAGCAACTTTCGTACGTTCGGCGGTCGGACATTCAAAAGTGCAACGAAGTGATATACACCGCATTTCGCGAGGAATCAGCCGTGCTGGATATAGGCTGCGGTGCAGGCGGATTCACTCGTATTTTTTCAAAATATGCGGATCATGCTGTAGGGCTGGACATTTCCGAGGTTGCGGTGCGGTCAGCGTGTGATCGATCAAACCTGCTTGGATTCAAAAATACGAGCTTTGTCAATGGTTCATTCTTGGCCTTACCTTTTGAGGATGGCGCGTTCTCGGTCGTTATAGCTCTCGACTCGATTCAGCACGCTCGACCGTTTCATGCGTCCTCGCGCGAAATAGCGCGAGTCCTAAAACCGGGAGGGACGTTGATCTTCACCAATTGGCTACGGCTTGCGCCGCTATCTGATCTTAAAAAAGGTGATCCGCTCTATGTCGCGCTTGAAAGAGAGGGACTAGAGGTTATCAGCATAGAAGACACAGACCCTGGTCTAGCGCGACAAGTTAGGTTTTATATTGAGCTGGCCAATCGAAAGGCTGAAATCGAAAGTGAGGTTGGCTCACATCTTTTGCAAATATTTCTCGCAGATGCGAGACACATAGGTAGTATGCGAAAAATCATTCAGCGTGGATTGTCGGTTGCCGTCAAGCAATCATAATTTGGTAAAGCACCGCTGTTGTTGAGATTCGCAAATTCTGCTAGCCATGATCATGAAAGACGAAGACGCTTCGCGGGAGCTTTTTTCTGGTTCTTCACGGATTACCGGGATACGCGGCCTTGATCTTGATGAAGAAGTGCGGGCTTTCGACGAAGTTCAGTTGATCGACTTCGCCATTGCGCCACGCATTGAGCCAGACATCGAGCATCTGCATCAGGTCGCATTTTGTCTTCATGCGTCGTGAACGTACGGGTTGAATCGTCGTGTTTCGACCGATCAATTCCGTGCAAGCCGAAAGAAGGGCAGGCTAGGGTTCGGGGCGCGCTCGCGCAATAGGACAAGTTTGGAATGGAGATTTTCGCCGCGTATTTTGCGTCGCGATGATGTGGACGCATGCGGCGCATGCCCGGCCACGCATGGGCGCGGCCGGGCAGCGATGCGGCAGAAGGCACGGCGTAAGGGGCTTCGGGAGCGGCGTTATTCGCTGCTCGTCCATTCGACGTTCGCGCCGACCGAGCGCAGGTTCTCGACGAAATGCGGATGCGCGCGGCGGATCGGCAGCGCGTTCATGATTTCCGAGCGGCCTTCGATGCTCGCGGCCACCATCAGCAGCGCGATCGCGACGCGGATGATGTACGGGCTCTCGACGCGGGCCGGCGTCAGTTGCAGCCCGCCGAACGTGATCAGCCGGTGCGGATCGGACAGCAGCACGTGCGCGCCGAACTTCGACAGTTCGCCGGACCAGCCGAGCGCACCGTCGTAGACCTTGTTCCAGAACATCGCGCTGCCTTCCGCGCGCACGCCGAGCGCGATGAAGATCGGCAGCAGGTCGACCGGCAGGTACGGCCACGGCGCGGCTTCGACCTTGGTGAGGATGTTCTGCGTAAACGGCCGGCGCACGCGCAGCGGACCGTCGCGTTCCGCGCGCGACCAGCCGTCGCGGTGCGTGACGTTGACGCCGAATTTCGCGAACGTGCGGTCGATCAGCGGGAAGTGTTCGGGCGACGAGTTGCGTACCGTGATGTCGCCGCCCGTGATCGCGCCGAGCGCGAGGAACGTCGCGATTTCGTGGAAATCCTCGGCGAAGCGGAACTCGCCGCCGCCGAGCTTGCGGCCGCCCGTCACGCAGAGCCGCGACGTGCCGATCCCCTCGATCGCGACGCCGATCATCGCGAGGAACTGGCAGAACTCCTGCACGTGCGGCTCGGACGCGGCGTTCATCAGCGTCGACGTGCCGTTCGCGCTCGTCGCGCACAGCGCGAAGTTTTCGGTGGTCGTCACCGATGCGTAGTCGAGCCAGTGATCGTTGGCCGTCAGCGGGCCGTCGGTGCGGACGATCAGCGAATCGGGCGTGCGCTCGATGTGCGCGCCGAAGCGCTCGAACACCTCGACGTGCGGATCGATCTCGCGCACGCCGAGCGTGCAGCCCTTCACGTCGTTCTCGAGGCGCGCGACGCCGAAGCGCGCGAGCAGCGGCGGGATCAGCATGATCGACGAGCGCATCGCTTCCGGCAGCCGGTGGACGGCCGGATCGAATTTCGTGTTGCGATGGTGGAGTTCGAGCAGGCCCGTCGTGAAGTCGACCGACACGTCGCTGCCGAGCGTGCGGAAGATGTCGAGGATCTTGCGCACGTCGGTGATGTCCGGCACGCCGATGAGGCGCAACGGCTGGTCGGTCAACAGGGTGGCGCACAGAATCGGCAGGACGGCGTTCTTGTTCGCGGACGGCTTGATGTCCCCGCGCAGCGGAGTGCCGCCGTGGACGATGAGATTCGACATGATATGGGGGCGTATCGGTGACTGACGTAGGCCCATATGATGCCATCGCTCGGGATGCCGGTGGAAAGTGCAAGCGGGAAAAGGGGAAATCAGGGCAGCGCTTGACAGCGTCTGACGCTGCGCGGCGCAGCTTGCACGTGCCCGACGCTTGCGCGCGGCCGGCCGTCGCTGCGGCCGGCCGCGGACAGTCAGCCCGCCGCCCGCATCCGCGCGGCGACGACCAGCGAGATCAGGCAGCCCACCGCGAGGTAACCGGCGACGAGATGCCACGAACCGCCGGCCACGCTGACGAGGCCGACCGCGATGAACGGCGTGAACCCGCCGCCGACCACGCTCGCGAACTGGTAGCCGACGCCCGCGCCGCTATAGCGGTATTCGGCGCCGAACAGCTCGGTGAACAGCGGCTGCTGGACGCTCACGACCATGTCGTGCGCGGCGTTCGCGAGCAGGATCGAGAAGATCACGATCCACGCGATCGACCGCGCTTCCAGCGCGAGGAAGAACGGCACCGCGGACGCGACGCCGATCAGCGCGCCGATCAGGTAGATGCGGCGCAGGCCGTAGCGGTCGGCCAGCCACGCGAAACACGGGATCGTCACGCAGCTCACCGCGCCCACCAGCAGGCCGATGTTCAGGAACAGGTCGCGCGACATGCCGAGGTTCGTCGTCGAATAGCTGAGCGCGAACGCGGTGACGATGTACATCGTGAACAGTTCGGCGAGCCGCAGCGCAATGATCAGCAGGAACGCCTTCGGATGGCGCGTCAGTGCCTCCAGCACCGGCAGGCGCAGCTTGCGGTTGCCGTGTTCGACCTTCTCGACGAACTCCTGCGATTCGTCCATGTTCTTGCGCACCCACAGCCCGATCAGCACGAGCACGATGCTGAACACGAACGGCAGGCGCCAGCCCCACGACTTGAACGCGGCCTCGCCGAGCGTGTGGCTCAGGATCGACACGATGCCCGTGGCCAGCACGAGGCCGACGCCGTAGCCGACCTGCACGCCGCTGCTGTAGAACGCCTTCTTCTGCTTCGGCGCGCTCTCGACGGCCATCAGCGCCGCGCCGCCCCATTCGCCGCCGACCGCGAAACCCTGGATCGCGCGCATCAGCACCAGCAGCACGGGTGCCCACCAGCCGATCGTCGAGAACGCCGGCAGCAGGCCGATCGCGACCGTCGACAGCCCCATCAGCATCACCGTCAGGACCAGCATCCGCTTGCGGCCGAGCCGGTCGCCGTAGTGGCCGAACACGACGCCGCCGAGCGGCCGGAACAGGAAACCGACACCGAAGGTCGCGAACGCCGCGAGCGTGCCCATCGTCGGGCTGACTTTCGGGAAGAACTCGGAATTGAATACCAGCGCGGCGACGATCCCGTACAGCAGGAAGTCGTACCAGTCGACCACGGCGCCGACGAAGCTGCCGATCGCGGCCTTGCGGGCCTGGCTGCGTACGCGGGCGCTGGCGGCGGCGTCGAGGGTGTCGAAGGTCGGGGTCATGGCGGTGTCTCCTGGCACGGCGCATCGTGGAATCGTGGCGGCGCCGCGTCCGATGCTGCATTGAAGTCGATGGGTGAACGGAGAATAGGGCGCGCATCGCGGCGCGGCAATTGGCCATATGGCCAAAGTGCGCGATTATCGTTCAAGTCCGTGCGATTATCGAACGCTTTTCGGGTTTGCACTAGGCGGATGCCGCGCAGTCCGTTCGGCCAGGGTGTGCCGCCGTGAACGATCTGGTTAAAATCTGCACCATTGACGACATCGCGCGGAACAGTCGCAGGCCCGGACGCCGGGCCGCGCTGCGGCCCGGCGCAACACCTCATCGACCCCGCTTGCCTTCGGAGACTGGAATGCCTGGCACTCATCCCCCCCTGTCCAGCGATACGCCGCCCGTTGCCGATCCGGCTGCCAATCCGCTCGGGATGGCCGGCCTCGAATTCGTCGAATTCGCGGCGCCCGTGCCCGAGGCGCTCGCGCAGCGCTTCGAGCAGCTCGGTTTCAAGGCGATCGCGCGGCATGTCAGCAAGAACGTCACGCTCTACCGGCAAGGTCAGATGCATTTCCTGATCAACGCCGAGCCCGATTCGTTCGCCGCGCGCTACGCGGAGGAATACGGGATGGGTGTCTGCGCGATCGGGCTGCGCGTGGCCAGCGCCCGGCGCGCGTTCGAACGGGCGATCGAGCTCGGTGCGTGGGCGTTCGAAGGCGAGAAGGTCGGGGTCGGCGAGCTGAAGATCCCGGCGATCCAGGGCATCGGCGATTCTCACCTCTATTTCGTCGACCGCTGGCGCGGGCGTAACGGCCAGCGCGGCGGTGTCGGCGACATCTCGATCTTCGACATCGATTTCCGGCCGATCGACATCGCGACCGCGCATACCGATCTCGACTGCGCGGGCGTCGGGCTGCAGCAGGTCGATCATTTCACGCAGACCGTCGGCGCGGGGCGCATGCGGGAGTGGCTGGATTTCTATCACGACCTGCTGCATTTTCGCGAGATCCACGAAATCGACGCGCACTGGCATGTGTCGGAGGAATCGCGTGTGATGGTGTCGCCGTGCGGCGCGGTGCGGATTCCGGTCTACGAGGAAGGCACGCGGCGCACCGAGCTGATGCACGCGTATCTGCCCGACCATCCGGGCGAGGGCGTGCAGCACGTCGCGCTGGCTACCGACGACATCCTGTCCTGCGTCGACGCGCTGCGGGCGAACGGCGTCGAATTCATCGAGCCGCCCGCACGCTACTACGACACGGTCGATGCGCGGCTGCCGGGGCACGGTGTCGATCTCGACGCGCTGCGCCGTCGCGCGGTGCTGGTCGACGGCGAGATCGGCGGCGACGGCGTGCCGAGGCTGTTCTTCCAGACGTTCGTCAAGCGCCGGCCCGGCGAGATCTTCTTCGAAATCGTGCAGCGCAAGGGGCACCACGGGTTCGGCGAAGGGAATCTCGCGGCGCTCGCCCGCGCGCGCGACGCCGGCTGAATGGCCGACTGCCTTGCATCGGGCGCCGACCGGGGCAATCCGGTTTGGGGATTGCGATGATATCAATGCTTGCATCCTGCTGACGAGACGCTATCATTGATAGCAAATCTGACTGGAGGGATGTATGGCAAATCTACTGGTGCGTAACGTGGATGACAATATCGTTCAGAGCCTGCGCGAGCGGGCTGCGGCAAATGGCCGGAGTGCCGAGGCCGAACATCGGGCCATTCTGGCCGATGCGCTCGGCCGGCCGAAGCGAAAGACATTTGCGCAAGTGCTGATGAGCATGCCCGATGTCGGCGAAGACGCGGATTTCGAGCGCGTGCAGGATTCCGGCGAGGCAAGGCGTGTATTTGATTGACACCAACGTCATCAGTGAAATCAGGAAGGGCAAGCGAACCAACCGTGGCGTGCGGGCGTTCTTCCGGCAGGCCGCGGCGGACGCCAGCCCGCTTTACCTGTCCGTCGTGACGGTGTCCGAGCTGCGGCGCGGCGTCGAGATGATCCGTCATCGCGGCGACGTCCGGCAGGCGTCGACTCTCGAAGCGTGGCTGGAGACGCTCCTGTCCGACTATGCACCGAACATCCTGCCGGTCGACATCGAGATCAGCCAGACGTGGGGGCATTTGCGCGTGCCCGATCCGACGCACGAACTCGACAAGCTGATCGCGGCCACCGCGCTGATCAACGATCTCACCGTGGTTACGCGCAACGTCGCGGATTTCGCCCGCACCGGCGTCAGGTTGCTGAATCCGTTCGACTAAGGGGCGGCGCAGCGATCCGGCCCGTCTTTGCGGCGCCCGCCGCGGCTGGCCTGGCGACGCCATACGACGCCACATCGCATCGAAAGAACTTGACGCAACGGCCTGTACCGCGTAGTGTCCGACAGCGAAGTCTTCAAGAAGTCCGATTGCTCATCATTGGCCGCTGCCCGCGGCATTCGTTGGTCTCTCCCTCTTCAATTCTTTGTCCGTTGCCGTCAACAGGCACGACCATTCATTCGTTTTAAGGAAGTATTTGTGGATACCGGTACCGTCAAGTGGTTCAACGAAACCAAGGGTTTTGGCTTCATCACGCCCGACAAGGGCGGCGATGACCTGTTCGCCCATTTCTCTGAAATTCGCGGCACGGGCTTCAAGACCCTGGCCGAAGGCCAGAAGGTCAGCTTCGAAGTGAAGCGCGGCCCGAAGGGTCTGCAAGCGTCGAACATCACGCCGCAGTAAGCCGCATCGGCAGCGGCCGCCTGCAGGGGGCCGGTGCAGCAGGGATGCTTCGCGCGGCACCTGCCGCCATGGCGGACACCGTCGATTCACGACGGCAATCGCCTCCCTTTCAAGCGTCCTGCCTCATGGACGCACACGTATCGCCGGCGAAAGAGACGGCACGTCCCGACCTTTGCGACGCGCCCGTCGTCAGGCGCTCCATTCATCGCGCGCTCGCACGACGCGCAACGCAACACCCCGCGAAGCGTCAGTCGCATCGCATCGAGACAATCGAAGCAACTCAAGCACGCAGAGGCCATGCCGAAGCCGGCGCGGCCTTGATCCTGGCGGCACCCATGGCACCGCCTTCCTGATCGCACCAAGTAGCGACGCGTCGGGCTCCGATCATGAGCCGGATTTACCGCGCGTTTGCATGAACGCATACGCTCGACATCGAGCCCCCCTTGCTAGGGGAACAGCGCTCGACGGACCGTTGCTGCTGCGGTCAATTACCTTGTCTGGAGGAATTGGTTTGGCAAAAGAAGAACTGCTGGAACTGGACGGAATCGTCGACGAAGTGCTGCCGGACAGCAAGTACCGCGTCACGCTGGAAAATGGCGTGGTGGTCGGCGCATATGCGTCGGGCCGCATGCGCAAGAACCATATCCGCATTCTCGCGGGCGACCGCGTGACGCTGGAATTGTCGGTCTACGACCTGACGAAGGGGCGCATCAATTTCCGGCACAAGGATGACCGCTCGCCGGCCCGGCCGCCCCGCAGCGGGCAGCCGCGCCGCTGATCGGCCGCAGCCGGACGGATGCGGCGGGGAGGCCCGCCGCGTCGCGACGTCGTCACGGTCAAATCCGTGACGGCAAATCGACTGATCTTTACGCGAGTGCCGGCCGAACAGTACACTCGTCGTCACTCCGCGACCGACACGCTTTGCAACACTTTCAACGATCGGCCACGCAGCCCGGCGAATCCAGCTGTCCCTCGAACGACGGAAGGAGGCGCCATGAGTGCAGACGCAGCGGCCGCATCAACATCAGTCCAGTCGCCGATCCAGCATGTATTCGTGCTGATGCTGGAGAACCGGTCGTTCGACCATCTGTTTGCGTTGTCGGGCATAGCCGGCATCGTTGCCGCCACACCCGCGAACACCAATACCTACTCCGGCAACGTCTATCCGTTCGGCGGCGGCGCACCCGCGCAGATGCCCACCGATCCCGGTCATGAGTTCACGGACGTCGTCGTACAGCTGTGCGGCACGGGCGTCGAATTCCGGAAGGGCGAGCCGTATCCGCCGATCGACAATTCCGGCTTCGCGTCGAACTACGCGACGTCGCATTCCGAAGGCACGCCGCCGCAGCCGGCCGATGCGGGCAAGATCATGCAGGCGGTCGATACCCGCACCCAGACTCCATCGCTGTACCAGCTGGCCACGTCCTTCGTGCTGTGCGACGCGTGGCACGCATCGATGCCGGGGCCGACCTGGCCGAACCGCTTTTTCCTGCACGGTGCGTCGTCGGCCGGGCTCGATCATTCGCCGACCAAGGAGGAAATGGGCGGCTGGGAAACCGTCGGCGGCTTCCCGTACCCGAAAGGCTCGATCTTCGATGCGCTGGGCGACGGCAGATACCGGCTCTACCAGGATCAGTCGGGATCACCGTTCGGACACGTGCCGCAGGTGGCGTCGCTGAAGGGCATCAGCTTCTTCGACATCGACGACCTCGCGCATTTCGAGGCCGATCTCGCGGCGGGCTATACCGCGCGCTATACGTTCATCGAGCCCGGTTACGGCGACATCGTGCACGGCACCTACCAGAACGGCAGCTCGCAACATCCGATGGACGGCCTCGCCGGCGGCGACCAGCTCGCCGCGCGCGTGTATGACGCGATCCGCAATTCGCCGGTGTGGAACAGCAGCCTGCTCGTGATCTGCTACGACGAGCACGGCGGCTTCTACGATTCGGTCAGGCCGGGCGCTGCGCCGCCGCCGAACGATGGCGCGGCGGCGACGCTGAACGCGAGCGGCTTCGGGTTCGACGTGTACGGCGTGCGGGTGCCGGCGATCGTGATTTCGCCGTGGGTCGCGCGCGGCCACGTCGACCACACCGTGTACGACCACAGTTCGGTGCCCGCGACCGTCGAGCGCCTGTTCGGTCTTCAACCGCTGACCGACCGCGACCGTCTCGCGAACGACCTGCTGCCGCTGATCACGTCGACCTGCCGCGCGGATTGCCCGCCGAGGATCGGATCATGACCCGCGAAGCCGCCCGTCAGAACCCGAGCGACAACGAACCGCTGCGCGACGGCACGAGCCTGATCGCGTACCTGCACATCCTGAAGAAAGCGCATGCGGCGCTGGTCGGCCATGACAAGGCCCATCAGCGCTTCAGCGAGATCGTGACGCGCGGGCAGGCGCGGCAATACATCGAGGAACTGATGCCGCAATTGAAGCAGGAGCGCGACGTGCACCGGCGACGGCGCGGCTGATCGGCCCGGCGGCCGGACGCGACCGACGGTGCGCTGCGGCGGCATCGGGATGACGACCTTGCAATATGCAATCCGATGCCGCCATCGCCCCGCTCAAATCGATCAGCAGGACGAAAAGAACGCGCGATCCGACGCGCGACGTTCAAAATCTGCCACCCGCGCGGCGGCCTGCCGGATCGCCACCGCGGTCCGGCGGCGTATTGTTCTGATCGATCTTCGCGAGCACGAGACCGTGAGTGGAGGGCAGGGTGCCCGGCATGCGAGACGCCGTGTGCGCGATTCCGGCCTGCGCCGCGGCGCGTGGGGAACTGTATGACGTTGCGCCCGGTTGAGCGAGCGCCGAAACGGAAACGGCCGCCAGGGCGGCGGCGATCGCGTGCGTGTTCATGGCAACTCCTTTCGCGACGAAACTGCGTAACGACGCATTCAGTCTAGGGCGCGAAACTTAACGTCACGCCCTTGCGTGATGACGCAAGGCCCCGCTCCAAAAGCGTCCCGTTTCAGCCATTCCTAAGTCGAAACCCGAAGCACGTTGCGAGAAAGGAAACGATTCTGCGCGCGGCTCACACGACACGCGCGCACACGTACTACTCCCGATTGCCGTACGCGCATTTTTGCGCCGTAACGTGCCGTGGTCAGATGTTTGTGTACGCAACCTAATTCAGGGTTTGCCGCACTGGCGAAAACGGGAATGTGCTCGAGATGCCGGCGCGCTCGTTGCATGCATCCGGCGCACGCCGGCCTTACCGTATCCGCGCAACCCTTGCGGGGCGAGGCTGTGCCGCGAGCATGGCAATGCAGCGCACGAATCGCGCCAGTAAAAATTACGCACACGCAACGCACGTGCCCGCCCGCCGGCGCATGACTTCCTTGCTGCAACGCAATGCCGACGCGAGGTCGGCGATGGTATGCTGGTCGCCATGGAGTTGTACGGCAGGTTGCTTGTATGGCGAAACTCGCGTTCGCATATTCCAACGAGACATCCAGCCCTCTCGCCCGCGTCACGGCCCAGACACGCGCACCGCTCGCGCGATTCGTCCTGCGCGCCGTGTTCGCGGCAACCTGCCGCCCGATCATCCTCCCCATCTCGCGGGCTCGCCCCGCCTCCCCCATCCTCGCCCAATAATCTGGAGACAATCTCATGGACCGAAACGCCACGGACGAAGCAATGCATGGCGCGAAAATCGCTCCGCCGGCTTTCGTCAAACATCGCAAGCTGATCGACTGGGTGTCGCGCATCGCAGAGCTCACCGAACCCGAACGTGTCGTGTGGTGCGACGGCTCGCAAGCCGAGTACGACGCGCTGTGCCAGGCGATGGTCGACCAGGGCACGCTCAAGCGCCTGAACCCGGCGAAGCGCCCGAACTCGTATCTCGCGCAATCCGATCCGTCCGACGTCGCGCGCGTCGAGGATCGCACGTTCATCTGCGCGGCATCGCGCGACGACGTCGGCCCGACCAACAACTGGGTCCCGCCCGCCGAAATGCGCGAGACGCTCAACGGCCTGTTCCGCGGCTCGATGCGCGGCCGCACGCTGTACGTCGTGCCGTTCTCGATGGGCCCGCTCGGCTCGCCGATCGCGCACGTGGGCGTCGAGCTGTCCGACAGCCCGTATGTCGTCGTGAACATGCGGATCATGACGCGCATGGGCCGCGAGGTGTACGACGTGCTGGGCGAGGACGGCGATTTCGTGCCGTGCGTGCACAGCGTCGGTCATCCGCTCGAAGCCGGCCAGCAGGACGTTCCGTGGCCGTGCAACCCGGTCAAGTACATCGTTCACTTTCCCGAGACGCGCGAGATCTGGAGCTTCGGCTCGGGCTACGGCGGCAACGCGCTGCTCGGCAAGAAGTGTTTCGCGCTGCGTATCGCATCGACGATGGGGCGCGACCAGGGCTGGCTCGCCGAACACATGCTGATCCTCGGCGTGACGTCGCCGGCCGGCAGGAAGTATCACGTCGCGGCCGCATTCCCGTCCGCGTGCGGCAAGACGAACTTCGCGATGCTGATTCCGCCGCAGGGCTTCGATGGCTGGAAGGTCACGACGATCGGCGACGACATCGCGTGGCTGAAGCCGGGCCGCGACGGCCGGCTGTATGCGATCAACCCGGAAGCCGGCTTCTTCGGCGTCGCACCGGGCACGGGCGTGAAGACCAACCCGAACGCAATCTCGACGCTCACCGAAAACGTGATCTTCACGAACGTCGCGCTGACGGAAGACGGCGACGTGTGGTGGGAAGGGCTGACCGACACGCCGCCCGCGAAGCTGACCGACTGGCAGGGCAACCCGTGGACGCCGGAGATCGGCAAGGAGACGGGCCGCAAGGCGGCGCATCCGAATTCGCGCTTCACGGCGCCGGCCGCGCAGTGCCCGTCGATCGACGGCGACTGGGAGAACCCGGCCGGCGTGCCGATCGACGCGTTCATCTTCGGCGGCCGCCGTTCGACGACCGTGCCGCTCGTGACCGAGGCGCGCGACTGGGTCGAAGGCGTGTACATGGCCGCGACGATGGGCTCGGAGACGACCGCCGCGGCGGTCGGCCAGCAGGGCATCGTGCGCCGCGATCCGTTCGCGATGCTGCCGTTCTGTGGTTACAACGTCAGCGATTATTTCGCGCACTGGCTGGCGCTGGGCGAACGGCTCGCCGCGAGCGGCGCGAAGCTGCCGAAGATCTACTGCGTGAACTGGTTCCGCAAGGACGCGAACGGCAAGTTCGTGTGGCCGGGCTTCGGCGAGAACATGCGCGTGCTGAAGTGGATGCTCGACCGTCTCGAAGGCACGGGTGGCGGCGGCGAGCATGCGTTCGGCGTGTCGCCGGCGTATGAGGACCTGCACTGGGACGGCCTCGATTTCACGCGCGAGCAGTTCGACGCGGTGACGTCGATGAACGCCGACGAATGGCGCGAGGAGCTGAAGCTGCATGCGGCGCTGTTCGACATGCTGAAGCTGCGCCTGCCGGCCGCGCTGCTCGATACGATGAAGCGGATCGAACAGCGCATCGGCGCGTAACGCACAGCGCATCGCGCGTCGCGCCGGCTCGTCCGGCGCAATCGCGGACAAGGTCCCGCGTCGGCCACCGGTGCCGACGCGGGATTTTTTTGCGCGCGCGGTCAGCGCACGCGCGTCAGCCGAGGTCGAGCGCGTTCGTGAGATCGCCCGGCGGCGTCGCGCCGCGCGCGGCGAATGCCTGGTTGCGCGCGACCACGCCGTCGAGCGGCGCGAGCCCGTGCACGCGGCTGATGAAGCGCAGGATCGAGTTCGTGTCGTACAGCGTGTGATCGACGAAACCCTTCTTCGCGAACGGCGAGATCACGAGCGCCGGAATCCGTGAACCGGGGCCCCAGCGGTCGCCCACCGGCGGCGCGACGTGATCCCACCAGCCGCCGTTCTCGTCGTGCGTCATCACGATCACGGTGTGGTCCCATTGCGGCCCGCGCCGGATATGGTCGATCACGGTCGCGATGTGACGGTCGCCCGATTCGATGTCCGCGTAGCCCGCGTGCATGTTCAGGTTGCCCTGCGGCTTGTAGAACGTGACGGCCGGCAGGCGGCCCGCGTCGATGTCGGCGATGAAGCGGTTGGTCGACGGCTCGTCGCCGAGCCCGGCGTCGCGCAGGTGCTTGCTGCGCGCGTCGGTGCCGGGTGCGTAGTTCGCGAAATAGTTGAACGGCTGGTGGTGGTACTGGAAATCGGGCACGGTGCCCGTGTCGCGATGCTCGAGCGCATACTGCCACGCGCCGCTGTACCACGCCCAGTCGATGTTCTTTTCCGACAGGCGGTCGCCGATCGTCGCATGACCCTGCGGCGGCATCACGCGATGGTCGGCCGGGTCTGCATACGCGGCATTGCCCGGGTCCGGCGGCGGCACGTAGCTCGGCTGGTACGGCGGCGCCATCGTGTTCACGCCGTAGCCGTCCGGCGTCAGCGGGCCGTCGCCTGCGAACTTCGGCGGGCCGTCGAGCGCGGACGCGGGCGAATCGTCGGCGAGCTTCAGGCGCGTGCCGGCCGGATCGTCGCCTTCGACCTTCGACAGCAGTTTCGCCGCATGCGGATGCTTGTGCGCGTCCGGATACAGCGGCGGCTGCGCGGAGATCAGGAACATGTGGTTCATCCACGAACCGCCGAAGGCCGCCATGAAGAAGTTGTCGCACAGCGTGTATTGCCGCGCGAGGCTCCACAGCCGCAGCGTGTCGGCCGAATTGCGGTAATGCCCCATGACGAGGCCGCCCGAATCGGCCCACGCGGCGAACTGGTCGTTGCGTCCGCCGGCGATCTGCATCTGGTTCTGGTAGAAGCGGTGCCACAGGTCGCGCGTGATCACGCCATTCGGCAGCGGCTTGCCCTGCGCGTCGCGGATCAGGAACGGCGCGTTCGGCAGCTTGTCGATGTCGCGCTCGGCGATCGCGTAGCGCTTGCCGTCCACTTCCTGCGCCTGCGGCACGAGCCCGCCCCAGATCTTCGGCAGCACGGGCAGCGGCGTCTTGCCGTCGCGATCGAGCTGCTGCGCGTGCTCGGGCCGCACCTCGCTCAGCGGATGGCTCACGCCCGGGAAATCGCCGTACAGGTTCGCGAAGCTGCGGTTTTCCGCATAGATCACGACGATGTGGCGCACGCGCTGGCGCAACGCTTCGTCGAGCCGGAGATCGGCGGCCGAGCGCGGCGGCGAGGTTTCGCAGCCGGTCAGCGCAACGCCGGCGACGCTCGCGCCGAGCGCGGCAAGGCCGCCGAGCACGCGGCGGCGGTCGGGATCGGCGGGAAGGTCGTCGGGGCGATCGGGGGTGTCGTTCACGTCGTGGGTTCCTCGAATGGGCGGATGGATGTTGTCATTCGATGCACGGCTGCGCGCCGGAACCGCCGCGGCGCGCCGCATTGTCATAAAAATGTCACGAACGCGACTATAACGCGACGAGGGTCGGAGTTGAAAGGTCAGGTCCGACGAATCGCGCCGCGGCGCCCGCGTTCGCGTGACCCGCGACCGCGAACTAGACTGGATTTACGAGCTGCATGCAATTGCGGACCGGCATCGCCGGCCGCGCGGACGAAACCGCGGCATGCGGCGCGACAGAGTCGGTCAAGGGCGCGCGATCGCCGGCCGGTGCAGGGTCGCGCGAACGCGCAAGCGCCCATTCATTTGACGAAACGAGGCGACGATGAACCACTCGAACTCCACTCCCGGACAGTCGGCGATGCGGCACGACCAGCGGCCGCCCGCGCATACCGACGACAGCTATCACGCGCCGAAGCGGCTCAAGACCGCGACCCGTTGCACCACGTGCGGCGCATCCTACGACGACGGCCGCTGGACGTGGCACGACGCGCCCGTCGACGCAAAGGCGCAGCAGTGCCCGGCCTGCAAGCGCACCGAGGACCATGCGCCGGCCGGCGAACTGATCCTGAGCGGCGCGTACCTGAACCCTCGCCGCGCGGACATTCTCGCGCTCCTCAATCATCAGGCGGATGACGAAACCCGCCAGCATCCGCTCGAGCGGATCATGGAAATCGACGACGGCGATGCGTCGCTGACGGTCCGCACCACCGGCGTGCACCTGCTGCGGCGCCTGGGCAAGGCGATGCTGCGCGCCCACCACGGCAAGCTGACGCTGCATTACCCGGACGGCGAAGGCATGCTGCGGGCCGAATGGATCCGCGCGGACGCGTAGGAGAAACGACACGCCGCGCACGCGCGGCCGGCCCGATGCCATGGACAGGAAATTCGACTATCCCGGCCTGCTGATCGCGATCGGATTCTTCATCCTGTTCGCCGCGCAGTTGCTGATGCTGCACCCGTCGTCGGCGTCGATCGCGTACAGCGACTTCCACCGGCTCGTCGCCGCGCGGCTCGTCGACGATCTCGAAATCGGCCAGGCGTCGATCTCGGGCACGCTGAAGATGCCGCAGGCCGGCGCGATGCTGCCGGCGTCCGAAGCCTCGGCCGTGCAGCAGGCCGGTGCGCCGTGGCGGTTCACGACCAACCGCGTGAGCGACGAACGCCTGACCGACACGCTGACCGAGGCCGGCATCCGCTATCACGGCGCGCCCGACACGAGCTGGATCGCATCGCTTGCCTCGTGGCTGCTGCCGCTCGTGCTTCGTGTTCATCTGGAACATGATGCTGCGCAAGCGCGGCGGGCTGCAGGATTTCAGCGGCATGGGCAAGAGCCAGGCGCGCGTGTACGTGCAGCAGGAAACCGGCATCACGTTCGACGACATCGCGGGCATCGACGAGGCGAAGGCCGAACTGCAGCAGCTCGTCGCGTTCCTGCGCAACCCCGAACGCTACCAGCGGCTCGGCGGCAAGATCCCGAAGGGCGTGCTGATCGTCGGCGCGCCGGGCACCGGCAAGACGCTGCTCGCGCGCGCGGTGGCCGGCGAGGCGGCCGTGCCGTTCTTCTCGATCAGCGGCTCGGCATTCGTCGAGATGTTCGTCGGCGTCGGCGCGGCGCGCGTGCGCGACCTGTTCGAGCAGGCGCAGCAGAAGGCGCCGTGCATCGTGTTCGTCGACGAGCTCGATGCGCTCGGCAAGGTGCGCGGCGTCGGCCTGATGTCGGGCAACGACGAGCGCGAGCAGACGCTCAACCAGCTGCTCGTCGAGATGGACGGCTTCCAGGCCAATTCCGGCGTGATCATCATGGCCGCGACCAACCGGCCGGAGATCCTCGATCCCGCGTTGCTGCGGCCGGGCCGCTTCGATCGCCACATCGCGATCGACCGGCCCGACCTGAACGGCCGCAGGCAGATCCTCGGCGTGCACGTGAAGCGCGTGAAGCTCGCGGCCGACGTCGATCTCGGCGAGCTTGCATCGCGCACGCCGGGCTTCGTCGGCGCGGATCTCGCGAACGTCGTCAACGAGGCCGCGCTGCATGCGGCCGAACTCGGCAAGCCGGCGATCGGGATGGCCGACTTCGACGAGGCGATCGATCGCGCGATGACGGGCATGGAGCGCAAGAGCCGCGTGATGAACGAGCAGGAGAAGCTGACCATCGCGTATCACGAGGCCGGGCATGCGCTCGTCGCGCAAAGCCGCGCGCATTGCGATCCGGTGAAGAAGGTGTCGATCATCCCGCGCGGCGTCGCGGCGCTCGGCTACACGCAGCAGGTGCCGACCGAGGATCGCTACGTGCTGCGCAAGAGCGAGCTGCTCGACCGGCTCGACGCGCTGCTCGGCGGGCGCGTCGCCGAGGAGCTCGTGTTCGGCGACGTGTCGACGGGCGCGCAGAACGATCTCGAACGCGCGACCGCGATGGCGCGGCACATGGTCATGCAGTACGGGATGAGCGAGAAGATCGGGCTCGCGACGTTCGACGACGGCGACGCGCGCCAGGGCATGCCCGGCGCATGGCATGCGGGCGACGGGCGCTGCAGCGAGCACACCGCGCGGATGATCGACGACGAGGTGCGCGCGCTGCTCGCCGACGCGCACGCGCGGGTCGCGGCGACGCTCGGCGAGCATCGCGACGCGCTCGAGCGGATCGCGCGGCGCCTGCTGCAATCCGAGGTGCTCGAGCGCGAAGCGCTGCAGGCGCTGATCGCACCGCCCGACGCCACGCCGCCGCGCACGGCGCCCGGCGCCGAAGCGGAACCGGGCGCCGCGAACGGCCCCGGTGACGCGACCGCCGACGTGCACGATTTCATGACGTACGGCGCGCCGCATAAACCCGATCATTGACCGTCGGCGCGCCGGTCCGACGCCGGAATGCGCCGATCGCCCGTCAGGGCGCTCGTCGGCATCCGGCGCGAGCGGCGCGCCGATCCTTACGATTTCGACGGAGTCGCCATGAGCGAAGAGCGTGTGTCGGTCGACGTCGCGCAACGCGAACGCTTCCATTTCGAGGTCCGGTTTACCGGCACGGACCTGCCCGTGATGCTGACCGACGAGCCGCCGCCGCTCGGCGAAGGCCGCGGGCCGAACCCGATCCGCCTGCTGGCCGCGGCGGTCGCGACCTGCCTCGCGGCGAGCCTGCTGTTCGCGCTGGAAAAGCAGCATGTCGATCCGCAGCCGATCGCCGCACACATCGATGTCGACATGGTGCAGAACGAAACCGGGCGCGTGCGGGTCGGCTCGATGGCGGTGCAGTTGACGATCGGCAGGACGTGGGCCGACCTCGCGGCGGCGACACGCGTGCTCGATCAGTTCGATGCGTATTGCGTGCTGACGGAGAGCCTGCGCGAAGGCATTCCGGTGTCGGTCGACCTGTGCGATGTGAGCGGCGCGGCGCTCGCGGACGTGCAGACGAGCCTGTAACGTCGGACATGCCGCACGGCATGCGGTCGCATCACGGCTGGGCCGCGGCCGCGACTTCCGCCGCTTCGGCGAGCGCGTCGAGAAAGCGCGTGCGCCACCAGTGCACGTCGGTCTTGCGGACGATCGCCATCAGCGCCGCATGACGCTGGCGGCGCTCTTCGAGCGGCATCGCGAGCGCGCGCTGGATCGCCTGCGCGGTGCCTTGCGTGTCGTACGGATTGACCAGCAGCGCCGACTTCAGCTGCTCGGCCGCGCCGGCAAAACGCGACAGCACGAGCACGCCCGGATCGGCCGCGTCCTGCGCGGCGAGAAATTCCTTCGCGACGAGGTTCATCCCGTCGCGCAGCGGCGTGACGAGCGCGACGCGGCTCGCGCGATAGAGGCCCGGCAAGCGCTTGCGCGCGACGGTGCGGTGAATGTAGCGCATCGGCATCCACTCGAGTTCGCCGTAGTCGCCGTTGATCGCGCCGCACAGGCTGTCCATCTCGCGCCGCAGGTCGTCGTACGCGCCGAGATCCTCGCGACTCGGCGCGGCGATCTGGATCAGCGTCGCGCGGTTGCGGTTCTCCGGATATTGCTCGAGCAGCTGGCGGAACGCGTGCACGCGCTGCGGCAGCCCCTTCGTGTAGTCGAGCCGGTCGACGCCGACCAGGAGCTGACGGCGCGAATACTCGTCGCGCATCCGTTCGAACATGTCGAGCCCGTCGCGATCGCGCGCGAGCGATTCGAACTCGTCGACGTTGATGCCGATCGGGAATGCGCCGGCCGACAGCGTGCGGCCGAACGCGCGCAGGCGGCCGTCGGGCAGCCGCGCGGCGCCGGCTTCCGCTTCGACGTAGTGCTCGAAGTGGAGCAGATCCGACTCGGTCTGGAAGCCGACGAGATCGTAGGCGAACAGCGAGCGCATCAGCCATTCGTGTTCCGGGATCGCGGCCATGATCGGCGGGGGCGGCATCGGGATGTGCAGGAAGAAACCGATCGGATTCGTACAGCCCATCGCGCGCAGCTCGGCGGCGAGCGGAATCAGCTGGTAGTCGTGGACCCACACGACGTCGTCGGCGCGCAGCAGCGGGTGGAGCTTGCGCGCAAAGAACTGGTTCACGCGCCGGTAGCCGTCGGCGAAGCGACGGTCGAACTGCGCGAGATCGAGCCGGTAGTGAAACACCGGCCACAGCACGTTGTTCGAATAACCGAGGTAGTACGCGTCGTAATCCTGCGGGTCGAGATCGATCGTCGCGAGCTGGATGCCGCCGACGTTCTGGATCTGCACGTCGTCGCCGCGCGGGTTGGTCGTCGCCGCCGCGCAGCCTCCCGCTCCAGCCGAACCACACGCCGCCGGATTCCTGCAGGCTGTCTTTCACGGCGACGGCGAGCCCGCCGGCCGCGGCTTTACGGGGATCTGCAATGCGATTGGATACGACGACGAGTCGGCTCACCAGCTCTCCTGACGAATGATGGGGAACATGCCTGTGCGGCCACGGCGCGCGACAACCGCCGCCATCGGCTCGATGCGCGCGATGGGGCCGCGTCGGCCGGGCTGGTGTCGAGGGATGCGACTCGTCGCCCGGCCGGAGGTGCTTTTTTTAGGATACTCGGCATTCATCGGTTTTAAAAGTCTGCATGTACGCCGGTGCGGCGCGCGGCGTCAGCACGGATGCGCATCCGTCTGCCCGAACGCGCCGCCGGGGAACACCGACGGGAACGTCGGATCGGGGCGGAAGATCCTGATGCTTTTCAGGCGTTCGCGCCACGCCGCGAAGAACAGCGCGTCGATTTGCGCGAGCGAGCAGCGCCGATCGACGTTGACCGTTTTCGAGATCGCCGCGTCGACGCAGGGCTGCAGCGCGGCGAGCATCGACACGTGATCGGCCGGCGCGATGTCCGCCGCCTTCACGAAATAGTCGGGCAGCGGCGCGTGCTCGCCATGCAGCTGACGAAACAGCCGGTACGCGTGATTCTCCGCACGAATCGCATGCAGGTGGTTGTCGCCGGTGCGCACTTCGCGGCGCTCGACCCAGTCGATCGCGGGCTCGATGCCGTTCGAGCAGTTGTCGCAGAACGCGAGACTCACGCTGCCGGCCGGCGCGAACGACAGCAGATGACTGTTGCGCAGCCCGTGACGCGCGATCGTCTCGCGCACGGTGACCGGCAGCGGCGCGCGATGCGCGGCGCCGTCGAGATAGTCGGCGGCGTCGTAGGCGGGAAACGCGCCGCGCTCGGCGGCCAGCGCGGCCGATGCGGCAAACGCGTGCTCGCGCATCGTCAGCGCGATCTCGCGCGCGACCATGCGCGCGGCGCCGCAGTCGTAGCGCAGGCGCAGCATCGTCAGCGCATCGGCGAGCCCCGTCACGCCGACGCCGATGCGCCGTTTCTCATGCGCTTCGCGCGCATGCGCGGCGAGCGGCCACACGGTCAGGTCGATCGCGTTGTCGAGCAATCGCACCTGCACGCGCACCGCGTCGGCGAACGCCACGAAATCGAATTGCGGCTCGCCGCCGATGCCGAACGGATGGTGCACGAACCGCGACAGGTCGATCGGCCCGAGCACGCAGCTGCCGTACGCGGGCAAAGGCTGCTCGCTGCATGGGTCCGTCGCATCGATGCGCTCGCGCGCGCGCAGCGAATCGGCCGCGTCGATCGTGTCGAGAAACAGCAGCCGCGGCTCGGAGCTGTCGCGCGCTTCGTTGACGATCACATGCCACAGCGCACGCGCGGGCACCGTCGCGTAGGTCCAGCTGCCGTCCGGCAGCGCGGTCTGCGTGCAGTCGGGCGAGCAGGGCGGCACGCGGTGCCGCAACGTCCACGGCAGGTTGCCGGCGACCGCTTCCATGAACGCGTCCGTGATGCCGACCGACAGGTTGAAGGTCGGCCAGCGCCGCCGGCCATGCTTTGCTTCGACGAATTCGACGATGTCGGGATGATCGCAGCGCAGGACGCCCATCTGCGCGCCGCGGCGCGGGCCCGCGTAAGGCAGCGCGCGGCACACGATGTCGAAGCGGTCGATCGCCGCGCAGACGTCCGGCGTATCGGCGCCGCGCCGCTCATAGGCCGTGGCCGGCGGCAGCGGGGAAAAATCGTAGCCGATCCCGCCGCCCATCAGCAGCGTGAGCCGCGCGTCGTCGAGCGCCTGCGCGAGCGCCGCATGCACGGCGGCGAGCGAGGCGACGCCGGGCATCGCGACCGGATGCACGAAGCAGTTGACCATCGTCCCTTCCGCGCCGGTGCCCGCGTTGGCCATGATGCGGCCGGCGCCGATCGCGCCGCGCTGCATGTTGCGATAGAACAGCTGCTCGACGCGCGCGCGCGACGCCATCGGCTCGGCGAGCGCGAGCGCATGCGCGACCCGCCGGAAAATCGCCGCGCGCGTCGTCTCGCCGGCGCGCGCATAGCGATCGGCGAGCACGGCGGCGGATAGCGGTTGTTCGTCCATGGCGGCGCTTTCGTTCCGGCAATGAGGACACTTTATGAAGCGCGCGGAGATTGATTTTGATCAAACGCAATTCGTCCACGGTAGGACGAATGCATGCAGCGCGACATGAACGGCGAAAGGGCGCGTGACAGTCCATGCGCAAGGGGTTTGCGAAACGCGAGGCTTCTACGCAGGCGCGTTTACGTGTACGCCGTGCGCAAAGATTCTCCTTGCGACACGTCGTTCGTCCGACGTAACGGGCACGCCGGCGGACGCGGCCGCGATCTCGCCCATGATGTCCGTCACGCGCGCGACGGCCTGCGTGACGTCCGACATCGTCTTGCCGGCTTCGCCGGCGAGCGTCGAGCCGTCGCGAATCGTCTGTACCGACGCGGTGATCAGTTCCTTGATTTCCTTTGCCGCGCTTGACGAGCGTTGCGCGAGACTGCGCACCTCGCTCGCCACGACCGCGAAGCCGCGGCCCTGTTCGCCCGCCCGCGCGGCTTCGACGGCCGCATTCAGCGCGAGGATGTTGGTCTGGAACGCGATGCCTTCGATGATGCCCGTGATGTCGGCGATCTTCGACGAGCCGTCTGTCGATCAGCCGCCCGTTCGTCGTACGCAGCGCGTCTCGTCGTTGCCGCTGACGTGGATGCGGCTGCCGAGATCGCCGTTCGCGACCGTGCGCGCGACGTCGACCGCCGTGACGTCAGAACGTGGTGCGCAACCCGGCCATCACGCTGCGGCCGCCTTCCGGCGCGAAACCGCGCACGACCGAGGTCGAATAGCGGATTTCCTGGTTCGTCAGGTTGTCGCCGCGCAGGTACGCGAGCCAGTGCGTCGCACCGACGCGGAACTTGTAGGTCAGCATCACGCCGAGCGACGTGTAGCCGTCCGTCGAAAAGTCGTTGTCGGGCACGCGATGCTGCGACCACGCATGCGTAACCTGCGCGCGTGCGCCGAACGGGCCGTAGCCGTAGTCGGCCGCGAGCGTCGCGCGCAGCGGCGCGATGCGCGGCAGCGGCTGGCCCGTGTCGACGTTGCGTGCGTGCGTGTAGTCGGCCGTCAGCTCCAGGTCGACCGTATGGCCGCGCCGCGCGAACGCGCGCCACTTGCCGTCCAGCTCGATGCCGTAGAACTCGGCGCGCACGCCACGGTAGATCGCCTCGGACAGCGCGCCGTCCGTGCCCGGCGCGACCGGGTCGCCGTCGCTGTCGACGATGCGGCCCGTGTTGTACTCGGTCAGGTAGTTCGAGAAGCGGTTGTAGAACACGCCGACGCTGCCGCGATTCGGGCCGCTCGCGTAGCGCAGCGACAGGTCGGTCGACACGGCCTTTTCCTTCGACGCGTTCGGGTTGCCGATCAGGAACTGGCCGGTCGCATCGTGCGGGCCGTTCGAATACAGCTCGTAGAAGGTCGGCGCGCGTTCGGTGTACGCGACGTTGGCCGCCACCGACCATACGGGCGTCAGCGAGAACAGCGCGCCGGCCGACAGGCTGCCGGCATTGAATTCGCGCGGCTGCGCTGCCGCGAACTTCTCGACGCCGGCCGGATCGGGCTGCAGCTTGACGTGCTCGTAGCGGCCGCCGACGCTCAGCTTCAGCGCGTCCGACACCTTCCATTCCTCGAGCCCGAACAGCGCGACGCTCGTCGTGCGCGTGCTCGGCACGAGCGTTTCGTCGCCGAGCGCGGAGAAGCGGTTCTGGCCGAACTGCACGCCGATCGCGCCTTCGAACGGGCCGATCCTGCGATGCCGCGCCTCGATGCGCGCCTCGTAGCCGCGGTTGCGGAAGGTGGTGGCCGTCTCGCCGTTGTCGACTTCCTTGTGGCGATAGTCGGTGTACGCGAAGTCGAACTTCAGCTTCGTGAACGGGCCGCTCAGGTTGCGTATCTCGGAGGCGAGCGCGAGCCGTTCCTGGCGCATCCGCAGGCGCACGTCGTCCTCGGCGACGGAGCCGTAGTTCGACTCGTAGCCGCTGTACGACAGGCCCGCGAAACCGTCGGCCCACGTGTACGACGCGCCGACCGCGCCGCCATGCACGCGGCCGTCGCTGTTCGGCACGTTGCCGTAGGGCTGCGGCCGGTCCGGACCGTCGAGCGCGCGCTGTGCGTCGCTGCGCGCGTAGCCGGGAATCCGCAGCTTGCTCGTTTCGCGGTCGAACGCATCGACATGGAATGCGAAGCGGCCGTTGCCGCCTTCGACCTGCGCGGCGCCCGCGCGCACCGAATTGGCGCCGCCGTAGCGCGCGTCGAGCGCGCCCGTCACGCCTTCGATCGCCTCGCGCGGAATCCGGTTGTCGATCGTGTTGACGACGCCGCCGACCGCGTTGCCGCCGTACAGCAGCGCGGCCGGCCCGCGCACGATCTCGACGCGCTCGATCGACAGCGGATCCTGCGGCACCGCGTGGTCGTAAGACAGCGACGACGCGTCGTACGCCGCGACGCCGTTCTGCAGCAGCCGGATCCGGTCGCCGTCCATCCCGCGGATGATCGGGCGGCCGACCATCGGCCCGTAGGTGGTGGTCGACACGCCGGGCAACCCGTTCAGCGTCTCGCCGAGCGAATCGGCCTGGCGGCGCGTCAGCGCGTCGCCGGACAGTTGCGCGGTCGGCGAGATCAGGTCGGTGTCGCCGAGCGGGTTCGCGGTCACGAAGATCGGCGCGAGCGGGCGATCGCCGGACTGGCCGGGCGCTGCGGGCCGCGTATCGGCCTGGCCGTGGGCCAAGCCGGCGAGCAGCATCAGGGAAAGCGGGGAGAGCGGGCGAAGCGGTAGACGAGGGAGGTCGCGCATGGTCGATGTGTGTCGGATTGAGGCAAGCGGAAGTCGGTGCGCGCACATCGGATACGATATATTATTGCATCTACTGCGCGCAATGACCCGCCGAAGCGAGATGCGACGGCGCCTGCCCGGTCGGTCAGGCAGCCCGGCAGGCGTCACGCAGGCGAAATGATATGTTATATCATTTCGGATTGACAACCCGACTCTGCGGCGCAGGGCAGACATACTGCTGGTCGAGCCAGCCGACGCCATTGGCTTCCGATCGCGGGACGCAAGGTCACGGCCATGCGCGCTCCTTTCAAGTCGAGGCAAGACACGGTTCGCCGCCGCCCGGCTAGTCGCGCTCGGGCGCGCCCAACGGGAAGAAGCGCCGATACGGCCGCGCCTCGTCGACGACGCGGGCGGGACAGCAGCCGCGCCCGGTATGCGGCGAGCGCGGCATGACGCTCCGCAATCGGATGAACCCAGTCCGCATAGAACAGCGCCGGCGCGGCGGCGCAATCCGCAATCGTGAAGCGGCCGCACGCGGCCCATTCCTTCGCCCGCAGACGCGCGTCCAGCCATGCGTAGCTGCGATCGAGCAGCGCATGCGCGTCGGCAACGCCGCGCGGGTCCCGCTCGTCTTCCGCGCGCAACGCGTCGCCGACGATTCGCTGCATCGGCGCGTTGACGTAATCGTCGAACACGTCGGCCATCATCCGCGCGTCCAGCGCCTCGCGCGGGTCCGCCGGCACCATCGGCCCGCCGTTGCCATGAAACAGGTCGAGATACTCGATCACGGCGTTGCTCTGCGTGATCGCCGTGTCCCCGTCGACCAGCGCCGGAAATTGCCCAGTGGGCGAGAGCGCCGCCATGCGCGCCTGGTTGTCCGGATGATCGGGATCGACGATCCGGAACGTGAAGGCCACCTCGCGCTCGTAGAGCGCGATCAGCGGTTTCCAGACGAACGACGCGAACGGGTGCCCGTAAAGTTCGACCGTCATAGCATGGCTCCCGATGATCGAAGGACGTTCTCGATTGCGTCGTACATGAGTGCGCTCCCTTGGCGGCGATCGGCGGTGCCGTCCTTGCCGTCCAGGAACACGATCTGCTCGGTGTACGAGACGCGCGTCCCGTCTCCTTGAGGTTCGAGCTCGAGACTCGACAACGTGACCGAATGAAAGCGCCCCGAGTGATGGAGATCGTAGCTGTAGACGAGGCGCCGGGCCGGCTCGATCAGGTGATAGCGGGCCTCGAACAGCGTCTCCATGCCGCTTTCGTCGAAGCGGCCTTCCAGCACCTCGGCGCCGCCCACCCGAAAATCCATCGAGCGGCGCAGCAGCGTCCAGCGCTCGGCCGGGCCGGTGAACCACTGGGCCTTGAGGTCCGGATCGGACCACGCGGCGAACACCCGGTCGGGCCGGGCCGCCCACACGCGGCTCAGCGTAAACGTGCCGTGGAAAAACGGGGTTTCCGTCATCATTCGTCTCCTTTGCGTTCGTCGTTTTCAAGCAGTTTGCCAAGGCGGTCGAAGCGGCTCTCCCAGAGGAGGCGACGCTCGCTCAGCCAGTTTTCCACGCGCTGGACCGCCTCGCTGGAGATCCGGCATTCGCGCACGCGCCCGCGCTTTTCCGTCACGACGAGCCCGCTCGCCTCGAGCACCTGCACGTGCTGATGGATCGCGGCGAGGGACGTGCCGTAAGGCTCGGCCAGTTCGCTCACCGACGCCGGCCCGCGCGACAGGCGCTCGAGCATCCCCCGGCGCGTCGCATCCGCGAGCGCGTGGAAGGCCTTGTCAAGTTGTTGTTCCGAATACTCAATCATTTGCTTAAGTTATGGTGGGCTCCCGAAAAAGTCAAGTCATCGCTTAAGTATCGTTGCGCGACCGGGTGCCGCGTCCGCGCCGCGCCTTTCCGCCTCGTTGACACACGTCAACCGTCCCCGATTCCGCGTGCGGATACTGGTTCGCTCATTGATCCATCAGGAGCGACGCATGACTCAAACCATGAAAGCGGCCGTGGTGCACGCGTTCGGCGAACCGTTGCGCATCGAGGAAGTGCCGATCCCGACGCCGGGCCCTGGCCAGATCCTCGTCAACATCAAGGCGTCGGGCGTCTGCCATACCGATCTGCACGCAGCCGACGGCGACTGGCCCGTGAAGCCGTCGTTGCCGTTCATTCCCGGACACGAAGGCGTGGGCGTCGTCGCGGCGGTCGGGGCGGGCGTCACGCACGTGCGCGAGGGCGACCGCGTCGGCGTGCCCTGGCTCTATACGGCGTGCGGACATTGCGAACACTGCTATTCGGGCTGGGAGACGCTCTGCCACGAACAGCAGAACACCGGCTATTCGGTCAACGGCAGCTATGCGGAATACGTGCTGGCCGATCCCGACTACGTCGGCCATCTGCCGGCGCAGGTCGCGTTCGACGAGATCGCGCCGATCCTGTGCGCGGGCGTGACCGTCTACAAGGGCATTCGCGTCACCGACACGCGCCCGGGCCAGTGGCTCGCGATTTCAGGCATCGGCGGGCTCGGCCATGTGGCCGTGCAATACGCGCGCGCGATGGGCCTGCACGTCGCGGCGATCGACATCTCGCCCGACAAGCTCGCACTCGCGAAGCAGCTTGGCGCGGAGCTGACCGTCGATGCGTCGAGCGCCGATCCGGCCGCGGTGCTTCAGAAGGAGATCGGCGGCGCGCACGGCGTGCTGGTCACGGCCGTGTCGCGCAGTGCGTTCGCGCAGGCGCTCGGGATGGTGCGGCGCGGCGGCACGGTGGCGCTCAACGGTTTGCCGCCGGGCGATTTCCCGTTGCCGATCTTCTCGACCGTGCTGAACGGCATCACCGTGCGCGGGTCGATCGTCGGCACGCGGCGCGATCTGCATGAGTCGCTCGATTTCGCGGCGGACGGGCTGGTGCGCGCGCATATCCATCGCGACCGGCTCGGCAACATCAACGACATATTCGCGCGGCTGCGCGACGGGAAAGTCGACGGTCGCATCGTCCTCACCGACATGCACTGACGCCCGCGCCCGCCCGGGGCGACCACCACGGGCGGGCGGTCCGTCACGCCATCCGGCTGATGGTCAGGCGGAACCGCTTCAGCGACAGCAGGAACAGCACGCCGCCGATCGCGGCCGCGCGCAACTGGTGCTCGGCAGCGATCACGTCCGGACGGTTTTCGAGCAGCGCGAACGGCAGCCCGGGCGCGAGCGCCGGCATCACGGCCTCGTCGTCGAGCGTGGGCGGCGTAGCGGGCAGATCGGGCGACGCGCCGACCAGCATCATCAGCGCGTCCGCGGCGCTCGCGCGCGCCTGGCCCAGCTGCGCGCCGAGCGATTCGGCCTGCTGCAGCAGGATTTCCGATTGCGTCAGGTCCAGCCGCGAGATCGCGCCTTCGTCATGGCGCCGCCGGAAAATCCGCAGCGACTCGCGCCGGCTGTCGATCGTCGCGCGCGTCAGCGCAATGGTCAGTGCGACCGCAACGCGCGCGGCCCGTGCGAGGGCTGTGCGCGCCCGGGCAGGCGGCGGGTCGGAAAGCGCAACGTGGCGCATGGGATTCCTCGTTATCGGTTGGCAACCGTGCGTGACGTTGCCATTGCTGGGGCGCCCGGCGAGGGCCGGGCCGCGCATCACCGATGCGCTCGCCCGTTCGCCGGAACGCGTCCAGTTACAGCCGATGATTGCAGTGACAACCGTTGATCTGGGTCAGAGGCGAATGGAAGCGCGTGTCGAGCGATTCCTCGCTTGACACGCGCGCGGCGCCGGGCGGCTGCGGCCAGGGGATGCGCCGACGAGCGTCGGCGCGAGGCGATGAAGAAGATCCTGACCGGCCGCCGCGAAGCGGCCGGTCGGCCGTCACGGCGCGAAGAACACGTCGGTGCGGTTCGTCAGGTTGCCTGCGTTGGTCTGCACGAAGAACGGGTGGAACGACGATGACGGCATCACGTCGAGCCCCTGGTAGTCGCCGACGAAGAAGCCTTCCGCGTTGGGCGCGAGCTTCATGTCGAACGGGCCGCCGACGCGCCGCTCGTCGGCGAACGTCGCGCCGCCGTCATGCGAGATCTTGCGCCAGAAACCGGTCGGCAGCGTCGTCGTGTTGCCGGCCTGCAGGTCGCGGAAGTCGTAGTAGGTGACCATCACCGCACCGCCTTCGTTGACGCGCACCGATGGATTGAACGCGGGGCGCCCGGTCGGCGTGTTCAACTGCTGCGGCGTGCTCCACGTCGCGCCGCCGTCCTTCGACGTCGATACGGCGATCTCGTCGTACGTGCCGCCGTTGAAGCGGCTGTCCTGCCATACCACGTAGAGCTGCCCCGATGCCGGATCGATCGCGGGTTCCGGAATGACGTCGCCGGTGCGCACGGGCTCGCCGGTGTTCGGATCGGTGACGCCGACCGTCTGCAGCCCCGCGATCACCTGCGGCTTCGTCCACGTCGCGCCGTCGTCGGTCGACTTGATGAACGCGACCTTGCCGGCCGCCTTGCTGAACGGCGGCTGGATCAGGTCGAAGAAGTCGTAGAGCGTGCCGCTCTTCGGATCGACGACGATCTGGTTGCCGATCGTCTGCTGCCGCGACGGCACGTCGACGATGACTTTCGCGGCGCTCCACGTCTTGCCGCCGTCGGTCGTCTTCGAGAACAGCGTCGGCCCGCGGGACGCCTGCGTATGCAGGTTCGCGTACGGGTTGCCGTTCGGCAGCTCGAGGCGGTCCCATACCGCGTAGGCCGTGCCGGCCTTCACGGGGTTCGCCGTCACCGATTCCTTGTCGTTGAAGAACTGCGTCGTCGGTTCGTCGTTCGCGATCAGCACGGCCGGGCTGCTCCAGGTCTGCCCGCCGTCGGTCGACACCGACGCGGCCACCGCGTTGGCATTGTTCGACTGGTTGAACGAGATCGATACCGAATACGCGGTGCCGTCCGGCCCGAACGATACCCACGGATCGGACGCGCGCTCGTACTTCAGCCCGCCCGGCGCGCATGCGCTGAACGGCTGCGGCGTGCGGGCCCAGGTCGCGCCCGCGTCGAACGTGTAGCCGGCGACGAGCCCGTGGGCGCCGCCGTTCGACCAGCGGTCCTGCTGCCACACGCCGATCATGTTCGTCGGGTTCGCCGGGTTGACCGACAGCCACGGTTCGACCTCGGCGTTCACGTAGACCGTGCCGGGGCCGCCGATGGTGCAGGCGGCGAACGGGCTCGGGCCGGACACGCGCACGGGCTCCGCGTGCGCGGCGGCCGTGAACGCGAGCGCGGCGGCAATGGTCAGCCGGGTAACGAGCGGGTGAGGCAGGGTATTGCGTCGCATGGACTGCTCCTCGTTGACGTGCGGAAGCAGTGGCCTGACAGGCTGCGGCCTCGCGCGTCGTCGCGCGGGGCGTGCGCCTGGACTTCAACGCAGCGCGTCGACGCTTCGGATCTCGCGCCGGTGCGTGCCGGACAGTACGCCGCTTCTGCCATCGCAATCCGCCTTCGCTGGGTTCCGCCAGCGCATCGGTCAAGACTCCTTGTGATTCTTGTTGCTGTCGCGGCCGCTGTGCGTCTCATTCGACGATTGCCGTGAGGTGGAAGCAATGTAGGCCAACAAAACCCCGGAAAGCAGGCGATTTTTTGTAACAGGTCGTAGCCGGAAAGCGTTGCCGGAATCGCATGCGTGCGGGCAGAAAAAATTGCGGGAAAGTTCGCGGTATCGCGAGTGGAGAATCGAATCGAAGCGCGAATCGAAATCGCTGCGGAAATCGATTCGCGTTCAGCGATCCGCCGGAAAGCGCGCCTGCAGCATGCGCAGCCACCGCGCGACGACGTCGAGTTCGGCGTCGGAAAACCCGTCGCACAGCTTGCCGTTCAGCTCGCGCAGCAGCACGCGCGCCTTCTTCAGCGCGGCGTGGCCGTCGTCGGTGAGGAACAGGCGGGTCGCGCGGCCGTCGTCCGAATCGGCGTGGCGCGTGATGAGGCCGGCCTTTGCCATGCGGTCGGCGAGGCCCGTCATCGCGGACGGCGCGAGCTGCAGCGCCGCGCCGACCTCGCCGATCAGCGCGCCGTCCTGCTTCGCGAGACAGAACAGCACGCCGGCCTGCGCGGCGCTCGCGCGCGTCTCGGTTTCGGCCTTGCGGTCGATCCAGCGCTGCACGCGCCGCTGGCCGATGTTCAACAGGAAAAACAGTCGTCGGTCTTCGCTCAAGCTCGGTTTCCTGCTGGCGTGGAGGAGGGCGCGCGGTCCGCATCGCGCGGCCGGTCGAGTGCCCGCGCGAGCCAGTCGGCCACGTCGGGCCACAGCACGGTGCCGGGCCGGCTGCGAAAGAAGCCCATGTGCCCGACCGGGCCGCTGCCCGCCGCGCGCGGATCGATCTGGCGGCGTTCGACCTGCGCGTGGGCCAGATAGCTTACCAGCAGGCCGATCGCGGCCGGGTTCGCCCACGGATCGTCGTCGAAGCCGAGCGCGAGAATCGGCAACCGCTGCTTCGCGAAACGCTCGGCCGCGCCGAGCGTCGGATCGTCGAAGAAATAATGCGGCAGCGTCGTCCAGCGGCTCCATTCGCGGAACACGCCGGCCGGCATGTCCTCGCCGAGCCCGAGCCGCCTGCCGGGCACGTAGCCGAGCAGCGCCGACGTCAACGGGCCGAGCACACGCAGGATCAGCCGCACCTTCAGGCGTTCGGCCGCCTGGGTGATCAGTCGCGTGCTGCCCGCGTGCGATGCGACCATCACCGCCGCCCGCAGGTGGCGCGACCCGGCCGACAGCCCGATCGCGTGCCCGCCGACGCTGTGCCCGACCGCCAGCAGCGGCACGCCGGCGAACGCGCGCCGCGCCCACGCGGTCGCCGCCTCGACGTCGAGGTCGACCCAGTCGCGCATGCGCGCACGCAGGCGGTTCAGGCGCGCCGGACGCGACGCGCCGATGCCGCGATAGTTGTAGGTGAGCGCCGCGAAACCGCGCTCGGTCAGGAAGCGTGCGAAGCCCGCGTACAGCCGCTCCGGCACGGCCGTCGCCGGATGGATCAGCACCAGCGCGCGCGGCGCCGCGTCCGGCGACCACAGGGTGCCGCGCAGCGTGTAGCCGTCGGCGGCGGAAAACTCGATCGACTGGGTAGTCATGATGCCCTCGGTTCGATGGATATTTCGGATGCGAAATATAGTGCGAAAACTATTTCGCGCACGAAATATCTGTCGAGGGATGACTCGAAATACGCGGCGTGCCGCATGCGATGCGGCGCATCGAATTCATAAAACATTTGCATCTTTGCATAGAAGAATATTGCGTTTGTTTTATGGCTACGGGAAACGTATCGTCTGCGGTTCAACCCCGCCCGACCATTCATCCAGGAGATCACGTTGCTGAGCCGAATCGTCACGGCACTCTTGCTGGCGCTTGCCGCGCAGCCGGGCATGGCCAAAGACACCGTCACGCTGCGCGTCGGTGAACAGAACTACTTCAACATCCAGGCGTCGATGGAGGCGTCCGGCGTGCTGAAGGACCTGCCTTACACGATCGAGTGGAAGCATTTCCAGGCCGCCGCGCCCGTCGCCGAAAGCCTGAACGGCAATGCGATCGACGTCGGCTTCCTCGGCGATTCCGCGCTGCTCACGCTGGCCGCGCGCGGCGCGCCGGTGAAAGTGGTCGCGGTGTCGCGGCAGAGCCTCGACGGCGTTGCGATCCTCGTGCCGAAGAACTCGCCGGTGCGCACCGTTGCCGACCTGCAGGGCAAGACCATTGCCGTCTGGCGCGGCGCGTGGAGCCAGCAGCTCGTGCTGCGCGCGCTCGAGCACGCCGGCCTGCGCGCGGATTCCGTCAAGTACGCGTACCTGATGCCGATCGACGCAACCAACGCGCTCGCGAACGGCTCGGTCGACGCCGTATCGCTGTGGGAGCCGTTCGTCAGCACGCTCGCGCTGCGGCAGGGCGCACGGCCCGTGACGACCGCGCAGGGGCTGATGCCGGCGCTGAGTTTCGTCGCCGCGAACGAGCAGGCCGCCACGGGCAAACGCGCCGAGATCGCCGATTTCCTGCGGCGCGTCGTTGCCGCGCGCCAGTGGGTCGACAGCCATCCGCGCGAGTACGCCGACCTGTGGGCGAAGCGCGCGAAGCTCGAGCCGGACGTCGCGTACCGCTGGCTCAACAATGCGCACCAGCGCGTGGGCCCCGTCGACGACAGGGCCGCGAAGGATGCGCAGAACACCGCCGACTTCCTGCACAAGGCCGGCGTGATTCCGACCGCGTACGACACGGCGAAGCTGCTCGACCGCTCGTATGCGGGCGCGTTCGCCGCGCCCGCGCAGAAGACGGCCGCCGCGCAATAAGCGCCTTTCCCATCTTCGAAGGACATTCCGACATGCCCGTCGACATCATCGGCATGATCACCGCGACGCCCGGCGCGGAGGTCGACGTACCGGGCGGCGGCGCCGTCCAGCCCGACTACGTGCGGCGCTTCGCGCAGGCGCACGAGGCCGCCGGCTTCGACCAGATCCTGGTCGGCCATTTCAGCAACGCGGCTGACGGTTTCATCGTCGCGTCGTTCGCGGCCGCCGCGACCGAACGCATCCGCATCCTGCTCGCGCACCGGCCGGGCGTGATCGTGCCGTCGGCGGCCGCCCGGCAGATCGCGACGCTCGACGTGTTCAGCGGCGGCCGGCTCGCGCTGAACGTCGTGTCGGGCGGCGACGATGCCGATCTTCAGCGCGACGGCGATTTCGTGCCGCACGACGCGCGCTATCGCCGCACCGGCGAGTATCTCGACGTGCTGAAACGGATCTGGCAGGCCGACGCGCCGGTCGACCACGATGGCGCGTTCTACCGGCTGCGCGGCGCGTCGCCGCTCGTGAAGGGCGCGCAACGGCCGCATGTGCCGATCTATTTCGGCGGCTCGTCGCCGGCCGCGCTGGCGGTGGCGGGCGAGCATGCCGATGTCTACATGACGTGGGGCGAGCCGCTCGCGTCGGTGCGCGAGCAGATCGCGCGCGTGCGTGCGGCCGCCGCGCCGTTCGGGCGTGCGCCGCGCATCAGCGTGTCGTTCCGGCCGATCGTCGCCGATACCGAGGCGGCCGCATGGGAGAAGGCCGAGGCGATCCGCGCGCGCGTGCGCGCGGCGCGGCTCGCGAACGGCCAGCCGATCGACGGCCATGCGCCGCAAAACGCGGGCTCGCAACGGTTGATGGCCGCCGCCGCGCAGGGTGACGTGCTCGACGAGCGGCTGTGGATGGGCGTCGCGCACCTGACCGGCGCGCGCTGGAATTCGACCGCGCTGGTCGGCACGCCCGAGCAGGTCGCGCGTGCGCTCGGGGCGTATTACCGGCTCGGCGTGTCGACGTTCCTGATTCGCGGGTTCGATCCGCTCGACGATGCGCTCGCGTATGGCGATGCGCTGATTCCGGCGATTCATGCGCAGGTCGCGGAGCTCGACCGGCAGGGCGCGGCGGTTACCGCATAAGAGCGCGCGGCAGTCACGGGGTGCCGCGCGATGGCACCGCGTTGTTGCTGCGCCCGTCACCCCGGCTCAGAACGACGGCAATCCCGGCGGATTGGTTTGCGCACGCGCGATCGCCTCGCTCTGCAAACCCCAGCGCGCGAGCGCCTGTCCGTAGCGGCCATTGGCGATCAGCGTATTGGTGGCGAGCGTCAACGCATCGGCCAGGCCGCTGCCCTTGCGCGTCGCGATCGCCACGTCGGCGTTGGCCGGCCAGCCCGCGTTGACGAGCCCGACGCGCCGCAGCTTGCGGTCCCGCGCCGCTTCATGGGCGAGCGACGCGTTCGGGTTCAGTTCGGCATCGGCGCGGCCCGACAGCAGCGCGACGCGCGACGTCGCATCGTCGTCGAAATATTGCAGCTCGGCCGGCTTCAGCCCCTGCGCCACGTTGCGCTTGTTCCACTCGAGCAGGATGCGCTCCTGGCTCGTCCCCGCGCCCGTGATGATGCGCAGGCCGGCGATGTCCTTCGGCTCGGCGATCTTCGCGATCGGGCTGCCGGTGCGCACGTAGAAGCCGTGCAGCCCGAGCCGGTAGGTCGTGAAATCGTATTTCTCCTTGCGCTTCTCGGTCACGCCGACGTTCGAGATCACCGCGTCGTACTTGCCGGATGTCAGCCCGAGCGGCCAGTCGGCCCATGCGATCGGCACCAGCGCGAGCGTGCGGCCGAGCGCGTCGGCGACGAGCTGCGCATAGTCGGGATCGGCGCCGACCACGGTGCGCGCGTCGGTCGCGTAGGTCGACACGGGCGGCGCGTGCGGTGAAATCGCGACCGTGAATGCGCCGTCGCGCACCCAGCGGTAGCCGCTCGCCGCGCGAATCGCGGCCGGATCGCGCGGCGCGCGCACGCGGCCCGCCTGGCGCGGGTCGAGATCCGCGAGCGCGGCGGCGGCGAACGCCGTGCGCAGCGGCAGGCACGCCGTCGCGGCGAAGGCGGCGGTGAGGAACAGGCGTCGGTCGATCATCGGCATGTGTCTCGCTGGTCCGGAGAGGAAAGCGGGCGTCACAGCACCCGCGACAGGAACGCGCGCGTGCGCGCATGCGTCGGCGCGTCGAGCACGACGGCCGGCGGCCCGGATTCGACGATGCGCCCGCGCTCCATGAACAGCACGTTGTCCGCGACTTCGCGCGCGAAGCCGATCTCGTGCGTGACGATCACGAGCGTCGTGCCCGAGCGCGCGAGTTCCTTGATCACGTCGAGCACCTCGTTCACGAGTTCCGGGTCGAGCGCGGAAGTCGGTTCGTCGAACAGCAGCACCTTCGGGCGCAACGCGAGCGCCCGCGCGATCGCGACGCGCTGCTGCTGGCCGCCGGAAAGCTGGCGCGGATACGCATCGGCCTTGTCCGCGAGACCGACGCGCGCGAGCAGCGTGCGGGCGATGCGCTCGGCGGCGTCGCGCGTGGCGCCGCTGACGGCGACCGGCGCCTCGATCAGGTTCTCGAGCACCGTCAGGTGCGGGAACAGGTTGAAGTTCTGGAACACCATCCCGACGGCCGTGCGGCGCGTCAGCACGTCGCGTTCCTTCAGTTCGTAGAGCACGTCGCCGTCGCGGCGATAGCCGATCAGTTCGCCGTCGATGTCGATGAAGCCGTCGTCGACGCGTTCGAGATGGTTGATCGTGCGCAGCAGCGTCGACTTGCCCGAGCCCGACGGCCCGACGATCACGGTCACGCTGCCGCGCGGCGCGACGAACGAGACGTTGTCGAGCACACGCTGCATGCCGAACTGCTTCGACACCGCGTGCACCGCGACCTCGCCGCCCCGTTGCGGCGCGGCCGCCTCGGTGGCGGCCGGCGCCGCCGCGGCGGGCTTGCGTGCCGCGAGCCGCCGCCACAGCGCGCCGGCGCGAGCAAGTACGAAGGTGAGGGCGGACGGCGGCGGGTTGCGCAGCGCGCCGCGCGCATAGTGCCGCTCGACCTGCACCTGGATCGCCGACAGCACGGTCAGGATGATCAGATACCAGACGGTCGCGACCATCAGCAGCGGAATCACTTCGAGATTGCGGCGATAGATCACCTGCACCGTATAGAACAGCTCGGGCATCGCGAGCACGTAGACCATCGACGTGCCTTTCGCGAGCGAGATCAGGTCGTTGAACGCGGTCGGCAGGATCGCGCGCATCGCCTGCGGCAGCACGATCCGCGTGGTCTGGCGGCCGCGCGGCAGGCCGAGCGCGGCCGCCGCTTCGAGCTGGCCCTGATCGACCGCGAGAATGCCGCCGCGAATCACTTCCGCGGAAAACGCCGCGTGGTTCAGCGTGAGGCCGAGCACGGCCGCGAGGAACGGGCTGATCAGGTCGGTCGTCGCGACGTCGACGAACGTGATGCCGGTGAACGGCACGCCGAGCCGCACGTGTTCGTACAGGTAGCCGAGGTTGTTCAGGATCAGCAGCAGCACGATCAGCGGAATCGACCGGAACAGCCACACGAAGGCCCACGCGCTTGCCGACAGCAGCCGCGAACGCGACAGCCGGGCCAGCGCGACGAACGCGCCGAGCACGAAGCCGAACACCGCGCCGAGCAGCGTCAGCACCAGCGTGCGCGCGAGCCCCGACAGCACCGGCGGCGACAGGAACCATTCGGCGAACACCGGCCAGCCCCATTGCGGGTTGCCGATGACCGAAACCAGCACGAGCGCGATCAGCGCGACGGCGAGCACGGTGCCGGCCACGCTCGAACGATGCCGCGCGGGCACGATCCGGAAACGCGTGCCGGCGTCGCGCGCGGCGGGAGCAACGGGTGAAAGATGCGGCGAGGCCGCGCCGAGGTGGGTCGTGTCGCTCATGTCGGTACGGGCTCCGGTACGGTTCCTGTGGTTCCGCCTATCAGTCGGCCGGCGGCCGGCCGACTGGTCGTCAGGCCTGCGCGTCGGCCACGGTGGCGCGCTCCGCCTCGGCCGCCGCATAGCGGCTTGCCTTGCGCGGCAGGCCGAGATGGTCGCGCAGCGTCGCGCCGGGCAGGTCGCGGCTGTAACGGCCGCGCGCCTCGAGCACCGGGATCACGAGTTCGACGAAATCGTCGACGCCTTGCGCCTGCACCGGGAAGCCGAGGATGAAGCCGTCGCCGGCGCCCGCGTCGTGCCAGCGGATCAGCTCGTTGGCGACGTGCTCGGCCGTGCCGATGAAGTTCGGGCGCGGCGTCGCGACCGCGAGCGCCGTCTCGCGCAGCGACAGGCCTTTCTGTTTCGCGTCGGCCTTGATCCGGTCGGTGGTCGAGCGGAAGCTGTTGCGGCCGAGCTCGCCGAGTTCCGGGAACGGCGCGTCGAGCGCGTACTGCGTGAAATCGTGATGATCGAAATAGCGGCCCAGATAGGCGAGCGCCTCGTCGATCGTCAGCAGATCGCGGATCGCCTGGTATTTGTCCTCGGCCTCGGCGGCCGTGCGGCCGACGATCGGCCCGATGCCGGGGAAGATCTTCACGTCGTCGGCGCGGCGGCCGTGCTCGATCGCGCTCTGCTTCACGCGGCGCGTGAACGCGGCCGTTTCGTCGAGCGACGGCGAATGCGTGAACACGGCATCCGCATACTTGCCGGCGAGCCCGATGCCGGTGTCGGAGGAGCCGGCCTGGAAGATCACCGGCTGCCCCTGCGGGGACCGCTGGATGTTCAGCGGGCCCGCGACCTGGAAGAAGCGGCCGTGGTGATCGAGCGTGTGGAGCTTGTCGCGATCGAAGAAGCGGCCGGTCGCGCGGTCGCGCACGAAGGCGTCGTCGTCCCAGCTGTCCCACAGGCCCTGCACGACGTCGAGGTATTCGTCGGCGATCTCGTAGCGCAACGCATGATCGGGATGCGCCTTGCCGAAATTCTTCGCGGTGCCTTCGAGCGGCGTCGTCACGACGTTCCAGCCCGCGCGCCCGCCGCTGATCGCATCGAGCGACGCCAGTTGGCGGGCGACCGTGAACGGCTCGCTGTACGACGTCGAGATCGTGCCCGCGAGCCCGATCTTCTTCGTCGCGACCGCGAGCGCCGACAGCACGGTCAGCGGCTCGAAGCGGTTCAGGAAGTGCGGGATCGACTTCTCGTTGATGTAGAGGCCGTCCGCGACGAACGCGAACGCGACGCCGTGGTCCTCGGCCTTGCGTGCGATGCGCGTGATGAAGTCGAGGTTGATGCTTGCGTCCGGCGGGTTGCTCGGGTGCCGCCATGCGTTCATGTGGCTGCCTGCGCCTTGCAGCATCAGGCCGAATGGGATCGATCGTCGGGTCATGGGCGGGTCACGGATGAGTGTCGGTGAGAAGGGGGAAAGCCTGCGGCAACCGTGTTGGCAACGGCATCGGCGTCGCCCACGGGCGTAGCCGCGAGCGCGCCGCCGAGCCATTCGGCCGATGCGAGCCGCGCCGCATAGTCGGTCACCGGCGAATCGATCACGAACGCGTCGACGTCGAGCCGCCGGCTCAGTGCATCGAGCGCCTGGTGCACGCGCTCGGGGGTATCGGCCAGCACCGTCGGGCGCAGCTCGTCGATGCGGTAGTCGGACGCGCCGCTCTGCCGCGCGAATTCGGCGGCCGCCTGCGCGCTGGGGAGGTTGAAGCTCTGGCCGCCCGCGAGTTGCAGCTTGAAGATCTTCAGCGGCCCGATCAGTTGCTCGGCCTCGTCGCGCGTCGGCGCGGCCACCGCATACAGCGCGACCAGCGGCCGTGTGCCGCCCGCGCCGCGATACGCGTCGAGCGAGCGTTCGATGTTCGCGTCGTCGCCGTTGAAATGCCCCGCGTAGCAGAAGCGCCAGCCGTTGCGCGCGGCGAGCGCGCCGCTGTCCGGCGAGCCGCCGAGCAGGATGCGTTCGGGCGCCTGCGGCGGCGCGGGCAGCGCGACCGCGCCGGCGAGCGGGTGATCCTCGGCCACGCCCCAGCCGAGAAACGCGTCGAGTTCCGCGAGCTGGCCCGCGAAGTCCGGCTTGCGCGCCTTGTCGTGGAACCACTGCAGTGCGCGCGTGGTCAGCGGCAACCCGCCGGGCGCCTTGCCGACGCCGAGGTCGACACGGCCCGGCGCGAGCGCGGCCAGTACCTTGAACGTCTCGGCGACCTTGAACGGGCTGTAGTGCTGCAGCATCACGCCGCCCGAGCCGACGCGGATGCGTGACGTATGTGCGAGCAGGTGCGCGACGACGATCTCCGGCGCGGAGCTCGCGAAGGCCTGCGTGCCGTGATGCTCGGCGACCCAGAAGCGCTCGTAGCCGAGCTGTTCGGCGCGCTGCGCGAGCGTCGTGGTGAAGCGCAGCGCGTCGGCGGCGCTCGCGCCGTCGGCGATCGGACTCTTGTCCAGCAACGAAAGCGAGTAAGACATGGTGGGCGGCGAATCCTGCGGATGACGTTGACGATGGCGGGCGGATCAGGACTTCGGCAGCCCGGGCGGATTCGTGCGCGACTGGTCGATGGCCTCGGACGCGAGGTTCCAGCGCTCGAGGATCCGCTGGTACAGGCCGTTGCGGATCAACCCGTTCAGCGCGACCGTCAGCGGCTCGGCGAGGCCGCTGCCCTTGCGCGTCGCGATCGCGATGTCGGCGGTGCGCGGCCAGCCGCCGCTGATGGCGCCGACGAGCCGCGTCTTGCCTTGCTGCGCGCTCTGGTACGCGAGCACCGAGTTCACGCTGAACACGGCATCGGCGCGGCCCGACTGCACGGCGACGATGCGCATCGCCTGGTCGTCGTAGTACTGGATCTGCACGGGTTTCAGCCCGTGCGCGACGTTCTCGCGATCCCACGCGAGCAGGATCTTTTCCTGGTTGGTGCCCGCGTCGGTCACGACGCGCAGCCCCGCGACGTCCTTCGGCTCGCGGATCGACGGGATCCTGCTGTCGTTGCGCACGTAGAAGCCGACCTGGTCCTTGCGGTAGGTCGAGAAGTCGAATTTCTGCTTGCGCTCCTCGGTGACCGTGACGTTCGAGATCACCGCGTCGACCTTGCCGGACTCGAGCGCGAGCGGCCAGTCGGCCCACGCGAGCGCGACGATCTTCAGCTTGCGGCCGAGGCTGTCGGACACGAGCTGGCCGACGTCGGCGTCGAAGCCGATCACGGTGCGCGCGTCGGTCGCATACGAGCTGATCGGCGGCAGGCTCGGCGCGATGCCGATGGTCAGCGTGCCCGCCTCGGCGAACCGGAAGCCGGCCGGCAACGCCTGCTCGACCGCCGGGTTCACGGCGCCGCGCGGGCGGCCGCGCTGCTCGGGGCTCAGGTCGAACGTCGCGGCGGCCGCGACTGCGGCCGCGGCGAACGCGGTCAGGCCGATCAACGCGGTGGCCAGCGTGCGGATGACGTGGGAAGCGAAGGGAGCGGCTCGTTGCATGAAAGCGTCCTGTTTCTATCGTGGAGGGCGGAGTCGGATGGGAAGGCAGGCGGCTCAGCGCGGCAGCGCCGGCTCAGGCGCCCACAGGTCGGCCAGCGTCGACGTGCACGACGGATCGGCGAGATCCTTGCCGAACCGCAGGTGGTAATGCACCTCGGGGGCGATCGACGAATCGAACAGCCGCGTATAGCCGGTGCGGTCGTACAGCGCCCATGCTTCGGGCTGGCGAAAACCGGTAGTCAGGTAGATGCGGCGATAGCCCTGCTGCGCGGCGCGCGCTTCGAGCGCTTCGACGATGCGCCGCGCGAGGCCCTGGCGGCGCAGGTCCGCGCGGGTCCAGATGCGTTTGAGCTCGGCGGTCTGCGCGTCGTAGCGCTTGAACGCGCCGCCGCCGATCGTCTCGCCGTCGCGCAGCAGCAGCACGAACGCGCCTTCGGGCGGCGCGAACAGTTCGGCCGGGTAGCGCGCGAGCTCTTCGCGTGCGGACGCGTGGCTGTCGGGGCGATATGCGTTGTAACGGGTCGAATACTCGTCGATCAGGGCGTCGATCAGCGGTTGCGCGCGGACGTCGAGCGGCGTCGTGTCGATGATGCGGTCGGTCGTGGCCATGGGCATCGCGAAGGGCGCGCGATGCGGACGTTCGTTGCGGGCCTAGGGCACATGGCCTGTCCGTTATCTTCCGTTATCGCGACGCGGTTGTCGTGATGGCGGCGGCCGGTGCGCATCGTGCGGTGATGCGGATGGCGGGCCGCCGCCGTTTTGAACACGTTAGCGGCGCGGCCGGCAAAGGCGAACGAAGCAATTTCGATAAGGATTTCGCGGCGGACGTCAGAAGGCTCGCAGCGGAAGTGGGGTAGACGGGCGAAGGGGGCGCGTCTACGCCGCGCGTACTTCGGCAAGCAGGTCCGGATGACGGTCGAGGATCTTCAGCAGTTTCACGAGGGCGAGCGGCGGGTTCGTCTTGCCTGTTTCGTAACGGGAGAACGCGTTGACGCCGCCGCCGAAAAGCTCGGCCGCCTCGCGCTGGTCGAGCCGCAGCTTCTTGCGCACCTTCGCGATGTAATTCGGGTCGACGATGGTGGCGTTCACCTGCTTGTTGAACGCGCTGATCGCTTCGCCGAGACGGGTCGCCTCGTCGAGATCCAGTACCGATTCCCCGCAGGCCGGACAAAAATCGCCCGTTATGCCGGGGACGACCGTTGATCGACCCTTGTAGGTATAAGGGATGTCGCGCGTGTCGCGGACGAGCTTCGCGGCACCGCATGCAGGACACTTCATTTTCATCGCTCCTTGAAAGACACGATCAGCACATCGTCGATCACGGTCAGTTTCAGGTACACGTCGCCACGCACGGTGCGGCGCCGATACACGTCTTGCCATATTGTGTGGTCGGCGTACGTCGTCATGCTCTTGTGAAAGTCGAGGTCGGTCAGCGACATCACGACACCGATCGCGTCCATTTCGGTTAAGCCAAGTTGCCGAGCGCCGATTACCGCACTCGCGGTCAAACGCACCTTGCCGGTCTCGACGAGCGCTTTGACTCGGGACAGCTTGCAATGAGGCCTTCTCTTTTCCATTTGCGATCATAACCAAGTAAGTTAATTTGTCAAGTTGGTTAATGGCGAGCGCATGCGGTCCGCCATGACTGGCAGACAGCATGGGAAAAGGATGGATCCGGTTTTGGCCTATCGGCCGATGCTGGGCGGTTCGGCCGGCTCGGCAAGCTGGAACAGGCAATCGCCGCGCTGCACCTGCGCGGGCACGCGCTTGCATACCACTTCGCCGTCGCCCTTGAAGCGGTGCAGCACCGGCTCGCGCAGCGGCGTATCGGGGAAGTGCACCCACGCGGCCGGCTGCCCGGCCTTCACCTGGTCGCCGAGTTCGACGAGCGGCTCGTACAGCCCGCGCTCGTACGCATAGACGAAGTGGCGATCGCCGTCGACACGCATGAAGCGCGTGACGGTGGGCGGCGCGTCGGGCACGAGCGCGCCGCGCAGCAGGCCGATGTAGCCGAGGTAGTGCAGCAGCCCGTGGCGACCGAGCCGGATCAGCGACGGGTCGGCCATGCCGGCACCGCCGAGTTCGGTCACGATCGAGATCGCGCCCTGGCGGCGCGCGGCCGAGGCCGAGTGCACGGGATTCGGCGCGTGCAGCAGCGCGTTCTGCAACCCGAACGCGACCAGCAGCCCGTTGAGCTTCGCGGCTTCGTCGGCGTCGAGCGGGTCGATCGCGAGCATGTTGCCGCCCTGGTACAGCAGCGAGCTGCCGCCCGAATGCAGGTCGACCAGATACTGCGAGCGCGCCAGCAGGACATGCTCGATGTAGTGGGCGATCATCTGCGTCGGCGTGCCGGCCGGATCGCCGGGGAAGCTGCGATTCAGGTTGCCCTGGTCGAGCGGCGATACGCGCAGGCCCGCGTCCGCCGCCGGGAAATTCGCCATCGGCAGCAGGATCAGCTGCCCGCTGACCATCCCGGGCTCGATCTCGCGCATCAGTTGCGACACGATGATCTGGCCTTCGTACTCGTCGCCGTGGTTGCCGGCCATCACGAGCGCGACCGGGCCGTCGCCGTTGCGAATCGACGCGATCGGGATCGGCAGCCAGCCGTACGCCGAGCGGTGTACGGAATGCGGCAGCCGCAGGTAGCCCGCGTGCTTGCCTGGTGCGTCGAGATCGATTTCGCAGTGGATGGGGTTGCTGGGCTGGTAAGTGGCGGTCATGTTCGTCGGAGCGGGCGTCGGGCGGAGCATGCGCCATCTTATCGGGAAACAGGCGGGGCGCGGCGGACGGACGGGCTGCGCGGAGCGGTCAGGACGCGGGATGCGCCGGTCGGCCGGACGACGCGCGCCGCTCACGCATCATAGGGCGCGGCTTCGCGTCGAAGTCCCGCGCGCGTCATTCGGCTACAAATTCGGCTACAAAAAATCGCGGGAAGAACCACTTCGCATAACGATCGCCGCGGTTGCATCGATGAAACCATCCGGCGTCACGCCGGCGGCAGTGCATGCGCCCCGCGTCGCGCGCTGCCGCCTGCTTCGGCGCGGCGCCGGCGCGCGCCTGGCGTCACCGCGCGTCGGTTTCAGCTTCGAGACGTCCTTCTTCCCACAACGCCCAGAAACGGCTGCCGGCACGATATGGATTCGCGCGACGCGCGGCGTGATCGGCGATGCCCTGGCGAAACGCGCCGTACAGCGTCAGCGGCGGATTGTCCATGCACGCGGTGTCGCGCGGGTCGGGACTGCGGACGGTGGTCAGGCGGCGGATCAGCGCGGCGCCGTCGATCACGCTCTTTTCATTGATCGGCTCGCTGCTGCAGACGACTTCGACGGTATCCATGATTGCACTCCCCGAGTACGTTCGTTGTTACCCGTTGAACAGCAATAAGAATGCCAGGAGGGAATACCTGGCCGATGTGCCGATCGTGTGGGCTTCTGCAGCGAACTGCACGGCGCGTTCGGCCCGATGTTACGGAACATGTAACGTGACGCCGCGTGCGGCGCCTGATTCGTATCGCAGGTGAAACCGGCCGCGCCTGCGGATGCCGCGAAGCCGGGAGGAGGAACCGCGCGCGCCGTCAGCCCGCCGCAGCCGGCGCGACGCTTCGGCTGTCGTTCGAATAGAAGCGGTAGATGCCCTTGCCGGCCGATTTCGCGTCGTACAGCGCGCTGTCGGCCTGCCGGATCAGTTCGTCGGGCGCGTCGCAATCGCGGTCGAGTGCGATGCCGATGCTGATCCCCAGGATCACGGTCTCGCCGATCGACAGCGTGTACGGCGCCGAGATCTGCCGGATGATGCGCGCGGCGAGGAGCGAGCACGCGTGCATCGTCGCGTCGTCGATCGCGACGACGAATTCGTCGCCGCCGATGCGCGCGGCCAGCTCGCCGGGCGGCAGCGTCTTGCCGAGTCGCTCGGCGACCTGCGTCAGCACGTCGTCGCCGGCCTGGTGGCCGAACCGGTCGTTGATCGCCTTGAAGCCGTCGAGGTCGAGATACATGACGGCCGGCGCGAGGCCGTGACGGCGCGTGCGCCGCGCGAGCATCCGCTTGAGCTCCGCATGCAGTTCGTGGCGGTTCGGCAAACCCGTCAGCGCATCGTGCCGCGCCAGATGCCGGATGTGCTGCTCGGTCTGGCGGCGCGCGGTGACGTCCTCGACGATGATCACCGCGTTGCCGTCCGGCACCTGGCGGCGCGTCATCTCGAGCTGCCGCCCGTCGGCCAGCGTGATCTCGAACGGCGCGGGCTCGCGGCCAAGCCAGCCGGCGCAGCGCGCGGCCAGTTCGGCGCCGTCCGGGTCCGCGGCCGCGCCCGCGCCGAGCGCCGCCACGGCGTCCGGAAACGGCATGTTCAGCATGATCTGGCGCGGCGAGCCGAACAGTTGCGCGGTGCGCCGGTTCGCGACGATCACGCGGCGCTCGCCGTCGATCATGCACAGGCCGTGCGGCATGTAGGTGAGCGCGGCGTCGAAGCGCGCGACGAGTTCGGCGTTGCGCTGGCGCGCGGCGATCAGCGCGACGAGCACGCGATAGTGACGCTGGACGACCGTGCGCATCGCGGCGAGGTAGATCGCGAGCGGCGGCAGCAGCAGCCACGCGCCGCTGCGCGGCGCCAGCAACGCGCCGATGCCGATCGGCAGCACGCCGACCGTGACCTGCGTCATCGCGAGCCGGGGCAGCGCCGAATTGCGCGACGCGATCCCGCCGAACACGCCGCCCGCGACCATCACCGACAGCGTGCCGAGTTCGACGTCGACGGCCTGCACGCAGCCCATCACGCCGAGGCCGAGCACGAAGCACGCGACGAGCGACACGGGCGCATAGCACATCGCCCAGTATTCGGCGCGGTCGTCGCCGGCCTCCCGGCGCGCGACGCAGACGCGCGCGATCGCGACTCGCGCGGCGAGCAGGCCCACGTCGGCGATCAGCCAGATGAGACACCACGTCTGTTGCAGCCGGATCAGCGCGACGGCCGCGACGAAGCCGCTCGCGAGCCCGGACAGGAACATCGGCCGGATGTCTTCGAACAGGGGGGAAAGCAGGGACGGGCGCAGCGCGGCCGTCACACGGTGGTTGCCGGAGGGGGGAGTGGCGAGAACGGAGTGCAGGAGAGATGCCCTGACTGCCATGATCGACAACCTCGACACGAAGAGGGCTGGCGACGCCCACGCGGCACCGTTGCGGGCGAAACCGTTCGCCGGATGCGCACGACATTATCACGAAACATGGCAGTCCGGTCGGACGAATCCCGGGGCGATGACCGTTATAAGCATTCCAATAAGGAATACATGCGAGAAACGCTATAGCCGCCATCCTGTAAAAAATGACAGAATGCGCGCCGCTCCGAACGTCGCGACATCCGATCGCCGTCCGAGCCGTATCAGGAGGTTCCCCCCAATGAAAAACCACGGCCTGTCACGGCGGGGTTTTCTGAAAGCCAGCGTGCTGGCGGGCGTCGCGGTGTATGTCGCGCCCCTGGGCAGCCGCGCATTCGCGGCGCTCTTCGAAGAAAAACTCCTCACCCCCGTCAAATGGGATAGCGTCACCGGCATCCCCCAATTCCGCATCGACGGCATCGCGAAGGTCACGGGCTCGAAAGTGTTCGCCCGTGACGTGCGCGCAGCCGACATGCCGCACTGGCCGCAGCAGCAGTCGCATGCGCTGATCCTGCGCGTCACGCAGGCCGACCGCACGTACGAAGGCTTCGACCTTTCGCTGCTCGGCGACGAGCTGAAACCGGATCGCGTGGTCACGGCCGACGATCTCGTGCGCGACGGCGTCGCGTTCCCGGCGTTCTACGGCGACGACATGCTGCTGCCCGCCGGCAAGACGCCCGCGTATCTCGGCCATGCGGTCGCGATCCTCATCTACCACGACTTCGCGCGCTTCCGCTTCGCGAAGAACGCGCTCAAGTTCCGCGACGACGTGATCCGCTACGGCGCGGTCACGGGCCCGCTCGAGCGCGATCCGTGGGGCACCTTCCGCTACGTGCGCGTGGGCGGCAAGACGGCCTACGACGACGACGTCTATTCGAGCCTGAAGGACGCGCCGATCTTCCCGAGCATGATGCGCAAGCACCTGCCGGTATGGCCGGACGGCAAGGAGCACGGCAAGCTCGACGAGCAGGGCATGTTCCTGGCCGGGCAGATTGCCGACGAGCTCGACCATCCGTCGGCCGACTGGCTCGTGTTCGACCGCGAGTACAACACGCAGTCGGTCGATACGGCCGCACTCGAACCCGACAACGCGAACTGCTGGTACGACGCCGCGACGCAGTCGCTGCATCTCGTCGTGCCGACGCAGTCGCCGCTCGAAGTGTCGGAGAACGCGGCCGCGATGGTCGCGAAGTGCCGCTTCCCGGTGAAGAAGCTGTTCGTCCATCCGTGCTACACGGTCGGCTACGGCTCGAAAGATCACTTCAACGTGCCGTTCTACGGCCTCGTCTGCGCGCTGTACGCGGACGGCCGCCCGGTGCGTTTCGCGAACGACCGCTACGAACAGTTCCAGACGTCGCTGAAGCGTCACGCGTTCAAGATGCATTACCGGATCGCGGTGGACCGCAACACGGGCCTGCTGCAGTCGTTCAAGGGCGACTTCGAGGCGAACGGCGGCGGGCGCTCGAACTTCTCGCCGTCGGTCGCGATGGTCGGCGCGACCGCCGCGCAATCGATCTACTACTTCCCGAAGAGCGACCTGGCCGCCGTCGCGATCGCGTCGCGCGCGATCGACGCGGGTTCCGCGCGCGGCTACGGCACGCTGCAGAGCATGGCGGCGACCGAGATGGCGGTCGACGAGATCGCCGCGCAGCTGAACATCGACCCGATCGATTTCCGTCTGCGCAACGCGCTGCGTTCGGGGATGAAGAACACGCAAGGGGCGATTCCCGCCGGCGCGCTGCGCGTCGACGAGGTGCTCGAGCGCTCGAAGCAGCATCCGCTGTGGACGCGCCGCGCCGCGCGCAAGGCCGAATACGAGGCGGCGAACCCGGGCAAGCGCTACGGCGTCGGCTTCGCGTGCGTGCAGAAGGATTTCGGCACGGGCGCGGAAGCGTCGTTCGCGAAGGTCGAATTCGACGAGAACGGCAAGGTGTCGCTGCGGCACACGGCTGCCGAGATCGGCACCGGGATGTCGACGTCGCAGGCCGTGGCCGTCGCGAAGTGGCTCGGCCGTCCGGCGACGGACGTGCAGGTCGCCCTGACCGAATGGCCGGACCTGCCGGTCGAGACCAGCGGCGATCCGTACATCATGTCGCAGGCCGACCAGGACCGCCTGAGCGCGAACCCGCGCTGGTCGCCGAGCTATGCGTCGCCGTCGAGCGCGACGAACTCCGCGTACTACTTCACGCACAGCACGCGCGAAGCCGCGCGCGCGGTGTTCCGCTACGGCCTGTGGCCGGCGGCGATGTCGATCTGGACGCGCGGCCTCGGCGGCGGCCAGGCCGCGCCGTACACGATCCGCATCGAGGACGCGCGCTGGGTCGACGGCAAGCTGACCGCCGACGGCCTCGAGCCACTGTCGTTCGAACAGCTCGCGAAGCAGGCGCATGCGCTCGGCCTGCCGACCGGCGCCGTCGTGCACGTGTTCAACCGCTGGCAGTGGACCGACGCCGAGTTCGAGGTGGGCGGCGTGGTCGAACGTTTGCCGATCGACGGGTTGTCGCTGCGCGTCGGCGCGCCGAAGACGGGCGACAACGGCCCGGTGCCCGGCACCGCCGCGCCCGCCGGCGCGACCGCGATGCGCGGCACGCTGCCGCCCACCGCGAACGGCTACCGCGTGCTGGACCGCAAGCGCGTGTTCATCCCGCCGACGAGCCGCAACAACGCGGCCGTCACGTACTACACGGCGGTCGGCACGCTGGTCGAGCTGGCCGTGCACGAAGCGACCGGCAAGGTCGAGCTGCTCACGCATCATTCGGTCATGGAATGCGGCAACCAGATTTCGCCGCAGCTCGTGTCTGGGCAGTTGCAGGGCGGTCTCGCGATGGGTATCGGCCACGCGCTGCACGAATACCTGCCGCTGTATGAAGACGGCCCCGGCAACGGCACGTGGAACTTCAACCGTTACCAGCTGCCGCGCGCATCCGACGTCGCCGTCTGGACGCAGACGGGCGACGTGTTGCCGCCGCTGTCCGAGACCGATCCGCCGAAGGGCGTCGCCGAAGTGGTGATGATTCCCGTCGTCGGCGCGATCGTGAACGGCATCGCGCACGCGATCGGCCATCGTTTCACCGACCTGCCGGTGACCCCGCAAAAGATTCAGGAGGTGCTCGCATGACGACCGCCCAAACCGCCGCGTCGACTGCCAGCGCCACCAGCGCCGCCGGCGTCGTTCCCGCGGCTGCCGTCTCCACCGGCGCCGCCGGCGCGCCGGCTCCGGCATCCGCCGCTGTCCCGGCGCCGGCGGCCGCGCCAGCCGCGCCGGTCGAGCGCCCGCTCGTCCGCTATCGGCCGAAGCCGCTGTCGATCAACATCAACGGCAAGTCCGTCGGCCCGATGCAGGTGCCGGAAGGGCTGATGATGATCGAGTTCCTGCACGAATACGCGGGCCTCACCGGGTCGCGGCTCGGCTGCGGGCAGGGCATCTGCCACGCGTGCGTCGTGATCGTCGACAAGCCGGACGGCACGAGCGAGGAAATGCGCACCTGCATCACCGGCGCGCATTTCTTCCACGGCCGCTCGATCCGCACGATCGAAGGCCACGCGAAGCGCAACGATGCGGGCGAAGTGGTCGAGCTGTCGTCGATCCAGCAGAAGTTCCTCGAGCATTTCAGCTTCCAGTGCGGCTATTGCACGCCGGGCTTCGTCAACGCGGCGACCGTGCTGATCGAACGCCTGAAGCGCGAGCCGGTGGCGAAGGCCGACGTCGAGCGCACGATCACCGAGGCGCTCGATGCGCACCTCTGCCGCTGCACGGGCTATGTCCGTTACTACGAAGCCGTCAAGGACGTGGTGCTGACGACGCCGGGACTCGTGAAGGACGCCGCATGAAACGCACATTCGCCCAACGGGCCGCGCGCGTTGCCCGCGTGCCCGCGCTCGCGGCGGCTTGCGCGCTGCTGCTCGCCGCGTGCGGCGGCCACGACGCACCGGCCGCCGGCATTGCGCCGACGCCCGAGCAGATCGCGCGCGGTCGTTATCTCGTCAAGGCCGCCGACTGCGCTGCGTGCCACACCGCGAAGGACGGCGCGCCGTTCGCCGGCGGCGCACCCCTCGAATCGCCGTTCGGCACGTTCTACGGCTCGAACATCACGCCGGACAAGGATCACGGGATCGGCAGCTGGAGCGCGGACGATTTCTACGCCGCGCTGCATGACGGCAAGGCGCCGGGCAAGCGCCTGTATCCGTCGATGCCGTACACGTCGTACCGGCAGCTCACGCGTGCCGATTCCGACGCGATGTACGCGTACCTGAAGACCGTCAGGCCGGTCGCGCAGGAAAACCGCGAGCACGAGCTGAAGTTCCCGTACAACCTGCGTTTCGGGATGGTCTTCTGGGACATGGTGTTCCTGAAGGACAGCCTGCCCGACGCATCGACCGGCGAGTCCGCCGACTGGCGGCGCGGCCGTTATCTGGCGGGTGCGCTCGGCCACTGCGCGGAATGCCACACGCCGCGCGCGTTCACGGGCCAGCTCGACAGCGCGAAGCCGTTCGCGGGCGCGGCGCTCGGCCGCGTGGCCGCGCCCGACATCACGCCGGCCGGCCTGGCCGCGCGCGGCTGGACGGGCGCCGACCTGCAGACGTTCTTCGGCGTTGGCATCGCGCCGCAAGGCTCGGCATTCGGCGAGATGTACCCGGTCGTGCACCTGAGCACGCAGTACATGACGAAGGACGACCTGCGCGCGCTGTCCGTGTACCTGCTGGGCGATACGCCGCCCGCGCCGCAACCGGTGAAGCCGGTGTCGGCCGACGCCGCGCAGCTCGCGGCCGGCCGCTCGGTGTATCTCGCGGTCTGCGCGGGCTGTCACGGCTTCAACGGCGAAGGCAAGCCGCACGTGGCGGTGCCGATGAACGGCAATTCGACCCTGCGGCAGGGCGATCCGCGCAACCTGCTGGTCGCGATGCTCGACGGCATCGGCGAGCAGAAGTTCGCCGGGTTCGAGAACCTGCAGCCAATGCCCGGTTTCGCGCACACGCTGAGCGACGACGAACTCGCGCAGCTCGCGAACTACCTGCGTGCGACGTGGGGCGGCCAGCCCGCGAGCGTCACGCCGGCCGACGTGAAGGCCATGCGCTGACGGGGAAGGGCGGGGCGGCCGGTTGCCGGCAATTCCGCGCGCGTCAACGATAGACGAGATCCGCGCGCCGGTTCTGCGACCACGACGCCTCGTCGTGACCGAGCGCGACCGGCTTTTCCTTGCCGAAGCTGACCGCTTCGAGCTGGGTTTCAGGCACGCCCAGCGTCACGAGCGTGCTCATCACGGCCTGCGAACGGCGTTGGCCGAGCGCGAGGTTGTATTCGGACGTGCCGCGTTCGTCGGTGTTGCCCTGGATCAGCACGTGCCGCGCCGGATGGCTGCGCAGGTAGTCGGCGTGCGCCTGCAGCAGCGTCAGGTATTCCGATTTCACGTCGTAGGCGTCGAAATCGAAATAGATGCTGCGCTTCGCGAGCGGGCTGTTCGGATTGTTGAGCTCGTCGGTCGCGACCGACGGCGGCGTGCCGAGCGCCTGGCCGCCGGCGCCCTGGTTCACGCCGGCGTTCTCGGGCGTCTTGGCCGCGTGGCGGCAGCCCCCCAGCAGCGCCAGGACCACGATCACCGCAAATCGGTTCGTTTTGCTCATCGTTCGTCTCCTGCGGGGTTGCGCGTACCACTGCAAACAGATTAGGAAAAATGTCATGACGTGACCAGTTGCGCCGAGCGGCTTGCGGCCGGCGCCGGCGGAGAGAGCAGGGGACAGGATACGCGGCTCGCGGTTCGCGAAGCCGGTGGTGCGCCATGGTTCGGGCAGCCGGTCAGCGTGACGCCAGACGACCTGGAGCCGATGCGCTGCAAAGGAAGGCTAAGGCGCCGCGGCGCGACGCGGCCGGTTTCCGGCGCTCGCGCGACGCGGGCCATACGGTTGAAAGTGACGGGTCAGTATCCGCCGCCGCCCCCACCACCACCGCCGCTTCCACCGCCGCCCGCTCCACCGTAACGGCCGACCGCGTGGTTCTGCGAAGCGCCGTTGTCGGACATGCATCCCGCGGAAAGCAGGAGCGTCAGCGCCGCAACCACGGCTGCGACAAACGCTGTCGATTTCATCTCAACCTCCTGTCGACGTGCAGGCGGCCCGGCTCCGTCATCCGGCCGACCGGCCGGACAGGGCGCCCGCGCGATCACGTAACGTTCGGGGCGGCCGGCTTATTCCATGTCCGGGCCAGCCCCGCGCTCCCTTGTCCGGGCTTCCGGCCGGCTGAGCGGGAATCCGCCGATGCGTCGCACGCTCAGGCGTGCGGCGCATCGCCGGGGTCGTCTGGCGGCGCCAACCGCGCCAGCACCTGCGCGACCACCCGGTCGCACTGCGCCCCACGAAAATCGAACGCGTCGCGCCCGGCCATGTCGAGATCGAGCGTCAGCGACGCACGCAGCATCCGCCGTGCGCGATGATGCCGGCTGCGCACCGTCGCCTCGGGCAGCGCGAGGCATTGCGCGGTTTCCTCGACGCTCATTTCCTCCACCGAGCGCATCATGAACACGATCCGGAAGGCCGGCGGCAACGCATCGATCCGGCGCTCCAGCAGGTTGCGCAGTTCGGCGCACGCGGCCGACCGCTCAGGCGAATCGGACGAGAAATCGATCATGTCTGCCTCGTCGAATGCATCGCCGACGTCGCGCATCGGCAGCGCGCCGGCGCGCCGTCTCGCGCGCCGCACGCGGCCGAAGCATTCGTTCAGCACCAGCCGCGACAGCCACGTGCCGAGCGTCGCGTCGCCGCGGAATCGCGCGATCGACCGGTATGCGGACAGGTACGCGGCCTGCAGCGCGTCCTCGGCTTCCGCATCGTCGCGCAGCACCGCGCGGGCCAGCCGGTACAGGCGCCGGTTGTGCCGGCGCATCACCAGCTCGAACGCACCCGGGTCGCCGGCGGCGATCCGGCGGATCAGGTCGGGTTCGTCGCCGGGCGACGCAAGCACGCGCGAATCGGAAACCGTCGTCATGGCGACACCTCGTCGGCGAATCTAACGGACGATCAACGTGCCGTGCATCGTCGGATGAAACGTGCACGAGTAAGGGAGCCGGCCGCGCTCGCGCGCCACGTAACGCCACGACGCCTGCGGCGCGATGCTGCCGGAATCGAACCCATGGCCGTCCGCGCTCGCCGTATGCGGAAACAGGTCGCGGTTGACCCGCGTCACTTCGTCGCCGCGATGCACGGTCAGCGTGGCCGGCGTGAAGCGCATCTGCTCGATCACGACCACGTGCGAGTCCGCGCTCGCCGCAGACGCCGCGAACAGCGCGCACAGCAGCGCTGCCGCCAACGCAGATCGCGCACCGATGCCGCGCCGCGACGGCGCCGTCGGCGCATCATTGCGCGCCGCCACCGCCTTTCCCCAGCGTCGACTGCAGACGCCGCGCATGTTCGAGGTGCGCGACGAACGCCGGCTCGCTCTTCACGAGCAGCGCCTTCAGCTCGGCATTCTTCGCCGACGGGATCAGCGTGTGATCGATCGCGTCGAGCACCGCTTCATGATAGGTCACCTCATGATCGATGTACGCGCGGTCGAAACGCGCGCCGTCGAGCTTGCCGAGGTTCTGCAGATTGGTATCGCCGCCCTGCTTGAGATTCATGCTGGTCGGGTTCTCTTCGGGCGTCACGCCCAGCTTGTGCACGAGGTCGGTCGCCGCCTTGTTGACCCCGGTGTGGTCGGTCACCATGCGGTCGGCGAATGCCTTGACGTCCTTGTTACGGGTTTTCGATTCCGCCAGCTTTCCCGCGTCGATGTCGACCTGGTTGGCGGTGACGACGATCGCCGCGATCTGCGGGTCGGTCGGGGCGGCCTGCTGCGCGGACACGGGGACGGCGACGGCGAGCAGCGCGCTGCATAGCGCGGCATCGAGGACAGTGTTCATCTGGATTCCTCCGGACATTGGCTGACGGGATCACGCCGTCACGCGGACGCGGTTCGGGGCCGCTCAGTCGATTGGATGTCGCGTGCCGCGCGCCCGTTTCCGGCGCGCGGCCGGGAGGGCTCGATACGCGCGAGCTTGATACACTTCGGCGGGCCGCCATTCCGACCACCGACAAGAACATGAAGACCGCCGCTCGACGCCAGCCGCGCCACCGCCATAGCCCCCTCGACCGCGTCGTGCTCGGCGTCGCCGCATTCGCGATCGGCGGGCCGCTCGTTGCCGCGCTCGTTGCACCGACGATTGCGTTGATCATCTGGTCGGCGTTCGGCCTGCCTTTCCTGGACACCCTGAAGATTTGCGCCGGCATGGCGCTGCTAGTGCTGTTCGCCTCGTTCCGGTTCGGCTATTTCATGCCGATTGCCGTGGCCGGCGGCATCATGGGCGCGCTCGGCACGCACGTGCGGCGCCGGTGGTTCGTGCTGCTCGGCATGCTCATCGGCACGGCGATGATGATCGGCTACGTCGTTCTGGACGCTCACCAGATGCGCGCGCCAGACGAAGAGATCAGCGGCCTCGACGTGATCGTGATCGCCGACGCGTTCATCACGTCGGGCGTGCTGTCGGGATGGCTGCACCGTCGGCTCGCACGGCGGGCGAAAGCCAACGAAGCGGTTCAACAGAATGGGGGCGACGATCCCGACGCGGCGCATCTGTCGCCGCCTGCGCCGGACCAAGCCGCGGCCGACGCCCAGCCGGGACCGGCACCGACAGATCGCGCGTCGCTATAGAGCCACTGCGAAGCAATTGCAGTGCCGCGTGGCGCCACGGCGCCCGTCACATGTTCCAGACGAACACTTCGTGAACGTGCGACGACGCCTGCACCTGCACGTTGCGCCGCTGGGTCTGACCGTTGTAGGTCGCGGTCACCGAATAGCGTCCGGCCGGCAGCGCGGCCAGCAGGAACGGACCCTCGGTCACCGTCGACAGGACCTGACGGCCGTGCGCATCGGTGACGTTCACCGGGATGTCCGCCAGATATTCGTTGTTGCCGCTGCCGGTTCGTCCGGCGAACTCGAGCACCAGCGAATAGTCGGGCATCTGTTGCTTGAGCGCGGCCGACTGATCGGTGCCGATGCCGCCCGACACATAGGCGACCTGGCCCTCGTGATTTTGCGGCGGCAGCGACGACGCATCGGCGGCCAGCACGGTTTGGCCGGCCAGGCCGATCGCCACGGCGGCGACCCCCAGTTTCAAGGTGGATAAGCGTTTCATCGTGACCTCCCTCCGTTGGCGCCATGCAAAACCGCACATGAAGGCGTTCGCGATGGCATCGAACGCACGGCAATGGCGCGACGGCGCGCGCTGCGCCGGATGGCATCACGGCAGACATCAGGTCGGGACCGGCTATGGACTGGCGTTCGGGATAGCGCGCCGGGTCAGGCGTGGGGGAACGCCGCCGGCTCGTCATGTTCCGGGCGGGTTCTGGTGTCGATGCCCGCCTTTCGACGCTGCGCCGTGACGTTTGCCGTACCGTCAAGCAGACCGTGGCGGCTGAAGCGCGGCAGCGGGCGCGGGGAAAGGGGCGGTGAAACCGCGCCGCGCCAGCCGCAGCGCAGGCGAGGTGGTCACATCGAAGAGTGCAACGCGTGTTCTGCACGTTGCGTGCCATGCCTGGCTCCTGTCGCATGGCGTGGCCGCGAGCCTACGCGTGACGCGCCGGGCCGCAATGGCCGCTTCACGGTACGACAATTTCAGCCTAGATCGAAAGGATTAAGACAGGCTTAAGCGCGCACTTTTAATCGGCACGCTTTAAGCTGACGAACGACACGTTGCGCGGATGCGATACGCGACAATCGGGAATGTGCCGGACCATTCCGGCTTTCAACGAACCGAGTGGAGGGCAACATGCGCTACGAACTGTATTACTGGCCCGAGATCCAGGGCCGAGGCGAATATGTGCGGCTCGCGCTCGAAGCGGCGCAAGCCGACTACGTCGACGTCGCCCGCCGATCCGGGCGCGGCATGGGAGTGCCGGCGATGATGCGCATGATGGACAGCGCGACCGAGGCTTGCCTGCCGTTTGCGCCGCCGTTCCTGAAAGCCGGCGAACTGGTGGTCGGGCAGACCGCGAACATCCTGCTGTTTCTCGGCGCGCGGCTCGGGCTCGCGCCGGAAGACGAAGCCGGCCGGCTGTGGGTGCACCAGCTTCAGTTGACCGTGGCCGATTTCGTGACCGAGATCCACGACACGCACCATCCGATCGCCGCCAGCCTCTATTACGAGGATCAGAAGGCGGAGGCAGCGATGCGGGCGGAGGATTTCCTCAAGCATCGCGTGCCCAAGTTCCTCGGCTACTTCGGCAAGGTGCTCGCGCACAACCCGCACAAGAGCGGCTATATGGCAGGCGGCGAACTCAGCTATGCGGACCTGTCGATGTTCCAGTTGATCGAGGGGCTGCGATATGCGTTTCCGAAAGCGATGGCCCGCATCGCGCCGAAGCATCTCGGGTTGATCGACCTGCATGACCGGGTCGCGCAGCATCCGCCGGTCGCGCGTTACCTCGCGTCCGACCGACGGATTCCGTTCAACGAAGAGGGGATCTTCCGGCATTACCCGGAACTGGACGCGTAGCGCGGCGGGCCGGAACTCAGGCGACCAGTTCCACCGCGAGACTCCCGAGCGCGCCGAATCGCACGGTCAGCGTCTGGCCGAGCGGGGTTTCGATCGCGCCCGCATACGAACCGGTCGTCACGATCTGCCCGGCCCGAACGGATTCGCCGCGCGATGCGAGGAAGTTGACGAGCCACACCAGCGGCCTGAGCGGATGTCCGTCCGGGTGCCGGCCGTCGATCGACCGGTTCACGCCGCCGTGCAGCTCGAGCGCAAGCGTCTCGAGCGGCACGTTCAGCCCGTCGGGCACGACCGGGCCGACGCACAGCCCCTGGTTGAATTGCCCGTCCGCGAGCAGCTCCGGCACGGTCGCGCGCGACGGCTCCGCGTAGCGGCAGCCGAGCACCTCGAGCACGATGCGCACTTCGCGGATCGCGCCGCGCACGTCCTGTTCGTCGTACGGCCGTTCGCGCGCGGGCAGCTCGCGATCGAGCACGAACGCGATCTCCGGTTCGATCCGGACGGTCGGCGCATCGGCAACGACCCGGAACCGGCCGCCTGACGCATGAATCGTCGACGCGAAGATCGGCGCGACGACGACGCGCCCCGGCGGCGGCAGCGCGCATTTCCATCCGCCGACCGGCTCGCCCGACAGTTCGACGACGCGGCGCTGGACCGCGAGGGCCGTCTCGATGTCGTCGGGCCGGCAATCATCCGGCAGCAGGGGGCCGGCGACGCCGGCGCGGCGTGCTGCAAGCAGATGGCGGGCGGCGCGTTCCACGCGTTCGGGGGTGTTCGTCATGTCGTATCCGGGAGTTGGCGGCGCCTCGCGGCGGGATGCGGGGCGTGAGGCGAAGGGGTCGATGATAGCGGGTTTGGACTGATAACCGCTGCTGCTCGCCAACGTCTGGGACGTCGCAAGCGCCCGTGCAGCGAAAGCCGCGGGCCATGCCGCCGTTGGCACGTCCAGCGCGGCCATCGCCGATATGTCGGGCCATGCAGACGGCGAGGGTCGGAAAGATCGATTCCCGGCACCGATGGCTCGTTTCGAAACTGAAACAGCTTCCGCATTTTTTCTCGGCCTTGTGCGCCAAGGGAACGGCGAACCGCAATCAAATCATTCGGTTATCCGCGCATGGCATGAACGATGCGTGCTCGCGCAGACGGAGCCGGAACCCGACGTGCTCCGGCCAGCCTCGCAGGGACATCCAACGACGCAGGCACACGACGGGCAGTCGGCTTCCCGGAGAAGATCATGCTCAAGAAACTGAAATCGAAAATCCTGATACCGCTTCTCGGCATTCTGCTCGTCATCGTTCCTGGCTTGCCCCAGGCAAGGACGGTTTCGCCTTCGCGACTCGTCACCCAGGTCATCGACGAACGCCAGACCGTGGAATTGCCCGGCAATATCCGTCAGGAGGCAACCGCCGGCAATGATCGCGGCCGGGTTGACGACAGCCTCGTTCTGGAACACATGCAGCTGCTCCTCAATCGTCCCGCGGAAACCGAAGCCGCGCTCGATCGCTTCATCGATCAGCTCTACGATCCGACTTCTTCCAATTCCCACCGCTGGCTCACCCCGGAACAGCTTGGGGCCGAGTTCGGTCCCGCCAAGGAGGACGTGTCGGCGGTCACGGATTGGCTCGGCCGGCATGGCTTTACCGTCAACAACGTGCAAAAGAGCGCGATGGTGATTGATTTCTCGGGAACGGCCGAGCAGGTTCGCCGCACGTTTCAGACCGAAATCCACAAGCTCGATATCAACGGCGTGGCCCACATCGCGAACATGAGCAATCCGCGCGTTCCGCAGGCGCTCGCCGGTATCGTGCGCGGCGTCGTGTCCTTGCATGACTTCCGCCCCCACGCGAGCTTCAAGCCAAGGCGGGCCTATACGATCCCATCGCTGTTCGCGACGTACAACGCCGTCGTCCCGGCCGATCTTGCGACCATCTACAATCTGCAGCCGCTGTTCGCGGCCGGAATCACCGGCAAGGGGCAGACGATCGGCGTCATCGAAAACACGAACATGTACGACGTTGCGGACTGGACCGCATTCCGTTCGACCTTTGGCTTGTCCGGCTATGCGACAGGCTCGTTGTCGCAGATCCACCCCGGCAATTGCGCCGACCCCGGTGTCGTTGCCGGCAACGAGATGGAAGCCGAACTCGATGCCGAATGGGCCAGCGCGGCAGCCCCGGGCGCAGCCATCGTGGTTGCGTCGTGCAAGGACACCAGCACCACGTTCGGTGGGCTGATCGCACTTCAGAACCTGCTCAACAGCGGGAGCGCGCCGGCTATCGTCAGCATCAGCTACAGCGAATGCGAGGCGGAAAATGGCGCGGCCGCCAACGCGGCCTACAACGCCGCGTATCAGCAGGCGGCCAGTCAGGGCGTTTCCGTGTTCGTGGCGGCCGGCGACGAGGGGGCTGCCGGCTGCGACCCGAACGTCACGAGCGCGACGCACGGCATCGGCGTCAACGGCCTTGCGTCGACACCCTACAACGTGGCTGTCGGCGGCACCGACTTCGGCGACACCTACGCAGGGACGAACTCGACCTACTGGAGTTCGACCAACAGCTCGACTTACGGCTCGGCGCTGTCGTACGTCAACGAAATTCCATGGAACGACTCCTGCGCGAGCACGCTGCTCGCCGCAGCAAACGGCTACTCGACGACATACGGACGCGGGGGCTTTTGCAACAGCTTGTACGGCCTGCTGTTCTACCAGACCACGGCAAGCGGCAGCGGAGGACCGAGCGGTTGCGCCACGGGTGTCCCGCGCCAGCAGGGCATCGTCGGCGGCACGTGCAAGGGCTACGCCAAGCCGTCCTGGCAGATGTCGCTCGTCGGCAATCCGTCCGACCTGGTGCGCGACCTTCCCGACGTTTCGCTGTTCGCCGCCGACGGCGCGTGGGGACACTTCTACGTGTTCTGCGACTCCGACGCCGCGGATGGCGGCGCAGCCTGCACCGGCGAGCCGAGCGGCTGGGCGGGGGCGGGCGGGACGTCATTTGCGTCGCCGATCTGGGCGGGATTTCAGGCGCTCGTCAACGAGAAGAAGAACGCCAGTCAAGGGAATCCGAATCCGGTTCTCTACCGGCTCGCCAAGACGGAATACGGGGCTGGCGGCAGCAGCAGCTGCAATTCGAGCAACGGCAGGAATGTCGGCGGCAGCTGCATTTTCTATAACGTCACGCAGGGTGACATGGACGTGAACTGCACGGGTTCGATCAACTGCTATCGAGCGGGCGGCGTCAGCGGCGTGCTGTCGACGACGAGCAACAGCTACCGGAAAGCCTTTGGCGCCGGTGTCGGCTGGAATTTCGCGACCGGCATCGGGACGGTCAATGTGACGAACCTGGTGAACAGTTGGTGAGCCGGGGATCGTTGGCTGGTGGGGGGCCGGGTCGTGATTCCGGGCCAGTCGATCGTTGCCGGGCTTCGCGCGCCGACGCGATACGAGACCGTGCGGCCCGTGCTCGCGCAGTCGGGCGGCAGAAACTGGGCGCTGTCCGCTATCAATAAAATCAGGCGGGGCGATATAATTCGCGCTCCGAGGGCCTTCGAGCCCGACCGCGAATACAAGACAAGAAGAAGCAGACATGGCTCCGTCTCAACCGCATGCATTGCAGCGTCCGCCCGCTGAAGTCCTGTATGCCGATCAGCTCGCGCAGCTGAAGGCGCAGGATGGCGCCCAACCACGCCCGCCGGGCTGGCAACTGAGTCTGACGGCCGCCCGCGCATTCATTGCCGGCGACCGCTCGCTCGGCATCGCGCCGAAGGTGGTCGCGCCGATCGCGAGCATCGAGCGCATGCTCGTCACGCTCGCCACCGGGCGCGGGCTGATGCTGGTCGGCGAGCCGGGCACCGCGAAATCGATGCTGTCCGAGCTGCTGGCGGCCGCGATCAGCGGTACGTCGACGCTGACGATCCAGGGCGGCGCATCGATCACCGAAGACCAGATCAAGTACGGCTGGAACTACGCGTTGCTGATCAACGAAGGGCCGAGCCCGCGCGCGCTCGTGCCCGCGCCGCTGTATCAGGGCATGCACGACGGCCGGATCGTGCGCTTCGAGGAAATCACGCGTGCGCCGCTGGAAGTGCAGGACTGCCTGCTCGGCATGCTGTCGGATCGCGTGATGGCGGTACCCGAACTGCACGGCGAACACGGGATGCTGTACGCGCGCGAGGGCTTCAACATCATCGCGACCGCGAACACGCGCGACCGGGGCGTGAACGAGATGAGCGCGGCGCTCAAGCGGCGCTTCGATTTCGAAACCGTATTTCCGATTCTCGACTTCGACAGCGAACTCGCGCTCGTGCGCGAAGCCAGCGCGCGCCTGCTGGCCGGCAGCGGCATCCCGGCGGCCGTGCCGCAGCCGGTGCTGGAACTGCTGGTCACCACGTTTCGCGATCTGCGCGGCGGGGCCGGCGATGCGGCGGGCGGCGACGGCGCGATGGACCGGCTGACGGCGGTGATGTCGACGGCCGAAGCGGTGAACGTCGCGCATGCGGTCGGCGTGCGCGCATGGTTTCTCGAGCAGCGCGAAGGGTCGCCGCAGGATCTCGTCGACTGCATCGCCGGCACCGTGGTCAAGGACAACGCCGACGACCGCGCGAAGCTGCGCCGTTATTTCGAACAGAAGGCCGCCCGGCGCGAAGGGGCGCACTGGCGCGCGTATTACGCGGCACGCCACCGTCTGCCGTGACGCGCGACATGAGGACGACCGATCACGGACGCATGCCATGGCCGCGACGCGTTGCGGCCGGCGCGCGCGGCGGCTGCGCGGAGGTGTCGACCGCCGCCGGCGCCGCACACATCGACTTCGACTGACAGGCGCCGCATGCAGACCGTGACGCCCGGCCAACCGCACATCGTCGGCATCCGCCATCACAGCCCCGCGTGCGCGCGGCTGGTGGCCGGGCGCATCCGCGCACGGCGGCCGCGCTACGTGCTGATCGAAGGGCCGGCCGATTTCAACGGCCGGCTCGACGAACTGTATCGTCCGCACCGCCTGCCGATCGCGATCTACAGCTATCTGTCCGGCGATACCGCGCATTACGGCTCGTGGACCCCGTTCGCCGAGCATTCGCCGGAATGGCAGGCGTTGCAGGCGGGGCGCGAAGTCGGCGCGACGGTTCGGTTCATCGACCTGCCCGCGTGGCACGCGGCGTTCTCGCGGCTGGAGAACCGCTATGCCGATGTCGCGGACGCCGAACACGAGGCTCGCGCCGACGCATACGAGCGCGCGCTGGCGGACACGCTCGCGGTGCAAGGCCGCGATGCGCTGTGGGATCACCTGTTCGAGGACGTCGGCGATACGCCCGGCGCGCTGGACGAACTCGCGGCGCGCCTGTCGACCTACTTCACGCATCTGCGCGCCGACGATCCGGGCTCGCTCGGCAACCAGGCACGCGAACGGATGATGGCGCGCTGGATCGCGTGGGCCGTCGCCGAAGCCGGCGGGCAGGCGGACGACGTGCTGGTGGTCTGCGGCGGCTATCACGCGCCGGCGCTGGCGAGGCTCTGGCACACGCTGCCGGCCGCGTTGCCCGATACGCCCGAACCCGGCTCCGTCGACGGCGGCGCATGCGCCGTGCTCGATGCGCAGGCGGGCAGCGCCTGCGTGCCCGCGACGGACTCGAATACCGCCGACGCGGCCACGCGCAGCGTCCGCTACGGTTCCTATCTCGTGCCCTACACGTTCAAGCGTCTCGACGCGTTCGCGGGCTACGCGTCGGGGATGCCTTCGCCGGCGTATTACCAGTGGGTCTGGTCTGACGGCGCGGAAGCGGCGGCGCGGCGCGTGCTCGAGCACGTGATGCAGCGGCTGCGCGCGCGCAAGCTGCCGGTATCGACGGCCGACCTGATTGCCGTGCACGTGCGGGCCGAAGGGCTCGCACGCCTGCGCGGCCATGCGCGGCCGTTGCGCTGCGACTGGCTCGACGCGCTGGCCGGCGCGCTGGTGAAGGAGGCGCTCGACGCGCCGCTGCCGTGGACCTATCGCGGGCCGCTGCGGGCCGGCACCGATCCGGTGCTGGTCGAGGCGATGGATGCGCTGGCGGGCGACGCCGCCGGCGAGCTCGCGCCGGGCACGCCGCAACCGCCGCTCGTCGCCGCGGTGCGCGACGAACTGGCCGCGCTCGGCATCGTGCTGCACGGCACGCTGACGCTCGACCTGCTGACCGACCAGGGGCGTGCGCGCAGCCGGGTGCTGCACCGGCTGGCGCTGCTGCGCGTACCGGGCATCGTGCGCCGCCAGGGCGCACAGCTTGCGATGTCGGGCGAACGCGATGAAGTCTGGCAGCTCGGCGAGCCGCTCGAGCAGCAGGCGGCGCTGATCGAAGCCGGTGCGTGGGGCGCGACGCTGTCCGACGCGGCACGCGCGCGGCTCGAGGATGAACTGCGTGAGGCGGGCGGCCGCATCGCGCCGCTCGCGGATGGCCTGAACCGCGCCGCGTGGGCCGGGCTGGCAGCGCTGAGCACCGCGCTGCTGGACACGCTGCACGATGCGGTCGCGCGCGAGCAGCGCTTCGAGTCGCTCGCACCGGCGCTCGGCAACCTGCATACGCTGCTGCGTCATGGCCATCTGCTCGGCATGAACGATGCACCGGTGCTGCGGATCGTCGTCGAGGCCGGGTTCGATCGCGCGCTATGGTTGCTGGAGCCGGCCGCCGCGCTGCCGCCGGCCGATCTCGACGCCCACGTGCAGGGGCACGTCGCGCTGCGCCGGATCGTGGCCGACGTACTGGCCGGTGCCGGCGGCGTCGCCCACACGCCGCTCGCGATCGAGCCGTTGCGCGCGCTGGCCGTCTGGCGGCGCAAGGCGGCCGATACGGCGGCGGCGCCCGCGAGCCGCGGCGCGGCGCTCGGGGCGCTGCTCGGACTGGCGGGGCAGGCCGGCGTCGACGACGATCAACCCGTCGCCGGCATCGACGATGCGATGGCGCTGCTGCGCGCGATGCCGGCCGCCGCGCTCGGCGATGCGCTCGGCGGTTTGCTTGCGCTGGCGCGCGAGACACTGGCGAGCGCACCGGCCTTCGTCGCCGGCATGGATGCGACCGTGCGCGCGCTCGACGACGCCGATTTCGTGCTCGCGTTGCCGGGGCTGCGCAGCGCGTTCGCGTGGTTGCCGCCGCGGGAGCGCGGGCAGCTCGCGGACCAGGTGCTCGCGCTGCACGACGCGACACACCTGTCACGCCGCGTATTGACGGAGCGGCATGCGGACGATGCCTCGCCCGAGGAGGCCGCGCACGCCGCGCGCATCGAGGCGCAGGTGCTCGGCCGTCTGCGCCGCTGGGGGCTCACGCCCGATCCGGAGGCGTCGTGAAGTGCCGATCGACAGGCCGCCGCGCGCCCGGCTTCTGCTTCCTTCACCACGATGTCGTGTCGTCACGGTACGGTGCGGCGCGTTTTCCGCGAGTTCTGCCATGCCGTTGAACATTCCCGGCCCGCTCGAACGCTGGCGCCTGCTGCTCGGCGAACCGGCCGAAGCCGCGTGCGGCACGCCGGGGGCCGACGCGCGGGCCGCCGACGCGGCACTCGAATGGCTGTACGGTCGCGACGACGGCCGCGCGCAGCGCGGCGAGCGCGGGGCCGGCCTCGGGCCGTCCGCGCTGAGCACGCCGGACTGGATCGACACGATCCACACGCTGTTTCCGAAAGAGGTGATCGACCGGCTCGAGCGCGATGCGGTCGAGCGCTTCGGCATCGACGAAGTCGTCACGAACCTCGAGGTGCTGGAGCGGATCGAGCCGTCCGAATCGTTGCTGCGGGCCGTGCTGCACACGAAGCACCTGATGAATCCCGAGGTGCTGGCGGCCGCTCGGCGGCTGGTTGCCGAGGTGGTCAGGCGAATCATGGAGCGGCTGGCGACCGACGTGCGGCAGGCCTTCAGCGGCACGCGCGACCGGCGCCGCCGCTCGCGGATGAAGATCGCGCGCAATTTCGACTACACGCGCACGCTGGCCGCGAACCTGCGCCACTGGCATCCCGAGCGGCGCAAGCTGTATCTCGACACGCCGGTCTTCAGCAGCCGTACGCGTCGCCACGTCGAGCCGTGGGACATCGTGCTGCTCGTCGACCAGAGCGGGTCGATGGTCAACTCGGTGATCCACAGCGCGGTGATGGCCGCGTGCCTGTGGCAATTGCCGGGCATGCGCACGCGGCTCGTGGCCTTCGACACGTCGGTGGTCGACCTGACCGCCGACGTATCCGACCCGGTCGAGCTGTTGATGAAGGTCCAGCTCGGCGGCGGGACGGACATCGCGAAGGCCGTCGCGTATGCGCAATCGTGCGTCGCGAATCCCGCCCGCACGATCGTCGTGCTGGTCAGCGATTTCTATGAAGGCGGCAGCGGCTACGAACTCGTGCGCCGCGTGAAGGCGCTGGCCGAAAGCGGCGCGCGCGTGCTCGGGCTGGCCGCGCTCGATTCGGCTGCCGAACCCGCCTACGACCGCGAGATGGCCGCGCGGCTCGTGAACGCCGGTGCGCAAATCGGTGCGATGACGCCCGGGCAACTGGCCGCGTGGCTCGCCGAGAAGGTGCAGGGATGAGCGCGCCGATTCGTGACGACCTCCTCGAACTGACGCCCGAAGCGCTGACGGCGCTCGCCAACGCCGGGTTCGTCAAGCGTGCCCGGAAGGATGTCGCCGCCGGCGCGGTACCGGCGCTGGCCGTCGACGGCGACGGTACGGTGCACGCGTCGTTCGACGACGGCGTGCGTACCAGCCTGCCGCCGGGCCGGACCTTGCGCGACGCGGCTTGCAACTGCACCGCGAGCGGCATGTGCCGGCATCGCGTGATGCTGGTGTTCGCCTATCAGGCGAGCATGCAGGCAACCGAAGCGTCCAATGCGGCCGATGCGCGCGCGGACGGTGACGACGCGGCCGAGCAGATCGATACGCATGAAGAAGCGATCCGCAATCGGAACGATGTGGAAAGCGACGAAACGCGCGACAACACGGGCGACGACTCGGGCGATGCACCAGCAGATGACGATGCGAACGGCGTGCCGTCCGCGGATCGCGCATGGAGTCCCGCCGATTTCGACGATGCCGCGCTGGCGGCGAGTTTCGCGCCGTCGGTGCTCGAACAGGCCGCGCGCATCGCGGCCGCGCGGCCCGTCGTGACGGTGCAGCCGTGGTCCGGCGCGCAGTCGTCGCCGGTTGCGCGCCTGCCGATGTGCACCGTGCGGTTCTTCTCGCGACGCTCGCTCGCGCATGCGCGTTGTGACTGCCGGCAGGGCAGCGGCTGCGCGCACGTCGTGCTGGCCGTCTGGGCGTTTCGGCAGGCCGGTGCACCGGGCGACGGCGTATCGGAGACGATCGTCGAGGTGCGCCCGCCGGCCGGCGAAGGGGACGAACGTGGGGACGAACGTGGCGACGACCGGTCGCCGCTGCGCGACGACGCGGCGCACGCGTTGATCGCCGACCTCGACAGGCTGGTACACGCGCTGTGGCTGGACGGTTCGAGCCAGCCGCCGATCGCGCTGGCCGCGCGCGTGGAGTCGCTGCGCGGCCGCCTGCGCGAGCGCGGCTGGCAGTGGGTCGACGACGCACTCGACGAAGCCTGGCAGCTCGTGCACGCGCAGCATGCACGCAGCAGCCGTTTCGAGCCGCTGCGGCTCGTGCGCGTGCTGGCCGAACTGTGGGCGCGCCTGCGCGCGGCGTTGTCCGCCGCGACGCAGCGCGAGGATGCCGCCGTGCCGGCCCGCCAGATGCTCGGCATCGGCGTGAAGGGCGAGGTCGAACTCGATCATCTGCGGCTGGTGTCGCTCGGCGTCGAGCTGTGGGCCGACGACGCGGAAGAGGGGGCGAGCGTGCTGTTCGCCGATCCCGATACGCAGACCGTGATGGTGCTGACGCGCAACTGGCCGCGTGCCGCCGACGTCGCGGCCGGCGGCCGTGCGCCGGATCTGGCCGGCCGCCGCGTCGCGGGTTTGCCGTTGCGGCAGATCGCCGCCGGGCAGGTCGTCACGAAGACCGCGAAGCGGCGCGCGAACGGTGCGGTCGACATCGCGGCCGGCGTACGGCAGACAGGCGTGCTGCCGCTGTCGCCGACATCCTGGGACGATCTCGTCGCACCGATCCGCCAGCCGGGCATCGCGGCGCTCGTCGCGCACCTGCGTGACGCGCTGCCCGACTTCGTGCGGCCGAGACAGGCGGCGAACGGCGCGGCGGCAGGCGCGGCCGGGTCGCTGCACGTGGTCGCGTTCGAGCCGATGGTCGTGCGGTCGGTCCATTGGGATGCGGCCGCCCAGGTGCTGCACGCGCGGCTCGCGCAAGGCGAAGGCGGGACGGCCGATGCGGGCGGCAACGATGTGCTGCACCTCGCGCTGCCGCATCGCGCCGTGGCACCCGGCGCGGTCGATGCGCTCGCGCGTGCACTGTCCGGCGAATGGGGCGCGTTGCGCGCGCTGGCGGGCACCGTCCGGCTGCATGCGGGCACGGCCGTGATGCGGCCGCTGGCCGTGTTGACCGCGCAGCGCGCCGTCGTGCTGCAGACCGAAGCGACGGCGCCGCAACCGCTGCCGCTGGCCGGCGGCAGAGCGTCGTTGCCCGCGCTGGTCGCGCTCGCGGAGGACACGCTGGCGCTGCTGGCCGAGTGGCTGCGCCAGGGCATGCGCCATCAGGGCGGCGGCGCGACCGAGCGTGCACTGGCGCAGGCCACGCGGCTGGAGCGGGCCGGCCTCGCGCACGCGGGCCGGCTGCTGCGCGCGCTGGCCGACGGCCTGCGCGGTGCGCAATCGGCGTCGATCCTGGCGCAACTGGGTTCGCTGACGTTGCTGCTGCTGGGCATCGTCGAGCAATGACGGCAGGACCGTCGAACGGGCGAGCAGGCGGCGCCCGACACCGCGAGTCGTCGTGCAGGCTGCACGGACCGCGGGATGAATCAACGAGAGGGCGTCATGGCTGCGTTGCGGCCGTGGCATGCAGGCGCGGCATCGTGCCGCGTCGTCGATCCGAGCGAGAGGGAACGGATGCGTCGTTTTGAACTGATCGAAGGCAATTCCAGCAAGTTCTGGGAAGTGGAGCAGGAAGGCTCCGGGCTCACCATCCGCTGGGGCCGCATCGGCACCGCGGGCCAGAGCCAGACGAAGTCGTTCGCGGACGACGCGAAGGCGCGCGCCGCGCTCGACAAGCTCGTCAAGGAGAAGACCGGCAAGGGCTATGCCGAAGTCGCGGTAGCGGCCGGCGCCAGCATCGGCGTGACTGCCGCCAAGCCGCCGGCCGTCGCGCCGTCGGCAGATGCGGCGGCGGGCGCGCAACCTGCGACGGTGAATGCCGCGAATGGCGCGCCGGCCGCGCCGTCGGCCCAGCCGGCCGCCACGGCTGCCGCATCGGCGCCGGCATCGACGGACTCTTCCGCTCCCGCACCCGTGCCGCCTGCGGCAGCCGAAGGTTTCGACGCGCAGTGCGAGCGTGTCTTCGAGACCGTGCGCGCGCAGATCGCGAACGGCGACATGAAGCCCGGCGAGACGTTGACGGTTGCCGTGATCAAGCGCCGCTACGACGTCGGCGACCAGGGCGCCGCGATGGCGTTCGACCTGCTCAAGTCGCGCCACCTGCTGCGTGGCTGGGGAGCGTCGGCCAGCGTGCACGAGCACGCGCAGGCGGCTGCCGTGGCGCTCGGCGAGTGGGCGGCGTCCGAGGCCGCCGCGCCGGTGCCTGCCGCGCCCGCGGTCGCCGACACCGGCGCACCGCCATGGCTGATGCACGGCGATCCCGTGCGGCTGTCGCCGCAGATCCTGCGCGAAGCCTATGCGTCCCGCCGTTTTCCCGTCGCGGTGACCGTGCTCGACGTGCGCGCGGCGTGGCTGAAGATCGAAGGCAAGGACGGGTACTCGATCGACATCGGCGCGACCGATGCGGCGCTGCGCCCGGCCGCCCAGCGGATGCTCGACCGGCTGGCCGCGCGTACGCCGATCGCCGGGCCGGTGGCGGACGCGCAAGCCGACGCCGTGCTGTTCGCGCTGGCGATGACCCTGGGCGACTATCACGGCGAAACCACGATCGGCCGCCCGGTCGCCGACTACCTGGTCGCGCAATACGGATTGGCGGGCGCGATCGACGTGCTGCTCGACGCGTTGAAAATCCAGGTGCACGCCGATTACGACCGTCAGGCGCAGCGCCGCCTCCATCGTTTCTCGACGACGGTCGAAGGCCCGGTGCGCGGGAACTGGCGCGGGCCGATCGTCGGCGGCGAGGCGGCGCTGCGCGAGCATCTTGCCGCGGCGAGCGAGGCGGACTGGCAGGTCTGCGTCGACAGGATCGAGGCCGCGTTGCCGGCGCTGCACCCGACCCGCCAGCCGATACCCGCACTGCTGTTGCCCGATGCGCCGCAGCTGTCGAATGCACTGGTGCGCCGGCTGGGCGCCGAACGCGACGTGCCCGAGACGCTGCACTGGATGTTGCTGACCGCGACCGATCCCGACGCGATCGCGATGGCGGGGAGAATCCGTCCGAACAGCTATGGCCGCGAGTTCTGGGGAATGTCGCGGATGGTCGCGACCGTGCTGCGCGAGCGCGGCACGGCCGCGTTCGACGTGCTCGAACGCGGCGCCGCCGCCGACGAGGCGGGCGACGGGCTCGCCGCGATCGGCACGCCCGACGCGGTGGCTGCGCTGGCGAAGGTCGCGAGCGGTTCGAAGGGCGCGCTCGCGCGCCTGTCGCTGTCGCTCGATCGCTGGCCGCTGGCGGGCGTGGTCGCGCTGTCGCGGCTCGTGGCCGCGGGCGGCAAGGATGCCGGGCTGCTGACGCCGAGCCTCACGCGCCTGTTGCGCGCGCATACGGTGCACGTCGACGGGCTGCGGCCGTGGCTCGACGCACCGGCCCAGGCCGTGATCGACAAGCTTCTCGCGCTGCTGGCCGGCCCGGCCGAGGTCGCCTCGGCCGAGGAATTGCCGGGTGTGCTGGCCGCGCCGCCCTGGCTGGCCGCGCGGCGGAAGCGGGCGGCTGCGCTGACGCTGGAGCCGCTCGAACTAGCGGCGGTCGAATGTTGGGACGAAGCGAAGCGCAACCAGGCGAAAACGCCCGACCAGTGGGAAGCGAAGCGGCTCGCCGCGGCGTCGAAGGACACAATGATGCTGATCGACGGCCTCGGTTTCGACGCGAGCAAAAAATACTACGGGCCGCTCGGCGAGGCGGCGGCGAAGGCGATCCGGCAAGGCGACGCGCCGGCGTTCGTCGCCGCGTGGCGCGCGATGATCGACGAGCGCAAGCGCGAGCGTTACTTCTGGTACTGGCTGCGCGCCGAGTACCTGACGCTGCTGCCGGCCGCGATGGCCGTCGACATCTGGAACGCGGTGGCGGGCGAACACAGCACGGCGGGCGTGAACCTGATGATGGCGACCTTCGGCCTGCCCGCGTTGCCGGGCCTCATCGCAACCGTGCGCAACAAGCCGACCGAGAATTTCGGCTACGCGCTGAATTACGGCGCCGTCGAATGCGCGCCGATCGCGGCCCGCGCGTTCGCGAAGCTGAAGACCTTGCGCGAGGACGGCCGTGCGTGGCTGCTGAAGTTTCCGGAGCATGCGGCCAGCGGCCTGATCGCACCGTCGCTCGGCAAGCCGGGCGAAGCGCGCGACTGCGCCGGCGCGGCACTGCGTTTGCTGCAGGCGAACGGCCACGAGGCGTTGCTGATCGACGTCGCCTCGCGCTATGCCGACGACGCGGTGCCGCAAGCGGTGCGCGCCGTGCTCGACGAGAGCCCGCTCGACCGTTTTCCGACCAAGCGCGGCAAGCTGCCTGAATTCTGGCAGCCGCGCGGCTGGCGCCGTCCGGTGCTGAAGAACGGCAAGGCGCTGCCGGACGACGCGCTCGACCATCTCGGCCAGATGCTGACGTTCCCGACCGGTGAAGGCGTCTACGGCGGCATCGACGTCGTGAAGGACGCGTGCACGGCGGAGTCGCTGGCCGATTTCGCGTGGGACTGCTTCAACGCATGGCTCGATGCCGGCGCGCCGGGCAAGGAGGGTTGGGCGCTCACCGCGCTGGGCCTGTTCGGCAACGACGACACCGCACGCAAGCTGACGCCGCTGATCCGCACGTGGCCCGGCGAATCGGCGCATGCACGCGCGGCGACCGGCCTCGACGTGCTGGCCGCGATCGGCAGCGACGTCGCGCTGATGCTGCTCAACGGCATCGCGCAGAAGGTCAAGTTCCGCGCGCTGCAGGATCGCGCGCGCGAGAAGATCGAGGCGATCGCGGAAGCGCGCGGGCTGTCGCCCGAGGAACTGGAGGACCGTCTCGCGCCGGATCTCGGGCTCGACGAACAGGGGACGATGCTGCTCGACTTCGGTCCGCGTGCATTCCGGGTCGGCTTCGACGAGACGCTCAAGCCGTATGTGCGCGAGACCGGCGCCGACGGCGTGGCCGGCGCGCGGCTCGCGGATCTGCCGAAGCCGAAGAAGACCGACGATCCCGTGAAGGGCAAGGAAGCGGTCGAGCGCTTCAAGCTGCTGAAGAAGGATGCGCGCACGATCGCGAGCCAGCAGGTCGCGCGGCTCGAGGTGGCGATGTGCGGGCGCCGCCGCTGGACGCCCGAGGTGTTTCGCGCGTTTCTCGCCGAGCATCCGCTCGTGCGCCACCTCGTCCAGCGCCTCGTGTGGGGTGTGTACGAAGTCGACGACGGCGGCAACTTCGGCGGCACGCTGAAGGCTTGCTTCCGCGTGGCCGAGGACGGCACCGCGGCGACGGCCGACGACGATGTGTTCACGTTACCGGAAGGCGAGACGATCCGCATCGGCGTGCCGCATGCACTGGAAATCGCACCGGCCGATGCCGCCGCGTTCGGGCAGGTGTTCGCCGACTACGAGTTGCTGCAGCCGTTCGCGCAGCTCGGCCGCGACGTGTACCGGCTGACCGACGACGAGCGCAACGGGCTTCTGCTCGAACGCTGGAAGGGCGTCAAGGTACCGACCGGCCGCGTGCTCGGGCTCGTCAACAAGGGCTGGCGGCGCGGCGAAGTGCAGGATGCCGGTTGCATCTGGTATTTCACGAAGCCGCTCGGCGCGGGCAAGGTGATCGAGCTGTCGCTCGACCCGGGGATCATCGTCGGTTCGGTCGACATGTATCCGGAGCAGGCGCTCGGCGCGCTGCAGGCCGGTTCGCCGTCGAACTGGGGCGGCGTTCGCGAGCCCGATGCGCTGTCGACGCTCGACGAGATCTCGGCGAGCGAGTTGATCCGCGATCTGGAAGGGATGCGCGAATAGCCCGTGACAGGCCGAACGGAATACCGACCTGGGATTTTACTTTCGTATCCGTGTAATTTTTGCAACGCGATCTGAGCCCGCCGCCGCGTTGTTTCTCGCGAAATCGCGAGGCGTACGGAACAGATTTTTTAACGAGTTTGATTTTTTGTGGATTCGCCGGACTTGAGGAGCATGGACACACTTATCGAACGGGCCTACACGACGCAGCGCGTTCAATTCTCGTATGCGGGGCAAGTCACCACGCCGTTCAGGCGCTTCTTGATCGAAACGATCGAGCGCCTGACAGCGCGTGCGAAGCTCGAACACCTGTACCGGCAGAATCGTTTGAATCCGGTCGAAGGCGAGAGTTTCTGGTCCGCCGCCGCTCGTTTGCTCGATCTCGATATCCGCTTCGACGCCGCCGCGCTCGCGAGTGCGCCCGCGCAAGGTCCGCTGGTGGTTATCGCCAATCATCCCTATGGCGTGCTGGATGGCGTCACACTCTGCTGGCTTGTCGAGCGGTTGCGCCCCGACTTCCGCCTGCTGGCGAGTTCGGTGCTCATGCAGGCGCCCGAGTTGCAGCCCTGGCTGCTTCCGGTCGATCTTTCGACTCGCGAATCCGCGCGCGCCATGAACATCGCCACGCGGCGCAAGGCGCTCGAGCACGTGCGCAACGGCGGCGCGCTGATTGTCTTTCCCGCAGGGCTGATCTCCGTCTCGCCGGATCGCGCCGGTCGGCGGCGCGCGATCGATCCGCCGTGGGGCACCTTTGCCGCGCAGCTTGTGCGCCGCACTGGCGCCACGGTGTTGCCGGTCTATTTCCATGGGCAGAATAGTCGGCTCTTCCAGATCGCGAGTCACATCGACAGGACGCTCAAGCTCGCACTCATTTTCCGCGAGGTGGGCGCACGTATCGGGTCGTCCGTCACGGTGAGCATCGGCGCACCCGTGCCTTTCGCACAACTCGCCAACGGCCGTGGCGATCGCGCATTGATCGACGAATTGCGTGAGCGCACTTACTCGCTTGCCGACGACTGAGCGTGAACGAAAAAAGGGCGTGCAAATGGTGGTGTGCGCGAAGACCCGAGAGCAGGCTGGGTCGGCCATCACGGCCGGCCCGCTTGGCGCGTGCTGATGCGCATCATCATGCCGTGCTGCGGGCGCATGGCCACCCGCACCTGAGGCATGACGCGATGGCCCGGAACCAGATCGAAGCGAAAACGGCCGAGTAGGCAACGCAGGACCACCAGCATTTCGGTCATCGCGAAGCTCATGCCGATGCACACGCGCGCGCCCGCGCCAAACGGAATATACGCATGGCGTTGGATGTTTTCGCGCGCGGTGCCCATGAATCGCTCAGGATCGAATGCGTGCGGGTCGCTCCAGAGCGTCTGATGGCGATGCAGCACGTACGTTGCAACAGTGACGATCGTGCCTGCCGGAATCGCCACGCCGGACAACGTGTCGTCTTCGTGCGCGATTCGGCTCATCATTGGAATGGGTGGATACAGGCGCAGAGTCTCCTCGATCACCGCGCGCGTTACGGGCAGATCGGTGAACGCCGGGCCTTCGTGCGCGTGCGCGTCGATTTCGGCCTCCACGCGCGCACGCCAGGCGGGCGACTGCGAGAGCAGATAGAGAATCCACGTCAGGGCATTGGCGCTCGTTTCGTGGCCCGCGCCGATGAACGACACGATATTGTCGTGCAGTTCGCGCTCGCTCATCGCTTGCCCCTCGGCGTCGTGCGCGCTCAGCAACAGCGTAACCAGATCCTGGGGCGCGGGCGCGCCGCGTTCGAGCAGCGCGCGACGCTGCCCGATCATCTCGTTGACAACGCGCGCGGCGTGCTGCAGTGATTTACGCCCCGTGAGGCGATTCAGGCGCGGTAGCCAGTCCGGCAAGCCGACGAGATCGAAGTAGTCAAGCCGTCCGAGCGTTTCGAGGTAGTGCGCGATGGCCTGCTGGAACATCGAAGGCTCGCACGCGAGTCCCTGGCCGAACAACGTGTGCTCGAGGATTTCAAGCGTGAGGCGGCCCATTTCAGTGGCAACGTCTAGCGTGTGTTCGCCGCAGGCGCGCGAGACTTGAGCGATGCGCTCCGCGCATTGCTGCGCTGCTGCCGCCTGTGCAACGGCGAACGCCTTGACCCGCTGCGGCGTGAAGAGCGAGGCCATCATCTGGCGCTGTCTGCGCCATGCATCGCCATTCGACGTGATGATGCCAACACCCAGTGCCGGGCGCAGCAGACGCAGTTGCAACTCGTTTTTCTCGTAGTTGCGCACGTTGTCAACGAAGATGCGACGGATCGCGGCGGGGTCGTTGACCAGCGCACGTCGATCGACGATGGTCTTGCGAAGCTGCATCGGCAGGCGGAAATCGTCTTCACACCAGATCTCCAAAGGATTGCGGCGAAGCGTGAGCAGCAGCGCGAAGGGGCCGAGCGGTGACTTGTGAGGCGTCGGCGCAGGGGGGTAGAAACGCGTGGGTGAAAGCAGGTTCATCTACGAAGGGCGAAAGCGTTCAGCGCTGCGGCAGTCGGGCGGACGCCGCAGCCTTGCGCGCGAACTGGATCATGCCGAAGACGCCGTGCACGACAAACAGCACGAGGAGCGCGGCGGGCACGGTGTCGCTCATCGTGCGATCGCCGTGTAGCAGCGCGGGCAGCGCGAACGCCAGCGCGCACCAGGCGGGCAGCGCCCAGCGCTTGCCGTCGCAATGCGCGCCGAGCGCAATCGTGCCGGCCAGCGTGCAGCCCATCAGCATCCAATGCAAGTCGGAGTGGGCGTCATGCTGCGTATTGAGCCAGCAAATGAGCATGCCATAAAGGAGCAAGCCCCCGCTGGCCACGAAAACGGCGCTCACACGCGCCGGTGAGCAATGTTCGCTGGCTGGCCACCTCGCGCCCGCGAGCTGCAGTAGCGGTTCGTGACTCGCGCGCAGCGGGTTGCAGCTGTTCGCGATGCCATCGACGCCGTAACGGGCATCGACGTGATCGTCGTCGTTGCGGGTGAAGGTGCCGAAGATTTTGTCCCACAGAAGAAAGGTGCCGCCGAAGTTGCAGTTGAAAAACTGCGGCTCGGCGCGATGGTGCACGCGGTGATGTCGCGGCGTGACCAGAAAGCGGTCCAGTACGCCCGCCGACCGCACGAGGCCGCAATGGTTGAAGAACTGGACAGCATAGTGGAACGACGAAATGGCGACATAAATATCGAGCGGCAAACCCAGAACGGCGAGCACGCCGGTGAACGGAAAATCAGTGAGCGATGCATACCAGGAATTGCGGTTACACAGCGAGAGATTGAAGTTCTTGCCCTGGTGATGAACGACATGCACCGCCCAGAGCAGCCCGAATCGATGGTGCGTGCGATGCCGCCAATAAAAGCAGAGATCCCACGCGAACAGCGCAAAAGTCCACTGCGCTGCGCGCGGCAGGCGGTCGATCCAGTGCAGGTTTAGATGGGCGAGAACGGCTGCGTAGGCCGCGATTTCGACACCACGGAAGGCCCACATCAGGATATGGCCAGAATTGAGGTTGAAGACGAGTTCCGGCCAGACCGTGTGTTCGCGGCGCATCATTCTCAGCAGGAGTGCTTCCGCGAGAATCAGGCCGCCGCCCACGGCACAAGCGATGGCGGATGGACTCATGCTGGACAATACCCCGGTGTTGCAAATGTCATGGCTTCACGAATCTTGCAGCAGCGAATGTACGCAGAGAGGAGCGGCGCGATGCATGTTTTCGTGACTACGGCGCGCAAAGGCGAACATGCGATTATAAGCAACGAAGCTGTTGAAAATGCAGGACTTCATGTAGGCCACGCTTGAATCGCTCCTTCCGCATCGCTTCAGCCTTTGTTGCAAAAAAGGCCGCTGCTTCCTGGTGTACGTAAATGTCCGAATCTTGACGGATTCTCCAGCCATTGCCAGAGCACGTCTTCGTCCGACAGGTCGAATGCTTGCTGCAAGTACGGCGGCCGCGGCGACGTTGCCCGCCGACCTCAGTGCGGCACGAATCTCGTGCTCATCGCCGCGCCAAGCCGATTCCAGTCAATCAGATCGAGCAGAATCTACGAACTTCTACACACGCTGCGCGTTGTACCGCGTGCGCGGGCAGCGCGGCGACTGCCGGAGACGAGGTGTGCCGCATCGAGCGGCTGACGGGCGAGAGTTTCGTATCGGTCACTCCACATCGGACCCTAAAAGGCCTGCTTGCGCTTCGAACAGCGCACGCCGACGAACGACTAAGGCATCGATACGGTCTCGTCAGATTGCCAAGGAGTTGCAAGAAATATGGAAAGTGGTTTATAAATGCAAATGATTCGCATTTTCCTTACGATCTACAACCGTTGATGTTGAAAGGGTTGTTACATGACCGCCGCCCAGCTCGCCTTGCATCAGGATGTGCACACCCTTTACCGTGACCACCACGGCTGGTTGCAGGGCTGGCTGCGAAGACGGCTGGGTAACGCCGTCGATGCCGCCGACCTTGCTCATGACGCGTTTCTCCGCCTGATCCTCAAACCGGCCCCCAAAGGCTTCGACGGCCCTGCCGAAGCGCGTGCCTATCTGCGCACGATGGCGCAGGGGATGTGCATCGACCTGTTTCGCCGCCGTCAAGTCGAGCAGGCGTGGCTGGATTCATTGGCTGCGCTCCCCGAGCCCTGCGAGCCGTCTCCCGAGTACCGCGCGATCATCATCGAAACGCTGATGGAAGTGGGCGAGTTCATCAGCCGGTTGCCCGAGAAGGCGAGGAAGGCGTTCATCATGGCGCAGATCCATGGCTTGCCGAGCCGCGAGATCGCCGGCGAACTGGCTGTCTCGGAGCGCATGGTGCAAAAGTACCTCGCACAGGCCATGCTGCATCTGGCGCTGCTCGACGCCGGACTGACTCACTGACTCACTGACGCATGGCGACGCCTTCCCCGTCCGCCGCAGAGAGCGGCGTCCAGACGGATTACGAGAGCCTTGAGCAGGCCGCCCACTGGTATGCCGCGCTTTATGCCGACGGCGCAGCGGCCGAACACCGTGAAGCGTGGGAGCGATGGCTGGCGGAACGTCCCGAGCATCGTCGCGCGTGGGCGCATATCGAGGCGGTGAGCCGCCGGTTCGAGCCATTGCGACGCGAGGGCGACGGCGAGCGCGAGGCGCTCGCCGCTGCCGTTCAGGTTTCTGCCAGGCGCACGATAGGCCGCCGCAAGGTGCTGAGTTGTCTGGCGGCGCTGGGCGGGACGGGCATCGCAGGATGGTTGGGAGGGCGCTTCATGGCCCTGCCTGATCGGTTGGCCGCATGGCGATCGGACTACCGCACGGGTGTCGGCGAACGGCGAGACGTTCTGCTGGCCGACGGCACGCGCGTCTGGTTGAACACGAACAGTGCGTTCGACGTCGACTACGACGGCGCACGACGTCTGGTGACGCTGACGATGGGCGAAATCCTCATCGATACCGGCAAGGACGGCCAAGGCCGGCCGTTCTTCGTCGACACCCCGAACGGCCGGATGCAGGCATTGGGCACCCGCTTCACCGTGCGGCAAACGGACCGGTGTACGCTGCTGGCCGTTTTCGAAGGGAGGGTCCAGATTCGGAACCTCTCAGGGCGCGTCGAGGTAGTTGCGGCCGGCCAGCAACGGCACTTCGCAACGGACGTCATTTCCGGCGCGGCGTTCGCCGATCCTGCTCGCGAAGCATGGTCGCGTGGCGTGATTCTGGCCGAGGACGTCACGCTCGACGCGTTGATCGCGGAGTTGAGCCGCTATCAGCATGGTCGCATCGGCGTCGACCCGCAAGTTGCGGGGATCCGGGTTGTCGGCCGCTTCCCGGCAAACAATCCGGACCAAACGCTCGCGATGCTCGAACGCGATCTGCCGATCCGCGTGCGGCGCACGCTGCCGTGGTGGATCTCGATCGAAGCCAAATAACGCGCGGGGCCATGTCCGGCGCCCGCGCTCGGCGGGTTGATCGGCCGGATCGCAAATTATTTTTCGATTTCGGTTCGCATTTCCCGTCCTCATCCGATTAACCAATAAAGAGGACGATTCGGAGATCGAGCCGCATCCTGCCTGGCTCTGCTTGACGCGGACAGACCTCTTCTTGCCCATTTCCACCTCGAGGAAAGCTGTCTTATGCGTCGCCTGCCGTTTCCTTCGAACCAAGACGCTCCCGTGCACGCGTGCTGCGTCGAAGGAAAAACCCACGCCTCTCGGGCCGTACATCGTCACGCAGCCCGGGCAGGGCAATTTGCCATGCTCGGCATCGCGCTTGCCGCGAGCGGCGCTTGCTCGCAGGCATTCGCGCAGACGCCCGCCGGCACGGCAACCCAGGCTGTCGCCCGACGCTATGACATCCCGGCCGGGCCGCTGTCCTCGACCTTGAGCCGGCTTGCCGATCAAGCGGACATCCTGCTCAGCGTGCCGGGCGACCTGACGGCTGGAAAGACCAGCCCGGGCGTACATGGCTCGTATTCCATCGATCGTGCATTCCAGGCCATTCTGGGCGGCACCGGCCTCGAGGCAGTGCGGCAAGGCGACGGCAGCTACTCGCTCCGTCCCGCACCGGCCGCAGGCGCACAAGGCGTGCTGCCTGCCGTGACGGTGATCGGCAAACGCATCGGCGATTCGGTCGCCGCGCCTTATGCAGGCGGGCAGGTCGCGCAAGGCGCAACAGTCGGCCTGCTGGGTAATCGCGACTATATGGACACGCCGTTCAGCCTGACGAGCTATACGGAAAAACTCATCCGCGACGAGCAGTCGACCAGCGTGGCCGAACTCCTGACCACGACCGATCCTTCGGTCCGGGCGGCGATCGACAGCGGCAATCGCTACGACGCGATCACGATCCGGGGGCTTCGTGTCGAAAACAGCGAAATCGCACTGAACGGGCTCTTTGGGCTCGTGCCGGCCTATCGCGTCAGCCCCGATCCGCTCGAGCGCATCGAAATTCTCAAGGGGCCGGGCGCATTGCTCAACGGCATGCTTCCGCATGGCAGCGTCGGCGGCAGCGTCAACGTCGTGACGAAGCGCGCCGACGACATGCCGCTTACCCGCCTGACGACCGAATACTTGTCCAACTCCGTATTCGGCGGCCATGCGGATATCGGCCGGCGTTTCGGGAGGAGCGGGGAATTCGGCATCCGCATCAACGCGGCCCGTCGTGAGGGCCATACGCCGATCGACGACCAGTCGAGACGGAACAGCGCGCTTTCGGTCGGGCTCGACTATCGCGGCGAGCGCCTGCGCCTGTCCGGCGACGTCGTCTACCAGGACGACTACATGCGCGGGGCCGCGCGCGGCTATACCCCGATCGCCGGCATCACGGTGCCGGAGGCGCCCGATCCCCGGATCAATCTCGCACAGTCCTTCGCCTATTCGAGCTCGCACAGCCTGACGGCGCTGGGGCGCGCTGAGTACGACCTGACGTCCGGCGTGACGCTGTTCGGTGCGGTGGGCATGAATCGCTTTGGCTACGACAAGCTGGAAGACCCCGGCGCGACCATTACCGACGTGCAGGGCAATGCAACGTCTTCGTCGAAATACCAGGAGGGGCGATCGCATGCGCTGTCGGCCGAAGCCGGGGCCAGGGCTCGCTTCAAGACCGGGCCGATCGATCATCGGCTCGTCGTCGGCGGCAACCATCTGCAGCAGACGACATGGTTCGGACAGACCGTCTACGGCAGCTATCAGACGAACATCTATACGCCGACCCGGCTATCGGGCCCCGGCGCGCCGCTGTCGCATTTGCCAGAATCCAAGGATAGTGAGCAGATCCTGCGCAGCATCGCCATTGCCGATACCCTGTCTGCCGCGGGCGGGCTCGTGCAGCTCACGCTCGGCGTGCGCCACCAGCAGGTCGCCAGCAGCAACTACGCCGCCTCCGGCGCCGAAACTGCTCACTACGACCAGGGCGCAACGACACCCTCCGTCGCGCTGGTGATTCGTCCGCTCGACCAGCTTTCGTTCTACGCCAACTACATCGAGGCGCTAACGCCCGGCTCCTTGCCACCCGCCGACGCGGCCAACCCCAACCAGGTGTTTGCGCCTTTCAAGTCGAAGCAATACGAGGTCGGGACCAAGCTCGATCTCGGCCGCTTCGGCGCGACGCTGGGGCTGTTCCAGATCGACGTGCCGAGCGGGATCGTCGACCCCGCCACCAGGATCTACAGCCTCAACGGCCTGCAGCGCAATCGCGGCGTCGAGCTTTCCGGTTTCGGGGAACTCGGGCGTGGCGTCCGGGTGCTGGGCGGCGTGAGCTGGCTCGACGCGAGGCTGCGTCGCACTCAGGGCGGGATCAACGACGGCAATCACGCCGTCGGCGCGCCGTCGCTCCAGGCCAATCTCGGTGCGGAGTGGGACATGCCCTTCATCCCCGGGTTCACGTTGGCCGGGCGCGTCATCTATACGGGCAAGGCCTACATGAGCCAGGACAACACCCAGCACGTTCCGAGCTGGACGCGATGCGATCTCGGGGGACGCTTGACGACCCGGGTCGTGGGCCGGGACGTCACGCTCCGCGCGAGCGTCACCAATCTCTTCAACAAGGACTATTGGCAAGCGAATCCAACCGGATATCTGATCAGCGGCATGCCGCGCACTTTCTGGCTGTCGATGTCGACCGACTTGTAGCGCGCACCATGACGGCAACTTTCCTGCGGACGTGCAGCACGCTCGCGACACTGGAGTTCCACCGCCGGAACCATTCGGAACCTGGAGGCCTGTTCGACTTCCGAAGCCTGGTGGACCTCGAATCGATTTGATCATTTACATCGGATTGCGAAATTGTTTGACATCGCATCTCAAAAATGAATAATTCTCATTTCCGATTTTGTGTGGCCTGGCTTTCCCCGGATGGTGAACACCGGAACAAGAGGTTGCGCGGCAGGAGACACGCTATTGCGTACCAGAGCGTCGTGCTGACGTTGCTTGGGTACAGCGGGTAGTGATCGATTTTCACAACAAGGCAAAACGGAAGCGGAACAATGCGGCTGATCAGTAGTGCAAATGGTTTGGGGAAGAAGGCCCGCGCCGCACAGCGAGTGCCGGCGCGTCGCCAGGACAGGTTGATTCTCGCGGGTGCGCTGGCGCTCGCATCGTGGCACCTGCATGCTCAGGAGGTTGCGGGCAAGGGTGTACAAATCGCGCAGGACAAGGCCTCGGCAGGCGCCGCGAGCGCCGTGCCTCAGGATGCGGCGGCCGCCGGCACGGCGACGCTCGATACCATCTCCGTGCGGAGCAGCCGTCCGTCGCTGTACGCTGTGCCCGACGTCAACGTTGGCGCGCTCGGCTCGAAGGATCCGAAGGATCTTCCGCTGTCGGTGGCGTACTATTCGGCCGAACTGATCGAGGCCCAGCGCGCGCGCACGCTGATGGACGTGCTGAAGAACGACCCGTCGGTGCAGAACACGGCGGTCGGCGGCGCGATGGACAACATCAGCATCCGCGGCTTTCCGGTCGACTGGACCAATACGATGCGGCGCGACGGGATGCCGGTCGCGCCGTACTACGACCTGCCGCTCGAGAACGTCGAGCGCGTCGACGTGCTGAAAGGGCCGTCGGGTTTCCTGTACGGCGTGAACTCGCCGGGCGGCACGGTCAACTACGTGCTCAAGCGCCCGACCCGCGACCGCTTCACGACCGTCACCGGCGAAGTGCGCAGCTACGATGGCTACTACGGCGCGGTCGACACGGGCGGCCCGATCGGCGACGGCCAGTTCGGCTATCGCTTCAACGTGGCCGGCGAGAAGGTCGGCAACTTCGGCCATTCCGGCGATCTGCGCCGCACGTTCGTGAGCGGCGCGATCGACTGGGCGATCTCGCCGCGCGCGCTGCTGCGCCTGAACTTCGACTACCAGAACAAGCATCTCGCCGCGCAGCCCGTGATCGGCACGCAGCCGGACGGCTCGCTGCCGCCGCAGTTCGACCCGCGCACGCTGCTCGGGCAGCCGTGGCTGCAGTACCGCACCAACACGTTCAATATCGGCGGCCAGTTCGACTTCAGGCTGACCGACAACTGGACTTTCACGACGCAGATCGCGCAGTCGTACAACAACCGCGACGCGGCGTTTCCCGACATCTATTCGGTCGCGGCGAACGGCGACATCCTGAGCGGCGACATCTACCTGTCGCCGAATCAGAGCTTCCGCGTACTGTCGACGAACACGTTCGTGACCGGCAAGTTCAACACGGGGCCGCTCGCGCACCAGTTCGTCACGGGCGTGTCGACGCGCAACTACGATTCGCAGCAGGGCGGCTTCGGCGTGATGCCGATCACGGTCGGCAACATCTTCAATCCGGTCTATTCGCCCGCGCAAACGTCTACGTTCCCCGGCAAGACAGCCACGAAGAACTTCCAGCCGAGCGTGTTCATCAGCGACCTGATCGACATCGGCTCGCACTGGAGCGTGATGCTCGGCCTGCGCCACGTGCGCTACCGCGACGACTCGTACGCGGCGTCCGGCGCTCAATCGCACTACGAGACGAGCGTGAACGTGCCGTCGGCAGGGCTGATCTTCAAGCCGCTGCCGTCGCTGTCGACCTACGTCAGCTACTCGGAAGGCTTCGAGCAGGGCGGCGTCGCGCCGTACAACACGCGCAACGCGGGCCAGAATCTCGCGCCGGTGAAGAGCAAGCAATACGAAGCTGGCGTGAAGGCCGACGTCGGCAGCGACCTGACCGTCAACGCAGCGGTGTTCCGCATCGAGAAGACGCTGCAGTACGTGAACGCGGCGAACTACTTCGTGCAGGCCGGCAAGCAGCGCCATACGGGCGTCGAGCTGACCGCGAACGGCCGTGTGACGCGCGACCTGTCGATCGTCGCGGGCGCTGCATACCTGCATACGCAGCAAGACGATACGGGCGACCCTGCGACGAACGGCAAGCGCGCCGCGAACGTGCCGACCTTTCAGGCGAGCGCGTTCCTCGATTACAGGATCGCGGCCGTGCACGGGCTCAACGTCGACGCGGGCGTCTACTACGTCGGCCGCCGGCCGCTCGATGCGGCGAACACCGTATCGCTGCCGGGTTACGTGCGCTTCGATGCGGGCGCGCGCTACCAGACGCGTATCGGCGACCACACGACGATCTTCCGCGCCGGCGTGCAGAACCTGACCGACAGGCGCTACTGGGCCGCGGCGAACTACAACTCGGTGTGGCCTGGCCAGCCGCGCACGTTCTTCCTGTCCGCGCAGGTCGACATGTAACACGAAGCATCGGCAGCACGAGATACGACGGCCATCGAACGCGCCGCAGAGCGCACCGGCCGTCTCCCCACGAAAACAGCTTATCCGCAGGGCATCCGCCGCGCCGCCGGCGCGGGGCACCCGTTTTCACACGAGGGAATCGCATGAATCTTGCTGAAGGCATCGATCCATCCGGTCTGAGGCCGGTTTCGAAGTCGCTCGCGATCTACGAATTGCGCGACGACGAAGTTGCCGGGCTCACGCACGTCGCGCGCGGCCTGATCGCGCATCACGACAGTGTTGAAAGCCCGTCGTTCGCGCACGACTGCATGCTCGCCGCCCAGGAACTGCCGCGTACGCTGCGTGCGCTCGCGCACCGCTACCGGCAACTCGAGCTGCCGTGCAGCGTCCTGCTGCTGCGCGGAATGCCGGTCGACGACACGCGCATCGGCGCGTCGCCGTCGCACTGGGACGCGCCCTGGCGCAATCCGCCGTCGCTGCTCGAAGAGGCGATGCAGTGCCTGATGACGTCGCTGCTTGGCGACATGTTCGGCTGGCGCACCCAGGAGAACGGCCGGTTTCTGCGCCACATCGTGCCGATCAGGAAGGACCATGCAGAGCAGCTCGGCGGCGGCAGCAGCGTGACGCTGGTGTGGCATAACGAGGAGGCGTTTCACGAGCATCGCGCCGATTTCCTGTCGATTCTCTGCTACCGCAACGACGAGCACGCGCAGACGATTTTCTGCGGCATCGACGAGATCGAGATCTCGGACGAGATGTGGCGCGTGTTGAGCGCGCCGCGCTTCACGATCCTGCCGGACAAGTCGCACCTGCCCGAGCAGAACGTCAGCGACCAGTGGCGGCTCGACGACCACGTGTTCGAGCGGATTCGCCGCATGCACGAAAATCCGGAGCCCGTGCCCGCGCTGTCGGGGCTGCGCGCGAAGCCGTGGGTGCGCGTCGACGAGGCGTTCATGGCGGCGCTGCCGGGCGACGACGAGGCCGAGCGCGCGCTGCGCTGGCTGATCGACGCGTGCTATGCGCACCAGACCAGCGTCGTCATGCAGCCGGGCGACATGGTCTGGGTCGACAACAAGCGCGCGGTGCACGGGCGCACGGTCTATCGCCCGAACTACGGGCCGCGCCAGCGCTGGCTGCGGCGGGTCAACGTTCACGTCAACCTGCGCGAGACGCTGCCGTTCCGGCAAGCGCCGACGACGCGCGAAATCCTGTGAGGCGCAGATGAATACGATGACATTCGACCCGGCCGCGACGGCCGAAACCGGCGCCGACGTGCGCCCGCGGCCCGCGACGCAGCCGTCGCAGCTGCTCGTGCTCGGCAAGCGCGTGATCGACGAGCTCGACTACGACCCGGCGATGGTGCTCGATGCGGTCGAGCGCGCGTATCACGGTCTTGCGACCGGCGAATCCGACAATCCGCGCAAGCTGATGAGCCAGCCCGCGGACAAGCACTCGGTCGCGTATTCGATGCTCGGCCGCGACGGCGGTCGCCGGACGGTCGGCTTCAAGACCTCGTACAAGCATGACCCCGAGCACAGCCGCGAGCTGCAGAAGTACTACACGACGCTGCTGCTGTTCGACGACGAGACCGGCATGCCGGTCGCCATGATGGACGGCAGCCTCGTCGGCTCGCTGCGTACGCCGGCCGTTTCGGCGTTGATCGCGCGCGCGGCCGCGCCGCACGCGCGCACGGCGCTCGTCGTCGGCACGGGCACGCAAGGACGGATGGCTGCGCCATTCCTGCTGACCGCGCTGCCGGGCGTCGAGCGCGTAATCGTGCACGGCCATTACGATGCCGGCATCGAAGCGGTCCGCCACACGCTGAAGCGCTTTCACCCTGACCGCGACATCGAGGTGTCGACCGATCTCGGCGTGTCCGCGCGGCAGGCGGACATCGTGCTCGGCGTAGCCGGCGCGGGCGCGCCGGAAGCGGTGCGTCACGCCGAGCTGAAGCCCGGCGCGCTCGCGCTGCTGGTCGGCTACGGCATTCACGCCGACGCGCTCCACCACGCCGACTACCGGGTCGCGACGAGTGAAGCGCAAATGCAGGTGACGGGGATGGATCTCGTCGACGAGACCGGCAAGCTGCCGCCTGTCGATGCGGAGCTGCCGGACATCCTGCTCGGCCGCAAGCCGGCGCGCCGCGCGGACGACGAGATCGTGTTCGCGTTCAACAGCGGGATGATCGTGACCGACATCGCGCTCGGGCGCGTGCTGGCCGACGCGGCGCGCGCGAAGGGGCTCGGGAAGGAGGTCGAGCTATGGTGAACCGTATTCCGCGGTTGCCCGCGTTGTGGGATCCCGCGCAGCGCGAGTTCGTGGATGAACATGAGGCGATGATCCACGAACTCGCGCACGGCTTCGATGCGCCCCTTCATCTGCTGTTTCCGGAGCGATTCGCGCGCAATGTCGCGGCGTTTCAACACGTGCTCGACGAGCGTCGCGTGGCGGGGCGCGTGTACTACGCGAAGAAGGCGAACAAGGCGCGCTGCTTCGTGCGCGCCGCTGCCGACGCCGAAATCGGCGTCGACGTCGCGAGCGTTGGCGAATTCGCTGATGCATTGGCCGCGGGGGTCTGCGGCGCAGACATCGGGGTCTCCGGCCCCGCGAAGGCGGGCGACTTGCTGCGGCTCGCGGTGCTGCACGATGCGCTGATCGCCGTCGACAGCCTCGACGAGCTCGACCGTCTCGCCACGATCGCGCGGCAATGCGGGGGTGTCGCGCGCGTGCTGCTGCGCATGGAGCCGGTCGCGCAGACGAAAAGCCGATTCGGTCTGAGCGCCGCTGCGCTCGATGCGGCGCTGTCGGTCTGCGCGTCGAATCGAGAGTCGCTGATGCTCGAGGGCTTTTCGTTTCACCTGTCGGGCTACAGCGCGGAGGCGCGCTGCGTGCAGGCGGGGATCGCGGTGCGCGCATGCGTGCAGGCGCGTGCGCTCGAACTTTCGCCGCACACCATCAACATCGGCGGGGGCTTCGCGATGTCGTACGCGAGTGAGGACGACTGGCGTGCGTTCCAGGCAGCCCACGGTCCGGACGACTACCACGCGAAGAAGGTATTCGACGGCTTCTACCCGTATCACCAGGCGTGCAGCGGCGCGCAGATGCTCGACGCGATACTGGGCGGGATACCGGACGGCGAATCGAAGCCGCTCGCCGATCTGTTGCGCGAGCACGGCCTGCAGATGATGCTGGAGCCGGGGCGCGCGCTGCTCGATCAGGCCGGGTTCACGGTCTTCACCGTCCAGGGCGTGAAGGATCGCGGCGACCATGGCATCGCGACCGTGAACGGCACGAGCTTCAGCGTCTCCGAACAATGGTTCGCGAGCGAGTTCCTGCCCGATCCCGAACTGCTGACGGCCGCGCGCACGTCTCGGCAACTACCACGCGCGTCCGGACCGTACCGCGCCTGCGTCGGCGGCGCGAGCTGCCTCGACTCGGACATGCTCACGTGGCGCAAGGTCGCGTTCGCGCAGCGTCCGGAGCCCGGCGACCTGCTGCTGTACCCGAACACGGCCGGCTACCAGATGGATTCGAACGAATCGCCGTTTCATGAATTGCCGCTGCCCCCGAAGCTTGTCGTAACCCTCGATGGCGCGCGCCCGCGTTGGCGCGTCGACCGCCTTTCCCCGTTTTCCGGAGCCTGACGATGAATATGCGTTTCCTGGGTGAACAACCGACGATCACCGTGCCGGCGATCGTATCCAAAGTGTCGGACCTCGTCGGCCGCACGCCATTGTTCGAGCTGATTCGCGGCGCCAACGGCGCACGCATCCTGCTCAAGCTCGAATCGACGAATCCGACCGGCAGCGCCAAGATCCGGATGGCGCGGCAGATGCTCGACGAAGCCGAGCAGGACGGCAGCCTGCGGCCCGCAGGCCGTGTGATCGAATCGACGTCCGGCAACACCGGCATGGGGCTCGCGTTGCTGTCCGCCGAGCGCGGCTACCGATTTACCGCGGTGGTCGACTGCCACGCGTCGAAAGACAAACTGCGCGCGATGCAGGCGTTCGGCGCGGAGCTCGTCTATGTGAGCGAGGGCGATGCGCTCGCGACGGCGGATCGTGAGGCGCTGGCCGAGCGGATGGCGGCTGACGATCCCGACAGCATCTGGACCGAGCAGCACAACAATCCGGCGAACGGCAACGGCTATCGCGGACTCGCGCGCGAACTGCGCGACGTGCTCGGCGAGCGGATCGACTATCTGGTCGGCTCGGTCGGCACCGGCGGCTCGCTGTTCGGCACCGCGCGCGAACTGCGCGCGACCGGCGCCGCGCCGCGCGTGGTGGGTGTCGAGCCGGTCGGCTCGATCGCGTTCGGCGGCGAAGGCGGCTCGTACTACCAGTCGGGCACGGGTACGCCGCCCGGCGCGGAGATCGGCGCACTCGTCGACTACGCGCTGCTCGATGAAGGCGTCAAGGTGACGGACGCAGCCGCGTTCAACACCGCGCGCTACATCGCGCGCAAGCGGGCGCTGCTCGTCGGCGGTTCGGCGGGCGGCGTGATCTGGCACGCGCTGAAGATGCTCGGCACGCTGCCGCCGGATTCGACGCTCGTCGTGCTGGTCTGCGACGGCGGCGAAAAATATCTCGACACCGTATTCAACGACGACTGGATGAACGAGCGCGATCTGCTCGACGATTCCATTGCCCGTGAACTCGATCCCATCTTTGCCGACGCCGCATGAAGCTTCATCGACAGTTCTGGCTCGACGCCAGAAACATCGGCGCGCTTGCCGCGCCGCTCATCCTCACGCAGCTCGCGCAGGTCGCGCTGACCACGACCGACATCGTGATGATGGGGATGCTCGGCCCGCGCGAGATCGCCGCCGGCGGTCTCGCGCTGACGATCTTCAACCAGCTGCGGACGATGGGTACGGGGCTCGTGACGGGCACCGGCAACCTTGTCGCGTTCGCGAACGGCCAGCACGACCATTCGGAGATCATGCGTCTCGTGCGCGCGAGTTTCGCGTTGTCGACGCTTGCGGCGCTTGTGTTCGCGCTGTTGATGCTGTTCGTCGAGCAGCCGCTCGTGTGGCTCGGCCAGGATCCGGCCGTGGCGCGGCAGGCCGCGTTCTATCTGGCGGCGGCTGCGCCCGGGATGCTGCCATGTCTCTGGTTTCAGTCGCTGCGCCAGTACACGGTCGGACTGCGCATGCCGGGGCCGCTGCTCGCGATCACGGTCGCGTCGATCGCCGTCAACGCGGCCCTCGACTACGCGTTGATGTTCGGCCGCTTCGGCCTGCCCGAACTGGGTTTGACCGGCGTGGCGTGCGCGACGAGCGGCGTGTACCTGCTTTCGTTCGTCGCGTTTCTCGCGATCGCGAAACGCCGGGCGGAACTGGCCGAGCACCTGTCGCTGGCAGCCTGGCGCACCGATGCGCAGGCGCTCGCACGTACATGGAAGATGGGGCTGCCGATCGCGGCCACCTATGGCTCCGAGGCGGCATTCTTCACCGTGCTCACGCTCGTGATCGGCACGCTCGGCACCGACGCGCTCGCCGCACAGACGATCGTCAACCAGGTGATCTACATCGTGTTCATGATCTCCGTCGGCTTGTCGCATGCGTCGTCGATCAGCATCAGCCATGCATGCGCGCAGCACGACTATCGCGGCGCGCGGCGTCTCGGCTATACGGGGCTCGCGCTCGGCGTCGGCGCGATGCTGATCGTCGCGCTGCCGTATCTCGTCGCGCCGACGCGCGTGCTCGCGCCGTTCCTCGACCACGGCGCGGCCGCGAACACCGACGTGCTACGGCTCGCGACCGGCCTGCTGACGATTGCCGCGTTGCTGCAGATCTTCGATTGCAGCCAGAACATCGGCGTCGGCATCCTGCGTGGGCTTGGCGACGTGAAGAGCTCGTTCCGGATTTCGATCGTCGGTTACTGGATGATTGGCCTGCCGGTTGCCTGGGCGGCCGGCGTGACGCTCGGCTACGGGATCTACGGAATCTGGATCGGACTCGCGATCGGGCTCGCCGCCACGGCGACGATGCTGCTGCGCAAGTTCGAATACCGCCTCGGCACGCTTGCCAAACAGGCCGGCGCGAATCATTCATGAACGAACGGCATGGGGTGAGACGGCAGGGGGCCGGCGGGCAGTCGCCGGGCGGGCATCGCGTACAAGCGTCGCCGCCCGGTTCGGCGCGCAAGCCGCGTGCAAGCATTGGCGTAATCGTGCTCGCGCTGATCGTCGCGCTGGGTGTCGTCGCGCTCGCGAGCCTGTGCGCAGGCAACCTCGTGCTCGGCCCTGCCGCCGCGCTCGATGCACTGGCCAGCGGCGGCGACACGCCCGCCGCGCAGATTGTCCACGCATTGCGGTTGCCGCGCTTCATCGCGGCGCTGCTGGTCGGCGCCAGCCTCGCGGTGGCCGGCGCACTGATGCAAGGCATCACGCGCAACCCGCTCGCCGATCCGACGCTGACCGGCGTCGTCAGCGGCGCGGCGCTTGCGGTCGTCGGGGCGACCGTGCTGGCGCCGGCCTTGCCGGCCGGCGCGCTGCCATTCGTCGCGCTGATCGGCGGCGGCGGGGCGGCAACGCTCACGTTTGCGCTTGCGTGGCGCGCACGCCTGTCGCCGCTGCGCCTGTCGCTGGCCGGGACGACGATCGCCGCGCTCGGCAGCGCGGGCATCATCTCGCTGATGATCGCGGCTGGCCCGCAGGCGGGGCCGCTGTTCTATTGGCTGGCGGGCGGACTCTCGGGCGTCGGCTGGCAGCAGGTCGCGATGGTGGCGCCGTGGACCGTCGCCGGGCTCACCGCCGCATTCGCCGGCGCGCGCGTGCTCGACACGCTCGCGCTCGGCGACGAAGCGGCGCAGAGCGTCGGCCTCGACTTGCTGCGCTGGCGTGTGATATTTGGCGGCATCGCGGTAGCGCTGTCAGCATCGGTCGTCGCGATGGCGGGGCCGGTCGGCTTCGTCGGGCTGTGCGTGCCGCATCTGGCGCGCCTCGCGCTTGGCGGCGGGTATCGGCGCACGCTCGTTGCGACCTCGCTGGCCGGCGCGCTGCTCGTCGCTGCCGCCGATCTCGTCGCGCGCACGGTCGCTGCGCCGCGCGAATTGCCGGTCGGCTTCCTGACCGCGCTGGTTGCGACGCCGCTGTTGATCGCGATGATCCGGCGCGACGAAGGGGCGTCGTCATGACCGGCACGGCGAATCCGTCGGTATGCGCGTCAAGCGTGCAACACAAGTGGCTGCGCACGATCGCGCGCGGCGCGGGCGGGGCGGCGGCGCTGGCACTCACGATCGTGCTCGCGGTGCGGTTCGGCGCGGCCGACTTCCCATGGACGGCGGCTGTTCAGGCTTTGATTCATCGCGACGGCGCGCGCGACGCCGCGTTCGTGCTGTGGGAGCTGCGCATGCCGCGCGTGCTGCTCGCGCTGATGATCGGCGCGCAGCTCGCGGCGAGCGGGCTCGTGCTGCAGGCGGCACTGCGCAACCCGCTCGCGGAGCCGGGCGTGATCGGTGTGTCGTCTGGCGCGACGCTCGGCGTGATGGCGCTGCTGCTCGTCGCGAATTTCGCCGGCTCGCTCGACAGCAGCCGGCTCGACGCGTACGACGCGACGTGGATGACGCTCGTCGCGCAATTCGGCGGTGTCGGCGCGGCGCTCGGCGTTTATGCGCTCGCGTGGCGCAACGGCACCGCGCCGTTCCGGCTGATCCTGATGGGCGTAGCGGTCAGCGCCGCCCTGTATGCCGTCGCGATGACGATCCTTGCGGGCTGGGGTTCGAGCCGCATCGAGGTGCTGCTCACATGGCTGTCCGGCAACCTGTACGCGCGCGGCTGGCAACATGTGCTGCTGCTCGCGCCGTGGAGCGCCGCGACGATCGCGCTGATGCCGGCGATCCTGCCCACGGTGCAGGTGCTGTCTCTCGGCGACGATGCGGCGGCGAGCGTCGGCCTCGACGTCGAGCGCTGGCGTCTCGTCGCGATCGCATACGCGAGCTTCGCAGCCGCGTGCGCGGTGGCGATCGCCGGTCCCGTCGCATTCGTCGGCCTGGCGGCGCCGCATCTCGCGCGGCTCGCGATCGGCGGGCCGCTTGCACGGCAGGCGCCGTTCGCGCTGCTGACCGGCGCGCTGATTACGGCGCTCGCCGATCTGGCCGGGCGTGTCGTCGTCGCGCCGGCCGAAATTCCGGTGGGCGCCGTCACCGCGCTGTTCGGCGCGCCACTGTTTCTCTATCTGCTCTCACGATCTTCCCGATGACACTCGTTGCCCGCGATCTCTCGCTTGGATACGGCGCGCGCCGTATCGTCGACAACCTGTCGCTGTCGATCGAGCCCGGCCGGACCACCGTGCTGCTCGGTCCGAACGGTTCCGGCAAGAGCACGCTGCTGCGTGCGCTCGCCGGGCTGCTCGCGCCTCGCGAAGGCGCAGCGCTGCTCGACGGCGTGCCGCTGCAGCAGTGGCCGCGCCGCAAGCTCGCGCGCCGCATCGCCTTTCTCGCGCAGACCCAGGACGTTCCGGCTGGCCTGACCGTGCGGGAGCTCGTGCGTCACGGGCGATTCGCGCATCGCACCTGGATGCGCGGCGAAACGGACGACGATCACGACGCGGTTGATTGGGCGCTTGAAATGACCGGTCTCGCCGCCATGCGCGAGCGTCCGATCATCGCGCTGTCGGGCGGGCAACGGCAGCGCGTATGGATCGCGATGGCGCTCGCGCAGCGGGCGGACATCCTGTTGCTCGACGAGCCGACGACCTATCTCGACCTTGGACATCAGCTCGACGTGATGACGACGCTGCGGCGCCTCAACGAGGCGTTCGGCCTGACGATCGTGATGTCGTTGCACGACTTGAACCAGGCGATGCGTTTCGCGGACCGCGCGGTCGTGATGCGCGACGGTCGGCTGATCGCCGACGGCATGCCGGTCGAGGTGCTGAAGCCGGCCTTGGTCGCCGACGTGTTCCATGTCCATAGCGAGCGGCTGCACGGCGCGAGCGACGGCGTGCCGGTGTGCCATCCGCTGAGCTATGTGGCGCCGGGAAGTGGAGCGTCCGATACGCAACGGTTTCCCGGCAACGTCGTGCCTTTCGTTTGGCGGGTCTCCAATGATCGACCGTAAGCGCCGCGCACTCGCACTCGCGTTGCCCGCATCGCTCGCATCCGTGCTGGCGCGGCCCGTTCGCGCAGCCGCACCGGCCGCACCGTACAGCGTGGTCGACGATCGCGGTGTGACGCTGCGCTTCGACACGGCGCCATGCCGGATTGCGACGATTTCGTACTTCGGCGCCGATACCGCGCTAGCGCTTGGCGTGCAGCCTGTCGCTTCGACGTTCCTTGTGCGCAGCCGCCGCCCCGCGTATCTGCTCGATCGGATGGATCGCGTGATCGATCTCGGTCAGCGCGCCAGCCCGAGCCTGGAGTTGCTGGCGAGCACGCATGCCGATCTGATCGTCGCGATCCGGCGCTACACGGAGGCGAACGCGGCGAGGCTGCGGCAGATCGCGCCGTATCTCGCGCTCGATCTCGAGGTCCGCGCCGACAGCGACCGCAGCATCGCGCTCGTCGGCGCGGCGCTAGGGCGCGCCGAGGCCGCCGCCGCGCTGAACCGGCGCTTCGCCGGCGTGTGTGCGGAGTTCCTTGCGCGTGTCGCGTCGCGCCGTGCGCCGCGCTACCTGTTCGTCTGGGGCGCCGGCGTCGCGCCGTGGGCGTTCTACGACGAGAACATGACCTGCTCGCTGCTGAATGCGTTGGGCGGCGTCAACATCGCGGGACGCAATCCGCTGCCGTCGCGACGCGACAACACTGCGTTCCAGATAAGCCTCGAGACCCTGCTGATTGCGGAGCCCGACATGATCTTCGTGTACAACGACGGCGGGCCGCGCGGCTTCGAGACGAATCCGGTGTGGCGGCACCTGACCACCGTGCGCCGCGTACGGATCGTGCGCGTCGGCGATCACTGGATCGAATCGTTCGGCCCGATCGCACGTCACGCAGTGCTGGCCGAAGCTGCTTCGCATTTGCATCCGGACCGGTTCGCACGGCCGGACCTGCGTGAGATCGCTTCGTCGTATCTGAGCCGCGCAGGTTGATTTCACTTTCATCCATTTCAAAGGATCACGCCATGCAGTACGGCACCTGGACCATCGAGCTGATTCAGATCGAACGGATCCTGCCAAACGAAGAACATGACGAAACGCGCCTGCTCGAAGTGCTCGACAGCATCGCGCGTAGCGGCCGCTGGACCGCGCCGATCGTGCTCGAGCGCGAGAGCCTCGCGGTGATGGACGGGCATCACCGGCTGGCGGCTGCGCGCTGTCTCTCGCTGCCGCTCGTGCCGTGCGTGCTGCTCGATTACGCGCAGGTCGGCGTCGAGACGCGTCGCCCGGACTTCAGCGTCGACGGCGACCAGATCGTTGCGCGCTCCCGGGCACGTGTGCTGTATCCGCCGAAGACGACACGACACATCTTTCCGCAGCCGCTGCCGGTATGCAATATCGACATCGCCACGCTATCCGCGTGATTCGGCTGCGAGCAGGTACGGCGATCGGTTTTCAAACGGGAAACGCGCCGCGGATATCGATCGATATGGCGTCCTGCAGAAATCACGTTCTCAGTTGACGTACCGGACCATATGCACCCGCAACCGTGGGGAGAGGCCCAAGTCATTGACAGCGCTCGTGCTTGTCCGCCGCAGGACGTTGGCGGTCCATCGCGTTATGAAGCGTTCCTGAATACGCTATCCAACGATCCCAACAGTGAAAAGGCGGAACGTTACCGAAACGCTGCGCCTGAATCGCTTGCGCGACTTGAAGCACGTGACTCAGCCGTTTTTGTTCAATCACCGCGCCTTGGCCCACTCCGCCAGCTTGTCGTAAAGGCGGCGAGACAACACGTTGCCATCGGCGCGAATCTCGATCCGTCCATCCGGGTACTCCCACACGTCGAAGTAGCGGTGAATCAGTTTCCGGTGCTCCGGCGTGTCGTCCAGCAGGTACATCACCCGGTCGTACTGTACCGTCAGCGACTTCGTCACGCGGCGGGTCTCGCGCCACGTCAGCAGCATATCGAGATCTTCATCGTCTCGCAGCGGCCGGTGTGCATTGAAGTCGCTCTTCGGCGGCTTCGCGAAGCGTGTGTTGTAGGCGGCCATGAAGGAGGGCGCATACACATTGGCGTCGGCCATCGTACTGATGCCACGTAATCTCAGCTCCTTGACCAGCCGATCCTGCAACGTCAGGTGCGCTCGCTCGACGCGTCCCTTGGCCGAGCTGCTGTTCGCGCAGAACGTGTCGATGTTCAGCTCGTACATGGCACGGCCGAATGGCGTCACGCGGTTGCCAGTCTTGCCCGGGTTGACGTTGCGAAACACGCTGGCCTTGTCGCTGTAGAACGCCCCAGGCTTACCGTGGCGCTCGATGTATGCTCGCGTCGCCTCGAGATCTGGATCAGCTCACCCAGGCATGCGCGACGTGCCCGTGGCTGGGTAGACCTTCGGCGGTCGTTGCCGACGCGGAATCCATAACCCAGCCTCCGTCATCAGCTTCCTGACCGTCTCCTTGGCCAGCCGAATGCCGTGACACTCCCAGAGCTTCTCGCAGGCCAGCGTCGGGCCAAAATCGGCGTAGCGATCACGAATGATCGAGGGCTGGTCAGCTTACTGGTCACCAAAGCGGACATTTCTATGTAGCCAAAAGCGGACATTACTACTTGGTTTCTACAGATTCTGTCAAAGCCAGATTCAAATGTCGTAGCGCCAGCTAAATAGAGATGTCGCATCTTTCATTGGTTTGCCGTCACTCAGCGTAGAAGGTCAGGGGTGAAGCAGCAGGGCGCTGGTGCCCGTTCAGATCGGGCTAGCAGACCGACGACCTGGTTTGCGAGGTTGCGGTGGCGCCTGCCTGCGCTCGGCCAACTCCACGATCACCTGTTCAACGTCCGCCTGCGTGAACTCGCGCGGTTTCTTCGTTCCCGGCCGGCGTTCCGATTGGCGAGCCTCGATGCCTCGGTTCGTGCGTGACGGGGAACCCGACGCCCGCCGGTTGTCACGCTGCGCCTGGATCGCTTCGGCCACTTGCAGCGCATGGCTCAGGCGCTTGTGGTCGATCACCGCGCCTTGATCGACCTCCGCCAGCTTGTCGTACTGCCGGCAGGACAGCACGGCGCCGTCGGCGCGAATCTCGATGCGCCCGTCCGGGTACTCCCACACGTCGATGTAGCGGTGAATCAGCTTGCGGTTCGCCGGCGTGTCGTCCAGCAAGTAGAGCACCCGGTCATACAGCACCGTCAGTGACTTCGTCACGCGACGCGTCTCGCGCCAGGTCAGCAACTGGTCCAGATCCTCGTCGTCCCGCAGCGGCCGGTGCGCGTCGAAGCCGGTGCGCGGCGGCTTCGCAAACCGCGCATTGTAGGCCGCGATGAAGGTGGGCGCGTACGCATTGGCGTCCTCGATGGTGTTGATGCCTCGCAGCCGCATCTCCTTCACCAGCCGGTCCTGCAAGGTCAGATGGGCACGCTCGACACGCCCCTTGGCCGGGCTGCTGTTCGCGCAGAACGTGTCGATGTTCAGCTCGTACATCGCCCGGCCAAAGTGCGTCACGCTGCGGCCGGTCTTGCTCGCAGTCGTGCTGCGGAACACGCTCGCCTTGTCGCTGTAGAGCGCCACCGGCTTGCCGTAGCGTTCCAGATACGCGCGCGTCGCCTCGAAATAGCTGAAGGTCGATTCCGTCGCCGTGAAGTGCAGCATCATCAGCCGGCTGGTCGCGTCGTCGACGTACACCAGCAGTGTGCACTGCGGCGCCCGCGCCTCGAACCAGCGATGCTCGCTGCCGTCGATCTGCACCAACTCGCCCAGGCATGCGCGCCGCGCTCGCGGCTGGTAGACCTTCGGCGGGCGCTGCCGGCGCGGAATCCATAAGCCGGCGTCCGTCATCAGCCGGCGAACTGTCTCTGCTGCAAGTCGGATGCCGTGGCATTCGTGGAGCTTCTCGCAAGCCAAGGTCGGCCCGAAATCCGCGTAGCGCTCGCGGATGATCGCCAAGGCTCGATCAGCCAATCCGGCCGGCAACTGATGATTGCTCGATTGACCTCGCTTGCGCGACACCAGGCCAGCCGCGCCCTGGCTTCGATAGCGGTTCGCCAGCCGTTCCACTTGACGTCGGCTGATGCCGAGCCGTTCCGCGGCCCGCCACGGCATCAGCCGTCCGTCAACGACCGCTTCGACAACTTTGAGTCGATCCAGCTCGCGCATGCTCATCGTGATCGTGTTGGTGTTATTGGCCACGACGGACTCCCGTTTGAGCGTCAGGAGCCGCCGAGCATGAACCAATCAGGCGCCAACTACGACATTTCTATTTGGCTCAGCTACGACATTACTACTTGGTTTCTACATCCGATGTCATGGCCATTTCAAGATGTCGTGGCGCCAGCTAAATAGAAATGTCCGGTTTTACGGTCGGTTTGGCTGCCTGTTGTTCCTCGGTTTGAGCGTTACGCAGTGTCGAAGGTCGGCGCCTGAACGGGCAGGGCGCTTGCGTCGGATCCGCTGTCCTTTGCAGACCGACGACCCGGTTTGCGAGGTGACTGTGACGTTTGCCTGCGTTGCGCCAGTTCCACGATCACGCCATCCACATCGGCCTGCGTAAATTCGCGCTGCTTCTTCGTGCCGGGCTGGCGGTCGGGTTTGCGGACCGCGACACCCTGATTGGTACGCGACGGTGATCCTGACGCACGCCGATTGTCGCGCTGTTCCTGCAGTACCTGTGCCACCTGCAGCACATGACTCAGGCGTTTGTGTTCGACGATCGCACCTTGATCGATTTCGCTCAGCCGGTCGTATTGCCGGCATGGCAACACGCGGCCCTCGGCTCGAATCTCGATGCGCCCATCCGGGTACTCCCATACGTCGATGTAGCGATGAATCAGCTTCCTGTTCTCCGGCGTGTCGTCCAGCAGGTACATCACCCGGTCGTACTGTACCGTCAGCGACTTCGTCACACGGCGGGTCTCGCGCCAGGTCAGCAGCGTGTCGAGATCCTCGTCGTCCCGCAGCGGCCGGTGTGCATTGAAGTCGCTCTTCGGCGGCTTCGCGAAGCGTGTGTTGTAGGCGGCCATGAAGGAGGGCGCGTATGCGTTGGCGTCGGCCACCGTGTTGATCCCGCGTAAGCGCATTTCCTTGACCAGCCGATCCTGCAACGTCAGGTGCGCTCGCTCGACGCGTCCCTTGGCCGAGCTGCTGTTCGCGCAGAACGTGTCGATGTTCAGCTCGTACATGGCACGGCCGAATGGCGTCACGCGGTTGCCAGTCTTGCCGGCTGACGTGCCACGGAACACGCTCGCCTTGTCGCTGTACAACGCCGCCGGCTTGCCGTAACGCTCCAGATACGCGCGCGTCGCCTCGAAGTAGCTGAACGTCGACTCCGTCTGCGTGAAGTGCAGCATCATCAACCGGCTCGTCGCGTCGTCCACATACACCAGCAGCGTGCAGGCCGGCGCCCGGTTCTCGAACCATCGATGATCGCTGCCGTCGATCTGGATCAGTTCGCCCAGACACGCCCGGCGCGCACGCGGCTGATAGACCTTCGGCGGTCGTTGCCGACGCGGCACCCACAAGCCGGCGTCCGTCATCAGCTTCCTGACCGTCTCCTTGGCCAGCCGAATGCCGTGACACTCCCAGAGCTTCTCGCAGGCCAGTGTCGGCCCGAAATCGGCATAGCGGTCACGGATGATCGTCAGCGCCAGTCGAGCCAGGTCCTCATCCAGCCGCCGATTACCGGGACGCCCACGTTTGCGCGAAGCCAGTCCGGCGGCGCCAGACTCGCGGTAACGATCCACCAGACGCTGGACCTGACGCACGGTCACGCCCAGTCGTTCGGCCGCGCGTCCGGGCTTGAGTCCCATGTCCACCACGGCCTGGATTACCTTCAGACGGTCGAGTTCTCGCATGTTCAGTGTCACCAGTGCACCTGGATACATGGCCGGCTCCATGGTCCCGCAAGGAACCGGCAAGCATACCGAGGTCAAAACACGACATTTCTAAATGGCCAGAACACGACATTTCTAAAAAGCTACTACATCCGATTTGTTGATAATTCACGTTATGTAAACTTATGGCCGTATGCTTAGCCGTGCAAGTGCGACGGCAGTGACGGCGCTATGTGGATCGATCGATGACGGTCACTCCCTGTCGTCACCGCTCGACTCCAGCAGCCGGTACTCGCCGTCTTCCGGGGCGCCGACGCCGATTTCGGTGAAGCGGCTCGCGCGATAGAACGCCAGCGCCGGCGCGTTGGCACACAGGCACTTGAGCCGGTAGCGCGTTGCCGGCCAACCCGGCAGCGCGCGTAGCAGTTCCCGGCCGATGCCGCGCCGGTGGTGCAACCGGTCCACGTACAGGTGATGGATGAAATAGTCCGGCTCCCAGACCGACACGAAGCCGGCCAGTCCCTCGGTCACGGCGTCGCGTACGGTGATGCTCATGAAGCGGTTACCTCGCAGTGTAATGGTCGCCGGGCCCTACGGCCGCGACGGTCTCTCACACGCGGTCGATCCTGCGAGTAACGAAGGCGAACGGCGTCGCGGTTCAATTTCTTTTCCTTGAATGGCGCGCTTCTGAAAGATATTCAGACCAGCATTGACGCATTACAGCTCACGTTGAACGGCTCGTGCCGAATTGGAGATGTCCTTGCCGAGTCCGGCCACCGCGTTACAGCCCGTCAGCAAAAACTCGCTCACATGATGGCACTGTTTACTGAAAGCCGCACCATATCCCAATCGCTCGGAGGTGTAGACGAGTCACGACCAGGCATACAAAAACGCAGCATTTTCTCGGAATCACTCTATTCCTGCTTACCCCAAGTGGAGTCCGAACATTCGGAGCTTCCATCAAAATGGGCCGACTTCAGGCGGGGCAAGTTGTCGAAGTATCGAAAGATGGACGTCCAGGTTCACCTTCTTGAGATGATCGATAGATATTTCTCCGCCAGCAATCAGGGCGGGCTCGAATCCATACATATCTTCCGGTCCCAATGGCCCTAGTTGCTTGAGCGCAAGCTCGAACAAATTGCCCTTGTCGCAGCCCGCTCGCGAGAGCGTCGCGAAGAAAATACTCAATGCCTGATCGGCGTTTTCGACCTTCTCCTCGATGGTTTCCGGTACGAAAACCAGCACGTGCAGAGGACATGAAAGCGTGATAGTGGGGCCCGTGACCTCGCCCCAAAGAAAGAGATCACCAAACGCTGTCCTGACAATTGCATGATATTTGTCGATACCTTCAACCGGCGTATCGCGCAGCCACATCTCGACGATATCCTCGTACTCTTCCGGGTTGACGATCCAGACGAGACCATCGCCGTACGCGGACCACCCTTCTTCGCGCCAAATTTCCAGCAAACGGTCGGGAAGGACGTCGCGGTACCTCGCTATTGCCGACTCCGGAACATCCTGGCGGAATGTCCGTCGACCAAACTTCCTGACAAATGTGTCGAATAATATGTCTGTCATAGCCTTCGCTTTCCCTTGCCGCGACAAACCGACAACGCAACGCGCATTACACCATCACTTTCCGGATCCGCAAGCACCTCATCCGCCGCTTTGTCGAGTGCGTGTACACGACTCTTCCAGCTTGCCCCAATCGACTTGTTGACCTTGTCGGATCCCATACCTTCCGGATCAGGATGTTTCCATCCTCCGGCCACCATATCAGGCTCATGTAGCGCTGCAAGCGTGTTCAATATTTCATCGGCTCGTGTTCCAGACTCCGCCAAGGCGTTATTCAACGCCTTCTCGTGATCGGGATCTGTGCTCTTTTTCATCAAGTCTCCAAGAATTTTTGCCTGGATCTTGTCCCTGAACATTTCGCGGTAAAGCTCCTGCTTCTTGTCCGCATCAGGATTTCTTCCGCTTGGGTCTTTGACCCCCGCCTTCTTGGCGGCCTCGAACGTATCCCGGTAGAGCTTGCGTGCAGCCTTGAACTCTTGCGCCGTCATCGAGTTGATCGCCGCTTCCTGCCCACGTAGCTGCTTTGCGTATTCTTCGAGATACTTGCGTTTTTCTCGAGCGGACAACGGCTTGTAATTCTTCTTGTCGTAGGGATGGAAGCACGGTATTTTCCGTTTCTCCTCGGGCTTCTTCCTGCGTGGGCGCTTTGGCAGCTTGGGCTCTCCCCCCGCTCCCGCGTGTCCCGGATCCTCATGCCCTGGCCCCGTCCCGTCGCAATCTTCCGGATGATCCGCTTTAGGGCAACGCAGTCCCAGCACATCCACATAGACCAGCGGATTCGCCACATAGGCATAAAGATTGATTCCACCGGACTGCCCGGCCGGATCGGACTGCAGGTACCGTCCCAGCCCTGGATGGTAAGAGCGGAACCGATTGTAATGAAGCCCAGTTTCCCGATCGAAGTAATGTCCGGGCCATCGCGGAGCATACTCAATGGCATTGCCTTGCGCAACCCGGATCATGCCGTAGGGATCGATGTCCTCCGTTTCCCATACGGTTTGGCCGTCCCGATCCACGACCCGTTCCGGCAATCCCGCCTGATTGCATAGCACGAAGTACGGCCGCCCCGACTTCGGGTCAGCTTCCAGCCCGGCATAGTCGACAAACATGAATGGCAGGAGCGCTGATTCGTTCACGTAGATGTAGACGCGAATTCGCCCGTCAGGCCCTACCTCCGCCGCTAGCCTGTCACCGTCCCAGTAATACTGCGTACACGCGTCACCCATGCGCGTTGTGGTACGCCGGCTCAGGCCGTCGTACCCGGCAGTCCACACTTCCGGACGGTCGCTCCATTCGACTTGCACCAATAGGTCCAGACTGTTATAGCGCCAGGTCGTGCCACGGCCGTCTACAGAGATCTCTTGCGCAAGGTGATTGCGCTCGTTATAGCGAAATACGCCAGACGATGTGGCCGAAAGCCGGTTGCCCTCTGCGTAGCGCAACCATGTATGGCCAGGGGCTGAGAGAAGGTTACCAGCGGCGTCATACTGAAAGCGACGCACCGGCCACCCCTCGCGCGTCTCTCCAACTAGACGATGCGCCGCGTCATACTGATACTCGGTCGTCCCTGCTGCGCTATCGATCACGCGTCGCAACTCGCCCATCGCACTGTACTGATAACCCACGCTATGCACCGGCATGGCCACGCCTTCGCGCCACGCGAGCCGCCCGGTGCAACGACCGTCCTTATCGAAGCTGCACAACAGGTTCAACCCGTTCCCAAAGCGCAGAAGAACGCGGCCATCGGATGAACGCATGAGCCGGTGACTGCCGCCCTCCGGCGTGCGGATCAGCGTTTCGCCTAGAGAGACTAGGTCGTAGCGGACCACGAAGCGCTCAAAGTACGTCGTGCTGGCCAACCGTCCATCGAAATAACTGTGATCGACACCCGACCCGTCGCGTTTGTCCGCGATGCGTCGCCCATCTTCGTCGTAATCCAGGCGGACATCGAATCGATCTGTCGATGCCTTCGTGAAATTGCCTCGCGAATCGTACGCGTAGAAATGCATTTCACCGCTTGCAAGTATGCGCTTGCTGTGCAGGCCGTTCTCGCCAGCCTCGAACTGAAGAAGCAGATTGCCTCCCCCGTCGCACTTTTCGATTAAGCGGTCGCCCGAGTCGTATTTGTACGTTTCGCGTAGCCGGCCATGTCGCGTCACACTTGCGATCCGGTCTTTGAGGTCGAAGGTATAGGAGCTTTCATTGCCATTGGCGTCGATGATGGCTGCAATCTGCTCCTTGGCTGTATACCGATACCGGACGGTATGGCCCGTCGGGTCCATCGCACTTGCACGTAAATTCCAGGACGTGATGTTGTAGTGATAGTCACAGCCGTCCTTGTCGCGCAGCCGCACCAGGTTGCCGATCGCGTCCACTTCACGTTGCTCATCCTGAGACAATGCCGCGGCGTCTGGCGCAACGACGGCAGCCGCGACTGCCTCGATTTCCGGCGGCAGCAGCATCCGATCCGTCATGTCCTCGGGGTTGTCGTCTCCCCACTGCTGATCCAAGGGCGTCGCCGCAACTCCATTTGCCCGGGCATTGGGCAGCACTGGCACCTCGTCCTTCACCGGCCACCGGTTTCCCCACTGATCCAGGCGCCCGGTGTTACGCCCGCTTGCGCTGTATAGCCAGCGTGTGGCACGTCCGCCAGAGTCGATTTCGCTCTCGATGCGGCCGTCCGCGCCAAGCACGTACTCCGTCGTGCCGCCATACGGATCGATGACGCGCGTAATCGTTCCGGCGTCGTTATAGAGCACCATCCATTTCCCACCGTCGCTTTCGGTGACGATCGTTCGCCCCGGGTGGTACTGCAGCTGCACGTGCCACAGGCCGTCCTGTCCCTTGCTTTCTATGCAGCGACCTCTGGCGTCGTAGCGGTAGAAAAAGGAGTAGCCGTTCGCATCGGTGAGGCGCGCCATACGGCGCTGACCGTCGTAGGCGCAACTTGCCGTCGCATCAAGCGCATTGCGATGGGCGGTCAGACAGCCGATTGCATCGTAGGCGTACCGGGCAATGCGCTTGCTGTAGCCATCGACGTCCGTCAGGGCAACTTGGACGATCCGCCCGAACCCGTCGTACCAGAATCCGATTACACGCCGGGTCTGACCTTGCTCGTCGGCTTGCGTAATCCTCTCGAGACGCCCGTCTTCGTTCCAGTGCAGGACACTACGCGCCCCATCGCGAACATGCCCCATGCAGCGGGCGGACCGGTCCGTTGTTAAGGCCCGCTCAAACTCCAGGTCACCATCCAGTTCATGCCGGACAACGAAGCGCCGGCCGTCAAGCTGTTCGACCTCGTAGCCCTGACTACAGCCACCATATGTGCCATCCGCCCTTCTGCTGAACGTGTATTCCGTACCACGCGGATCGATATACACGGCGCGTGTCCGCAACAGCCGCAACTCATGCTGCCATGCATGCCGAAATCCATATCCCAGCACGCCGTCTCGCTCGTGCCAACCGCTACAGTAGTGACGTCCCCATTTGAACGGAACCACCTCATCGGTCTCGTAATCCGTGAAGTCATTCTTGACCTCGCCTGTGACCGCACTAACTGGTTCGCCCCAGAACTCACACGCCAGTTCCTGCGCCCATTTCGGCAACTTCGGCCGCACCTTCTTCCCGATCCCATGCTTGGCCCCATGCCACATCATCTGCGAGTCAGGCAGCGGAAACCCGCCGACCAGCACGGTCGGATTGCCCGCGAGCAGCGTCCCCATACTCGGCTCGACGCCAGGGTCCTTGCCCATCAGATTGCCAAGCAGCATCATCGCGGCATCCGCAGCCGTCTGCGCGGCCACCATCGCGGCCGCCAGTTCCTCGCCATGCGCCGCGTCGGCGGCAGCGCCCGCTGCACCCGACGCAGGCCCAACCGCCGCATTGCCAACCTTCCAAGCCTTGCCTGCGCGCCCCATCCACTTCGCCCGGCCAGTCACCTGCGCCGCCTCGCTCGCGACCTCCTCGCTTTTCTCTGCAGCGCTCGCCGCCTCACCACCGGACTTCCCGACATGCCCCATCGGGTTGCAGTGCCGTGTCATGTCAATGCCCATGCGCGCGGCACGCATTCCGCCGATGAACGTATTGCTCGATCCCGTCTGAATGTCGAAGTACGGCGTCAGTCCGCCACAGGTAGGCGCAATGCCGATGTCCAGCACGCGGGCAGCAGGAATACCGCCGATCAACACGCTCAAACAACCGCTGCCGATCGTCAGGCCGACACTCGGTAACGGAAAACCGTTGCTCGGCGGATGAGCATGGGCATGCGGCGTGCCGAGATGAGGAACGCCAATCGTCGCTGCGGGCATCCCCGGCATCTTGTCGAGCAGCGGGATTTGCGCGATGCCGGTATTGAGCAACTGCGACGGCGCGCTTTGCAGGGACGCCAGCGCATTCACTGCTTCACTGACGTGATGGAATGCGCCGCCTTCCGACGAGAACGTCTCCTTGAACGGATCGAAGGTCGATTTGACCGTACCGAGCAGCGAATCGCACGCGGTGTCGGTCTTCGATTCCGATTGCGCCGCATGGCTCTCGGACGGCTCGGATGCGCGCGTCAACCGGTTTGCCGGTTCACTCATTGCCGTGCCCGTTCATATCCGGCCACCGGATCATGCGTGACCTGTGCCGCGGCTCCACGCAGGCGAGCCACGTACTGCGGATCCTTTTCCAGCTCATACGCCCTCGCCTCGGTTTTCAGCCCGGCGTTTCCATAAAGCGATACGAGGCGATCCAGGAGGTTGATGCGCTGCCGTTCGCAGCCGAATTGCTCGCACAATCCCTTCGCGGCGATCCAGCTCTTCGCGGCTTCCGCCGCCTGGCCACATGCCAGCAGCGCGACACCACCCTTCTCCATCGCCTCGATCTTCGTGTGCACGAGCATCAGCCTGCCGGCTGCACCGCTCGCCAGATCGAAATAGGTCGCCGCCTTTGCGTGCTCGCCGAGCGCGTTGCAGCAATTGCCCACCGCCATCAGCGCGTTGAGCACAACCAGCAGATTCCGGCCATCGAGCGCTGCCGGCAGTGCGCGTACGTACCAGTCCTTCGCATCACGCGGCGACCCGTGGCGCAACGCCACATCGCCGAGGCCGTGCAATGCCACCGCGCAGCCCGTCGCATCCTTACGCTCGGCGTGGAAGGAAAAGAGCGCGTAATACTTGCGCTGCGCGTCGGGCAGCCGGCCATGCGCAAGGTCGATCCCGGCAATCTGCATCAAGGCCCCCATGCGCTGCTCGATCGGATGGGCCGCATCGTTCGCAATGTCGACCAGATGGCGAATCGCCTTTTCTGACGAGAAATCGACCGGAAGAATCAGCACATGCTCGGCCTTCTTCTCGCGAGCGAGCGGAATCAGGCACGGATGTTTCCGGTCATCGCGGATACAGAATCGATGTCCTTCCATCCATTCCTCAAAGCCGTTCAGCGCCAGGCATTGCAGCACCAGCTTCGCGAAGCCGCCGAAGTCGCCCATCGGCGACGGCAACCATGCCCATACGACCTTGGTGCCTTCCGGCATCAGCGTGCGAACGTGCATGACGGCATCGCGCAGCCGTTGCGCGGGTGTGCGCCTCGGATCGGTACAGGTCAGCGGCAACGGCGGCCAGCCCGCTTCGCCACGCTCGACGCGCGCCGCGCCCTCTTCGTCGATCTGGCGGGCGAGTGTCTCCATGCACGTCTGGAGATACGCGCCGGCCGCGTCGCATGGAAACGGAAAGATCAGGAAAATCGCGTCGCCGACGCGTTCGTCGAGCGATTGCATCATCTTGAGAACCGGCACGACGTCGTTGTCGGTCGCTTCGATCAACAATGTCGGATCGTCGGGTTGATCGATGAACGCTTCGATCGACGACTCGATGGCGGAGAATTCACGATGCATGACGTCAGGTCGCCTCTCAGTTCAGGCGAACGTACCGGCTGCGCACGACGGTGTCCGCTTCGGTCCGGATATCGACACCGCCGCGCCCGCCTTCCAGTTCGAGCGTCTGTGCACTCAACCGCAGCTTGCCGGCGACTTCGATGTTCACGTTCTGGTTCAACAGCGTCACGACAGGCCCGTCAGGCGAGGCCCGGACCTGCAGCAGCGGGCAGCCCGATGCATCCGACACCTGCACGCATTTGTCCGGTTCGAGCGCAAGCGCCACGGCCGGCTCGACGATCGGCTCGACCGGCTCGCCGCGGCCTTTCCGCTTCAACAGGCCAGTGATCAGATGCTCGGACCAGTTCGCCGGCGATTGCAGCAGCACGCGGTCGCCGATGCGAGGTTTCACGCCGTCCACGCATTCGAGCCAGCGTTCGCTGGTCGTGTCGTCCTGTAATGTCCACTTCACGCGAATGAGGCCCATCGCGTCGGGATGGTGCGTATCGATCACTTCGCCGATCATCGTTGCCGATTCGGCGCGCTCGACCGGAGGGGAAGGTTCGGGCGCCATGTCGTTCTCGAACAGCCGCCGCAATGCACTGACGGTATCCGCTTCAAGCGCATCGTCGATCGTCATCTGATCCGATTCGTTTTCCATCGAATGTCTCCTATGCTTCGAGTGCAACCATGGATTCGGCAAGCGGCCGTCGACATCCGGCCGCTCCGTCGAAATCAATTAATGTGAGCGATCGTCCCCTGGATCGTCACGCCCGAACCATCGAGCGTGACGGAGCCGCCTTTCGTCGAGAGGACGATCCTCGTCGCCGTGACGTTGACTTCACAACTGTCCGTACCGTTGTCGATATGGATCTTCGGCGCCTGCAGACTCGCCGTCGCTTTTCCTGAAAGATTGAGATCGTTTTCGCCGTAGATCTTGACGCCTTGCTTAAGGCCGGCAATGTCCACGCCCTTGCCGTCTCCGACGATGCTCACGCCGCCCACGCGCCCAGCGAGACTGACACCGGAGTCGCCGCCGGTCCCGTCGATGGCCACACCGACCTTGTCCTTGTTGATTTCCACAATGCTCGTCGCGACGCTCATCGCGATGCAATCGCGTGCGACCGTCGACGCAATTTTCGCGACGTCGACCGCATAATTTCCCGACTTGACTTGCGCGGCATACGAGCCGGCTTCGACGACATGCGTGCTGTTCCCCTCGACGAAGACGTCATGCTTTCCGCTCACCACCGCAAGGCTGTGATTGCCTTTCGCAACGGTATGCGAACTATCGCCTTCGACCGACACGCTGCGATTCCCCGTCACCCCGTGCGTCTCGTTCGCCCCGATCTGCGCCACCCGGTTCTGCCCGATATTGACTGTCTCGTTCTGCCCCACACTCCGTTGCCGGTTGTTCTTCACCTGCATCGTTTCGTCGTTCCCGACCGTATGCGTGTGGTTGTTCCCGATCGACAGCGAATGATCGAGTTCTGTCTCCGCGTCGAAGTTCCTTTCCGCATGCATCCACAGCTGCTCGGCGCCCTTCTTGTCCTCGAACCGGAACGCGTTCGCATGCTCGGTCGTCCCGCCCGGTGACGAGCGCGACAGCAACCCGCTCTGCGTCGCACTGCCCGGCAGCCCCCACGGCGGCATCTTCTCGCCGTTGTAAACCCGCCCGGTGACGATCGGCTCATCCGGATCGCCGTTCAGGAAATCCACGACAACTTCATCGCCCACCCGTGGAATCTGCACGCCACCGAATCCACCACCGGCCCAAGGACTCGACACCCGCACCCAGCACGACGAATCCTGATTGCTCTGCCCGTACCGATCCCAGCGGAACTGCAGCTTCACGCGCCCATACTGATCGGTCCAGATTTCCTCCCCCGGCGGCCCGACCACGGTGGCCGTCTGCGGCCCGTTGGTCCGTGGCCGCGGCGTGTCGCGCGGCGACCGGTAAGGCAGGCTCGACGGCTGCACGAGCATCATCGTCTGATGCACCACGGCCTCCGCGCCCTGATCGCTCGCATACGCGTTCTCCTGAAACCGGTACTGGCACCGCACGATCAGGTATTCGCGGTTCTGGTCCGCGCGCGGACAATGCGCCAACGTGAACAGGTAACCCGGCGCGACACCGCGCACATCGGTATCGGCGCTCGCCCGCTCATGCTCGGCCTGCTGCTCCTCGAGCCGCACGCGGCTGTAATGCGCGCCTGGCGCATCGTCGCGATAGCCGCCCGGCCATTCGAACGACGCAAAACTGTCGTGATCGTGCCCACGCGGATCGACCTTCTGCGACGAAAGATCGGCACGCGGCTTCGTGTAGTCGTAGTCGGTGGTCTGATGCTTGCCGACGCTCACCGCCTGAGCGGGCAGCCAGCCGTCGATATGCTCCTCGTCGGCGATCGCGGTGCGGTCGCGCGCGATGTACGGAATCGTCCCGTAGCCGGGCAGCACGGTATGCGACGACATCGCGTCGCCCAGCATCAGCGTATGCGTATCCTCGGCGTGCCTGAACCAGAAGTAGATCCCCTCGAACTCCATCAGCCGCGACACGAACGCGGCGTCGGTCTCGTTGTACTGCACGCAGTAGTCGCGCGGCACGTACGTCTCCGCCAGGTGGCTCTCGATCGGAAAGCCGTACGTCGACAGTACCTCCTGCACGATCTCCGGCACGGTCTTGTTCTGGAAGATCCGGCAATCCGATCGGCGCGTCGCGAGCCACAGCCACGGGCGCACGATCAGCTCGTAGCCGTAGTACCGCTCGGCACGCCGGCCGGCGAGCGACGCGCGCGCCACGATGCCGTTCAGGTAGCGCGTCGACAGGTCCTGCTGTTCGATCCGGACCGTCACGGGCTTGCCGAGCATGTCCTTCAGCGACAGGCTGTGACTGTCGGCGAGCGCCTCGATCCGGAATTCGAACAGCCGGCCGAGTTCGTCGCTGCCGTCGAGCGTATGGAACTTGAGGTCGTCGCCGTGCGGGCTGTCGAGTGTGAATACGCGATTCAAGTCGTCTCCTCCTCGTCGAACCGGTATGCGAATTCGCCGTCGGCCGCGCCCAGCTCGATCGACGACAGCGTGCGGCCTTCGAGCGTCGCCTGCAGGATCGCGCGGCCGATGCGCGGCATCACGGTATGCGTGAGGATCGCGTCGACCATCCGGCCGCCGGACTCGATCGTCCGGCAGCGCTCGACGACCAGCGCGGTCGCCGCGTCGGTGCAGCGCAGCCGGATGCCGTGATGCGCGTCGATCCGCTGCCCGATCCGCCGCAACTGCAAGGCGACGATCCGCGCAAGCGTCGCGTCGGTGAGCGGGTAGTACGGCACGACGGTCAGCCGGCCGAGCAGCGCGGCGGGAAACACGTCGAGCAGCGGCGCGCGCAGTGCATCGGCGAGCGTCTGCACGTCGGGCAGGCGCTCGGGATCGCGGCACAGCTGCATCACGCGATCGGCGCCGACGTTCGACGTCAGCAGGATCACCGTATGCCGGAAATCGATGTCGCGCCCCTCGCCGTCCTCCATCCAGCCCTTGTCGAACACCTGGAAGAAAATCTCGTGCACGTCGCGGTGCGCCTTCTCGATCTCGTCGAGCAGCACGACGCTGTACGGGCGCCGGCGCACGGCCTCGGTGAGCACGCCGCCCTGCCCGTAGCCGACATAGCCGGGCGGCGCGCCCTTCAGCGTCGACACGGTATGCGCCTCCTGGAACTCGCTCATGTTGATGGTGATCGCGTTGTGCTCGCCGCCGTACAGCGTGTCGGCCAGCGCGAGCGCGGTCTCGGTCTTGCCGACGCCTGACGGGCCGCACAGCAGGAACACGCCGTGCGGTTTCTTCGGGTCGTCCAGCCTGGCGCGCGCGGTCTGGATGCGCTCGGCGATCAGTTCGACCGCGTGCTTCTGGCCGACGACGCGTTCGCCGAGCGTGTCGGCGAGCTTCAGCACGGCCTGCGTTTCGTCGCGCACCATCCGGCCGAGCGGAATGCCGGTCCAGTCGGCGACGACGGCGGCCACCGCGTGCGTGTCGACGGCGGGCAGCACGAGCGGCGCGTCGCCTTGCAGCGCGGCAAGCGCCGCCTGTGCGCCGGCGAGTTTCGCCTGCAGGTCCGCGCGCGCCGAGGCGTCCGGCGTTTCGTCCGAAGTTGCTTCCTTAAGCAGCGCAGTGCGTGCACCGACGATCGTCTCGAGCGCATCGCGCTCCGCGTGCCAGCGCGCGTCGAGCCGGTCGAGGTCGGCCTGCGCGGCGGCGAGCGCCGTGTCGATCGCGTCGCGCCGCGCGGTATCGCCGGTGCCGAGCGCGCATTCGCGTCCGATCCGCTCCTGTTCGACGCGCAGGCTGTCGATGTGGCGGCGCGCATCCTCGATCGGCGCGGGCACCGCGTGCTGGCTGACGGCGACGCGCGCGCAGGCCGTGTCGAGCAGGCTGATCGCCTTGTCGGGCAACTGGCGGGCCGGAATGTATCGGTGCGACAGCGTGACGGCGGCGTGCAGCGCGTCGTCGAGCACGAGCACGCGGTGATGCGCCTCGAGCTTTCCGGCCAGGCCGCGCAGCATCGTCAGCGCGGCCGCTTCTTCCGGTTCGTGCACGTGCACGAGCTGGAAGCGCCGCGTCAGCGCCGGGTCCTTCTCGATGTACTGCTTGTACTCGGACCACGTGGTCGCGCCGATCGTGCGCAGCAGGCCGCGCGCGAGCGCGGGCTTCAGCAGGTTCGCGGCGTCGCCGGTGCCGGCGGCCCCGCCCGCGCCGACGAGCGTGTGGACTTCATCGACGAACAGGATCGCCGGCCGCTCCGACGACATCGCCTCGTCGATCACACCGCGCAGCCGGCTCTCGAACTCGCCCTTCACGCTCGCGCCGGCCTGCAGCAGCCCGATGTCGAGCAGGTACAGCGCGACGTCGCGCAGCGACGGCGGCACGTCGCCGGCGGCGATCCGCAGTGCGAAGCCTTCCGCCACCGCCGTCTTGCCGACGCCGGCCTCACCGACCAGCAGCGGGTTGTTCTGCCGGCGCCGCAGCAGGATGTCGACGATCTGGCGAATCTCGGCGTCGCGCCCGACGACCGGGTCGATCTCGCCGGCCCGCGCGCGCGCGGTCAGGTCGACGGCGAAGCGCGCGAGCGCCGGGCCGTCCGCGGCGAGCGCAGCGCGCAACGCCGCGTCGCCGCCCAGGCCCGCCCGTGCGGCCGGCGGCGCTTCGGGTGAGCCCTCGACGATCGATTCGAGCGAGTCGGCGAGCACGTCCGGCACGATGCGCTCGAATTCGCGCGTGATCGCCAGCAGCACGTTGCGCAACTGCGGCGTCTTCAGGATGGCGAGCAGCAGCACCGCGCCGCGAATGCGCGTCGCGTCGTACTTCAGCGTCGCGTACACCCACGCACGTTCGACGGCATCGTCGATATGCACGGACAGGTCCGACACCGAGCCCGCGCCGCGCGGCAGTCTGTCGAGCGCGGCCACGAGCCCACGGTCGATCGCGGCGTCATCGATCGCGAAGTGGCGCAGCACGCGCTGCAGATCGCCGTCGGGCCGCTGCAGCATCTGCTTGAACCAGTGCGCGAGTTCGACGTACGGATTGCCGCGCAACCGGCAGAAGCCGGTCGCCTGCTCGAGCGTCTCGTAGAGGAACGGATTCAGTTTTCCGAACAGGTTGACGCGGCCGATATCGGACATGACGGTTCCCGTTTAGGCGGTTTCGCGATGAAGGGATGCGCCGGCGCGCCGCACGTCGTAGCGGACGACGAGGTCGCGCGCGGGGCCCGGCTCGAGCCGCTGCCCGAGCCACGCGGTGCGGCCGATGCCCTGCGGCGCGCCGAGCGCGATCGCCGGCACCGCGTCGGCCGCCAGTTCGAGCTGCACGTCCCAGTCGAACTCGATGCCGACGTATTCGCGCACCCATGACGCGAGCTGCCGCGCATGCGGGCCGCCCGGCAGGAAGCGGCGGTACGCGTCGAGCGACAGCGGGCCGAGCACGATCCGGAAGCGCGACTGCGCATCGCGCACCGCGATGCCGAGCGCGACGGCGCCCAGTCGCAAGGTCGGCCGCGTCGCGCGGATCGTGCAGCGCTGCGACCGCTCGATCGAGACCCACTGCGGCACGTGCTCGACGATGCGGGCCTCGACACCGAAATGCCGGCGCAGGATCTGCACGAGCCCTTCCGGGTTGCGCGTGTGCCGTACGAGATGGCCGGCATGGAAATAGCGCGCATGCGGCGCGAGCGTGTCGGCATCGGTTTGCGTGCCTGCCTTGTCGTCGTGTGCGGCCCGCCCGATCAGGCTCGCGACATAACCATCGAATCGCGCCCGTTCCGGGCGATCGAGGCTCACCGTCGGCTGCGCGTCGGCCCACGCACGGTAGAACAGCAGGATCAGCCGGTGATGAAACAGGTCGGCGAACGCGGCAAACGTCGGATCGTCGTGCTGCGCGGCACGTTCGTGCGCGTATTCGGTCAGGTGCGTCGGCAGCGGCCCGTTCGGGCCGAACAGCCCGAATCCGTGAATGGCCATGCGCGGCGGCATGGTGCCGCCGTCGGTCACGCCGGCGAGCATCGACGCCGCGAACGCCAGCGACGGTTGCTGCCCGAGCCGCACCGGCTCGTCGCGCGGCCGCGTGGCATGACCGAGCGGCGCGCGGCAGGGCGACAGCGCGTCGAGCCAGCGCAGCGCCTGGAACAGGTCGTAGCCGTGCGGCGCGGCACGCAGGCGCGCCCACCACGCGTCGCGGCGTGCAGCTTCGGTGGCCGTTCCGGCACGCGGAGACAAGTCGTGCGTCATATCACGGGCCGCCTGCCGACACGCGCCGGCCAGTGCGCGAGCGTGCCGCGCTGCGCGCTGGTCAGCACGCATTCGGCGAACGCGTTGATCGACACGTGGCGCGCGAAGAACTGTTCGAGCACCGCGCCGAGCAGGAACGGGCTGTCGCCGGAGAACGCATGGTCGTCGACGGTTACGTCGACCTGCACGCCTCGACCGAACATCAAGGGGCCGGACGCCGGCAACCGCCGGAACACCGGCGAAAACGCCACGCGCAGCACGCCGTCGATCTGCCGGCGCATCGCGGCATCGGCCGGGTCGGCATGCAGGCCGAGCAGTTCGCGCAGCGCATGCGCGCCTTCGTCGTCGTCGAGATCGGTCAGCGTGTGACGTGCGAGCCCGAGATGGCGGATCAGCCGCCACGCGGTTTGCGCGTCGGCGATCGGCGGACGCGGCCGCGACGGGCCGCGGATCGCGACGATGCTGTCGACCGGGGCCGACACGCGCAGCGTGAACGTGTTCGCGTCACCGGGCGGCTGCAGCAGCACGAGGTCGCGGTTCGTGCACAGCGTGTCGGCCGCCAGGTAGCGCATCGTCTCGTCGTACGGCGCGCACTGGCTGTCGACGAGCGACACGTAGGTCTCGCTGCCGACGTAGCCGGTACGCGTGCCGTTCGCGCGCGCCTGGGCGGAGACGAGCCGCGGTTCGCGCCGCACCGTGTAGTACGCGCCGTGGTTGCCGTCGTCGCCGGCGAACGATGCGTGAAACGGCCGGAATTCGCGCGACTGGCCGTCGTCGCGCTGCTCGCTCGCGAGGCGCTGCACCGCATAGACCTCGTAGTCGAGCGGCCGGCTGCGATCGACGACGACATGGTGTTCGCGCGCGCCCGGCTGCAACTGAATGCGATCGGCGCGGCGCGCGAACAGGTTCACGGCCGGCGTGCAGTTCAGCGCGAGGTGGCGCGCGCTGACGGCCGCCTCGAGCGCCGCGTCGTGACGGTCGAACAGCACGGTCAGCTCGAACTCGTCGCCGGTCGCGCGGGCGAGCGCGGCACGCAGGCCGCCGATGCTGAAGAACAGGAAGCGCGCCGGGAACGCGAAATACTCGCGCAGCAGCCGGTAGCCGTGGAAGCTGCGGCCGTCGTCGGGCAGGATCGCCTGCGCGGGATCGAAACCCTGGTGGACGAGCGCGTGCGCGCCGAGCGCATGAGCCCAGCGCGGCGGCTGGCCGGGATCGTGAACGACGACGCCGAGCGCATGTGCGGCGATCAGTTCGAGCAGGTGCAGCGCGTCGCGCTCCGGGCCCGCGAGATGGAACGTCAGCCGCTCGAGCGGCAACTGTGCGAGACGCGCGCCGCCGCGCGCCTTCAGCCGGATGCGCAGCGCGCCGCGCACGTCGCGCCGGGCCGGCACGATCCCGCGCGGCAGGTAGGCCGGCGCGCCCGTCACCGCCGCGTCCGTGAGTTCGAGCGGCCACAGCGTCAGGTCGTGCGCGGTACGGAATTCGCACGCGGTCTGCTCGGACGCGGCCGGCCGTGCACGCAGCGCCGTGCCGGCCGGCAGCCGCCAGCCTTGCGCGAGGCTGCCTTCGTTCAGCATCGGCGCGAACCGCACGATCGCCATCGACGGCAGCGGCGCGACATAGCCGGGATACACGGCATCGAGCAGCGCCTGCGTGAAGCGCGGAAACTCGGCGTCCATCTTCAGCTGCACGCGCGCGGTGAGGAAGCTGAAGCCTTCGAGCAGCCGCTCGACGTACGGGTCGGGCGGCCCCGATTCATTGAGCCGCAGCCGCGCGGCCACCTTCGGGAACTGCTGCGCGAATTCGCCGCCGAGCTCGCGCAGGTACGCGAGTTCGCGATTGTAGTAGTCGAGCAGGCGCGTATCCATCGCGTTACGCTCCCGCCACGGATTGCAGCGACATCGCGCCCGTCTCGAGATCGAGGTCGGAGCGCAGCACGAATTCGAGCGGATGCGGGATCGACCACAGCGTGCCGCGAATCTCGAACAGCAGCACGTTGTGGCGCCGTTCGCCGGCGCGGCCGCCTGGCGCGTCGGTCACGCTGCGGACGTCGACGCTGTCGGGCGCGATGCGCGGCTCGAAGCGGACGATCGCGTCGCGGATCGACGCCTCGACCGACATCCGCTCGACGCCCGACATCGGCTTGCCGACGAGCGGCCGCATCCCGTAGTTGAGCACCGACGCCCGCGCGTGCGCGAACGCCGACCAGTCGACGAAACCGTCCTCGGCGTTGCGCGTGTTGAGCAGCCACGCGAGATCGCGCAGCACGGCCGCACGCAGGCGTTCGGTGCCGATCCACTGCGCGCCGGGCGCTTCGCTCGTGCGCTGCGGCGTGTCGTCGGTGAGCCGGTCGAGCAGCGCGGGCTGGAGCCGGTCGCGCAGGCTGCCCTCCCGGCCGTCGCGGGTTCGCGGGTCGTCCATGGTCGTCTCCGCGCCGTCACATCTCGGTGTTTTCCTTGATGTTCCAGCCGACGGTCACCTCCGCGCCCTTGCCGCCGTTGTCGTTCTGCTGCCAGTACTGCTTCTTCACCTTCGCGGCCTGGAAGCCGTAGTGCATCATCAGCCGGTCGGCGACGTCGCCCGGATCGATCCCCGCGACCTGCGCGGACGTGACGAGCACCTCCTGCAGCGTCACGCGCATGAACTCGACCTGCGTGCCGCCGGTCTTGCACGCCGAGATCTCGACCGACGACAGATGCTTGCCGTTCGCGCAGTTCTTGATGATCGCGGGTGCCCCCTTGTCCATGTACGCGGCGACGACCAGATCGTTGAAGCTCGCCTTGCCCGCGTTGCCGCCGCTGCCGCTCGCCATCGCGCCCGGCTGGCTCGCGCCCCACGTGAACGACTGGATGTCGGTCCAGCCCTTGTGCTGCGCGTCCGCCGATTCGCCGGTCACGCCGTCCACCTTCATAAACATTGCCACGCCCATAACCGTCTCCGTTTCAGTGCGATGTCAGGATGAATGCCGCGTTGAATGCCGATCGTTGCGTGCGCCGCCGCTCACTCGTTGGCCGCCTTCGCGGTCGGCAGCCGCGAGATGAGCCGCAGCGACACGGTGAGCCCTTCGAGCTGGTAGTGCGGCCGCAGGAAGAATTTCGACGTGTAGTACCCGGGGTTGTCCTCGACCTCGTCGACGACCACCTGCGCGGCCGCGAGCGGCTTGCGCGCCTTGGTTTCCTGCGACGAGTTGATCGGGTCGCCGTCGACGTAGTTCATGATCCAGTCGTTCAGCCAGCGCTCCATGTCGTCGCGTTCGCGGAACGAGCCGATCTTGTCGCGCACGATGCACTTCAGGTAATGCGCGAAGCGGCAGCACGCGAACAGGTACGGCAGCCGGCCGGACAGGCGCGCGTTCGCGGTCGCGTCGGGATCGTGGTACTCGGCCGGCTGGTACAGCGACTGCGCGCCGATGAATGCCGCGAAATCGGAATTCTTCCGGTGTACGAACGGCATGAAGCCGTTCTTCGCGAGTTCGGCCTCGCGGCGGTCGCTGATCGCGATCTCGGTCGGGCATTTCTGGTCGACGCCGCCGTCGTCGGTCGGGAACGTGTGGCTCGGCAGCCCTTCGACCGCCCCGCCCGATTCGACGCCGCGGATCGACGAACACCAGCCGTACTGCTTGAACGAGCGGTTGATGTTCGCGGCCATCGCGTATGCCGAGTTCGCCCACGTGTAGCGGTCGTGGTTCGCGGCGTCGGTGTCTTCCTCGAAGTCGAATTCGTCGACCGGATTGGTGCGCGCGCCGTACGGCAGCCGTGCGAGAAAGCGCGGCATCGCGAGCCCGATGTAGCGCGAGTCCTCCGACTGCCGCAGGCTGCGCCACGCCGCATATTCGGTGTTCTGGAAGATCTTCGTCAGGTCGCGCGGGTTCGACAGTTCCTGCCACGAATCCATCTGCATCAGCTCCGGCGACGCGCCCGCGATGAACGGCGCGTGCGCCGCCGCCGCGATCTTCGACAGCTCGCCGAGCATCTCGACGTCGGGCGGGCTGTGGTTGAAATGGAAATCGCCGACCAGGCAGCCGAACGGCTCGCCGCCGAACTGCCCGTATTCCTCTTCGTAGATCTTGCGGAACAGCGGGCTCTGGTCCCACGCGACGCCCTTGTAGCGTTTCAGCATCCGCGCGACTTCGTTGCGCGACGCCGGCAGCGCCTTGATCTTCAGCAGCTCGTCGGTCTCGGTATGCGTGACGAGGTAATGCAGCCCGCGCCATGCGCCTTCGAGCGTCTGGAACTCGTTGTGATGCAGGATCTGGTTGATCTGCTCGGACAGCTTGCGGTCGATCTCCGCGATGATCTGCTTCACGCTGCCGTACGCGTCGTTCGTCATGCCGACCGTGTGTTCGAGCGCCTGCTGCGCCAGCGTGCGCACCGCGCGCTCGACCGATTCGCGCGCCTCGGCCGTCTTCGGCTTGAACTCCTTCTGCAGCAGCGCGGCGAATTCGTCGTGCGCGACGGCGGGTTGCGCGGCATCGCGCGCGTCGACGCGGGACTGGACGGGATCATTCATCGCGGGCCTCCGGTTGGGTCGCATCGCCGCCTTGCGCGCTCGCGTGCGGCTCGCGCACGAGCGTCTTCAGCAGGTCGGGGTCGTTGATCGCGCGTTCGATCAGTTGCTCGGCACCGTGCTTGCCGTCCATGTACGACAGCAGGTTCGACAGCTCGGTGCGCGCCTCCAGCAGCCGGCGCAGCGCGTCGACGTTGCGTGCGATCGCGGCCGGCGAGAAATCGTCGATCTGCTCGAACGTCATGTCGACGTTGAGCATCCCTTCGCCCGTCAGCGTGTTCGGCACCTGGAACGCGACGCGCGGCGCGACTGATTTCATCCGCTCGTCGAAGTTGTCGACGTCGATCTCGAGAAACTTGCGCTCCGGCAGGTCCGGCAGCGGCTCGGCGCGCTTGCCCGCCAGGTCCGAAATCACGCCCATCACGAACGGCAGCTGCACCTTGCGTTCGGCGCCGTAGGTCTCGACGTCGTACTCGATCTGCACGCGCGGCGCCCGATTGCGCGCGATGAACTTCTGTCCGCTGCCCGCCGCCTTGGTTCTGTCCGTCATCGTCTGCTCCTTCGCATCAAGTTGCGCCGTTCGCCGCCGCCCGCGCGGCATCGTGTCATTCGCTCCGCTCGCCGCTCAGCAGGTCCAGTTTCGCGAGGCTCTCCGGCGCGAGATCGCGGATGATTTCGTAGAAGTCGAGCGCGAGCAGCCGCTGCGCGCGCCGCAGCAGCAGCGGCGCCGGGTGGCTCGGCTCGTGCTGCTCGAAATAGCGGCACATCTTGTCGAGACCGATGCGCACGTCGTCGCGGCTCGCCACCTCGGCGTCGCGCCAGGCGCGGCCGTCGGGCTGCGCCGGCGCGGTGGCCGCCGCGTGCGGCGCGGCGGCGCCGGATGCGTCGGCCGGTTCGCCGGACGGGGCCGCCTGCTGCGGGCCGGACACCGTGAGCACGTCGAGCGCGATCCGCCGCAGCGCCTTCTCGAAGTCGCTCTCGTCGGGCGCCCATTCGCGGCCCAGCTTGTCCGTCACGCACACGCGGATCGCGTCGAGCGCGTCCAGCACGGCAAGGCCCGCCTGCATGGGCCGCGAGCCGTCGCCGCGCGCATGCGCGAGTTCGGCGATCAGCCGTTCGCGGCCGCCCGGCGCACGCTCCGCGTCGCCGTCGCGGCCGTCGAGCAGCCGTTCGGCGTCGCGCACGCTCGGCCCGCCGTCGAACAGCGGCTGGCGGCGCGCCGCGCGCGCGCAGTCGTGGGCGCCGGCCACGTCGGCGAGCGCGTTCATCCGCGGTGTCGGGTCCGGTTCGCCGTCCGCGTCGAGCCGCGGATGCACGTCGTCCCACCACCGGTCGAGCAGGCCGGCGACGACGGCGAGCCCGTCCGCGTAGCCGGCTACGCCGTGCAACTCGGTCCAGCTGCGCGCGAGGTGCGCGGCGATGCGCAGGTCCTTCGTGCGCGCGGACAGCGCCAGCGCGAGCCGCTCGACCGCGCGCCAGTCGGGCGCTTCGGCCGGGATCACGGTGTCGCCGTATTGCTGCTCGGCGCGCGGCGTCGCACGCTCCTGCAACTGCAGGAACGCGGCGTCGTATTCGAGGTTCGCGCCGCACGGTGCGTCGGGCGCGAGGCCGGCGAGCAGACGGTCGATCAGGTCGGCGCGCGGCGTCTGCATGCGGGCTCCGTTGGCGGGTGCGGGTGCGGCGGCGGCCAGCGCCGCCTGGCTGACGTCATTCGAATGCATAGTCGATGTTGACCGGTTTGCTGCCGAAATCGATCGCGACGGTGCGGTGCAACGGCGGCAGCGAGCCGTTGCGGATCTCGATCACGTAGACGCCCGGCGTCAGCGATACCGAACGCAGCGGCGGGCTCGCGCCGCGCCGCGCGCCGTTTACGTAGACGTCGCCCCACGGCCGCACGTGAAAGCGCACCGCGACGGTTTCCGGCCGGTCGGGCGGACGCTGCTCGTCCGGGGCGGCGGCGACGGTTTCTGCGGCGGACGGGGCCGGCGGGGCGGACGAAGCCGGCGGCGCCGCGGCTTCCGACGGCGGCACGTTGACGACGCGCTCCGACGCGTCGAGGCTGCCGGCCGGCGCGATGCGCGAGCCGGGCGCTGCCGGCGCGGCGCTTGCGGTGTTCTTCGCGATCGGTGACGGGGGCGGCGCGGCGGGTTCGCTGGCGACCGTCGTCGCGACTGCCGGCGTCGGCTCTTGCACGGATGGCGCTGCCGGTTGGCTCGACGGCGGGATGACGATCGGCGTGGGGCCGTGCTGTACGACCGCGATCCCGGTGTCGCGGCCCGGTTCGGGCGGCATCGCCGGCGCCGGCGTGGCGGCCTGCGGCACGCTTGCACCCGATGCCGGCGAGTCGGCCGTGCGCACCGGTTTCGCGAGATAGGCGGCGCCGATGCCGATCGCCAGCAGCACGGCGAGCGCGCCGCCGGCATAGACGCCCGCGCGGCGACCGCCGTGCCACGGGGCGCGCGCGGGGCGCCGGGCGTCCGTTCCCTGCGGGCCGCCGGTCGGAGCCGCGGCTGTCGCGGCGTTGGCCGCCTTCGCGGACACGTTGGCCGTGTCGGCGACAGGCTGCACGCCGGGCGTCGAAGATGCCGGCGCCGCGACGGATTGGCCGGATACGGCGCTTTCATCACGCGCGGGCTGGCGTTGCGTCGACGTCGCAGGCGTGTCACTCGACGCAGGCGGTGCGGCGCTGTCGGCGCCGGACGCGTCAGCCGACGAAGCCGCTGCGGCGTTCCCGGCCCCGGCCGCCTGACGCTTCAACGCCGGTCCAGCATCCGCCGCCGACGAAGCCTGCGCGGACGCCGGCGTGTCGCCGGACGAAGCGGCCACCACGTCGGCCCCATACCCCACCCGACCGAACCCGCTCAGCCCCAGCTCCGCCGCGAACGCCGCGACCGATTCCGGCCGGTCCGCGATCCGCAGTTGCAGCGCGTGATCGACCGCCGCCAGGAACCCCGGGCTGTACCGCTCGCGCGCCGGCAGTTCACGCGACGCGAGCGGCCGGTACGTGTCCTTGATGCTGCGCACGACGGCCGCGGGCGGCAACTCGCCGGTGATCATCGCGTGCATCACCGCGCCGAGCGCATAGAGATCCGTCCACGGCCCCTGGCTGAACGCGGGATCGTCGGTGTATTGCTCGATCGGCGCGTAGCCGGGCTTGATCATCATCGCGCCGTCGTCGACCAGATCGCCGATCCGTTTGCGTGCCGCGCCGAAGTCGAGCAGGATCGCGCTGCCGTTCGGGCGGATCAGCACGTTGTCGAGCGCAACGTCGCGATGGAAGCACTGCGCGCGATGCAGCGTGTCGAGCGCGCCGAGCAGCGCGCCGACGATGTTGCGCAACTGCGTCTCGCTGATCCGCATCCCGCCGTCGAGCAGTTGCTTGAGCGTGCGCCCCTCGTAGAACGGCATCACCATGTACGCGGTGCCGTGGCTTTCCCAGAAATGCAGGACCTTGACGAGCCCCGGATGGTCGAATTGCGCGAGCAGGCGCGCTTCGTTGAGGAACGCGCCGCGCCCTGCGTCGAATGCCTGCGCGAACCGCTCGGAGCGCAGCGACACCGTATAGTCGCCGCCGCGCGTGGCCAGCATCGACGGCATGTACTCCTTGATCGCGACCGCGCGCCGCAACGTGCGGTCGAACGCGCGATAGACGATCCCGAAGCCGCCGATGCCCAGCACCTCGTCGAGCTGCAATTCGCCGAGGCGATGGCCGAGCGGCAGCGGCCGCACCGTGAATTCGGATGCGTCGCCGCGTGTCGCCGTGTCGTGCTCGTTGTCTCTCGCGAATGAATCCTTCATGTCCAACCCTCTCGATGCCGCTACGCGTCGCCGCCGAACAGCGTCAGGAACAGCGCGTTGTCGGGCGTGCCCGTGTGCGCGTGTGTGCGCAGCGGCGATCCGTCCGCGCGGTTGGTCCACCAGAAGCTGGTGCCGCCGTGCGGATCGAAGTAACCGGACAGCCCCGGCCACGCGGGCGCCACCGGCTGCTCAGGCCGCTCCGGCAACGCCTGCGGCGACGGCGCGTCCGGGTCGCCGTCGCGCGCGGCCGGCCCTGCGCCGCCGGGCGCGAGCCGCACGCGTTCGAGCGTCCGCTCGAGATCGCCCGGCGCGCGCGCATGGCGGATCGCGTCGAGCAGCGCCTGGCCGACCTGCCAGTAGAACGCGTCGGCGGCGTCCGGCAGCCCGTTCCAGTAATCGGCCGCACGCAGCGGCAGCGTGACGATCACCGGGTAGTAGCGCCCCACTCGGTCGCAGCTCGGCGCGAGGCAGCCCGGCTGCACGCACGACGCGCCGGCGCCCGCCGGAATCAGGAAATTCCAGACCGGCGCGACCGTGTAATGGCGCTCGATCTCGTCCGCGCCGCGCTGGCGCATCGCGGCCATCCCCTGCTGGAGCCAGCGCTCCCACCACAGCGCGAGCGCATGCGGCAGCCGGCTGTTCACGAAGTCGCCGGCGCCGGGAATCTTCCCGTACCAGGCCGGCGATGCGCCGCCGGTCGTGTGCGCCGGTGTCGGGCTCATGGCTTCGGAGGGCATGTAAAGGACTCCATCTGGGGCAGCCTGAACGGGTTGCGGACACTGCCCGCATTCACTTGCAGCACGATCGGTTTGCCGTCGACCGTGAAGCGCGCAATCATCTGGTCGGAACCGCGCCCGGCGGACACGGCCGCGCGGTCGAACAGCCGGTGCAGCGCCCACGGCCCGTCGGTCGAGAAGCCGTCGGTCGCGCCGGCCTGGCCCGACACCTGCAGCCGCACCTGGTTGCTGCCCCGCGGGCCCGGCCAGTCGACCGCGCTCTGCACGAGCGGGCCGTGCGCGTAGCGGACGATCTGCCCGTCGACGTCGAGCACCATCTCCGTGATCGACGGGTCCATTTCGAGCGGCTGGATCTGTACTTTCAACTGCGCGGTGCGCGCACCGCCGCCGAAATAGGCGTCGCGGATCACCGCCGCCTTCTCGAACGACGCCAGCATCGCGGCGGCCGACGGATCGGCGTCCGCATTGCGGTTCGCAAAGCGCCACGGGTGCGACGTCGTATCGACGATCGACTGCAGGTTCTTCTGGAAGAAGTCGTCCATCAGGCCGCCGGGTGCGAACATCTGCGCGAAATCCGCCGGCGCGACGTCACGCGACGATCCGCGCGCGAACGGATAGCGCCCCGCGATCGCCTGCCGGCAGAAGTCGCCGACATTCGCGCCGGCCCGCGTCGCGACGCTGCGCTGCTCGACGGTCGCCACGCTGCCGTTCGCGACGTTCGACAGGTCGTCGAGCACTTCGCGGAACGGCGTCGGCAGGCGGCCGGCCTGTGCGCGCAGCTTCGCCGGCGCGTCGGACGGCGGCGGCTGCGCGCCGCTCCTCAATGCATCGTCGGTGGCCGTCAGGTACGTGTACAGCGCGTCGATCGACTTCAGCACTTCATTGAACGCCTGGGCCTGGTCGCCGCTGCCCGGCGCGAACGCGCGCAACCCGGCGAAGTGGCTGTCGACGATCTGCTCGGCGCTCGCGGGCGCCGTCGCGGCCGTGTTCGCATCGCTTGCCTGGCTCGCGAAGATCTGCGACAGCGAACTGCGCGCCTCGTCGACCTTGTCCTGCGCGCGCGCGGCGAGATTGCGCGCCCCGCCGCCCGGTGCATCGCCGAGCGCCGTGTCGCGCGCGAGCGCGACCATCAGCCGCGTGAGCGGCGAATCGGCGGACGACAGCGCGCGCGCCACCTGGATGCTCTGAGCGAGCGTCGCGGTGCGCTGCAGCCTGATGTCGGCGAGATAGTCGTCCCAGGTCTTCAGGTAGTCGTTCAGGTACAGCTGGCGTATGTCGCGCGCCCACGCGGCCGCGTCGTTCGGCCCGGGAATCTCGGAGAGCCCGAGGTTCAGCACCCACACTTCCTCGCGCCCGTAGGCCTCGACCTCGCCGGCCAGGCGCGGCGCGAACACGTTGCGATAGCCGTTGCGCGTATAGAGGCCCGGCACGCCTTCCGACAGCGGCTTGCCGCCCTGGCGGCGGAACACCAGCGACGCATCGGGGCCGACCGCCCGCGCGACGCTGAAGTCGAACGCGGAGGTGGCCGGCCGCAGCGTCAGCGTGAGCTGCCGGTACAGCCGCTGCGAGAACGGCACCTGCCGCAACCGGTCGCGCACGTCGGCCACGAGCCGCTCGTTCATCGGATACGGCGACACGGCGACGCGGCCGCCGAACAGCGCGGCGAGATGCGCACGCAGCGCGGTGCGTTCGGCCGGCGAGAAATCGGGCGGCAGCGCGCGTTCCATTTCGAGATCGACGACGGCCTGCACGAACGCAGGATCGTAGTGCGCGCTGTCGTACAGCATCAGGTACGCCTTCAGCGCCGCATACGCGAATTCGGTCTCGTCGGGCCGCGCGTCGCGCAGCGCGGCCTCCATGCGGCTCGCGGCGATCGGCAGCAGTACGTCCTCGAGCGCGCGCCGGTACACGGCGTCGACGGCCTCGTCGATCTTCTCGCCCTGGAACAGCCCCCACCGGTACGCAAGCGGCGGATGCTGCAGGTCGACGCCGCCGGTATTCGCGAGGCCGCCGAGCGCGTCGAGCACGGGCAGCAGGCGGGCGACGTCGGCCGCATCGGAGAATTTCGCGCCGGCGATCTGCGCATCGACGGCGGGCACGCGCGCGCCGATCTGGTCGAGATACGCGCGATTGTTCGAATAGCTGCGCAGCCAGGCGACCAGCACGGCCACGCACGCCAGCGCGAGCAGCACGTAGCCGGCGATCTGCAGCACGCGCCGCTTCTGATGCCAGCGCAGGTCGCTGCCGGCGAGCGCGGCTTCGCGGAAGATGTGCTCCTGGAGCAGCGACTTCAGGAAGAAGCTGCGGCCGGTCGAGCCGACCTGCGCGACCGGCGGCACGCCCTCGATCTTCAGGAAGCGCTTGATGCCGCTCATCACGCGATCGAACGCGGTGCCCTCCTGCGTGCCGCTCGTCAGGTAGACGCCGCGCAGCATCGGCATCGGTTCGTAGCTCGACACGGAAAACACCTCGGCGACGAACTGGCCGAGCATGTCCTGCAGGTCGGCGATCTGCTGCGGCAGCAGGTACGTCATCTCGCGCTGGCGCGCGTCGGTCTGCGCGGCGAGCAGTTCGGGCAGACCGTCGTTCAGCCGCTGGTGCAGCAGCCGGTATTCGCGGTCGAATGCCGCGCGCAGGTCGAAACCCGGCGCCTCGCTTTGCGCGAGCGGGAACGTGAAACCCCACACCTGCGCGCACTCCGTGCGGCCGTAGCTGCTGAAATACTCGGCGAAGCCCGCGAGCAGGTCGGCCTTCGTCACCAGCAGGTACACGGGAAAGCGAATGCCGAGCTGCGCACGCAGTTCGAGCAGCCGCTTGCGCAGCACCATCGCGTGCTGCGTGCGTTCGGCCTCCGACGCGCCGAGCAGGTCGGCGACGCTGATCGTCAGCATCGCGCCGTTCAGCGGCTGGCGCGTGCGGTACTTCTTCAGCAGGTCGACGAAGCCTTTCCACTCGGCCTCGTCGAGCGCACGGTTGCCTTCGTGCGTCGTATAGCGGCCGGCCGTGTCGATCAGCACGGCATCGTTCGTGAACCACCAGTCGCAATGCCGCGTGCCGCCCACGCCGCGAATCGCCGCGCGGCCGAACTGCTCGGCGAGCGGAAAGCTGAGCCCGGAATTCACGAGCGCGGTGGTCTTGCCCGAACCCGGCGCGCCGATGAACACGTACCACGGCAACTGGTACAGGTACTGGCGCGACATCCGGTCGAACCAGCGCGGCAGGCCCTTGCGTACGGTGTCGGCCTGCCCGAAGCGGACTTTCTTCAGCAGCGTCGCGGCTTCGTCGAAGCGGCTGCGCAACTCGTCGAGCTGCGCTTTCGCCGGATCGTCGGCGGTGGCCGGCCCCGGCGCCGCTTCGCGCAGCTGGTTCAGCAACTGCGCGTTGAGCTGCCCGGCGCGCCAGCTGCGCCACACGACGCGCGCGCCCCACGCGACGAACAGCACCGCGATCGTCAGCCCGCGCGCCCAGCCGCTTTCGAGCGGGCGGACCTCGGCGAACGCGAACAGCGGGCCGGCGAGCCACACGAAGCACGCGAGCACGACGAGACCGGCGAAGGTCCAGATCTCCCGCGACGGCAACGGCCGGACGAAACGCGCGACAGCCTGGTTCATGTCAGTGGGCCCCCTGCGTCGCGCTCGCGCCGACGGCGGCGCTGCCGGGCGCCGGCAGCAGCGTGATCTCGACGCGCCGGTTCAGCGCGCGATTCGCGGGCGTATCGTTCGGCGCGACCGGGTCGAGCGTGCCGCGCCCTTCCGCCGCGAGCCGTTCCGGACGGTCGAGCCGCGCGGCGATCATGCCGCGCACGGCTTCCGCGCGTTCGCGCGACAGATCCCAGTTCGACGCGAAGCGCGCGGTATGCACGGGCGTGTCGTCCGTATAACCGGTCACGCGCACGTTGCCGGGCACCTTGTCCAGCGCATCGGCCACACGGGCGAGCACCGGCACGTAGCGGTCGATCACCGACGTCGAGCCCGACTTGAACAACCCGTCGCCGCGCAGCACGATCACGCTGCGATCGGCGGCGTCGCGCACCGACACGAGGCCGGCCGCGATTTCCGGTTCCAGGAACTTCGCGATGCGCGGGGCCGGTGCCGGGCGCGGCGGCGCTTGCGCGGGCTGCAGCTTCGGCACGTGCAGCGCGTCGATCGACGCGAACAGCCGGTCGGAATGCCCGGCGAGCGCGATCCGCAGCCCGACGAACACGCCGAAGCCGATCAGCAGCGCGAGCGCCACGCACACCCACAGCGGCACGGCGAAGCGGCGCGCGACGTCGCGCGTGACGACGTCGCGCCAGTGCGGCGACAGCGCCGGCTCGAATTCGCCGCGCACCGAGCGGATCGTGAGCGCGAGCTGGTGGCGCAGCGCGTCGAGCTGCGCATGGCCGTTGTCGAGCACGCGATAACGGCCCTCGAAGCCGAGCGCGAGGCAGAAATACAGCAGCTCGAGCAGGTCGAGATGCTGGCGCGGCTGCTGCGACAGGCGTTCGAGCAGGTGGAAGAATTTCTCGCCGCCCCAGGTTTCGTTGTGGAACGACACGAGCAGGCTGTGCGACGACCACACGCTGCCGCCCCACGGCGTCAGCGCGGCCGCCTCGTCGAGCGCCGTGCACAGGCAGTAGCGCGCGCCGATGATCGCTTCCGACGGCACGCCCGCCTCCTGCGCGCGCGCCTCGAACTGCCGGATCTCGACGACGAGATGCTCGCGCAGCCACGCGGGATTCGGGTGATGGACGGTCGACCGGATCTGCGGCACGAGGTTGAGCAACGGATTCGCGGCCGCGACGAGCGGGTTCGTGCCGCTCGCGGCCCAGCGCCCGGGGCGCGGCTGCGTGGCGGTCGGGCCGGCCGCTCCCGCCGCGGCCGGATGCATGCCGCCCGGATTCGGCGGCACGAATCCGCCTGCGCCGGGGGAGATCGAATCGGAGGAAGAATTCATCGCGTCGCCCCGCCCTCACCCGCGTATCGCCCAGAACTCCATCGAGAGTCCAGGGAATTCGCCGGCGAAATGAAAAGCGAGACCGCCGGAGCGCGCCAGCTGCTTCCACAGGTCGCTGCCCTTGTCGATCTCGAAGTACGTATGGCCCGCGTGATACGGAATCTGCCGCGGCGCGACCGGCAACTGGCGCATCGTGATGCCCGGCAGCTGCAGCTGCACGAGATCGCGGATCCGCTCGACCGGCCCGAGCTTGGCCTGCGCGGGAAAACGCGCGCGCAGGCTGTCGGCCGGCACGTCCGCGCGCACCGCGAGCACGAAGCCGGCCGTGTCGCGCAGCGCCGGGTCGGCCAGCGTCGCGACGCGGATGCCGTTGCCCGCATCGCGCAGCTCGATCTGGATCGCGTTTTGCTCGAGCACCGTCGACAGCGACCGCCGCAGTTCGGTCATCAGCGCCGCGAAGCTCGTGCGCAGGTCGTCGTGCACGTAGACGGCGAGCGACTGCGGGCGCCGGCCGGCCGCCGTGAACGTGCTCAGGTCGCACGCGAGCTTCAGCCAGTCGCAGAACAGCGTCTCCGGATGCGTCGACACGTGCTGCTGCGCGTGCCAGGTCAGCGCGAGATAGCGGTTCACGAGCTGCAGCAGCAGGAAGTCCGCGACTTCCGACACGCCGCCGCGCCCGGGCTCCGACAGCCGTTCCGCGAGCGCTTCGCTGCGTTGCGTGAGCAGCCCGTGCAGTTCGCGCGTGTAGGCCAGCAGCACGGCGTCGTGCTGCGCGACGAGGCGCGGCGGGATGTAGCCGTCGTCGACGAGCAGCCGCGCATCGGTGCGCCGCTCGACGATCCGTGCGACGCCGAGTGCGTGCCAGTCGCCGGTCAGCTCGGCTTCGAGCATCAGCCGCACGTTCAGGCGCCCCGTCTGCAGCAGGGCGGGACCGAGCGCGACCGCGTTCGCGTCGGCCACTTCGTATTCGCGCACGACGTAGCGCGCGACATCGGCGCCGCTGTTCGTGCCGTTCGTACCGTTCGCGCCGTGCGCGGCATGGCCGCCGCCCGCACCGAACGACACCTCCTCGCCGCCGCCGCGCCACAGCGGCAGCGCGAGTACGACGAGCTGGTCCTTCGCGTCGGCCGGCACGTCGAGCGGTTCGGGAAGATCGTCCGGATGGGACAGGTCGAACGGCGTGCCGTCGCGCATCACGCCCGACGCGGTGCGCAGCGCGACCTTGCCGAGCGCCAGTTGCTCGCGATCGAGCTCCAGCGTGTCGAAGCCCCAGAAGAAGCCTTGCAGCGGCAGGCAGCGCAGCGCGACGTAGCGTTCCCAGTGCCGTTCGAGCTGCTGGAAATGCTGCGGCCGCAGGAACATCCCCTCGGTCCACACCACCCGCTGGCGGAGCGCCGCGACCGGTGTCGCGGACATCGTCGGTTCGGTCATGGGCGCCCCCGTGCATCGCCGCCGAGCCCTATCCCGCCGTTGCGCACCGCGATCGACAGCTTCAGCTCGCCCGGCGACGTCTGCCAGAACTTGTAGAGATTGAGCTGCTTCGCGCGCGGCAGCGGCACTGTCAGCCGCCAGCGGTTCCTTTCGAGCATCCGGTATTCGGCGACCACGCCGATCGCGCCGGCTTCGACGTTGCCGCGATAGTGCAGCGTGCGCGACTCGCCCGGCCGCAGGATCACGCGATCGGTGCCGAGCAGGTCCGTGCCGAGCACGTTCTCCGGCTTGTCCTGCAGCGAGAAGAAATCCGCGCTGTCGAACGACGATGCCGCGCGGAGCTGGAACACCTTCAGCACGATCGGCGCAGGCTTGCGGTTCGGGTCAGGGTTGACGTCGGGCGCAACGTCGACCGTGATCGCATACGGCACCGCCGCGGCGTGCTCCGTCGCGCCGCACCCCGGGAGCAGCAGCACGCACCCCAGGACGATGAAACCACCGGACCGCCGTCGCATATTCGATCCTCGCAGCGCAATCAGTCTCCACCGGTTTCCCGACGACGGAAACCGGCCCGATCGGTGAATCAGGCGCAATGATTCATTCGGTAATTATGTAATTCCGTTTTCCTTTCATCGCGATCCAATTCGGCAATTTATTCATTTGAAAAGCCGGGTCGAATCATCCTCGCTCTCCGAAAAATCCTGAATCGAAAAACGGAAATCAATTGGAATCGATTCCCGACCGATTCCCGGATGCGTTGCTTGCCGACGCGGCACGAATCTCGTACGCGAACACCCATCAGACGGACGCGCGGCGCCGTCCTCCGGCCTGGAAGCCGGCGGCGGCATGCGACTCGGGTGACGTGCCAAGCTGTTCACGCCGCCGGAATAAACGGCCCGCTTTTACGCACTGGGATGAGCGCTGCAAAAAACTGACGAAACCAAAAAGCACACCGAACTATAGGTTCGATTTTCCGGATTCACAAGGCGCATTCCGGATCAAATCAGGCGCCCGCCCGGGATTATTGTTTCAAGATGAAACAAAACGTAACAAGCGATTCGGTGCCGATGATTGGCACTAGAATCCAACAGCACCGCGCGTCACCCGTCCAATCACCGGAACTCGTCCATACAAAGAATGAAAGGCCGTCCGTCGCTGGTTGCCTGCGTTGGCCTCGTGTTGCTGGGCATGAGCGGCTGCAGCAGCACGTCCACGAGCACATCGCCGACCCAGTCGGCCGCGCGTGCCGCGGTCGACGGCGCGCGCGCCGCGTACGCCGCGGGCGACTACGGCCGCACGATTTCGATCCTCGGCCGTGCGCGCGAAATCGACGGCGCCGACCCCGACACGCAGGTTGCCGCGCACAAGCTCCTCGCGTTCAGCTATTGCGTGACGAACCGCATCACGCCGTGCCGCGCCGAGTTCTCGAAAATTCTCGACCTCAACCCGCGCTTCGACCTGTCCCCTGCGGAGAAGGGACATCCGATCTGGGGGCCCGCGTTCGAATTCGCGCGCCGCAGGCATGCGTCGTCGTCCTGAACGAACCGGCCTGCGCGCGCGCACTTCACCGAGCGACGTATGACATGCAACTGATCGTGATCGAACATGCCGGCGAGCCGGTCGAAAACGACTCCTACGACGCCGTCGTGTTTCATCCGCCGGGCGGCACCATCGGCCGGGCCAGCGACAACCATCTCGTGTTGCGCGACGACACGCGGCAGATTTCGCGGCTGCAGGCGCTGCTGCAGGTGGGCGACGACGCCTGCCTGCTGAAGAACCTGAGCAGCGTATCGACGATCGAGGTGAACCGCGAGCCGGTCGGCTATGCGCAGGAGCGCACGCTCAACACCGGCGACATCATCCGCATCGGGCCGTACGTGCTGCGCGCGGAGCGCGAGGATGCGGCCGGGCGCAACGATGCGGCCCCGGCGCGCACGGTCGATATGACCGACGGTGCACACGATCCGGCTGCGCCGCACGACGATGCGAAAGCGACCGGCAACCGCCTATGGGGCCGGCTGCACGACCGCTTCGCACGCGGCAAGACGTCGGACGAAGCCGCGCCGCGTGCGCCTGCCGGCCAGGACGTCGAGCCTGCCGTGCACTCCGCAGCAGCGCCGTCGTCCACGCCGCAGCGCGACCTGCATCAGCTGTCGACCGATCCGCTCGACCTGTTCGCGCAACCGTCGGGGGGCGCCGGCCCCGACGATGCGCACCATGCGGCCGAAGGCTCGCAAAGCTCATTTACACAGGCCGACCATGCGCCCGAGTGGACGCAGCACGTGCGCGTGCAACCGGCGGCCGAAGCCGCCGAAGCGCCCGATGTCGACGCCGATGCCGACGCCCCGCCGCCCGCGGCACCCGCACCGGAACCCGCGACGCCGGACGCGCTGCTGAGCGCGTTCTTCGAAGGCGCGGGGCTCGACACGGCCGCCGAATCGCATCAGTGGTCGGCCGAGCAGCTGTACATCGCGGGCCAGTTGCTGGCGCTGTTTGCGAACGGCACGGTCGAGCTGCTGTCGTCGCGCAGCATCCTGAAGCGCGAGGTGAAGGCGCACATGACGATGCTGCTCGATCGCGAGAACAACCCGCTGAAGCTGCTGCCCGACGGCGGCGCCGTGCTGCGGCAGATGTTCGGGCTGCCGCTGCCGGGCTTCATGTCGCCGCAGAGCGCGGTCAGCGACGCGTTCCAGGATCTGCACGCGCACCAGATCGGCATGGTCGCCGGCATGCGCGCCGCGTTGATGGACCTGCTGACGCGCTTCTCGCCGCAACGCCTGCGCGAGCGCGACGACGCGATGCGCTGGTACGAGAAGCGCGTGCCCGTGCTGTACAAGGCGAGGATGTGGGATCGCTACGCGGCGACCCATCGCGACACGGTGTTCGCGATCGAGGACGATTTCGCGTCGGTGTTCGGCAAGGCGTTTCTGGCGGCGTACGACGCGGAAGTGGAAAGCTATCGCGGCAGCGGCCGGCATTGAATGGACGGATTTTTTGCGATTTTATTTCGCTCCCCTGCTACAGTTTCCGGCATGACTGCGGCATTAGAAAATATCTGATCCGCTCAGATGCTTTCACATTTCACGACGAATCTGGGCGATCCATCCAAAACAACGCCGCAACCATGGAAGCCGCCCCATGACGCGCCGCGGTCACGATCAGTTATTCCTTTGCAATTTTAAAACAATATCGTTAATTGAAAACGGAATATCCATTGCATGCGCACCCACATTTTTCGCTGATCGTCAGCGATATTGCCTATGATATATTTCTGAAGTCGCCATGTAGATTGATAATTTACGCCGCTCTTTATTAAAGAATGAATTGTTGCTACGGGGGCACAACTTCATGCAAACGCATGATGACGAGGCGTTCACAACCGCCACCTCTGAGCCGGGCGCGGGGAGCTCACGCTCTCGCGCGGTGGATCTGTCACCGCGCGAGAGCGAAGTGCTTGCCCTTATCTCGAAGGGATTCTCACTCAAAGAGTCTGCAAAACTGATGGAGGTCTCGCGCAACACAGTCGCGACCTTCATGCGACGGCTGTACGTCAAGCTGGACGTCCATTCGAAATCCGAAGCGGTCTTCGAGGCACACCAGCTCGGGCTGCTTGACCTGAAACGCATTGACCCCGCCGCTCGCGCGAGCGCTACGCCCCCGATATCCGCGGGGCCAACGCGATGACGTAATTGCATCGAGCACGCGCTCGCGGCGATCACGTCCTTGCCGTCATCAACAGGCGTGGCTCAGGCGCTTCCAGACGCTGGTCGTGTAGTAGCCGCCGCTTAGATTGTTCGAATACCAGCTCTCGTTGAAACCCGTCATTAGATCATCGCTCACGATGGTGGCGAAGTCCGCTCCCGTCCCCACCCCCGCCGTATATGTTTCTCGCGCCATCATGTTGCTCCCTGATTGCGATAGCGCCCAATAGCCGCTCCAGTTGGTCTGGTGAAAAGTGCCGTCGGCGTTCAGGCAGACTTCCACGGTATTGATGAGCGTGCCCTTGACGAAGTCGTAGTGCGTGACCTGCCAATTGCCGACAGGGGTAGCGAGTGCGCTGCCGCCGGCGGCAAGACTCAAGACAGCAGCAATCAGCGGGATGGCCTTTTTCATGCTGTTTCTCCTCGGTTGGTCAGTTGGGTGTCGAAGCGCCCGGCGCGGCGTGCAGCCCCGTCGCCGCGCCGCCGCGGGCGCCGGAGTGATCTTTCCGCGCAGCGCGCTCACCGTCTGTCGCATAAATGTGCGACGCCGGCAACTTGTCGGAGGTGAAGTGGCGCGCGCGTCGGCACGGCCATGCAGCACGTCACGGCGCACGTTCGTATCGACGGCTGCAGTCAATTTTTGAAGCCGCCGCCACGCCATTCGCCGCGGAAATTGCCCATCGTCGTGCCCCCCGGTTTCCTGACCGACGAATCCGGCGGTTCGTTGTTGAACACGTCCGCTTCGAGCAGCACGTCGGCCAACACCGTCGGGAGATGCACACCTGCCCCGTGTTGCGGAATTTCGCGCCGCCAGCCCCCTCCGCTCCCCGCGCAGGTCACAACTGCTCGCCCCGAGCGTCCCTTCCTCCTGTGTCCTTCATCCCATGACGTCGGGCAGCGCTTTCGGCCCATAGGCCGTCTGCGTGCGCCTGCTTATCGTTGACGCAAGCCCGCTCGTGGGGCCTCCTCCCATCCACGAAATCACTGGAGCCCGTTCATGGATATCGATCGTCACCGTATCGGCGGCACCCTGGGGATCGCCGCATGTTCGTTTGCCGCCGCACTTTCTTTCGCCACGCAGGCGCAGGGGGCGACCGACTGCTATGCCGTCGACATGCGCGGAGCGCCGCTCTACGTGACGTCGAACGTGTTGCGCGAAGCCGCGCTCAAGATCGCAAACGATCGAGTCGCCTCCGCCCGGACTATGGGGTTGGACCGGGCAGATCCCCCGCCCGCCCCGAAACGTTGCGACGGCGCGAACGATCACCTTCCTGCGGCGGGCCCCAACAAACACAACTACTTCGGCAACGTCGTGAGCCCGTTGAAGTTCCTGCGTCTCGCGGCCTATCAATGCGCGGGGGCAGACGGCCAGAGCCAGTTCTTCTCGATGAACCAGGCCATTTATTATCGCCAGTGTGGCGGCGGGCAATACTCGAACTACATTCACTTCTGGGGACGCGCGAACGGGAACCCGAGCACGTGTTTCGCCAGCGACTACCCGACGATGTTTGCCAAGGCCACCAAAGACAGGAAGAAGCCGGCGGACCTGCTCAACGCAATGAAGACGGTTTACTCGGGCGGCCTGAGCGGAACCGCCGCAAACGATCAGGCGCTCGGCAACGCGATGGCGGCGATCCTGATCGCCGAAAGCAATCGCGATTATCTCGTCAATCTCGAGAACTACATGCTGATGGACCTGGCCGACGTGAAGAAAGCCACGCCGGAGCAAATCATCGGGGGCCACTGCGTGCCGAATGCCGGCTCCTGCCAAAACCGCGGCGAGTCGCAGAACGGCAAGCACCCGATCGCGTGGGGCGGCGCGCAGGAAACCATGATGGTGAACGGCTGGGGCCAGGCGGCAGGCGCCAATAGCCCCTTCGGCATGACGTTCGAAGGCAATCTGTCGTCCGAGTGGGCAGTCGCGAAAGGAAAGGCCACAAGCGCGAAGGTCGCCCAATGCGGCGCGGTTCCGCCAACCTACGGAAATCTGCCCCCCGACCAGCAGAGCGCAGTGAGAGCCGTCTTCGAGGGCATTCTGCCGGCCCGCTGAGGTTCGCCGCCGGTCGACGCGCCACGAACACGCCGCCGCCCCCTACGCGGAAGCGGCGGCGTCACCACGCTCTACCGGTTGTCAAACCGCCATCACCGTCACCGACTTCGTGACGAGGTACGGTTCGAGCGCTTCCGGCCCGCCTTCCGATCCGTAGCCCGAGTCCTTCACGCCGCCGAACGGCATTTCCGGCCACGGCGTCGCGGGCTGGTTGATCCACAGCATCCCGACTTCGAGGCGCTGCGTGAGCAGGTGCACGTTCGCGAACGAACGGGTGAACGCGTAGCCGGCGAGACCGAACGGCAGACGGTTCGCTTCCGCGATCGCGTCGTCGAGCTTGTCGAAACCGCGGATCGCCGCGACCGGGCCGAACGGCTCGTTGTTGAACACGTCCGCTTCGAGCGGCACGTCCGCGATCACGGTCGGCGCGAAGAAGTTGCCTTCCGAGCCGATCCGTTCGCCGCCGGTTTCGATGCGCGCGCCGACCTTGCGCGCGTTGTCGACGACGGATGCCATCGCGGTGAGCCGGCGCGGGTTCGCGAGCGCACCGAGCGTCGTGCCTTCCTCGAGGCCGTTGCCGACCTTCAGCCCTTCGGCATGCTTGACCAGCGCGCGCGTGAATTCGTCGCGGATGCTGTTGTGCACGAGAAAGCGCGTCGGCGAAATGCAGACCTGCCCCGCGTTGCGGAACTTCGCGCCGCCGGCGGCCTTCACCGCGAGCGCGACGTCGGCGTCCTCGGCGACGATCACCGGCGCGTGACCGCCGAGCTCCATCGTCGCGCGCTTCATGTGCTGGCCGGCCATCGCGGCGAGCTGCTTGCCGACCGGCGTCGAACCCGTGAACGTGACCTTGCGGATCACCGGGTGCGGGATCAGGTACGACGAGATTTCCGCCGGATCGCCGTACACGAGGCCGATCACGCCGGACGGTACGCCCGCGTCGACGAAGGCACGCAGCAGCGCGGCCGGCGACGCCGGGGTTTCTTCCGGCGCTTTCACGAGGAACGAGCAGCCGGTTGCGAGCGCGGCGCTCAGCTTGCGCACGACCTGGTTGACCGGGAAATTCCACGGCGTGAACGCGGCGACCGGGCCGACCGGCTCCTTCACGACGGTCTGCTGCGCGCCGAGGTTGCGCGGCGGCACGATCCGGCCGTACACGCGGCGGCCTTCGTCCGCGAACCATTCGATGATGTCCGCCGCCGACAGCACTTCGACGCGCGCCTCGGTGAGCGGCTTGCCCTGTTCCTGCGTCATCAGCTGCGCGATCGCGTCGGCACGTTCGCGCACCAGCGCGGCCGCCTTGCGCATCGTCGCCGCGCGCTCGTGCGCGGGCACCTTGCGCCAGGCCTCGAAGCCGCGTTGCGCGGCGGCGAGCGCACGGTCGAGATCGGCGATGCCCGCATGGGCCACCTTGCCGATCGGCCGGCCGGTCGCCGGGTTCACGACGTCGATCGTCTTGCCGCTCGCGGCGTCGACCCACTCGCCGTCGATCAGCAGTTGCGTATCCGTATAAGTCACGTTAGCCATCCAGACACCCCTACGTTTGCGTCGAAAAAGGTGCGCCGCCTCGCGAACGAGCGCGCACCGGTTAAGCGAAATCCGACCCGCGCGCTCAACGCGCCGCCTGGGTCGCCTTGCGGAGTTTCGCGACGTCCGCCGCCTGCACGGCCGGCGCGCCGTTGTTCCAGCCAGCGCGCATGAAGGTCAGCACGTCGGCGATCTGCCGGTCGTTCAACTGGTTCGAGAACGCCGGCATCGGATACGCGGACGGCACGCCATCGATCACGAGCGTCTCGCTGCCGTTCAGCGTCACGTTGATCAGCGACGCGGCATCGCCTTCGAGCACGTTCGGGTTGCCGGCGAGCGGCGCGAGCAGCGGCGCGTAGCCGCGCCCGTCCGCGCCGTGGCAATGCAGGCAGTAAGCGTTATACACCTTCGCGCCCGGATCGGCTGCCGGCCGGCCCAGTGCGACCTGCGTCGCCTTCGGATCGTAGCGGTACGGCGGCGCGCCCGTGCCGCCCGCCGCCGGCAGCGATTTCAGGTAACGGGAGATCGCCGCCAGATCGTCGTCCGTGAGCGCCTGCGTGCTGTGGTTGATCACGCTGACCATCGAACCGAACGCGGTCGCATGGCGGTTCGCGCCGGTCTTCAGGAACTGCGCGACCTCGGCCTCGTTCCAGCGGCCGAGCCCCGTGTTGGGCTCGCCGGTCAGGTTCGATGCGAACCAGTTGTCGATCGGCGCACCCGACAGGAACGCCGCGCCGCCTTCGTCGAGCGCCTTCTCCTGGAAGCCGACGCCGCGCGGCGTGTGGCACGACCCGCAGTGCCCGAGCCCCTGCACGAGATACGCGCCGCGGTTCCACATCGCGTCCTTGGCCGGCTTGTCCGCATAGGCGGCCGTGTCGAGGAACACCATGTTCCACAACGCGAGCGGCCAGCGCATGTTGAGCGGCCACGGGATGTCGGACGGCCGGTTCGCCTGCTTCACCGGTTCGACGCCGTGCATGAAGTACGCGTACAGCGCCTTCACGTCGTCGTCCTTCAGCTTGGCGTACGACGGATACGGCATCGCAGGATACAGGTTGTGACCGTCCTTCGCGACGCCCTTGCGCAGCGCGCCGGCGAACTCGGCTTCCGTATAGCCGCCGATACCCGTGTCCGGGTCGGGCGTGATGTTGGTCGTGTAGATCGCGCCCATCGGCGTGACCATCTTCAGGCCGCCGGCGAACGGCGTGCCGCGCGGCGCGGTATGGCACGCGACGCAGTCGCCCGCTTTCGCGAGGTATGCGCCGCGCGCGACGAGCGCCGCGTCGGGCGCCGCGGCCGGTGCGGCCTGTGCTGCGGTGGCGGCCGCCAGCGCGACGGCGACTGTGACGGCGGCCGCACCGAACGCCTTCGCGGCGCGCGCCAGGGGTGTGATTCGAATCATCCGGGTCCTCGATGTCAGGCGGTTTTCAGCTGGTCGCCGACCGGCAGCTTGCGCAGCCGCTTGCCGGTCGCCGCGAAGATCGCGTTCGCCAGCGCGGCCGCGAGCGCCGCGGTGCCGGGCTCGCCGATCCCGCCCGGCGCTTCGGCGCTCTTCACCAGATGCACCTCGATCGGCGGCGTCTCGTTGATCCGCAGCATCCGGTAGTCGGTGAAATTGCTCTGCACGACACGGCCGTCCTCGATCGTGATCTCGCCGTACAGCGCGCCCGTGATCCCGAAGATGATGCCGCCCTGCACTTGCGCCTCGATCGTGTTCGGATTGACGAACATGCCGCAATCGACCGCGCACACGACGCGCTTGACCTGCACTTCGCCGTCATCCACCGCGACGTCGATGACGATCGAGAAGAAGCTGCCGAACGCATGCATCACCGATACGCCGCGCCCTTGCCCTTTCGGCAGCGACGGGCCCCAGCCGGCCGCCTTCGTCGCGACGTCGAGCACGTTGAGCGCGCGCGGCGTCTTGCCGAGCAGCGCCCGGCGGTATTGCACGGGGTCGGTCTTGGTCTGCGCGGCCAGTTCGTCGATGAAGCTCTCGACGACGAACGTGCTGCGTGTCGGCCCCACGCCGCGCCAGAACGCGGTCGGCACGTGGCGCGGCTCCTGCCGCACGTAGTCGATCAGCTGGTTCGGCAGGTCGTACGGCAGGTCGGTGGCCACCTCGACCGCGTCGGGATCGACGCCGTGCTGGAACGCGGGCGGCGCGAAGCGTGCGAGGATCGACGAGCCGACGATCCGGTGCTGCCACGCGATCGGCTTGCCGTTCGCGTCGAGCCCGGCCGAGATCCGGTCGTAGTAGTACGGGCGGTACATGTCGTGCTGGATGTCTTCCTCGCGCGTCCAGATCACCTTCACCGGCGCGTTGACCTGCTTCGCGATCTTCACCGCCTGGCCGATCATGTCCGTCTCGAGGCGCCGGCCGAAGCCGCCGCCGAGCAGGTGGTTGTGCACGACGATCTTCTCCGGCGGAAAGCTCGTGAGCTGCTGCACGGTATCGCGCGCCCGCGTCGGCACCTGCGTGCCGACCCAGATCTCGCACCCGTCGGCGCGCATGTGCACCGTGCAGTTCACCGGCTCCATCGTCGCGTGCGCGAGGAACGGCTGCTCGTACACGGCGTCGATGCGCGTCTTCGCATCCGCGAAACCCTTGCCGACGTCGCCGTCCTTGCGTGCGACGGCGCCCTTGCCGTTCGCCGCGGCCTGCGCGAGATCGGCGACGATGTCCTTCGTCGACACCTTCGCGTCCGCGCCTTCGTTCCATTTCACGACGAGCGCCGATGCACCGCGCTTCGCGGCCCACGTGTGATCGCCGACGACCGCGACCGCGTTGTCCGCTCGCACGACCTGGCGCACGCCGGGAATCTTCTTCGCGGCGGTATCGTCGACGCTCGCGACCGTGCCGCCGAACACCGGGCTGTTCACGATCACCGCGTACAGCATGCCGGGCAGCCGCACGTCGAGCCCGAACTGCGCGGTGCCGTCGACCTTCTCCGGCGAATCGAGCCGCTTCGCGGGCGTGCCGATCAGCTTGAAATCCGCCGGCTTCTTCAGCGCGACGTCCTTCGGCACCGGCAGCTTCGCGGCGGCGTCGGCGAGCTGGCCGTACGACGCGCGCCGGCCGCTCGGCGGATGCTGCACTTCGCCGTTCGACGCACGGCAGGATGCCGGATCGACGTTCCATTGCTTCGCGGCGGCCGCGACCAGCAGCGTGCGCGCGGTCGCGCCCGCGCGACGCAGCGGCTCCCATGCGTAGCGTACCGACGTCGAGCCGCCGGTGAGCTGGCCGCCGAGCAGCGGATCGAGAAAGAGCTTCTCGTTCGGCGGCGCATGGTCGAGCGTCACGTTCGACAGCGGCACTTCGAGTTCCTCGGCGATCAGCATCGGCAGCGCCGTGTAGACGCCCTGCCCCATCTCGACCTTCGGCATCACCAGCGTGACCTTGCCGGCGCGGTCGATCTGCACGAACGCGTTCGGTGCGAACACGCCTGCGCGCGCGGTTTCATCGCCGTCGCCGCCGATCACCGAACGGCGCGCATCGTCGCCTGCCGCCGGCAGGCTGAAACCGAGCAGCAGGCCGCCGCCCGCCGCCGCGCCCAGCGACATGCCGAGCTTGAGGAACGAACGGCGCGACACGCCCGCGCCTGCCTGGCCTGCTTCGATCAGTCCTCGAGACATGTCAGGCCTCCTTCGCGGCTTGCCTGACCGCCGCGCGAATCCGGTTGTACGTGCCGCAGCGGCAGATGTTGCCGGCCATCGCCGCGTCGATGTCGGCATCGCTCGGGTTCGGGTTCGATGCGATCAGCGCGGTGGCGGCCATCACCTGCCCGGACTGGCAATAGCCGCACTGGACGACGTCGAGCTCGCGCCACGCCTGCTGAACCTTGCGGCCGGCCGGCGTCGCGCCGACGGCTTCGATCGTCGTGATCTTGCGGCCCGCGACGGCCGCGACCGGCAGCACGCACGAGCGCGCGGCGACGCCGTCGAGATGCACGGTACACGCGCCGCATTGCGCGATCCCGCAGCCGAACTTCGTGCCGGTGAGGCCGACGACGTCGCGCAGCACCCAGAGCAAGGGCATGTCGTCGGGGGCGTCGACCGTACGGGTTTCGCCGTTGATGTTGAGGGTGACCATTCAGCCTCCGGGCTGGCGTAGTGTGGGGACGGCGCGACGCGCGCGCCGGGGGGCGGACCGCTTACGACTGCACGGCGTCGAGCGCCGCCAGCACCTTCACGACCGGCCGCTGCGCGAGCCACTCGCCGGCCTTGGCGCGATAGGCGATGTAGTGCGGGCTCGCGCGGTGCGCTTCGAGCGCCGCCGCGTCCTCATAGACCTCGAACAGGTCGAAGCCCGGCGAACCGTCCGCCTGGCGGAACAGGTCGTAGCGGCGGTTGCCCGGCTCGGTGCGCGTCGCGGCGACGAGGCCGCGCAATTCGGTCTCGACCGTCTGCGCATGTTCGGGTTTCGGGATCAGGCTGGCGATGACGTAGACAGGCATGTTGTTTCCTTCTTTCCTTCGTTGAATCGGGATGAACGATGCCGCGCGCCGGAGCCGGCGCACGGCGTGGGACATGGGGCGCGGGCTCAGGCCAGTTCGTCCGGGCCCACGCGCACGACGACCTTGCCGAAGTTCTTGCCGGCCAGCAAGCCGATCAGCGCTTCCGGCGCGTCCGCCAGATCGGGGACGACGTCCTCGAGCGTCTTCACCTTGCCGGCGGCGACCCACTCGCCCATGTCCTTCAGGAACGCGGCATAGCCCTCCGCAAAATGATCGAGGATGATGAACCCCTGCATCCGGATGCGCTTCGCGAGCAGCGCGTACGTCAGCAGCGGCAGGCGATCCGGGCCCGCCGACAGCGCGGTGTCGTTGTAATGCGCGATCAGTCCGCACACCGGCACACGCGCGCCGATGTTGAGCAGCGGCCACACCGCGTCGAACACGGCCCCGCCGACGTTCTCGAAATAGACGTCGATGCCGTTCGGGCAGGCGTCCTTCAGCTTCGCGGCGAATGCCGGGTCGCGGTGATCGACGCACGCGTCGAAACCGAGCGTATCGGTCACGTACGCGCACTTGTCGGCGCCGCCCGCGACGCCGATCACGCGGCAGCCCTTGAGCTTGGCGATCTGGCCGACCACCGCGCCGACCGCGCCGCTCGCCGCCGCGACGACCACGGTTTCGCCGGCCTTCGGCTCGCCGATTTTCAGCAGCCCCGTATAGGCGGTGAAGCCCGGCATGCCGAGCACGCCGAGTGCGTACGACGGATGCGCGACGTCGCGGCCGAGCGGAATCAGGTCGCGGCCGTCGGACAGCGCATAGTCCTGCCAGCCGCCCATGTCGACGACGAGATCGCCCGCGCGATACGCCGGCAGGTTCGACGAGACGACCTGGCTGACGGTGCCGCCGACCATCACGTCGCCGAGCGCCACGGGCGGCGCATAGGACGGTGCGTCGCTCATCCGGCCGCGCATGTACGGGTCGAGTGACAACCAGACCGTGCGCAGCAGCACCTGGCCGGCGCCGGGCGTCGGCACGGCACCGGTTTCGGTGCGGAAATTACCCGGCGTCGGCGCGCCGACCGGGCGCGAATTCAGGACGATCTGGCGATTTGCGGTCTTGCTTTGCGACATGAAACCTCCGTCAATGGGGATGCGTGCTCTCGCACGATCCGGTCAGGAAAGGAACCCGGCGACACAGCAGGCGACGCCCGCGCGCCGATTCGAGTAAAGTAGACCAGTCGTCTATTATCGGGACATAAAACAAGGCGCGCAACGCGCGCCTCGCTTACTGCCACGCTCCGTTGCCGGCCGACTGCGGCAGGTTCAGCATGCGCCGCGTTTCGACCATCGCTCTTTCGAGCGGCTTGCGGTCGCGGTGAATCTTTTCCAGCAGCGTCGCGCCCAGCCACAGCTCATACAGCGTCGCGGCGGTGTGAGACGGATCGTCGATCCCGTGCAGCGAACCGTCGGCGAGCCCCGTTTCGATGCCGCCCGCGAGCCGCTCGATGATCTGGCTCGTGCCCTGCCGCAGCACCGCGCGCATCGCTTCCGACAGGTCCGACACTTCCGCGCCGAGCTTCACCGCGAGGCACTTGCCTTGCGGATCGTCCGCGCATTGCGTGTGCAGCCAGTTGCGCCAGTACGTCATCAGGCGCTCGGCGCCCGTGCCGGCCGGCTGCCGGACCAGCAGGTTGTCGAGATGCGCGTGATAGCTGTCGAAGTACGCTTCGAGCAGCGCTTCGCCGAATGCCTCTTTCGAGCCGAAGTAATGGTAGAACGAGCCCTTCGGGATGCCCGCCGCAGCGAGAATCTCGTTCAGGCCGACCGCCGAAAACCCCTTGTGGAGCATGATCGGCTTGGCGATATTCAGGATGTGCTGGCGGACTTCGGCGCCCGAAGATGCATTCATGGTGGCGTATGTTAGCAACGATTAGACCGGTCGTCTAGCAATGTGCGACCGGCATTTTGAGTCGCACTTTACCTGATCCCCGATTGGTTCCCAATGCCCCGCGCCGTTCTTATTGCGCCGGTTTAGTCACCGCTTGTGGACAACCGGGTCGAGCACGAAGCTAGTCGTCATGTTTTGCACACCGTCCATCGCACTGATCGTCGCCCAGATGTCGCTGATGCGCTCGTGTGTGGCCGCCTCTATCTGCACCAGCAAATCGACCTCGCCGCTGAGGACCGCGCAGTCGCGCACCTCGGCGATCCGCTCGAGTGCGGCAAGCACGTCCGCGCCGCGCATCCGGTCCTTGCGATAAACGAGCATCACGGCACGCACGGGCACGATATCGTCGGGCAACGCGAGCCGCACCGTATAGCCTGCAATGATCTTCAGCGCTTCGAGCCGGTCGATCCGGTTCCGGACCGCCTGCCGGGACAGACCGATCCTGTCGGCCAGCACCGCGAGCGGAATCCGCGCATCGGCACACAATGCGTCGATTATTTTCTGGTCCAGACCGTCGATCTTCATCAGCCGCACCCGGTGTGCCCGGCGCCGCGCGCGTCGACCGCGTCGCGCAATGCCGCGATGTGGTCGGGGCCAATTCCGCAACACCCGCCGACAACCCACGCGCCCAGCGCAAGCCACTGCTCTGCCCATCTTGCATAACCGGGCGGATCGATGTCGCCGCGCAAACCGTGGAGCTCCTCGTTCGCGCGCGCGTCGGCGCGCTGAGGCGGAAACGCGTTCGCATATGCGCCGATCACGAGCGACGTTCCCGTTCGCGCGAGCATGCGCTGCACCGTCCCCATCGCCGCACCCATCGCTTCCGGCTGGCTGCAATTGAACAGCAGCGCGGTCGCGCGCGCGGACACGGCGGCGTCGATCGCTTCGTCGAGCGTCTGTCCCGATCGCAGTACCGGCGTGGCGCCCGCGTCGACGTCGTCGCGCAGCGTGAACGAGACCCAGAGCGGCTTCGGATTTTCACCTAGCGCGCGCCGGACCGCGCCGATCTCGTCGGTCAGGCTCTGCGTCTCGGCCAGCCAAAGGTCAACGTAGGGATCGAGCCCATCGACGAGCGTCGCCAGGATCGCCTCCGCGCGCGCCGCGTCGAACAGGTCGGGCCGGTAGGAGCCGCCGGTCGGCGGAAGCGATCCTGCGACGCGCACGGGCCGTCCCGCGCGATCGGCGGCTTGCCGCGCGAGTTGCCCGGCAAGTGCCGCGAGCGCGACACCGTCGCAACGGAACCGCTCCTCGCCGATATGGAACGGCACGACCGCATAGCTGTTCGCGGTGATCACGTCGGCACCCGCCGCGACGAATGCGTCATGTGCAAGGCTGACGTAATGCGGCGCTTCCATCAGCGCGAGCGCTGACCATTCCGGCTGTCTGAACGGCGCGCCCATCCGCGCCAGTTCGCGCCCCATGCCGCCGTCGAGTACTGTGATGTCATGCATAGTCCGTGCTCCGTCGTTGCAATCCGCGCATCTCGCGCCCGAATCGATTCAAAGGCCGACGCGCCGCGCGTGGGGCGTCGATCGAGCGTGCGCGCGGGTCCGTGTCAGATCTGCTCCAGTGCTTGCGCGATATCGCCAATCAGGTCGTCGATGTGCTCGATGCCGACCGAATAGCGGATGAAATTGAGCGGGATGTCGGCCGCGCGCATCTGCTCCGCCGACATCGTGCCCGCCCACATGGATGCCGTATGGATCGCGAGCGAATCGACGCCGCCGAGATTGCCTGCATTCAGCGGCAAGCGCAGCGCCTCGACAAAGCGCTGCGCTTCGTCATAGCCCCCCCGCACGCCGAACGCAACCACGCCGCCGAAACCACGCATCTGCCGGCAGGCGAGCCCATGCTGCGGATGGCTGCGCAGGCCCGGATAGAACACGCGCTCGATCTTCGCGTGCGCTTCGAGGAATTCGGCGAGCGCCTGAGCATTCGCGTTGATTCGCTCGATGCGCATCGGCAGCGTGCGCAGCCCGCGCAGCAGCAGCCACGCGTCCATCGGGGACAGCACCGAGCCGAGCGTAATGTGCGTATGCCAGATCTGGTCGGCGAGCACGCGGCTCGTGCAGATCACGCCGCCGGTCAGGTCGTGATGGCCGCCTAGATACTTGGTCGCGCTGTGCACGACGATGTCGACACCGAGCCGGTGCGGCTGCTGGTTGACCGGCGACGCGAACGTGTTGTCCGCGAGTGTCAGGATGCCGCGCGCCCTTGCGATTTCAGTCACCGCGGCGATGTCGGTCACGAACAGCAGCGGATTGACCGGCGACTCGAGCACGATCAGCCGCGTGTTCGGCCGAATCGCCCGATCGAACGCGGCCGCATCGGTCTGGTCGACGAACGTCACCTCGACGCCGAACCGGCGCAGCATGTCGTCGAGCATTTTCGTCGTGCTCATGTAATGACGCGTCTGCCCGACGACGTGATCGCCGGCCTTCACGACACTGAGGATCGCGGTCGCGATCGCGCCCATGCCGGATGCCGTGACGAGCGCGGTCTCGGTGCCCTCGAGCTCCGCCATGACCGCCTTCACGCGCTCGTGAACCGGATTGCCGTAGCGGGTGTAGTTGCGCGGATGCTGCGGCACGCTCGACATCTCCGCGAATTCCTCGCTGCCGGCTGCCTTGAACACCGCCGAATAGTGGATCGCCGGCGCGACCGACTTCTCGTCGGTCACGTCGCGGTCCGCAGCCAGAGCCAGCGTTTCAAGCCTGTATCCCATTTCGTCCTCGGATCGTTCGTTGTGTCGCGTTCATGCGGCGCCCGTCAAGCACGCACGCTGCCCAGATGGCGATTCAGCCGACCTTCGACGCGTTTGAGCACGGTCGAAAGCACAGCCGTGATACCGACGTACACGATGCCGGCCAGTATCAGCGCGTCGGTCGTGTAGGTTTCGATGGAGATGCGTCGCGCGACACCGGTCAGGTCGAGCACGGTGATCGTGCTGGCGAGCGCAGTCGACTTCAGCTGCAGCACGATCTCGTTGCCGAGCGTCGGTGCGACAATGCCGATCGCGCGCGGGACGATCACGAACCAGGTGAGCATGAAGCGGCTCATCCCGAACGCGAGCGCGGCTTCCTTCTCGCCGGCGGGGACGCCGGCGATCCCGCCCCGGATGTCTTCCGCCATGTAAGCCGCGAGGTTGAGCGTCAGCGCGCACAACGCACACGAGAACGATCCGCCGACCAGCAGCCACAGAGGCGATGCACGCACGAAAGAGAACTGCGCAAGCCCGTAATACAGCACGAAAATCTGCACCAGCAGCGGCGTGCCGCGAAACACCGACATGAACAGGCGGCTCGGTGTCGACAGCCACCGGCACGCTGACGTACGCGCGACAGCCAACGGCACCGCGAGCGCGAACGCGAGCGTGCATGACAGCACCAGCAGCTCGAGCGTGATCCCTATGCCGCGCGCGACGTCCGGGCCGGACTGCACGATGAGGGAAAGAAAGTCGTTCATCACATGGCCCTCGTCAGGTGCGTTTTGCGTAACCGCGGCCCGCGATACGCTCGAGCCGCGCGAACACGGGGTTTGATGCGGCGAGAAAGCCGAAATAGACGATCCCGACCGTCACGTAGAAGACGAATGGCTGCTTGGTGAACTGCGCGGCGATGTTGGCCTTGCGCAACATGTCCTCGAGCCCGACGATGGATACCAGAGACGTGTCCTTCAGCAAGTTCTGCCACATGTTGTTCAGGCTCGGCAGGCAGATGCGCCACGCCTGCGGCAGACGCACGCACCACAGTGTCTGCAGGCGTGTCATCCCGTACGCGCGCGCGGCCTCGATCTGTCCGGCCGGCACCGCGATGAACGCGCCGCGGAACATCTCCGACGAGTAGGCGCCGAACACCACGGCGAGCGCGATCACGCCGGCGGAGAACGGGCTGATGACAAAGGCGCCATCGAATTGCGCGTTGAGCAGATGCGACAGCCCGAAGTAGCAGATCAGCAGGATCAGGAACTCGGGAATGCCGCGCAGGAAATTGGTCAGCGCATACGTCGCATGTCTGAGCCAGCCCATGCTCGACAATTTTGCCGATGCCCCGGCGATGCCGAGCAGCATGCCGACGCACAGCGCGGCGACTGCAAGCTCCAGCGTGACGAGCGCGCCGGCCGCGATCTGCGCGCCGTAGTTCACCAAGATGTCCATCGTGATATCGCTCCGTGTGAGGCCCGGATCGCGCAGGTCGCCGTCCGGCGACCGCGCGGTCCCGATGCGCGGTTATTGCGGCGCGATGCTGAACGGGAAATAGCGCTTGTTGGCGGCGGCGAATGTGCCGTCCGCCTGCACCTGCGCGATGCCCTTGTCGAACAGCGCCTTCAGCGGCGCGTCGCCCTTGCGTACTGCGATCGCCGTACCGTCGCCGAAGATCTCCGCATCGGCGATCGGCTTGCCGACGAAGTCGAAGCCTTCCTTCCTGCCGGCCTTCGTCAGCCAGTCGTACGCGACCGTGTTGTCGGCAATCACCGCGTCGACACGCCCCGCCTCGAGATCGAGCCACGCCTCGTCGAGCGTCTGATAGACCTTCACGTTGATCCCCGACTTGCTCGCCGGCAGGCGGCGGCGCAGATAGGATTCGTGCGTCGATGCCGTCTGAACGCCGATCGTCTTGCCACGCAGCGCGGCGGCGTTATCCGTGATACCCGAGCCCTGCTTCGCGACGAGCTGCACGGGCGCCGTCGTGAAAATGCGCGTGAAGTCCACCGACTGCTCACGCTCCGGCGTCTTCGACATTTGCGCGAGTACCGCATCGATCTGCTTCGCCTTGAGCGCCGGAATCAGCGCGTCGAAATCCATCGTCACCCACTGACACTTGACCTTCATCGTGTCGCACATCCTCTTGCCGATGTCGATCTCCATGCCCTGCAGCTTGCCGGACGCATCCTTGTATTCGAACGGCGCGTAATCGGCGAGCGTGCCGATCCGCACGACCTGCTCGGCATGCGCGCCCGATCCGAGCAGTGCCGCGCCCACGCACAGCGACTGAAGCAGCTTCTTCATGGTTTCCCCTCCGGTTGGCATTGAATCCGCATCAGATGATGCTGGACAGAAACTTCTGGAAACGCGGCGATTTCTGGCTCGCGAACACCTCATCGGGACTGCCGTCTTCCTCGATTCGTCCCTGATGGACGAACACGACGCGGTTCGCGACTTCGCGCGCAAATCCCATCTCGTGCGTGACGACGAGCATCGTGCGTCCCTCATCGGCCAGCGAGCGCATCACTTTCAACACTTCGCCGACGAGCTCGGGATCGAGCGCCGACGTCGGCTCGTCGAACAGCATCACGTCGGGATCGGTCGCGAGCGCCCGTGCAATCGCGACGCGCTGCTGCTGGCCGCCCGAAAGCTGGTTCGGATAGTGATCGCACTTGCCGGCGAGGCCGACCCGTTCGAGCATCGCGATCGCCTTGTCGCGTGCGTCGCGCTTCGGCACGCCGAGCACGCGCACCGGCACGAACATCACGTTCTGCAGCACGGTCATGTGGGCCCAGAGATTGAACTGCTGGAACACCATCGCGAGCTTGCGGCGCACGCGCATCACCTGCTGCGCATCGGCCGCGACGAGCGCGCCGTCGCGGCTTGCCCGCTTCAGCGCGAGCGTTTCGCCGGCCACGCAGATCCGGCCACGGTCGGGCATTTCCAGCAAGTTGATGCACCTGAGGAACGTACTTTTGCCCGACCCGCTGCTGCCGAGGATCGACACGACCTCGTGATTCTTCGCGGTCAGCGAGATGCCCTTCAGCACCTCGACACCGCCGAACGACTTGTGAATATCCTCGACCACCAGCGCGTCCGCCGCCGGCTTGCATGCAGGAATTGCTGCTGGCATCCTCGACTCCTTCCTCGATACGTTGCTCACACTGCTCCGGTTCGCGCCGCGCCGGCGCGCCAGGCGCCGGCGCTTGCGCATCAGCTCGACAGCCGCCGGTTGCGCCTGAAGCAGACCACCTTCGGCTGCGTCATTTCCGTCATCGCGAACCGAACGCCTTCGCGGCCCAGCGACCCATGCTTGAATCCACCGAACGGCATGCCGTCGAAGCGGTAATCAGACGAATCGTTGATCATCACGCCGCCCGCCTGCAGGCGCTCGGCCGCGCCGAGCGCCACCTCCAGGCGGCTGGTGAACACGCCTGCATGCAGGCAGCTCTCTGACGCGTTGGCCGCGTCGAGCGCCTGCTGCAGGTCGGTGAATTTCTCGATCGTCACGACCGGCGCAAATACCTCATCGGTCCATACACGCGCGTCGTGCGGCACATCCGCGAGCACCGTCGGTTCATACAGCGCCCCGCGCCGCCGATGGCCGCTCAGCACGGTCGCACCGCCCGAGACTGCTGCGTCGACCCAGCGTTCGATACGGATCGCCTGCTCCTCGCCGATCATCGGCCCCATGTCGGTCGCATTGTCCAGTGGATCGCCGACGACCATCCTGCCGGTCAGTTCGACGAAATACCGGACGAACGGCTCGTACGCGGCCTCGGCGACGAAGATCCGCTGCGTGCCGATGCAGTTCTGACCGGCCGCCCAGTACGCGCCCGACACGCAGGATTCGGCGGCATCCTTCAGGTCGCAGTCGGCCATGACGATCACCGGCGCATTTCCGCCCAGGTCCATCGCGACCTTCTTGAGTCCCGCATCGCGCGTGATGGCTTCGCCGGTCTGCGGGCCGCCGGTAAAGGTCACCATCCGGATCCGCCGGTCGCGCACCAGAGCGGACGCGATATCCGCGCCGCCATGCACGATCTGCAGCGCGTCGCGCGGCGCACCGGCTTCCCACATGACCTCGACGAGCGCCTGTGCGGACAGCGGCGCGAGCAACGAGGGCTTCAGGATGACCGCATTGCCGGTTGCGATCGCCGGGCCGAGCTTGTGCGCGACCAGGTTCAGTGGATCGTTGTACGGCGTGATCGCGAGAATCACTCCCAGCGGCTCCAGTGTGTAGTAGCCGCTGCGATCCTCGGAGCCCGGATACCCGTCGAACGGGATCGTCTCGCCGGTGAGTCGTTTCGCTTCCTCGCCTGACAGGCGCAGCGTGTTCACGCAGCGCGCGACTTCCTTGCGGGCCTGCCGCAGCGGCTTGCCCGCTTCGAGCGCGATCGTGCGTGCAAATTTCTCCGCTTGCGCCTCCACGCTCACGGCTGCGCGAAACAGGATGTCGGCCCGGCGGCTGCGTGGCATGGACGCGGCTGCACGCGCGCCTTCAAGCGCGCGCTCGACGAGGACCGGCGCCGCATCGGCACGCGACAGGCGAACCTGGCCGACGATCGAGCCGTCATACGGCGACCGAACATCGGCTACGCCGGCTCCCGTGCAGTCGGTCATCACCGCATCGCGCGCGCTCATGCGGCCACCTCGTGCGAGGCTGCGCCAATCCTGTCCGCCAGCTCGATCAGGTCGGAGAGGATCGCAAACGCCGTTTCCTCGCGCCCCGCACCGGGCCCGCTGATCGTCACCCCGCCGAGCACGTCGGTGTCGAACGTGATCGCGTTCGTCACGCCGCTCGCGGCAAGCAACGGATGGCCGGCCGGCAGCTTGCGCGGTTCGACGCTCGCGGTGACGGTGCCGTCCGGATGGCGGATGGCCGATCCGATCAACCGCCAGGACATGCGCTCCGCCGCCGCTGCGCGCACGTCGTGCTCGGTCAGCTCGACGATGCCGCGGCACCTCACGTCGCCACGCTTGAGGCCGGCATTCCACAGCGCGTTCGCCAGAATGACGACCTTCAGCTGTACGTCCGAACCGTTGACGTCGGCCGCCGGGTTCGCCTCCGCATAGCCGCGCTGCTGCGCATCCCGGATCGCCGCATCGAAGCTCGCGCCGGCCTCGACCTCACCGAGCACGAAATTCGACGTGCCGTTCAGGATGCCGGCGAAGCCGTTGATGTCGCAGCCGCGCAGCGCCGTCGCGAGCTGCCGCAGCACCGGCGTGCCGCTCATCACCGTGCCCTCGTACATCACGCAAGCACCCGATTGCGCGGCGATCCGCGCCAGTGCCGGCTGTGCGAGCGCGATCGGCCCCTTGTTGGTCGTGATCACGTGCTTGCCGCATTCGAGCGCGGTACGGCAATGCGACAGCGCCGGCTCACCGGTGTTCGGGTCAGTGAAGGTCGCCTCGATGACGACATCCACGTGTTCCGATGCAATAGCCTTCAGCACGGCACCGAGACTGACATCCGGCGACACCAGCGTGCCGGGATCGCGGCGCAGTGCCTCGGCGTCGACGCCCCGCCGAGCGGTTTCGTCGAGGACGTCCAGCGCGATGCCGCGGGGATTCGTCGCGATCCCGAGCCGCAGGTCGGCGACCATCGTCACCGACACGTCGAGTCCCGTCGCACACAGCATCGCGCGTTTCTTCTTGAGCAGTTCGACCAGTCCCTGATTGACTCCGCCGAAACCGACCAGTGCCAGTTTGAGTTCCATCTCGATCATCTCCTGTTCATTGACTACAGGACATAGATTAGTTATGCGAATCGATCATCAAATTAGACTTTTTGACCAATTCAGGTGCTCACCCGTTGCGGTTTGTCACGCGGGACGGGCGGATCGACCGTCGCCGCGCGAACCGCCCGCGTCAGGCGGCAGACGGATCGTCGTCGCTGTCCTTGTCGACCGGCACGAACATCCCGACCTTGACCGCGCTCAGCACGACATTCGTGTTGATCCGCCGGATCATCGGATTGCTCTGCATGATCCGCGCGGACAGCCGGTCGTACGCCTCGACGTCGGGTGCGGTGATGATCGCGATCAGGTCGACGGAGCCGGTCACGTAGTAGATCTGCTGGATTTCGTCATGCGCCTTCGACCACTCGCGGAACCTGGCGACCGTCTCGTAGTTTTCGCGTTCGATCTCGATCGCGGCGATGAATGTCATGGGTCGGCCGACCGCCGCGCGATCGACCACCGCGATTTCCGCAGAAATGATCTTTTCGGTGCGCATGCGCTTCAGCCGCTTCTGCACGGCCGACGTGGACAGACCGATCCGTTCGGCAATGGCATCCGCAGTCGCGGTGCAATCGCGTTGGACGATAGTCAGGATCTTGCGGTCGAAGGTGTCGAGTGCGTCGGTCATGGCGTGGCCTGCCGGAGAACGGGTGCTTGCGTCAAAGATAGAAAGGTCGGACCGATCTGAGCCCGACCAGATGCCGGACGCGGTCGAACGCGGTGACGAGCGTTTCGCGCCACTGCGCCACTGGCCCGCGGATGCATACGGGTGCGAAATGGATCGTATCCACACCTGCGGGAATACGGAACGGTCGCTCGATGCCATCGTCCGATTCGGTCACGAGTGCAGTGCCGTCGACTTCTGTCAGGCTCATCAACAGATGAGCGGGTGCAGTCGCACCAAGCAGGTCGCGCAGAGGCGACGCGTTCGCGGACAACTGCTCGAGCAGCGGCAGTTCGTACGCGCCGGGCCACCAGGTGTCGTGCTCGTCCAGCCACGGGCCGACGCCCGGCATTCCGACCATCTCGAGTATCCGGTCCGCGCCGAGATGCGCATAGGCTCGACACCGACCGGTCCCGTCGGTCGAAGAACGCGCCAGCCAACCGCCGGCGCTCGCGACAGGGTCCGTCAACACGACGTTCGCAGGCTTCAATCGACCGAGCATTCCAGCCGCGCTTGCAGCGGATCGGTGCCCTTCGCAGGACCTCTGCGCGTGATCCGGGACGATCCGGCACACCCACTTGGGCCCATCCTGCAAGGCGGCGGGGACGTCGCCGGCCCGGACTTGAGCGGTTCGCCTGCGGGCGTGTTCAACGATGACGATTGGCGTGTCCGGCATACAACGCGCTCGTGCTTGCGGGGCCGCGTCGCAGCGATGCTGGCGCGCTTCGTGGATTGGCTGACGATGTTGGGGCTGGAGAAATCATATCGTCTCGATGCGACCAAAAAAATCTCAACCGCATGGAAAATCGACGAAAAACGTCGAAAAACACTACTCTCCGGACGTTTCGCATCCAATCAGACGCCGGCCGGTCCGGCGTCTATCGCGAACGCCGAAGCCGCAGGTCAATGCGAAGCACCGAACAATCGAATCACGACACCACGCAGCCATCGATTGCCGGCCTCATGGTGATAGCGCGCATGCCAATGCTGCCGGACCGCGAAGCCTTCGACCGGGATCGGGCACGCATGAACCGCCAGGTCGCTCGCCTGAGCCAGTGTCTGGCCGATATGACGGGGGAGCGTCGTGATCAGGTCGGTCGTCTGGACGATCGCACCCAATCCCAGGAAACCCGGCAGCTCCAGCACGACGTCTCGCTCGATGCGCGCCTGCCGCAGCGCCTGCTCGAGGAGTTGCGCGCCCGTTCCCGCCGTAATGGCGACATGGCCTTCGGAACGATACTGCTTCGCCCCGAGGCGACCGCGAATCCTCGGGTGATGCCGGTTGGCCAGGCAGACCCAGTCCTGGTCGTACAGCTTCTGCTGATAAATGCCGCCGCCCAGCCACGGCACATAGCCGATCGCGAGGTCGGCTTCGCCGGATTCGAGCGCGCGCTCCGTATTGCCGTCGATCCGCGCGGCTTCCAGCCGGACGCCGGGCGCCTGCGCCCGGACATGGGCCAGCAGCCGCGGCAGCAGCGTGATGTGGCTCGCGTCGGTCATGCAGATGCGAAAGCGTCGCTGGGCCGTCGCGGGATCGAACGCGATCTCCCACGCCGTGAAGCGCCGCAGGGATTCGAGAATTTCCCGGCATGGGCCGATCAGCGCGTCGGCTTGCGGCGTCGGCGCCATGCCGCCGGGCGTCCGGATGAAGAGCGGATCGTGCAGGTGTTCCCGCAGGTGCCCGAGCCAGATGCTGACCGTCGGCTGGCTCTGGCCCAGTTGCTCGGCGACGCGCGTGACGCTGCGCACGTCGTACAGGAGATCGAAAAGCTGAAGCAGCTTCAGGTCGGGCAGGTCGGCAGGCATCGCAGCGTTATTGTCCATGGCAATGACGTCATTGTATCCATTGCATTGTCGGCATGAGCGGCGACTCCTATCGTGAGGCCATACGTCAAGGAGACACCATTGAAAATCGCGATTCTGGGAGCGGGCGCACTGGGCTGTGCGATCGGCGCCACCCTCACCCAAGGCGGCCACGAGACCTGGCTGATCGACCGCTCGCCCGCGCATGTCGATGCGATGCGCGGTAACGGCCTGCGCGTCGACGACGCTCGTGGCACCCGGTACGTCCCCGTTCACGCGACGACCCGGGTCGCCGATGTCGGCGTAGCCGACCTGGTGGTGGTGCTGGTCAAGTCGTTCCAGACCGACGCGGCCATCCGCGGCGCCCGGTCGCTGGTGGGGCCGGATACCGCCGTGCTGTCGCTGCAGAACGGCCTCGGGCACGAGGACATCCTGATCGACGCCGTCGGCCGAGAGCGCGTCCTCGCGGGCAAGACCTACGTCGGCGGCGTGCTGCGCGGCGCGGGTCATATCGAATCCGGCGTGATCGGCAAGACCACCTACATCGGCGAACTCGACGGCCGCATCACGCCGCGCGTGCAGGCGATCGCCGACGCGTTCAATACCGCCGGCCTGGCCACGACGATCAGCGACAACATCGTCGGCACGATGTGGGACAAGCTGCTGGTCAATGTCGCGACCGGCGCGCTGACGGGCCTGACCGGGCTCACCTACGGGCAGCTTTACGAGGAACCGCTGCTGAAGGCGACATCGCTCGCGGCCGTGGCCGAGGCGATCGCGGCAGCGCAGGCGGCCGGCGTGAAGCTGTCGATGACCGATCCCGAACAGGCCTGGACGTTGGCCGCCGAGGGGCTGCCCGCGACCTTCAGGACGTCGATGCTGCAAAGCCTGGAGAAGGGCTCGATCACCGAGATCGACTTCATCAACGGTTCGGTCGTGCGCTGGGGGCAGCGCTACGGCGTGCCGACCCCGGTGAATGCCACGCTCGTCGCCTGCATCAAGGGGCTGGAACGCGCGATGGCCGATCGCCAACGGCAGGAGGCCGCCGCATGAATGCCACGAAAGCCTACCTCGAACACGTCGCGATCTGGGTCAAGGACATCCGCTGGCACATCCGTTTCTTCGAGGACGTGCTCGGCATGACCCTGCGCGAAGCGGACGGCCCGCTCGACGCGCCGCGGCAGTACTGGACGCTCGGCGGCCTGCAGTTCATCCACGCGCCGGAACACGATGGCCCGGAAGGCCGGCTCGCGCATCTCGGCGTGATGTGCGAAGACCTGGAGGCCGCGCTGGCCGCGGCCCAACGATTCGGCGTGACGGAGATGCCGCAAGGGCGCAACTGGCTTCGCCTGCCCGACGGGCTCGCCGTCGAACTGATCCAGGCCCGGCCGGCTTCCTGCGTCGCGCAGGCGCTGGCGATCAACCCGCGCGCGGAGGCATGACCATGACGATCGTCGAAAAATACTGGGACGACGCCCGCGAGGGCGACACGTGCACGAGCCCGACTTATCTCGTGACCAAGGCACGCATTCTCGCGTATGCCGACCTCACCGGCGACCACACGCCCGTCCACGTGGACGAGGCATACGCGAACGCCAGCCATTTCGGCTGCCTCGTCGCGCACGGGCTGTTCGGCCTGTCCATCGCCGACGGCCTGAAGACCCAGAGCGACTACCGCTTCCTGCCGGGCATGTCGCTCGGCTGGAACTGGGATTTCCTGCTGCCGATCAAGGTCGGCGACGTGCTGCACGTGACGTTCCGCGTCGGTTCGATGCGGGCCAGCAAGAGCCGCCCGGACTGGGGCATCGTCGTGCTGCCGTCGGAACTGATCAATCAGGACGGCCAGGTCGTTCAACGCGGCGAACATCGCCTGATGGTGCCGCGCCGCCCGGAGGCACTGTGATGCAGGCTCGCCCGCTCGAAGGCATTCGCGTCGTCGACTACAGCCATTTCCTTGCCGGCCCGTATGTCGGGCGCTGTCTCGCGGCGCTCGGCGCCGAAGTCATCAAGGTCGAGCGCCCCGGCTCGGGCGACGCCGGACGCCAGCACGCGACCGTGCTCGACGACCAGCAAAGCGGCTACTTCCTGCAGCTCAACATGGGCAAGCGCGGCGTGAGCGTCAACATGAAGGACGCGCGCGGCAAGGCGTTCATGCAGCGGCTGTGCGATTCGGCCGACGTGTTCATCGAGAACTATCGGCCGGGCGCGCTGGACAAGCTCGGGCTCGGCTACGAAGCACTGTCGGCGCGCAATCCGGGCCTCGTCTACTGCTCGATCTCGGCGTACGGTCACACCGGCCCCGACGCGCATCGCGCGGGCTTCGGGCTGATCGCCGAAGCGAAGAGCGGGATCATGCAGATGGTCGGCACGCCGGGCGAGCGGCCGCCGCTGCTGCGCATTTCGCTCGGCGACATGTACACCGGCATTCATGCGGTCGCCGCGATCAACGCCGCGCTGCTGGGGCGCGTGAAGAGCGGCCGCGGGCAACACATCGACATGGCGTTGTACGACACGCTGGTATCGATGCACGAATACGCGGTGCAGTGCTACACGCTGAAAGGCGTGCTGCCCGAGCAGACCGGGCACGACATGCCGACCTCGACGCTCTACGGCGTGTTCCGCGCCGCGGACGGCGACCTCGTGATCGCCGCGCAGGTCGACGACGCGTGGAAACGCTTCGCCGAGCTGATCGCGACGCACGGCGGCCCGGCCGGCTTCGGCGCCGACACACGGTTTCACGACAGCACCGGCCGCAACGCGCACCGCGCGGAGATTCTGTCGGTGGTCGAGCCGTGGGTGGCCGCGCGTTCCGTCGCATCGGTACTGGACCTGCTGGACGGCATCGACGTGCCCTGCGCGAAGGTGCAGCGCATCGACGAGGTGTTGAACGATCCGCAGATCCAGGCACGAGGCATGGTCGTCGAGCAGCAGCATCCGCGCTACGGGACGCTGCGCCTGCCCAACCTGCCGTTCCGGTTTTCCGATTGCGATACGACGATTCGCGACGTCGCACCCGATCTCGGGCAGCACAATGCGGACGTCGCGCGTTCCCTCGGGTTCGATCCGGCCGAAATCGACGCGATGCAGGCCGACGGCGTTCTCTATTCGAAAGCGAGCCAATGATGACCGACCAATACGCGGTGATCGGCAATCCGATCGGGCACACGAAATCCCCGTTGATTCACGGTCTCTTCGCGCAAGAAACGCGGCAGGACATCCGCTATACGGCGATCGAGGGGCCCGTCGAGCCGCCAGGCGCTTTCGCTGCCGCGGTTCGTGCGTTTTTCGAGGGCGGCGGCAAGGGCGTCAACGTCACCGCGCCGTTCAAGCTCGACGCGTTCGCGATGTCGGACGAACGCAGCGAGCGCGCGCAGCTCGCGGGCGCGGCCAACGCGCTCAAGTTCGACGGCGGCCGCATCCTGGCGGACAACTTCGACGGCATCGGGCTGGTGCGCGACATCGAGGCGAACCTCGATCTGCCGATGGCCGGCAAGCGCGTATTGGTGCTCGGTGCCGGCGGCGCGGCACGCGGCGCGCTGTTGCCGTTCCTCGAAGCGGGACCGGCCGAACTGGTCATCGCGAATCGCGACGTCGACAAGGCGCGCGCGCTGGCCGCGCAGGTTGCCGGACGCGGCCCGCTGGTCGCCTGCGGCTACGCGGACCTCGCACGGATGGGGCGTTTCGACCTGGTCGTCAACGCGACGTCGGCCAGCCTGACCGGCGACCTGCCGCCGGTCCCGCCGAGCGTGTTCAGTCCGGCCGGCACGGCCTACGAACTGGCCTACGGCAAGCGTCTGACGCCGTTTCTGCGGCTCGCGAAGAACGCAGGCGTACACGGGATCGCGGATGGCGTCGGCATGCTGGTCGAGCAGGCGGCCGAAGCGTTCGCGTGGTGGCGCGGCATCCGCCCCGAGACCAGTTCGGTGATCGATCGGCTGGCCGTGCCCTTCGATTGAACACGCGACGGAGATTCACATGAAGAAGATCCTGATGCTTCACGGCATCAATCACAACATGTTCGGCAAGCGCGATCCGGCGCAGTACGGGACGATCACGCTCGCGCAGATCGATGCGCGGCTGCAAGCGTTGGCGACGGAACTGGGTGCACAGGTGGAATCGTTCCAGACCAACAGCGAGGGCGCGATGTGCGAGCGCATTCATCGCGCTTTCGAGGAACGCCAGGACGCGGTGCTGATCAACGCGGGCGCATGGACGCACTACAGCTACGGCATTCGCGACGCCCTCGCGATCCTCACGTGCCCGATCGTCGAACTGCACATGTCCAACATTCATGCACGCGAGCCGTTCCGGCATCACTCGGTTTTCGCCGAGATCGTCAGCGGGCAGATTTGCGGTTTCGGCGTCCAGAGCTATCTGCTGGCGCTGAGGGCCGCCGTCTCGGCGCTCGGCGAGGATTAGCATCGGCTGCATTGCCCGGCACACATATCAATATCTGGAGACGACGATGACCACGACCTTGCGGGACGAGCCCAGGGGCAGGCACCAATCGAGAAAAGCCGCCGTCAGCGGCTGGATCGGCTCGGTGCTCGAATACTACGATTTCTTCATCTACGCGACGGCATCGGCGCTGGTCTTCCCGCAGATATTCTTTCCGCACGGCAGCCCCACGACGGCCATCATCGCGTCGCTGGCCACTTACGGCGTCGGCTACGTGTCCCGCCCGATCGGCGCGTTCGTGCTGGGTCATCTCGGCGACACGCGCGGACGGAAAACCGTCCTGCTTTTCTGCATGTTCCTGATGGGCATCTCGACCGTCGGAGTCGGCCTGCTGCCGACCTATCAGCAAGCCGGGCTGATGGCGCCGGCATTGCTGGTGACGCTTCGCCTGCTGCAGGGTTTCGCCGTGGCCGGCGAGATCACCGGCGCGAGCTCGATGATCCTGGAACACGCGCCGTTCGGCCGACGCGGATACTTCGTCAGCTACACGCTGCAGGGCGTGCAGGCCGGGCAGGTGCTGGCCGCCGCCGTGTTCCTGCCGCTCGCCTACACCATGCCGTCCGCGCAGTTCGACAGCTGGGGCTGGCGCATCCCGTTCCTGCTGAGCGCGCTGGTCATCGTCGCGGGCCTGATCATTCGCCGCGAGGTCGACGAGTCGCCGGCCTTCGACGAAGCGGTACGCAACCGGTCGCAAGCCGGCTCGCCCGTGGCCGAAGCCTTCAGGCACCACTTTCCCGACATGTTGCGCGTCGCCTGCATGTCGATGATGAACGTGATTCCGGTCGTCGCCACGATCTTCGGCGCGGCCTATGCGGTTCAGCCTGCCTATGGAATCGGATTCCAGAAGGATGTCTATCTCTGGATCACGGTGATGGGCAATATCGTTGCGATGATCGTGATTCCGTTCGTCGGCAACCTGTCCGACCGCGTCGGCCGCCGGCCGCCGATCATCGTCGGCTCGCTGGCCGCCGGGCTGCTCGCGTTCGCGTACCTGTATGCGATCAGCATCCGGAACGTGCCGCTCGCATTCGTGATGTCGATGCTCATGTGGGGTGTGGTGTACCAGGGCTACAACGCGGTATTTCCCGCCTTCTACCCGGAACTCTTCCCGACCCGCACGCGCGTCTCGGCGATGGCCATCGCGCAGAACCTCGGTACCGCGGCCACGGCGATGCTGCCCGCGCTTTTCACGGCGGTCGCGCCGCCCGGCGCACGTCACGTCTGGCTGATCGTCGGTGCGATCGCGTTCGGCATCACCGTGATTGCGTCGCTCGCGGCCTTGAGCGCCCGCGAGACCCATCGTGTCCATATGAACGACCTGGGGCGAGCGAGCGCTCAACCGGTCGGCAAGGCAGAATACGACCGGCTGCGCGCCGAAGCGATGTCGCGCAATCGCATCGCGCGCAAGCAAGTGCCGGTATCGTTGCGCGGCTAGAGTCCGCGGCGTCGGGCTCGGCGCCGTCTCTGTCGGAATTTCAGCTGACAGCGGCCGTTCGCACCGGCAAAGCGACCTTGCCTTGCCGCTGTCCTCACCCGACGCCCGATACCGTGTCGAAAACCGTCATGCAGGACACCACGCGACCCGCTCGCCTGAACTTCGCGCTCATGTTGCCGCTTCTGCTGGCGGCCCAGCCGGTGGCGACCGACAGTTATCTGCCGGCGCTGCCCGAAATCGCCGCAACGCTGGGCTCCGCGAGCGTCAGCCTCACGGTTTTCGCATTGATATTCGGTATCGGACAATTGCCGATGGGTAGTCTTTCCGACCGATTCGGCCGCCGTCCGGTGTTGCTGAGCGGCCTTGCGCTCTATGCGCTGACCGCGCTCGCGGCCGCGGTCGCTTCGACCTCGGCGATGCTGGTGGCCGCTCGCGCAATGCAGGGCCTGGCAATGGCCGCGATCCTGGTATGCGCCCGTGCGACGGTGCGTGACCGGTATTCGGCGGGCGACGGCCCGTACGTGATGGCGCGCGGTTTCATGGGGATGGGGATGATGGCGTTCCTTGCCCCGATTCTCGGTGCGTATGTCGCACAGCAAGCCGGATGGCGATGGGTGCTCGCGGGGATGAGCTTGTATGCGTTCGGGTTGCTCGTCATGTGCTGGTACGGCTTCGAGGAAAGCTTCGCCCGAATCGCGCCGAGCCGGGCCCCGACCCGCGAGGTGCGCGAGATACTCGGCAATGCCACGTTCAGGGTGTGGACACTGTTGGCCGCGTCGACGTACACCGGCATGTTCTGCTTTCTCCTGCTGTCTCCGGCAATCTACATCGGGCAGCTCGGCATCTCGCCCCAGCGTTACGGCTGGATACCGGCGGGCGGTACGCTCGTCTATGTCCTGAGCACGTTCGGCTGCCGCGTGCTGCTGCGCCGTCAAAGCATGTTGCGAACGGTGCGACAAGGCGCAACGCTGAGCCTCTGCGGCGCGGTGATCCAGGCATTGGGGTGCGCGCTGCTTCCCGGCAGCATCTGGCCGCTGCTCGCCGGGCATGGCGTGTACTGCCTCGGGCACGGAATCCATCAGCCGTGCGGGCAGGCAGGGGCAGTCAGCGGCCTGCCTCACCTTGCGGGCCGCGCCGTCTCCTGGTCCGGCTTCATCATGATGTTCTTCGCGTTCAGCGTGGGACAGACGGCAGCGGGATTCGCCGATCCGCGTCATCAGTCGGGCGCGTGGCCGATGGTGGTGCCGATGCTCGTCGTCGGCGTGACGCTGGTAACGATTGCGTATGCGTGGCTGCCAAAAGTCATCCACGCGACTTCGGTCGCTGCAACGGTTCCGGCACGTGCGGCCGCGCCGGCGCGCGCATTGAAACGACGGTAGCCACGCCGTCAGCTCGACGCTGCGTCGACGCGCTTCCTCGCACGCGGCTTGCGCTCGCCCTCGGCCGCAGCGGGCGTTTTCCTGGCGGCACGCCCCGGCGGCGTGCGGCTCGCCATCGCCAGCGCCCCGATCTCCCGCCTCAGCGTATCGAGTTCGTTCCCATATACCGCATCGGTCGCCTGCGCAGCGTCGAGCTGCCCCTGAAGCACGCCGCATCGATGCAGCGCGTCGCCCAGTTGCGCCTGCAGCGCGGCCACGTCCTTCCGATACTGGACGTCGCGCTGCTCGGCGCGCGCGGACAGCGCGTCGAGCTCCTTGTGCAGCCGCGCGGCCGTCACACGCTCGCGGTCGATCTCCTGGAGCGCCCGCCTCTCCGACGCACGCAAGCGTTCCTCGGCCCGGCCGGCGTCGTCGCGCAGCCGGTCGAGCTGGGTGGTGAAATCCGCGCGGGCCTGCGCGAGCGCACGGTCGCCTTCCGCGTTGTCGGCCGTCAGGCGCTCGATCTCGGCCATGAGCGCGCGCTGCGATGCGCTGTCGGCCGCACGGGCTTGCTCGAGCTCCTGAATGCGCACCTGCGCGGCCAGCAGCGCGGCCGTGCGTTGCTCGAGCGCCGTCTCGGTGCGCACGAGTTCGGCCTGCAACGCGACGACCTCGTTCTTCGCCGCGGCCCGCTCCGCCTCCACCTCGGCGCGCAACGCATCGAGCGACGTCGTGGCCGCGGCCGTCGATCGGCTCCACAACGCCGCGACCAGTTCGCCGGCGGCCGCCTGCAGATCGGCCGGCAGGTCGGGATGCTCGATGCGGACGCGGCTCTTTTCCCGCAACTCGGCCCAGAACTCGCCGAGCACGGCCGTCGGCGTGCTCATGCTGCCCTTGCGAACGAGCTGGTACAGGCGGTTCGCGGTGGGCGTGATGCCGAAGCGGAAGAACAGCAGCGCGCAGGCTTCGCGATACAGGTCGCGGGTTTTCGGGAAGTCGGCCTTGAGCCGCTCGATTTCGGCGGTCAGGCGGGATTCGTCGGCGGCGAGGTCGGACATGGTCGGAATTTGCGAGAGATTTCGTTAATAATATAACGTAAACCGTTAAATATCCAACCAAACACTCACACATATTTGACATTATTTCTATAGTGTCAAATATTGACCTCCACGCCACGGGATGAAGTTGCCCGTGTAATGATGGCCGGCCAGCCCGCTGCGTCATGCGCGATTCAGAATGCGTGGCGCAGCCCCACCATGCCCACGAACTGCGAGGGCCCGGACGACGGCGTCGTATTCTGCGAGTCGCCGACGACCGCCACCGCGTCCGCGATGCGCGTACCCGCGCCCGACGCGATCAGCGACTTGCCGCGCGCGTGTTGATAGGCTTCCAGCGCATAGATCGTCGTGCGCTTGGACAGGCTATAGGTCTGCTCGAGCGAAACCTGGTGATAGCGCGCCGGGTCGGTGATCCCGTTCGACTTGCTCGCCATCGTGTAGCTGTATCCCGCGCCGACCGTGATCGCGGGCGTGAAGCGGTACGTCGCGATCACGCCGTACGTGTTGAACACGGCCTCGTTCGCGAACAGCGACTTCGAGCCCGGCGCGTACTGCACGTTCGAATAGTTCACGCCGACCATCAGGCTGTTCATTTCGTAGCGGGCCGCGGCGGCGATCAGCTGCACGCCGCGTGCCGTTGCATAGCCGTTGTTGACCGGCGAATTGGCCGCGAAGCTGCCGAGCGCCTGACTCGTCGCAATGTCTTTCAGCTTCACGTAACCGGCCGCCACCGAAAAGGGCCGGTAGTCATAGCGCAGCGCCGCGCTGAAATTGCTGCCGCTCGCGACGCTGCCCGGCACGCCGCCGAGCGCGTACTGGCCGCTGAACACCAGGCCGCCGAAGGTCGGCGACACGTAGGTGATCGAATTGTTGAAGCGCAGCGTCGTATCGAGCGCATCGACATCACCCGGGTGCGCGCCCGTCGCACCGGTCAGCACGCCTGTCGGCCCCAATGCGCCGACCATATTGAAGTACGGCGTGTACTGGCGGCCCAGCGTTACCGTGCCGTACTTGTTGTCGCTCAGGCCGACGTAGGCCTGCCGGTTGAACATCACGCCCGCGCTGCTTTGCGCGCCGGTCAGCGAGTTGAAACCGCTTTCGAGCCGGAAAACGACCTTCGTGCCGCCGCCGAGATCCTCGTCGCCAAGCAGGCCGAACTTGCTCGCCTGCAGGTTGCCCTGGCTCATGTAGAAATTCGAATGCCCGCGCTGGTTGCTCGAATAGGCGAAGGCATTGTCGACGACGCCGTACAGCGTCACGCTGCTCTGCGCGAATGCGCCCGTCGACAACGGTGCACCGGCCAGCGGCAGGCACGAGAGGACAACCGCACGCGCACGCGTGCATCCGGTTTTTTTCATGGTTCGAAGATCTCCAAAATGTCATGCGGCCGGTCGATCCGCCGGTCGATGTTGATATCAACGGGAAAGAGAAATGGTCAGGTGGCGCCAGCCGTCGGCCACGCGCTCGTCGGCGATGTCGCCGTGCGTGCAAACGACTTCACGCCGGTCGGCGGACGGCACGCTCACCCGCACGTGCGTCTGGTTGCCGCGCATCGGGCCGACGAGATCCACCGAGATGCGCAACGTGGCCGTATCGCTCGCCACGGTGACGTTCCATCTCCCCTGCTCGCCGTCGCGCCATGCTTCCGTCTCGCCGTCGTCCTCGACACAGCCGCCCATCGCGACGCCGCTGCCCGCATGCGGCACGACGACGAATGCGCGCTCGTCCGCAGGGCGATTGAAATGCTGTTCGGCGACGTTCAGCGGCAGCACGCGGCCCTCGCGCAGCAGCATCACGGGCTGCTCGAACGGCGCCGGCAAGGTGACCGTCCGGCCGCCGTCGAATGCCTCGCCGCTCCAGTACGACACCCAGCGCGTGCCTGCCGGCAGATACACTTGACGCTCGCGCTGCCCTTTCTCGACCACGGGCGCGACGAGCAACGACGGGCCGAGCATCATGTCGTCGCCGTCGACGAGGCACTGCGGATCGTGCGGAAACTCGGCGAAAGTCGGCCGCAGCACGGGCTCATACGCGCTGTGCGACTGCCACAGCAGCTCATACAGGTAAGGGATGAGTCGATAGCGCAGCTTGATCAGCCCGGCGATCTGGCCGGTCACGTCCGGGTACATCCACGGTTCGTTGACGGTGCCGTCGTCGTTCCACGAATGGATGCTGAAGCGCGGCATGAAGATGCCGAACTGCACCCAGCGCAGCAGCAGTTCGGGCGACGGCGCGGGCCCGGAGAAGCCGCCGATGTCGTGGCCGATGTTCGACACGCCCGACAGCGCGAGCCCGAGGCCCATCTTCAGGTTGTAGCGCAGCGTTTCCCACGACGTGTAGTTGTCGCCGGACCAGGTCTGTACGTAACGCTGCATGCCGGCACCGCCGGAGCGCGACACGAGGAACGGCCGCTGCGCCGGCGCATGCGCGCGCTGCGCGTCGCGCGACGCGCGCATCATCAGCATCGTCTGCAGCACCTTCGCCTCGCGCGCGGGAAACGGCTGGCCGAAGCCGTGCGCGATCGCGTCGGGCGACCAGATCTCGTACTCGTTGTTGTCGTTCCACGTCGCGGCGATGCCGTGACGCAGCAGGCTTTCCTTCACGCGCGCCTTCCACCAGTCGATCGTCGCGCGATTCGTGAAGTCGAGATACGCACCGACCTCGTCCCAGAACTGCACCCATGCGGGATCGCCGTCGCGCGCTTCGATCAGCAGGCCCGCTTCGGCGGCCTCGTCGAAAGCCGGATGGTCCTGCAGCAGGCACGGCTTGATGTTCGCGCACAGGCGAATGCCGTGATCGAGGTAGCGCCGCACGAAGCCGTCGACGTCCGGGAACTTGTCGCGGTTCCAGTTGAACACGTAGCGCTTCGCGCCGATCGACGTATAGCCCGACGACAGGTGGAACGAATCGCACAGGATGTCGTGCTCACCGCACCGCGCGAGGAATTCACCCATCCGCTCCTGCGCGTCCGGCGCATCGGTGTAGCTCATCGTCGAGCCCGAGTAGCCGAGCCCCCATTTCGGCGTGCGCGCGGGGCGCCCCGTGAGCCACGTGAAGCGCCGCGCGGCCGCGAGCGGCGTGTCGGGCGACGCGATGAAGTAGTAGTCGAGATCGCCATGCTCGGCGACGAAGTAGCGGTACGGGCCGTGATAGTTGTCGAGTTCTCGGCCCATGTCGAAGCGGCAATCGGCGAGCGTGTCGTAGAACAGCCCGAACCCTGTCGCCGCCTGAGGCTGCCACGTCACGTAGAACGGGATGTGCTTGTACAGCGGGTCCGTGTGCTTCGCGCTGTAGCCCATCGCGTCGATGTTGCGCATCTCGAAGCTCTGGTTCGCGCGATCCAGCGCACCCGCACGCTCGCCGAGGCCGACATACATCTCGCCCGGGCGGCGCTCGACGTAGTGATACGCGCGATCGTCCCACCAGCCGAAGTTGTACGCCTGGGTCTTGCGATCGTTCATCACGCGCTGCCATGCGCCGTCGTGCAGGATGTCCCACGCGCAGAAGCCGCCGTCGAGCGCGACCGTGAGCCGCACGCGCGCGGTTTCGATCGTCACGCGATCGGCATCGACCGCCGTCGCGTACGGCACCGCGTCGAAACCGCTCATGTCGCGCCGGTCGCGCCCGTCGAGCGGTACGTCGTCGAGGCCGGGCGCGATCGACCACGTGCGCGGCCCGCGCAACGCGCCGTCAGGCAGCACGAGGACGCGGATGATGTCGTCGGCGAGGACGAACAGTTCGATCCGGCAGCCGTCGGCGGCCGTCAGGACGAGGTGATTGCCCTGCCGGGCGGACAACGCGAAGCGCGGTCGATTTTTCAAGGTGGCCATGATGGATGTCGAGGTCAGGTCAGGCGGCGGAATGCGCGCCGTTGTCGATCTTTTGCGGGCTCGCGTCGCGCGTCACGCCGCGCATCAGGAGCACGAGCAGCGTCGCGCCGATCAGGTCGAATGCGCCGAGCGCGCCGAACAGCGGCCCGTAGCCGAGCTTGTCGGCCAGCGCGCCGACGAGCAGCGAGAAGCCGAGCCCGCCGGTCCATGCCGCCATCCCCGCGAAGCCCGCGGCGGTGCCGACTTCCTCGGAATCGAACACGTCGGCAGACAGCGTGTTGACGAGCGCGGAGATCATCTGGTGCGCGAAGCCGCCGACGCAGAACAGCGCGATGGCCGTGTACGGCGACGACACGAGCCCGATGCAGGCCGGGCCGATCATCATGAATGCGCCCAGCACGACGCCGGCGATCCGCGACCAGATCAGCGGCATGCGGAACCGCTTCATCAGGAACGGCGACAGGTAGCCGCCGAACAGCCCGCCAAGGTCGGCCGCGAGAAACGGCATCCACGCGAAGATCGCGATCTGCGTGAGCGGCATGTGGCGCTCGGTCGCGAGGTACAGCGGAATCCAGAAGCTGAAGGTCTGCCATGCAGGCTCGGCGAAGAAACGCGGCAGCGCGATGGCCCAGAAGCGGCGCGTGCCCAGCACTTCGCGCACGCGGCGCTTGTCGCGCGCACCGGACGCCACCGGCGTCTGGCCGCCGACGATCGCGTCGCGCTCCGTCGTGCTGATGCGCGCATGATCGGTGGGCGAGCGGTAGAACAGATACCAGATCGCGGCCCACACGAAGCCGAGCGCGCCCGTGACCGCGAACGCGCTCTGCCAGCCGAACCGCATCGACAGGAACACGACGAGCGGCGGCGCGATCGCGGCGCCGAGCGACGTGCCCGCGTTGAAATAGCCGACCGCGACGGATTTTTCGCGATCGGGAAACCATTCGGCAACCGCCTTCATCCCCGATGGAATCGCGACGGCCTCGGATAGCCCCATCAGGCCACGCAGCGCCGCGAGCGACAGCCAGCCGCCCGCGAAACCGTGCAGCACGCCCGTCAGCGACCAGAGACACGCGAACACCGCAAAGCCGATGCGCAAGCCGATCAGGTCGATGATCAGTCCGCACACCGGCTGCATGATCGTGTAACCGACCTGAAATGATGCGACGACATATGAGTATTGCTGCGTGTTCATGTGCAGCAGGGTCTTCAATTCGGGCGCCATCACACCGAGCGCGTTGCGCGACAGGTAATTGACGATGGTCCCAACGCATACGAGCACGATGATCCACCAGCGCAAGCCCATGATTTTTCGCAAGATTGTCTCCATCCATATACGGGACTGCGGCCGGCCCCGCTCGGCGACGTGGCGATCGCCCGATGCTCGAATTCGAACATCGCATCGATATCCCACGTCGGTCATCGTATCACTCGAAAACTCGGCCGACATCAGGGAAAACCATGCCGGCAAGCCGGCGGATGGCCGGCAGGCCTTGCTGGATTAGGCAATCGTGTCGTCTGGGCCGAGCGGCGGTCGGACCTCGCACGCCCCAAGGCTTGTTCGTTTTGATGTTCGAATCCGGCTTCATGTGCGAATTGGAACCTTTTCGAAATGTAATGCCCCGGGTTCGCGTGGCGCGAGGGGCCAAATTGATGCAAAAAGCCTTTGCATTAATTTGTTCTTCCAGCTCGCAACCGTGCGCCTCGATTTTCCACCGGACCTGCCGTTAACTCGGCTTTCGCCTCCCCGCCCGGACTAACCAGACCGGCCACCCGACACCCGTTCAAGCATGTCCGCATCCATTTCAATCGAGAAAATTGCCGACTGGGCCGGACGACACCATCTCGTCGTCGGCGCGCTGGGTACGTTGATGTCGTTGGCTGCCGTCGGTGTCAGCATGATCACGCTTTGGGCCGCGAGAAGCGAAGTCGTCGCGCATGCGCACGAGACGTCCCGGAACGTCACCGCCGTCCTGGTCAGCGAGATCGAGCGGACCGTGGAAACGGCCAATAGCGCCCTCGTCGTCCTCGCGTCCGAAGTCGACAATCCCGCCGTTCGGCGCATGGATCCTCTATTGCGCCACGATTTGCTGTTCCAGCGCACCGCCGCACAATACGTTACCGGGATGGGCGTAACGGATCTCTACGGTCAGCTGATCGACGGCTGCTGCAGCACACCGCATATTTGGGATTTCAGCGATCGCGACTATTTCACCGTCCATCGCGCGTCGGCGGACGTCGGTCTTTACGTATCGGAGGCCTATCGGGCCCGTTCGCGCGACGGCAAGGCATCCATCGCGCTGTCAAGGCGAATCAACCGGCCGGATGGTTCATTCAACGGCATAGCTGTCGTCGCCATCGACCTGAACTACTTCGGCCGACTCCTTTCCAGGCTGAACGTAGGGCCCCACGGCATCAGCGCAATCATGCGTGCGGACGGCACCATCCTGGCCAGGAATCCCCCTCTCAGCGAGCACCAGTCGAACCGGCTGCGCAGCTCGAAGGCATTCGAGCGGATGGTCAGCCGCGATTCCGGGTTCTATGCCGCCCACTCGCCCATCGACGGAATCTTGCGGCTGTATACGTTCCAGCGCGTTCCGGGTACGCCGCTCATCGCCGTCGTTGCGCCGGCCGAGCGGGACGTGCTGGACAACACCACGCGCATGTCCTGGAAAGTCGGCATTTCCGCTTCCCTGATCGCGGCATTGTTCTGCGCGGTGGTCTGGTTGCTGGCATTCGCATTGCGAGACAACCTTCGCAAGCAGCGCCTGTTGACGGATCTCACCCGGACCGATCCGCTGACCGGCCTGCGAAATCGCCGCGCACTCGACGCGGCTCTCTCGGACGAGTGGGAAAGACTCCGTCGCAGCAGCAGCGGCTGCCTGTCCCTGCTGTTTATCGACGCGGATCATTTCAAGCAATACAACGACCGTTACGGACATGCGCAAGGCGATACGGCATTGAGATATCTCGCCGAATGCATCCGGAAGCATACGCGGCGCCGCAGCGATATCGCAGCGCGCTACGGCGGCGAGGAATTCGTCGCCGTCTTGCCGGACACCGACGAAATCGGGGCCGCGAAGGTTGCGGAAGCCATTCGCGACGAAGTCGAACGCAATCGGCTGTCCGGATTTCCTGACGCCGTGCCCCCCTTTACCGTCAGCATCGGCTGCGCGACCGCCCGCAACTCATGGCCTGCTTCGCTCGACGCGTTGGCGAGTCACGCGGATTCAGCGCTGTATGCCGCCAAGCGCGAGGGAAGAAACCGGGTTTCGAGCAGCAAAAACACACTATCCTGAACCCCGGAAAATCGAGAGCGGATTACGACGCAGGTTCGCAATCCGTCCAATACGCAAAGGGATCACGATGATCGGGGTAGTGCTCGTCCAGCCATTTCAGCAATGTCGTTCGCGCACGGTCCAGATCGGCTTTCAGCGACGAGGTCGTCAGTTCGTGCACTTCGACGGACTTCTCGCGATCGATCACGAAGCAGTTCCAGTCGGGGCCGTCCAGTTCAGGATCATCGGCAGCGATCGATGATCGTCCCCAGGCAAACCCCTTGCGTGCGTCGATATGGTATCGAGGAAGCACTTTCAGATACGACATCTCGCCGCCCTGCAGGCTGCTCTCCGCGCGCAGCACGTCGTGCCCGTCGACGATCTGCGTGACGCCCGGAAGCTGGCGGAATCGCCATCCGGCTGGCAGCCTTGCCACGGCCTGAACGCTGTCATATGCGCCCCAATCCAGCCCCCACGCTTCGGCCATGCGCTTCATGAATGCATCCGCATTCGGATAACCGCGCAGCTGAATCCGGGTCGACAGCGTGACTTCGACTCTGCCGCGAACGCCTGGATCGACATCGGCGCCGTCATCCGGTGCGTCGAACGGACTGCCGGAACGTGACGCGCGATTCGTGTCCCCGGGCGGAACGCCCGAAAACAGTTGGTCAAGTGCCGCGCGTGCTTTTGCCGACTTGTCTGACCGCTCCATCACTCACCTCTCGCTCACATGGGGAATCTCGCTTCGAAACACTAGCACGCATTTCCGTCCGAGCGTCTCAATGCGGACCTTGCAATGCCCCCTCCGGCGGCGGCTGCCTGAACCATCGCGTAAGCCACGCCAGACAGGCGACCCTGATCGCGAACCACGCGCCCCCGAGCGCGATCGCCGCACCCGCGCACCGCAGGCAAACCCGACCGGCTGACCTAGAATGGTTTTCGGGCTTTGTCCCTTTCTCGCGGTCGTGCCGTTGCCGCGGCAAAGCCTGCATTTCCCTTTCCACGTGTTCTTGCTTCCGGTGCTCGCGCCCCGGTCGAACGACGGCGAAGGGTCGCCGTCCGGCCCGGCGGAACCGGATCGGAGATAGCAGATGCCTACTTCAATGTCGCGGCGCGCCTCTGTGGTACTCGTCGGGCTCGCGTGCGCGGGATCGATGACGCTCGCGCAGGCGGCGCCGATGTCGTTTTCCGTGCCGCTGGCCGGCTCGCAGGAAGTCCCGCCCGTGCAGACCCAGGGCACGGGCACGGCCGACCTGACCTACGATCCGGACACCCGCGTCGTCAAGTGGACGGTCACCTTCAACGGCCTGTCGAGCGCCGCCATCATGGCGCACTTCCACGGCCCGGCTCCGGTCGGCAAGAATGCGTCGCCCCTGGTCTGGCTGTCGCAGAAAGGCGTGATGTCGGCCGAGAGTCCGCTCACCGGCCAGGCGACGCTGTCGCCGTCCGACGCGCAGGCGTTCCTGGCCGGCAACCTGTACGTCAACGTGCATACCAAGGATCACCCGGCCGGTGAAATCCGCGGTCAGGTGGTGCCGCCGAAGTGAAGCTGAAAGGCAACTGACGCCCGCCGCAACGAGGAACGGCAGCGCTCGTCCCGCCCGCGCCGGCCGCGGCGCGGGAATCGCGCATTCGACGCGTGCCGCTCACTTGCGCGTTGCGGCAGGGCCGCCCCCCATCGATTCGAGCAGCGGCCGCAGCGCGTCGAGCTCGGCGCCGAAGCCGGCCCAGTCGCCCGCCTTCAGCCGTTCGAGCGCGCGCGCGTAATGCGCGAGGGCCTCGCGGGCGCGCGCATCCGCCGCGCCCGGCGGCGGCGCGCCCGCCGACGCCGCCTCCTTGAACAGCGCCGCGAGCGCCGCGCTCAACGTGTCCTCCATCACGACGCGCTCGCCGTACGCGGCGATCACGCGCTTCAGTTCCGGCAGCTGTCCGGACGCCGCGCGCAGATAGAGCGGGGAAACGTAGAGGATCGAGTGCTCGATCGGCACCACGACGAGATGGCCGCGGATCACGCGCGAGCCCATCTGGTTCCACAGCGAGATCTGCTGCGAGATCTCGGTGCTCTGCTGGATGCGCGCCTCGATCTGAAACGGCCCGTAGACGAGCTTGTCCTTCGGGAACGTATAGACGATCAGCTTGCCGTACTCGGGCGGATCGCAACGCGCCGCCAGCCACGCGATCATGTTCTCGCGCTGGCTCGGCACCATCGGCAGCATCAGCACGAACTCGGCGCCCGCGTCGCCCGGCAGGCGCATCATCGTGTAATACGGCGCCATCCGCGTGCCCGCGGCATCGCCGCCGTCGATATCGCTCAGCTCGCGCGGGAACTGCCACAGGTCCTCGCGGTTGTAGAAGACTTCCGGCGTATCCATGTGGTACGCGCGGTACAGGTTCGCCTGGATCAGGAACAGGTCCTCCGGGTAACGGACATGCCGCCGAAGGTCCTGCGGCATCGCCGCGAGCGGCTTGAACATGCCCGGGAAGATGCGCGCGTAGGTCCGCACGAGCGGGTCGGCCGGATCGCTGACAAAGAAGTCGACCGTGCCGTTGTACGCATCGACCACCACCTTGACCGCGTTGCGGATGTAGTTGTCGCCGTCGCCGACGCCCGGCGGCGCATACGGGAACCAGCGGCTGGTCGTGTAGGCATCCTGAATCCAGAACAGGCGCCCGTTGCTCACGACCGGATACGGATCATGGTCGAGCGACAGAAACGGCGCGATCGTGCGAATCCGGTCGCGGATGTTGCGATGAAACAGGATCCGGCTGTCGCGCGTGACGTAGCGGGTCAGCAGGATGTTGGGATCGTCGAACTGCCACGCGAACAGGCTGCGCCGCGCGATGCCGCCGATCGCGACGCCGTCGCGCCCGCCGTACGTCGTGTAAACGTTGCCGTCCCCTTTCGGGTAGTCGAATTCGGGCACGCTGCCCTTCACGATCACATAGCCCTGCTCGCCTTCGCCGAAATAGACGCGCGGCTCGCTGATCGCCGGCCCGCCGTCGGCGACGGGCGGAATGTCCCGCAGATAGAGCGAAGGCAGGCCTTCCGCGGATTTCTCGGTGACCGGCGACATCACGACGCCGTTGCCGTGCGTGAACAGCAGGTGCAGGTTCACCCAGGTCCGCGCGTTCCCCGCGAGCATCGCCGGCTCCAGTTCGCGCGCCGACAGCATCACCTGCCGGTAGCCTGACGCGAGCGCGTAGCGGTCGATATCGACGGAGAAGAACTTGTAGTAGGTGCGAATCTCCTGCAGCTGCGCGTAGGTATCCATCAGCGGCTGCACGTCCCACAGCCGGATGTTGTCGATGGTCGCGCGATTGGCTTGGAGCGACGCAGGATTCAGGCCCTGCCCGGCGTCGAACGGCTGGACCGCGATCCGCGTGAGACCGTAGGCCTGCCGCGTCAGCGCGATGTTGTGCCCGAGATACGGCGTCTCGAGCTGCAGTTCGCTCGGCTTCACGTAGAAGCGCTGGAACAGCGCGGGATAGACGACCCCGAGCGCGAACCCGCCGCCGAACACCAGCAGCGCGGCGGCGGCCGGCAGCCGATAGCCGGGCCGCCGCAGGTTGACCGCCAGCGCGGCGGCAGCCGCGATCGCCACGCCGATGAGCAGCCACAGCGCCGGCAGCACGACGTGGACATCGGTATAGCCCGCGCCGACCACGACGTCGTTGTTGTCGTAGAGCAGCAGGAAACGGTCCAGCCACCACGACCACGCCTTCAGCAGGAACAGGAGCGCGAGCAGCACCGAGCCGTGCACCGCTGCGGCCGACGCCAACCCTTTCGGCGCCCGCAGCACGAGGTCGCCGCGCAGCCAGTAGACGGCGCCCGCGACGAGCGCGCTGCACACGAGCAGCTGCAGCAGCCAGTTCCTGATCGCGATCCACGCCGGTAACGAGAACAGGTAGAAGCCGATGTCCTCGCCGAAGATCGGATCGCGTTCGCCGAACGGCACCTGATGAACGAAGCGCAGCGCGATCGGCCAGTTCGACATCTCGTTGCCGGCGATCGCCAGCGCCAGCACCGCCGCGGCGACCGCGATCACGAAGCGCCACGGAATGCGCGCCAGGACCTGCCCGGCCAGCGCCCGGACGGCCTCCTCCGCGCGCGTCGACAACGCCTCCTCCACTTGCCAGATCTCGATGCGCGTCGCGTAACGATGCGCGAGCAGGCCCGACGCGCCGATCGTCGCCGCCGATGCGGCGAACGCGACGACGAACAGCAGCACCCGGGTGAGCAGGATCGTCCAGAACACACCCGCGTAGCCGACCGACGCAAACCACAGCCAGTCGACCAGCACGCCGGTGACGCGCCCGACGGCGATCAGGCCGGCGACGACGATCGCGGCCGCGATCGCATAACGTCTGACGCGTGACGCGGAAGTCGCTTGCGGGCGCATCGAGGCTCCTTTGCCGACCCGTCACGCGCGGCCGGCCGCGACCGGTCCGTGGTGCACGGCTCCCCCGCCAGGATCGCGGCTGGCCGGATTCCTCATGCTACGCCTGTCGCCGGCGCGCGGCCATCGGGCGGGACGCGGGGCGCGGCGCGCAATTGCATGCCCTCCGGACCCGGATCACAATGAACGTCGCCGCGGCGGGATGGACGGAGGCAGACATGGACGATCCCTATGACCTTCAGCGCTTCGTCGATGCGCAGGATCCGGTGTATGCACAGGTCTGCGACGAACTGCGCAGCGGGCGCAAGCGCAGTCACTGGATGTGGTTCGTCTTTCCGCAGATCGAAGGGCTCGGCGACAGCGTCATGGCGCAGCGCTACGCGATCGCGTCATTGCGCGAAGCCGACGCGTATCTTCGGCATCCGGTGCTCGGCGAACGGCTGCGCGAATGCATGCGGCTCGTCAACCACGTCGACGGCCGCTCGATCCAGGAGATCTTCGGCTATCCGGACTATCTGAAATTCCGGTCGTCGGTCACGCTGTTCGCGCACGCGACCTCGGACAACGCGGTGTTCGTCGAAGCGCTCGAAAAATACTACGGCGGCGAAGCCGACCACAGTACGCTGGCGCGGATCTAGCGCGTGTTCACGCTACGCCGCGCACTGCTCCGTCTCGCCCGCGGCGTCGCGCGACCTGCCCAAATACGCGTCGACCCGGTCGGCGACCTGCGCCACCGTCGCGCGCGGCGCAAGCCGCAACTGGCGATCGTAGAGCGCCAGCAGGCCGCCGATCGCGTCCGATGCCGCAGCGCTCGCCGGCACGCAGGCGCCGGCCACGGCCGCGGCCGGATCGCAACGGTTGATCGCGTCCTGGGCCGCGTCGAACGTCGCGCGGCGCTCGCGATCGTCGCTCACCCCCGCCTCCAGCAGGAAGTGCGTCGCGACCAGCGCGTGCGTCAGCACGGTCAGCGTATGGCAATCGCCCCGGCCGGAGCGGAGCGTGCACAACGCCATATAGCATTCGAGCGCGATCCTGTCCCGTTCCGCGGCGGGGATGGGCAGCAGATCGCCCTTGGTTCGAACGGCGGTCTTCGACGGTCTCATGTGAACAGAATGGCGGGCGCTATCAAACGTTTGCGATAGCCGGTGATAACGGCAGGTAAGCCCATAGCTTTAGGGTCGGCTTACCCTGGGCCCTGGGCCGGAGCGCTTCCGAATGCCCCCGCGCCTTCCTGCAGATACGCGCTGTCGAGCGCCGTGTACGTGATACCGTCCGCGTCCTTGTCATGTTTGCCCCAAGCGGGGGCGATGAACCTGCGCCCGGTCGCGCTCCCGTGCGGTTCTAGCGGTCTTGCTTATGCATCACGTCGATGCGCGCGGGCGGGATGTTTCTCCAGACGATAGGGCTGCGCGTGACCACGAAACCCGGGTATCGGGATGGGCGGTAAGCCGGCGACCGCAAGTCGTAGGTGAACTGAATCATGACGCCGTCACTGGACAGCGCCTGGTGGCATTGCCCGACGATGGTCGACACCACCTGGCGCGGCAGCGAGCGCAGCGGCAGGCACGACACGATCGCGTCGACCCGCGTATCGGGCGGCAGCAGGCGATCGAGCTCCGCCGCGTCGCCGTGCGCGATCGTCACGGCCGGGAACCGCGCCTGCAGGTGTCGTGCGAACACGTGCGAGCGCTCGACCACCACGAGCCGCTCGGGGGCGATGCCGTGCTCCAGCAAGGCGCGCGTCACCGCGCCGGTTCCTCCGCCGAGTTCGATCACGAGCCCTTCGCCGGCCGGCACCGCGGATGCGATCTCGCAGGCGAGACGCGGCGAACTGGGGCACAGCGCCCCCACCGCGGCGGGACGGTCGACCCATTCGCGCACGAACAGCGCGGACACGCGCCATGCGTTCGGCCAGATCACCGGATGTCCTTGGTCAGCCTGACCTTCACCTTCGTTGCGGAGCCCATGCGAGCGGGAACGGCCGGAGCAAGCGCGATGAATGTCACTTTCATGGGAGTCCTCCGTGATGAACAGGTCGCGCGCCGGGGGGAGCGGCGATCGAGCGAATTCTAGGAAACGCAAACTTAAGCCCACGTGAAGACGTCGCGCTGCCATGGTTGGGCGACAACCTTCGTCTCGAATGATAGCTTGCGACCGCGCGTCGACTTGCCCGGGTATGTCCGGAGAAATGGCCGCTTGCCGCCCGGCGGATCGGGCGCGCCAACCTTCAGACGACTTCACGATGACCGTGCAACCCGCTAACATTGCTCGTGGCACGCTCTTCCGGCCACGCCGCAAAAAGCTGACACAACGCTTTCAAATGGCGCGGCCGCGCGTCAATGAATCCCCGTCATGACCCGCACCACATCACACTCCGCGCTGCTCTGGATCGTCGCCGCTGCGTTCTTCATGCAGTCGCTCGACACGACGATCGTCAACACCGCGCTGCCTTCGATCGCGCAAAGCCTGCACGCGTCGCCGCTCGCGATGCAGCCGGTCGTGGTCGTCTACACGCTGACGATGGCGATGCTCACGCCGGCGTCCGGCTGGCTGGCCGACCGGTTCGGCACGCGTCGCGTGCTGTCGGCCGCGATCGTGCTGTTCGTGCTCGGCTCCGTGTGCTGCGCGGCCGCCCGCAGCCTCGACCAGCTGGTCGCCGCGCGCGCGCTGCAGGGTATCGGCGGCTCGATGCTGCTGCCGATCGGGCGGCTCGCCGTGCTGCGCCGCGTGCCGGGCGAACAGTACGTCGCGGCGATCGCATTCGTGTCGATCGCCGGCCAGCTCGGCCCGATCGTCGGGCCGACGCTCGGCGGCTGGCTGTCGGAAGCCGTGTCGTGGCACTGGATCTTCCTGATCAACGTGCCGGTCGGCGTGGTCGGCTTCCTCGCCGTGCAGCGCTACCTGCCGCACGACCAGGCGACGCAACCGCCGCCCTTCGACTTCGTCGGCTGTGCGCTGCTGTCGGTCGCGATGATCGCGCTGTCGCTCGCGATCGACCCGCCGGCGCAAGCGCGCCACGCCCTGTGGCCGGCGGGCTGCGCGGCGCTCGGCGTGGCCGCCGCGCTCGCCTACGTTCCGTACGCACGACGGCGCGCGCAGCCGCTGTTCCGGCTCGGGCTGTTCCGCGAGCCGAACTTCGGTTCGGGGCTGCTCGGCAACCTGCTGTGCCGGATCGGCACGAGCTCGGTGCCGTTCATGCTGCCGCTGCTGATGCAGGTGCAGCTCGGCTATACGCCGCTGCAATCGGGGCTGATGATGCTGCCGGCCGCGATCGCGGGCGTGCTCGCGAAGAACCGGGTCGCGCCGCTCGTGAAGCGCTTCGGCTATGCGGCGTTCCTGGTCGTCAACACGGTGATCATCGGCGTGACCATCGCCGGGTTCGCGCTCGTGTCCGGCCAGTCGTCGCCGCTGCTGGAAGGGGCGCTGCTGATCGTGTTCGGCGCCGCGAACTCGATGCAGTTCGCGGCGATGAACGGCGTGACGCTCAAGGGGCTGTCGCATGCCGACGCCGGCAGCGGCAACAGCCTGTTCACGATGATGCAGATGCTGGCGATGGGGCTCGGCGTGTCGATCGGCGGCGGCCTCGTCAACCTGTTCGCCGCACGCTCGGGCTCGGCAGCGAGCGGGTTCATGCTGGCCTTCGTGTGCGTCGGCGCGATCACGCTGCTGTCGGCGTTCGTGTTCCGGCGGATCGGCCTGCCCGCGCCGCAGCGCGGGCGCGCGAGCCGGCTGTCGGGCGGCACGACGGCGGAATAGGCCGGACTCCCATGACCACGCCCGTGCCCACCGATTCCGCGCTGCGCCCGCTGCCGATCGATGCGCTGACCGTGCCGGCCGCGCTCGACGGACGCACGGGCACCAACCGCTCGCGCACGGGTCACGCGCAAATCGCCGCGACCAACGACCTCGACGCGGTGCGCGCCTGGCTCGCGCGCTTCGTCGACACGCCGACCACGTTCCAGAATTACCGCAAGGAAGCCGAACGCCTGCTGTTGTGGGCCGTGATCGCGTGCGGCAAGCCGCTGTCGTCGCTCACGCACGAGGATCTGATCGTCTACCGGCAGTTCCTGCTCGCGCCCGCGCCGGCCGAGCTGTGGTGCGCGAACGGCGGACGCAAGCATCCGCGCGACGATCCGCGCTGGCGGCCGTTCTACGGGCCGCTGTCGGCGGCCAGCCAGCGGCACGCGCTGGTGATCCTGAACGTGATGTTCTCGTGGCTCGTGCAGGCCGGTTACCTGGCCGGCAATCCGCTTGCGTTGTCGCGCCAGCGGCAGCGCCGGCCCGCACCGCGCGTCACGCGCCATCTCGGGCAGCCGCTGTGGCAGTCGGTCAAGGACGCGATCGCCGCGATGCCGCGCGACGACGCGCGGGCGGGCTTCCATGCGGACCGCGCGCGCTGGCTCTTCACGCTGCTGTATCTCGGCGGGCTGCGGATCACCGAAGCGGCCGACACGACGATGGGCCGGTTCTTCTGCCGGCGCGACGCGGACGGGCGCGACCGCTGGTGGCTCGACGTGACGGGCAAAGGTGGCCGGCAGCGGCTCGTGCCGGCCACCGACGAAATGATGGCCGAACTGTCGCGCTACCGGCGCGCGCATCAGCTGCCTGCGTTGCCGGGCCCCGGCGAGGATACGCCGCTCGTACTGCCGGTCGGCCAGGCGCGCAAGCCGCTCACGCGCGCGGCGTTGCACCGGATCGTGAAGCAGGTGTTCCGGCACGCGGCCGACCGGCTGCGCGCGAACGGCGAAGCCGGCGAACTGCAGGCACGCGTGCTCGAACAGGCGTCCGCGCACTGGCTGCGCCACAGCGCGGGCTCGCACATGGCCGACGGCCGCGTCGACCTCCGGCTCGTGCGCGACAACCTCGGCCACGCGTCGCTCACGACGACGAGCCAGTACCTGCACGCGGACGACGACTGGCGGCATCGCGAGACGGAGGAGAAGCACCGGATCGGGTGGTGAGCGGTGATGTCGCCTGAGCCCCCGAAGCCGTCTGGCCGGCCCGGCAGACACTTGAAAACCGCACGCAATAAAAATGTCAGTTTTTGCGGCTCGCTTATCCATGTCGCAATATTTTTCAATGTTTCCATAAATGATGGTCCTGCACATATAGATCGCAAATGTTTCAATTTCCGATCATTCGCAAAACATGTGCCAAAAACCATCTTCGTTCTGCCCGGGAAAATACCGACCGTATTGAGCAAATACAGCCACTAATCTTGATTCTCATCACGGAATCATAAGAACAAGAGACTTTTACCGGACCACTGAACTTCCATCTCACTGTTCCTATTCAGGCGACGTCGTTCGCTCGTCGAGCGACGCCCTCTTGCGTGCCCGCTCCCGTGAATTTGCGCGCCTGTTGATTGCGCGGTCTTCCGCGAAAGAGCCCAACACTCGGTGACGTGTTGAGGCGATGTCACGCCCAACCAGTCCACGCCGTGCGTGGATATGTCACATAACCCAAGGAAACGAGACATGTCGCATTGCACAGTCTTTCGGCGGGCCTTGTGTACAGGCGGTCTGGTCGCGGGTTTGGCTCAGTCCGTGCCGCTCGGCGCTCAAGTTGCGAAGCTGCCCGCATTCAACGTCGATATCAAGCAAACGTCGGTTTCAGGCCTGTCGTCAGGCGGATTCATGGCGGTTCAATTCGACGTTGCCTACTCGTCGATCGTGAAAGGCGCCGGCATCATCGCCGGTGGCCCTTACGCGTGCTCCCAAGGTAGTCTGGTCCTCGCCATGATGGCTTGCATGAATTCCGTCATGCCGACCGACATTCCCACCCTGATTCGGATAACGAAAGCAAATGCGCGCAGTGATGCGATCGATTCGACCGCCAATCTTGCCAACCAGAAGATCTGGATGTTCTCGGGCAGTCAGGATTCCGTCGTCAAGCAGTCCGTGATGAACGACCTGCGGACCTATTATCGGCACTTCATCAGCGCCGCCAACATCAAGTACGTAAAAAATGTCCCGGCCGAACATGCGATGCCCACGGATTTCTTCGGGAATACCTGTGATTTCAAGGGCAATCCGTTCATCAACAACTGCCACTTCGACGCATCCGGCGAGTTGCTGAAGTGGATCTACGGCCCCCTGAATCCCAGGAACACCGGCAGCCTCGACGATCAACGCTTTATCGAGTTTGACCAGAGCGAGTTCATCGGCAACCCCCGTCAGCACAGCATGGCCGACACGGGCTGGATCTACGTGCCCGCCAATTGCGCCAATGGGCAAGCATGCCGGCTGCACGTCGTGTTCCACGGATGCTTGCAGTACCCCGCCTTTTCGGAAGGCGAAGCCACTTTCGGCACGACGTACGTCAGGAATACCGGCTACAACCGGTGGGCGGATACCAACAACATCATCGTGCTCTACCCACAGTTGTTCATCGGCCAAGGCGACCCGGAGACGTTCAACAATCCCAATGGTTGCTGGGACTGGTTTGCTTACGACGATCCGAACTTTGCCACCAAGACGGGAAATCAGATGAAAGCCGTCAAGGCGATGATCGACAGGATCACGAGCGGTGCTCATTGAGCGCCTCCAGCCAGCACGAGCTTCGCGACGCGTTCCCCGGTAATCCTCGATGAACCTAAAAAAAACGCCAACCCGTCATGGGTTGGCGTTTTGCCTGGGGTATGACCGGTATCAGGAGAACTGGTTCATCGTGTTGTCCTTGCCTGCCGCCTTCAGCGCTGCTTCGCCGCTGAAGTATTCCTTGTGGTCGTCGCCGATGTCCGAGCCGGACATGTTCTGGTGCTTCACGCAGGCGATGCCCTGACGGATTTCCTTGCGCTGCACGCCGGCCACGTAGCCCAGCATGCCCTGGTCGCCGAAGTATTCCTTGGCGAGGTTGTCGGTCGACAGCGCGGCGGTGTGGTACGTCGGCAGCGTGATCAGGTGGTGGAAGATCCCTGCTTCACGCGATGCGTCGGCCTGGAACGTGCGGATCTTCTCGTCGGCCAGCGTGGCCAGTTCCGTCTCGTCGTACTCCACGCTCATCAGCTGCGCACGGTCGTATGCCGACACGTCCTTGCCTGCCGCCTTCATCGCGTCGTACGCCTGCTGACGGAAGTTCAGCGTCCAGTTGAACGACGGGCTGTTGTTGTACACCAGCTTCGCGTTCGGGATGACCTTGCGGATCTCGCTGACCATGCCGCCGATCTGCGCGATATGCGGTTTTTCGGTTTCGATCCACAGCAGGTCGGCGCCGTTCTGCAGCGACGTGATGCAGTCGAGCACGCAGCGCGCTTCGCCCGTGCCGGCGCGGAACTGGAACAGGTTGCTCGGCAGGCGCTTCGGACGCAGCAGCTTGCCGTCGCGCTTGATGACCACGTCACCGTTGCCCAGCTGGTCGGCCGACAGTTCTTCGCAGTCGAGGAACGCGTTGTACTGGTCGCCCAGGTCGCCCGGCGTGTTGGTCACGGCGATCTGCTTGGTCAGGCCGGCGCCCAGCGAGTCGGTGCGGGCCACGATGATGCCGTCGTCCACGCCCAGTTCCAGGAACGCGTAGCGGATCGCGCGGATCTTGGCCAGGAAGTCCTCGTGCGGCACGGTGACCTTGCCGTCCTGGTGGCCGCACTGCTTCTCGTCGGACACCTGGTTTTCGATCTGGATACAGCATGCGCCCGCTTCGATGAACTGCTTGGCCAGCAGGTACGTGGCTTCCGCGTTGCCGAAACCGGCGTCGATGTCGGCGATGATCGGCACGACGTGCGTGACGTGGTTGTCGATCTTGTCCTGGATCGCGGCCTTCGCGGCAGCGTCCTTGGCGGCGTCGAGCTCGCGGAACAGGCCGCCCAGTTCGCGGGCGTCGGCCTGGCGCAGGAACGTGTACAGCTCGCGAATCAGCGCGCTGACCGAGGTCTTCTCGTGCATCGACTGGTCCGGCAGCGGGCCGAACTCGGAGCGCAGCGCCGCGACCATCCAGCCGGACAGGTACAGGTAGCGGCGTTCGGTGCTGTTGAAGTGCTTCTTGATGGAGATCATCTTCTGCTGGCCGATGAAGCCGTGCCAGCAACCCAGCGACTGCGTGTACTTGGACGGGTCGGCATCGTAGGCGGCCATGTCGGCACGCATGATCTTCGCGGTGTACTTGGCGATGTCCAGGCCCGTCTTGAACTTGTTCTGGGCACGCATGCGGGCGGCGTACTCGGGGCTGATCGCATTCCACGCGCTGCCGTGGTTTTCCTTCAAATCGGCAACTGCCTTGATGTCGTCTTGATACTGGGCCATGTCAATCTCCTGGGAGCAAAGCGCGTTTGAGTAACTGGTTGAGCGTGCCCGCTACGTCTGTCGCAGCGAACTGCATGACCAAATAGTAGCGCTGCCTCGCTGCATTGCGGCGAAGTCTTATATAAGACATAAGATATAAATTTCGCTTATTTTTCAATGATATAAGCGGCAGTTTTTGCGATGCAAAACAAGTTTTCAAGCGGCGAAAACGCGGCGGTGCGGGAAATCGGCGTGGATTCCGCAATACGAAACGCGCTTTCGGCTGCTGGAGGCCGGACGGGCACGTAGGCCACCGCCCCACTGTCACAACCCGGCAAAACTGCCCTTCGACAATGTCTGCCACCGGGATCCCGCTCGTTTCCGGCCCACGCATGCGCCAGCCCGTGTTGCGCGGACTGGGCCGCTTCGCGTCCTCGTGCTCCTTTCACCGAGAATCCCGACCATGTCGAACCAGGACAACGCCCCCGATCAACACAACGAACCGGTCGCCGCCGTCTCGCGCCGCGGCTTCCTGAAACTCGCCGGCGTATCCGGCCTCGCCACCGCCGCCGGTGGCCTCGCGGCGGCCCGAGCCGCCGCGTCGAACCCGGACGGCACGCCCGAACAGGTCCACCTGACGTGGGGCAACGACCCGACGTCGGAAGTCGTGATCTCGTGGGCCTCGCTCGCATCGGCCGTCAATCCGCGCGCGCGCATCGTCGCCGACGGCGAGCATCCGCGCGTCGTGCACGGCGTGCAGCGCCTGTACACGGACGGCCTGAACGGCGAGACCGTGTTCGCGTACCACGCGCGCGTGCACGGCCTCAAGCCCGGCACCCGCTACCAGTACGTGCTCACGGCCGACAACGACAGCAATGCCGCGCAGCCGTTCTCCGCGCATTTCTCGACGGCGCCGCGCGGCCGCGCGCCGTTCCGCTTCACGAGCTACGGCGACCTTGCGACGCCGAACGGCGCATGGGTGCTGTCGTCGCCGCAGAGCCGCTTCGCGGTGCAGGCCGTCGAGCAGTTCCAGCCGCTGTTCCACCTGCTGAACGGCGACCTCTGCTATGCGAACCTGAACCCCGCGCACCAGCCCGAGGTGTGGCGCGACTTCGGCAACAACAACCAGACGTCGGCCGCCAATCGTCCGTGGATGCCGTGCCCCGGCAATCACGAGATCGAGTTCAACAACGGTCCGCAGGGGCTCGACTCGTATCTCGCGCGCTATACGCTGCCGGAGAACGGCACGCGCTTTCCGGGCCGCTGGTACAGCTTCCGCGTGAGCTCGGTGCTGTTCGTGTCGCTCGACGCCGACGACGTCGTGTACCAGGACGCCGCCGCGTTCGTCGGCGGCCCGAACCCGCTCGCGCCCGCGGCGAGCACCGGCCATCCGCCGATCGAGCCCGGCACGTCGTTCTACGTGCGCGGCTACAGCAACGGCGAGCAGACGCGCTGGCTCGAACACACGCTGCGTCATGCCGCGCATGACGACGACATCGACTGGATCGTCGTGCAGATGCACCAGGACGCGCTCAGTTCATCGAAGACGGGCAACGGTTCCGACAAGGGCATTCGCGAAGCATGGCTGCCGCTGTTCGACCGTTACGGCGTCGACCTCGTGCTGTGCGGCCACGATCACGACTACGAGCGCAGCTACCCGGTACGCGGCTGCAATCACCGCGCGGGCGTCGATGCGACGACCGGCGAAGTGGTCGAGACGCTGCAGCCGCGCCCGGTCGGATCGAACGACCCGGACCGCACGACGTTCGACACGAGCCATGGCACGATCCACCTGATCCTCGGCGGCGGCGGTACCAGCGCGCCGCTCGACGTATACGGCGAGAACCCGGCGACCGGCTTTGCACGGGCGAAGGTGTTCACGAAGCCGAACCGGCCGGTGCCGGGCACGGCGCCGAATACGTTCGTGCGCCAGCCGGCCGATGCGCTCGAGGATGCGATCTGGTCCGCGCGCCGCGATACGGGCACCGGCTACGGGATTGCCGTGTTCGACCACGACCCGGGCAAGCCGGGCGGGCACACGACGATCACGATGCGCTACTACCACGCGCCGGGCGCCGACCAGCACCCGACTGCCGACTACGAACTGTTCGAGACGATCGAGCTGAGCAAGAAGCGCCGCGAACGGTAAGCAGGCGGCAAGCGGGTTGCGCGGCGTCACGCGCGCAACCCGCCGGCGGGCGGCGTGGCGAATGGTTTCCGCGTGTTGCGGCAATGCGCGTCGACGGGTCGATTTCCAGACATGGAATGCGCCCCCCGATCATGCAGGCATTGATAAATAATCCATGCCGAAAAGCGAAACGACCATCCTCTTCCATTAAAAATCCTCCACACAAACACGACGGCACACCTGATAAGTCAGGCAGCTTGCTTGCCAAAAATTTCCGCGACGACAATACTCCATTGGCAGCAAATACACGGGACAGGCCAGCATTTCATGGACGACCAAACAGGAGCCGAAAATGTCTCAATCTTTTGAAATCGCACATCCCGCGGAAAGCGAGATCGTTGCTCCAGGAGCACTGCGCATCCGGGGCTCGGGCCCTGCCGACCACAAGGTTCAGGTTCGCCTCATGAAAGCGGGAAAAATCGTGACGGATGGCGAATGGAAAACAACTTATCCATCCGTCACCATTGGAGAGGATTGGAGCGTTCACGCATCGCTTATAACAAACATTCCAATCGCACCGGAAAATAAATCGGTGAATTTCAAGGTCATATAGCATTCCAATATCGGCGCGAGATGCTTCTTAACATTCGCTTGCGCGTGTCCTATGCTGACTGAAATCGAATGGAACGTGCCGTTCGTTCGATCATTTTTCATCCCTTGACCGATATCGCATACGTGCCGGCCTGCGCGCCGCGCGCGGTTCGTCGATGCGATTCATGAGCCATTCAGGAGCCGAACATGAACCGGACAACCCGGGCCGTGCTGTGGTGGCTGTGCCTTTTCATTGCGCCGCTCGTGCTGGCGACGATCGAACTGTTTCATCCCGCCGGATTCACGCATGACCCCGGCATGTTCGATTACCTGTCGAAGCCCGAATACGATCACAACCACGCCGCGCTGGCGTATTTCGGCCCCGCATGGTGGTTTGCGCTGCACATGATCCAGACGCCGTGCGTCGTGCTCGTCTGCATCGGGCTCTGGCTGCTCGTCGGCGACGATCCGGGCCCGGTCGCATGGCTCGCGCGCCTGTCGACCTTCGTTTTCCTGGTTGCCTACACGGTGCTCGACGCGGTCGGCGGCATCGGGCTGGGCCGCTTGCTGCAGATCGCCGCGCAGATGACGCCCGACCAGCACACGGCCATCGCGACGCTGCTGAACAACTTCTGGGTCGACCGCTGGACGGGCGGTGTCGGGTCGTTCATCAGCCTGACCGGGTCGTGGGCAGCGTTTTTCGCGACGGCGTTCGTCGGGCTCGAACGCTGGCTGCGCCGGCGCACGCGGGCCGCCGTGGTGCTCGGCATCATGCTTGCAGCCGCGGGATACCTGCTGCAGATCAGCCATGCCGCGATGACGGGCCCCGCCGCGTTCGCGTTGCTGACGATCACCGCGCTGGCGATGCATTTCCTTGAAAGGCGCGAAAACGCGAAAGCGCCGCAAGCGGCCGCCGACACCCTCGCCGCGCCGCCGGACACGCGCCAGCCCGAGCTGGGAGCATGAGCGCATGCGGAACACGTCGCGGATTCTCGACCCTTTGTCTGCCGGGGTCGCGGCAACGCAAGACGCGTTAGACTGTCCGCCATGGACACATGCCGTTATTGCCAGAGAATCCGCGATGAATGGGATTGCCACGGTGACGAATGCCGCCGGGCAATCGCCAAGGCGCTGCGCCGACAGCGCGCGGGCCTGCCCATGGTGCCCGATCGCATCCGCAACGAACTGCCGTCCGGCGCGCCGACCCAGCAGGTGATCGCCGTGCTGTCGCGCCAGCGCCTGCGCGCGCGCCGCGGCAACGAGGAACGGCGGGAACGCAAGGAAATCGACGACGCCGACACCGTCTGACCCGCTGCGTCACCCTGGCCGCGCCGCCTGCCCCGATCCATTGCAAAACGCGCCCCAATCATTAGGGCCGGACGGGATTTTTCTCGAAATTATTGACTTACGTGTAACTATCTTTCGCCGAAACTCGCGTTTACCCGGAATCCTCAGACGCCTACGATGTAATCAACCGCTGACGACATGGTGTCGAACGCGGAAAGCCAATAAACATCGGAGGTCATCATGAAATCGCTCGTTTCCGCAGTCGTTGCCGCTGTCGCCCTGTCCGCTTCGTTCGGCGCATTCGCCCAAAGCACCGTGACCCGCGCGCAAGTGAAGAACGAACTGGTTCAGCTCGAACAAGCCGGCTACAAGCCGAGCCAGTCGAGCCCGTACTACCCCGCCGACATCCAGGCCGCGCAAGCCCGCGTGCACGGTGCCGACAACAGCGGCTACGGTGCGCAGGCCGCACCGGTCGTCCAGGGCGGCGCCCCGGCGATCAACGCACGCAACCCGCGCGACTCGGTCTACTTCGGCCACTAAGTCCGTCGCTGCGCGCCCGGCGCGCAGCCCCGCTCCCGCGACGAGCCCGTCCGACGACGGGCTCGTCGCATTGGCGGCGCCTACGAACGCACATGCCGCGCGCCGTCCGCGCATGCGCCGGCGACCAGGTCCTGGTAGCGCACGTAAGCGCATTGCGCGGACGCCTTCGCCGCGTACATCGCCGCGTCGGCCTTGACGAGCAGTTCCTCGCCGGACGCGCCGTCGGCCGGAAACTCGCTGACGCCGATGCTCGCGCCGACGGCCATGCGCCGGTCGCCGAACTCCAGTTCTTCAGCCATCACGAGCTGGATGCGCGACGCGACGTCGCCGATCACCGCCGGTGAGCGCACGTCCGCGATCAGCACGATGAATTCGTCGCCGCCGAGCCGCGCGACCATGTCGCCGCCGCGCAGCACGAGGCTCAGCCGCTTGGCCACCGCGACGAGCGCGCGGTCGCCGGCCGAGTGCCCGTGCTGGTCGTTGATCTGCTTGAAGCGGTCGAGATCGACGAACATTATCGCGAGCCCTTCGTTCGTCGACGCCGCGTGACGGATCGCGCCGTCGAGCCGCTCCATGAACAGCATCCGGTTCGGCAGACCCGTGAGCATGTCGTGCCCGGCGAGATGGGTGAGCTCCAGCTGCTTCGCGCGCAGCATCGCGACCTGCGTGCGGATCTCGACGCGCATGCTGTCGAAACAGCGCGCGAGCACGCCGATCTCGTCGGCGCGCCCGACCGGCAGCTGCTCGGCGGCCGGATCGTCGAACACGTGCGTCGCGGCGCGCGCGAGCGTCTGCAGCGGCCGCGTGATCGCACGCGCGAACAGGATCGCGAGAATGACCGCCATCAGGCTCGACACGAGCACCATCCGGATGATCCGTTCGCCGAGCATGCCGGCCGGCGCCAGCACGTCGGCCAGCGGGCGCCCCATCCCGAGCACGACGAAGCGGTTGCCCTCGTCGTGCCCGAACGGCGTGCGCGCGAACGCGAACATCTGCCCGATCGCCTGCTCGGGATCCGCGAGGCCGTTGATCGTCGCATGCGTGCGCGCCTCGTCGAACAGTGCGCGCGTGACGGCGAAGCGGTCCTGCATCAGCACGCGCCGCCCGCGATCGAAGCCGAACGTCTGCGACGGATCGGGGTGCACGAGGAAATCGCCCCACTCGTTCGCGAGATACACGAGATAGCTTTCCGGCAGATCGCGCTCGAGCCGCGCAAACACGCGCGTCAGGTCGATGTCGATCACGAGTGCGCCGACCGTCTGGCCCGACGCGTCGACGACCGGCGTGCCCACGCGCAGGATCGGCAGCCCCTCGGCCGCGTGCGTTCCCGTTTCGTGGTTGATCACGATCGGCGACAGGTAGATATGACCCGGTGCCGTCGCGAGCGTATCGAATACGTAGGAAAACTGTCCTTTCTCCTGGAACGCGCTGTCCGGCAGCACGACGATGCCGTGCGCGTCGCGATCGACGCGAATGCGTTCGAGCCCGAAATCCCCGCGCGCGATCAGGCGGATCTGCAGGTACTCCGGGTGATTTCGCATGAAGCTGTAGAACACCTGCTCGAGCCGCAGGCGCTGCCCGTCGCCCGCCTCGTTGCCGCTCGCGACGTCCGGCGACGACGGCATCGTCGCGAGCACCAGCGCATCGTCCGCGACGTCGGACAGCACGGCGGTGAAGCGTTGCCCGAGCAGTTGCGTCGACATCAGCAGGCTGTGCTGCGCCTCCTGCACGAGCATCGCGCGGTTCGCTCGATACGCGTAATAGCCGGTCGTGCCGGACGCGATCACGCCGATGCAGGCGAACAGCACCGACAGTTTCGATGTGAGCCCGAGCCGGATCATTTTCCGAACCGCTCCGGACGGTCGCCCGACACGATGCGGCTCCACAGCGATTCGCGCCGCGCGATGTCCTCGACCGGGTGGATCCACACCAGATGCTGCCGGCCCGCGTCGAGGCCTGGCGGCGGCGCAAGCGTGTTCGCGAGGCCCTGGCGTTCGGTCAGCAGCGCGCCGATCGCCGGTTCGAGCATGTAGTTGATCCATGCGAGCGCGAGCTCGGGATGCTGCGCGCCGCGCGTGACGGCCCAGCAGTCGAGCCACGCGAGCGCGCCTTCGTCCGGGATCACGTAGCCGACGTCCGCGCCGGCGCGCCGCAGCAGTTCCACCTGCTGCGTGCCGTAGTTGCCGAACATCAGCGCCGCGCGATGCTGGACGAACAGCGCGGTCGCCTCTTCAGGAAGCGTGTAGTACGTCAGCAGGTTGCGGCGCAGGTCGATCAGCTTGTGCGCGACCGCGAGCGTCTGCGCGGGCGACAGGCGGAACGGATCGGGATAGCCGAGCGCCAGCGCCGTGAACGAAAAATTGTGCTGCGCGCTGTTGAAGTCGAGCACCTTGCCGCGGTAGCGCGGATTCCACAGCTCCCGCATCGAGCGCGGCGCGGCCGGCACCTGCTTGCGATCGTAGATCAACCCCATCGACGAATACGTGAACGGAATCCCGTATGTCACGGCGCCGCGCGTGAGCCCGCCGATGTTCGCGACGTGCTGGAAGTTCGGCAACTGTCGCCGCCGGTTCGGGATGCGCGACAGGTCGATCGGCGCGAGCAGGTTGTCGCTCGCATAGCGCTGGATCTCGGCCGTGTTTGCGGCCAGCACGTCGTACGGCGGCGGCGCCGCGCTGTGCATCCGCGTCCACAACGCTTCGTCGGAGTCGACGAACGTCACTTCGACACGAACATGGAAGCGCGTTTCGAACGCGCTGACGACATCGCTGTCCGCATAACCGGGCCATGCGAGCACGCGCAACACGCTTTCGTTTGCGGACTCCGGCGCGGCAAAGCCCGCCGGGCACGCCAACCCCAACGTCAAGATGACGAGAATCGTGCGCAACGCTACGTTGACCCCGCGCCAACCCGCGCCGATTCCCCTGAACAATCGGACTTTGTCCGCAACGCCTGGCTGCATTCGACTGTCCTTTTTCGAGTCGATGCGATAGCTTGAGCTTGCTACAAGACCATAAAAAGAATCCCCACGCAATAAGCACTCGCCGCATGCGCATTCATTTTTACGGTTTATTTCCGGGAAAATGGAATGATTCGCGATACGGACTTAATTCGATATCCTGATTCGTTGTGCCCGCAAGCGAATCACAATTGGCTGGGACAATTGCGTGCGGGATTCACGCGGATCGCATCCTTCCTATCAACATATCAATCGGCAGTGCGTGCGCGAATTGACGCTAGTTGCGAGGCAATCCTCCCCCGCACGCAAGCCAAACTCAGCGCCACGCCTGCGTGAACTCGTCGATCACGCGCGACAGATGCGCGCGCATCGCGGTGACCATGTGCAGCAGTACCGTATTCACCGTATCACCAGTGAACTCGGCGATGCGCAGATGAAATCGGCGATCAGCCGAGCCGAGCGCGGCCTGAACGCATGGCCGGCAGCCCGACAAGCTTTCCTTTTGCCAACAGCCATTGGACAATGAGCCCGCTTGCCGCACCCGGCTCCTGTCCTGTTCGATGAAACGCTACGAAACCCTCGCCCACACGATCGCCGACGACATCCGCAACGGCAACCTCGCCACCGGCACGCGCCTGCCGTCGCTGCGGCAGATCATCGCGCAGCACGGCGTGAGCCAGTCGACGGTGTTTCGCGCGTACTATCTGCTCGAACAGTGGGGGCTGATCCGCGCGCGTGAACGCTCGGGCTACTACGTCGCGCCGGGCGCCAGCCCGAGCGCGAAGCGGCGCGCCCCCCGCGCCGCCGCGACGCGCAAGGTCGACATCAGCAGCCTCGTATTCTCCGTCCTCGACGCGGCCACGCAGCCCGGCATCGTGCCGCTCGGCTCCGCGTTCCCGTCGCCCCAACTGTTTCCGCTGCCGCGCCTCGCGAAATCGCTCGCGCAGGCCACGCGGCTCGTCAGCCCGTGGAGCACGGTCGTCGACCTGCCGCCCGGCAACGAGGCGCTGCGCCAGCAGATCGCCCGGCGCTATCTCGCGACGGGCATCTCGCAGCCCATCGACGAGATCGTCGTCACGAACGGCGCGCTCGAAGCGCTGAACCTGTGCCTGATGGCCGTCACGCGGCCCGGCGACGTCGTGGCCGTCGAAGCGCCCGGCTTCTATGCGGCGCTGCAGGCCATCGAACGGCTCGACCTGCGCGCGGTCGAGATTCCCGTCGATCCGCGCACGGGCCTCGATCTCGATGCGCTCGCGATCGCGCTCGACCGGCACGACATTCGCGCGTGCTGGTTCATGACCAATTTCCAGAATCCGACCGGCGTCACGCTGCCCGCCGAAAAAAAGCGCGCGCTCGTCGAATTGCTCGCCGCGCGCGACGTGCCGCTGATCGAGGACGACGTGTACGGCGAGCTGCATTTCGGCCCCGACTATCCGCTGCCCGCGCGCGCGTTCGACCGGCACGGACTCGTGATGCACTGCAGTTCGTTCTCGAAGACGCTCGCGCCCGGCTACCGGATCGGCTGGGCCGCCGCCGGCCGGTTCGCGGAGAAGGTGCAGCGGCTCAAGCTGATGACGACGCTGTCGGCCAGCATTCCCGCGCAGGCCGGCATCGCGAACTATCTCGAGCACGGCGGCTACGACCGGCACTTGCGCAAGCTGCGCGGCGCGCTGCACACGCAGCTCGACCGGATGGACGACGCGCTGCGGCGCTGGCTGCCGGCCGGCGTCGAGTGGGTACGGCCCGAAGGCGGCTATTTTCTGTGGCTCGCGTTTCCCGACGCGATCGACGCGATGGAACTGCATCGCCAGGCGATCGCTCGCGGGATCAGTTTCGCGCCGGGGCCGCTGTTTTCGGCCGCGCATGGTTTCGAACGTTGCGTGCGCGTGAACTTCGGCCATCCGTGGAGCCGCGACATCGAACGCGCGATCCGCGTGCTCGGCGAACTGGTGGGGGAGCCGGCGGTGCGCAAGGCGGGTTGAGCGCGCCGCCATCATCATCTGCTGCGCAGATTGCACCCGCATCTGCTGCTTGTTCGCCCGCCCCGCCTTCCCTACCCTGTCTTTCCGTCGCGCAACGCCCGTCGCGCCTTCCCCAACAAGCGGCGAGCGCCCGTGCATCGCCGCTTTCCACGCATCCGACGTCAATGTATCGATATACCGTTTTCGACCGGGCGCTCGTGCACAGCCGCGCCGCCCAGTTTCGCGACCAGCTCGAACGCTGGCAGCTCGGCACGCTGAGCGAAGACGCGTTCCGGCCGCTGCGCCTGCAGAACGGCTGGTACGTGCAGCGCCACGCGCCGATGCTGCGCGTGGCCGTGCCCTACGGCGAACTGTCGAGCGCGCAGCTGCGCGTGCTCGCACGGGTCGCGCGCGACTACGATGTGCCCGACGACGCCACCTACCGGGCCGCATGCGACGCGCAGGCCTTGCTCGGCACGCAGCGCTTGCCGACCCGCAGCGCGCATTTCACGACGCGCACCAACGTGCAGTTCAACTGGATTCCGCTCGCCAGGGCCGCCGACGTGATGGACCTGCTCGCGACCGTCGACATGCATGGCATCCAGACCAGCGGCAACTGCATCCGCAATATTTCGTGCGACGAGCGCGCCGGCGTCGCGCCGGACGAGATCGCCGATCCGCGCCCGTTCGCCGAAGTGATGCGCCAGTGGACGACGCTGCACCCCGAATTCGCGTTCCTGCCGCGCAAGTTCAAGATCGCGATCACCGGGGCGGCCGAAGATCGTGCGGCGACCGACTGGCACGACGTCGGCCTCAGGCTCGTGCGCGACGACACGGGCGCACTCGGCTTTCGCGTGAGCGTCGGCGGCGGGATGGGCCGTACGCCGACGATCGCGACGCTGCTGCGCGCGTTCCTGCCCTGGCAACACGTGATGAACTACATCGAGGCGATCGTTCGCGTGTACAACCGCTACGGACGCCGCGACAACAAGTACAAGGCGCGCATCAAGATCCTCGTGAAGACAGAAGGGCAACGCTACATCGACGACGTCGAGGAAGAGTTCCGCCAGATCGTCGAACACGACGGCGGACTGCACACGATCGCCCAGGTCGAGTTCGACCGCGTCGCCGCGTGCTTCGTGCCGCCGCCGCGCGAGCCGCGCAGCGTCGACCTGCACGACGCGAACGCGCGCGTCGCCGCACATGCGCGCCGGCATCCGGCCTTCGCGCGCTGGCTCGCACGCAATGTCGCCGCTCACCGCGACCCGGCGCTGCGCATCGTCACGCTGTCGTTCAAGCGCCGCCTGCAGGCACCGGGCGACGCGTCGCCGGACCAGCTCGATGCGCTCGCCGATCTCGCCGACCGCTTCTCGGCCGGCGAGGCGCGCGTCACGCATACGCAGAACGTCGTGCTGCCGTGGGTGCATGTCGACGACCTGTTCCCGCTGTGGGAAGACGCGCGCAAGGCCGGCCTCGCGAGCGCGAACATCGGACTCCTGACGGACATGATCGCGTGCCCGGGCGGTGACTTCTGCGCACTGGCGAACGCACGCTCGATCCCGATCGCCGACGCGATCGCCGAGCGCTTCCAGGATCTCGACATGCTGCACGACGTCGGCGACATCGACCTGCACATCAGCGGCTGCATCAACTCGTGCGGCCATCATCACAGCGGCCACCTCGGCATCCTCGGCGTCGACAAGGACGGCGCCGAGTGGTACCAGGTCACGCTCGGCGGCTCGGACGGCTCGACCGCGAGCGGCCCGGCGCGGCCGGGCAAGGTGATCGGCCCGTCGTTTTCGGCGGACGAGATCGTCGATGTCGTCGACGCGATCGTCGCCACCTATCTCGACGCGCGGCGCGACGTCGGCGGCCGCAGCGAGCGGTTCATCGACACCGTCCGCCGCATCGGCATCGAACCCTTCAAGGCCGCCGCGAACGACGCGCGGCGTCTCGTCGCGAACGCATGACGAACACACGGCAAATGAACGAACCCCGGCGCATCCGGCTGCTGACGCCGGTCGAACACGATGACGAAACGCGCGACGCGACGCTGACGATCGCGAACGACGACGAGCTCGAACCGCATGCCGCGCAAATCGCGCAGGCCGCGCGCATCGACCTGCAGTTTCCGTCGTTCACCGATGGCCGTGCGTATAGCCAGGCGTACCTGCTGCGCAAGCGCTACGGCTTCGCCGGCGACCTGCGCGCGACCGGCGACGTGCTGGTCGACCAGTTGCTGCTGATGGAGCGCACCGGGTTTTCGAGCGCGGTGCTGGGCGCGGACGCCGATCCGGAAGATGCGCGGCGTCAGCTCGAGCGTTTTTCCGGGTTCTATCAGCGGGATGTGCGATCGGCAGCGCCGAATTCGCGCCGGAACGGCATGCCGAACGATTAGCCGACACGCCATACAAGCATTCGTCAGGCCAGCCCGCTCATTACCCGGCAATATCCGCGCAATCCCGCGCTCTATCCTTGCATTGCTTGACATTTCGGCTGTGTGACCTAGCTTGACTCTACGGATCAAATGCGCAGCGCCTGTCGCACGAATGGCCGCCACGACAACCACGTCTTACAAATTCATTCCACCGAGGGGACCCGCCATGGACAAGTCATCGTCTCTCGGCGTATCGAACACTGCCGCATACGCTCCGCTCCGAGACGGATCGCGCGTGCGCGTATCGCATCTGCTCGCCCCGTCAGGCTGATCCCGCTGCCTCGTTCCTGATTCGCGCCATCGAAGCAAAGCAACGCGTCCCGCCGATCGCCGTCGGTGCGTGACTTTTGCCCGCCTTCCGCACGCGGACCGCGCGCGAAAGCAGGCGCGATCACTCGCGAGCTTGCATATGGATAACTCGAACCCGTTCGAAGCACGGCCGCCGATGCGGCCACCGGTGCAAATGCGTCACTGGACGGCGCGTGGCCGCGCCGTTTCATTGGTCATCTACCTGCTTCTCATCAACGCGGCAGGTGCGTTGATCGCGACGCATGCGATCAATCAGCCGGTTTCCGAGGGGAACATCTGGGAGCGGCTGCCGGGCACGATCATCCTGGTCAGCGCGATCTCGACCGTACTGGTGGGCATGCCGCTGATTGCATTCCTGTGCCTCGGCTGGTACGCGCGCTATGACGAATTCCAGAACAGCCTCAAGAACGACGCGCTCGATGCCTACCTCAAGCGTTTCTGGTCGAAGTGGCTGCTGCAGACGATCCAGTTCGCCGAGCAACAGGAACGCAAGACGCCGACGGTGGTCGGCAATGCGGACCGCTGGAACAGATTCTCGGAATACTGGCCGGCGCTGGGCGATCGCCTGTTCGCGAACATCTATCACGAGCAGTACGGCCTGTGGGCCTTCGCACCGCCGTTTCTCATTCTGCTGGCGGTGACGTATGCGATCACGGCGATCGCGACGTGGCTGTGTACGCAGGGGGCGTGCGCGTCGTCGGACCAGGCGACCTGCGTGTTCGGACTCAGCGCCCCGCTGATCGTCTCGGCGATCGCCGGCGCGCTGATGTTCGTCGTCAGCGATTCGGTACTGAGCATCCGGCGGCGCGCACTCAACGCATCCGACGTGTACTGGTATTCGCTGCGGCTTTTCCTCGCGATCCCGCTCGCGCTCGTCGCGGAATATGCGCCGTCGGCCGGCAGCTCGCCGCATGTCGTGGTCGCGTTCACGCTGACGATCCTGCCGGTCGACCAGATCATGAAGACGGTTCGCCGGCTCGCCGCGAAAAACGTGACCGAGCTTGAAAAGAAAGAAGACCCGCCGGACGAACTGCTCAACCTGAGCGGCGTCACGAAGTCCGTGACAGCCTCGCTGCACGCGGAAGGCATCACGTCGATCGAGCAGATGGCCGCGGCCGATCCCGTCACGCTGTCGATCCGCACCGGATTTCCGTTTCGCTTCACGCTGCGGCTCGGCTCGCAAGCGATCGTGCGCCGGCATTTCGGTCCGAAAGCGTCGAACTTGCTGCCGATCGGCCTGGCGGACGTCGTGCCGATCTATCTGCTCGTGCAGGCGCTCAACGGCACGCCGCAGCCTGGCACGCCGGCCGAGCCGCCGCCCCAGGTGCCGCGGCTCGATACCCCCGAAGCCATCGTCGCGGCAGCGGCCACCCTGCTGTTTGCCAAAGCCGACCCGGCGTTGCCGCAGGAGCAGGCGGAAGCCGTCGTGAAAATGAAATTCCGCCAGATCGCGGCGGAAGAGTACACGTTGATGCTGGCCCGGATCACGCCGCTCGACCCGGCGCTCTAGCGCGCCCCGCTCCCGAACGACGGCCGGCGAAACGCGCACGCGTCCCGCCGGCATGGCAAGCGCTCAGTTGCCCGCCACCTGCTTCTTGAACGCCGCGAGAATCTTCTTCTCGAGCGCGATGTAGTCGCGGCCGAAGTGGTGATCGCCCTGCGTCTTGATCACCTGGATGCCGGTGTTCGCAAGCACCGGACACATCGTGTCCTTCTCTTCCGCGCCATAGAAGCACTGCACGAGCTGCGGCGGCACCTTCGCGATTTCCGGCGCAACCTTCAGCGCCTTGTCGCTCGCGGGCATGCCGAGCCAGCCCGTCACGCGGATCTGGAAATCGGCGGCCGGCGCGAAGCCGAGCAGCGACATCACGGCGACCTTGTCGCGCAGGTCGGCCGGCAGCCGGTTGTACGCGAACGGCATCACGTCGGCGCCGAACGAGTAGCCGACCAGCGCCACGCGATTCGCATGCCAGCGCGCCATGTAGGTGCGCATCACGCGCGCGAGATCGCGGCTCACCTGCGCCGGCGGCTTCTCGCTCCAGAAATAGCGCAGGCTGTCGATGCCGACCACCGACACGCCGTCGCGCTGCAGCGCCTCGGCGATCGTCTTGTCGAGATCGCGCCAGCCGCCGTCGCCCGAGATCACGATCGCGAGCTGGCCGTTGCCGCCCTTGGCCGGCAGCTCGACGAGCGGCAAATCCGACACGTCAAGTTCGTCGCCGCCGGTGGTGTCCCGCAGATGCGACGTGACGAGCGACACGAGCTTCGCGGAATCGCCCACGGCCGCCGTTTCGACGAAGCCCGGCATCGCGCGGCGCACGATCGTCGGATCGGGCGGGCACGGCTTGAAGCGCGGATCGAGCGTGGCCGCCGGACCGACCGATACGACGCCGGCGATCGTGTTCTCCGGCGCCATCGACAGGATCTGCTTCGCGATCGCGCCGCCCTGGCCCACGCCCGCGACGATCGGCGTGAAATAGCGCGACGATTGCGCGAGGCGTTCGAGCTGGTGGCTGACCGCTTCGGCGTCGCCGTCGAGGTGGTGGCAGGTCTCCTGCTTCGCGGCGAGATTCATCGCGTAACGCTCCGAATCGACGCCGACCGTCATCGCACCGGCTTTCGCGAGCGCATCGGCGGCCTGCTGGTCGGCCGCATTCCAGCCGGCCTCGCGCGAGAACAGCACGACGAAGCCGCGCAGCGGCCCGCCGGGTTTGGTTACGGTGACGGGCCCGTAGCGGCCGCCCGATACGGTTTCGGCCTTCACCGCGGCCGGCTGCGCGGCGCACGCGGCGCCGGCCAGCATCATTCCCGCGCAGGCGGCTGCCGCCCGCGCGATTCCCTTCTTCAACATCATGAACGCCGACCTCCAGCCAGCAATGACAGGTCCGCGAGCGTGACGAACACGCCGACCGAGCCCGAGGCCGCGAGATAACGCGGCTCCCAGTGCGGTTCGAACTTGCTCTTGAATGCGCGCAAGCCGCGGAAGTTGTAGAAGCGGCCGCCGAAGCGCCAGACCATCAGGCCGACCCGGTGCCACGGCGACGGCATCTTCGCCGCCCCCATCCCCGAGAACGGCGCGATGCCCAGGCTCAGCTTGCGGAAGCCCGCTTCCTTCAGATGCAGCGCGAGCTGCGTAAACAGATATTCCATCGCGTACGGCGATGCTTCCGGCAGGTGCCGCATCACGCCGACCGTCGCCTCGGTGTTGAGGTCCGTCGTCATGAACGTGACGAACGCGATCGGCTTGTCGGCCTGCCGCACGAGCATCACCGACTGCGTCGCCAGATAGCCGTCGTGGAACGCGGCGACCGAAAAGCTCTTCTCGCGCGCGTCGCGGCTGTCGAGCCAGCCGTCGGAGATGTCGCGCAAGGCCGGCAGCGTGGCCGGCACGTCGGGCGGTGCGATCACCTCGACCGTCAGCGCATCCTTGTCGCCACGGCGCAGCGCGTAGCGCAGGTGCGACCGGTTCGAACCCTTCAGGTCGAACTGGTCGAGCGCGATATGCGCTTCCTCGCCGAGCTTCATCAGCGTGAGCCCCGCGTCGAGATACAGCGGCAGCGCGTTGGCGCGCACCTGGTAGAACGCCGCACGACCGCTGTGCGCGTGTGCGAGCGCGATGAACTTGCCGATCAGCGCGGGCCATTCCTCGCGCGGCCCGACCGGGTCGTGCAGCGCGGCCCACGTGCGGCCGTACTTCGCGTACATCAGGAACGCCTGGCGCGATTCGGAGAACAGGAACGACTTGTCGCCCATCAGCGCGAGGCCCGCATCGCTGCATTCCTGCGCGCGGATGATCCGTTCGGCATCCGACAGGTCCTGCGCCGCGGGCTTCACGAAACGGCCGGGCGCCGGGCGCAGCAGTTGCCACAGCGCGAAAAGCGCGACGAACACGCCGGCTGCGAGCGTCGCGCGCAGCGCACGCGGCGCACGCGCATCGAACGAGAAATGCGACCACAGCTCGCGCGTGTACGGCACGTCGCGGAACGCGAAGAACAGCACCCATACGGCCAGCATCAGCACCATCGCCACCGACACGAACCAGCTCACCGTGAAGCGCTCCGCGAGCAGCGACGAATGGCGGTTGAAGCGGCGGCGGCTGACGAGCAGCAGCACCAGCAGCGTGCCGAGCACGCCGGCCTCGACGAACGCGAGGCCTTTCGCGAGCGACAGCGCGAGGCTTGCGAGCGTCAGCGCGAAGGTCATCCACCACGCACCGTCGAGGCGGCGCAGCAGCCCGCGCGCGACGAACAGCAGCGCGACGCCGAGCACGCTGCAGATCACCTGCGAGCCTTCGAGCACCCACAGCGGCACGAGGTGGCGCAGGATCGCGATCCGGTGCCAGAACGCGGGCGTCGCGCTCGAGATCACCAGCATGCTACCGACCGCGAACGTCACGAGGCTCAGGAACACCGGCGCGAGCTGCGACACGCGCACGGCCTGCCGCGTGACGAGCCGGCGGCGCAGCGCACGGCCCTCGAAACCGGCCAGCAGGCCGGCCGACAGCACGAGCGGCACGCCGAAATAGATTGCGCGATACGCGATCAGCGCGGCGACCATCGCGTGCGGGGGCACTTCGCGGCCGAGCGTGAAGACCATCGCGGCTTCGAACACGCCGATCCCGCCCGGCGTATGGCCGATCATCCCGAGCAGCAGCGCGGCGGCGTACACCGTGATGAAGGTCGGGAAGCCGACCGGCGCGGCCGGCAGCAGCACCCACAGCGTCAGGCCGGCCGCGACGACGTCGAGGACCGCATAGACGACCTGCCCGACGAGGTCTCGCCGCGCCGGCACGTCGAACGACAGCCACTTGAAGCGCGTGACGACCGGACGCGCGACGCGCCCGCACGCGGCGACCATCACCGCCATCACCGCGAGCAGCACGGCGCCGCCCCAGGTGAGCGCGCCGGGCGCGACGTGCAGCATCGCGGCGAGGGCCTCCGGCACGCAGACCATGCCGACCGCCGTCATCAACACCATGGCGAGCGCCAGCGTGCCGCTCGTGAACACCGTCATCCGGCCGATCTGCGCGGGCGTGACGCCCGACACGCCGTACACGCGTGCGCGAACCGCGCCGCCGGTCAGTGCGCCGAAGCCGGTCGCGTTACCGAGCGCCGACCCGGCGATCGCGCCGATCCACAACGCGACGCGCGGCACCTTCGCGGCGACATAGCGCAGGCCGACCGCGTCGCGGGCGACCAGCGCGAGATAGCTGAGGGCCGTCGCCGCGAGCGATGCGCCCCATTCGCCGGCAGACATGTGACGCAACTGGCGGATCACCGACCGGTAGTCGACGGATTCCGACAGGTGCTGGAAAACCACGATCAGCAGCAGGCCGATGCCGAGCGCGAGCAGCGGCGACAGCACACGCTCGTTGCGCAGCAGTGCCGAGACGCGGCCGAACATTGCCGCGGCACGGCTGGGTGAGCCAGGGTGGCGGGAAGACATAAGTTATTGGCGGTGGTGCATAGCGTGTCGCGGCGCCGGGCGGACCGGACGGCGGCGAATCTGGTTGTTCTGCATGGGCGGCCCGCCGATGTGCCGATCGGCGGCGCCTGATTCAGAAATTACAAGTATACAGAATCATTATTACAAATTCTTTCTCGCCGGATGGAGCCGCGCCGGACAGGCCGTTCTTCGGAACGCGGTATCAAGATCAGGCGATCGGCACGTGCGAGATGCGCATCATACCGGGAACCGGCGCGATTTTTTCGTCGGATGAATGACCTGCGATGCAATTGGGGAAAATCTTCCAGGCCAGCCCGCTTCCCTGAATCGTTTCGCCTTCTCCTCCAGTGAAGAAACGCGATGGCGCCATGCAATGCGCAGGGTTTTTGTACCTTGCGTTGGCACGCATATCTGCCATTCTGAATCGGACAACGGACACACTTTGACGCGGTCGGCCAGACGCGGTCGGCCAGACGCGGTCGGCTAGACGCGAGCACTTGGGTGTTGAAGTTGAACCGCCAGCAAGGAGGTCGTATGGAACTGCACATTCAATCGCACCATTGGGAGCGTCGTACGCCGGACTGGGTCGCCGCCGCCGTGGCCGGTCTTGCAGGCGGTGCGCTGGTGATCGTGCTGGAATTCTTCTGGTCGACCATGGTGCTGTATGAAAGCCCGTGGCAACCGACACACAAGATCGCGGCGATGGTGATGGGCCGCAGCGCGCTCGAACAGATGTCCACCTTCAGCTTCGGCATCGTCGCGATGGCGCTGCTGCTGCACTACGTGCTCGGCGCGGTCATGGGGATGATGCTCGCCGCGATCATGGCGCCTTTCCGCTTCGATTCGAGCGTGGGCATGGAAGCCGCCATCGGGCTGGCGTTCGGGATCGTCGCGTATGGGTGGAACTTCTACGTCATGACGGCCGTGTTCCCGTGGTTCGTCTCCGAGCGGGGTTCCGGGCCGTTGCTGGCCAACCTGTTGTTCGGCGTGGTCACCGCGATCGTCTACGGCATGCTGGAGCGGCGCAGGTCGCGCACATGAACAGCCCCTGAACACCCGGCGCCCTCCGGGGCACCGTATATATGGGGCGTGCGTCCCCTGTGGGCTTCCTTGCACGATGCGGAGGAGAGGACTACCTTTCCTCTAGAGCCGCTTACAACACGCAACACGCAGCGAAGCGGCTCCAGCCAGTGACTCGCAGCGAGGCGGCCTATGGCCCTTGCGATTGCCCTGGTCCTGATCATCGTGTTGGCGGTGGGGTTTCACTTTGCCAGTCCGTGGTGGATCACGCCGATCGCGTCGAACTGGGTGCGCATGGACGACATGCTGACGATCACGCTCGTCATCACCGGCGCGTTCTTCATCGCCATCAACCTGTTCATCGTCGTCGCGCTGGTGCGCTATCGCCACCGCGGCGGGCATCGCGCGGCCTACGAGCCGCACAACCGGCGGCTCGAATGGTGGCTGATCGGCCTGACCGCCGTCGGCGTGGCGGCGTTGCTGGCGCCGGGGCTGTTCGTCTACGCGGACTACATCCGGCCGCCGCGCAACGTGCTGCAGATGGAGGTGCTCGGCCAGCAATGGCAATGGCGCTTCCGTTTCGCCGGCCCCGGCGGCAAGCTGGGCACGACCGACGTGCGCTACATCGGCAACGACAACCCGTTCGGCCTGAACCCAGCCGACCCCAACGGCCGTGACAATTACCTGATCGAGACGCCCGAGGTGCATCTGCCGCTCAACCGGCCGATCCAGGTGCTGACGCGCTCGCGCGACGTGCTGCACGATTTCTACGTTCCGCCGTTCCGGGCGCGGATGAACATGGTGCCGGGCATGGTGACCACGTTCTGGTTCACGCCGACCAAGGCCGGGCGCTACGACATCCTGTGCGCGCAGCTCTGCGGGATCGGGCACGCCGGCATGCGCGGCGTGGTGGTCGTGGAAGACGAAGCCGCGTTCTCGCGCTGGCTGGCGCGGCAGACCACGTTCGCGCAGCAGCAACTCGCCCACGTGCAGGCCGCACCCGCCGCTGCCGGCGGCAGCGCGCACGCACTCGCCGAACTGGGCAAGACGCTCGCGGCGGCCAAGGGCTGCGTCGCCTGCCATACCGTGGACGGCAGCCCGCTCGTCGGCCCGACCTGGAAGGGCCTGTACGGCAAGACCGAAACGATGGCCGACGGCAGCACCGCGAAGGTGGACGAAGCCTATCTGCGCGCGTTCATCCGCAATCCGACGGCGCGGGTCGTGAAAGGCTTCTCGCCGATCATGCCGCACTTCGACCTGAGCGACCAGGAACTGTCCGCGCTGGTGGCGTACATCGAGGCGCAAGGCGGGCCGCCCCCCGCCGGTACCGCGGCCAGGCAATAGCGGAGCAGAAACCATGACCTACGCGCACACCGACCACGCCCCGCACAGCTTCTGGACCCGCTATGTCTGGAGCCAGGACCACAAGGTCATCGCCGTGCAGTATGCGATGACGGCCATCGCGATCGGGCTGGTCGGCCTCGTACTGTCCGACCTGATGCGGCTGCAGCTCGGCTTTCCGGGCAAGTTCGCGTTCATCGACGCGAACCGCTACTACCAGTTCGTCACGATGCACGGGATGATCATGGTGATCTACCTGCTGACGGCGCTGTTCCTCGGCGGCTTCGGCAACTACCTGATCCCGCTGATGCTCGGCGCGCGCGACATGGTGTTCCCGTTTCTCAACATGCTGAGCTACTGGGTCTACCTGCTGGCCGTGCTGGTGCTGGTGGCGAGCTTCTTCGTGCCGGGCGGGCCGACCGGCGCGGGCTGGACGCTGTATCCGCCGCAGGCCATCCTGCCGGGCACGCCGGGCGTCGAATGGGGCATCGTGCTGATGCTCGTGTCGCTGGCGATCTTCATCGTCGCGGCGACGATGGGCGGCCTGAATTACGTGACCACCACGCTGCAGGCGCGCACGCGCGGCATGACGCTGATGCGCATGCCGCTCACGGTGTGGGGCATCTTCATCGCGACCATCATGGCGCTGCTGGCGTTTCCGGCGCTGTTCGTGTCGGCGGTGATGATGCTGTTCGACCGGACGCTCGGCACCAGTTTCTTCATACCGGCCGTGGTGTCGATGGGGCAGACGCTCAGGCATGCCGGCGGCAGCCCGCTGCTGTTCCAGCACCTGTTCTGGTTCTTCGGGCATCCGGAGGTCTACATCGTCGCGCTGCCGGCCTTCGGCATCGCGTCGGACCTGATCAGCACGCACGCGCGCAAGAGCATCTTCGGCTACCGGATGATGGTATGGGCCATCGTCATCATCGGCGCGCTGAGCTTCGTGGTCTGGGCGCACCACATGTTCATCGCCGGCATGAACCCGTACTTCGGCTTCTTCTTCGCCACCACCACGCTCATCATCGCCGTGCCGACCGCGCTCAAGGTCTACAACTGGGTGCTGACGCTGTGGCGCGGCGACATCCACCTGAGCGTGCCGATGCTGTTCGCCATCGGCTTCATCAGCACCTTCGTGCTGGGCGGGCTGACCGGGCTCTACCTCGGCAACGTGAGCGTGGACATCCCGCTGTCGAACACGTATTTCGTGGTCGCGCACTTCCACATGGTGATGGCCGTGTCGCCGATCCTGGTGGTGTTCGGCGGCCTCTACCACTGGTACCCGAAGGTGACCGGCCGCATGCTCGACGACAGGCTCGGGCGCGCGCATTTCTGGATCACCTTCGTCGGCACCTATGCGATCTACTTCCCGATGCACTATCTCGGCATCCTCGGCATGCCGCGGCGGTATTACGCGTATCAGGGCTACAGCTTCATCCCGCATTCGGCGCAGACGCTCAACACGTTCATCACCGTCGTCGCGCTGATCGTCGCGGCCGCTCAGCTGCTGTTCCTGTTCAACCTCGCGTGGAGCCTCGTGCACGGCCGGCGCGCCGACGGCAACCCGTGGCGGGCCACCACGCTGGAATGGCAGACGCCGCAAACGCCGCCCGCGCACGGCAACTGGGGCGCGGCGCTTCCCGTCGTCTACCGCTGGGCATACGAATACAGCCCGCCGGGGCAAGAGGAAGATTTCGTGCCGCAAAACCAGCCGCCCGCGACGGTGCCTGAACCGGCCCACCCGGCGCTTCACCCCGGCGAGGCCCGCGAATGACCACGCTGCCGCGCCCCTTCGTTCACGACGCGCCACCCGGCTTGCCGAATGCGGGCCGCACCGGCCTGGTCGTCTTCATGGCGGTCGCGACGACGTTGTTCTCGCTGCTGCTGCTCGCCTATGCGATGCGCATGCGCGAGCCCGACTGGCAGCCGATCCCGCATCCGGCGCTGCTGTGGTGGAACACCGGCGCGCTGGCGCTGGCCAGCGTCGCCATGCAGCGAGCCCGGCGGATGGGCCCGCACCGCACGGTGTGGCTGGTATCCGGCGGCGTGCTGGCGGCCGTGTTCGTGATCGGGCAACTGACTGCCTGGCACATGCTGTCGGCGGCCGGGGAGACCGTCACCGTCAATCCGTCCAACAGCTTCCTCTACCTGCTCACCGGCCTGCACGGGGCGCATGTGCTGGGCGGGCTGGCGGCGTGGGCGGTGACGGTCGCGCAGGTCGGGCGCGCGGACCCGTTCCGGGCCCGGCGCGTCATCGAGCTGTGCGCGCTCTACTGGCATTTCCTGCTCGCGGTGTGGCTCGTGCTGCTGGCGGCGATGTGGTGGCTGACCCCCGGGATCGTCGCCGCCGTCTGCGGGCCGCTGTATGGAGCCGCGCCATGACCGCGCCCACGGCTCCCACCGGATCCGCGGCCGATTCGCCCGCGGCCCCGCCCACCGATGCTCCGTCCGCCGACGCTCGGCCCGACGGCTGGCGCGGCATCGTCACGGACTGGTCGGCCGATCGCGAGGCCTTCAAGGTGCCGTGGGGCAAGGCGATGATGTGGATCTTCCTGCTGTCGGACACGTTCGTCTTCAGCAGTTTCCTGATCGGCTACATGACGGTGCGCATGTCGACCACGGCGCCGTGGCCCGATACCGCGAAGGTGTTCGGGCTCAGCGTGGGCGGCGTGGAAGTGCCGTTGCTGCTGATTGCGATCATGACGTTCACGCTGATCAGCAGCAGCGGCACGATGGCGATGGCCGTCAACTTCGGCTACCGGCGCAACGCGAGGCCCGCCGCCGCGCTGCTGCTGGCGACCGCGCTGCTGGGCGCCACCTTCGTGTCGCTGCAGGCGTTCGAATGGAGCAACCTGATCTTCCGGGAAGGCATCCGCCCGTGGGGCAATCCGCTGGGCGCGGCGCAGTTCGGCGCGTGCTTCTTCACGATCACCGGGTTCCACGGCTTTCACGTGACCTGCGGCGTGATCTACCTGCTGCTGATCGCACGCAAGATCCTGCAGCCGGGGTTCACCGAACACGGCAACTTCCAGATCGTCGAGATCGCCGGCCTGTACTGGCACTTCGTCGACCTGGTGTGGGTGTTCATCTTCGCGCTGTTCTATTTGTGGTGAGGCAGGCCATGGACCATACCGATCCCGCCGATCGACCCGACGCCGCGCACGGCCAGCAGCATCCGATCGGCCTCTACCTGAAGATCTGGGGCCTGCTGTTCGTGCTGAGCACGTTGTCGTACCTGGTCGACTATTTCAACGTGCAGGGGCTGTTGCGCTGGGTGCTGATCGTCGTGCTGATGATCGCCAAGGCAGGGCTGATCGTGTCGATCTTCATGCACATGATGTGGGAGCGGCTGGCGCTGGTGTACGCGATCCTGGTGCCGCCGCTGTGCCTGCTGGTGCTCATGGTGCTGATGGCGGCGGAGGCGCATCACACGTTCGGGATGCGGGAACTCTTCTTCCATTGACCCGTTCGACGCAGTTCGGCGCAATCAGCAATCAGCAATCAGTACACGTCCCGCATGTAGCGGCGCGCCTTCGCGAGCCGCGCGACGTACTCGCCCGCCTTGTCGTCCGACATGCCGCCATGCTCGGCGACGACGGCCTTCAGCGCGGTGTCGACGTCCTTCGCCATCCGCGCGGCGTCGCCGCACACGTAGAAGTGCGCGCCTTCCTCCAGCCACGCGAACAGCTCGGCGCCCTGCTCGCGCATCCGGTCCTGCACGTAGATCTTGTCGGCCTGGTCGCGCGAGAACGCGAGATCGAGCCGCGTCAGGAAACCGCTGTCGCGCATCGCGCCCAGCTCGTCGCCGTAGTAGAAGTCCGTCTGCGCATGTTGCTCGCCGAAGAACAGCCAGTTGCGTCCGCGCGCGCCGCGCGCCTGCCGCTCGTGCAGGAAGCCGCGGAACGGCGCGACGCCCGTGCCGGGGCCGACCATCACGATCGGCACGTCGCCGTTCACCGGCGGCCGGAAATGCGCGGACTTCTGCACGAACACGGGCACGCGGCCGTCGTCCGCGCGATCGGCGAGGAACGTCGATGCGACGCCTTTGCGCGCGCGCCGGCCGTTGTGATAGCGCACGGCCGACACGGTCAGGTGGATCTCGCCCCGGTGCGCGCTCGGGCTCGACGCGATCGAATACAGACGCGGCTGCATGCGCTTCAGCATCCCGACGAGCTCGTTGCCCGACAGCTCGACCGGAAACTCGTGCAGCACGTCCGCGAGCTGTTGCCCCCACAACCATTGCTTCAGGTCGCCCTTGCGGTCGTCGCCGAGCAGCGACTTCAGCGCGCCGTTCGCGCTGCGCGACGCGATGAACGCGAGCGTGTCCGGATGCGGGCGCGTGATGTCGAAATGACGCGCGAGTGCATCGCCGAGGCGCATGTCGCCGACGCCGCCGACCGTCACCGGCGTGTCGGCCTTCAGCGCGGTGAGGTCGAGCAGCTCGTCCACCAGCGCCGGGCAGTTGGTCGGCCACACGCCGAGCGCGTCGCCGGTTTCGTATTCGAGGTTCGCGCCTTCGGTCGACAGCGACACGTAGCGCGTGTCCTTCGCCGCGCCCGGGCGGTTGAGCCGCAGGTTCGCGACGAGCTTCGACGGTGCCGGATGCGCCTTCGTCGGCAGCGCGCCCGACGGGATCATGCCTTCCGCCGGCACCGCGTGCAGCGCGGCGTCCGCCTCCTTGATCCGCGCGACGACGCGTTCGAGCCACTGGTCGGCATCGCGCTGGAATTCGACGTCGCAATCGACGCGCGGCGACAGCCGCTTCGCGCCCAGTTCCGCGAGCCGCGCGTCGAGCCGGCGGCCATGGCCGCAGAACTGGTCGTAGTTGCGATCGCCGAACGCGAGCACCGCGAAGTGCACGCCGTCGAGGCGCGCGGCGCTGCCGGCCTGCAGCGCGTCCCAGAATTCGCTGCCGTTGTCGGGGGCGTCGCCGTCGCCGAACGTGCTCGTCATCAGCAGCACGTATTGCGCCCCGGCGAGCGATGCTGCGGGATAGTCGGACATGCACGCGGTGCGGATCTCGAAGCCCGCGTTCATCAGCTGCGTCGCGTAATCCTCCGTCAACGATTCGATGTTGCCGGTCTGCGACGCCCACAGCAGCACGACCTTCGGCCGCGTGCGCACGATCCGCACGCCGCCCGGCGCGGGCGCATCGGCGGCATCGGCGCGCGCGCCCGCGAGCGCCGCGGCCGGCTCGCCCTGCGCGGGCAGCGAGCGGCTGAACAACCCCGCGAGCATCCCGTCGAGCCAGCGGCGCGTCGGCGCGGCGAGCGGCGCGCCGGCCGGCAGCACCGGCACGCCGCCCTCGCGCCGGCCCGCGTCGCTGCGCAGGCCGCTGACGAAGCCCGCGACGTACTGGCGCTCCGCATCGGAGAGCGCCGGCGGCGCCGTGTCGGCAATGCCGAGCGCGGCCGCGAAAGTGTCGATGTCTGCCATGTCGAGTTCCTCGAACGCAGGGGCGCCGTGCGCGTCGGCCGTGCCGCGCTGCGGGGTGTCGTCGTCCGCGTGCGCGGCGCTCGCGGCGGCGACCCGGCTCAGCGCGACCGCGCAATATTTCAGTTCGGGTTGCTGCGATTCGGGATCGATCGCGTCGTTCGTCACCGCGTTGATGCACAGGTCGTCGCCGTACACGTCGTTCCAGTGCATCGGCGCAAAGCAGTTGCCGCGCCGCACGCGTTCGGTCACGACGGCCGGCAGCACCGCGCGGCCGCGCGCCGAGCGGATCTCGACGCTGTCCTTCGCGGCGATGCCGAGCGCGCTCGCATCGTCCGGGTGCAGCTCGACGAACGGGCGCGGGTTGAGCTTGTTCAGCATCGCGACCTTGCCCGTCTTCGTCATCGTGTGCCATTGATGCTGCAGCCGCCCGGTGTTCAGCACGATCGGGAACGTGTCGTCGGGCAGCTCGGCCGGATCGACGTGCGGCCGCGCGAAGAAGCGCGCCTTGCCCGAAGTCGTCGGGAACGCGAGGCGCGGCACGCCGCCGTCCGCCGCCGTGCGCAGCGGCTGGCTCACGCCGTCGTTCAGGTAGCGCACCGGATTGCGATCACGTGCCACGCCCGGCGCGCACGGCCACTGCAGCGGCGCATCGGCGAGCGCCGCATGGCTCGCGCCGCGCAGGTCGTAGCCCGTCGCCGGATTCGAGAAGCGGACGATCTCGTCGAACACGTCGGCCGCCGACGCATAGTCGAACGCGTCGCCGAACCCCATCGCGCGCGCGACTTCCGCGACGATGCGCCAGTCGGGCAGCGCGTCGCCCGGCGGCGCGACCGCCGCGCGCATCAGCGTCATGTTGCGCTCGGAGTTGATCATCACGCCGTCGCCCTCGGCCCACAGCGCGCCGGGCAGCAGGATGTCCGCATAGCGGTTGGTTTCGGTATCGAGAAATGCGTCCTGTGCGATCACGAGTTCCGCAGCCTGCAATCCGGCGATCACGTTCTGCCGGTTCGGCACCGTGGCGACCGGGTTCGTGCAGATGATCCAGCATGCCTTGATGTCGCCGGCCGCCATCCGCTCGAACAGGTCGACGGTGCCCTTGCCGGTTTCCTTGCGCAGCGTACCGGCCGGCACGCGCCACAGGTTCTCGACGAAACGGCGATCGTCGTCGGACGCCACCGCGCGCTGGCCCGGCAGGCCGGCGCCCATGTAGCCCATCTCGCGCCCGCCCATCGCGTTCGGCTGGCCGGTCAGCGAGAACGGCCCGCTGCCGGGGCGGCAGATCCTGCCCGTCGCGAGATGCAGGTTGCAGATCGCGTTGGTGTTCCATACGCCGTGCGTGCTCTGGTTGAGCCCCATCGTCCAGCAGCTCATCCATTCCTGCGCGTCGCCGATCCATTGCGCGGCCGCGCGCAGGTCGGCTTCCGCGAGCCCGGTGATTTCAGCCACGCGTTCGGGCGTGTAGTCGGCGAGGAACGCGGGCATCGCGTCCCAGCCTTCGGTGTACGCGTCGATGAACGCGCCGTCGGTGCGGCCGTTCGCATGCAGCAGGTGCAGCAGCCCGTTGGTCAGCGCGAGATCGGTGCCCGGCCGGATCTGCAGGAACAGGTCGGCCTTGTCGGCGGTGCCGGTGCGGCGCGGGTCGACGACGATCAGTTTCGCGCCGGCCTTCACGCGGTCCATCATCCGCAGGAACAGGATCGGGTGGCAGTCGGCCATGTTCGCGCCGATCACGAGGAACAGGTTCGCGCGATCGAAATCCTGGTACGACCCGGGCGGACCGTCCGCGCCGAGCGACTGCTTGTAGCCGGTGCTCGCGCTGGCCATGCAGAGGCGCGAGTTCGACTCGATGTTGTTGGTGCCGACGAAGCCCTTCGCGAGCTTGTTGACGAGGTATTGCGCCTCGATCGACATCTGCCCCGACACGTAGAACGACAACGCGTCCGGCCCATGTGCGTCGAGCACCGCGCGCAGCCGCCGCGCGGTGTCGGCGATCGCGTCGCGGGCCGGCAGCGGCACGAGGTCGTCCTCGCGCGCCCGGCGCACGAACGCGCGATCGAGCCGCCCCGAGCGGCGCAGCGCGACGTGCGCCGACGAGCCCTTGGTGCACAGCCGCCCGAAGTTGCTCGGATGGTCGGCGTCGCCGGACACCTTGACGACTTCGCCTTCCTCGACGTGCAGCACCATCCCGCAGCCGACGCCGCAGTACGGGCATACGCTCTTGACGGGGGTGGCGGTCATGCGCGCTCCGGGCCGGTCAGGCCGCGATCCACACGAAGCCGTCCTCGACCCGCGACGGATACGCGCTCACCGATTGCTCGGGTGCTTCGAGGCATTCGCCGGTACGCAGGTCGAAATGCTGCTTGTACAGCGGCGACGCGACGACGACGCGCTCGCCGAGGCTGCCGATCAGCCCGCGCGACATCACGGCCGCCTGCGACACCGGGTCGACGTTGTCGATCGCGAACACGCCGCCTTCCCCGGCATGCGCGACGTGAAAGACCGCGACCTGCTCGCCGTTGACGAGTGCACACACGCCGGTGTTCGGCACGATGTCGTCGAGCGGGCACACGCGGGTCCAGGACAGCGGAAGACGATCGTTGCTCATGGCGTTCTCCTTGCTGACGATGAACACGGCTCAAACGGTTTCGGTGTCGACCACCACCGGAATCACGACGGGCTTGCCGCGCATGCGCTCGTCGGGCGTCGCGGGCCGGATCTGGCCGCGCGTCTCGACGAATTCGATGGTCGTGTCCGGCGCATCGCTGTTCACGAAGTGGCGGAAGCGCTTGCGCGTGTCGGGATCGGTGACGGCCTTCTTCCACTCGCACTCGTAGGTATCGACCACGTGCTGCATGTCGGCTTCGAGTTCGGCGCCGATCCCGAGCCGGTCGTGCACGACGACGTCGATCAGGTAGTCGAGGCCGCCTTCGAGGTTGTCGCGCCACACGCTCGTGCGCTGCAGGCGGTCGGCCGTGCGCACGTAGAACATCAGCAAACGGTCGATGTAGCGCACCAGCGTCGCGCGGTCGAGGTCGGACGCGAGCAGTTCCGCGTGGCGCGGCTTCATCCCGCCGTTGCCGCACACGTACAGGTTCCAGCCCTTTTCGGTCGCGATGATGCCGACGTCCTTGCCCTGCGCTTCCGCACACTCGCGCGTGCAGCCGGACACGCCGAACTTGATCTTGTGCGGCGCGCGCAGCCCCTTGTAGCGATTCTCGAGGTCGATCGCGAGGCCGACCGAATCGCCGACGCCGTAACGGCACCACGTCGAGCCGACACACGACTTCACGGTGCGCAGCGCCTTGCCGTATGCGTGGCCCGATTCGAAACCGGCGGCGATCAGTTCCTCCCAGATCGACGGCAGCTGCTCGACGCGCGCACCGAACAGGTCGACACGCTGGCCGCCGGTGATCTTCGTGTAGAGCCCGTACTTCTTCGCGACCTGGCCGACCGCGATCAGCCCTTCCGGCGTGACCTCGCCGCCCGGCATGCGCGGCACGACCGAATACGTGCCGTCGCGCTGGATGTTCGCGAGGTAGTAGTCGTTCGAATCCTGCAGCCCCGCGTGTTCCTTCTTCAGCACGAATTCGTTGAAGCACGACGCGAGGATGCCCGCCACCGCCGGCTTGCACACGTCGCAGCCGAGGCCATGGCCGTGCTTTGCCAGCAGTGCGTCGAACGTCGTGATGCGCTCGACGCGGATCAGGTGGAACAGCTCCTGGCGCGAATGCGCGAAGTGCTCGCAGATATGGTTGTTGACCGCGAGGCCCTGCTTCTTCATCTCGGCCTTCATGATCTGCGTGACGAGCGGCACGCAGCCGCCGCACGACGTGCCCGCGCCCGTGCACGACTTCAGCGCACCGAGGCTCGTCGCGCCATCCGCCACCGCCGCGCAGATCTGCGACTTCGACACGTTGTTGCACGAGCAGATCTGTGCGCCGTCAGGCAGCGCGTCGACGCCGAGCGCCGGCTTCGCGGCGCCGTCCGACGACGGCAGGATCAGGAATTCCGGCGACTCGGGCAGCTCGATGCGGTTCAGCATCATCTGCAGCAGCGTGCCGTATTCGGCTGCGTCGCCGACCATCACCGCGCCGTGCAGGAACTTGCCGCAGTCGGACACCACGAGCTTCTTGTAGACCTGGCGGCGCTCGTCCGCGTACTGGTAGGTGCGGCTGCCGGCCGTCGTGCCGTGCGCGTCGCCGATGCTCGCGACGTCGACGCCCATCAGCTTCAGCTTCGTGCTCATGTCGGCGCCCGCGAATGCGGCCTCGGCTGCACCGTTCGCATCGCCGCCGAGCTGCTTCGCGACCACGCGCGCCATGTCGTAGCCGGGGGCGACGAGGCCGTACACCATGCCGTTCCAGGCCGCGCATTCACCGATCGCGTAGATGTCGGCGTCGCTCGTGCGGCACGCATCGTCGATCGCGACGCCGCCGCGCGGGCCGATTTCCAGACCGCATGCACGCGCCAGTTCGTCGCGTGCGCGAATGCCGGCCGAGAACACGATCATGTCGGCATCGAGGTGCGAGCCGTCGGCGAACGCCATCCGGTGCGTGCCCGCCTCGCCGTCGACGATCTCGAGCGTGTTCTTGCCCGTATGCACGGTCACGCCGAGCGCCTCGATCTTCGCGCGCAGCATCCGGCCGCCGCCGTCGTCGACCTGCATGGCCATCAGCCGCGGCGCGAATTCGACGACGTGCGTGTCGAGCCCCATGTCGCGCAGCGCCTTCGCGCATTCGAGGCCGAGCAGCCCGCCGCCGACCACGACGCCGCGCTTCGCGTGCGTGCCGCACGCCTGCATCGCCTCGAGATCCTCGATCGTCCGGTACACGAAGCAGCCTTCGCGATCGTGCCCCGGCATCGGCGGCACGAACGGGCGCGAACCCGTCGCCAGCACCAGCTTGTCGTACGCGAGCGTTTCACCGGACGCGAGCGTGACCGTATGCGCGGCGCGGTCGATCGACGCGACGCGCGCGTTCAGGCGCAGGTCGAACTGCGGATGACGCTCGAAGAAGCCGGGTTCGACGAGCGACAGGTCGTCCGCCGACTTGCCCGCGAAGAATTCGGACAGGTGCACGCGGTCGTACGCGGGGCGCGGTTCCTCGCCGAGCACGGTGACCTGCAGCGCGCCCGTGGTGCCTGCAGCGCCCGCTTCCGCCGCGACGCATTCGAGGAGCTTGTGGCCGACCATGCCGTGGCCGATGACGATGAGTTTCATGGTGACGTGTCCCTCGGTCGATCAGTTCGCGACGCTGCCGGCGGCCAGCGCGCGATCGCGCAACTCGGCTTCGCGCGCCTTGTGTTCTTCGCTGAAGCGCACGGCCATCGCGCACAGTGCGGTCGCGGTGACGGCAAGGCCGAGCAGGCTGAGCGTGTGCTGCACGTCGCCGACGCCTTTCAGCAGGAAGCTCGCGGCGACCGCGCCGACGTTGCCGCCCGCGCCGACGATCCCCGCCACGCCGCCGAGCGCCTTGCGGTCGATGAAGGGCACCAGCGCATAGGTCGCGCCGCACGCCATGTGCGTGAAGAGGCCGAACGCGAGCATCGCGACGAGTGCGATGCCGACGCTTTGCGCATGCGAGAACCAGATCAGCCCGAGCCCTTCGCCGACGATCAGTCCACACAGCAGCGTCGCGCGCACGTCGAGGCTGCGGCGTGCGGCGATCTTGTCGGACAGCCAGCCGCCGAGCGCGCGGGCGAACAGGGCGAGCAGCCCGAACAGGCCGACCGCGAAACCGGCGTCCTTCAGCGACAGGCTGAAGTGATCGACGTAGTACAGCGCGGCGATGTTGTGGATGAACACCTCGACGCCGAAGCATGCGCCGTACGTGACGAACAGCATCCACACGCGATAGTTGCCGCAGGCCGCGAAGAAGCTCGCCCAGCCGCCCTTCTTGCCGCTGTCGACCGTCACGCCTTCCTTGCGCAGCGCGACGAAGTCGCCTTGCGGGCAATCCTGCGTGAAGCGCCAGTACGCCCAGGCCATCGCGAGCATCGCGACGCCCGGCACGACCAGCGCGATGCGCCACGACGAACCCTCGCCGAAGCCGAGCATCAGGCCGGCGGCGACGAGCAGCGGCATCAGCGCCTGCGTCGCGCCCGCGCCGGCATTGCCCCAGCCGGCCGTCGTCGCGTTCGCGGTGCCGACCACGTTGGGCGCGAACATCACCGACGTGTGGTACTGCGTGATCACGAAGCCCGCGCCGATCGCGCCGATGCCGAGCCGGCAGATCAGGAACGACAGGTAGTCATGGCTGAACGCGACCGCGATCACCGGAATCGCGCCGACCGCGAGCAGCCCCGCATAGACGCGGCGCGGGCCGAAGCGGTCGCACAGCGGGCCGACCAGCAGCCGCACGGCGATCGTCGCGGCCACGGCCGCGATGTTGATGTTGGCGACCTGCGCCGCCGTGAGGTGGAATTCGCGTGCAATGAGCGGCATCAGCGGCGCGCACGCGAACCATGCGAAGAAGCACACGAAGAACGCCATCCACGTGAAGTGGAACGCGCGCATCGGCGCGGTGCGGAGGCTGAAGAGATCGATACGGGTAGCTTTGTCGGTCATGTCATCCGCCAAACGAAAAACGGCGTCCTGCGCACCCAGTCTCGTCGAGACCCGATGCGTAGGACGCCGTTGCCCATGAAGCCCGTTGCCGGGCGCGTCGGTAATCGGTGCTGCAAGCCAATCGTCGTTGATTGACTCGATCGACATAACGCAAGCCCCGTGCCATGTCGGGCTGAATCCCATCGTATGGCGGTTTGCGGCGTGTTCAAGCGGATCGGCGCCCCGCTTTGCGCCAGATCAGCGACGCGTCACGATGCAGCGAGGCACAGATGTGGTGCGCTGCAGCACTGTCGCCGTGCGGCAACACGGTGCACGCTTCTGGTGAATGGCGCACACGCTTGCGGCATCGCACCGGCCCGCATCCGCGCGGCCGGCATGCGCGGCCGGTGGCCATGCGTGGCGGGGTGCAGCGCGCAACACGCCGCGTTCAAAGGCTGGCCCGGATATTGCTGAAAGGTCGGAAGACATCGGCAATGGCGCCGATGCGCGGTACTCGCAACGCGCGCCCGCCGTCGCTGTCGCTGACGGGGACGCACCCGGACAACGGCGTCCCTCCGTGCAGCACGCACGGGCGGACGCCGTTGTCGCTTGGCGCGCGCCTGCGGCCAACCGCACCGGGACCCGCATCGCAATCGACCGCCACGCACGCGTGGCAATGGAATTCATCATGACGACAGGCAAAGTCACCCTGCTGGGCGCCGGCCCCGGCGATCCCGATCTCCTCACGCTCAAGGCCGTGAAGGCGCTGGCCGCTGCCGACGTACTGCTGCTCGACGATCTGGTCAACCCGGAGATCGTCACGTTCGCACCCCAGGCGCGTGTCGTGCGCGTCGGCAAGCGCGGCGGCTGTCGCTCCACGCCGCAGGCATTCATCGAGAAGCTGATGCGCCGTTACGCACTGCGCGGCGCAAACGTGGTGCGCGTGAAAGGCGGCGAGGCGCTGCTGTTCGGGCGCGCCGGCGAAGAACTCGCCACATTGCGCGCCGCCGCGATTCCGGTCGAGATCGTCAACGGCATCTCGTCGGGCTTCGCGGCCGCCGCGAGCCTCGGCCTCTCGCTCACGCACCGCGCGCATTGCCACGGCGTCACGTTCGTCACCGCCCATCGTCAGGACCACGGCGAACCCGACTGGGCGCGTCTCGCGGCAACCGGCACCACGCTCGCGATCTACATGGGCATGAGCCGCGTCGACAGCATCGCCGCCGGCCTGCTCGCCGCGCTGCCGGCATCGACGCCGGCCGCGGCCGTGCAATGGGCCGGCACGCCCGACGAACGCCGCTGGATCGGCACGCTCGGCGCGCTGGCCCAAGGCGTCGCGCAGGCCGGGCTCGGCAGTCCGGCCGTGATCCTCGTCGGCGGCGCGATCGGCGAAGCCTCGGCGTTGACCGGCGTGAACGACGTCGATGCCGATGCCGACTCCGCCGCCCGGCGCGCGGCGTAGGATGCGGCGCGCAATGCGGCGCATGCCGCCGATCTATATTGAAAGCGTCGGCCGCCCACGCGGCGGCCGGCGGAAGTCCCGCCGGGACGCCGCTCACCTGTTTCATCGGCTTGCATCATGAGTGCGTCCGCTACACCCGTCAGGCTGCGCGTGCTGCTCGTCACCGATACCGACAAGCCGATCGGCGAACTCGGCGAAGCACTCGCGCAGCTCGGCTACGACATGCTGAACGACGTCGCGACGCCCGCGCGCCTGCCGGCCGCCGTCGAGGAGCAGCATCCCGACGTCGTGATCATCGATACCGATTCGCCGTCGCGCGATACGCTCGAGCAGCTCGCGGTCATGCATGCCACCGCGCCGCGCCCCGTGCTGATGTTCAGCCACGACGCCAACCAGGCGCTGATCCGCGCGGCGGTCGGCGCAGGCGTCAGCGCGTATCTCGTCGAAGGGCTGTCGGCCGAACGCCTTGCACCGATTCTCGAAGTCGCGCTCGCACGCTTCTCGCACGACGATGCACTGCGCCGCCGGCTTGCCGATGTCGAGCGCGAACTCGCCGAACGCAAGCTCATCGACCGCGCGAAGCGGATGCTGATGGACCAGCGCAGGCTGTCCGAACACGACGCGTACGCGGCGCTGCGCAAGCGCGCGATGGATCAGGGCCTGCGCATCGTCGACGTCGCGCGCCAGGTGCTCGCGGCCGATCCGCAACCATGACCGTCACCGCCATGACCTCTTCGACCGCCGCCGCGCCGGAACGCGCGCATCTTCGCCTCGGGTTCGTCGCGCTGAGCGACGCGGCCCCGCTGATCGTCGCACAGCGCCTGAACCTCGGTGCACGGCACGGCCTCACGCTCGAACTCAGCCGCCAGCCGTCGTGGGCCGCCGTCCGCGACAAGTTGCTGAGCGGCGAGCTCGACGCCGCGCATGCGTTGTACGGGCTGGTCTGCGGGCTGCAGCTCGGGATCGGCGGCCCGCAGGCCGACATGGCCGCGCTGATGGTGCTGAACCGCAACGGCCAGGCGATCACGTTCTCCGGGCCGCTCGCCGATGCGTTCCGCGCGCGCGGCAACCTGCGCGACGCGTTCGCGACGCTCGGCCGCAAGCCGCTCCTCGCGCAGACGTTCCCGACCGGCACGCACGCGATGTGGCTGAACCACTGGCTCGCGTCGCACGACGTCGATCCGTTGCGCGACGTGCGCAGCGTCGTGATCCCGCCGCCCGAGATGGTGGCCGCGCTCGCCGGCGGCGAACTCGACGGCTTCTGCGCCGGCGAGCCGTGGCATGCCGTGGCCGAGGCGTGCGGCGCGGGGCGCACCGTCGCCGTCACGAGCGAGATCTGGCCCGATCATCCGGAGAAGGTGCTCGCCGCCCGGCGCGATTTCGTCGCGCTGTATCCGGCCACCGCGCGCGCGCTGATCCGCACGCTCGTCGATGCCTGCGCGTGGCTCGACAGCGCCGCGCATCGTCGCGAGGCGGCCGACTGGCTGGCGTCGCCCGACGCGCTCGGCGTGCCGGCCCGGCTGATCGCGCCGCGCCTGCTCGGCGACTACGGAGCGGGGCCGTTCGCCGTGCCGCCGCTGCCGGTCGCGTTTCATGCGAACGGCGCGGTGAACCGGCCTTGCGCCGACGACGGCCTGTGGTTCCTGTCGCAATACCGGCGCTGGGGCATGCTCGACGGCGCGCAGGACGACGACCGCGCGCGCGTTGCTGCGGTCGCGCAAACCGCGTTGTATGATGCTGCCGTCGCCGAAATGGGCGCGACGCACACCGACTGAGCCATGCGTTCGGGGTAAGTCCCCCCGAATGGCTTCCATGAACGGCGCGCGTGCCGCGCGCCCGCCCCGGTTCCCCATTGGAATCCGATCCGCGCGCAAGTCGCCGCGAAACCGCATCCCCGCAACGCATACCCCCGATGCCGAACCGACCGCGCGTGCCGCTCGACGTGCTGCTCACTGAAATCCGCGCGTGCCGTGCCTGCGAAGCCGACCTGCCGCTCGGCCCGCGCCCGGTCGTGCGCGCCCATCGCGACGCGCGCATCCTGATCGTCGGGCAGGCGCCGGGCGCGCGCGTCCATGCAAGCGGCATCCCGTGGGACGATGCGAGCGGCACGCGGCTGCGCGGCTGGCTCGACGTCGACGCCGACACGTTCTACGACGCAACCCGCTTCGCGATCGTGCCGATGGGTTTCTGCTACCCGGGCCGCGGCGCGAGCGGCGACAACCCGCCGCGCCCCGAATGCGCGCCGCTGTGGATCGACCGGCTGCTCGCCGAGTTGCCGTCGATCCGGCTCACGCTGCTGATCGGCCAGTATGCGCAGCGGCACTTCCTGCGCGACGCGCGCAAGGCCACGCTGACGGACACCGTACACGCGTGGCGCGACTATGGGCCCGACGTGCTGCCGCTGCCGCACCCGTCGCCGCGCAACCAGGGGTGGTTCAAGCACCACCCCTGGTTCGGCACCGACGTCGTGCCGGAACTGCGCCGGCGGGTTGCCGCGCTCGTCGCGCCTTGACCTTTGACCTGAACCCCGAATCCGACCAGGAACCCTGAGTGAACGACATCGATTTCGCGTGCACGGCCTGCGGCAAGTGCTGCCACGACCTGCGTCTCATGCTGACGATCGCCGAAGCCGCCGCGTGGCTGCAGCGCGGCGGCCACGTGGAGCTGCTGTGCGACGCGATGCCGTGGCTCGTCGAGCCCGAGCCCGACAACGCATTCGCCGCGTACAAGCGCGCACGCTCGACGCCCGCGCTCAGCGGTGCGCTGCCGGTGCGCGTGACGACCGTGCTCACCGCGTCGTATGCGGGGCCGTGCCCGAACCTGCGCGACGACCTGCGGTGCGCGATCTACGACGAGCGACCGCTCGTGTGCCGGATCTACCCGGCCGAAGTGAATCCGTTCGTCGAGTTGTCGCCGGAAGGCAAAGCCTGTCCGTCCGACGCGTGGCGCACGACGCCGCTGCTGCGCGGCGGCGCGATCGTCGACGACGACACGCGCCGCAACATCGAGCGCTCGCGCGCGGCAAACGTGGCCGAGGCGCCGCTGCGCGCGCAGGTGTGCGCGGCGCTCGGCGTCGCTACGGCGGCCGTGGCCAACGAAGGATTCGCGATCCACGCGCCGCCAGCCGCCGCGCTGCTCGCCGCGCTGAACGGTGTGCGCGCCGCGCCGGCCACAATCGAGGCGGATGACACGGGTACGCAATGGACACTGCTGTCCAATCGCGCGGCGACGGTGGACGCGCTCGCATCGACGGGCGCCGCGGCCGGGTTGGCAGCGAGCGCGGCCGACGACGCCGGGGCGTTACGCTACCTCGGGTTCTTCGCGGACGCGGACGCGGCGGCGGCGTGACGGGCCACGCCGGCGCGGCCCGTTCCGGCCGCGCCGCGTTCGCTGTACCATCGCGGCTTCATTTGCGTCACGAATCGCCGAATCCCTCATGCCCTCCACCGCCCCGCCGCGCCTGTACGGGATGCCCGAACGCAGCGACCGGCTCGACTTCTACATCCGCGACCAGGCGTCGCGCCAGGCGATCACCGAGCCGCACCGGCACGCGTATTTCCAGATCCAGTTCAATCTCGGCGGCGACACCGAGCAGCGGATCGGCGGCGTCACGCGGCCGTTTCCGCGCGGCGCGCTCGCGTTCGTGCTGCCGCACCGCGAGCACCTGATCCCGCATCCGGAAGGCGCGCACTTCATCGTGATCAACTTCAGCCAGGCGTTCCTGCGCGCCGATCTCGACGTCGACCCGCTCGACCTGGAGGACGTGCCCGCCCACCGTTTTCCCGAGCTGACCCCGTTCCGCTTCCAGGAACATCTCGACTTCATCCTGACCGGCGACACCTACGACGAAGCGCGCCGCCTCGCGCTGTGCATGCTCGACACCGATCGCGTGCGCACGTTCGGCTCGACCACGTTGCTGCGCGGCTACCTGCTGCAGCTGATCGGGCTCGTCTGCACGCAGTACGCGGGCGCCCTCGACAAGCTCGCGCAGCGCGGCGCCCAGCGCGCCGGCCGGCGCGACGCGCTCGCACGCGTGCTGCGGCACGTCCGCGCCAACCTCACCCGCGAGGACCTGACGCTCGCCGCGACCGCCGAGGCCGCGTTCCTGTCGCCCAACTACCTCGCGCACCTGGTCCGCAAGGAAACCGGCAGCACCTTCACCGATCTCGTGACGGAGCGCCGGATCGCGCTCGCGCAGTCGCTGCTGGCCCACACGAGCCGGCGCATCGCGGACATCGCGCGCTCGGTCGGCTTCCGCGACGAAGGGTATTTCGCGCGGCGTTTCCGTGCGCGTGTCGGCGTGTCGCCGAAGGCGTACCGCGATGCGAATGCCGCGCTGCCCGACGGCGACGCGTAGTTCTGTCCCGGTAAAGCGCAGTTGCGTCGCATCCCGCGCGACGCGCGCGCCGGCTCCGTCTTCCACCCGAACGAGGCTATCCGATGTCCGAAGTTCGGGGTAAGTCCGCCGAATGGCTTCCATGAACGGCGCGCGTGCCGCGCGCCCGCCCCGGTTCCCCATTGGAATCCGATCCGCGCGCAACTCGCCGCGAAACCGCATCCCCACAACGCATAGCCCCGATGCCGAACCGACCGCGCGTGCCGCTCGACGTGCTGCTCACTGAAATCCGCGCGTGCCGTGCCTGCGAAGCCGACCTGCCGCTCGGCCCGCGCCCCGTGCTGCGCGCGCACCGCGACGCCCGCATCCTGATCGTCGGGCAGGCGCTCGGCGCGCGCGTGCATGCAAGCGGCATCCCGTGGGACGATGCGAGCGGCACGCGGCTGCGCGGCTGGCTCGACGTCGACGCCGACACGTTCTACGACGCAACCCGCTTCGCGATCGTGCCGATGGGTTTCTGCTACCCGGGCCGCGGCGCGAGCGGCGACAACCCGCCGCGCCCCGAATGCGCGCCGCTGTGGATCGACCGGCTGCTCGCCGAGTTGCCGTCGATCCGGCTCACGCTGCTGATCGGCCAGTATGCGCAGCGGCATTTCCTGCGCGACGCGCGCAAGGCGACCCTGACGGACACCGTGCGCGCATGGCGCGACTACGGCCCGGCGGTGCTGCCGCCGCCGCATCCGTCGCCGCGCAACCAGGGGTGGTTCAAGCACCACCCCTGGTTCGACGCCGACGTCGTGCCCGAGCTGCGGCGCCGGGTTGCTGCGCTCGTCAAGCCGTGATCCGAGCGCCGAAGCCGGCCAGGAACCCCGAGTGAGCGACATGAACGATCGCACGCGGCGAGCGAGGTCGAGGCGCCACTGCGCGCACGGGTGTGCGCGGCGCCGGCCGATGCGGCCGCGAACATCAAACAAGCGTTACCGCGTTGCTGGCTTCCAGTTGCGCCTCGACCGGCGCGACATTACCGACGGCTGTCGCACCGAAGTCGCCCAGCTTTTCGACATGCCGATAGGGCTTGACTTCCAATGCCCCACATAGAAGGGCCTGTTCACGCCGAAAACGAGCTTGCGCTGATTGCCCAAAAAAGGGGGCGGGCGCAGCGGGCATGTTGATTTTATGCATTTAAATGGCCGGATTATTTATTAAATTGCAGTGCATTACAAATGCAGGTTGCATGTGATGCGAACTTGATATAGGTTGTATTCGTAGTTAGCGGCGTTCTTCGTCCACAAGTTGATTATTTTCAGCAAAGAGGCGCGTCATGGCGAATATCGAATTGATTGAACACGCGAGCAAGTTTATTGAGGAACTGGATATTCCGGCCCCGGATCCAAGTCTTAAAAAAATTCAGAAACGCGAATTGTCTCTGCTTGCGAGCGACAAGGAAGGGGCTGCGGTTGACGCCGGGAGCCTGGTTTCGTTCGTTTCCGGGATTAGCCCGCTTCACAAGAGTGATGTTTTGAATTCGACGCTGCTTGCGCAACTAGCCGCGGACAAGAAATTCAACCGTTTTACGGATACGAGGTCGTGGTACGGGTTCTATACCAGCGTACTTTCGAATGTTGGATGGGTGGTGCCTGGATTCGTATTTCGGCAATACAGGCCGGCTGGTAGTTCTCTCGTGCTGTCGGATGCGGTCCTTCAAATCCTTTCCGCAATCGCAACCGGCAATGAATTGGCGATCCTGACGGCCTCGCTGAATGCACTGCGAGACAAGCCCGAGAACGAGGGAGCCTTGACACTCTTCGATCGGCAAAGCTTCCCGGAAAATTTGGGAACGTTTCAAATTTTCCCCGTTGGCGAAGACGATGGGCAATTGGTCATGGCTCTCGCCGCGCTGCAATTCAATGCCGTAAAGCACGTCACGCGCTTCCTATGGTTCAGGTGGGAGTCGGTGCAAACGTCCCTGTTCCAGAGCGCACAGAAGGCCGTGCTCAACGAGGCCGTCTACTCAAGGGTGCGCCAACAGGTAATCGACAAGCTTGGCGATAACGCCTCGAGATTCATTGACGACCTCGAGATCTGACGAAAAACATCCAAGAAATGCAGCTTTTCGGAAGCTGCCTTGGCGTGGTTTTGTCAAGGGTGCCGCAGTTTTTGCTGCGGCACCTTTTCACCGGAAGGAGCGTCGTCATGACATTTTCGGGGGAGTCAAGTCGAGCGAATTCGACATCCATAGGAACCGTCGATGCCGGGAATATGTTCGCATTCGAGCCAAATATGGCTGATTTGCATAAGGAAGATGTCCTGAACTCGAATTTATTGGCGCAGCTTGTGGCGGATAAGCGCCTGTCGCGATTCGATGATCCGAGGGCATGGTATGGCGCATACGGCGACGTGTTGGCGAATCTTGCATGGCGAGCCGATGGATTGAATTTCAAAAACCTCAGGCCGAGCAGCGATACATTTCTTGTCAAGGAAATCGTACTCGACGAAATGCGCAGAGTATTGTCGCGAGAACAAGAGCGTCGCGTTGAAGATGCAATCGATACTCTGGCATTGCTTCCGGACGACGAAAAACCGGTTGTGATTTTTCAGCAATTCAATCACATCAACCAGGAAAATCAGGCCACCTCAAGCGGCATCGTAAATATTCAATTCAGTTATTCGGATCAATCTCGGGATGGAGGGGTCTTTTGCACATCGATCTACATGTTTTTTGGCATTGCATGTGTGGTCGACAATCCGATTCGCGAGGAATTCCAAACGAATTTGCTGGATGGCAGCATTCACATTGCGCGTGTTTCGTCGACGTTGAATGAGGATATCTACAATCGTATTCGGGATGATGTTATCAAGAAGCTTGGGGAGAAGCGGGAGGAATATATAGCGCCATTCGGCATGCCGGCTTGAGTTTATATTAGCGTGCTTTTTGCAAATCCCACCACCCTGACCATCAACCGGATTCGTGACAATGTCGCTCGGCGGGCGGATCGTTACTTTTAACCTCTGGAGAGCCGACGTGCTCGCTATTGCCAAGATTTTATTTGTTGCCTTAATGGCCTGCCTTGTTTTCAGCGGAGAAGCTGCGGCCGCTGAAAAGTCTTTCTGCTATTTCCATCACAATTGCCCCGCCGACGGAAAGCTACCGAGAGGTCAGCCACCTGGGCAATACACCAAGCAGCAGTGCAAGAACGGCGGAGGCAAGAGCTGGGGAGAAGGCCCGACGAGCTGCGAGAACGTGAACAAGTGACGAGACCGGAGCCAGGAGTTGGGGCGCAGTTATAGAGGTGGATGCGCGAATTCACACTGCCTTATCCGGCTGTCCGAATTCGCTCAGCCGTCTGTGTCATCAGACCGACGACGCTGGAGTAGCGATAGCGCCGGCGACATGCGCGAAAAAATGCAGTTCGGCTTTCCGATCTGACGCGTGCGGGGATCTGTCGTGCGAGTCGGCCTGCGGTCGCCCGAATCCGCCGGAACCTTCGCCGGCTCCCCCGGCCAGGATTCCGGCCATGCGCCATTCGCTGTACCATCGCGGCTTCATTTGCGTCACGAATCGCCGAATCCGTCATGTCCTCCTCCGCCTCGCCGCGCCTGTACGGGATGCCCGAACGCAGCGACCGGCTCGATTTCTACATCCGCGACCAGGCGTCGCGCCAGGCGATCACCGAGCCGCACCGGCACGCGTACTTCCAGATCCATTCAACCTCGGCGGCGACACCGAGCAGCGGATCGGCGGCGTCACGCGGCCGTTTCCGCGCGGCGCGCTCGCGTTCGTGCTGCCGCACCGCGAGCACCTGATCCCGCATCCGGAAGGCACGCACTTCATCGTGATCAACTTCAGCCAGGCGTTCCTGCCGGGCTCGTCTGCACGCAGTACGCCGGCGCGCTCGACAAGCTCGCGCAGCGCGGCGCCCAGCGCGCCGGCCGGCGCGACGCGCTCGCACGCGTGCTGCGGCACGTCCGCGCCAACCTCACCCGCGAGGACCTGACGCTCGCCGCGACCGCCGAGGCCGCGTTCCTGTCGCCCAACTACCTCGCGCACCTGGTCCGCAAGGAAACCGGCAGCACCTTCACCGATCTCGTGACGGAGCGCCGGATCGCGCTCGCGCAGTCGCTGCTGGCCCACACGAGCCGGCGCATCGCGGACATCGCGCGCTCGGTCGGCTTCCGCGACGAAGGGTATTTCGCGCGGCGTTTCCGTGCGCGTGTCGGCGTGTCGCCGAAGGCGTACCGCGATGCGAATGCCGCGCTGCCCGACGGCGACGCGTAGTTCTGTCCCGGTAAAGCGCAGTTGCGTCGCATCCGGCCGCACCGGCGTCGGGTATCGTTGCACGCATGCCGGCCGCCGCGCGACGCGCGCGCCGGCTCCGTCTTCCCACCGAACGAGGCCATCCGATGTCCGCATATGTCATCGACGCTGCCGAGCGTCCTTCCGTCGAAGTCGAACAGTCGTCCGCGCGCTTTCCGGTGCGCCGCGTCTTCTGCGTCGGCCGCAACTACGCCGACCACGCACGCGAAATGGGCGCCGATCCCGACCGCGAACCGCCGTTCTTCTTCACGAAGCCGGCCGACGCGATCGTCCCGGCCGGCGGCACCGTCCCCTATCCGCCGCTGACGAACGACCTCCATCACGAAATCGAGCTGGTGGTCGCCATCGGCCGCGGCGGACGCGCGATCGCCCCCACCGACGCGCTGTCGCACGTATGGGGCTACGGCGTCGGCGTCGACCTCACGCGCCGCGACCTGCAGGCCGAAGCGAAGAAGCTGAGCCGTCCGTGGGACTGGGCGAAAGGCTTCGACGCGTCGGGCCCCGTGACCGCGCTGCGCGCGGCGTCGGCCACCGGCCACCCGGCCAGGGGCCGCATCTGGCTCGCGGTCAACGGCGACACGCGCCAGCAAGGCGACCTGGCCGACATGATCTGGGCCGTGCCCGACGTCATCGCGTACGTGTCGCGCTCGGTCGACCTGAAGGCCGGCGATTTGATCTTCACGGGCACGCCGGCCGGCGTCGGCGCGCTGCAACCGGGGGACCGCGTGACCGGCGGGGTCGATGGGGTTGCGCAGTTCGAATTCGTGGTGGGGGCGAAGGCGTAAGCGCAATGGGCGCCGATGCGCCCGCTCGAATCCGGGCCGAAGCCGGCCGACCCGAGCGGGCGCGCGAATCGGCATGAATCACCGAGGGCCATCGCGCGCGTCCAGTGAACGCGCATACGCTGCCGCCAGCAAAGCGAGCGAGGACGACGCCAGCATCATCCCGAGCGACGCACCAGCCGCATTGCCGTCGGTCAGCACCGCGCCCGTCAGCGACGACAGCGCGGCGCCGCCGGCGATCGTCATCGCGCCGGCGAGGCCGGAGGCACTTCCCGCGAGGTCGGGCCGCACCGACAGCACGCCGGCATGCGCGCACGGATTCGACAGACCGTTGCCGACGCCGACCAGCACGCACGGCCCGAACCACGCGAACACGTGCCGGACGCCGCAGAAGTACAGCGCGAGACCGATCAGCGGGCCGGCACACGCGATGATGCGCCCCGTGACGATGATCGTCGCGCTCGAGTAGCGGCCCGCGTACCGGCCGGACACAAAACTGCCGACCATGAATCCGGCCGTGACGGCCCCCATGTAGAAGCCGATTTCCGCGGGCGCGATGCCGAACACCGTTTGCGCGGCCAGCGGCGCGCCGGCCAGGAACGCGTAGAACGAGCCGGTCGAAAACGCCATGCACAGCGCATAGGCCCAGAAACGGCGCGCGCGAAGCAGCGCCGGGTACGCACGGACTTGCCGCCTCAACGTGTCCAACGGATTCAGGTTGGTCTCGCGGAGGTCGCGCCAGCACCACGCGAACAGCGCGGTGCCGGCCATCGCGAGGAACCAGAAGCTCGCGCGCCAGCCGCACGCTTCGTCCAGCGCGCCGCCCACCATCGGACCGAGCATCGGCGCGAACGCGCCCGCCATCGCCGCATAACCGATCCGGCTCGCCGCCCGCTCCTTGCCCGCCGTATCCCGGATCACGGCCATCGAGATCGGATAGCCCGACGTAATGCCCGCCTGAAGCACCCGGCAAGCCAGGAATATCCGGATGTCGGTGGCCAGCGCGCAGCCGATCGAACCGACGACGAATACTGCAAGGCCGGCCAGCACGACCGGCCGCCGCCCGAACCGGTCCGACAGCGGCCCCATGATTAGTTCGAGCGTTGCGGCGACGGCCGCGTATCCCGCGAGCGACAGGCTGACGAGCGCGTAGTCGGTCGCAAACGTGCGCGCGATGTTCGGCAGCGACGGCAGGAACAGGCTCACGGGCAGCACCGATACCGCGCACAGCAGGATCAGGGTGGCGAGCTTGGGTGGCGAGGATTCGGGAGTCGTCGGCATCGTCGATCGAAAGCAAGGTTGCTTCGGGCAAAAAAAAACCCGAACGAGTCGGGGGCGCAGGGGTGCCGGCGCGGTGCCGCTACCGGACCCTGCGCCGACTGCCTACTACGATGACAAGGGCCGCTCTCACGTTCGAATGCTCCTGATCGTTTCGTGTGATGTTAGGTGGGGGACGGTGACGGCGTCAACGCGTTCACCCGCCCTCATCCGAACCTGACGCAATACACCGGCGGCAAATGCGCGGAAATCAGCCGCCAGCTTTCGCCGCCGTCGCCGGACGTCCACAACCCGCCGGTGGTCGACGCCATCGCGAGGCGCGCGCCCGAATCGTCCACCGCGAGCCCGTGCCGATACACGAGGTCGTATGCCGGTGCGGGCGGCAATCCGTTCGTGAACGACTCGAAACTGCGCCCGCCGTCGCGCGTGCGCGTGACCACGAACCGGCCGTCCACCGGAATCCGGCACGCGTCCTTCACGGCCGGCACGAACCATGCGGTGTCCGGCTCGTGCGGATGCACGGCCACCGCGAAACCGAAACTCGACGGCTGCGCCTCGATCCGGCGCCAGCGTTCGGCGCCGTCGGTCGAGCGGAAGATCGCGCAGTGATGCTGCGTCCACAGCACGTCCGGATTGGCCGCGCACTGCACGACGCGGTGCGGGTCCTGCGCGTTGGGTTCGCCGCGCCGCTCGGGCGGCATGTAGTCGGCCTCCATGCCGTCGGCCGTCACACGCCACGTCGCGCCGCCGTCGGCGGTCTGCCAGACGCCGCCGCACGAGATGCCGATCGTTACGTGCCGGCTGTCGCGCGGATCGACCATCACCGAATGGATGCCCGGCGCATCGTATCCGCCGCCGCCCCATTCGGCGCGCTCCGGGCGATCCCAGAGCGCGCGGTTGAGCGTCCACGTGTCGCCGCCGTCGTCGGAGCGGAACAGCCCGCCGGGAATCGTGCCGGCCCACAGCACGCCCGGCTCGTCGGTGCCGCCGGCTTCGAGCGACCAGATCTGCTGGAGCGTCCATGGGGGGGATGGGGGGACGGGGGCGGGGTCGCCGGTTGCGTTGTCCGGATCCGCATTTGCGCTCGTGCTTGCGTTCGCATTGCCATCGGTGCGCGCTTCGTCGGGAGGCTGCGGCGGGTATACGGGGACTGCGCACTCTTCCCAATCTGGCGCGCCCGCGCGCTGGCGATGCAGCTTCACGCCGAAATGACCGAGGTTGAGCGCCGCATACAGCGTGCCGTCGCGCGGGTCGGCGAGCGCCATGCTGACCGGCTCGCCGGCGAAATGCGGCTCACCGAGCGTCCAGCCGCCCTTGCCGTCAGCCTGTAGAACGAACAACCCCTTGCGGGTGGCGACGAGCAGTCGATCGTTCATTTGTGCGCCTCTTACGTCTGCGGGTAACGATGGCTCCCCTTATCCGCCTGATAGCGCCTGTACGACGTAGACACGGCTTTCCTGGCCAAGCGCGTCGGACAAACGTTGCCGATCACGAATCCGCTGGCCGTCGACGAACACGGCGAGATGCGCGCGCAGCGCGCCCTGGTCGTCGAGGATGTAGCCGCGCAGTCGCGGCTGCTCGCCGAAAACGGTGTCGAATGCTTCGCCGACCGTGCGGGCGTCGATTTCGCGCTCGGGGGTTGCGATGTGTCGCTGGATCGAGGCGGCGAAGAAGATGTGCGCCATGATGAGGGAGCCGACGGAATGGCCATGCGGGGATGGCCGGGGCCGTTGGTTCTGTAGTTTAGGTGATTCGCTGAGGGGATATTTGATTGCGCGTCGGCAGCAGTCGGGGCCGGAAAAGCAGTTCAGGGTCGGGGCCTTCCGTCCGCTTGGGACCGGACCGTCCGAGCGGTGCTGCGGGAGTAATTGTCCGGGTTCGGCCACAATCGGTCATTCAACATCGGCGCCCAGATCGTTGACAATCCCTTACGCGCATGCACGCCCAACAAATTGGGTAATCCCTAGCTGGTCGGGCGTGATCGCGCGGTCAGCGTCGTGCGATACTGATTCCCCAGACGAACCTCGGGGGCTTAGATGAATGCGAACGACTGGCAGAGATTCGAAGACGAATTCGCGATACGGATCGCGGAGAGGATCAGTAGCCTTTATCACGCCCAGCAAGTCACTGTCGATGTCGTCCGGCATGAGAACGGTCATCCGTCCCGGGTCCGGATCGGATCGGAAAGTCGCGAAGGCGATACCGGATTTCCCTATCTACTGAATGTGTATCTGACGTGGCATAAGAGGGCTATCGAACAACTGCTTGCGAACCCTGACAACTTTGACGCTTACTTGGAATCGCTTCCGGGCAAGATGCAAGGATGGATGCAGGAACGCCCAATCGATTTCGGTTCCCGGACGCAGCGCGAACCGCTTGAGCGCTTGTATCTCGATCATTTCGACGCTTAACTATTTAGCGGCTGACCGGATGGGCAGCAACGCAGCGTGGCAGTCCGTTCGATCAGTGAATACCCCGCTCCAACAATCGATCAGCGCATCATGGATAGCACCTTACTTTTCGACCTGAGCAAGCTCGGGATCACCGGAATTGCAGCAATATTTTCGATTATCACGGCGGTTTCAAGGGCGAAGTGCAACACCTCGCGGGTTACTGAACGGGAAGCCGGTCTATGGGGTTAGCCAGGACTTGGGCAAGGATTTCCAGAGGGGTGTGCCAGTTCAGTGTGGCGCGCGGTCGGGTATTGAGTTTGTCGGCAATGGCGTCGAGGTCATCTTGAGAGTAGACGGACAAATCAGTGCCTTTTGGCAGGTACTGCCGCAGCAGGCCGTTGGTGTTTTCGCAGGTGCCGCGTTGCCAAGGGCTGTGCGGATCACAGAAATAGACGCGCACATTGGTCGCGGCGCTCAGTTCGGCGTGTCGCGCCATCTCGCGACCTTGATCGTAGGTCAGCGTCTGGCGCAGCGGTTCGACGAGCGATTGCAGCTTGGTCGTGAACGCGGCCAGCGCCGAAGCGGCCGTCGCGTCGGGCATCTTCGCCAGCAGGACGGCGCGGCTCATGCGTTCGACCAACACGGCCACCGACGATTTGTTCTCGGCACCCTTGATAAGGTCGCCCTCCCAATGGCCCGGCATGAGGCGATCATCGATTTCGGGCGGACGCACGTGGATGCTGATCATGTCGGGAATCGTCGCGCGCCGATCGGCGCCACGCGATCGCGGCAGGCGTTTGTTGCGATGCTGGCGCAGGCAGGCAATCAGTTCGCGGCGCAACTCGCCGCGAGGCTGGGCGTAGATGGCGTTGTAAATCGTTTCGTGGGACACGTGCAGGCTCGGGTCGTCGGGAAAGACACGCTTCAGAGTACCGGCGATTTCCTGCGGCGACCACTGACGTTCGCAAAGCAAGCGACGAACGAGGCCCCAAAGGATCGAATCTGGTGCGAGCTTCGGATCCGGCCGTCCAGCCTGTCGGCGCGCGTCGCGAGATGCCTGCGCGGCGCGCGGGCAGTACAGGCCGTTGGATTGGGTATTGCGGGCCAACTCGCGACTGAGCGTCGACGGCGCGCGCTTGAGCTTGCGGGCGATCGCCCGCAAGCTCAAGCCTTCGTCCCGCCAGAAATCGATTCGCATACGTTCTTCAGGTTGCAGTTGTTGGTACGTTCTCTTTGCCATTCGCGGACATTACCGGATGGCGAGAGTGTTGCACTTCAGATTTGAGGCCGCCCACTGTCATCGGTGCGTTTCGATCAGGAGTGCTTACAAAAATACGTCTAGGAAGCTTTGAGATAGCTGCGGATACGGACAGCAAGGAGCGCGCGAATATTGAAGGCGCAATTGTAAGTTCCGTAACTGGCCGGGACGAAATTCCGTTCGAGGTGGAGCAGCTCACCAACTACTACACACAAGTTCTTTCGCAATCGAAGGTGGCCTTCTGGTTTTCGCTGGTTTTTGCATCCTTGGGTTTTGTCGCCATCATGGTGGCGGCCTTCTTTTACGGTTCGACAACAAGCGGCTCGACCGTCGCTCAGTTCATAGCCGGCACCATTATGGAAGCCGTTGCTAGCCTATTTTTTGTCCAGTCAAAGAATGCTCAAAAATCAATGGGTGAATTTTTCGATAAATTAAGAAGCGATCGCCTGCATCTGGAATCGAGAAAAATGTGCGACGCAATCCAGAATCCTCAAACGCAAGATGCTCTGAAATTAAACTTGGCGCTTCACTACGCAGGCGTACCGAATTCTGAGGTCATCGCAAAGCAGATTTCTGAGGTGGTCCATGCGAGGCCCTGATCGTCTGCACCGGCCGATGGCCGTCGGCACCGCCTGGCCAATTGTGAACGACCGCTTTCGGGAACACTGAGAGGCCGCCTTGGGTCGATAACGGCCCATCCCCAGAAGCATGAGCGTAAGTCTCAGCGTAGGTTTGTACGCCGGGCCGTATCAGATAAGGCGCAGGTACTGCTGCCTCATTGGAGTGACGGGTGCAGGTGCTGCGGTGGGTTGCGTGCTCATGTGACTGGGGAAAGTTGCTTTGGCTGCCCGAGTTTTACCAGCGGCCCGCACGGGATCGGTCGAAGTTCGCCATCCGCCCAGTTGTCGGCGGCGATGGCGAGCGGCAGCTACCGGCCACAAAGCTTCGGTGTGTACCTCTTCTCACTAGATAGCACAAAGGTCTTCAATTATCTTGAAGAATGTACGAATGTCCGTTGCGATCTCATCTGCGGTTAGCGCCTTGGCAACCTCCTCGCGCTTCACACCTAGGCTTCGACGAACAGAGCTATCTCCTTCAGTCATCAATTCTTTGCCGCGAGCGTCACGGATAGGCATAACTACTTCCGAGGCGGTTGTGTCGTCGGGTATAGCTAACGCGTGATGATTGGCAAAAAAAGCTTGGACTTCATGCTGAGGCTTCCCGGCGGCCCGCGCGATCGCGGCTGTACATAGAAGATAGTTTTCGATATGTCGGCGTCGCCATTTCAGCGCAGTGAAGCCGTCAGTATTGTTTGTGAACGATTTATCAATGAGGTCGCCGCTCACGGTGCCGTCAGGTTCATCATCGCGATCGCGAATGCTAATTGCCCTCAAGTCGGCAATATCTCGCCTTAGTTGTATGAACAGCTGTCGCCGCTCGTTGTGTTTGCCGGTCCAATACCAAGGCACCAAGTTTTTGGGCCATGCGAATCCCGCGCTGCTTGCCAGCAGTCGCAGGAATCGCTCGTCGCTCTCGGCTTCGACTATGAGCATCCTTCGGTGCTGCATTAAGGCATGCAAGGTCGGTGTGTGGATTGCGCCCACACCGGCCAAGATCCCGACCTTGTCAACGTCTTTGGAAAGATATTTCGCCCGACGGTCCTTTATCGCCAAGATACGCTCATGATCGTATGAACGTATGAGTTCCGGAGAATGCGTCGCTAAGAGCACTTGCTTCCCCTTCGAATCTGAAATTTTCTTTAGTTGGCCAACTAGTTGCTGCTGCAGAAGAGCATGCAAATGCGCATCAGGCTCGTCAAGCAGGACAACATCGATATCGGGTGAAAGCGCCAGTGCGTAGACGCTAAGCCATTGCAGAAACCCACTTCCTTCAACCATGAGGTCGCGTGAGGCAAAGTTCGCGTGTTTCACAAACACACCATTCTGCAAGCGACCCTTTACGCATTCGACTTTTAGATAACTATGATAGCGCTCGTTGAAGGGAATGATTCGCAGCTCAGTTGCGAAAACCTCCTGCATGGTCTTCTGCAAGATTTCCCATGGATCATTCGCGCGTAACGTAGCTAGGTCTGAGTTCTTAATCTTTGTACGCCCCTCTCGAAGTCTCGATCTCGCTGTACGATTTGCTTCATGAAGGTCGAAAATCGCATTTCTAATAACCCCACCCGACAGGCCCTGTCCGAGCAAACGGCTTCGCATAGCAGGAGTCAGCCGGCTTTCTCTGTCAGTCACGCCGGCGAACGGCGGAAGATAGGCGATATTGGGAACGCCACCATCTATCGGATTGCCTTCGGCGTCCTCGACCTCAGCTAAGGTGAGGTTCGTCGTTGTCGTTTTGACAAACAATCTATCGTTCGCCAAAGAAAGGCCAATCTCAAGAAACTTGTCGATCTTGTCATCTCGCTCCCAAACGACCTTGATCTTTAACGTGTAGCCATCAGGTTCCTGCGACTTTTGAGATTTTAGGTTCGTCCAAAGATGCGCCAAGGACGGAATGTGCATGGGTGTGAAATCAACGATCCCCATGCCGATGCCCTGAATATTGGCGACAGATACCCAAGCCTTGCGGCCTTTCTCGATCTCAAGCAATGTTTTGCAGAACTGCCACGTGGCGAGCGCCTGTAGCACAGTTGATTTTCCGGAATTGTTACCGCCAACGACAAGTGAAAGCCCCGGTTCGATTGGAATTTGTGTATCGTTAAACTGCTTGAACCGGTGAAGGACGACTTCTTTTATGTGCATGCTATGGTCTCGAACGTGCAGTTTTATCTATGTGAATCGCACAATCACAAGCGCGCGACAACTGCTTGCTCGGCTCATTAGAAACACAATAAATCCCCGCGTGTTTCTCGGAACTTCAGCAAGCAGCACGTTCCGCCAGTGCACGGCGGATTCGCGCTCAGTAAAAAAGTCTAGCACACGATAACGCCGTCGAACTCGCGATCCCTCACGCTCGGCCAACCGAGTAGCTTGCCTGCAGAGCGTGGGCAGTTGCGCGTGCTCGCGTGGAGCGAACCGCCCCGGAATTTTAGGGAGGTCATACAGTTGAATGGCCGTTGCGCCTCGGGGGCAGACATCACGACTGGATGGATCCGAACGGCGGCAGTGGGTCGGTTTGAGTCCCCGGAAATCATCAGAGAGACTCCTGTCCCTCTCCGGCCAACGCGGATCGTCCCCATCGCGATCACTCGCCTGTCGGTTTGCACAAGGTTGCTCCTGCGCCGGTCACGCGGCACTCGGACTCATCCATTCGCGGCGAGCGTCGCTTCAGACGCAGCATGTCCGCGACGGGGCGCGTCCGCCCCGCCGCACCGCTCACCGCGCCCTCACAACGCCCCAACCCCAAACTTCTCCAACACAAAATCCGCCGTCTGCAACGCCCCCTCCACCCACCCCTGCGCATCTGAATACGCTTCCCCGCAGATGAACAGCGGCCTGCCGTCGATCGGCTGGACGATCTTGTGCTTCACCTCCCAGCTCTTCACGCCGATATTCCAGCTGTTCCATCCACCGCCGTACGGATCATCGCCCCAGTCCCGGAACGCCGCGTTCCTCACTTCCGGCGTATGCGCCAGCCCATGAACCGTCGCAAGTTGCCGGGCCACCTCGGCCACCATCCGCCGCGGCGCGTGATACCGGAACCACGGCAATTCGTCGGCCTGGTCGGCATCCGCGCCGATGAACGGATCCGCCACCTCCGCCACTTCGCGGCCGCCTTGCCGCACTTGCCGGCGCTGCGGCCGCAAGCCGTCCCAGAACCCGACGTTGGTGCCGTCGTCATAGCTCGCGAGCAGCATCGACGGCCCGCCGGTCGCGGCCGTTCCATCCGATTTCGGCCAGTAGTACACCTGCCGCACCGGCAAATCCGTCACCGACCTGCCCAGTTCCACGGGCACGTACTCCGACTCGCCGGTCGCCGTCGTCCGCGTATAACCCGACGCGCGCCACCACGGGTTCGCATACGTCGTGAACAGCTTGAACAGCGGACGCGGCGTGACGCTCGACGTCAATCCGCTGATTTCCTCAAGCATCGCGCTGCTTTGCGCGAGCAGGTCGATCGCCCGCCGCGGCATCGCCAGAATCACCTGGCGGGCGCGGATCCGTTTGCCCTGCGCGTGGAACTCGAACGCGCCGTCGACCCATTCGAGGCCGGCTACCGTCGCGCCGAACCGCACGTCCCCACCGGCTTGCATGAAGAGCCCCGCCACCGACTTCGGCACTTCCTGGAAACCCTTCTTGAAGCCCATGTACGACGCACCGACACCGAAGTCCGACAGGAACCACGGAATCGCGTCTGCCGCGTTCCAGTTGGTCAGGGTCGTGTTGTAGCCGCCGGCGTCGACGCCGAGCTGGTACGCCTCGCCGTCGATCACGCGCAACAGCACGTTCCAGAAGCCCTGCTTGTAAAGCGGCACGCCGCCGAAGCTGGCCTGCTGGGCCATCTGCCTGCGCTGGTCCTCGGTCAGCCCCGCATCGGTGATGCCGGGCACGATCTGCTCGATCGCATTGATGATGATGGCGCCCGCCGTCTCCCCACGATCGAGGAACGACAGCTGATACGGCACCTTCGCCGGCTCCTGCGTGAAATCCGACAGCCGCAGATGGACGCCGCGCAGATACGCAAGGTTGACCGGCTCGTCGACCGGGAACTTGTAGAGATCGATATACTGGCTCGGCGGCAGGATCGGATTGAGCGTGTCGATCAGCTTCTTGATCAGCGGCTGCACCTCCGGCAGGATGCGCATCCCCCCGAGCTCCGCCACCATGTTGTCGATGCCCGGCGGCCTGACGGACAGCAGCCGGCCGCCGATACGATCGCTACCCTCGAATACGACGATCTTGCGCCGCGAATCGGCCTGCTGAAGACGCCACGCGCTATATACGCCCGATACCCCTGCGCCCACGATCGCAATGTCGATCAGTTCGTCAGCCATGATCTCCTTCCTCCTGTTGTCTGATACGGGTGGATGGTGCTCCGCGCGGAATGCGCTTGCTTCGATGCAAATCCGGCCGCCGGCGGACGGCGGCCGCGTCAGTCAGAAGATCACGCGCAGGTTCGGCGTCGGCGTGCCCTCGCCGTTCGCGCCGAGCGCGCTCACCGCCTCCTCGTGGAACACGTCGAGCGGCGGCTGCGCGAGGTAGCGCTGCAGCGCCTTGGCGCGGGCCGCTTGGGGCGTGGGCGGCGTCGGCGGCGTGTCGCCGGCGGTGCGCACGTCGAGGACGTACGGCTGGCGCTTCAGCAGCACATGGTCGATGCCGCGCTTCACGGCGGCGCGCACGTTCTCCGGCAGCCGCACGATTTCGCCCTCGGCGCCGCCCAGCGCCTTCGCGATCGACACGAAGTCGGGCGCGGGCCGGTGAATGCGCAGGTAATCGGGATCGTCCGTCTTCGGCTTCCAGCCGTAGTCGGGCGACGAACCGTACGCCTGGATCACCTGCTGCAGCCCCAACTGCAACGTGTGGTACTCGTGGTTGTTGGTGACGATGTAGAGCACCCCGAGGTCGTGATGACCGGCGGTCCACCAGGTCTGCGGATAGAACAGCGACGAGCCGTCGCCGACCGCGTTGACGACGAGGCTCGTCTCGACGCTCTGCCAGCCGTCCCGCTCGAGCTTGATGCCGAGCGAGGCCGGCATCGACCAGCCGAGCGAGCCGCCGCCGACGCAGTAGTAGCTGATCGGCGCCGCGCTCTCGGTGCCGAGCGGCAGCAGGTACTGGAACGGCGCGGAATCGGACACGGCCTCGTGCACGTAGACGAACTTCCTGCCTAGGCCGCGCGCCTGGATTTCGCGACGCAGCGCGTCGGCGACGACCACCGCCCAGATCTCGTCCTGCGTCATCGCCTTCGCGAGGTACTGGTCCCACGCGATGCGCCGGCTGGCGTCGAGCACGCGCAGCCGGTCGTTGCGCGCGTCCGCGCCGGCGGGACGGTGCTGGCGCACGATGTCGCTGACGAGCGGCAACGTCGCCTTGATGTCGCCGAACAGGGCCGACTCGCCATAGAAGTTCTTGCCGATGTCCCAGGTGTTGTTGCTCAGGTAGACCTGCCTGACGCCCGGCGGAATCAGCGGACCGTCCGAATACTTGAAGACGGCGACCTGCGCCTGGTTGCTGAAGCCGACCAGAAACGCGACATCGTGCGCGCCGAAGGTCTGCCGGACGCCCTGCTGGGTGCCCGGCAACTCGCCCTGCCAGTGATAGTCGTCGTTCGGGAAATTGGCGAGGCTGCTGAACGATTGCAGCACCACCGGCGCGCCGATCAGCTCAGCCAGTTGCTGCAGCTCGTGCCACGCGCCGGCGTAGCCGACCGCGTCGCCGCCGACGATGATCGGATTCTGCGCCTGGGCCAGCAGCATCGCCGCTTCGCGAATCGCATCGGCGTCGGCGGTGAAGTGCGGCGAGATTCGCGTGATGCCGGGCAGGCGATCCGCGTCGCCGATGCGGCGCATCGTGAATTCCCACGGAATCGACACGAACACGGGCCCGTTGGGCGGCGACATCGCCTCCTTGAACGCGCGCTGCAGCACGAGCGGCAGCTCTTCGGCGGTGCGCACCTCATGCGCCCACTTCGTGAATTGCCGCGCGATCTCGACCAGGTTGGACGCGAGCAGCGGCTCCTGGGTCACCAGCTCGTTCTGCTGCTGGCAGCACAGGATCACGAGCGGCACCTGCGAGCGTGCGGCGTTGAACAGGTTGCCGACCGCATGCGCGATGCCCGGCGTCACATGCACCACCGCGACGCCCGGCTTGTTGGTCATCCGCGCCGCGCCCATCGCGGCGCCGATCGCGATGTTCTCGTGCAGGCACTCGATGTACTCGACGTGGTTCTCCGGGTAGGAAGTCCCGTCGATGATCGGAATCTCGTTGGTGCCCGGCACGCCGAAGATGTAATGGATGCCGATGTCGCGCATCGCGTCGAATACGTAATCGCGCGCCCAGCGCTGCTGGACAGCTTGGGTTCCGGTGGTCATGGTTGCTCCTCGAAAGAAAATCCCGCTCCGCGCGGGCGACAAATGCGCTTCAACCCGCGTGCGGGCAGGTCGCCACGAATTCGGGCCGACGGTCTTCGCTCAAGATCGACTCCACGGCCTGGGACAGCAAGTCGCGCCGCGTGGAAAGCGAATAGATGTTTTCCTTCTGATCGAGATTGCCGTTCGGATTGAATACCCGCTCGGCCATCACGCGGTCACCGACGATCCGGCCCAGCAGATTCCTGGCGTCCGCGAGGGTCGGGACAGCCTCCGACACGATCACGTTGGTTTCCCGGCGCTCCGGCTTCATCGTCGCCTTGATGATCAGTTCGTGCGCGTTCTCTCGCGACAGCGTCCAGAGCGCCGAAACCACGACATACAGGTCGTCCCACCGGCGCTCGCCCAGCGTGGCCTTCCAGCCGTCGAGCACCTTGCTCATCGTGGCGACCTGCGAGGACGCCGCCACCCACATGTTGGTCCGGATATCACCGGCCAGCGGCCGCGTATAGGCCGAGAATCCGTCGAACGTGAACGAGCCGCTCTCGATGGTGGACTCCATGAACCGGATCGACGCGGTCAGAATCCTTTGGGACGCGGTCGTCGCATCGACAGGCAGGGAAAGCTGGTGAAGATGCTGCGACACCAGCTTCACCTTCTCCAGATACGCCTGCAGCGGCGGCTTCCACTGCTTGTATTCGGAATAGGCGCCGTAGCCGGACAGGATCGAAAAAATACCGAGCGGAACATGCGCGATCGCCTTCGTCTCTTCGTAGACCAGATCGATGTCCTGCCACGCGTAGGTCGTGTGATCGTCGACCTGCAGCGTGTAGCGCCCGCCATCGAACGTCGCTTCAGCGTATAGGAGCGGATAGATGCCCTGGCCGATCTGTTCGATGTTGGCGGCATAGTTCACGCGCATCGCCGCATCGATGTCGAGCGCGAACTGCGCTGCCTGTTGTTTGGCTGTTCCGGCATGCTCGGCGTAAGCCGGTGAAGTTCGAGGAAAGCCGTTTGCTGGGTCCAGCGCCATTGCATTACCTCCGGTCAGTTGGTCATCGACAGTTCACCCATCATCGTCCACACGTGACAAATCGCGTCGCATATGACGACCCAGATCTCATGGGGCAAGGTCAAGTGCGTGTTCATGGTCAGTCGGGCCGGGTGCCGCATGCGGTCACTTGCAAGCGGCTCCGGCTGTCGCCTTCGAGGTCTAGTATTTCTTCTGGAGCGTGGCCACCGAGACATGCGGCCAGCTCAGCCCGTTGAAGTCGAGGATCACCTTCTGCGTGTACTGAAGCTGGACCTTCGTCTGGCCGTTGTCCTGGTACCTCTCGATCCAGAAGATCGCATCGACGCGCGCCGCATCGGCATTCGGCCCGCCGGCGGCACCTTGCAGGAACGCAATATTGGACGTGCCGCCCCCCGTGCCGGGCGGATTCAACGGCCTCGTCGAGATATGCAGCGTCGTCGTGTGGGTGACATGCTTGCCTGCGAGCCCGCTGTTCAGGACCACGTTCGGATTCTCGACCCACGCCTGCGTGACGTTCGGAATGTCCTGAGGCGGCGTGCGAAACGCGGACGGAATGGACAGGTTCATTTCCGGAAAATCATGCTGCGGCAGCGGGTGCCCCGGATCGCCGATCGGAAACGGCACAATGCTTTCGGGCGCGATAGGCGGCTGCCCATCAAACGAGAACGCGCTGCCCTGCATCAGGATCGACGTGCCATGTGGGATGGTCGCGAGGCGGGCGACCGTCGGGAGATCCTGCGGATTCTCGGTCCGAGGAACGTTGAGCCAGAGCCCGGGCTCGAGATGGATGCCGGGATGGGTGCCGTTTTCGGCGTGCGCATCCGACACTTCCTGCGTATAGGTCAGGCCATACAGATTGATGTCGGCCTGAAGCAGGCCGCGATTCGGAATCGCACCGGGTATCTCCTTGAACGTGATCGTCTCGAGCGTTTCGTTCAATTCCAGGAACCGATCCTGCTGAGCGCCCCCATATCCCGGTCTCCCCGGCCGAATCTGGTGCGGCCGCCAGATCTGGTTGAATCCCGGTCCTTCCCATGTCCCGATCAATTCCCGCAAAAGTCCGAGCCCGTCGATGCCAGGCACATCCGGAATCGTTCCGGATACCGAAGTCAATGTGAACTCTGCCATTTCAGTCTCCATGATTTATCAGTCACTTCGTTAACCTAAATATCTGAATGACTCGCCACTTTCGCCCTCACACCACTCACCGCCCACGACGGCAGCGCCCCGCCCGCCGTCGTTATACGTATCCTTCAGCCGCTTCGGCGAGCGCCACCCTATTGCCGTGCCTGCGCCGCGCCCAGAAGACGTGCTGCGGCCACCGCGTTTCGGCGTCGTAGCGCCGCACGCGCTCCGCGAGATAGCGTCCGAACACGGCGTTGGCGCGCGCGGCATAGGTCAGCGCGCCATCGGGCCGCCCTGCCAGCATGTCGACGATGGCCGGCGCGGCCGCCAGCCCGTCGCAGAGCGCCCCCGAGATCCCCGACGACGTCAACGGATCCAATCCCATCAGCGCGTCACCCACGGCGATCCATCCGCCGCCCGCGCTCCGTTCGAGGCAACCGCTGTGCGCGGCGAATACGTGAACGGCGGCGGGCGTCTGCACCGGCGGCACATGTTTCGCGAGCAGGCGCGTGTCCTGCCAGGCGCGCCGGAACTCGTCGGCATCGCGAAAGCGGCGGGCTGCGGCGATGTCCCGATCGGTCATCAACGTAACGAGCGCGCGCCCGTCCGGCAGGCCGACCGCGTACCACCAGCCGTGCGCGAACGATTCGACGAGCGACAGTCCCGCAAGCTCGCGCGCCAGCGGCGCGTGGACGGCGAGCGCCACCATCCCGTCGAATCGACGCCGGCGCACGCCGAACCACGCCGCCAGCGGCGAGCGGCGTCCGCCCGCGTCGACCAGTGCGCGTGCGCGCAACTCGCCGATCCCGCGAGTCCGTATCGTCCACCCGTCGCTCGCCGGCAAGATCGCCTCCACCCCGCTGCACTGTCGCACCGGGACGCCGCGCGCGCGCACCGCGTCGCGCAGTTGCGCATCGAACGCCGCCCGATCGAGATGCCAGCCGTGTCCGGCCCCGTGGAACAGAAAATGATCCACGCGAGGCTGGTCGTCTCCCCAAAGCGAGAGATTGCCGTGGTAAAAGCCATGGCCGGCGCGCTCCAGCCGGTCGTCGACGCCCAGGCGCCGCAGCAGCGCGGCCACGTCGGGCGTCGCCGATTCACCGATCCGGATCGACTGCGCCGATGGGCGATCGAGCACGGCGACGCGGCACCCGGCCGCATCGAGCGCAAGCGCCGTCGCGCAGCCGGCCGGGCCGGCGCCCACGACCAGCACGTCGTCGCGATCAGTCGTCATTCGACGCACGCGTCGACGGATAGAAGGGACGCGCCAGGGTTCGCTCGACCTCGACGAAGCGCTGCTCGCCCTCGACGCGCTTCTCCATCACGAAGCCGAGCCGCGACCAGTACCGGACCATATCGACGTTGTCGGGGAACATCACGTAATCGCCGGCGAGTTGATCGTAGTCGGTGCCGATCCACGGCACCTGCCGGCCGGTCTGCTGGTCGGGCGGCGGCGGCGCGGCGTTCGCCGCTGCCAGCAACGGCGCGACCTGCGGCTCCAGATAGACGAATTCCGGACGCTGCGCCGGCCACCACCAGAGCGTGCGGTCGCCGATCGGTTGCGACGCGCACTCGTTGAAATCGGCCTGCCACGGCACGGCCATGTAGCGGGTCAGGTCGCCCGGCTCCATGCCGCGTTGCGGATCGTAGCCGAGACTCAGCGGCCCCTCGACGACGAAGCGGCTGCGGATACGGAACGGCTCGGCATAGATTTCGGGCACCCGGGAGATCCAGGTCATTTCGATGCCCGGCGAGAACGCACCACCCACGCAGTTATCGAGCACGCCGCGCGTAAGCGCGTCGGGCGGCGGCGTGGTCGGCCGCTCGTTGACGAAGTGCCCTTTCGCCCATTGCTGCAGAAAGAAGTACTGCGTGTCGGTCAGCCGCAGATAGGTGCTCTTGGTATTGCGCGGCTTGACGCGCGAGTCGGTCAGATCCAGGTAGCGGCTGTCGGCCGAGTCATCCATGAGACAGGCGTCGCCGGCCAGGTACGGCATCATCGTGGCGCCGCGCGAATTGACGAAGTCGTTCTCCCGATAAGGCGGCCGCAAGACATCCAGGATGTAGCGCCGCAGCCCCTTGAACGCCTCGTCGCCTTCGCCGTCCGGGCCGATCGCTCCGAGCTTGTCGAAGTCGAACGTGTGCGGCTTCGGCGGAATCGCCGCGACCCACGGATAGAACGTCGCGCGTTCGAGCAACGGTTCGATCTCAGTCCGGAAATTGGGCCGGTAGCCGTGCTTGCCCGATCGCCACATGCCGGCGTCGAGGATCTCCGGATAATGGCCGGCACGCACCATCGCGTCGAATATCGTGTCGTAGAGCGTCACCAGGTTCGGTATTTCCGGCGCGTATTTCGGCGGGCCCACGAGCACGTGCGCGCTGGCGGCATGCACGCTCGGCCGATCGGAGAATTCGATCGTCGCGCCGATCGGGCCGTCGGACGTGTCGTCCCACCAGCCGTCGTTGTTCGCATAGTCGTCAAGCGCCGGCGCCGGATTCGTGGAGCCGGCAATGCCGTAGCCGCCCAGCACCAGCAGCCGTCCCGCGTCGTCGGTGCGCAGCTCGCCGAGCGTCTCGATGGATTGCATCATCGGATAGAGGCGGCCCGGCGGAAAGTGCGCGCCGGTATACCCGCTCGGCACCTGCGCATGATTGAAATGCACGTTCCCCGCCCGCCGACCATGAATCTCGCGTGGCCCCGCATCGATCAGCAGCTGGTGGCGATCGGGGGCGTCCGGGTTGCGTAGCGGGTGGGTCGGCGCATAGCCGTCCTCGCCTTCGGCGGGACTGAACGCATACCAGCTTGGCTTTTTGTTCGCCAGATGGGCCGTCCAGCGGATCGACTTCACGTACGGCGTGTCCAGCGTGACTTCCTCCGCGACGCCGTTCTCGATCCGGTAGATGCGAAAGCGCGCGGCCTGCCGGCGCAGACGCCCTTGCTCATCGCGAAAATCCTGTTGTTGGAACGGCCGCCCATCGGGGTTGATCGGCAGCCCGCGGTAACTTTCGGCGCCGATGTAGAACGTGTCGGGTGCGTTGCCCACACGCGCGACGCCGATCGGCGGATAGATCTTGTATTCGACCATGATGTCCCCCGTCGATCTAGCTTGCGAGCGGCTGCGCGGCGGCTTCGCTCAGTTCCACGATGTCGTTTCGCACGTCGTCCAGCACGGCCGTCAGGTCGGCGCGCTCGGCGCGATCCGAGATGCCGGACGCGACCTGTTGCGCGGCGGCCCGATATCGCTCGAGCATCGACAGATCGCAGCCCGGCCGATAGAGCCAGGTCGGCGCCGCGTTCGGCCCGACCTCGCCGTCGCCCTCGCCATGCATCGGCATCATCATCATGCGCAGCGCGAGCTTCGGCATCACGTGGTGCATGAGCGGCAGGGCCAGCGCGAAGAACGGATCCGGCCGCCCCTGCGCCTCGGCGAAACTCGCCTCCATTGCGTCGAGCATGACGCTGTACGCGATGTCGAAGGTCTCGACGAGCTTGAGCGCAGCGTCGTTCGAGAAGTCTCGCCGTCTCGGATTGGACGTGATCGGACGCGTGCGCGGAAAGTGGAGCACGTCGAGCGCCACGGCGCGGAATTTCCGGAAGTGCGACATCTCGTAAGGCGTGCCGAGAATGGGGCCGTACGTTCCGTCGGTGCGCTGGCCGTAATGGTTGTAGGTTCCCCACTGGCTGTCGGGAATCATCTGCTGATCCTCGGGAATGCTGCCCTCGCCTTGCTGCACGATCTGCTCGATGCCGAACCGTGCGCTGTCGATGTCGTGCACCTGCACCGCCTTGCCGCCGAACTTGCCCAGATAGATGTCGGTGCGCTGACGCGCGCCGGCGGCCGGACGGAACAGCGGCGGGCCGTACGGGTGGCGTTCCGGATACCGCTCCAGGCCGCCGCGCAGCGCCTCGTACAGTTGGGCGATCGTGTCGTACTCGTCGGACTGCGGCGGCGCGTGCGGCGGCGCGGGCGTCTCGATCGCGGCGAAGGTCTTCTCGAACACCTCGGGCGACGCCTTGCACAGCCCGATGAACGGCGTGCGATTCGGGTTGGCATGCGGCAGATAGCACGGGTAGGCCGGCACCGCCGAGCCGGTGAAGCGCGGCCTCCCGCCGATCCCGACGAGGAGGTTGGCCGCCTGGTTGAGGTGGAACATCTCCTCCACCACCACCGAGCGCAATGTCTGATAGGCGTCGCTGGCCGGATCGGCGATCGAGTAGAGGCCCGTCAGATAAGCCGGGACCGTGGTGAGCTCGACCTGGATCGCCAGTTGCGCCGCGTCCTGCAGGCTCGCGCGCGGGTCCGGGGTTGCGCCGTGCCCGACGCCCACCCCATATACGGCGCCGGCCGTCCCGCCCGCACCCAGCCCGCTGCCGATGCGGCTGAACAGGTTGCCGAATGGCTTGTTGGAATTGATTGTGTTCGACATGTGTCCCCCGTGCCCCCCTACGGATAAGGTTGCTTCGTATTGTGTGAAGACGTCGGGCCCGGCCGCTCGGCCACTCGGCAGCGCCGGTCCGGATTGGCGCGAGAACCGGAACAATTCGTTCCGCCGCCAACGAAATCATTCTTTTACCGGGCAAAAATTTTTACTCTTCCATTTGCAACCGCCCAAATTTATTCGTGAATAACTCGACCCCGATCGATTAACCTGATTCATCATTTTTTATAAAACTAGACTACGAATCACCTGGCGTCACCCTGATTTTTCATACAGTTCGAACGCCGGAAAACGGGCACAAGGCATCGTCGCGCGCGCGCCCTTCGGCAGGGAGGCTGCGAGGATTTTTAAATACACATTTATTTACGCATTAAATGCGTGAATCTAGTCGTGGTGCAAACGCTCGCTGCGCGTAGAGTCAAGAGCCAAACCAGCCAGCGACTTCAGGATGACCGCGGTGACGCCCCAGATGTCGTGCCTTTGACGGCCCAGTACCAGAAGCCAGCGCGCTCTCCGTCGATGTACTGCCGTGGCAGATCCGGATTCAGCAGCGTGGCAAACGGAATCTATGGTCACCCCCGCTTTTGCAACCTTGATCTGAATGCCTTCCACGCCGCGCACTATCGTTTCCAGGGCGACTTGCCACGAGCCAGTCTCCGGGGGCATGTTCGCGAATCCGCCATTCGTTTCCGAGACACTTCTTTCGGTTTCCATGTCTTCGTCCGTATGCGATCTGTTGACGACGCCTCGGGCTGATCGTCAGTGAGGTATATTTCCGAGGCCGGTTCTGCTGCTGAACAGATGCACAGCATATGCGCATACACGCAGTGTGAGTAAATTGGACAGTCCCTTCACCAATTCCCCCTATGACTGCCTGCGAGCCCCCGCCGGACAGGATCGAATACCGAATGCAAAATAATGACGACGACCATTCAATTTCATAATCCAGCCGGCATCGCCGCACCGTTCTCCCGTTACAGTCACGGCGTCTCGGCTTCGACTGCGGCGCGCTGGCTACACATTTCCGGCCAGGTCGGCGCCACGCCCGACGGTACCGTTCCGGAGAATCCGGAACAGCAGATGGAGATGGCCTGGGACAATCTGTTCGCTGTGCTGGCCGATGCCGGCATGGTCACGACAGACTTGGTCAAGGTCGACGGCTTCGTTACCCACCCGGATCTGGTGCCGCTCTATCGTACGGTGCGCGAACGGCGGCTGGCCGGCCATGCCCCCGCCTCGACCCTGGTGATCGTTGCCGGTCTGGTGTCACCGAATCTTCAGGTCGAGATCCAGGCTATCGCGGCCAGGTAGCCTGGAAGACGGAACGGTGTACCGCCCAAGAACGACGCGACTCAGGGATGCTTGCGTGCAGATTGTGAGGCGGGTGATCGCGATCCACAGGTGGTACGTTGTCCTGCTGCCGTGATCGACAAACAAGACGATGCCTATCAACATGGTTATTTTTCGCCGCCTCGCCCTTCACCGCTTCGTCAAGATGCATCCCCCCGCACGGCAGGTTTCTCCGGCACCCGACGAACTCGTCACCGCCTATGAAGGCATTCTCCCGGCAAGCCTGCTCGAACTATGGCGCCGAAAGGGCCTTGGGTTCTATGGCGATCTGCAACTCGCCCTGATCGACCCTCGGGCATGGCAACCCGTGCTTGATCGATGGATCGTTTCGCCACCTGACGCCGTGCGACGCATCCCCATCGCCCTGACACCTTTCGGCGTGCTCTTGTATTACCGCAAACTGACATCCACTGACGAGGATGTGGTCTACATCGATCCCGTATCGAAACGGACGGGTGACCTGGCCTGGAGCCTCGACGACTTCTTCAACAAAATCGTTTGTGAGCAAGATCAGCTTGAAACGATCATTTCGCCACCACTGGCGCAGTCCGCACGGCTCGAATGCGGAGTGCTCGCGCCGGGCGAAGTCTACGAAGTCGATCATATGCTGCTTCCTATGCAGATGGTGCGGATCACAAAGGTCAATGCTCTCGACATGCATCGACGCCTTCACGATGCTGTCGATCCGCATGAGCCGAAAGCTGACAAGCCGACAACGGTGGCCGACGCGCTACCGGTCGAATATCGCTCCATGTTCGAGAACGTCGAAACAGGCCCGAGACTCGCCGGCCTGTATTTGTCCTCCTACCTCGACGACCACAGGCTGCTGGCGCTTCGACCGGACGGTCAGTACTACCTGCTGTTCTGGCAAATCCATCACAAGACGTTCGAGCGTATCGAGGTGCGTGCTTACGGCGGTTCCTACGAGGTCTCGCGTAACTCGGATGGCGATGAGACGGTTGAACTTGAGATCGAGCTGCGAAGCGATTCACCAGGCAGCGACTCGAATGACGTCCAGTTGGTCGCTATGTATACAAATGGGGCAACGCTCCTGCTACGCACAAACGAGTTGGAGGGCATGGCTACCGCGATCGGCACCTGGGACCAGATGGGACGGAGCGATGACTATTTCCGCCGGGTGACGCTGGACGATGCCGTTCTGGAGGAGCCGAGCGATGGCCGCATGGCGCCGCCATTCGCAGATTTGCCGCTGGCCCTTCAGGCACTGGTGCATATCGAACCGCTTCTGCCCATGATCACCCATGTCGCTGAACCGAACCCCGATGAAGAGGACGAGGGTGAAGGCACAGTCATGTGCACGCTCAGTCTCGGCGAAGACGACGGATTGCGTATGAACATGCCACTCTTTTCACCGAAGGAGACCGGACGTCAACTCGAAGGATGGATCTGGGAGATGGCTCCCAATGCCTGCAAAGCAGGCATCACATATCGGCGGGGAGAAAATGGTGTCATCGATCATGGTCCCGTTGTCGGCGATGTGTTGACGACCCGAGCTCAGGAGTAGGCAATGACGCCCGTCGGAGTAGAGCTTCAGAGCGCGTGAGATGTGATCGCGACGCGGGTCAGCTGAAGTCGGCCGGCATTTTCCATGCAAGCCGCCATCCGTCTTCCATTGCCGAGCAAGTATGCCCGCGCCGATACATTGACGGTCGGCGCGAGCGGAGATGCATCGCGCCTTTCGAATCGACCTTACGTGCGTCCACGCAATGCCACGACCACTACGCCGGCAATCGCCATCAGGCCGCCGCACAAGGTCGCGATGCCGGGACGCTCACCGGTCAGCGCAGCCGACAACACGGTCGCCACCGCCGGCGTCAGATAGAGGAAATTCGACGCGCGCGCCGCACCGAAGTAACCGAGTGCGAAGGTCCAGGTCGCGTAACCAAGGGCCGCAGGAAACACGCCGAGCACCACCACCGCCGTCAACGTCGCGCTCGGCGCGCTGGCGAGCTGTCCCAGCGCGCCGGGCAACCATGGACTGAGCCATAGCGCGCCGGCCAGCAGCGTGTAGGCGGTGCAGGCCAGCGCGCCGTATACCGGAATCAGCCGCCGCTGCAGCACGAAATAGCTGGCCGAACACAGGGCCGCGCCGAGAATCAGCGTGCTCCCCGCGCAAAGCGTCAAGCCGCCCGGCTGACCATGCGCAATCACGGCAATGCCGGCAAGACTGATCAGCGAACCCAACCATCCCCAGCGGCTGAAGCGCTCGCCGAGAAACACGGCGGCCAGCAGGGCCGTGAAGATCGGCAGGGTGTTCACGATGAAGCTCGCCGCGCCCGGCGCCACGGTTGTCTCGCCGGTGTTGAGCAGCGCGTTGTACAGCGCGATGCCGAGAAAGCCGCACAGCAGGAAGCGCAGCGCATCGCGCCATGCCGGCAAGCGGGGACGGCGCCAGGCAAGCCAGACGATCACGAGCACGGCCGCGGTGGCGAAGCGTGCCGCCGCGAGCTGAAGCGGGGTCAGGCCATGCAGGCCGATCCGGATGAACGGGAAAGCGGACGCCCACGAAACGATCGTGAAGGCGACCGCGCCTGCGGCGACGAGCGGTAGCCGGGCGTCGCGCGATGGGGTCGATGACAGTGTGTTCATGCGGCGATGATGCGGCGTCGCGAGATGTTAAGCTAGCGCACAGATCAACGTCGTGATGTGAACATGGCTCACACCTCCGCCCGCCGGCCGACACGCGGGCCGCGCGAACCCGCAGCGGTCGGGTCTTCTTCTGGCTCCGCGTCCGCCCCGCCCCCCGCTTCCTTGCCTGCGCCCGGTGCGCGGCCGCCGCTCGCGAGCCTGGAGACGGTGTGCACGGTCGCGCGCGAGGGTTCGTTCCTGGCCGCCGCCGACGTCTCCGGCGTGACGCACGGCGCGATCAGCCGGCGGGTGGCCGCCGTCGAGAACTGGCTCGGCCTGACGTTGTTCGAACGTCATGCGCGCGGCGTGCGCCTGACGCCGGACGGGCAGCGCTTCGTCGGCCGGATCGAACAGGCGTTCGCGATCATCGACAGTGCGGCCGATCAGTGGCGTTCGCCGCGCAGCCCGCAACTGGTCAAGCTGAGCGTGGTGCCCGGATTCGCCAAGCTGTGGTTCTTCGCGCACCAGACCGCTTTCGAGCGCGAAGCGCCGCCCCTGCGCATCGAGCTGGATATCGGGCATCGCAACGTGGATATCGCCGGCGGCGAAGCGGACCTGTCGGTCCGGTACGGGCGCGGCAACTGGCGCGATCTCGAGGTCAAGCCGTTCATGCCCGAGACGCTGTATCCGGTCGCGAATCGCGCGCTCGCCGCGCAATTGACGAAGCAGCGCCATCGACGCGGCGACGCCGCGCTACTCGACGTGCCGCTGCTGCACGACGGCGACGCGACAGGCTGGCGCGCGTGGTTCGGTGCGCTGGACATTCCGCTCAAGCCGCGCACGCAGGATCGCCGGTTCGAGGACTACACGGTGGTGCTGGCCGCGGCCGAGGCTGGGCTCGGCGTGGCGCTGGCGCGCACGCCGCTCGCCGCGGCCTATCTCGAGCGTAGCGGCCTCGTCCGCGTAAGCCGCCACGAGGTCGCCTCGCCGCTCAGCTATTACTTCGTGCATGCGAAAGGAGAGAGTCGGCCGCACGTGCTGGCGTTGATGGAGCGGATGCAGAGGGTTCTGGCGGCGGCGCCGTCGAAGTAGATGGGCGCCGCGCCGGTTGGCCGCACTTGCTCGTGCGGCCTGCCGAAAATCACCGGAATGCCCCGCGCCGCCCCCACTCCACCGGCTGTGGGATAATCGTCCGGTTTGCCCAGGGCGCAGCTCAAGAGGTTGTTCGCACGGGCGCGAGTGGCCCTTACCCGCAAGGCCCGCTTCCTTTCTGCGATCGATTTTTCTCTACAGCAACGACAATGCCCACTTACCGCTCCAAAACTTCCACCGCCGGCCGCAACATGGCGGGTGCGCGCTCGCTCTGGCGCGCCACCGGCATGAAAGACGACGATTTCTCGAAGCCGATCATCGCGGTCGTCAACTCGTTCACCCAGTTCGTGCCCGGTCACGTGCACCTGAAGGATCTCGGCCAGCTCGTCGCGCGCGAGATCGAGGCTGCCGGCGGCGTCGCGAAGGAATTCAACACGATCGCGGTCGACGACGGCATCGCAATGGGCCACGACGGCATGCTGTATTCGCTGCCGAGCCGCGACATCATCGCGGATTCGGTCGAATACATGGTGAACGCGCACTGCGCGGACGCGATGGTCTGCATCTCGAACTGCGACAAGATCACGCCGGGGATGCTGATGGCCGCGATGCGCCTGAACATCCCGGTGATCTTCGTGTCCGGCGGCCCGATGGAAGCCGGCAAGACGCGCCTCGCGAACCCGGTGACCAAGACCGTCGAACTGAAGAAGCTCGACCTCGTCGACGCGATGGTGATCGCGGCCGACTCGTCGTATTCGGACGCCGACGTCGCCGAAGTCGAACGCTCGGCCTGCCCGACCTGCGGTTCGTGCTCGGGCATGTTCACCGCGAACTCGATGAACTGCCTGACCGAAGCGCTCGGCCTGTCGCTGCCCGGCAACGGCACGGTGGTGGCCACGCACGCCGATCGCGAGCAATTGTTCAAGCGCGCCGGCCGCCGCATCGTCGAGCTCACCCGCCAGCACTACGAGCAGGACGACGAACGCGTGCTGCCGCGCTCGGTGGGCTTCAAGGCGTTCGAGAACGCGATGACGCTCGACATCGCGATGGGCGGCTCGACCAACACGATCCTGCACCTGCTGGCGATCGCGCAGGAAGCCGGCATCGACTTCACGATGAAGGACATCGACCGCCTGTCGCGCGTCGTGCCGCAGCTGTGCAAGGTCGCGCCGAACACGAACAAGTACCACATCGAGGACGTGCACCGCGCAGGCGGCATCATGGCGATCCTCGGCGAGCTCGACCGCGCCGGCAAGCTGCACACCGACGTGCCGACCGTGCACGCGCCGTCGCTGAAGGAAGCGCTCGACCAGTGGGACATCGTCCGCACGCAGGACGATGCGGTCCGCACGTTCTACCTGGCCGGCCCGGCCGGCATCCCGACGCAGGTCGCGTTCAGCCAGGACACGCGCTGGCCGAGCCTCGACCTCGACCGCGCGGAAGGCTGCATCCGCTCGTACGAGCATGCGTTCTCGAAGGAAGGCGGCCTCGCCGTGCTGACGGGCAACATCGCACTCGACGGTTGCGTGGTGAAGACGGCCGGCGTCGACGAGAGCATCCACGTGTTCGAAGGCTCCGCGCACGTGACCGAATCGCAGGATGAAGCGGTCGAAAACATCCTGAACGACAAGGTCAAGGCCGGCGATATCGTGATCGTGCGCTACGAAGGCCCGAAGGGCGGCCCGGGCATGCAGGAGATGCTCTACCCGACCAGCTACATCAAGTCGAAGGGGCTCGGCAAGGCATGCGCGCTGCTGACGGACGGCCGCTTCTCGGGCGGCACGTCGGGCCTGTCGATCGGCCACTGCTCGCCGGAAGCGGCAGCGGGCGGCGCGATCGGCCTCGTGCGCGACGGCGACAAGATCCGCATCGACATCCCGAACCGCACGATCGACGTGCTGGTGTCCGACGAAGAGCTGGCGCGCCGCCGCGAAGAGCAGAACGCGAAGGGCTGGAAGCCTGCGCAGCCGCGTCCGCGCAAGGTGTCCGCGGCGCTGAAGGCCTACGCGAAGCTGGTCATGTCCGCCGACAAGGGCGCCGTGCGCAACCTGTCGTTGCTCGACGATTGAGCCTGCGGCGGGCTTCGGGCCCGTCCGCCTGTTCGCCAAGCCGCTCTACGGAGCGGCTTTTTAGTTTATGCGGCGGCGAAATGGGATAGGTGATTGACGCATCAGCATGCGGACAGGTCAGTCCGGGCCTGCGTGATAACGTTGCACCTCGCACCGATCACAAAGCACTCAGCACGGCCTCGCATGGCTCGAGTGCGCGAAACGCTTCCACTCCAATACGTTCCATGTCGCCGACACCGTTTCCTGCATTGCTCGACGAAGTACTGCGCACCGTCGTGCGCCGCTACCGGCTGCCGCCGCTCGTTCCAGCATCGTCGCTGTCCGACGCCGCGGGTCCGGCCACCACACTTGCGATCGTGATCGAAGAGGCCCGCAAGACGCTGGTCGGCGGCCAGTCTCCCGGCGCGGAGCTGCAATGCCGCTTCATCGACGCCCTCGCGCAGATGATCCGCGACGCGATGGATACACATTCCGGCGATCCCGCGTTTCAGGCCGCGGTGCTGCGGCACGATGCGCCGAGCGTGCGCGAATACGCGTCGTTGTCCGCGCACGCGGAGCAGGACCGTCGCGCGCTGCACTCGGCCGTCAACGCGATCGCGCACCCGGCCAAGCGCGAACGTCACGCGCACGCGTGGCGACGCGACGCGCTCGCCCGGTTGCATGCTGCTGCGGACGCTGCGTCGTGGGCCGAGCTTCACGCCACGTTGCAGCGCCTGCTCGTGCTGCCGGAGACGGCGACCGACGCCGCCTTCGAGTGCGACATCTCCAAGCTGAAAGACAGCCCCGCGCTCGAACACTTGCTGCGCCTGGACGCACTGGCATCGGATGAGCACGTATGCCAGTACCAGGCGCTCTGGGAACGCCACGGTCCGCACTCGGGCAGCTCGCTCGCCGCAGCGCAGGGCGTCAGTTCGCATCAACGGGGCGCGGCCGTCGAAGCATCGGCCGCGCAGGCGCTCGAGGCACTGGCCGGGCGGCTCAATGCCGCGGATGAGCAGCGCACGTACCGGGTGGTGACGTCGATGCGCGTGCCGTCGTCGATACCGGGCCGGCACGATCGCGCGAAAACCGAATGGGACGCGATCCTGCTCGAACGCGTGCGGGACGATGAGCCCGCGCCTGCCTGGAATGTTCGCTTCCTCGTGGAAGCGAAGGCCTCCGCGGACGCCGCAACCACCGATTTGCCGAGGTTGCTGCGCGGCTTGAGCCTGCTCGCCCAAAGCGACAGGAACACGATCTATTCGTTCGAGACGCACCAGGGCACGGTACGCTTGCACGGCGCGTCGCTGCGGGCGCTGACGACCGACGACGCCGCGCTGCAACGGGAAGTGCTCTATTGCTGCGATGCGTCCGCGGACGCGACGCCGCGCCTGCTGGGCGCCGCGAGCCGGATGCAGTTGCTGTCGGCGCAAGCCAGCCTCGAATACGCGAGCGCGCTCGCGCAACGGGCGGATGCCGACCCGCGCGCCCTCGGCGCGATATGGGATGCGCTTCTGGAGCAATCGCAATGGCGCGCCGTGCTGCATCAGTACCCGATGCTGCGGCAAGGCCGCGAGTTGATGGTTCGGACCGACGATCTGCTGGCCGCGATCGACGGTGCGACGGGATTTGCTGAAGTGGTCATCCAACAGGACGTTAAACCTTGAAAACCGCCATCCGTCGCTGGATCACACGCATCGTCATCGGAATCATCCTGTCCGGGGTGATCGCCGCCGGTCTCGTCGCTTACGGCTATCCTGCCGTCACCGCCACAGTTTGTGCCGCATGCTATGGAATGGAACAGGCAGCGCCGAGACTGATTGTCGATCGGGACATGCCCCCTCGGATGCGCGATGCGCTATCGGCAAATGCGAAGGAAGCGGAATCGCTGGTTCGAGCGTTCTACGGTACGTTCGATCTCGCGCCGATCATCGTTGCCTGCTCCACGGATGAATGCGACCGGCGCATGGGAGGACGTGGCGCCCTTGCCACCACTACCACCACGCCTTTTGCGATCATCACCCGGGTTTCGCCTCGTGGCCAAAACCCCACTATTCTGGCGCACGAGTTCTCGCTCGTAGAACTGCATCGGCGAATTGGCTGGTGGAAGTTGGCCAACGGCGCCATGCCCGTCTGGTTCGACGAGGGCGTCGCGGTCATTGTCTCTGACGATGCCCGATACCTGAACCCGGAAACGACGGCGGCCGAGCGATGCGTCAGGGAGAGTGCGCGTTCGCTTCCGTCGAGTCCTGCCGAGTGGGGGCCTCGTGCCGGCAAAGACCGGATGATCTATGCCGACGCCGCTTGTCGCGTTCTGCAATGGATGGATGCCCACGGTGGCCGGGACGGCCTGCTGCGGACAATCGATGCCGCCAGGGACGAGACCTTCAACCCTCGGTGACTATCGGCACGCTCCTTGTGAGGTTCTTCTGCTCCGCCACGCCACGGCACGGAACAAGGCCCCGGATGCGGCCCTCAGCGCCGGCGACTCGCTTGTGCTGAGCTGCGAACGAAAGAACGGCCCGGGCAAATAACCGATCGTCTGCGCACGCCCGGTCTCTCACATGCCGCAACGTCCCTGATTCCCGCTCACCAGAACCAGCGCGGTTCCCCGTACAATCCCCGGCAAGCAAATTGCCCCTCGACCCGCGTGACGACCACCCTCGCCCAGCTGCGCGCCGGCCAACTCGCCGGCGCCCGCCACCTCAAGCTCGCCTGCGGCCTGACCGAATTCCCCCGTGAAATCTTCGATCTCGCCGACACGCTCGAAGTGCTCGACCTGACCGGCAATGCGCTCACCGCGCTGCCGGACGACCTGCCGCGCCTGCATCGCCTGCGCATCCTGTTCGCGTCCGGCAACCGCTTCACCGAATTGCCCGAAGTACTCGGCGCGTGCCCGCAGTTGAGCATGATCGGCTTCAAGGCGAACCGCATCCGCACGGTCAGCGGCAAATCACTTCCGCCCCTGCTTCGCTGGCTGATCCTCACCGACAACGAAGTCGACACGCTGCCCGCGGAAATCGGCAACTGCGCCCATCTGCAGAAACTGATGCTCGCCGGCAACCGGCTGCGCACGCTGCCGGAATCGATGTCCGCGTGCTCGCGGCTCGAACTCGTGCGCTTGTCCGCGAATCAGTTGCGCGCGCTGCCCGATTGGCTGCTGCGCTTGCCGCGGCTGGCATGGCTCGCCTATGCCGGCAACCCGCTCGGCGCGGCGCTGGAAGCGGCAGCGTCGGCCGATTCGACCCTCCCCGAGGTGCCGTGGGAAACGCTGGCGCTGGAGCAAAAGCTCGGCGAAGGCGCGTCCGGCGTCATCCATCGGGCACGCCGCCTTCCCGATGCAGCCGACGCGTCGCGGCACGTCGCCGTCAAGCTGTTCAAGGGCGCGGTGACGAGCGACGGCCTGCCCGATCGCGAAATGGCAGCATGCCTGCATGCCGGCCGCCACCCGAACATGATCCCGGTGATCGGCAAGGTGAAAGACCATCCGGCGCACGCGCATGGTCTCGTGATGGAACTGATCGATCCCGCATTCGTGAACCTCGCCGCGCCGCCCAGCCTCGCGTCCTGCACACGCGACGTCTATGCGGACGACGCGCGATTCGATCCCGCATCGGCATTGGGTATCGCGCACGGCATCGCGTCGGCGGCGCATCATCTGCACGAACGCGGCATCATGCACGGCGACCTGTATGCGCACAACATCCTGCATCGCGGCGCGGGGCAGGCGTTATTGGGCGATTTCGGCGCGGCGTCCTTTTACGACGCCAACGATGCGGCACTCGGCGCGGCGCTGCAGCGGCTCGAGGTGCGCGCATTCGGTTACCTGCTCGACGAACTGATCGAGCGCTGCGACGCCGCCAGGCTGCCCGCCCGTCGCGAGCTTGAAGCGCTCGCGGCGGCTTGCCTGAGTGAAGATGTCGAGAGCCGGCCTTCGTTCGACGCAATCGCGTCCGGCTTGCAGGCTTGGGCAAACCTCGCGTCGACGCAGCCGCGATCGTCCTGAAACGGCCCGGCCCGCGACGACGCATCCACCGCCTCGCATCCCTTCGCAACAACCTCTACCGCATTCGCACCGACACGAACTTCCGCGCGTTGTTGCGCTGGATCAGCACCGCGATCACGCTGCCGCCGTTCGCTTCGAGCGACTGCACGTCGTCCGGCGTCTCGAGCAGCGTGTCGTTGAGCTCCAGCACGACGTCGCCCGGCTGGATGCCCGCGTTCGCTGCCGGGCCGTGCACCGCGTCCACCATCATCCCGACCGCGAGCCCGGTCGAGCGGCGCTCGTCGTCGCTCAGCGCGTGCATCGTCAGCCCGAGGCGATCGCCGCCGCCTTCGGCCGGTCGCGCGCCGCCGCCCATGTCGGCGCCCGCTTCGGCCGCGCCGGCGGCCCCCGCCGAGCCGCCCGCGCCGGCCGTCACCGTCAGCGTGATCGCCTTGCGGTTGCGGATCAGCCTGAGCGGCGTCTTCGCGCCTTGCGGCAACGCCGCCGCATAGTCGCTCAGTTCGACCGAGTGACCGATCGGCCGGTTGCCGATCTGCACGATCACGTCGCCGGGCCTCACGCCGGCCGCGGCGGCCGGCGAGCCGGGCGCCACGCCGTTGACGAGCGCGCCCGCCGGACGCGGCAGCCCGAACGCGGCCGCGAGCCCCGCGCCGACGTCCTGCACGTCGATGCCGAGCGCATTCCCCGACGGATTGCGCTGCGCCTGCATCTGCTTCTGCAGTTGCGCACGCACCCTGGCCGCCAGGCCGATCGGAATCGCGAACGTCATGCTCGCGTAGCGGTCGGTGCCCGTATAGACCTGCACCGCGATGCCGATCACGTCGCCCGCGCGATTGAAGACGGGGCCGCCCGAGTTGTCGGGGTTCGGCGCGATGTCGGTTTCGAAGAACGGAAACGCGCTGCCGTCCGGCAGCCGGTGCGACGTGGCGCTGACGATGCCGGCCGTGACCGTGTTGCCCGATCCGTCCGGCGCGCCGATCGTCATCACCGGTTCGCCCGCGCGTACCTTCGACGAATCGCCGAGCCGGACCACCGGCAGCTTGGTCGCGTCGATCCGCAGCACGGCGACGTCGCTTTGCGGATCGACGGCCAGCACGGTCGCCTTGAATTCGCGGCGATCGGTGAGCCGCACGGTCACGTCGGTCGCATCGTCGACCACGTGCGCGGAGGTGAGGATCAGGCCGTCGGCGCTGACGATGAAACCCGAGCCGCTGCCGGACAGCGTGCGCGGCGCGATCTCCGGCGTCGGCGGCGGCTGCGGCGCGCCGCGCCGGAAGAATGCGGCGAGCGGATCGTCGGGATCGAGCGCCGCAACGCCCGGCGCGGCAGGCGCAGGCGCTTGCGGCTCGGCGGAGGCCGCACTGATGTACACGACGGCCGGGCCGTAACGTTCGACGATCGCAGGGAGATCGACGGGCGACGCGGCGGGCGGCGCCGCGCGTCGTTCCTTCGCGGGGCTCGCCGCGTCGGCCACGGGCTGCAGGCCCAGGCAGACGGCAAACACGCCCCCGATCAACGCGGTGCGAAGCACGGCGCGAGCAAGCGTCTGGCGAACCACGGTGCACCTCCCCCGGGCAGTCGCCGCGCCGCGCGATGCGCGAGACGCGCAGGCGCCTGACAAGCACCGGTACACGCATCCATTTATAGTCCACGCCGCGCGCCAGAGCATACGAATCGACGACGGCTCGAACAGGCCGTGCATCGGCCGCGAAACGGCGGCGGCATTCGTTCCGGTCAAACCGGCCGCTTCGTCAATCCGCACAATTCCGACGGTTCGCCAACCCCGCCGGCGACGGCCGGATCAGCGCCCGCCGATCCGTTTCGCCAGCACCGACAGCGTGCGCAACAGCGGCTCGAACGCGTCGGCCGACGTATTGCCGAAACCGAGCACGAGCCCGTTGAGCGCCGTCTCCGCGCGCATCGAGAAACCCGACAGCGGGAACGGCCCGATGCCGTGCGCGCGCGCGGCGTCGACGATCGCGCGATCGCGGTAGCGCGCAGGCAGCCGCAGCGCGAGATGCAGCCCGCACGGCCCGCCCTCGACGCGATGCGGGATGCTCAGCGCGCTGTCGAGCGCGGCCAGCAGCGCGAGGCGGCGATCGCGGTACAGCCGGCGCATGCGGCCGAGATGGCGGCCGTACTCGCCCGTCTCGATGAAATCCGCCAGCGCGAGCTGCACGTGGCGCGTGCCGCCGCGCAGCATCTCCGGCAGCACCGGTCGCACCGTGGCCAGCAGCGCATCGGGCAGCACGAGAAACCCGATGCGCAGCGCCGGAAACATCGTCTTGCTGAACGAGCCGAGATAGACGACGGGCGAATCGGGCGCGAGCCCGTGCATCGCGCCGATCGGCTCGCCGGTGTGACGGAATTCGCTGTCGTAGTCGTCCTCGATGATCCACGCGCGATGCCGGCGCGCGGCATCGATCAGCGCGAGCCGACGCGAGATCGACAGCACGGCGCCGGTCGGGAACTGGTTCGACGGCGTCGTATAGACGAGGCGCGGCGTCCGCTCGCGCCAGTCGTCCGCTTCGGCGCGCAGCCCTTCCGCGTCGACCGGCATCGGCACGACGTCGAGGTCGGCCGCCTGCATCGCGGTGCGCGCGCCGCGATAGCCGGGCTCCTCGACCCACACCGTATCGCCCGGGTTCGTCAGCAGCTGCGCACACAACGAGATCGCACCCTGTGCGCCCTCCGTGATCACGATCTGCTCGGGATCGCAGCGCACGCCGCGCGTCACGGCCAGGTGGCGCGCAATCGATTCGCGCAGCGCGCGCTCGCCGAGCGGATCGCCATAGCCGAGCAGGTCGCGGCCGCTGCGGCGCAGCGCACGGTCGATCGCGTGGCGCCACGCGTCCACCGGGAAATGCGTCAGCGCGGGCACGCCCGGCCGGAAACCCTCCGATTCGCCGGTGCCGATGCGGCTCGGGCGAATGCGGCCGAGCCGCTGCGCGACGGCCGGCGGCGCGGTGCGCCGGCGCGGCTCGGCCCGGCGCGCCAGCCCGACGACACGCGTGCCGCGGCGGTCGGACTGCAGGAAGCCTTCGGCAACGAGCTGCTCGTAGACGGCGGCCGTCGTGTTGCGCGACACGCCGAGCGTCTCGGCCAGCGCACGCGTGCCGGGCAGCCGCGTGCCGGCCGGCATCGCGCCGCCGAGAATCGCGTCGCGCACGCGGCGCAGCAACTGGCGCTGCAGCGAAGGCGCACCCGGCGTGCGCGCCAGCGGCGCGTCGAGCTGCGGAAGGACGTCGTCGGAAGGCAAGGCGGGAGTCATGAAAGGCGTGGCACCATAAATTGTGGAATCGCTGGCGCTTTTCATGGTACCTCGCCGGCACTACGATCGTCTTCAGGCCGGTACTTCGCCGGCCGTGTCCACGAAGCGAGATCGACCTTGTCCACGACCAACGCCTACCAACAGCCCGTCGGGCAGCCGCTGCCCGACTGGTCCGCCCGCCCCCGCCCGCGGCCCGTCACGCTCCACGGGCGTCATTGCCGCATCGAGCCGCTCGACGCCGAGCGCCACGCGGCCGATCTGTACGCCGCCTACGCCGCGGCCCCCGACGGCCGCCACTGGACCTATCTGGCGCATGGGCCGTACACGGACGAAGCGAGCTATCGCGCGTATGCGCACACTGCCGCCGCCAGCACCGACCCGATGCATTTCGCGGTGATCGACGTCGCGAGCGGCCGCGCGGTCGGCACGCTCGCGCTGATGCGCATCGATCCGGCCAACGGCGTGATCGAGGTCGGCTCCGTCACGTTCTCGCCGCTGCTCAAGCGCACGCCCGTCTCGACCGAAGCGCAGTTCCTGCTGATGAAGTACGCGTTCGACACGCTCGGCTACCGGCGCTACGAATGGAAATGCGACGACCTGAACGTGCCGTCGCGCAAGGCCGCCGCGCGGCTCGGCTTCCGCTACGAAGGCACGTTCCGGCAGGCGATCATCTACCGCGGCCGCAATCGCGACACCGCGTGGTTCTCGATCATCGACGGCGAATGGCCCGCGCTCGCGGCGGCGTTCGACGCGTGGCTGTCGCCCGCCAACTTCGACGGGGAAGGCGCGCAGCGCGCGTCGCTCACCGCGATCCGCCACGCGCAGGCGCGCGCGCGCGATGCGGCCGGCCGCGCGGACAGCGCAACGCACATCGCGGTCCGGCCGCTCGAGGCCGCCGACGAAGCCGCATGGCGCCCGCTGTGGTGCGCGTATCGGCGGTTCTACGACACCGCGCTGAGCGACGCGGTGTTCGCGACGACCTGGGCCCGCCTGATGGATCCTGCCGAGCCGATGTTCGTGCTCGGCGCATTCGACGCATCGGGGGCGCTGGTCGGGATCGTGCATTCGATCTACCACCGCTCGTGCTGGACCGAAGGGCCGTACTGCTATCTGCAGGACCTGTACACCGCGCCCGACGCACGCGGGCAAGGCGCAGGCGGTGCGCTGATCGAGGCCGTGTACGAGCATGCCCGCGAAGCCGGCGCGAGCCGCGTGTACTGGCTCACGCATGAAACCAACACGACCGCGCGCGCGCTGTACGACAAGCTCGCGAACAACGCCGGGTTCATCCAGTACCGGAAGGACCTGGAGTAACGCGAGCGCGACGGCCGCCCGGTGAAACGCGCACTCGGGCGGCAATGCGGCGCGCACCGGGAGGAACCTCCCTATCCGGTCCCGCCCCACCTGCAGACGGCGCGTGAATCTCGATATACTGGATTCCATTCGGTTCGGGCATCCGAACCCATCATCTGGAATCCCACCGTGAAAGCGCGCGCCGGCCTGGCCCTCGAACTCGTCGTCAACCTGTTGCTGCCTTGGGTCGCCTACCACTTTGCCCATCCCCATTTCGGCGAAACCGGCGCGCTGTACGCGTCGGCGGTCCCGCCGGTCATCTGGTCGATCGTCGAATTCATCCGCTCGCGCCGCGTCGATGCGGTGGCGGCCATCGTGCTGCTCGGCATCGCGCTGTCGATCATCGGGATGGCATTCGGCGGCAGCGCACGCACGCTGCTGATGCGCGAATCGCTCGCATCAGGCACGATCGGCATCGTGTTCCTGCTGTCGCTGTTCCGCGAACGCCCGCTGATCTTCTATCTCGCGCGCGCCACCATCGCCCGCGAGATGGATGGCGGCGCCGCGCATTTCGAAGCGGTCTGGAACGCGCAGCCGGGGCTGCGGCAGACGCTGCGCCTGATGACGTTCGCGTGGGGCGCCGGGCTCAGCATCGAGATGCTGCTGCGCTGCTGGATGGTCGTGACCTGGCCGGTCGAACGCGTGCTGGTCGTGTCGCCGATCATCGGCTATACCGTGTTCGGCTGTCTGCTGACGTGGACGTTCTGGTACCGGCGGCGGATGCGCGTGCGCAACAGCGTCCACATCCCGGGCCGCGACGGCGTCACCGAAACCGCCGGCCGCTGACGGCCGGCGCACCTGCTGCGGGCGCGCTTTTGTAGACGCGCTTCTGTAGACGCAATACGCAGTCCTGTATGATGCGCGGCATTTCATCGGAGGAATGCCGCCGCTCATGTCCGTATCGACCGTCCCGTTCATCGCAACCTGGATCGCCATCTTCGCCGCCGCGGCGCTCGCCTGGTGCCGCCCGCTGCGCGTCCCCAGCCTGATCCTCGGCGCAGCCGGCTACGCGTGCGCGCTGGCGTTCGGCAAGCTCGCGCCGCTCACGCTGGCACCGCTCGCGTTGCTCGCGCTCGCCGCGTGGGGCGTCGCGCCCGCGCGTCCGGCCGCGGTGCGCTTCGCCGCGCATGCCGTCTTTCTCGCGCTGGCGATCGCGCTCGGCCTGCACCTGATTCCCGGCTTCCACAATCCCCGCGTGATCGCCCCGACGCGCTTCACGCCGGATGCCGTGCCGTTCACGATGTACCTGAACCTGGACAAGCCGCTCGTCGGCCTGTGGCTCGTGTGGGTACTGCCGTGGGTCCATCCGGCCGTGTCGCCGGCCCGCGCGCTGCGCGTGGGCATCGTCGCCGCGCTCGCGACGTCCGCCGCATGCCTGGCCGGCGCGCTCGCGTTCGGCATGGTCGGCTGGGCGCCCAAGTGGCCGGCGTCGGGCTGGCTATGGCTCGTCAACAACCTGCTGCTCGTGACGCTCGCCGAAGAGGCGCTGTTCCGCGGCTACGTGCAGGGCGGGCTGACGCGCGCGCTCGGCGCATTCTCTTGGGGACCGTGGGCCGCGCTGGCCGCGGGCGCCGCGCTGTTCGGCGCCGCGCATGCGGCCGGCGGCTGGCCATGGATCGTGCTCGGCACGGTGGCCGGCGTCGGCTACGGCATTGCGTACCGCCGGGGCGGCCTGTTCGCCGCCGCGCTTGCGCACGCGGGGCTCAACGTCGTCCACTTCGGACTGTTCACCTACCCGATGCTCGCCGCCGCGCGCTGAACGCCAAGGATGCTTACTTGACCTGGTCGGCGATCGGCTGCAGGAACGCGGAAAAGCCGGTCAGCATGATCTGCACGCCGATGCACAGCAGCAGGAACGCCGACACGCGCTTCGCGACCTTGGTGCCTTCGCTGCCGAGGTAGCGCGACAGCAGCGCGGAGCGGCTGTAGACCTGCCAGATCACGACCGCGACCAGCACGGACACGGCGATCGACACGATGCTCGACAGCATGAACTCCGACAGCTTGTGCGTGCGGTTCGCGTTCAGCGCGATCGCGGTCGCGATCGAGCCGGGGCCGACCGTCAGCGGCACGGTCAGCGGGAAGAACGCGCGCTTCATCACGGTGGACACGTCGATCGGCTTGACCGGCGTGTCGCCGCCGCCGGGCCCGTCGGGTTCGTTCAGCATCTGCCAGCCGGCCACGGCAACCGCGAAGCCGCCGCCGATCCGCAGCGCTTCCATCGAAATCCCGAAGAAATGCAGCACCGGCGTGCCGGCGAAAAACGCGACCAGCAGCACGATGAACGAGTTGAACGCGACCTTCCGGGCGAGCAGGTCCCGCTCGTGTTCGGTGAGCGCCTCGGTCCGTTCGAGAAACAGGAACGCGATGCCGATCGGGTTGATGATGCCGATCAGGCCGGTGAAGCCGAACAGGATCTCGGAGATAAGGCGGTTGACGATCATCGGATGAAGAATCGGTCGGGGCTGGGCCGGCGGGGCGCCGGGGGTCACGCATTGTAGAGCAACCGTCCCCGATTGCGGCGCGGCGGATGAGCGTCGGCAGCCCGCCGCGCCGGGCGTCCTCGCTTACGCGCCGCCCGCCTCCCATGCCGGCGGCCGCTTCGCGAAGAACGCGGCGAAGCCTTCCTTCGCTTCCGGCGTCGCCCGCACGCGGGAGATCGTCTGCGCGGTGAACGCCGCGCGCTCGTCGGACGACGGATACTCGCCGATCGTGTCGAAGAAGCGCTTGATCTCCATCAGCGCATTCGGGCCGTTCCGGCCGAGTTCGGCGAGCGTCCGCTCGAGTGCTTCGTCGAGCGAATCGAGCGGCACGGCCTGGTGGATCAGGCCGATCGCGACCGCCTCGCCCGCGGCGAGCTGCGTTGCGGTGAGCGCGAGCCGACGCGCCTGGCGCTGGCCGACGGCCTCGACCAGATACGGCCCGATCACGGCCGGCAGGATCCCGAAGCGTGCCTCGCTGACCGAGAAGCGCGCGTGATCGCTCGCGATCACGATGTCGCACGCCGCGCACAGGCCGACGCCGCCGCCGAATGCATGGCCCTGCACGCGCGCCACCGTCGGCTTCGGGCATTGCCGGATCGCGCGCATCATCGCGGCGAACCGCTCCGCATCGCGCAGGTTCGCGGCCGCGTCGTTCGCGCTCGCGCGCTGCATCCACTGCAGGTCGGCGCCGGCGCAGAACGCGCGGCCGTCCGAACGCAGCACGATCGCGCGAACGTCGTCGCGCCGGCCGAGCGTGGTGAACGCGCCGGTCAGTTCGGCGATCATCGTTTCGTCGAACGCGTTGAGCACGTCGCCGCGCTGCAACGCGACGGTTGCGATGCCGCGCGCATCGACCGTGACGGCCAGGGTCTTCAATCCATCCATCGAACAGGTTTCCTCGGGTAGAACGGCAAACATCGGAATTACGCGGCCTGGCGGCGGTCGATCACGCGCCGGGCCTTGCCGGTCGCGGTCGCGGGAATGCCGCCCGCCGCCAGCACCGTCACGCCGGACGACACGCCGACCATCGTCTTGATCCGGTGCTGCAGCTCGCGCGCGATCGCGGCGCGCTCGCCGTCCGGCACGCCGGCGCCCGCTTCGGAGCGCAGTTCGACCGCGAGGTCGAGCCGGTCCATGTGACCGTCGCGCGACAGCGTGATCTGGAACTGGCCCGACAACTGCGGCAGCGCGACGACGATCTCCTCGATCTGGCTCGGGAACACGTTCACGCCGCGCACGATCAGCATGTCGTCGGAGCGGCCGGTGATCTTCGCGAGACGGCGCATCGCGCGCGCGGTCGGCGGCAGCAGCGCGGTGAGGTCGCGCGTGCGGTAGCGGATCACCGGCATTGCTTCCTTCGTCAGCGACGTGAACACGAGCTCGCCCTGGCTGCCGTCGGGCAGCACTTCGCCCGTGACGGGATCGATGATCTCCGGGTAGAAATGGTCTTCCCAGATCACCGGGCCGTCCTTCGTCTCGACGCATTCGCACGCGACGCCCGGCCCCATCACTTCCGACAGCCCGTAGATGTCCAGCGCATCGATGCCCGCACGCGTCTCCACTTCCTCACGCAGCGCCTGCGTCCACGGCTCGGCGCCGAAGATGCCGATCTTCAGCGACGACTCGGCCGGGTCCATCCCCTGCCGCACCATCTCGTCGATCAGGTTCAGCATGTACGACGGCGTGACGAGGATGATCTTCGGCTCGAAATCGCGGATCAGTTGCACCTGCTTCTCGGTCTGCCCGCCCGACATCGGCACGACCATGCAGCCGAGCCGCTCCGCGCCATAGTGAATCCCGAGACCGCCCGTGAAGAGGCCATAGCCGAACGCGTTGTGCAGCGTGTCGCCCGGGCGGCCGCCGGCCGCGCGGATCGAGCGCGCGGTCACGTTCGCCCAGGTATCGATGTCGCGCGCGGTGTAGCCGACCACCGTCGGCTTGCCCGTCGTGCCGCTCGACGCATGCACGCGCACGACCTGCTCGCGCGGCACCGCGAACAGCCCGAACGGATAGTTGTCGCGCAAATCGTTCTTGGTCGAGAACGGGAACTTCGCGAGATCGGCGAGCGACTTCAGGTCGTCCGGATGCACGCCCGCCGCATCGAACGTGCGGCGATAGTGCGGGACGTTGTCGTACGCGTGGCGCAGCGACCACTTCATGCGCTCGAGCTGCAGCGCCTGCAGTTCGTCGCGGCTGGCGGTCTCGATCGGCTCGAGGGCGGCGGCGGGATGCGTCGGGTGAGTCATCGGGGTGCTCCTCCAATGGAGTGATGTCGTTATCGTGATCGAGGTGACTGACGAAGCCGGCGTTACGACCGGAACGTGCGACCGGCCGCATGCAGTGCGGCGATGCGCGGCGACACGCGATAGCGGTCCTCGCCGTAGCTCGCCGCGAGGTTCGACAGCACGCGATACACGCGGCCGATGCCGATCGCATCGGCCCACGCGAGCGGGCCGCACGGGTAGTTCACGCCCTTCTCCATCGCGAGATCGAGATCGGCGGGCGAGCACACGCCCTGGTTCACCGTGTCGGCCGCCTCGTTCGCGAGCATCGCGACGGTGCGCATCGCGACCATGCCCGGCACGTCCGCGACGCCGACGACGCGGAAACCCGCCTGCTGGAACAGGCCGACCGCATCCGCATACGCCGCGTCGCTACACTGGAGCGCACGCGTCAGCGCGACGAGCCCGGCCTGCGTGTAATCGCGCGCGAGATCGACCAACACGAGATCGGTCACACCGGTTTGCGCGGCGCGCGCGGTCGCGGTGCGGCCGTCGGTCAGCGCGATCGATGCGCGGCCGGCCGTCGCGAGCAGGTCGTCGGGATGGGCATCCGCATGCCGCGCGCCGGCCACGCGTTCGGCGACGCGCGCGCGCAGCGCATCGGCCGGGCCGTCCTGCGCAAACAGTGCGACGTCGGCCGGCGCGTCGCGCGGCGCTTCGAGATCGGGCGCGGGCGGCGTCGCGCCATCCGCATACGCGTAGAAACCGCGCCCCGACTTGCGCCCGAGGAAACCCGCGTTCACGAGTTCCTGCTGGATCAGCGACGGCGTGTAGCGCGGGTCGTTGAAGTACGCGCGGAACACCGATTCGGTCACCGCGAAGTTCACGTCGTGGCCGATCAGGTCCATCAGCTCGAACGGCCCCATCCGGAAGCCGCCGGCTTCCCGCATCACCGCGTCGATCGACGCCGGTGCAGCGCCCTGCTCGTTCAGCACGCGCAGCGCCTCCGCGTAATACGGCCGTGCGACGCGGTTCACGATGAAGCCCGGCGTCGACTTGGCCATCACGGGCTGCTTGCCCCACGCGGCGGCTGTCGCACGGAGCGCCTGTGCGACTTCGGGCGCGGTCGCGAGCCCGCTGACCACCTCGACGAGCGCCATCAGCGGCGCCGGGTTGAAGAAATGCAGGCCGGCGACGCGCCGCGGCACCCGCAGCCCGGCCGCGATCGACGTGATCGAGATCGACGACGTGTTGGTCGCCAGCAGGCACGCATCGTCGACATGGCGCTCGAGCGTCGCGAAAATCTCGCGCTTCACGTCGAGCCGCTCGGCCGCCGCCTCGACGATCAGCGCGGCACCCGCGAAATCGGCCAGCGCACGCACCGCGCTCACGCGGTTCGCCGCGGCTTGCGCCTGTGCCGGTTCGAGCCGGCCCTTCTCCGCCAGCCGCGCGAACTGCGCACGGATGCCCGCCAGCGCCTTGTCGCATGCGGCTTCGTTCAGGTCGTACAGCAGCACCGTATGGCCGGCCGCCGCCGCGACCTGCGCAATGCCCGCCCCCATCGCGCCGGCACCGATCACGCCGACGACCGCCGACGGCGCCAGCGCGCCCGAATTCACCGAATGTGCAGAAGAAACAGCCATCGCTTGCGATCCGTCATGAAGTGGAAGTGCGAGCGATTATAAACCGACCGGTCGGTAGATTTATGTCAGGGCGAGCCCGGATTCGTCACGTAAAAGACCGTTACCGAATCCGCAAGGACGAAAAATGAAAATTCATCGGCACTTTTTTCGAACCGAAAGGTCAACGTAAGGATTCGATTTTCGAATAGCGGCGCGCATCCGCCTGATAAAATCCCGCAACCCGCGGGATTTCAGGGAGAAACCGCATGCCACGCCGCCGTTGCCGCGCATCGCCGGCCACGCCTTCGGGGCCGGACCAGAGCCGCCGGCCTTGCCGGGCGGCGATCCGGCCCTGCTTCCAGCGGCCCGCCGCATCGAACCGGTTCGATGCGACCGGCGCCGGCGCGACGGGCTCCGGCCCCTTCGCCACCTGCCGCGTCGCAACGGCGAACCCGGCCCGGCGCTTGTCCGCGCCGCCGTCTTTCAGTTCCATCGCTCTCGTTCGGCGTTTGTCCGGCCGGGCTTCGTCAACCCGTGACGGCGCGTCGCGCGCCGCCACCCGCATAAGGAAACCCTCCATGCCGCTCTCGTCCAACCAGCTCCCGCGCTGGACCCTCGTGGCCCCGCTTGCCGCATGGCTGGTCCTCGCGCTGTCGCGCGTCGTGCCGGCCGAAGGCCTCGTCATCGCGGTGTTCGCCGCCGCACTCGCCGGCGCCGTGTTCGCCGCCGTCCACCATGCCGAAGTCGTCGCCCATCGGGTCGGCGAACCGTTCGGCACGCTCGTGCTCGCGGTCGCCGTGACCGTCATCGAAGTCGCGCTGATCGTGTCGGTGATGCTCGGCGCCGGCCCCGAAAAATCGGGCCTCGCACGCGACACCGTATTCGCCGCCGTGATGATCATCTGCAACGGCATCGTCGGCATCTGCCTGCTGGTCGGCGCATGGAAGCACGGCGAACAGGACTTCCAGGGGCGCGGCGCAAGCAAGGCGCTCGCGGTGCTGGCTTCCCTGTCCGTGCTGTCGCTCGTGATGCCGAACTACCTGAACGCCGCACCGGGCCCGTTCTTTTCGAAATCGCAGCTCGCGTTCGCCGGCGTGTCGTCGCTCGTGCTGTACGGCGCATTCGTGTTCGTACAGACCGTGCGTCACCGCGACTACTTCCTCACCGCGCACGACAGCGCGAACGAATCGGTGCACGCGGCGCCGCCGAGCGGCCGCACCGCGGTGATCAGCCTGCTGCTGCTGTTCGCGAGCCTCGTCGCGGTCGTGCTGCTCGCGAAGCTGCTGTCGCCGGCCGTCGAGCATGCCGTATTGCGGCTCGGTGCGCCCGAAGCCGCCGTCGGTATCGTGATCGCCGCGCTCGTGCTGCTGCCGGAAGGGCTCGCGGCCGTCACCGCCGCCCGCGCGAACCGCCTGCAGACCAGCATGAACCTTGCGCTCGGGTCGGCGCTCGCGAGTATCGGGCTCACGATCCCGACCGTCGCGGCCGTGTTCATCTGGGTCGGCCAGCCGCTCACGCTCGGCATCGGCCCGATGGAAACGGTCCTGCTGTCACTGACGCTGCTCGTCAGCACGCTGACGCTCAGCCAGGGCCGCACGACGGTGCTGCACGGCGTCGTGCACCTGTCGCTGTTCGCCGCGTACCTGTTCCTGTCGATCACCCACTGATCAAGCGTGATGCGAAACCTTCCCGTCCGGCTGATCGGCATCCTGCTGGCGCTGCACCTGTCCGTGGCGCACGCGCAGCCGTCCGGCGCGCCGGACGATGCCATCGGAGCCTGGCATTTCGACGATCCGTTGCTGTATTACGGCGACATGGACACCGACGGCAATGCGCTCTACGTGATCTGCGAAGCCGGGCGGCTTCGGGCCTCGGTGCTGGTGAACGGCGCCGATCGGCATGACGGCCAGCGCGTGCGCGTCACGTTTGCGTCGAACAGCGCGCGCGTTTCGAGCCGCGGCGCCCTCGCGCCGTCCGATCTCGACATGTACGCCGTCGCGGAAATCACGGACCGCGCGCGGTTCTATCGCCTGTTCGACGACGACCGGGAACTCCGGATCGACGTCGAAGGCGAAGGCGATCCCCTTCGCCTGCCGTTGCGCGGCGCGCGCGATCAGGCCGCTCGACTGAAAGCCGCCTGTCCGGTCAGGCGAGGACGCTGAAGGCCGCGTCCCGCACGCGTCATGGGGTGTGCGCGGCGGCGCCCGCTTTCCCGCATGCGTCCGGCGTCCGGTCGGACGCTCCCGCACACTGCCGCCACACCGCGTCCGGCATCGCCGCGACCACGACGAGATCCTGTCCCGGCGCGTAGTTCCAGATCACACGCCCCGGCCGGTCGCGCGCGGCTTCCCAGATCCTGCGCTTTTGCGCCGCGGTCAGGCGGATCACGCCGTTCCGGCCGCTCTTGCCGGCCGCGAGCAGCTGCAGCTCGTCGTCCCGGAACGCAATGATGCCGCCGGCCGACTCGTCGCCCGGCAACAGCAGGAAACGCCACGCGTAATCGTCGGAATCGACGGGTGGAATCGTCCAGTTCGGGCCGTCGAGCACCAGCGTGCGCTGCTCGCGATCGGACAGGCTGTACGTGTACGCGCCGCGGATCTCCGGCAAGCGATGCGGCAGCGCCTTCTGCCCGGACGACGCGAGGTAAAGCGCGCCCGGCTTGCCCTGCGCATCGAAAGTTTGTACCCGCACGGCGCCGTCTTCGCGCCGGATCACGCGCAGCAGACGGCCGTCGGCGTCATGCACGTAGACGAGCCCGGCCTGATCGCCGGCGCGGCCGTCGCACACGTCGGCGCCCGACGCCGCGAGCCAGCCGTGCGCGTCGTAGCGCAGGCAAACGCGGCCGGTCTGCTCGGGCGGCGTGCGTTCGCCGGCGTCGCGGTCGCGGCTGAAGGTGTCGAAGCCGGCCAGCCGCCCGGCGCTGTCGTAATGCAGCACGAGCTTGCGTTCGAGCCGGTAATCGCCCGGCTCCGCCGCGCGCGCGTCGGCGGCGCGATTGCCGGCCCCGCCATGCCGCCGGTCGTACGCGTAGCGATCGCTTTCCTCGCGGGTCAGCAGCGCTTCACGCTTGTCCTCGAATGCGTCGGTGAATCCGTTTTGCTCGACGCGGCACAGATGGCGCGTGCCGTCCGCCGCCTGGTCGAAAAACAGCGTGGTCGGGCCGACGCGCTTGCCCGGCACGCGGTAGGCGGACCAGTCGACCTGCTCCGCCCACAGCGTCGGGCGCGCGCGAGCGTCGAGCGTGACGCGCAGCGGATCGTCGAGATCCGACGACTTGATGCGCGAACCGTCCAGCCCGAGCAGCGCGCCGGCGTCGTCCAGCGGAAAATCCACCGCGACGGACGTCATCACGGCCAGCGCGGCGTCGGACGGATCGCACACCGCGTGGGCGAACGGTGCGGCCGCGAGGCCGGCCGCCAGTGCGAACGCATGGGCGCGCAGGCGCCGGCGAACGTTATTGGAATTGTGTGCCATGAAGCGTCGCAATCAGGTTCCAGAATTCGGCGCTGACGCCGCCGAGCCGCAGTGCGCCGTGCCGGTCGTCCATCAGCAGGAACGGATAGGCGTTCCGTTCGAGCGTCCCCGGCGGCGGCAGATGGTATGGCTTGAATCGCTTCGGATCGCTGAAGTAGCGTTCCGCGGTCTCGCCGCCGGTGCCGATGTGCATGTACCACACGGTCAGGTCGCGCGCCGCGATCTTCGGATCGGTCTCCGGATAGATTCCGCCTTCGCCCGCCGGCACCGATTCGCGCAACACGTCGAAGAAGATGCGGCCGGCGCCCGCGACCGCGAAGCCCGCGCCCGCGCTGATGCCCGCATGCTCGGCGACCGTTTTCAGCAGCGGCACCGCGCGTGATTTCGGCACGACGGATTTCGCGAAGATCCGCTCGAACTCGTCGTCGGAAATCGGCTCGCCGGACGCGCTGCGTTGCTGCAGCGTCGCGAAATCGGCCTCGAATTGCGCGAGCCACGCGCGGTAGCGTTGCGCTTCGGCGGCGCGGTCGAAGGCGTCGGCGAAGGCCGGTTGCGCGGCCAGCAGGACGGCGATCCAGGCAAGCGCGGCGAAGGCCAGCACGCGCAGGCCCTGCCGCAGTTCCTGCAGATGGCGCGGACGTTCTCTCATGATGTTGTCTTTCTTTGAGTGATGGCTGCGCCGGGTCGTCCCGGCGCACGCGGCGATACGATCCGGGCCACCGGCCGATGTCCCGTCATCGCAAAAAGGGGCAGTGTACTGAATCCCGGCGCGCGCGACATCCCCCGCGTGGATGCGCGACGCTCAACAGCCGCCGCCCGACGCCGTGCGCGCCAATGCGCGTCGCTGCGCATCGTCGAACAGGCTCGCGTCGTCATACCCGGCCAGCTCGCTCGCGACGGCGGGCGGCAGCGGCGCCTCGCCGCCGTCGTCGTGCACCACCCACGCGCCGCCGTCGCGAAAGCCGATCGCCAGCCATCCGTCCCGCACGCCTGCCCGGCTCAGGCTCTCGTAACGCGCAGCGCATCGCTCCACGCCGTCGACATCGACGATGCCCCAGCACCCGCCGCGCCGAAAGCGCAGCAGCACCCCGATCGAGAACATCGCGATCTCGTCGACCGCCCCGGGCGCGATCAGCGCATGGCCGTTCTCGTCGACGAACGCACTGCGCGCCACGCCGTCTTCGCCGGCTTGCGGCACCAGGTAGCGAAACGCCTTGCCGCCGTTTTCGTCGCTCGCCTCGACGACCTCGACCTGCTCTTGCGGCGCACTCCCCACCCGCACCAGGCGACGGGTATAGACGTCCGGCACGGTCCTGCCGGCGGGTGTCGCGAAGATCACGCCGGTCGAATGGTCGATCGCGTCGAATTCGGCCGGCAGCCGCCATTGCCCGACGGGGTCGACGACACCCCACAGCGCCTGCTCGCGCGCTGCCCAGCAGCATTCGCCGAAATGGAGCAAGACCGTCAATTCCGCGTAACGGCACGGCACCACCTCCACGCCGTGACGATCGACGACGCCGAACTTGCCGTCCCGCTTGACCCGCGCGAACTCGCCATGCCAGAACGCCCACACCTGCTCGTACCGCACGGGCGTGATCTCCCGCCCCGTCGTGTCGACGTGGCCGTACCGGTCGCCCTGCCTGACGATCGCGACGTCCGTCCAGGCATCGAACTCGCCGATCTCGTCGTAGCGCGGCGGCACCAGCACCTCGCCCGTGATCGCCATGACGCCCATCTGCCCGTCCTGCTCGAACACCAGCGCTTCGTCGTAGATGATCGACGTCAACGGCTCCCACCCGTAGTCGTAGTGCGGCTGATTGATCAGCTCGCGGAAGCTCGTCACGTCCTCGCATGCCAGCCCTTCGCAAGCGTCGAGCAGCACGGGATCGTCCGCGTCGATCGCGGCGCGGATCCGCGCGTTGTCGCGCTCGATGCGTGCCAGCAGCGCCTGCGCCTGGCCCGCGTGCGTCTCGTCGGACAGATTGAACACGTCCCATGCGTCGAGATGAAAGTAGCGATGCACGGCGCGGTTGCCGAGGAACGCGAGAATCTTCCGCTTCGCTTCCCGGAAGGCGTCGAGATCGTCGATCAGGCGGTCGGCATGACGCTCAAGGAACGTATACAACCTGGCCATCAGCGCCTTGCCGCCCGCCGCGTCGGCATAGAGGCCGTCGGCCTCGCCGGTGTCGTTGCAGCGGTTGCGCGCCAGGAACGGCGACGACGACAGCAACGGGCTCAGCACGGTCGGAAAGTCGTAGTTCCATTCGACCATGCCCAGGCACGGCGCGCTGGTCCGGCCGACGTCGTCGAGGTTGTACAGATACAGGCGATGCGCCATCGAATGTCCTCCTGAAAAACGGCATGACTGCCCGCGGGTCGTCAAACGTCCGAATGAACGACGACGTCGAACTTCGCGCCGACCATCGTCGCGATTGACTCGAGCGCGGGCGCCCATGCGCGCATCGGCTCGAGGCTGTCGCGGGAGTCCGGACCGAGCTCGAAGAATGCGCGCTTCATGTAGGGATCGTTGCCTTCGGCGGGCATGTTGCGCGGCTTCACGTCGAACCACAGCAGCCCCTGGCATGAACCGGTGCCGGGCTCTCGAACCGAATCGATCGCGAAGATTCCGAGGGTCGTGATCGCACCGTGGCGAAAGCGGAAGTTGTCGCCGCCGCAACGCAATCCGGACCATGCGCGATCGCGCGTGCGAAACACGACGAGCGCGTCGTCATCGTCCGTCGTCGACGCGGCCGAGCCGTCGGTTCCGGCGTCGACGTCCACGTATTGCTCGATCACATGCCGGAGTTCATTGAACAGATGACGGGCGTCGCCGGGTACCGCCAGTCTTTTGAACTGCGCCGCGTCGCGATCGACGCGCGGTTCGACCGACGCGTCGCGTTTCGCGAGCCTCGACAGGATGGCGGTCTGTGCGATCAGCACCGCGACTGCCGTCGCGCCGCCGGCCAGCGGGCCATAGCGCGACACCACCACCCACGCCGCGATCGCGGCGGGAATCAGGTAAAGCAACCAGATCAATCTGTGCCCTCGTTATTGGTCTTATTTCGACGACGCATCGTTCGCCGGTTTGTCGACGACGGCGTCGACGATATCCCCGATCCAGTCCAGATCGTGGTTTTCCCGGCGCGCGTTCTGCATGTCCATCTGCGCGCCTATCAAGTCAACCCCCTCGCGCGCGTCGTCACGCCGTTGCGGCACGACGACGCCCTTCGCCATCTGCCGCCGTGCGAGATCCGCCGCCGCCTTTTGATGCCGGGTCAGCTTCTTCTTGCCGGCTCGTCGCGGCTTCGGCTTCGGCTTCGCCGGCGGCGCATCGCCTTGTTGCGGCGTCGCGGCCGCCGCGATCTCCCGCTTCAAGCGTGCGCAGAAATTCCGGATGGCGTCGATCAGCATCGTCTGATTCCGTCTTCGGGGGTGCGAAATGCGTCGGACCGAAGTGTGCCATGCAACCACGCCGCGTCACACCATCCCGTCTTCCGCACGCTCCGCGAGAAACGCGTCGACCATCGCGTTGAAGCGCGGCAACGCGGGGTTGTCGTTGTCCGTGCGCCACGCGAGATACAGCTCGGCCGGCTGCTGCGTTCGAGCAGCGCGATGCCGAGCGCATGCTCGAGCAACTGGATCTGCCGGCTGAGCGGCGGCTGGGTCATGAAGAGCCGCCGGGCCGCGCGACCGAAATGCAGTTCCTCGGCGACCGCGACGAAGCAGCGAAGCTGGTGCAGTTCAATCATTCAGATGCCGGGTCGATCGATTGGCTCGTGATGCGCGGGCATCGCCGCACCCCGCCGACGGCGCCACGCTCACGCGCGCTTGCGGCCGTCCGGCGCGTGCTCGACGGTCAGCCGGTCGAGTTCGCGCAGGTCGTCCTCCAGCGCGGGCGTGAGCGTCGTGCGCAGGTGGTCGAGGAACGTGCGGATCTTCGCGTCGAGATAACGGCGCGTCGCATAGACGGCATACACGCTCACCGTCTGCAGCCGATACTCGGGCAACACGCGGATCAACCGCCCTTCGCGGATGTCGTCGAGCACCGTATACAGCGCAACGCACGCGATCCCGCGCCCAGCGCGCACCGCGACACACAGCGCGTCCGGCACGTTGACCTGGAACGGCGCCGGCTGCAGTTCGTAGACGGCCTCCTCGCCGTCGCTGCGCTCGAGCCGCCATTCGCCGGCCGGCGATGCGGGCGTGTCGAGGCGCAGGCAGGTGTGCTTCGGCAGGTCTTCCGGCGTCTGCGGCGTGCCGTGGCGCGCCAGGTATTCGCGCGACGCGACGAGCACGCTGCAGCTCGTGCCGCAGGTCTGCGCGACGTAGCCCGAATCGGGCAGTTGCGACGCCGTCACGATCGATACGTCATAACCCTCCTCGACGAGATTCGGCATCCGCTGCGCGAGCGTCAGCTCGACCGACACGTCGGGGTTGTCCTCCTGGTAGCGGACGATCGACGACACGACATGACTCTGCCCGAGCCCCGTCATCGCATGGATGCGCATCTTGCCGCTCGGCCGCAGCAGCGCGTTGCGCGCCTCCGCGTTCGCGTAGTCGATTTCCGCGAGGATCGACTTCGCGCGCTCGAAATAGCGTTCGCCGCTTTCGGTAAGGCCGAGGTGGCGCGTCGTGCGATGCAGCAGGCGCGTCTGTACGTGCGCTTCGAGGTTCGAAACCGCGCGCGACACCTGCGCGGTGGTCGCGTCGATTTCCTTCGCGACCGCAGTAAAACTGCCGGCTTCGACGACGCGCACGAACAGGCGCATGTTTTCGAGCATGTCCATTGAATTGGCTTGGGGAGAGTCTGTGGGGAGGCGTCGGCAGCGCTCGCGTCAGGTGGGGAACGGAACACGGACGGAAACCACGACGACGCGATTCCCCATGCCGGAGAAGAGGCGGGAGAGCGGGCATCGCATGCGTGGTCGGGACGTTCGGGGGGGAAATCGGTGCGCGGAATTGTACGCCGCTGCGAACGAACGTGCGCTGCTGCGCCGAAGTTTTCATCCGGCGAAAGCTTCCCGAAAGCATCGCTTGGCGCGCGCCCGCAACACCTCGATGCTGCGCCGCAATTTATATCACAACGCGATATAATGCCGCACCCCCGTACCCCGACACGCGCGCATCGTCCCCTTCTTTCTTCATGGATTCCATGTCGTCCGGCTCCTCCACGCCCCGTCGCACGTTGCGGCAATGGCTGCACAGCTTCATTCCCCATCCGATGTCGCTGGGCTGGCGCGAGCGCCTGCGTTCGTGCACGGGTGCGCTCGTCGGCATCGCGACAGTCGGCTTCACGATGAAGGCCGTGCCCGGCGTGCCGGGCCTCGTGCCGCTGCTCGTCGCGCCGATGGGCGCGTCGGCCGTGCTGCTGTTCGCGGTGCCGGCGAGTCCGCTCGCGCAGCCGTGGTCGATCATCGGCGGCAATCTCGTCGCGGCGACGGTCGGCGTCGCTTGCGCACAATGGATCGCCGATCCGGTCACGGCCGCCGCGGTCGCGATCGCGTGCGCGATCGGCGGCATGTTCGCGCTGCGCTGCGTGCACCCGCCGTCGGGCGCCGTCGCGCTCACGGCCGTGGTCGGCGGCCCTGCGATCCATTCGCTCGGGTTCGGCTTCGTGCTGGAGCCGATCGCGCTGCAATCGGCCATCCTGCTGTCGGCCGCGCTCGCCTATCACGCGCTCACCGGGCACCGCTACCCGCACGGCGGCGTGCGTCCCGAAGCGAAACCGCAGGCGGGCGGCGTGCCGGCGCGCGCACGCGGTGGCCGCGGTGGCCGCGGTGGCTTTACGCGCGGCGACCTCGACGCCGTGCTGAAACGCCGCGGCGAATGGCTCGACGTCGATCCGGACGACCTGGAAGCGCTGCTGCGCGAAACCGAAATGCAGGCCTATACGCGCACGTTCGGCCGGCTCTCGTGCGCCGACCTGATGACGAGGAATGCGATCGAAGTCGCGCCGTCGACGTCGGTCATGGCCGCGCTCACGCTGCTCGACCGCCACCGCGTGAAGGCGCTGCCCGTCGTCGACGGCGAAGGCCGCCTGACCGGCATCGTCACGCGCGCCGACCTCACGCGCCAGCTGCGCCGCCCGACCCGGCTGTGGCAACGCCTGTCCGCGCGGCTGCCGCAATCGTTCGGCGGCCAGCCGGCGAGCGTCGCCTCCGTGATGACGCGCGACGTCGCGTACGTGCCGGAAACGATGCCGATCACCGCGCTCGTCCCGCTGTTGACGCATTCGGGCCACCACCACATTCCGGTCGTCGATGAATCGCACCGGCTCGTCGGAATCATCACCCAGACGGATCTCGTCACGGGCCTGTATCGGCAGACGCAAATGCTCGAAGCAGCGTGACCTGACGCCGCCGCGCGTTCCGCGCTGCCGCCGGCGGTGCAATTCGCGTCTTTATATCATATTGTGATATATATTCGCCCGACTGCTTTCCCTTCTCCATCACGATGACCGACATCCGACGCGCGCTGCACAAATCCGATTTCCAGCAACTGTCCGAGTTCCGCTACCAGATGCGCCGCTTCGAGCGCTTCTCCGAGCGCGCCGCGCAAAGCGAAGGCGTGACGCCGCTGCAATACCTGCTGCTGCTGCACATCAAGGGCTACCCGCATCGCGAATGGGCGACCATCGGCGAACTCGCGGAACGCCTGCAGGCACAGCACCACGGTGTCGTGGCGCTGGTCACGCGCTGCGAAGCGCTCGGCCTCGTGAAGCGCAAGACGAGCGAAGCGGATCGCCGGCAGGTCGAGGTCCATCTCGAAACCGCCGGCGAAACGCTGCTCGCCCGCCTCGCGGCCATGCATCGCGCCGAGCTGAAGTCGCTCAAGGACACGTTCCAGGTTCCGCAGATCGATTACTGACGCCGACGTCCGACACGATGAACGCACCGCACAAACGCGATTTCTCGACCAACGAACGCCTGCCCAGGATCGCGTTGCTTGCCGCCGGGATCGGCCTGCTAAGCACGCTTGCCGCGTTCGTGCTGTTGAGCCTGATCCATCTGTTCACGAACCTGTTTTTCTTCCAGCAGTTCTCGTTCGTCGACCATTCGCCGGCCGGCAACGCGCTCGGCGCGTGGGTGATCGCGGTGCCGGTGATCGGCGGGCTGATCGTGGGATTGATGGCGCGCTTCGGTTCGGAAAAGATCCGCGGCCACGGCATTCCGGAAGCGATCGAGGCGATCCTGTTCGGCAAGAGCCGCATGTCGCCGAAGGTCGCGATCCTCAAGCCGCTGTCGTCCGGCGTCGTGATCGGCAGCGGCGGCCCGTTCGGCGCCGAAGGCCCGATCATCATGACGGGCGGCGCGCTCGGCTCGCTGATCGCGCAGTGCGTGCACGTGACCGCCGCCGAGCGCAAGACGCTGCTGGTCGCCGGCGCCGCCGCCGGCATGACGGCCGTGTTCGGCACGCCGGTCGCCGCCGTGCTGCTCGCGGTCGAACTGCTGCTGTTCGAATGGCGTCCGCGCAGTTTCCTGCCGGTCGCACTGGCATGCGCGGTGGCCGGTTTCGCCCGCGCCGTGTTCTTCGGCGTCGATCCGCTGTTTCCGCTGACGACGGCCGCGCCGACGCCCGTCGCGCTGCTGTCGTGCATCGTCGCGGGACTGCTGTCGGGCATGCTCGCATGCGGGCTGTCGGCCGCGCTGTACCGCGTCGAGGACACCTTCGCGAAGCTGCCGGTGCACTGGATGTGGTGGCCTGCGCTCGGCGCGATCGTGATCGGCATCGGCGGCTGGCTCGAGCCGCGCGCGCTCGGCGTCGGCTACGACGTGATCGGCGACCTGCTGCACCAGCACATCGCCTTGAAGATCGCGCTCGCGCTGCTGATCGTGAAAGCCGTGATGTGGGTGATCGCGCTCGGCTCGGGCACGTCGGGCGGCGTGCTCGCCCCGCTGCTGATGCTCGGCGCCGGCCTCGGCACCGTGCTGTCGCCGATGCTGCCGGGCGGCGACCCGGCACTGTGGCCGCTCGTGTGCATGGCCGCGACGCTCGGCGCGACACTCGGCGCCCCGCTGACCGCGATCGTGTTCGCGTTCGGCCTCACGCACGACGCGAACGCGCTGCTGCCGCTGCTCGCGGCGACGCTCGTCGCGCACGGCTTCGCGACCATCGTGATGAAACGCTCGATCATGACGGAAAAGATCGCACGCCGCGGTTATCACATCTATCGCGAATACGGCGTCGATCCGCTCGAGCGGCACGACATCGGCGAAGTGATGACGTCCGCCGACCTGCTCGTCGCGATCGACGGCGCGACGACGCTCGCGGAGGTCGATGCAACGTTCTTCGGCGCGAAGCAGACGCACCGTGCGTACCCGGTCGTGCAGAACGGCCGCCTGCTCGGTCTCGTCGATCGCGCGACGCTCGATGCGCAGCGCGCGAGCCGCGCGCCCGGCACGCCGATCGCGGACGTGCTGGCCGATCGCGCGCCCGTGGTCGCACTCGCGCACGAAACGTGCCGCGTCGTCGCGTCGCGACTCGCGATGCTCGGGCTCGAGCGGCTGCCGGTCATCGACGACGCGCAATCGCTGCGCATGACGGGCATCGTGTCGCGCAGCGACCTCATCAAGCCCGCGTTGCAGCACTTCGACGACGAACAGAAGCGCGAGCGCTTCCGCCCGATCGTCCCGGCCAACGCGCGCAAGGCCGGTTGACCCGCGCATTTGAACTTGCTTGACAGTTCGATCTGCGAAAGTTTGTCATCATGGTGCTCATGCGACGGGGCCTGCAACCATCCATCCCACGATAACGAGTCGACGCGCGGCATTCGCACGAATGCCGCACGCGGCGACCCTTCACCCATCCCACGCTCGGGCAGCGAGACGACCAGTCGGCGCAGCACCGGATCAGCCGTTTGGCAAGCGCCTTAACATCTTGTTGCGCAATTGCTTGAACCCGATCCGCGCTGTGCGATCTCACTTGTGCAGTCCTGCTGCGCATCCCACTCAATCAATCACGACTCGAGGGAGATAACGTGAACGCGAAATACTTACCGCTCATCGCACTGACTATCGCAATTTCCGCGCACGCGGCCGATCCGTCGCCTGCCGTGCAAAACGTGGGACAGAGCCAGAAACCTGCTCAGGAAGTCTCGGCGTGCATCGCGAAGACCTGGGCAGACAAATCCCAGCAACAGGTCGTCTCGCAGTACGTGCTCGCGAATGGCCTCGCGACCGACGTCTACGCGCCGGGCCAGCAGCCGCCGAACGGCGCGGCCGCGCTGGTGCGCCCGGCCCAGACCGCGGGCGCGAAGACCTGGGTCGGCTTCCGTGCCGGCAGCGGTGCGGGCGCCGATGCCGCAGGCGACATCAACGCCTGCCTGTAACGCGTCCGGCGAACGGCCTCGCACGGCCCTTCAAACAACGAGCCCCGCAATCGCGGGGCTTTTTCATTGAACGGCGGGCGGCGCGCCATGCGCGCCGACGTCGTCAAAGATAGCTGCAGACGTAATCGAGCGTCTCGAGCACTTCGATGTCGAAGCGGCTCTTGCCCGGCACCGAGAACGATTCGCCGGCGCCGTAGGTCTGCCATTCGCTGCTGCCGTCGAGCTTCACGCGGCACTTGCCGGCCTGCACTTCCATCAATTCGGGCGCGTCGGTGCCGAAGTTGAGCGCGCACGGCAGGATCACGCCGAGCGTCTTGCGCGTGCCGTCCGGGAAGAGCACGGTATGCGACACGCACTTGCCGTCGAAATAGACGTTCGCGCGCTTGACGACCGATACGTTGTCGAATTGGGTTGCACTGGTCATGAATGCCTCTGATTGCTGGGTCTGAAAGTTGGCGATGGTTGGAGAGCGGCCGGCGGCGCCGGCCGGCCGCTATGATACCGGCTCGCCGGCCGCGCACGAAAATCGCGCCGGGCCGCCGTTCATCATGCGGCCCCAATGCTCAGGATGACTGGCAAAGCGCGTTTGACCCGTGTACGTCCCGTTCACCGCAGCCCTTGCCTGCGCGCCGAATCGCGCAGGCAATCGAGCAGCATTGCCGCGGCCGGCGTGAGCGGGCTGTCGCGACGCGTGATGACCTGCACCGATACGGCCGGCAACCGCTCGCGGATCGGCAGCACCACGAGCCGGTCGCGCGCCCAGTCGGCGTCGAGCAGTTGCTCGGGCATCGATGCAATCAGGTCGCAGCCCATCATCAGGCTGCGCGCGAGCCCGAAGCTCGGGCATTCGACGACGCGCGCCGGCACCGGCAACCCGTAGGCGACGAACGAATTGAACAGCACCTGCGTCGAGCTTTCGGGTGACGGATTCATCAGCCAGTCGGCTTCGACGAGATCGGCGAGCGACGTGGCCGATGCGAGCGGATGGCCCTTGCGCGCGACGATCAGCGAACGGCTCGAATACAGTTCGGCGTGATCGAACTCGGCGGCCAGCAGTTCGGGCACGACGACGGCCACCGCGAAATCGAGCGAGCCGTCGTGCAGCCGCGGCAGCGCGACGCCCGGAAACCCTTCGACGATACTGACGCGCGCTACCGGAAAACGCCGCCGGAACGCGCGAAACGCATCGGGCAGGATCGTCACCGCGGCGGCCGGCGTCACCGCCGCCGCGACGGAGCCCGTCATCGCCCCTTGCGCCTGCTCGATGTCGTCGCGGGCGCGCTGCATTTCGGCGACGATCAGTCGCGCGCGCACCTGCAGCTGCTGGCCGAACGCGGTGAGCTGCACGCCGCGCGCGGTGCGCACGACGAGCGACACGCCGAGCGCGATCTCCAGCTCCTTGACCGCCTTCGTCAGTGCCGCCGGCGACACGTTCAGGCGCCGCGCGGCCGCGCGAATGCTCCCCTCCTCCGCAACGGTGACGAACGCTTTCAGCTGATGGTATTTCATGGCGGCGACGCGTGATCCGTGGAAACCCGGACACCGGGCCCGGCAGCCGATCTCAGGGTGTTCCCTAGCGGCAACCGGTGGTGAGCACCAAAGCAATTTATCAGCTTCTGGTACGCAAAAGAAATTTATATGCTTGCTCGTCATATGTGCGTCAAACGCCCCACAGGAGACACCATGCTGCAAGCCGTGAACCCCGTCATCCCCGGTATCGCCGCGATCGCGCCCGAGCTGGTCGAGGTGCGCCGCCGCATCCACGCTCACCCCGAACTCGCATTCGAGGAAACGCTCACGAGCGATCTCGTCGCCGAGCTGCTTGCCGGCTGGGGTTACGACGTGCATCGCGGCATCGGCAAGACGGGCGTGGTCGGCGTGCTGCGCGAAGGGCAAGGCACGCGCACGGTCGGGCTGCGTGCCGACATGGACGCACTGCCGCTCGCGGAAGCCACCGGCCTGCCGTACGCGAGCCGCCATGCGAACAAGATGCATGCGTGCGGCCACGACGGCCACACCGCGATGCTGCTGTGCGCGGCGCGCCACCTCGCGGCCACGCGCCAGTTCTCCGGCACGCTGAACCTGATCTTCCAGCCGGCCGAGGAAAACTTCGGCGGCGCGAAGGCGATGATGGACGACGGCCTGTTCGAGCGCTTCCCGTGCGACGCGATCTTCGCGATCCACAACATGCCGGGCCGCGCAGCCGGCGACATGGCCTTCCGCACCGGCGCCGCGATGGCATCGGCCGACCGCGTGACGATCACGCTGCGCGGTGTCGGCGGCCACGGCGCGATGCCGCATTTCGCGCGCGATCCGATGTCGGCCGCGGGCAGCATCATGGTCGCGCTGCAGACGATCGTCGCGCGCGAGGTCGATGCGCAGCATGCGGCCGTGATCACCGTCGGCAGCGTGCAGGCCGGCGAGACCTTCAACATCATTCCCGAAACCGTCGTGATGAAGCTGTCGGTGCGCGCGCTGAACGCCGACGTGCGCGCGCTGCTCGCGCGCCGCATCGAAGCGCTCGTGAAAGGCCAGGCGGAAAGCTTCGGCGTCACGGCGGAAGTCGACTACGACTACGGCTACCCGGTGCTCGTCAATCACGCGGAGCCGACTGCATTCGCGGCCGACATCGCGCGCCAGATGCTCGGCGCCGAGCGTGTCGAAACCGACACCGCGCCGCTGATGGGCAGCGAGGATTTCGCGTTCATGCTCGAAGCGCGCCCCGGCTGCTACGCATTCATCGGCAACGGGATCGGCAGCAAGGGCGGCTGCATGGTGCACAACCCCGGCTACGACTTCAACGACGACATCCTCGCGATCGGCGCGAGCTACTGGGTTCGCATCGCCGAAGCCTGGCTCGCGGCCTGACGGCCCTTCATCACGCGCGCTCGCGTTCATCGGGGAATTGCATGAAAACGTCCGCCCTTTCGCTCGCCGGCACGCCGGTCGATGCTCGCGCCGCCGCGAAGAAACGCCGGCTGATCGCGGCCGCCGCCGTCGGCAACGCGCTCGAGTTCTACGATTTCACGGTCTACAGCTTCTTCGCGATCCTGATCGGCAAGCTGTTCTTTCCCGTGCATTCGTCGTTCGGGCAACTGATGCTCGCGGTCGCGAGCTTCGGTGTCGGCTTCGTCACGCGCCCGCTCGGCGGCCTCGTGATCGGCATGTACGCCGACCGTGCCGGCCGCAAGAAGGCGATGATCCTCACGCTGCTACTGATGGCGCTCGGCACCGCGACGATCGCCGTCGCGCCGACCTTCGCGCAGATCGGCCTCGCCGCCCCGCTGCTGCTCGTGCTCGCGCGCCTGCTGCAAGGGTTCGCGTCGGGCGGCGAAGTCGGCGCATCGACCACGCTGCTGCTCGAACAGGCGCCGCAGCATCGTCGCGGCTTCTACGCATCGTTCCAGTTCTCGAGCCAGGGGCTTGCGGCGCTCGCCGGTGCGCTGACCGGCGTCGCGCTGACGTCGACGCTCACTGCCGCGCAGCTCGAAAGCTGGGGCTGGCGCGTGCCGTTCATCATCGGCACGCTGTTCGTGCCGCTCGGCTACTGGCTGCGCCGCACCGTCGAGGAAGTGCCGGCAGCGGCGAGCGCGCAGAAGGAAAAGGTCGCATCGCTGCCGCTCGCCGACGTGCTGCGCCATCACGGCAAGGCCGTGTTCGCGGGCCTCGGCGTGACGATCGGCGGCACGTCGATCCACTACATCATCGTGTTCTACATGGCGATCTACGGCGTGCAGGTGTTGCACCTGCCGACCTGGCTGTCGATGACGGCCGGCTGCGTCGCGGGCGCGATCCTGATGCTCGTGACGCCGATCGGCGGCCACCTGTCCGACGTGTACGGGCGCAACCGGATCGTCTGGTGGACGCGCATCGCGCTGATGGCCGCGATCTACCCGGCGTTCATCGCGCTGAACCGCTGGCCGGGCGCCGCATCCCTGCTGTCGATCATCGCCGCGCTGTCGATCGTGCATGCGATCAACATCGGCGCGACGGGCGCGATGCTTGGCGAACTGTTCCCGCGTGCAGTGCGTGCGACGGGCGGCGCACTCGTGTACAGCGTGGGCGTCGCGATCTTCGGCGGCTTCGCGCAGTTTTTCGTCACGTGGCTGATCGCGGCTACCGGCAATCCGAATGCGCCTGCGTGGTATGCGATCGGCTGCGGGGTGCTGACGCTGCTCGCGATTCGCTGCATGGACGAAAAAGCCGGGAAGGCACTCGACTGATGCGCGGCACATGAAAAAGGGCTTCTGCATCCACTGCCGAAGCCCTTTTGCGTATCGCGCTCCCGCGCGCCGCTCAGAACGTATGCATCATCCCCACATACGCCCCCGTCTGCGACTCGCCCGTTATCGGGCTCGTCCCCGACGTCGCATCACGCGGTGTCGCGAGCAGCGAGAAGTTCGAATTCCCGCCATTACGCACATACGCAACCGTCCCATACAGGAACGTGCGCTTCGACAGGTTGTACGTGGTGCCGAGCACGTACATCATCGCGTGCCCCGACGGGTCGTGCGATGCGTCGCCGCCGCCGTCGCCCACCTTCACGTAGTAACCGCCGCCCGTCACGGCCCATTGCGGCGTCGCAGCGTAGGTCGCACCGAGCCAGTAGTGATCGGCGCGATCGGCCACCCCGGCCGGGCTGTCCGGCGCCTGGTAGTGCGTATACGCGCCCTGGATCTTGAACTTCTGCACCTTCACGTTCGCACCGACGAAATACTCGCGCGACGCGGTGAAGATGTTGCTGAACTTGCCGTTGTTGTCGCGCAGTTCGTCATAGATGCCGCGCACGTCGAGCAACGGCGAGTGGTACGAGATCATGATCCCGTCCGAGCGGCCGAAATCGTCGGCCGCACCGTAGTTGAAGCCGCGCGACTGGTTGCCGAACGCGTATTGCGCCTGCACGTCGAAGCCGCCGATCACCGGGCTGTGATATTCGATGTTGTTGCTGCTCTGCTGCCAGTTGCGGCCGCGCACGAGCGATGCCGACGAAAACGCCTGCTGCACGAACGGATCGAATTCCCACACGCCGTCGCTGTCGATGAACAGGTTGCGGCCGGCCTGAAGCTGGCCCCACGTGTCGCTCTTCAGCCCGACATACGCGCGCCGAGACCACATGCGCCCGCCGCCCGTCGTGCCGTTCATCACCTGGAATGCGGTCTCCAGGTTGAAGACCGTCGACAGCCCGCCGCCGAGATCCTCGAAGCCCTTCAGGCCGAACATGCTGGTGCCCCAGTCGCCGCCTTCCGCGCTCCAGCGCGACTTGCTGCCGTTCGGCGTCGCGATGTGGTTCAGGTATTCGATGCCGCCGTCGATCCGGCCGTACAGCATCACGCTCGTCTGCGCGCTCGCGGCGGCGGGCACGGCCGCCGCCATCAGCAATGCGATTGGTTTGAATTGCAAGGTATTGCCCCCTCGGAGTCTCGACCTTCCCGCGCGCGCCCCATGCGCGCGCCCGGTCAGCCGCGATCGATCGAAAAACGCCCGGGGCCGGCCGCGCAGAGCGCGAGCAAACCGCCGGTGATCGCGATGTTCTTGTAGAAATGAATCATGTTGTTGATCTGCTCGCCGCCCGTCATCGTCCAGTAGTGATGGCCGATGATGCCGGTGCCGATCGTGTAGAGCGCCAGCAGCAACGCGAGCGCACGCGTCTGGAAGCCGACCAGGATCGCGATCCCGACGAACAGCTCCATCACGACGGAGATCGCGGCGGAGATGATCGGCGCCGGGGCGCCCACCTTGCCCATGTACGCGATCGTGCCGGAAAAATGCACGAGCTTCGGCCAGCCGAACATCACGAACAGGATCACGAGCAGGATCCGGGCAAGCAGCAGCAGCACATCGCGCTGGGACGCGAGAAACGGTTGATTCGGTGTCATGGTGTCGATCAACGAAAGCGATGCGCGGCGCGCGCATCGGCGTGTCAATGAACCAGGACGGGCGGCCGCCTGCGCCGCCCGTCCCGCTCTGCAACCACCTTGCATCGGGCCGCCGCCCGATGCGCTGCGCGCCCTCCTCTCGAGATAGTGCTGGTGCGGCCGTCGCGCGCCGCATCAGCGCAGCTTCGCGACGTCCTGCTCGGTCACCTTCGCGGCCGGATTGCCGAACTGCCCGGTCACGTAGTTCGTCAGCGCGGCGATCTGCGCATCCGACAACTCGTGGCGGAACGCGGGCATCCCGACGTCCTCGCTGCCGGCCTTGCGCTGCACGCCGTTCAGGATCACCTGCACGAGGTTCACCGGATTCGGTGCGCCGACCGTCGAGTTGTGGAACAGCGGCGGGTAATAACCGTCCGGCGTGCCCTTGCCCTGCATCTGGTGGCAGGTCGCGCAGTTGCCGAGATACAGCCGTGCCGGATCGATGCCCGACGACGCGAGCGCTGCGCCGCGCAGCGTCAGGCCGTCCTCGGCCGGCTTGCCCCACGACGAACGCGACTGCTTCGCATCGCCGCTGGCGACTGCCGGCACCGTGCGAATGTACGTCGAGATCGCGCCGATGTCGGCTTCGGTCATCTTCGAGAAGCTGTGCTCGATCGCCTCGGCCATCGGCCCGGCCGCCTGCGCGAGGCCCGGCACGGTGCCGGTGCGCAGGTACTGGACGAGCTGCTGCTGCGTCCAGCCGCCGATCCCCGCGTTCGGGTCGGACGTGATGTTGTAGCCGTCCCAGCCCGCGAGCACCGAACCCGACAGGAAGCTGCCGCCGGTTTCGTCGAGCGATTTCTCCTGCATCGCGATGCCGCGCGGCGTGTGGCACGTGCTGCAGTGAGCAAGCCCCTGCACGAGATACGCGCCGCGGTTCCACTCGGCGCTCTGCGCCGGCTTCGGCTCGTACGCGCCGTCCTTCAGGAACAGCCAGTTCCAGATCTTCAGCGGCCAGCGCATGCTCAGCAGCGCGGGGATCTCGTTCTTCGGCGGCGCCTGCTTGACCGGTTCGACGCCGTGCATGAAGTACGCGTACAGCGCCTGCACGTCGTCGTCGTTGATCTTCGCGTACGACACGTACGGCATCGCCGGATACAGGTTGTCGCCGTTCTTCGACACCCCGTGGCGCACCGCGCGCTCGAAGTCCTCGGCCGTCCAGTTGCCGATGCCCGTCTCGGGATCGGGCGTGATGTTGCTCGTATAGATCTTGCCGAGCATCGGGATCGGCATGCCGAGACCGCCCGCGAACGGCTTGCCGCCCTTCGCGGTGTGGCACGCCATGCAGTCGCCGGCGACCGCGAGGTATTCGCCGCGCTTGACCAGCGCCGGATCGGCCGCATCGGCCGCGCGTGCGAGGCCCGGCAGCGCGAGGCAGCCGGCGAGGAGGAAGGTGAGAGTAGATTTCCGCACGGTCAGACTTCCTTCTTCAGCGTGTCCGACATCCGCAGCGCGAGCGCCGCGATCGTCAGCGTCACGTTCACCGTACCGACGGTCGGCATCGTCGAGCTGCTCGAGATGAACAGGTTCGGATGGTCGAACGTGCGGCAGTCCTTGTCGACGACCGAGTCGCGTGCATCCGCGCCCATGATCGTCGCACCCGTGATGTGGTTGTTCGGCGCGAATTCGTCGTTGAAGACGACTTCGGTACCGCCCAGCACCTTCGCGGCCGTCGCGTAGACCTCGCGCGTGTGCACGGCGCCGCGCTTCACGTAGTCGTCGATCGCATAGGTGATCTCCGGGCGCGGGATGCCGATCGCGTCGGTGGCCGTCTTGCTCGGCACGATGCGGTTCTCGGGCTGCGGCAGAATTTCGTGGAAGCAGTCGAACTGCACGTAGCGCGCGGAACGGTCGCGGATCTGCGCGTCGAGCTCCTCGGGCTTCATCAGCTTGCCGGCCTTGAAGATCTTCTGCGTCTCCTGGTTGATGCGCGACATGTTCGACAGGTGGATCTTCTTCGCGGCTTCGGTCGCGCGGAACGGGCCGTCGCGGAAGCCGATCAGCGACGTCATCTCCTGCGGGCCGCGGCCCGGCCACAGCTTCTCGTTCGCGTAGAACGACACGCCGGTGCCAGGGTGATCCATCAGGTTGCGGCCGACCATGTCGGAGCTGTTGGCAACGCCGTTCGGGAAATCGCGGTTCGCGGACATCAGCAGGATCTTCGGCGTCTCGATACCGTTCGCGGCAATCACGAAGTACTTGCCTTCGACGCGATGGTCGGCACCCGTCTTGTCCTTGTAGACCGCGGCGGTGATGCGCTTGTCCGGCCCGGTCTCGAGCTTGTAGACGACCGCGCTGTCGATCAGCTTCGCGCCGGCCTGCTCGGCCTTCTCGACGTGCACGATGCCGTTGTACATCGCGCCGATCGGGCAGATCGGCATGCAGTTGTTGTTTCCGCAACAAGTGGGCCGGCCGTCGTACGGGCGGCTGTTGCGCGCGACCGGCTCGGTCACCACGTGGAACTTCGGGTCGTAGCCGTTGAGCGCGCTCTTGATCGTCTGCTCGTTGAACGACAACGGCAGCGGCGGCATCGGGTACGGCTCCTTGCGCGGCGAGTACAGGTCTTCCTCGGGGCCCGGGCCCCACACGCCGAGCTCTTCCTCGGCGCGCTGGTAGTAATGCTCGATGTCGTCGTACTGGATCGGCCAGTCGCGGCCGACACCGTACACGGTCTTCATCTTGAAGTCGTTCGGGATGAAGCGCCACGCCGACGCGGCCCAGTGCCACGTCGTGCCGCCCACCGCGCGGATGTACTGCGAGTTGAACTTGTGCTCGCCCTTGAGGATCAGGTAGTCGTTCGGCGGGCCGTATTCCGGGTGCGGCGCCCACGCGCTCGACGGGTACGGCGCCATGAAGTCGGTCTTGTCGACCTGGTTGCGGAAGCGCTCGACGATTTCCCAGCGCGGCATGCGCGGGCCTGCCTCGAGCAGGATCACGGACTTGCCCGCCATCGCGAGCTGGTGTGCGACGATCGCGCCTGCGACACCCGAGCCGACGACGACGACGTCGGCCTTTTGCGTATCGGTATCGGCCATCAGGCTTGCCTCTCGATCGGTTTGTCGGCCCAGAAGCCGGGTTTGTTGGGGCAATACGACGGGATCACGAGCGTATCGGACACGACGCTGAACATTAATGCTTCTTCGTAGGTAATCACGACGTTGTCGACGACGCCGAGATACCACGCCTCGAGAATCGCGAGCGCGAGCTTCTCCTGATCGGGGCTCAGCGTGCCCGCGGACAGCGCGCCGGCGAGTTGCGGCAGGCTGTCGGCCGTCTTGAACGAACCCTTCTGCAAGGCCTGCAGGAAGCGCTGGCCGAGCACGCGATTCAGGCGCGGCTTGCCGGTCAGCGATTCGGAGAGCGTCATGAACGTATCGAGCGGCGCGGCGGCCGGGTTGTCGGCCAGCGCCTTCAGCGCGAGCGAGCCCGTGAGGCCCGCCGCCGTCAGCGCCAGTGCGCCCTGCAGCCATTGACGCCGCGTAAAGCCGGCGGCGGCGTCGCCCGTGCGACGCGAGTGGGGAGTGTTGTCGTTGTGCATGTTTCCTTTTCTCTGGAACACCGGATTCGGGAAAACCACGCTTGATATTTCTCAAACATTGGCGCGGACCTGAAATGTACGCGCACAAATCGGATCGAACAATCTTTTTATAGTCCATTAAATGTTCCGCAATCCGAGACAATCGACATTTCGCCGGATTTTTGTGTCCCCTGCGCGACAAATCCGCGATGCCCTCTCCCCGTGTCGCGCGACGATGGGCTGCCATGCCGGTCGGTTAGAATCGCGTGCAATCAAACAGAAAGCTTCCCTCCGAGGGCAATCGAGCGATGAAGCAGCACGACGACAACAAGCACGAACCAACCTTTCAAACCATCACGCGATGGCTCTGGCGCACCGGCGCCGTCGCGGCGCTCGGCGGCGCCACGGCACTGTCGCTGCATGCGGGCGCGGCCCGCACGGTGAGCGTCTCGCCGCAAGGCACCGTCACCGAAGTCCGGCAAAGCGTCGTCAAGTTCGACGAACCGATGGTCGCGTTCGGCTCGGCGTCCGCGCCGAATCCCGCGCGCGTCACCTGCAACGACTCCGCGGCCGCGCGCGGCCAGGGGCACTGGCTCGACGACAAGACCTGGGTTTACGATTTCGAAAACGACCTGCCGCCCGGCGTGCGCTGCTCGGTCGCGCTCAACGACACGTTGCGCTCGGTCGCGGGCAACGCGGCCAGCGGCCCGCGCCGCTTCACGTTCCAGACGGGCGGCCCGTTCCCGGTGAACGTCCGCCCCGGCTCGCGCGAGATCGAGGAGCACCAGGTATTCGTGCTGAAGCTGAACGGCCCGGCCGAACCGCGCTCGGCGCTCGCGAACATCTGGTGCGAAGCGGCCGGCATCGGCAACCGCATTCCCGTCACGGCCGCCGACGACGATGCGCGCAACGCGCTGCTCGATCACTTCGGGCTGAAGAAGGATGCCGCCCGCGTGCTGACGCTGTCGTGCGCGCAGGCGCTGCCCGCGAGCGCAAAGATGCAGCTCGTATACGGCAAGGGCGTCGCGAGCCCGAGCGGGATCCCGAACGAAACGGAACGGCGCTTCGATTTCACCGTGCGCGCACCGTTCGCCGCGAGCTTCTCGTGCGAACGCGAGAACGCGAAGGCGCCCTGCACGCCGCTGCGCCCGCTCACGCTGTCGTTCAACGCGCCGATCTCGCGCAAGAACGCCGAGGCGATCAAGCTGCGCGGCCCGGACGGTTCGCTGTCGCCGACCTTCGCGGCCGACGACAAGAGCGAGGAAGTCACCACCGTCACGTTCAACCCGCCGCTGCCCGAGCAGGCCGGCCTGACGGTCGAATTGCCGTCGGGCCTGCGCGACGTGACCGACCGACCGCTGTCGAACGCCGACCTGTTCCCGCTCGCGACGCGCACCGCGCCGATGCCGCCGCTCGCGAAGTTCTCGTCGGGCACGTTCGGGATCGTCGAGCGCTTCGCCGAACCCGATACGCCCGCGCTCGTGCCCGTCACGCTGCGCAACGTCGAGGCCGACCTGCATGTCGACGGCCTCAACACCCAGGGCGCGCAGTTCTCGAACCTGAAGGTCGACGACGACACCGCGATTCGTCAGTGGATGCGCACCGTCGACCGCTTCGACAACTGGTCGATGACGGCCGGCTCGATCGACGGCCAGATTCCCGGCCTGCTCGAACGCAAGGGCCAGCACCCCGTCTACGTGCCGCGCGAGGCCGGCGAGAAGGCGCCCGCACCGAAGGATCGCCGCATCGACGTGCGCTCGCTGACCCTGCTCAAGGGCCAGCCCGGCGTGCAGGCGCTGACGCTGCCGAAGGCGGACCCGAAGGCGCTGCGCCCGTTCGAAGTCGTCGGCGTGCCGATCGACAAGCCCGGCTTCTACGTGCTCGAACTCGCGTCGCCCGCGCTCGGCCGCTCGCTGCTCGCGAAGCCGTCGAGCATGTACGTGCGCACCACGGTGCTCGTCACCAACCTCGGCGTGCACCTGAAACAGGGCCGCGAAAACAACCTCGTGTGGGTCACGACGCTCGACAAGGGCAAGCCCGTGCCGAACGCGCAGATCCGCGTGTCGGACTGCAACGGCGACGAGATCGCGTCCGGCAAGACCGATGCGCAGGGGCTGCTGAAGATCGACGGCGCGTTCGAATCGAAGCGCGCATGCAGCTCGTCCGACTCGGAGCAACGCTTCGACGACTACTTCGTGTCGGCCCGCGTGAACGATCCGAAGACGGGCCCCGACATGGCGTTCGTCAGCTCGGGCTGGAACCGCGGGATCGAATCGTGGCGCTTCAACGTGCCGACCGACACCGACAGCGCGCGGACCGTGCGCGCGCATACGGTGTTCGACCGCACGCTGCTGCGCGCGGGCGAAACCGTGTCGATGAAGCACTTCATCCGGTCCGAGACGCTGCAGAGCCTCGCGTTCCCGTCGCAATACCCGACGCGCGTGACGATCCGCCATCTCGGCACGGGCCAGACCTACAAGCTGCCGCTCACGTGGGCGGCCGACCACAGCGCGGACTCGCAGTTCACGCTGCCGGCCGCCGCGAAGCTCGGCGAATACAGCGTCGAGCTCGAAGGCGGCCCGGAAGACTCGCCCACGTCCACCTACTACAGCGGCAGCTTCCGCGTCGAGGCGTTCCGCCTGCCGGTGCTGAAGGGATCGATCGGCGCGCGCGACGCGCAGAAGAGCCCGCTCGTCGCCGTGAAGGAAGCGCCGCTCGCGGTGCAGATCGACTACGTGTCGGGCGGCGGCGCATCGAACCTGCCCGTGCAGGTGTCGGCGCTGATGAAGTGGGCATCGCCGCCGTTCGCGGATCGCTTCGAGGATTTCAGCTTCACGCCGTATCGCCCCGACACGAGCGACGGCAATGCCGACGACGATTCGCAGGACGGCGACAACGCGTCGTCGTCGAACAACGATCCCGACGCGACGAAGCTGATCGCCGACAAGCTGCCGCTCACGCTCGACCGCAACGGTGCGGGTTCGGTCACGCTGAAGGGCCTGCCCGACGTCGACGCACCGAAGCGCATCGCGCTCGAAGCGACGTTCGCCGACCCGAACGGCGAAGTGCAGACGATTCGCGGCGACACGATCCTGTGGCCGGCCGCCGTGGTGGCCGGCATCAAGGCGGGCCGCTGGGTTTCGGTCGGCCAGCGCGTGCCCGTGCAGGCGCTGGCGGTCGACCTGCAAGGCAAGCCGCGCGCGTCCGTGCCGATCGAGATCAAGGGCGTCGCGCGCATCACGACGTCGTCGCGCAAGCGAATGGTCGGCGGCTTCTACGCGTACGACAACAAGAGCGACACGCGCGACCTCGGCGTGCTGTGCTCGGGCAAGACCGACGACAAGGGCCGCATGGCCTGCGACGCGACGCTCGAGCAGGCCGGCAACGTGCAGCTGATCGCGGTGGCCAAGGACGGCGACGGCCGCACGTCGAACGCGTCGACCTCGGTGTGGGTCACGCGCGAAGACGAACTCTGGTTCGGCGGCGACAACACCGACCGGATCGACGTGATTCCCGAGAAAACCTCGTACGAACCGGGCGAAACCGCCCGCTTCCAGGTACGCATGCCGTTCCGCTACGCAACGGCACTTGTCGCCGTCGAGCGCGGCGGCGTGATGGAAACGCACATCGTCGAACTGAACGGCAAGAACCCGACGGTCGACCTGAAGGTCGGCGACACGTGGGGGCCGAACGTCTATGTATCGGTGCTCGCGCTGCGCGGCCGGATTCGCGAAGTGCCGTGGTACTCGTTCTTCACGTGGGGCTGGAAGGCACCGGTCGAATGGGCACGCGCATTCTGGCGCGAGGGCCGTCACTATGAAGCGCCGACCGCGTTCGTCGACCTGTCGAAACCCGCGTTCCGCTACGGCCTCGGCGAGATCAAGGTCGGCACCGGCGTGCACCGTCTCGGTGTGACCGTGACGACCGACGCGACGCGCTACACCGTGCGCAGCAAGGCGCAGGCGCACGTGAAGGTCACGCTGCCGAACGGCCAGCCCGCGCCGGCCGGCACGCAGATCGCGGTCGCGGCCGTCGACGAGGCGCTGCTCGAACTGATGCCGAACAACAGCTGGGACCTGCTCGACGCGATGCTGCGGCGACGCGCGTACGGCGTCGAGACGGCCACCGCGCAGATGGAAATCGTCGGCCGCCGCCACTTCGGCCGCAAGGCCGTGCCGGCCGGCGGCGGCGGCGGCAGCGCGCCGACCCGCGAGCTGTTCGACACGCTGCTGCTGTGGAATCCGCGCGTGACGCTGGACGCCAGCGGCAGCGCGACCGTCGAGGTGCCGCTGAACGACGCGCTCACGCGCTTCCGGATCGTCGCGATCGCGGCGGTCGGCCCCGACCGCTTCGGCACCGGCAGCACGTCGATCCGCAGTACGCAGGATCTGCAGCTGATCTCCGGCCTGCCGCCGCTCGTACGCGAAGGCGACGCATTCCGCGCACAGGTCACGCTGCGCAACACGACCGACCGCGCGATGCAGGTCGTCGTGACGCCGCGCGTGACGGGCCTCGATGTCGCACCGCAGACCGTGTCGCTCGCGGCCGATACGGCAACCGAAGTCGCATGGACGGTCACCGTGCCCGAGCAGGCGCTCGACGCGGCCGGGGCGCTGAACTGGCGCATCGAAGCGGCCGAGCAAGGCGGCAAGCGCGCGTCCGACGCGCTGGCGGTCGCGCAGAAGGTCGTGCCCGCGCTGCCGGTCACGGTACAGCAGGCGACGCTCGCGCAGGTCGACGGCACGCTGACGGTGCCGGTGGCCTCCCCGGCCGGCGCCGCGAACAACGCGCAAGGCTTGCCGCGCGGCGGCATCGCCGTGTCGCTGCAGTCGAAGCTCGCCGACGGGCTGCCCGGCGTGAAGCGCTGGTTCGAGCGCTATCCGTACCGCTGCCTCGAACAGCAGACGTCGCGCGCGATCGGCCTGCGCGATCCCGCCCAATGGCAGGCGCTGATCGCCCGCATGCCCGTCTATCTCGACAGCGACGGGCTCGCGAGCTACTTCCCGCCGTCGTCCGACGATTCGCACGCCGGCAGCGCGACGCTGTCGTCGTACCTGCTCGTGGTGTCCGACGAGGCGAGCCGTCTCGACCCGCGCTTCGCGCTGCCGGAAGACCTTCGCACGCAGCTCGAAGCCGGGCTCGCGCGCTTCGTCGACGGCCGCCTCGAACGCAACACGTGGGCGCCGCGCCAGGATCGCGACCTCCGCAAGCTCGCCGCGATCGAGGCGCTGTCGCGCTACGGCGCCGCGCAGGGCCGCATGCTCGGCTCGATCGAGATCGCGCCGAACCAGTGGCCGACGTCGGCGGTGATCGACTATCACGCGATCCTCACGCGCGTGAAGGACATCCCGCAACGCGACGAGAAACGCGCGCAGGTCGAGCAGATCCTGCGGGCACGCCTCACGTACCAGGGCACGCAGCTCGTGTTCTCGACCGCGCGCGACGACGACCTGTGGTGGCTGATGACCAGCAACGAGACCAACGCGGCCCGCCTCGCGCTGGAATTCGCCGGCGACCCGGCGTGGAAGGACGAGATGCCGCGCGTGACGGCCGGCCTGCTCGCGCTGCAGCGCCAGGGCGCATGGCAGACGACCACGTCGAATGCGCTCGGCCTGCTCGCGGTCGAGCGCTTCTCGCGCACCTACGAGAGCACGCCGGTTGCCGGCGCGACGAAGGTCGCACTCGGCGGCGACGAGCGCTCGATCGCGTGGTCGTCATCGCCGGCAGCGGCGGCAGCTCCGGCTGCATCGGCCGCAGCGGCGTCGGCGACCCCGGCGACGCGCGCCGCCGCGGCCCGCAGCGTGATGCTGCCGTGGCCGCGCGCGGCCCAGCCGGGCACGCTCAGCGTCGTGCAGAACGGCACCGGCCGCCCGTGGGCCACGATCGAAAGCCTCGCGGCCGTGCCGCTGCGTTCGCCGTTCGCGGCCGGCTACCGGATCACGAAGACCGTCACGCCCGTGTCGCCCGCCGTCAAGGGTGTGCTGACGCGCGGCGACGTCGTGCGCGTGCATCTCGACATCGACGCGCAGAGCGACATGACGTGGGTCGTCGTCAACGACCCGGTTCCGGCCGGTTCGACGATCCTCGGTTCGGGCCTCGGCCGCGACTCCGAAGCCGCGACGCAGGGCGAGAAGACGCCGGACGGCGCATGGCCGGCGTTCATCGAGCGCGACTTCGACGGCTACCGTGCGTACTACGACTATCTGCCGAAGGGCAAATTCTCGGTCGAGTACACCGTGCGGCTGAACAACGTCGGCACGTTCGGGCTGCCGCCGACGCGTGTCGAGGCGCTGTACGCGCCGTCCGTATACGGCCTGTGGCCGAACCCGCCGATGACCGTGAAACCGGCCGACGCGGGCAAGCCGTGAACGCGCGATGAAGGGATTCGCTTCACCGCGGCCGTCGCGGATTGCCGGTGCTGCCGGCCGCCTCTTCATCACCGCGCTGCTCGCGGCCCCGCTCGTCGCGCATGCGCTGCCGGGCTACGACGAAGTGCGCCGCAACTGGCGCAGCTCCGACTGGGTGCTGCTCGCGCGCGACGGCACGCCGCTGCAGCGCACGCGGGTCGACCGCACCGAACGGCGCGGCGACTGGGTGTCGCTCGCGGACGTATCGCCCGCGTTTCGCGAGGCGATCGTCGTGTCGGAAGACAAGCGCTTTTACGAACACAGCGGCGTCGACTGGCGCGGCATCGCCGGCGCCGCGTGGGGCAACCTGTGGAACGAACGCACGCGCGGCGCGTCGACCGTCACGATGCAGCTCGCCGGGCTGCTCGGCGATTCGCCGCGCCGGTCGGGCCAGCGCTCGCTGCCGCAGAAGGCCTCGCAGGCAGTCAACGCGCTGCTGCTCGAACGCGGCTGGCGCAAGGACCAGGTGCTCGAGGCATACCTGAACCTCGTGCCGTTCCGCGGCGAGACGATCGGCCTCGCCGCGCTGTCGCAGGTGCTGTTCGGCAAGGCGCCGTCGGGCCTCGACGCACGCGAAGCCGCGATCGCGGCCGCGCTCGTGCGCGCGCCCAACGCCACGCCCGCGAAAGTCGCCGAGCGTGCGTGCCGGATCCTGCGCGACATGCATGCGGAGCAGGCCTGTGCGTCGCTCGACGGCTACGTGCAGCTGGTCACCGCGCGGCCGGCCGGCGCCGCGCGCGACGACGGCGCCGCCCTCGCCCCGCACTTCGCACGGCGCATCGCGGCCGAGGTCCGGCCGGCAGCCGGCGCGCAGGTGCGCACGACGCTCGATGCGCCGCTGCAGCGCTTCGCGCGCGACACGCTGATGCGGGCGCTGACCGAACTCAATGCGCCCGCGCACCGGCGCAACGTGCAGGACGGTGCGGTCGTCGTGATCGACAACGCGACCGGCGAGATTCGTGCATGGGTCGGCTCGTCCGGCGCGCTGTCGAGCGCGCGCGACGTCGATGCCGTGCTCGCGCCGCGCCAGGCCGGCTCGACGCTCAAGCCGTTCCTGTACGCGCAGGCAATCGACGAGAAACGGCTGACGGCCGCGTCGCTGCTCGACGACGCGCCGATCAACCTCGCCGCCGGCGGCGGCCTGTACATCCCGCAGAACTACGACAAGGATTTCAAGGGCTGGGTGAGCGTGCGCAGCGCGCTCGGCGGCTCGTTGAACGTGCCGGCCGTGCGCACGCTCGTGCTCGTCACGCCGCACCGCTTCGCGCGCACGCTGACCGCGCTCGGCCTGCCGCTCGCGCAGGAAGGCGACTACTACGGCTTCAGCCTCGCGCTCGGCAGTGCGGACGTCACGCTGCTGTCGCTGACCAACGCGTACCGCGCGCTCGCAAACGGCGGCGTCGCCCGCCCGGCCGTCGACCTGCCGGCGCCGGCTTCGTCCGCATCGGCTTCGGCGCCGACGCCGGCGCGCGCGTCCGACGGCACGCGCGTGTTCAGCGAGGCGGCGAGCTTCGTCGTGACCGACATCCTGTCCGACAACAACGCACGCGTGCGCACGTTCGGCTTCGACAATCCGCTCGCGACGCGCTTCTTCTCGGCAGTCAAGACCGGCACGAGCAAGGACATGCGCGACAACTGGACCGTCGGTTTCACGTCGCGCTATACGGTCGGCGTGTGGGTCGGCAATGCGGACGGCTCGCCGATGTGGGACGTGTCGGGCGTCACGGGCGCGTCGCCGGTGTGGTCGGCCGTCGTCGGCTACCTGCACCGCGACGTGCCGAGCCGCGCGCCGCGTGCGCCGGCCGGCGTCGAGACGCGCCGCATCACCTTCGAGCGCGATCTCGAGCCGGCGCGCGGCGAATGGTTTCTCGCCGGCACGGCGGTCGACACGATCCGGCTCGCCGCCCCCGTCACGCCGGGCAAGGACGGCGCGCGCGCGCCGCTGACGATCGGCACGCCGACCGACGGCACGATCTTCGCGATCGACCCCGACATTCCGCCGAAGAATCAGCGGATCTGGTTCGAGCGCTCGGCCGGGCGCGCCGCGAAGTTCGCGTGGCGGCTCGACGACAAGGTGATCGGGCATGCCGACCGCATCGCGTGGATGCCGTGGCCGGGCCGGCACCGGCTCGAACTCGTCGATGCGCGCGGCAACGTTGCCGACGCAATCGGCTTCGAGGTGCGCGGCGCGTTCGCGAAGCCGGGGGCGCGGCGACCGTGAGCGGGTGGCACGCGGCAACGCTCACGCCTGCGCTTCCGGGATCACCTGCACGATCAGCGCATACAGGCGCTCGAAATCCTCGTCGAACTTTTCGCCTTCGAACGGATCGCGGTTCGCGCCGAATGCATCGTCGAGCTCGATCCAGTCCTCCACCGTCAGCCATTGCCGTGCCGCGGGCAGGATGACCTCTTCTTCGACGTGCATGTGCTTCAGGTAGAACGCGGCATATTCGTCGACCGCCGTGCGCAATTGCGGATACGCCGATTCGCCGACCTGTTCGCAACGCGTCAGCGCGTGCTCGATGTTCCGCAGCAGCGCGTCGCCTTGCGCGTGCTGCGCCTCGAGCTCGTCGATGACTTCGTCCAGCGCCCGCGTGCGGCGGCGCAGGCGCGCGAACAGATACCGATCCTCGTTGGGGTGATGGATCTGCTCCGGGTACTCGCGGATGTAGTACAGCATGGCCCGGAGCACCATCAGTCCCGGCATCGTCGCGCCGGCGGCGAGCCGCCCGACGAAGTGCTGCATGCCCGCGATGACGGTGGACAGCTGCCGATGCTCCCTGAGAATGACCTGTAAGGCGCTCCTTGGCTGTGGGGCTCGCATTTCACTCACCTCCATTGGGCGTTCGGACCAATCAGATGGTCGCGCCAACCCGGCCGGCGCGCTTGACCTCGATCAACGCCCCGCGTCGGCCGCCGGGTCAGCCGTCGACCTTGAACGCCGCCATCAGCCGCGACAGCTCCGCCGCCTGCTGCTTCAGGCTCGCCGCGGCCGCTGCGCTTTCTTCAACCAGCGCCGCATTCTGCTGCGTCATCTGATCCAAAGACTGCACCGCGTCGCCGATCTGGTCGATCCCGGCACTCTGCTCCAGGCTCGCCTCGGCGATCTCGCTCATCATCGCGCTCACGCCCTGCACCTGCGACACGACGTCGCGGATCACCTCGCCGGCCTCGCCGACGAGCCGCGAGCCGACGCTCACCGTGCCCGCGCTGTGCTCGATCAGCGCCTTGATCTCCTTGGCCGCCTGCGCGCTGCGCTGCGCCAGATTCCGCACTTCCGACGCCACGACCGCGAACCCGCGCCCCTGCTCCCCGGCGCGCGCCGCCTCGACGGCCGCATTCAGCGCGAGAATGTTCGTCTGAAACGAAATACTGTCGATCATCACGATGATCTCGGAGATCCGCTGCGACGCGTCGCTGATCTGCTCCATCGTCGTCACGACCTCGCCCACCACCTGCCCGCCGCGCACGGCGGTTTCGGACGCGCCGTTGACCATCTGCGCCGCGGTGCGGGCGGTTTCCGTGTTGTTCTTCACGACGGCCGTGATCTCTTCCATCGACGAAGCCGTCCGCTCCAGGTTGCTCGACTGCCCTTCGGTACGTTCGCTCAGATCGGCATTCCCCGACGCAATCTGCGCGGAACCCGTAGCGATCGACGCGGACGCCGCGCGAATGCTGTGCACCAGCGTCGACAGCGACGACACGAACCGGTTGAACGCATCCGACAACTGCCCGATCTCGTCCTGGCTCTCGACCGTCATCCGGCGCGTGAGGTCGCCCTGGCCGCTGGCGATCTCCGACAGCAGCGTCGCCGCGCGGCGGATCGGCGCGGCAATCGCGCGACCCACCAGCAGGATGACTGCCAGCGCGACGCCCAGCCCGGCGACGGTCGCCACCAGCGTGGCGTTGCGGATCGCGCGCGTCACGGGCCCGAGCAGTTCGGCCTGCGGCACCTCGACGACGACATACGCGTTCAGTTCCGGAATGAACGACGTCGCGATGAAGCGCGCGCCGTCCTGCCCCGCATAGCTGACGTAAGCGTAGGGCTTGCCGGCCAGCAGCACGGCCGATGCATCGCCCGGCAGCCCGGGTTCGTCCTTCATGAAATGCTTGCCGTCGATCAGCGACGAATCGCGATGCATCATGATCGCGCCGTCGGGACGCACGAGATACGCGAACCCGGTCTCGCCGATCCGGTAGGCCGCGATGTTCCGGGCCAGCGCGTCCACCGACAGGCTCATGCAGGCCGCGCCGATCGGGTTGCCGTCGCGCTCCACGCGCGCATTGATGAACATCATGTAGCCGCCGACCGTCACCTCGCGGTCCATGTTGACGTCGAACGCCTTGCCGGAGGCGAGGAACGCCGACAGCCACCGATCCCCGTCGCCGAGCTTGCGCTGCAGCCCGGCCTCGGTGAAGTAGTTGCCGCTCGCCGTCGACACCCACTGCACCGACGCTGCCTTCTGCTCGTCCTTCACGTTCTTCGCGAGCTGGATCCAGTTGCGCGTGCCGGCGTCGGGTTCGCCGTCGGCTTCCCATTGCAGCAGGAACGCGTCGCCGGCCAGCAGCCGCGATGCCGCGACCGGTCCGGCGAGTTGGCGCTGCACGTCGGCGCGGATGCCGTTCACGGCCGTCGGCAACTCGTCGTGCACGACGCGATCGCGCACCGCGTTGCCGATCAGGCGAACGCTCAGCACGCTCGAGATCGCGACGAACACGAGCAGGCAACTCGTCATGCTGAGAATCAGCTTGTTCTGAATGGAAAGCTTGCGCCAGAAATGCATGGGGGAATTCATCGATATTTGCCCGTTTGTTGCCAGCACGGGTTATCGGCACGGCGGAGCGGAACATCATGGCTGGCGGCAAATAGCCGGTATCAGGGATTGAAGATGCTGCGGAGGGTGCCGGCCGGCACTTGCCGAACTGCTATAGTCCGGCTCGATGCGAACTTTGAACAACGCAGAAGGAGGCGGATGTGCGGCCGCTAAACGAACTGGTGAACGAACGGGAGTCGGCTCTTCCGTCAATCATGGAATGGGCGGCAGCCGCGACGCATCCTTGCGAAATCTTGCCGCCAGCCAATCGGAGCAGCGAAGTGCTTTTGGCGCTGCAGATAACCACACGATCCCCGTTGGGCGCCATTGCTTATTCGACCGGCGGCCTGCTCGTGGACGGCGGCTACCTTCGCCTGCTCGGCTCCGGACATCCGAGGCTCACCAGGAACATCGTCGACTGGAACGAAGGGCGATCCGCCGGATTCCTATTGGTCGCGGATGACGTGGTTGGCGGATTCTTCGCTTTGAACGGGGGAGCGCTCGGAGAAGACGTCGGCTCGATGTATTACTTTGCGCCTGACAACCTGCAGTGGGAGCCGCTCGAGATCGGATACGGCGACTTTCTGCGATGGTCCTTCACCGACAGGCTGCATGATTTCTATTCGACTATGCGTTGGCCCGGCTGGCAATCCGATGTTCAGAACCTGGGACCGGACGAATGCTTCAATTTCTATCCGTTCCTGTGGACGAAAGAAGGATCGGTCGAACGCAGCAGCCGTAAAGCGGTGAATGTTTCCGAGCTGTACTCCCTCCATATCGATTCCGAATCCGTGCGTTCAAGGCGGGCGTGATCGGGCGCTTACGGAAAGCCTGCCGGGCACGGACTGGAAAATGTCGAACCGGCACAATCCGCACGCGAATCCATGCCGCCGAAATTGCGGATCAGCACAGCACTTGCCTACAGATGTTGGGCCGTCCTGTACTTGGCGAGAGCGTCTTCGTTGAATTTGAATGAAGGACGTTCAAACGTTAGGGAGCCGATCGTCCTCTCAGTCGGTTTCCAATGACCTTCGGCGCTGATGACGATCTCGTCGATCAGCACATGGGTATCGTTCACCAGCCGATCAAGTTCGCGGGTCAAATCTCGGCGCACCAGTTCCGCCAGCAACGCGATGTTCAGGGGCGCGATATCCGTGAACTGCTCCCACACCTCCTCGGTGCCGAAACTTGCCCAGGCCAACACGGCTTTCACGCAACGAACATCGCGCACCTGACGCCCGAGTGCACGACCCAAGATTCCGTCGCGCTCATCCGGGCTCAACGCATCGAACTTTCGAAGCTGATTGATCCCATCCTTGATACGGGACTGCACGTGATAGACCATGCGCGCGCCGTCTGGAGCGACAGCGCCTTTCGCCTCCACCACGAGTGCCACGTTCTCCGATTTCCGATAAACCAGGATGTCGATCTCACCCTGTTCCCATTGCACGTTGCGGCGAATCTCCACGTCACGCAACCGGCACAGGTGATTGACCGCCTGCTCGACGAGTTGAGGTTCGAGATGCGCGGATATCACGTCGTCGAAGCGTTCCTTATTGTCCTTGGCGAGGCTGTACAGGACATTGCGCGATGACAGCATGTGCCGGATCGTCAGAGGGCTAAACGTACATGTATTACCGCTTTGGACGAATGGAGGGAAAAAGCCTTCACCACGCTTCTCCTGGCTTCCGCCCGAGGTGCTGTACACCTGCATCAATCTATCGACGTCGGCACGCTCCAGGCGCGCCAGCCAAGCGATCTGATTTCGTACGAATTCGCCGGCGTAGCAAGGAGATATCCATTCGAGCTGCTCGGCAAAAGCTTCTTCGCTTGCACCGTAAGCGGGATCTTGATCGATACGCCTGGAAATCGCGTCTGCCATCGACATGTGGTACTGCCCAAGCGCCATGCACGCGGCCGCAAACTTGCGGAATGTGCGAGAGCCTACTTCAACCGACGCTCGCATGGCGGCGTCCGACAATGGGCTCACTTCGTAGGTATGGTCGATAAACCATTCCGTCAATTTTTGTTGAATGACGTAGTTTCCGGCCAAATCAACTGTTGGCAGCCGAGGAGCTTGCACGTCGAACCAGTCACGAGCGAAATCACCATCATGCACGGTGATTGGCTGGAAAAGCGTGCTCATCAGGATGTCTTTTACTTCGGCATCGGCGAAGCTGGCGGAGCGAAAGGCAAACTTCATCGTATCGCTGTCACCCTCGACCCGATACGCCCCCCGGTGAGCGAAAGGCGCCACTTGGCAAAACTCCGCATAGCCGTAAAGCAGGTTTAATGCGCGGATCTGCTCATCTTTTTCGCCGAAGGCAAAAAGCGAATCGAACGACGACGCCCCCTTGAATTCCGTGTCTGCGTATTTCACGAGGGGAAGCAGATAACCCAGGCGCTCGACGCCCCCTCCCCCCCGAACGCGTTCAGCCGGTTCAATCACATCACCCCAGCACTGGCTAAGCGCATAGCTTCCCAAGTGCAACAGCGTCATTACGCTGCGCAGCGGCTTGCCCTGCACAAGCTCGCGCGCCGCCGCGTCCGCCGCCTGCTCGAATTTGATAAACGTGTCAACAGGTCCCATCCGCTTCCCTCGTCTTATGTCTTGATTCCAGCGGCGGCCGCCGGCACACGACTCTACCGTTGGAGGTCGATTGCAGGGGGTCCTCTGCAATGTCTCGAATCCACGCCATCTCCGGATCGCGGCTCGCGCAAGAACTCGGTCCCGGTCCAACCGCGCCGGGCTTTGCGACGGCCCGCAGCCTCAACCAGTTTGTCACATACCACGCGTACACGATGGCGGACGCGTTCCTCACGCAGCTGCTGCTGATCGTGGCCGGCAACACAGCGGGCAGCAAGCAGATGACCGACGACCTGCACTGGCGCGCGACAAGCAAGGACAAGCGCTTGCACGACTTCCAGCGCCCACTCCAGGTTGCGCACACAACTATCCAGCCCGCCCCGCTCAGGTCAATACTGCGCCTGGTCCGTCGGATTCCTGAACAGCTGCTTCATCTCCGGCGACAGCGGATAGTTGAGGCTCACGCCCTTCGGCGGGATCGGCTGCGTGAACCACTGGTCGTAGAGCTTCTCGGCCGCGCCCGACGTCTGCATCTTCGCGATCACGCCGTCGACCACGCGCTTGAACGCCGGATCGTCCCTGCGCATCATGCACGCGTAATTCTCGTGAACCAGCGGCGTGCCCGTCACCGTGTACGCGCCCGGGTTGCGGTCCTTCGCGATCTCGCCGTACAGCAGCGGCTCGTCCATCACGAACGCCACCGCGCGCCCGGTCGTGACGTTCATGAACGCTTCGGCGTGATCCTTGGCGCTGATGATCGTCATGTTCATCGCCTTCTCTTCGTTGAGCTTGCGCAGCAGCCGCTCGTCCGACGTGCCGGCCGTCGTCGCGACCGTCTTGCCGGCCAGGTCCGCGAAATCCTTCACGCCCGAATCCTTGCGCGTGCTGAAACGGATGCCGTAGAGAAAGATGCTGTTCGAGAACGCGGCCTGCTTCTGCCGCTCGAGCGTGTTCGTCGTCGATCCGCATTCGAAATCGATCGTCCCGTTCTGCAGCAGCGGAATCCGGTTCTGCGACGTGATCGGGATCTCCTTCACCGAGAGGTTGGGCAGGTTCAGTTCCGCCTTCAGCTGGTCGACGATGCGCGATGCGATGTCGCGCGAATAGCCGATGTTCTTCTGCTGGTTGTCCGAATACGAGAACGGCACCGACGATTCGCGAATGCCGAGCGACACGACGCCCGTGTCCTTGATCTTCTTCAGCGTGCCGGTGAGGGCCTGCGCGTGCGCGGTACCCGCCAGCGCACAGGTCAGCGCGAACGACAGCGCGACAGCCAACCAGCGATAGCGACGGTCCATGCCTATTCTCCTGACGAAACGTTGATCGAATCGCGATCCTACGCCCGACAAAATTCGCGTCGTATCAGGGAAAGCGTAAGGTGGCCGGCCATCGCGCACACCGCCGCCCGGCCCTCTTTCCGGATCGCCGCTGCGGTCGTGCCCCCGGCTTGCTGCGGCGCCGCACCACCGCGCCGGCATGCCGGGTGCCGACCCCGCTGCGCGCAGCCTGACGCCGCCGCCGGCCGCCGCGCACGATCACCCGTTCCAAACGCCCGTTCGTGCGGGTGCGCAGCAACGCTATCGTTTGCGCGACCGCCATGTTTTCTTTTGAAACCGCTCAAGAAGCCGCCGCGCCGGCCGTTACCCAGTGCATGGCGCGTCGCAGCAACCCTCGCTGGCCGCCCGAGAACAACGAGAAAGGCCGGCTGTTTGCCGAGCGCCGCCGCGAAAACGCGGCGGCGACCGGGCAACCACCGGCCGACCGCCACTGTCGGCACACCGGCTACCAAAGAGGAACAACCAACATGAGAGCCAAACGTTTCACTCCCGCCGTGGCCCGATTCACGCACGCGCGCGCCTTCGCCGGCATGCTGTCCGCCGCCGCCCTCCTGCCCCTCGCCGGTTGCGGCGGCGGCGGCGACAGCAGCCCGGCGCCTTCCGCGGCCGCGCCGGCGCCCGCGCCTTCGCCCGCCCCGGCGCCCGCGCCCTCGACGCCCAACAACACCGCATGCGCGTCGCAGCAGGCAGCCACGCAGATGGTGCAACAGGCAATCGCGGCAAACGCGCCGCCGATCGATCACCTGATCGTCAAGCTGAAGACGCTGACCGCCACGCGTGCGATGGCGGCCACCAACACTGCGTCGCGCTTCGACGCCGTGATCCAGCGGGCGATGACCCAATGGGTCGCGCCGACCGGCAGCGCACGCGCCTATGCGAGCACGACGGGCCGCTCGCAGCTCAACGTGCAGGTCGAACGGACGATCTCGAACGGCGCGGCCGTGCTGTCGCTCGGCCAGTCCGTCAGCGCCGCCGACGCCGCCGCGCTCGCGCAGGCATTCGCGGCCGATTCGGACGTCGACTACGCGGAACCGGACAGCCGGATGGGCGTGCGCGATATTCCGACCGATCCGCTCTACAGCCAGCAGTGGTATGCCACCGATCCGACGGCCGGCATCAACCTGCCCGCCGCGTGGACCCGCACCAAGGGCGCGCCGACCGTCGTCACGGCCGTGCTCGACACGGGCTACCGGCCGCACCCCGATCTCCTCCCCAACCTGCTGCAGTCGCAGGGTTACAGCTTCATCAGCAACGCCAACACCAGCAACAACGGCCTGACGCGCGGCCCGGACGCAACCGATCCGGGCGACTGGGTGACTCAGCAGGAGCTCGACGACGCAAGCGGCCCGTTCTATCAGTGCGCGAGCCAGCCGAGCGACAGCAGCTGGCACGGCACGCGCGTGATGGGCGTGATCGGCGCGACCGCCAACAACGGCACCGGCATCGCCGGCGTGTCGTGGCTCGGCCAGATCCTGCCGGTGCGCGTGCTCGGCAAGTGCGGCGGCGTGACGAGCGACATCGCCGACGGGATGCGCTGGGCAGCCGGCATCCCGGTGAACGGCGTGCCGACGAACCCGCGCCCCGCGAAGGTCATCAACCTGAGCCTCGGCGGTGTCGGCGCGTGCAGCACGACGTTCCAGCAAGCCATCGACGACGTGACCGCGAAGGGCGTGACCGTCGTCGTCGCGGCCGGCAACGACGGCCTGTCGACCGGGCTCGACCAGCCTGCGAACTGCCGCGGCGTGATCAGCGTCGGCGCCACCGACGCGACCGGCCGCCGTGCGTCGTTCAGCAACTTCGGCGCCGATGTCGCGCTGAGCGCGCCGGGCGTCAATATCCTGTCGACGTCGAATACCGGCACCACGACGCCGGGCTCGGACGCCTACGGCCTCGCGAACGGCACGAGCCTCGCTACGCCGCAGGTGTCGGGCATCGCCGCGCTGATGCTGTCGGTGAACGGCAACCTCACGCCCGCGCAGATCCAGCAGAAGCTGCAAGGCGGCGCGCGCACGACCAAGCTCGCGGCCGGCACGTCGTGCACCGCGATGCCGGCCGGTTCGGGCATCCTCGATGCGGGCGCCGCGGTAACGGCGGCGGCGCAGTAACGTTTCGTCGGTGACGCGGCTGTGAACGGGCCTTCGGCGGCATGCCGAAGGCCCGTTTCGCTTCCGGCGCGCGCCGCGTGACCTAGAATCGATCTGACGCGCCGTGCGTCGCAATTTCGTCGCAGGCGAAGCGTTCGGGCCATTCGAAGGAGCGCCCATGTCCCCAGCCAGCCATCACGCGGATGCGCCGCTCGTCGCGGTCCGCCCCGACCGGAAGATCGACACGGCCCAGCGCCTGCCCTATTTCGTCGGCATTTCCGCGCAAACCGCGGGCGCGACCGGGCTGTCGATGCACATCGTCGTGATCCCGCCCGGCGGACATGCGACCGCGCATGTTCACGTCGGCTTCGAGACCGCCGTCTACGTCCTCGAAGGACGCGTCGAAACGCGCTATGGCCCGGGGTTGCGCAAGTCGATCGCCACCGCGGCCGGCGAGTTCCTGTTCATTCCGCCCGGCGTCCCGCATCAGGCGTTCAACCTGAGCGACACGACCGCCGTGCGCGCGGTCATCGCGCGCAACGCGCCCGGCGAGCAGGAAACGGTGCAGCCTTACGATCCGGCCGACGACGCATGACAAGCGGCCGACGCAGGCGGAAAAAAAGTCCGACGAAAGGGTTGACGCTTCGCACAGCGACCCATTACCATCGCTCCCGTCTAATTACATGGAGTGTTCTGTGAACACCGATGCGAGTTGTAGTTGGTGCTTGACCAACTTGACTGCTGCCTGAGGAAAACGCGCAGAGCCTCGTCTTCTGCCGCATCCCGGGAAGCAGGATGCGGCGCCCTTCCGGCCTGACCGGCCAGATCTCCCGCCGAATTTTTTCGAACGATACGTGACCGCTCGCGTGGTCGCGCACGCTCGTCCCGCGCGCAGCGCTGCTGCGTGCGCCTTCCGTTCGCGTGCCGTCCGGCGTGCGTGCCGTCTCGCACGCACCGCCATCGACCGCCCGCGCCGCCGACCGCCAACCAGCAGGAGTGCAGATGAACCCGGACGACAGTAGTCGATTACCGCTCGCCGGCGCGGCCATGTGCGCGGCACGTCCGATCGCGCATCGCGCGCCGGCGAGCGTTCCCGCCCTCACCGATCCACAGCCGATCGCGCCTGACGCGACGCGGCGGGGAGCGCTCGTGCGTCGATAACGTGACGGTCGCTCCCCGCCCGCCGCCTCGTGCGCAAGGAGCGACTCATGACAACACGACACAACACCTCGCACAAGAAACAACGCGGCTTCATCAAGGCCGGCGCCGGCCCGCAGAACGAACCGCGCATCATGCGCGCCGCGCAGGAAGCAGCGCGTCCGCTCGAAGACACGCTGAAGTCGCTGAACACCAGCACGCGCGGCCTCACCTACGACCAGGCCGCCGGCCGCCTGCAGCACGACGGCCCGAACGAAATCGCGCACGACAAGCCGCCGCACTGGACCCGCCAGCTGCTGCTCTCGTTCCACAACCCGTTCGTCTACGTGCTGCTGGTGCTGGCCGCCATCAGCTTCTTCACCGACGTCTGGTTCGCCGCACCCGACGATCGCGACTACGTCGGCATGACGATCCTGCTGACGATGGTCACGATCAGCGCGCTGCTGCGCTTCGTGCAGGAATTCCGCTCGCTGCGCGCGGCCGAGAAGCTGAAGGCGATGGTCCGCACGACCGCGACCGTGCAGCGCGCGGTGACCGACACGTCCGAGCCGTCCCGCCGCGAGGTGCCGATGCGCGAAGTCGTGGCCGGCGACATCGTGCACCTGTCGGCCGGCGACATGATTCCGGCGGACGTGCGCCTGCTCGCGTCGCGCGACCTGTTCATCAGCCAGGCCGTGCTGACCGGCGAAGCGCTGCCGGTCGAGAAGTACGACACGCTCGGCGCGGTGGCCGGCAAATCCGCGAGCTCGCCCGCAGACGGTACGGCGAACGATGCATCCGCATCGCTGCTCGATCTCGAGAATGTCTGCTTCATGGGCACCAACGTGGTCAGCGGCACGGCGACGGCCGTCGTCGTCGCGACCGGCGAGGACACCTACTTCGGCTCGCTCGCGCGCAACGTCGTGAGCCACAAGCGCATCGAGACGAGCTTCGACCGCGGCGTCGCGAGCGTGAGCTGGCTGCTGATCAAGTTCATGTTCGTGATGGTGCCGATCGTGTTCATGATCAACGGGCTGACCAAGGGCGACTGGCTGAGCGCGCTCACGTTCGCGCTCGCGGTGGCCGTGGGCCTCACGCCCGAGATGCTGCCGATGATCGTCAGCGCGAACCTCGCGCGCGGCGCGGTCGCGATGGCGCGCCGCAAGGTCGTCGTGAAACGCCTGAACTCGGTACAGAACTTCGGCGCGATGGACGTGCTGTGCACCGACAAGACCGGCACGCTCACGCAGGACAAGATCATCCTCGAGCATCATCTCGACCTGTCGGGCCACAAGAACGAGGAGATCCTGCGGCTCGGCTGGCTGAACAGCTTCCACCAGAGCGGCCAGAAGAACCTGATCGACATCGCGGTGGTCGCACGTGCCGACGAGATCGGCGAGCGCGTGAAGCCGCAGGGCTACAAGAAGATCGACGAACTGCCGTTCGACTTCGTACGGCGCCGCCTGTCGGTCGTCGTCGAGGATACGCGCGGCGCGCACCTGCTGGTCTGCAAGGGCGCGGTCGAGGAGATGCTGGCCGTCTCCACGCACGTGCAGGATGAAGACGGCGTGCGTCCGCTCGACTTCGTCGCGCGCAAGCGGCTGCTCGAACAGGCCAGCGCGTACAACGAAGACGGCTTCCGCGTGCTCGTGCTCGCGACGCGCACGATCCCGCGCGGCGACGAGCGCCAGCAGTACCGCACCGCCGACGAACACGACCTCGTCGTGCGCGGCTTCCTGACCTTCCTCGACCCGCCGAAGGAATCGGCCGCGCCGGCGCTCGCCGCGCTGCGCGAAAACGGTGTCGCGGTGAAGGTGCTGACAGGCGACAACCCGATCGTCACGATGAAGGTGTGCCGCCAGGTCGGGCTCGAACCCGGCAAGCCGATCCTCGGCACGGAGATCGAAGCGCTCGACGACGCGACGCTCGCGCAGGTCGTCGAACGCACGACCGTGTTCGCGAAGCTGACGCCGCTGCAGAAGGCACGCATCGTCAAGGCGCTGCAGGCGAACGGCCACACGGTCGGCTTCCTCGGCGACGGCATCAACGACGCCCCCGCGCTGCGCGACGCCGACGTCGGCATCTCGGTCGACAGCGGCGCCGACATCGCGAAGGAAACCGCCGACATCATCCTGCTCGAAAAGAGCCTGATGGTGCTCGAGGAAGGCGTGATCAAGGGCCGCGAGACGTTCGGCAACATCCTGAAGTACCTGAACATGACCGCGAGCTCGAACTTCGGCAACGTGTTCTCGGTGCTCGTCGCCAGCGCGTTCCTGCCGTGGGAGCCGATGCTCGCGACGCAGCTGCTCGTGCTGAACCTGATCTACGACACGTCGCAGATGCTGCTGCCGTGGGACAGGATGGATCCCGAGTTCCTGAAGAAGCCGCGCAAGTGGGAAGCCGGCAACATCAGCCGCTTCATGCTGTGGGTCGGGCCGACGTCGTCGGTGTTCGACATCACGACGTACATCCTGATGTGGACGGTATTCGGCGCGGGGGCGATGTATCACCTGAACGGCGGTGCGGGCGGCCAGATCGTGATGAACTCGGGCTGGTTCATCGAGAGCCTCGTGTCGCAGACGCTCGTCGTGCACCTGCTGCGCACGCAGAAGATCCCGTTCCTGCAGAGCACGGCCGCGCTGCCGGTGCTGCTGTCGACGTTCACCGCGATCGCGATCGGCTGCTGGCTGCCGTTCTCGCCGTTCGCGGAGTCGCTCGGCTTCATGCACCTGCCGGGCACCTTCTGGCCGTGGCTCGCCGCGACGATGGTCGGCTACATCCTGCTCGCGCAGATCGTCAAGACGATCTACGTGCGCCGCTACAAGCAGTGGTTCTGATTCCTTGCGCCTGAACATCGGCGGACCCGCACGCAATGCGCGGGTCCGCCGCGCGCAACGCTTTTCGGGAGATGTGATGAAACGAATGCTACCGCTCGCCGTCGCCGGCGCCCTCTTCGCGCCGTCGGGCACATACGCGGCCCATCCGCTCGTCAGCGACGACACGGGCACGCAGGGCAATGCGAACTGGCAACTGGAACTGAACGCCGAGGAAACCTCGAAACAGGCAGAGACCGGGCGGCACGGATTGTGGAACGCGACGCTCACGCGCGGATTCGGCGAACGCGTCGATCTCTACGTGAACGTGCCTTACACGCATCTGCAGACGCGGTCGGACGAGAACGGGGCGGGGTTCGGCGATGTCGAGGTCGGCATGAAATGGCGGTTCGTCGAGCACGGGCCGTTCAGTGTCGCGCTCAAGCCCAGGGTGACGACGCCGACCGGCAACGACCGGCGCGGGCTCGGCACCGGCCGCGCGGGTGCCGGCGCAACGCTGCTCGCACAGCTCGACGTCGCGCGGTTTTCGTTCCTCGCGAATGCGGGCATCACGTACCAGCCGAATCGCCAGGGCGACCTGACGTCGATCTGGCAGGTTTCCGGCGCGGCGATCTATCGCGCGACGGACAAGCTGCAGCTGGTCGTCGACGTCGGGATGTCACGGAATGCCGAGCCCGGCGCCGGCGCGAATCCAGCATTCGCGATCGCGGGTGCGATCTATTCGCCGAAGCCGTGGCTCGATCTCGACATCGGCTATCGGCGCGGGCTGAACGACCAGACCTACGATCATTCGGTGATGGGCGGCGTCACGGTGCGGTGGTAAGACGCCGCGGACTCGCGACAATCGAAGGTGGGCTGCTTCGGCGGCCCGCCTTTTTTACGTCGCATCGAAGAGCTGCGCGCACACGGCGCGCCCTTCGTCGGTCAGCGCGGCGCTGCCGGTGCCGTCTTCACGCAAGGTGGTCATGGTCAGGCCACCGGCATCGAGCTGCGTCAGCACGCGGCGCAGCGTGCTCATCGGCAGTTGCGTGCGTTTCGCGATCTTCGGCAACGACCAGGTCTTGCCGGCCGGATCGCTCGCGGCGTCGTTCAGCGTTGCGAGCGTCGCGACGAGTGCGGGATCGAGGTCGTCTTCGTGTGATGCGGTGGTCATCGGTTTCGTGCGGCAGAGTTCATGAACTAAGCGTGCGTCAGGAGCACAGTGCCGCCTCCTGCCGGCCATCACAATGCGCTTGCCACCGGGCAAGCGCATTGTGATGGCCGGCACACTATACCGCTTCCGTCACGACAGGATGCGACGGGAAACGACGCGCCGGCGCTCAGCGGGGCCAATGCTTGCGCGACACGACGGCGAAGCTGATCGCGATCGCGCCTGTCGCTGCGCGTGCGGGCGCGTCGGGTATCGCGTCGCCGAAGCGGACGCGGCGGCCACGCCCGCCGCGCGGATCGGGACCGCGAACCGGCGACGCGTCGCGCTCGTCGCCGGCGGCGCAGGCGTTCACGGCGGCGGGCTCACCGGCCTCGGCAATCGGGTGCTGCATCGAAGGGCCAACAGACATGGAGGACGATTTCGGAAAAGACATGTGCGTATTGAACGCGCTGCCGATCGATCAGTAAAATGAATGTTTTGACCGATACGATTCTTTTCCGGAATGGAACTGAAACTCCTCAGGACGTTCCTGACCGTCACCGAGCTGTGCCATTTCAGCCGCGCGGCCGATGCGCTGCACATGAGCCAGCCGGCACTGAGCAAGCAGATCGGCGCGCTGGAGACAAGCCTCGGCGGCAGGCTGTTCGAGCGCGGGCGGCACGGCGCGGAGCTGACGCCGTTCGGTGAGCGTTTCCTGCCCGATGCGCAGGCGCTCGTGCGCGATGCCGACGAGATCCTCGCGCGCGCACGGGAGGCGACCAGCGGGCAGCGCGGGCATCTGCGGCTCGGCATCTGCCTGTCGGTGCTGACGATCGTGCCGAAGCGGGTCGCGGAGTTTCGTCGCCGCCATCCGGGCATTGCGGTCACGCTGAGCGACCTGTCGTCCGCCGAGCAGGCGCGCCGCATACTGGCCGGCAAGCTGGATGCGGGCTTCATGCGCCTGCCGCCCGGGGACGAGCTGTCGTCGTTCAAGGTGATCGATGAAGGGCTCGCGCTGGCGGTGCCGCCGCAGCTTCGCCATACGCGCGTGCCGGCCGATCTCGACGTGCTCAACGAGATCGGCTTCATCGCGCTGCAGCGTGCGCGGGGCCCGGGGCTCGCCGCGCAGATCGACCGTTGGTGCGTCGAGCGCCGTTTCGTGCCGCACGTGACGCAGCAGGCCGAGGACGTGCAGTCGGTGCTGACGTCGGTCGCGGCCGGTGTCGGCGTCGCGTTCATTCCGTCGCGCGCGCAGTACCTGCTGCGCGATGCGACAGTGCTGCCGCTGCCCGGCAAGCACGCGAAGTGGCGCGTCGGGCTGGCGTGGCCGTCGGATCGCGACGATCCCGTGACGGCGCGCTTTGTCTCGTTCATGCGTGCCGCGATCAAGGGCGCGTGACGCGTTGCATACGCCGCCAAGGCGGGTTCCCGGCTCGTCGCGCGCCGTGATCGCCCTTATAATCTCCCGCACCTCTTCGCCGCTCGCGCATTGCGCCTGCCCATCCCGCGTGAAAAAGGAGATTGCCGCTTGACTGGCATCATCGTGCGCGTCCCCCGCGCCCGGACCTTTCTGTTGATCATCGCGTCGCTTCTGTTGTGCGCGTTCATGTCAAACGCGTCCGCCCATCGCGCGACGCACCGTCCCGCGCAGGGGCATGCGACACCCGCCAAGCTCAAGAAACCGCCAACGCACCGCAAGCTTGGCCGACACCACCGCCCCCGCGCGCGACATCACGCGGTCAAGCACCACGCCGCGCCGGCCCCGCAACACCGTCGCGCGAAACGCGCCGCCTCGGCGCGCCCTCGCCCCACGACCAAACCCCGCCTGCTGGCGAGCTGCGGCTACACCCCTCGCGCGGTCAATGCCCTGCATTCCCGTGCGGCCTACGTGCTCGACGTCGACTCCGGCACGCCGCTGCTGGCGCGCAACGCACGCACGGTGCGGCCGATCGCGTCGATCTCGAAGCTGATGACGGCCGTCGTCGCGCGCGACGCCGACCGGCCGCTGAACGGCGTGCTGCGCGTGAGCTCGCACGATCGCGACGCGATCAAGTTCACGCATTCGCGGCTGTCGGTCGGCTCGACGCTGTCGCGCCGCGACATGTATCGCATCGCGCTGATGTCGTCGGAAAATCGCGCGGCCGCCGCGCTGAGCCGCGACTATCCGGGCGGGCGCGCCGCGTTCGTCAACGCGATGAATCGCGAAGCGCGCCGGCTCGGCATGCGCCATACGCACTTCCGCGAGCCGACCGGCCTGTCGCCGCACAACGTGTCGACGGCCGAGGATCTCGCGAAGCTCGTCGACGCGGCGGCGCAGGACCCGCTGATCCGCCGCTTCTCGACCGCGAAGTCGGCCACCGTCCATCCCGGCGACGGCAAGCTGCTCTACGTGAATTCCGATCCGCTGGTGCGCCACGGCCAGTGGCCGATCCGGCTGCAGAAAACCGGCTTCATCAACGAGTCGGGGCACGGCGTCGTGATGCGCGCGCTCGTGCGTGACCGGCCGCAAACCATCGTGCTGCTCGGTTCGCCGACGCGCGACGGCGTGACGAGCGACGCGCTGAAAATCCGCCGCTGGCTGGCCTGCTCGTTGATGTGATCGCACCGCGCTTTCCCGGCCGGCGCGGGCTCACGCCGCCGCTCACTCCGGCATTTCGCCCGATTCAATTCGACAGTTAAACTTGCAAGTTTAACTGTCGTGTTCTATGATCCGCCCCATGACAAGCTCACGCAAACCCGGCGCCGCCGCCGAAACCGTCGTCGCCGACCTGACGCTGGCCGTCGGCCAGCTCATCCGCCGGCTGCGCTCGGAAGTCGATTCGAGCGGGCTCAACCTGTCGCAGATCAGCGCGCTCGCGCGGCTCGATCAGAACGGGCCGATGACGACCGCCGATCTCGCGCGCGCCGAAGCGATGAAGCCGCAATCGATGAAGGCCGTCCTCGCGGGCCTCGAAGAAGAAGGGCTCGTGTCGCGCAAGCCGCATCCGACCGACGGCCGCCAGATCCTGTTCCGGCTGACCCGCGCCGGCCTCGATACGCGACGGCAGCGCGCCGTCGCCAAACGCGCGTGGCTCCAGGCCGCGCTCGCGAAACTCGATCCTGAAGAAATGCAGACGCTCGTCGACGCGATCCCGCTCATCAGGCGGCTCGGCGACGCTTGAATCCGGCATCCGGCACGCCCGTCGCCTGCGCGCGTTCCGCGATGCTTCCTTCGAACCAATGGGAGTCCTCATGAGCGCCACCGTCCTCGATCCGAAATCCGCATTGATCGTCATCGACCTGCAGAAAGGCATCGTCGCCCTCCCCACCGCGCATCCGAGCGCCGACGTGATCCGGCGCGCCGCCGAACTGGCCGACGCGTTTCGCCGGCGCGGCCTGCCGGTCGTGCTCGTCAACGTCGCCGGCGGTGCGCCGGGCCGCACCGCGCAGCCCGGCCCCAAGGGGCCGCTGCCGCCGGACTGGACCGAGCTCGTGCCCGAGCTGCAACCGCAGCCGCACGATCACGTCGTGACGAAGCGGACCTGGGGCGCGTTTACCGGCACCGGCCTCGACGCGCACCTGAAGGCGGCCGGCGTCACGCAGATCGTGCTGGCCGGCGTCGCGACGAGCATCGGCGTCGAGTCGACCGCCCGGCAGGCGCACGAACTCGGCTACAACGTCACGCTCGCCATCGACGCGATGACCGACCTCAACGCGGACGCGCATGCGAACAGCATCACGCGGATTTTTCCGCGGCTCGGCGAGACGGCGTCCACGCAGGAAGTCATCGCACTGCTCGGCGCGCTCGATGCGTGAGCGCGGTACGGGGATGAACGACGCCGGCGCGCTTGCGTATGCATTGGCGTTCGCGCTGTTGTGCGCGCTGCACGCGCTGACCTTCGTGATGTCGCTCCGATTGCCGCTATGGTCCGACGCTGCCGGCCGGCAAGCGGCCGGAAGCGCGCCGGCCGAATCGCGCTGAACGTTCGGCCGCGATCGTGCGGGCCGGCGCGACCCGCACCGTTCGTTACTTCCACTTCGAGCCGAGGCTCGCGAGCCCTGCCCTGTCGAGATCGTCCGGCAACATCACCACGCGGAACTCGCAGTCCGCATTCAACATCAGGAACCACGGCTCCGCGAGTGCCGGAATCCGTGACGGGTCGTCGAGATCGACGATCAGCACGGCGCCGCGCGTGCCGTCCTGTTCGGTGAAGTAAACCGCCTCCGGTTTGCTCTCCTCGAGTATTCGCGCAATCACTTCGCCGACGCTGCCGTTTCGTACCAGACCATTGAACGGCTCGTGAGGGATTCGTATGTTGAGAAGCATGCGCATGGTCACCTCCGTGATTGAAACCCCGCATGGGGTGTTCAAAGCATAGGAGCTTTCCTGCGGCGCGCCGGGCGACAAGCAGCGTCACGTCACCGGCGGCGCATGCCCATGGTCGCCGATGCCGCCCGCGTCGTCATATTCCCGCGAGATGTCCTTGTTCGTGTAATCCCCGAGCCGCGACGCCGCGATCAAGCTGATCACCGCGCACGCCAACACATACGCCGCGATCGCATAGCCCGAGTGGTAGTACGCGAACAGCGCGGTCGCGATCAAGGGCGCCGGCCCGCCGGCAATGACCGACGCGAGCTGGTAGCCCATCGACGCGCCGCTGTAGCGCAGCCGCCCGGTAAACGATTCGGCGATCAGCGCGGCCTGCGGACCGTACATCATCGAATGCGGCACCAGCGACAGCACGATGGCCGCGAAGATCAGCACGGGATTCTTCGTGTCGACCATCGCGAAGTAGACGAAGCCGAACACGCCGGCGGCGGCGGCTCCGATCATGTACATCCTGCGCCGGCCGATCAGGTCGGACACGTGCCCGAACAGCGGGATCGTGACGAACTCCAGCACGGACGCCGCCAGCACCGCGATCAGCAGCAGGTCGCGCGACGCGCCGAGCGTCGACACGCCATACGTGAACACGAACGCCGTGAAGATGTAGAACGGCGCCTGTTCGGCCATGCGGGCGAACGCCGACAGCAGGATGTCCTTCGGCTGGCGGCGCAGCACCTCGAGCATCGGCGCCTTCTCGATGCGGTTCTCGGACAGGAGCCGCGCGAAGATCGGCGTCTCGAGAATGTTCAGGCGGATGTAGAGACCGATCGCGACCAGCACGATGCTGAGGAGGAACGGCACGCGCCAGCCCCACGTGAGGAACGCGCTGCCGGAAATCCAGCTCATCGCCAGCACCGCGAGATTCGCGAGGAACAACCCCGCCGGCACGCCGAACTGCGGCCACGCGGCGACGAAGCCGCGATGCGCGTTGGTGCGCGCCCATTCCATCGACATCAGCACCGAGCCGCCCCACTCGCCGCCGACGCCCACGCCTTGAATGAAACGCAGCACCGTGAGCGCGATGGCGCCCCAGATGCCGATCGCCGCATAGGTCGGCACGAAGGCCACGGCGAAGGTGGCGAGCCCCATCAGCAGCAGCGTGACGATCAGCGTGGCCTTGCGCCCGATGCGATCGCCGTAGTGGCCGAAGATCGCCGCGCCGACCGGCCGTGCGACGAAGCCGACCGCATAGATCAGGAACGCCTGCAGCGTGCCGACGAGCGGGTGCGATTGGGGGAAGTACAGCTTCGCGAAGACCAGGCCGGTCACCGTGCTGTAGAGGAAGAAGTCATACCATTCGATCGTGGTGCCGACCGTGCTGGCGATGACCGCGCGGCGCAATTGGCGCCGGGACTCCTCGTCGGAGAGGGGCGTTGCCCCGGATTGCATGGCAGCCATTTTGCATCCCCTTGAATCAAGGGCAATAAAATTAATAGACAGTTTTTGCCGTGCGTCGTTCCGGACATTGCGGTGCCACGGTCGCCGGCATGGCGCTGGAAAAGCGTTCAGGACTGAAACCTTTTGCTCGCCCGGTCGCGGCTCGGCGTTTCCGGCCGCCCCGTTTTTCCCGCACTGCCCCGACAGGCGCGAACACCTTGCTTCCGACGCGCGCGCAGCCGGAACACGCCGCCCGTATTCGGTCCGGGCCTGAGGAGAGAAGAGACGGGGCGCGGCGAATGGTCCGGCAAAGAGGCGTGCGCAACCTCACCTCACCGCAAGCCGCGCGCGGTGTTCCCGCCGTTACGTTACATCCATGAACGATTTCGTCGTCGGCCCGGCATGCCGACCACGGCGGCACGATGCCGGCGCGCGCCGGACCGCGCGCCGCATCGCCGCCCGATCCACCGGCCCGCAAGCTTCGGCGGCCGTTGCCGATGCGCGGCCGCGACGCTTCGCACGCACGCTTGTCGGCGCTGGTACGGATTCTGCATCCCGTCCGACACGAGAACGAGCACCGCGCCGCCGATCGGCGCGGACAAGTGAAAACCGCCGGGCCTGTCCACGGACACGCTCGCTGAACCGCAGAACGGGGGCAATCATGGATGCGCTGCCGAACCAGTCAGACGCCCAATTCCAGGCGTTCCTGAACCGGTTGCTCGAGCAACCGAAACCTGCCTGGACCGAAAAGCAGTGGATGGAGCTCGACATGGCGCTCGCGCTGTCGACCCAGATGCTGCAGATCGCCGAGCGCATGCGCGACGGCCAGGCCAATCTCGAGAACAGCCTCGTGCTGCTCAGGTACGCGAAGGTGCTGGACTTCATCCTGTCGTCGCTCGCGGCGCGCCGCGACATCCATCCGCAGACGCTGCGCACGATCTTCCGGCTCGCGAACATCAGGATCGTCGACGAATATCCGGAGTGAGCCGGCGCCGCGCGGCTACACGCTCCCCGGCTCGTGCGCTTCCGGCTGCACGCCGGCGGCCTCGAGCGCCTGGTGCAGCGTCGGGAAGATGCACGATGCGCCGACGATCTCCGTGATCCGGTGACGATCCATGTCCGCGCGCAGGTAGCGGTTGACACGCCCGAACAGCACGCCGATCCCGCGCGCGTGCAGCATCCTGACGAGATCGGTCAGCGTGCGCGCGGCCGAATAATCGATGTCGGTGACCGCCCCCGCATCGACGACGAACCAGCGCGCCGGCACCGGCGCCGCATCGACGAGCTCGGTCACTTCGGCGGCGAACAGGTGATCGTTCGCGAAGAACAGGTCGGAGCCGAACCGGTAGACGATCAGCCCCGGCGCCGTCATCGCACCGCGCCGCGCGGGCACCGGCAGCCACCGCCCGTCGCCGGCCGCCGGCTCCAGCACCATCGTGTGCGGCTGGTAGCTGTGGCGCACGTGCCGCATCAGCGACAGCGCGACGGCCAGCAGGATGCCGTGCTCGACGCCGACCGTCACGACGGCCACGGCCGTCACCAGCGCAAGCGTGAACTCGCCGGGGCTTTCCTTGCGGATCGCGGCGAGGCTGCGCACGTTGATCAACCCGAGCGCGATCGTGAACACGATGCCGGCCAGCACCGCATGCGGCAGATACTGCAGCAGCGGGCTCAGGAACAGCAGCACCACGACCACCACCACGGCGAACGCGAGATGCCCGATCTGGCTGCGCACGCCCGCGCCGTCGGCCATCGCCGTCTGCGTCGGGCTGCCGTTGACGACGAACGTCCCGCTGAACGCGGCGGCCGCATTCGCCGCGGCGAGCCCGAGGATATCGGCGTCGGTGTCGACCGCCTCGCGATACTGCTGCGCGAACACGCGCGCGGCGGCCGCGCTTTGCGCAATGATCATCACGAAGCACGACGCGGCGACCGGCACGAGATCGAGGAACTGCTGCCACGTGACGGACGGCCAGCGCAACGGCGGCAGCCCGCCCGCGACCGGCCCGAGCACCGCGATGCCGTGCGCGGCGAACCCGAACATGGCGCTGGCCGCGATGCTGCCCGCGACCGCGATCATCGGCATCGGCACGCGCGGCAGGAACCGCTTGCCGGCGAGAATCGCGACGACGACGAGCGCCGCGAGCGCGAACGTCGGCCGGTTCGTGTGGACGAGATGCGTGACGACGTAGTCGAGCTGCGCCAGGCTGCGCGAGGCCGGGTACGGCACCGCCAGCCCGAGCATGTCGCCGAGCATCGCGATCGACACCTGCACGCCGACGCCGGCGAGAAAGCCGACCAGCACCGTGCGCGACAGGAAATCGGCGAGAAAACCGAGCTTGAAGATGCGCGCGAGCAGCAGCATCGCGGCGGTCAGCAGCGCGACCATGCCGGCCAGCGCCACGTATTCGGCACTGCCGAGGGGCGCCATCGCCGACACGCGACTCGCGAAAATCGTCGCGGTCGCGGAATCGGCGGCCACCACCAGATGCCGCGACGCGCCGAAGATCGCGAACGCGACGAGCGGCAGGAACACCGTGTAGAGGCCCGTGACGGCCGGCATGCCGGCGATGCGCGCATAGCCGAGCACCTGCGGGATGTCCATGAATGCCAGCGAGATGCCGGCGAGCACGTCACGGATCGCCGCGCCGCGCCTGATCGGGAGAATGCCTTTGAGCAGGCTCACGCCTGACGACGAACTGCCGTTTGAATTGCTCATGCGTTGAATCGTGTCCGTGCCGGGTCTTGATCGCATCGTGCCCCGCGCGGGCGGCCGCTGGCAAGTGCGCGCGCAACCAATCGCGCGCCCCCGTTCAGGAACCCCGCCGCACGAAAGCTGTCCCTTTCAGGTGCCCTACAATTCGGGCGCCCGCCGCGACGCGGCGTCGAATCAACGCTTGAAAAGGAACCTGCCCCACCCCATGACCGTGAATGACCTCTGGTTTGCGCCGCTCGTCGGCTCCCTCGTCCTGCTGACCGTATCGTGCGCGGCTGCGGCCGCCGTCCGCTTCCTGCTGTTCCGCGTGGTCGCGCGGCTCGCGCGGCTGTCCGCCACGCGCGTCGACGACGCGCTGTTCGAGTTCGGCGCATTCAAGTGGCTGAACCGCATCGTCCCGTTCGTCGTGATCAAGCTCGGGCTCGGCGCGGTGCCCGGCATTCCCGATACGGCCGCGCAGGTCGCCGACAAGGTGCTGTTCGCGCTGATCGTGTTCCTCGTGACGATGACCGTCAGCGCGACGCTTTCGGCGCTCGAACACGCGCATCGCACGTACCAGCGCGACCAGCCGCGCCTGTCGCTGAAAGGCGCGATGCAGCTCGTCAAGCTCGTGATGTTCATCACGGCCGCGCTCGTCGTGATCGGCGACGCAACCGGCAAGCAGATCGGCCTGCTGCTGTCCGGTATCGGTGCGATGTCGGCGGTGCTGATGCTGATCTTCAAGGACACGCTGCTCGGCCTCGTCGCGGGCGTGCAGCTGTCGTCGAACGACATGCTGCGGATCGGCGACTGGATCACGATGCCGTCGGCCGGCGCGGACGGTACCGTCGTCGACATCACGCTGAACACCGTCAAGGTCGCGAACTTCGACCACACGATCATCACGGTGCCCACGTGGAAACTGATCACCGAGAGCTACCAGAACTGGCGCGGGATGACCGAAGCGGGCGGGCGCCGCATCAAGCGCGCGCTGTTCGTCGACGCGACGAGCGTGCGTTTTCTGTCGAACGACGAGATCGAACGGCTCGAACGCCTGACGCTGCTGAAGGACTATCTCGAGGACAAGGTCGACGCGATCGAGCAATGGAACGGCACGCTCGGCGCGGCCGGCGACTGCCCGGCGAACCGCCGCCAGCTGACGAATCTCGGCACGTTCCGCGCGTATGTCGCGAACTACCTGAAGGGCCATCCGCGCATCCGCCGCGACATGACCTGCATGGCGCGGCAACTGCCGCTCACGGCCGAAGGCATTCCGCTCGAACTGTACTGCTTCACCGACACGACGACCTGGGTCGACTATGAAACCATCCAGTCCGACCTGTTCGATCACCTGATCGCGGTGCTGCCGGAGTTCGGGCTGCGCGTGTACCAGCACCCGTCGGGCTTCGACATGCGGCAGATGGCGGCGGCCTCGCCGCGCGCGCCTGCCGCGCAGATGGAGCGGGACGCCACGCCGGCCGCCTGACGCCCGCGCCGCGCCGGCCGGACCCGGCCGGCGCGCGCTCACGCTTTCGCGCACTCCCCGGCCAGCCGCCCGAGCACCTTCAGCGCATCCTCGATCTGCCGCGACCACGGATAGCTGTAGTTGAGCCGGATGAAATGCCGGTAATCGGTACCGGCCGAAAACATGTGCCCGGGCCCGACCGTGATCCGCTCCGCGAGGGCCAGCGCATACAGCTTCATCGCGTCGACCTGCTTCGGCAGCTCGACCCACAGCACATACCCGCCCTGCGGCTGCGACAGCCGCGTGCCTTCCGGAAAGAAGCGCCGCACCATCGCGCTCATCAGGCTCGCCTGCTGCGCGTACAGCTTGCGCATGCGCCGCAGGTGAAAGTCGTAGCCGTCGTATTTCAGGTACTCGGCGATCGCGAGCTGCTCGATCGCGGGCGTCGCGAGCGTGTTCAGGAATTTCAGCTTCTCGACCTGGTCGCGGTAGCGGCCCGGCATCGCCCAGCCGATCCGGTAGCGCGGCGACAGGCTCTTCGTGAACGACGCGCAATGCAGCACGAGCCCGTCGCGGTCGAACGACTTCAGCGCGCTCGGTGTCGTGTCGCCGAAGTGCAGCTCGTGATAGACATCGCTCTCGATCGCCGGCACGTCGTGCTTCGCCAACAGTTCGACGAGCGCGCGCTTGCGCGCGTCGGGCATCTGGAAGCCGAGCGGATTCTGGAAATTCGGCATCACCATGCACGCGGCGATGCGCTCGCGTTCGAGGATCCGTTCGAGCGCGTCGAGATCGATGCCGTCGCCCGGGTGCGTCGCGACTTCCAGCGCACGCATGCCCATCCGCTCGATCGCGTGCAGCATCGCGTAGAACGTCGGCGACTCCACCGCGATCGTGTCGCCCGGCCGCGCGACGGCCTGCAGGCACAGGTTGATCGCCTCGGTCGCGCCGATCGTCACCACGATCTCGCCGGGCTCGACCGCGATCCCGCGCTCCGCGTAGCGCCGCGCGATCTGGCGGATCAGCTCCTGGTTGCCGGGCGGCAGATCGTCGATCACGCCCCAGCGGGTGCGGCGGCGGCCGATCGTCTGCGCATAGCGCGCGAGACGCTGCACCGGAAACTGCGACGCATCGGGATACGGCGAGCCGAGCGGCACCGCATCGTCGCGCGCGATCGAACGCAGCGTCGACAGCACGAGCCGGCTCACGTCCACGGCCGACGGCGCGGCCGTCGGCGTGGACGCATGCAGTTCCGCGACGGCCGCCTGCGCGATGCGCGCCTTCACGAAATAGCCGGACTGCGGCCGGCTCTCGATCAGGCCGCGGCTTTCCAGCACGAGGTACGCACGCAGCACGGTCGTGACGCTGAGCTGCTGCTGCCGGCTCGCCTGCCGCACCGACGGAATCCGCTCGCCGGGCCGGTATACGCCGCGCTCGATCTGCGCCTGGAGATCGTCGGCCAGTTGTTCGTAACGCTTCACGTGGATTTCTTTCAAATTGCCTTCAGACGTACAGTTCTGTGCCGCAATGCGTCAGATTGACGCGACTGTACTCTTTTTTGGGATGAACAGGTGTACACGCAGCGGGCGGCGGGCCGCGCGTAACCTGCGTTCATCGCTTCCCCCCCGACATCCGCATCATGAAAAAGAAGTCCGCTACCGCGCGCATCGAACCGTACACCCACCCGGCCGCCGGCTGGGGTGCGCTGAAGGCCGTCACGATCAACCTGATCAAGGAAAAGGTCGCCGGCGGCAATTACCGCACGCTGCTGCGCCAGAACCAGCCGGACGGCTTCGACTGCCCGGGCTGCGCATGGCCCGACCGCCAGCACGCCTCGACGTTCGAGTTCTGCGAAAACGGCGTGAAGGCCGTGGCCGCCGAAGCGACGAGCAAGCGCGTGACGCCCGAATTCTTCGCCGCGCACACGGTCACCGAGCTGCTCGAACAGACGGATTTCGAACTCGAGCAGCACGGCCGGCTCACCGACCCGATGGTGTACGACGCGCAGACCGACCGTTACGTGCCGATCGCGTGGGACGACGCGTTCGAGCTGATCGCGCGCCACCTGCGCGCGCTGCCCGATCCGAACCAGGCCGCGTTCTACACGTCCGGGCGCGCGAGCAACGAAGCGGCGTTCCTGTACCAGCTGCTCGTGCGGCTGTACGGCACGAACAACTTCCCCGACTGCTCGAACATGTGCCACGAGGCGACGAGCCGCGGGCTGCCGCCGTCGGTCGGCGTCGGCAAGGGCACCGTCACGCTCGACGATTTCGAGCATGCCGACACGCTGCTGATCTTCGGCCAGAACCCGGCCACCAACCACCCGCGGATGATGGGCGAGCTGCGCGAATGCGCGAAGCGCGGGGCGACGATCGTGTCGATCAACCCGCTGAAGGAGCGCGGCCTCGAACGCTTCGCCGATCCGCAAAGCCCGATCGAGATGCTGACGATGTCGGGCACGAAGATCGCATCGACGTTCATCCAGCCGACGATCGGCGGCGATTTCGCGCTGATCAAGGGGATGGCGAAGCGCGTGCTCGAACTCGACGACGCCGCGCGCGCCGCCGGTGCGCCGCGCGTGCTCGACACCGCGTTCATCGGCGAGCACACGGCCGGCTTCGACGCGTTCGCCGACGATCTCCGCCACGAAAGCTGGTCCGCGCTGACCGCCGAAAGCGGCGTGTCGTACGAGCAGATCGACAGCCTCGCGCAGCTCTATGCGCGCAGCGAACGCGTGATCGCGACGTGGGGGATGGGCATCACGCAGCACAAGCATTCGGTCGCGACCGTGCAGATGCTCACGAACCTGATGCTGATGCGCGGCAACATCGGCCGCCCCGGCGCCGGCCTGTGCCCGGTGCGCGGCCACTCGAACGTGCAGGGCAACCGCACGGTCGGGATCGAGGAAAAGCCGTCGCAGGCGTTCCTCGACCGGCTCGGCCAGGTGTTCGATTTCGAGCCGCCGCGCCACCACGGCTACGACGTCGTCGAGACGATCGAAGGCATGCTCGAAGGCCACGTGAAGGTGCTGATCGGCCTCGGCGGCAACTTCGCGATGGCGACGCCCGACACGCCGCGCACGTGGGAAGGCATGCGCCGCTGCGACCTCTCCGTGCACATCACGACGAAGCTGAACCGCAGCCACCTGATCCACGGCCGCGACGCGCTGATCCTGCCGACGCTCGGCCGCACCGAGATCGACCTGCAGGACAACGTCGCGCAAGGCGTGACGGTCGAGGATTCGATGAGCATGGTCCACGTGTCGTACGGGATGAACAAGCCGGCCTCGCCGAACCTGATGTCGGAGCCCGCGATCGTCGCGCACATCGGTCATGCGCTGTTCGGCAGCGGCAAGATCGACTGGCTCGCCTACAAGGACGATTACGCGAAGATCCGCGACGCGATCGAGGCCACCCTCGACGGCTTCCACGACTACAACACGCGCATCGCGCGGCCGGGCGGCTTCCACCTGCGCGTCGCGTCGCGCGACCGCGAATGGCTCACGCCGACGGGCAAGGCGAACTTCATCGCGCACGCGCTGCCCGCCGACACGCCGATCCAGCACGCCCGCGCGCTGCATGGCGAACGCCTGATGACGCTGATGACGACGCGCTCGCACGACCAGTACAACACGACCGTCTACGGGCTCGACGACCGCTATCGCGGCGTGTTCGGCCAGCGTCGCGTGGTGTTCGCCAACCGCGACGATCTCGCGATGCTCGGCCTGAAGGCCGGCGAATGGGTCGACATGGAAACCGTGTGGCACGACGGCATCGAGCGGCGCGCGGACGGCTTCCTGCTCGTCGAGTACGACATCCCGCGCGGCTGCATCGGCGCGTACTACCCGGAAACCAACCCGCTGGTGCCGCTCGACAGCGTCGGCGACGTGTGCAACACGCCGACGTCGAAGTCGGTGCCCGTGCTGCTGCATCGCGCGGCCGCGCCGGCCGTGCAGGCCGCCTGAAGGAGACCGCGCGATGATCGTTCGCCCGCGCGAGCACTGGCTGCGGATGCTGCTCGTCTGGAACGGGTCGGTGCTGCCGACCATCCTGCCGCAACTCGTGCTGACGCTCGCGATCAGCGTCGTCGCGGTGTGGGGCGGCGGCCGCGTGCTCGGCGAGAAGGTGCCGCTGAACCCGACGCCGTTCACGCTGATCGGCCTCACGCTCGCGATCTTCGCGGGGTTTCGCAACAATGCGAGCTACGAACGCTACCGCGAGGGCCGGCAGTTGTGGGGCGGCGTGCTGACCGCCGCACGCACGCTCGCGTCGCAGACGCTCGCCTACCGCGTATTCGACACCGATGGTGAACGCCGCGCGTTCATGCTCGCGCTGATCGCGTTCGTCTATGCGCTGAAGCATCAGCTGCGCGGCACCGATCCGGCGGCCGACCTGCGCGCGCGCCTCGACGACGCGACCTACGCGCAAGTCGAGCCGCTGAAGTTCCGCCCGGTCGCGATCCTGCATCGGCTGCGCACGACGCTTGCCGCGCGCGCCGACGCCGGGCGTCTCGCCGATACGCGGCTGTGGATGCTCGACGCACGCCTCGACGACCTCGTCGCGATGGTGAGCGGCTGCGAGCGGATCGCGTCGACGCCGATCCCGTTCTCGTACGACGTGCTGCTGCACCGGACCATCTACGCGTACTGCGTGCTGCTGCCGTTCGGCCTCGTCGATTCAATCGGCGCGGCAACGCCGTTCGTCACCGTGTTCGTCGCCTATACGCTGATCGCGCTCGACGCGATCGCGCATGCGATCGCCGAACCGTTCGGCGACGGGCCGAACCATCTCGCGCTCGATGCGATGACGCGGACGATCGAGCGCACGCTGCTCGAACTGAACCGCGAGCCGCTACCGGCGGAAGTGACGCCCGGCAAGTACTACCGGCTCCCCTGACGCGCGCGTAATAAACCCTCACAAACGATACAAACCGCCCGTCAACACGCCGGGTGCACGGCCCGTTCTTGGGTCAAGCGCCGGAAATTCCTCCGCGCAACGACCGGAGAAAACACCATGCGAGCCCTGACCCGCCATCTCGCGATTGCCGCCACCCTGCTGTCGGTACTGACCGGCACCGCGTTCGCCGATACGCCGTGGCAACAGGCGCATCCGCGCCGCGAAGCGGTGAACCAGCGCCTCGCAAACCAGAATCGCCGGATCCATCACGAAGTGAAGGAAGGCGAGATGTCGCACGCACAGGCCGCGCGCCTGCACCGTGACGACCGCAAGATCCGCCGGGAAGAGCGGGACATGGCGGCCCAGAACGGCGGTCACCTCACCAAGCCGGAACAGCGCGTGCTGAACCAGCAGGAAAATGCGGTCAGCCACCAGATCGGCCAATGAGCGCCCGGCCTCGGTGAACTTCGGACGCCCGCTGCCGCGTTGCGGCCGCGGGCGCTTGTTGTTTCGAATCGTTTCAGCGCGTCATGCGCGTCACGCCCTGCGGGTATACTTCGCCGTCAACCGCCTCCCGCATCCGCCGTGACCCACCGCGCGATGCCGGGCGGTTTCGTCGCGAAGCTTCGCGTTTCGCCTCCCCCGCGCCCCAGCCTCGATACGAGACCCACGACGACCCACCATGAAACGATTCCTGCTGCTCCTTCCCGCCGCCCTGCTCGCCGCCTGCGGTTCCGCGCCGTCGTCCGACTCGGCCGCCTCGTCCGGCGCGGCGCCGATGATGTACGTGTCGTCGCAGCGTCCGGCCTACGCGATCGCCAACTGCCTCGACAGCCGCCTGCCGGACGTGCAGCGCTCGCACCACGGCGGCGTGACCGATATCGCCGTCGGCTCGAACTCGTACTTCGTCACGCTGACGCCGTCGGGCAGCGGTTCGGTCGTCAAGGTCGTGCGCGGCTCGGGCAGCGAGCCGCCCGAGGAAACGATGCGCTTCGCGCTCGCGCGCTGCCTGATCTGATCCACCGCACCCGCGCGCGATCGCCCGATCCGCGCGCACGCCGAATATTTTCATCCGGGTGGCCGTCGATGAGAGAATCGCACCACGATTCCCTTTCAACGGAGCCCGCATGAAGCACCTGCTGTCCCGGCTGTTCGTCAGCGCCGCGCTCGCCGCATTCACCGCGCTCGCGCCGATGGCGCCGGCCCACGCGGCCACGCCGCCCGGCATCTTCGTCGTCGCCACGCAGCTCGGCGAATTCACGACCCTCGACCCGAGCGGGATCTACGAACTGGTGCCGTCGGAGTACGTCGCGAACACCTACGAACGGCTCGTGCGCGTCGACCTGAAGGATCCGACGCGTTTCGACGGGCAGATCGCGCAATCGTGGACGGTCGGCGCCGACGGCGTGACCTACACGTTCAAGCTGCGCCCCGGCCTCACGTTCCATTCCGGCAACCCGGTCACCGCCGACGACGTCGCGTGGTCGCTGCAGCGCACCATCCTGCTCGACAAGGGGCCGGCCGGCGTGCTCGCCGACCTCGGCCTCACGAAGGCGAACGTGACGCAGAAGGTGCGCGTGGTCGACCCGCAGACCGTCGTGCTCGAAACCGACCGCAAGTACGCACCGAGCTTCGTGCTCAACGTGCTGAGCGCATGCCCGGCATCGGTCTTCGACAAGAAGCTGCTGCTGTCGCACCAGCAGGGCAACGATTTCGGCAGCGGCTGGCTCCGGACCAACGACGCGGGCTCGGGCCCGTACCAGCTCGTCAAGTGGACGCCCAACGAGACCATCGTGCTGCAACGTTTCGAGAAATACCGCACGCCCTACCCGATGAAGCGCGTCGTGCTGCGCCACGTGCCCGAAGCGTCCGCGCAGCGGCTGCTGCTGGAGAACGGCGACGCCGACGCCGCGCGCAACCTGAGCCCCGACAGCCTCGCCGCGCTGACGAAGGCCGGCAAGATCAAGGTCGCGTCGTGGCCGGTGTCCGCGCTGCTGTACCTGAGCCTGAACACGAAGAACCCGAACCTCGCGAAGCCCGAAGTGCAGCAGGCGATGAAATGGCTGGTCGACTATGACGGCATCCAGCGCAACATCGTCAGCACGACCTACAAGGTGCATGAAACCTTCCTGCCCGAAGGCTTCCTCGGTGCGTCGAACGCGCGGCCGTACAGGCAGGACGTCGCGAAGGCGAAGGCGCTGCTCGCCAAGGCCGGCCTGCCGAACGGCTTCGACGTGACGATGGACATGCCGAACGACTATCCGTACCTCGAGATCGCGCAGGCGCTGCAGGCGAACTTCGCGCTGGGCGGCATCCGCGTGAAGCTGATTCCGGGCGATGCGAAGCAGGCGATCGGCAAGTATCGCGCGCGCCAGCACGACATCTTCGTCGGCGAATGGTCGCCCGACTACATGGACCCGAACAGCAACGCGCGCGGCTTCGCGTGGAATCCGGACAACTCCGACCAGTCGTCGACGAAGATGCTCGCGTGGCGCAACGGCTGGGACATTCCACAACTGACGAAGGACACCGAGGCCGCGCTCGTCGAGCCGTCGCCCGCGAAGCGCGCGCAGCGTTACGAAGCGCTGCAGAAGGCCGTGCTCGCGAACTCGCCGTTCATCATCATGTTCGAGAAGGTCGTGCAGGTCGCGACGCGCCCCGGCGTGACCGGGCCGGAAATCGGGCCGATCAACGACCTCGTGTCGTACCGGACGCTGAAGAAGTAACGACCCTCGCCCGCGCGCCGTCGTCGCCGGCGCGCGGCGCGTTCAGTTGAATGCCGCCCACACCAGGTACGCATTCAACCCGACGATCACGACCGTCGCCGCGCCCGCCGTCACCCGCAGCGGCGCACGCATCGCGTGCGCGCCCATCACGTCCGCGCGCGCCGACAGCATCAGCAGCGCGATCATCGGCATCGGCAGCACGAAACTCAGCACCACCTGGCTCGCGACCATCGCGCGCGTGACGTCGCAGCCGAGCGCGACCACCGCGAACGCGGGCACGACCGTCACCGCGCGCCGCACCCAGACCGGCATGCGGCGGCGGATGAAGCCCTGCATCACGACCTGCCCGGCCATCGTGCCGACCACCGAACTCGACACGCCCGAGGTCAGCAGCGCGACGAGAAACAGCGCGCCGGCCGCCGGCCCGAGCACCGGGATCAGCGTGTGGTACGCGTCGCCGATGTCGGTCATGCCCGGCGCGCTCGCGTGAAACGCCGACGACGCCATCATCACCATCGCGAGATTCACGAACCCGGCCAGCCCGAGCGCGACGACGACCTCGCGATTCGAGAAGCGCACGAGCCGCCGCCGCTCCGTCTCGTCGCGCGGCGCGGTGCGATCCTGCGTGAGACCCGAATGCAGATACAGCGTGTGCGGCATGATCGTCGCGCCGATGATCCCGACCGCGATCGTCAGCGCCGCACGATCCGGAATCTGCGGGACGACGAGGTGAAACGCGGCCGCTTGCCAGTCCTGCGGCGCGATCAGCAGTTCGCCGAGATAGCACGCGCCGATCACGCCGACCAGCGCCGCGATCGCGGCTTCCAGCGGCCGGAAACCGTGCTTTTCGAGCGCGAGGATCGCGCAGGTCGCGAGCGCCGTCGCGATCATCCCCGCGAACAGCGACAGGTGGCACAACAGCCCGAATGCGAGCGCGCCCCCGAGGAATTCGGCGAGATCGGTCGCCATCGCGGCGATCTCGGACGCGACCCACATGCCCCATACGACCGGCGCGGGAAACCGGTCGCGGCACAGCTCCGCGAGATTGCGGCCGGTCACGATGCCGAGCTTCGCCGACATCGCCTGGAACAGCATCGCGATCGCGTTCGCGGCCAGTACGACCCACAGCAGCCGGTAGCCGTACGCGGCGCCGGCCTGGATGTTGGTCGCGAAGTTGCCGGGGTCCATATAGCCGATCGACGCGATCACGGCCGGGCCGACGAACGGCAGCAGCGCGGCGACGCCGGTGCGGCGCCCTTCCAGCGCGGCGCGCGCCGCGTGCTCGGTCCGTTCGGTGGACAGGCCCGGCAGCGCGAAGCCGCCGGCAGGTTTGCTCGAAATGGGAAGCATGGTCGGGTTCGGTTCGAAAGAAGGAGGCGGAGGATGGCGAAGGCGACCGGCGCGCCGCTTGCCGGCCGCGCCGGCTCACACGGGCACGACGTCGGGACGGTTGCGCGGAAACTGCGCGATCACGTCCGGCGCGACGTTCAGGTGCGCTTCGACGAGCTTCGGCGGCGTATGCGCGAGCCAGTCGGACAGCGACACTTCCGCATAGCGGTCGGTCTTGAAGATCTCGAGGAACACCAGATCGGTGTTGCCGGTGTTCTGCACGTAGTGCCCGAGGCTTTTCTTCACGTAGCCGACGTCGCCCGCGCGGAAGTCGGCCGTCTGCGCCTTCGGCCCCGTGTCGAACACGGTCATCCGGGCCTCGCCCTGCAGGTAGTACTGCCATTCGTCCGCGTTCGGGTGCCAGTGCAGCTCCCGCATGCCGCCCGGATGCACGGTGACGAGCGCCGCCGCGACGGTAGTCGACACGTTGAAGTTCGTGCTGTCCGCGATCCGCACTTCGCCGCCGCGGGTCTTCTTGACGGGCTTCATGTCGCCGAGCGGAAAGATGAACGGATGCGGCGGCGCTCCCGCCGACGATGCCGACGCGCGCTGGGCTTGCGCGAGCGGGCCCGGTTCGTCGCCCTGGAAGATCCACAGGTTGTCGAGCGGGATGTTCCGGAATGCATCGGCCGGCACGCCGAAGTTGAGCGCGAGCACGTCGGGCGGCGTGTGCGCGAGCCAGTCGGTCAGCAGCAGCGTGTTGAATTCGGAGGCGCGGCCGTTATCGAACGCGAGCAGGAATTCGGCGCCGTCGGTGCCGAGGCCCTGCAGCGAATGCGGCAGGCCGGGCGGGAAATACCAGAGATCGCCGGTTTTCACGTCCTGCACCGACGGCCGCCCGAGTTCGTCCAGCACCGTGATCCGGCACCGGCCGTCGAGCATGATGGCCCACTCGGCCTGCTGGTGCCAGTGCATCTCGCGAATGCCGCCGCGCGTCAGGCGCATGTTGACGCCGGAAATGGTTTCGGAAATCGCAAAATCGTCCTGCGTGACTTCACGCGCCCACCCGCCATTTTGAATTCTTTTATGCGCGTTATTGAACGAGGCCCAGAATAACGGCATGCCGTTGATATCGGTGGCCGGCGGATCCTGAAAGGACGGAAACTGGTTGGCGATAGCCGGATTCCCGGGCCCCGGATCGGTCAGGCTCTGGCGGTTGCGTGCATTGACCGCGCCTTCCGGCGGACTGTCCGGATTGCCGAACGAAGCGGCCTTCGCCGATACGGCAATACCGGCGGCGGCAATGGCGCCGGCCGTATTCGCCAGCATCTTGCGTCGAGAAAGATTCGTCATGATTTCCTCTTCATTTCTGCAATTAATCGAATTGCCAGCACGAGGCGATCATTCGTTTTCAGATTAACGAATGAATTGAGAAGCCAGCGACACAAGTTAAATGCAAATCGAGGAAAAAATTAAATGAATAATTAAGATTGGCTCATGATTTAAACTGATCTACTTTAAGTTTGTAATAAATGAATCGGCGCGGCAATGTGCGCGCCGTCGCCCGCCTATCCTTCACGCTTATTCCATAGTTTTTCTCATCTGGCGCGATTTTTTTGGCTTCGTTAGATGAATGTCCATACCCGTTCCGGCGACAACGATCCAACCGCCGATGACCGATGCGTCACCCACAACCGTGAACTGCAGCGCCCGTTCGACCATTTCCAATCCTGAACACCAACCGATGGAGCCCGCATGAAACTGCTGACACCCCGGCGCACCTCCACGCTGGCCGCCCTGGCCGCCGCATCCGTTCTCGCCGCCGTTCCGCTGTCCGCCGCGCATGCGCAGACGCCGAAGGACATGTTCGTGATGGCCACGCTGCTCGACGAATTCACGACGCTGGACCCGGGCGAGGTCTACGAGCTGGTGCCGGAGGAATACGTCGCTAACACGTACGACCGGCTCGTGCGCGTCGACCTGCGCGATCCGTCGAAATTCAACGGCGACGTCGCGCAGTCGTGGACGGTGAGCACCGACGGGCTGACCTATACGTTCAAGCTGCGCCCCGGCCTCAAGTTCCACTCGGGCAACCCGCTGACGGCCGACGACGTCGCATGGTCGATCCAGCGCGCGGTGCTGCTCGACAAGGGGCCTGCGGCCGTGCTGACCGGCATCGGGCTCACGAAGGCGAACGTCGTCGCCAACGTGAAGAAGCTCGACGACCTGACGGTGTCGGTCACGACCGACCAGAAGTACGCGCCGACCTTCGTCCTGAACGTGCTGGGCGCCTGGCCCGCCTCGGTGCTCGACAGGAAGCTGCTGCTGTCGCACCAGCAGGGCAGCGACTTCGGCAACGCGTGGCTGAAGACCAACGAGGCCGGCTCCGGCGCGTACAAGCTGGTCAAGTGGACCGCCGGCGACAGCCTCGTGCTGCAGCGCTTCGACGGCTACCGGCTGCCGCTCGCGATGAAGCGCATCGTGCTGCGCCACGTGCCCGAAGCCGCGAGCCAGCGCCTGCTGCTGGAGAACGGCGATGTCGACGCGGCGCGCGACCTGAGCCCCGACGATCTGGCGTCGGTCGTGAAATCCGGCAAGGCGAAGGTGTCGGCATCGCCGCAGGCGACGCTGCTGTATCTCGGCCTGAACACGAAGAATGCGACGCTCGCGAAGCCCGACGTGCAGGAAGCGCTGAAGTGGCTCGTCGACTATGCGGGCATCCAGGGCAACGTGGTGAAGACGACCTACAAGATTCACCAGACCTTCCTGCCCGAAGGCTTCCTGGGCACGCTGAATGCGAACCCGTACAGGCTCGACGTCGCGAAGGCGAAGGCGCTGCTCGCGAAGGCCGGCGTACCGAACGGGTTTTCGGTAACGATGGACGTGCGCAACGATTATCCGTACACCGAAATCGCGCAGGCCGTGCAGGCGAACTTCGCGCAGGCGGGCATCAAGGTGCAGCTGATCCCCGGCGACAACAAGCAGACGCTCGCGAAATACCGCGCGCGCCAGCACGACATCTACATCGGCGAATGGTCGGCCGACTACATCGACCCGCACAGCAACGCGCAGGGTTTTGCGTGGAACCCCGACAATTCCGACAAGTCGAGCTATAAAATGCTGGCCTGGCGCAACAGCTGGGACATTCCGCAACTGACGAAGGAAACCGACGCCGCGCTCGCCGAACCGACCGCCGCGAAACGCGCGCAACGGTATCAGGCGATGCAGAAGGACATGCTCGCGCGCTCGCCGTTCGTGATCATGTTCGAGAAAGTCGCGCAGGTCGCGACACGGCCCGGCGTGAGCGGGCTCGAAGTCGGGCCGATCAACGATCTCGTGTCGTACCGCAACCTGAAGAAGCAATGAGATTCACCGCATGTCGACTCCCGCCTCCTCCCTCGAAGCCCTGCGCACGCTGCCCGCGCGGCGCCCGGCCGTGCGCTGGGCACTGCGCGTGCTGCGCTGGGCGCTCACGCTCGCCGTCACGTTCGCGGGGCTGCTCGCGCTGACGTTCGTGATCGGCCGCAAGGTGCCGATCGATCCCGTGCTCGCGATCCTCGGCGATCGCGCGTCGGCCGAGGCGTATGCGGCGGAACGCATCGCGCTCGGGCTCGACAGGCCGCTCGCCACGCAATTCCTGATCTACGCGCGCGACGTACTGCACGGCAATCTCGGCATGTCGCTCCTGACCGCGAACCCCGTGCTCGACGACATCAAGCGCGTATTCCCGGCCACGCTCGAGCTGGCGACGATCGCGACGCTGATCGGCATCGCGATCGGCGTGCCGCTCGGCGTCGCGGCCGCCGTGAAGCACAACCGGCCGATCGATCACATCGCGCGCTTCGTCGGGCTGATCGGCAATTCGGTGCCGGTGTTCTGGCTCGGGCTGATGGGGCTGCTGCTGTTCTACGCACGGCTGCACTGGGTCGGCGGGCCGGGCCGGCTCGATCCCGTGTACGACGGGATGGTCGATCCGCGCACCGGCAGCCTGCTGATCGACGCGGCGCTCGCGGGCGAGTGGGACGTGTTCCGCAACGCGGTGTCGCACATCGCGCTGCCGGCCGCGATCCTCGGCTACTACTCGGTCGCGTATCTCAGCCGGATGACGCGCTCGTTCATGCTCGACCAGCTGAGCCAGGAATACATCGTCACCGCGCGCGCGAAAGGCTTGCCGGAGCGCCGCGTGATCTGGCGGCATGCGTTCGGCAACATCGCGGTGCCGCTGCTCACCGTGATCGCGCTCACCTACAGCAACCTGCTCGAAGGCTCGGTGCTGACCGAGATCGTGTTCGCGTGGCCGGGGCTCGGCTCGTACCTGACCGGCGCGCTGCTGAACGCCGACATGAACGCGGTGCTCGGCGCGACGCTCGTGATCGGCGCGATGTTCATCACCGTCAACCTGCTGACCGACGCGCTGTATCGCGTGTTCGATCCGCGCGCGCGCTGAGGGCCGACACGACATGACCGCTTCCACCCTGCTTCTTTCATCGCCCATGCCGAAGGTCGTCCAACCATGAACGCCGAGCGTCTCACGCTGCGCGCGTGGCTGCTGTCCGACGCGCCCGCGTCGCGCTCGCAGGCCGCACTCGGCCTCGCGTATCGCCGCTGGCGCCGTTTCGCGGCCAACCCGCTCAACCTGCTCGGGCTCGCGATCCTCGTCGCGCTGATCGTCGTCGCGATCGTCAGCCCGCTGATCATGCCGCACGATCCGCTGCGCCAGGTGCTGTCCGACCGGCTGCTGGCGCCCGGCTCGCCGTCGCACTGGCTCGGTACCGACCAGCTCGGCCGCGACATCCTTTCGCGGCTGATCGCCGGTTCGCGCCTCACGCTCGGCATTGCGCTGCTCGTCGTCGTGATCGTCGTGCCGATCGGCCTCGCGATCGGCACGACGGCCGGCTATTGCGGCGGCTTCGTCGACAGCGTGCTGATGCGCATCACCGACATCGCACTCGCGTTCCCGAAGATCGTGCTCGCGCTCGCGTTCGCCGCCGCGCTCGGGCCCGGCGTGATCAACGCGGTCGTCGCGATCTCGATCACCGCATGGCCCGCGTATGCGCGGCTCGCGCGCGCGGAGACGATCCGCATCGCGCAGGCCGACTTCATCCATGCCGCCCGCCTGCAGGGCGCGTCGGGCCCGCGCATCCTGCTGCGCTACATCGTGCCGCTGTGCATGTCGTCGGTGATCGTGCGCGCGACGCTCGACATGGCCGGCATCATCCTGACCGTCGCGGGCCTCGGCTTCCTCGGCCTCGGCGCGCAGCCGCCGAGCCCCGAGTGGGGCTTCATGGTCGCGTCGGGCCGCAACGTGCTGCTCGACGCGTGGTGGGTTGCGACGCTGCCCGGCTGCGCGATCCTGCTCGTGAGCCTCGCGTTCAACCTGCTCGGCGACGGGCTGCGCGACGTCTTCGATCCCCGCCATGGAGCGTGACATGCCGATGAACCCCGCCCCCACGCCCGCGCCGCTGTGCGAAATCGACGGCCTGAAGATCGGCTTTCGCGGGCACGACGGCACCGTCACCGATGCCGTGCGCGACCTGTCGCTGACGCTCGCGCCCGGCGAACGCCTCGGCATCGTCGGCGAATCGGGCTCCGGCAAATCGCTGACGGGCCGCGCGCTGCTCGGCCTGCTGCCCGACGTCGCGCGCTGGTCGGCGCGCACGATGCGCTTCGCGGGCCACGACCTGCTCGCGATGTCGCCGGGCGAACGCCGGCGGCTGTGCGGCAGCCAGATGGGCATGATCCTGCAGGACCCGAAATATTCGCTGAACCCGGTGATGACGGTCGCGAAGCAGATGGGCGAAGCGTTCCGGCTGCACGAGCCCGGGCTGCGCGGCCGCGCGCTGCGCGAACGGATCGTCGACGCACTCGAGGCCGTGCAGATCCGCGACCCGGCGCGCGTCGCCGATGCGTATCCGCACGAGCTGTCGGGCGGCATGGGCCAGCGCGTGATGATCGCGATGATGGTGTCGACCGGCCCGCGCCTGCTGATCGCCGACGAGCCGACCTCCGCGCTCGACGTCGCCGTGTCGATGCAGGTGCTCGCGGTGCTCGACGCGATGATCGCGCGCCACGACACGGGCCTGATGTTCATCAGCCACGACCTGCCGCTCGTGATGTCGTTCTGCGATCGCGTCGCGGTGATGTACGCGGGCCGCGTGGTCGAAACCTGCGCCGCGCGCGACCTGCGCAACGCGTCTCATCCCTATACGCGCGGGCTGCTCGCGGCGAACCCGCCGCTCGCGCACCCGCCGGACGAGCTGCCCGTGCTGCGGCGCGATCCGGCGTGGCTGGCGGAGGCCACGCAATGATCGATATCAACCACGTCTCGATCCGTTTCCCGACCCGCACGGGTCACGTCGACGCCGTGCGCGACGCGAGCTTCGCGGTGCGCGACGGCGAGGTGTTCGGGCTCGTCGGCGAATCGGGTTCCGGCAAGTCGACGCTGCTGCGCGCGCTGACGGGCCTCGTGCCGCTCGCGTCCGGCAGCCTGTCGATCGACGGCCGGCCGGTCGGCGGCACGCCCGATCGTGCGTTTCGCCGCCACGTGCAGATGGTGTTCCAGGATCCGTACGCGTCGCTGCATCCGCGTTTCACGGTCGACCAGACGCTGCGCGAACCGCTGTCGATCCACGGCATCAGCGACACCGATGCGCGCATCGCCCGCGCGCTGTCGGAGGTCGGCCTCGGCCCCACGTTCCGGTTCCGCTATCCGCACCAGTTGTCGGGCGGCCAGCGGCAGCGCGTCGCGATCGCTCGCGCGCTGATCGTCGAGCCGCGCGTGCTGCTGCTCGACGAGCCGACGTCCGCGCTCGACGTGTCGGTGCAGGCCGAGATCCTGAACCTGCTGCGCCGGCTGCATCGCGAGCGCAACCTGACGATGATCCTCGTCAGCCACAACCTCGCGGTGATCGGCTTCCTGTGCCAACGCGTCGCGGTGATGCAGCGTGGCGAGATCGTCGAGCAGCTCCGGATCGAGGACGTGCGCGCCGGGCAGGTCGCGCGCGACTACACGCGCACGCTGCTGCGCGCGACCGAGGGCTATCGCCGGATCGATCCGGCAATCGACGCGAGCGCCGCGTAACATCGGCGCAGCATGTCCGCGCGGGAACCCCTGTGCGTCGCGCGGGTCCATTCCGCATTCGTCAATGCAAAGAACCGGAGGTACGCATGCTGCAATTCATCGAAACCCTGGTCGTCGGGCTCATCGTCGGCCTCCTCGCCCGCGCGCTCAAGCCCGGCGACGACAAGATGGGCATCCTGATGACGACCGTGCTCGGCATCGTCGGCTCGCTGGTCGCCGGCTACGTCGGCCGCGCCGCCGGCTGGTACGCACCGGGCCAGGGCGCGGGCTGGATCGCGTCGATCGTCGGCGCGATCGTGCTGCTCGTGATCGTCGGCGCGGTACGCAAGCGCGCGGGCTGAACGACGCATCGCCCGACTCCAATGCAAAACGGCCGCTCATCTTCATGAGCGGCCGTTTTCTTTTGGTGAACGACGACGCGCGGGATGGCCGACCCGTTGACGCCGCAACCGTGCAACGAGCATGTGCCGACGATTGCCGTCGTGACCTGCCAGTCGGACAGCTACATCTCGAACTGATCCGCACTCGGCAACACTCCGCAGAAATCGCTCAAACCCTTGTTTGGCAAGGATCTCATCCTTCACACAATCCCCCCGAACTCCGAAATACGTATTCCTTTTAGTACTTGTACTAGAACAAATCGATTCAAGTTCGAATTCGTCATATTCCTCAAAATACTGGCTTATTCGAAAATTCACCTCGAATTCAGTCTCGTGAAGACCTCACCTCCCACCCGGGCGGAATAAAGAGAATCGATGCGGACGATTTCAACCTCCATATATCTTCAGGATATTTAATAGTTAGGTATTCAAATGAACAAAACCGTCATTTCCTCCGCACTCGCAGCAGCAAGCATCGTTGCATTCGCACCGGCAGCACACGCGTTCGACGGCACGATCGACTTCACCGGTTCGCTCGTTGCGACCACCTGCACGATCAACGGCGGCGGTAGCGCCAACAACTTCACGGTGGCCTTGCCGCCGGTATCGACCGACGCACTGAAAGCAGCAGGTTCGTCGGCCGGCCGCACGCCGTTCCAGCTGAAACTGACGAACTGCCAGCCGGATACCGGCAAGGTCGCGACCTTCTTCGAAGCGGGTCCGACGATCAATACGGCCACGGGTCGCCTCATGGTCGATGCCGGTGGCGCCGAGGGTGTGGAAATCGGGCTGCTGAACGATTCGTTCCAGCACATCGCGGCAGGCGCGGCATACAACGCCCAGAACTCCCAGGTCGTGGACATCACGGGCGGCAATGCCACGCTGAACTACTACGCGCAGTACGAGTCGCTCGGCACCACGCTGAAGGCCGGCCCCGCGAATTCGCGCGTGCAGTACACGATGAGCTATCAGTAAAGCGTGACGTTCGGCGGTCGCTACGTGAGGGCCGCCGTTCGAACGATGCTGGCTTGTCAAGCCGTCTCCGTGGTTCGCGAGTCGGCTTCGCAAGACAACGCATCGAGATACATGAAACTGGATAAGGGATTCATATGAAATACCTCTGCCGAAAACTGCTCACGGCCGCCGCCATCGCGGCCAGCCTGTTTGCCGCGCATGCGCACGCAAGCATCGTGATCGGCGGCACGCGCGTAATCTTTCCCGCCAACGAGCGCGAAGTGACGATCAAGCTCACCAACGACGGACAGACGCCGGCCCTGGTTCAGACCTGGATCGACAAAGGTGACGCGAACACGTCGCCGGAAAAGATCGACGTGCCCTTTACGGTAACACCGTCCATGTTCCGCCTCGACCCCGGCAACGGCCAGACACTGCGGTTGATTTACACGAAGGAGCCGCTCGCGCAGGACAAGGAGACGATGTTCTGGCTGAACGTGCTGGAAGTGCCGCCCAAGGCGGAGAACGGGGAAGACGCGGGGCGGTTGCAATTGGCGTTTCGCACGCGCATCAAAGTATTTTTTCGTCCGCAGAACTTGCCGGGCAAGGCGGACGAAGCACCCATGAAGACGAAATGGCAGGTGATCCGCGACGGCAAGGGCTATGCGCTGAAGGCTGTCAATCCGACGCCGTACTTCGTCAACCTGGGCAGCGTCACGCTTCGGACGGGCGACAAGGAATTCGACGCCGGCGCCGGTTACGTCAAACCCGGCGACTCCGCGCTGTTTCCTGTCCAGGGCCTGACGGTGGGCGCGGAATCCGGCGCCGAGGTTGGCTACACGAGCATCAACGACTGGGGCGGCGGTATCAAGGCCACGCAGCCCGTGTCGTCCGGCAAGGGTGCCCCCTGACAACTCCGCGATCGCATCGCGTTCCCCGGCACCCGGCCCGCTGAAGTAATCGGAGGCGCGTTCGCGCCTGCCGCCGGTCGACTGCCCATCCCAAGGTTTGCCCGAATTCGTGCCTCCGACGAGGCCGCAATCAGAAGCCCATCGCGCCTCTGGCGGCATCCCTTTGCCCAGATTTTCGCCCGCGACACGCGTCGTCGGGTACCTCGGAGTGTCATGCATGATTTCGAAACGGTCGAACCACGCCGCCTGCGGTGTAGCGCCTCGCATCAAGCCACTGTGCGCGCTCCTGCTGTCGACGTTCGCCGCGTACCAGCCGGACGCACAGGCCAACGAGGCGCCCGCTCGACCGACGAAGTTGGCTCAGGTCGAATTCGACCAGCATTTCTTCCCGCAAGGCGGCAGTCAAAGCGTGGATGTGTCCCGCTTCGAAAAAGGCAACACCGTCTTGCCCGGCACGTACAGCGTCGACATCTACGTCAACCAGAACCGCATCGCCCGCGCCGACGTGCCGTTCAAGGCCGTCGAGACGAACGTCGACGCGCAAGCCTGTTTCGACGTGAAGCTGCTTGAACGTGTCGGCGTCGCGCTGAACAAGCTGACGCCCGAACTGCTCGCCAGGATCTCGGGCGAAGGCGCATGCCTGCCGATCGACGAACTGGTCGATGGAGCGACCAGCCACCTCGATTTCGGCGATCAACGCCTCGACCTGAGCATTCCACAGGTGTCGCTCGCCCGCAGCGCACGCGGCTACGTGAGCCCCGAACTCTGGGATTCGGGCATCAACGCGGCAATGCTGGGCTACAACTTCAACCTTTACGGCACCCACAACAGCGGCGGCGGCACGCAGACACAGGGCTATCTCGGCGTGAACGGCGGCGTGAACCTGGGGAACTGGCACTTCCGCCACGACGGGTCGTTCACGTTCGACTCACGCGGCAACCGCCAGTATCAGGACATCAATACCTACGTGCAGCGCGACCTGCCGTCGCTGACCTCGCAGTTGACGCTCGGCGAGGCCTACACGACAGGTGAGCTGTTCGATTCCACCGCGTTTCGCGGCGTGCGCGTGGCGACCGACGACCGCATGCTGCCCGAGTCGCAGCGCGGCTATGCGCCGGTCGTGCGCGGCGTCGCGAACACCCATGCGAAGGTCACGATTCGCCAGAACGGCATGGTCATCTACGAAACCAGCGTCGCGCCCGGCGCCTTCGAGATCAACGATCTGTACGCGACAGGCTATGGCGGCGACCTGGACGTTTCCGTCCAGGAGGCGGACGGCAGCACGCATTCGTTCTCAGTCGCGTATGCGGCCGTGCCGTTGTCGCTGCGTCCGGGCGTCAGCCGCTACAGTTTCGTCGCCGGCGTGCTGCGCGACACGCAGCTTTCGTCTCACCCGCTGTTCGCGCAAGGCACGTGGCAGCGCGGATTCACGAATCTGCTGACCGGCTATGCCGGCGTCACGGTTTCGGCAGGCTATGTATCGGCGATGGTCGGCGGCGCGTTCAATACGCCGCTCGGCGCGATCGGCGCCGACGTCACGCAGGCGAGTACCGCGCTGCACGGGCAAGGCCGCCTCAGCGGCGCCAGCTTCCGGCTGAGCTATATGAAGGATGTCGCGCAGACCGGGACCAACGTCGCGATCGCCGCCTATCGTTACTCGACCGGCGGCTTCCTCGGGCTGAACGACGCAATGCGGGCACGCGACCTCGCCGCGCAAAACTTGTCGATCGAAAACGTCTGGCGTCAGCGCAGCCGTGCCTCGGTCACGATGAGCCAGCGGCTCGGCGAGCGCTGGGGGCAATTGAACCTGACGGCGTCCACCGTCAATTACTGGAACCGCAGCGGATCGGACGTCAACTACACCATCGGCTACAACAACACGTTCCGGAACATCGGTTACAGCATTTCGGCCAATCGCCAGCGCAACGCGATCGGCAAGACGGACACCCTGTACTACGCAAGCGTGACGATTCCGCTGGGCAAGGCGAACCCGATGACGATGACCGGCAATGTCTCGCACGAGAGCAGCGGCCGCACGCAGGCGCAGACCATGCTATCGGGCTCGCTCGGCACCGACAACAACCTGTCCTATGGCGTGACCGTGAACCATGCGTCGGGCGGGATGGGCAGTTCCACCACCGGCGGCAGCGTGAATGCGCTGTATCGCAGTCCGTATGCCGAATTCAGCGGCGCCGTCGGCACAGGCACGGGCTATTCGCAAGGGTCGATCGGCATTCGCGGCGCGGTGGTGGCGCATCCGGGCGGCGTGACGCTGTCGCAGCCGCTGTCGGACACGATCGGCATCATCGAGGCGCCGGATGCCGAAGGTGCGCGCGTGATCAATGCGTCGGGCGTGCGCGTGAACAGCCGCGGGTATGCAGTGGTGCCTTATCTCACGCCGTACAGCATGAACACGGTCGAAATCGATCCGAAGGGCTTGTCGACCGACGTCGAGCTGCAGGTGAGCAGCCAGCAGATCGCGCCGCGTGCCGGGTCCGTCGCGCTGCTGAAGTTTGCAACGGTATCGGGCCGCTCGGCGCTGATTCGCGCGGCGCAGTCCGACGGTACGCCGTTGCCGTTCGGCGCGCAGGTACTGGACGAGCATGGCGCGGAGATCGGTTCGGTCGGCCAAGCCAGCAAGATCTTTGCGCGCGGATTGCGGGACAAGGGTGAACTGACCGTCAAATGGGGGGAAGACGCTTCGGCGATTTGCCATATCGCCTACACCCTGCCTTTGCGCGAGACGGGTCGCAAGTCAACGGAGCTGCTGCAGGTTGAAGAGACTTGCGCGTCTGCGGCGTTGCACGTTTCCCGTGCGCCGAACTTCGCTCCGTCCCGGCATGCCGGCGTGGCGCAATGACGGTATGCCTGCGAATCGCGCAGCGCACCCGGTTCGTGAATTGACTTCATGTGATTGCGTTGGCGATCCCATATTCGAATAACCTGATTCCATGACGCGCATGACAACCTGCCAGTTACAACGGCGTCGACCGCGCACGCATGGAGTGGCACTGCCAGCCTTATCGACAATGCCGCTGTCATTATCGGAGAACACTTTGTTGAAATCCTTAACCCTTGCGGGTCTGCTCCTAGCGTCCATCATCCCTACGGCAAGCTGGGCGAGGTGCTATACCTCCCAACCGGGAGGCGGCATGTTTATCTACGAAATCAACACTACTGCCGCGCCTTTTGACCCGAGCGTGCCAGTCGGCACAATTCTCTTCACGAAAACGCTCAGCATGGGCGGTGTCTCAGGCAATGGAACCATAACCTGCGACAGCCCCGGTCTACAAATAACTCGTCACGGGAAATACACTCCGACCGGGAGTTACAACACCTGGCCGAGCCCGGTTGCGGGCGTCGGGTATCGGATGCGCTATTCCACTAACAACTTATGGTTTCCGTGGTCTACCAACTTCGGAAGCACTAACCAACTCCCGATCGGAACGCCAAATATTGTTCTCGAACTCGTCAAGACGGGCCCCATCACCGCAGGCGGCGCTCTGACAGGTGAAATTGCGGGCTCATGGGTGCAGAACGGCGCGTTCCAGTTCCAGTCATTCGTTATAGTGGGATCCATTCCCATCCAGCCGCTAGTTCCCACCTGCCGGGTAACGACGCCTTCGATCGCGGTATCGCTGGGTAACGTGGTACAAAAATCGCTGACCGGCGTCGGAACGACGACCAGCGCCAGACCGTTCAACATCCAACTGCGGTGCTCGGGCGGCACTTCAGGTTCGACCACCCGTATGTACACCACGTTGACCGATGCGAGCCATCCGGCCAATGTCTCCAGCGTGTTGTCGCTCGGTGCCGACTCCACTGCGTCGGGAGTGGGGATTCAGGTATTGCGCGGAGACAACGACACGCTGATCAGCTACGGCCCGGATTCGTCGCAAGCCGGCAATCCGAATCAATGGTTCGTCGGCGAATTCGGCAACGTCGACGTGACGATTCCGTTGAAGGCGCGCTATGTCCAGACGGCACCGGATGTCAAAGCGGGAACGGCGAATGGCAGGGCGACCTTTACCATGAGTTACCAATAAAGACTTGTGGCTGGCCAGTCATCCTGAAGACTGCACGTGACAAGGCTCGGCGTTCCGCCGCAGACTTGACCACACGATCGATGACGCATGCCACGATAGCTTGGCCCGACCGTCGCGGCGGCGCGCCTGCCTCGAGACCGTCCTCTGTCGCCGCCATCCGTGCGCGAAACGCGGCGCCCACCTCCTCCGCATCGACAAACAGCCGCCCGAAACGAGCGGCTGTTTTCTTTTGACGAACGACGGCTCGCATAGCTGTCGATTCGTTGGCGCTGCAATGGTTCACCTGCAAAACAGCGCATCCGCCGACGGCCTTCCATCGAGCCTACACCACCGGCAATACCCTGACTTGCGGCCGCTCAAATTTGAGATAAATTGATTGAAGGAATAGGCGTTATTTGCTTATTCCCGTTATTTACGATTTTTACACTCAAGAGGTTCGATGAATTTGCCGTTTACGCATACAGCATCGCAGCGTTGACGGACTGCCACCCGAGCGGCCCCCGCTGCGACGCGCTTCCTCTCTGGAGCCTGTCATGAAGCCCCGCTTGATTGCCGCCTCGTTGCTGTTGGCTGCCTCGCTTCTGGCCACTTCCTCGTCCTTCGCCGCCGGCGCGTCCGGCATCATCCACTTCTCCGGCATGATCGTCGAGCCGCCCTGCTCGTTCGCGCTCGATACACCCGACGCCGCACCCGCGCGTGTGCGTCCCGACTGCCCGCGCCCCGCGGCCGGGCAAATCGCATTCGTCGACGCGGCGAGCCAGCAGGCGCTCAAGACCACGACCTTTACTCAGGCCTCGCGCGCAATCGTTTTACCGAACCGTCCCGGCAACAATCACGCACCGATGATCGCGGTCGTGACGTACGAGTAACGCCTGCCGCCGGCCCGCCTCGCGGCGGGTTCCGTACGCCTGCCCGGCGTGTGCGGTCGCACGTCAGTCGCGATGGCGCGCGATCCAGTCGCTGAACGCGCGGATCTTCTGCTGGTTGCCGATGTTCTCGGGATAGACGAAGAAGTAGCGCGCGCCCGTCTCGAGCACGAGGCCGAACGGCCGTTCGAGCCGGCGTGCGCTGACGTCGTCGTCGACGAGCGTCACGTCGCCGATCGCGACGCCCAGGCCCTGCATCGCCGCGTTCGTCGCGAGATCGAGCGTGTCGAACGTCGGCCCGCGCGCGGGATCGACGCTGCGCTCGCCCGCGTGATCGAGCCACGCGCGCCAGTCGCGATGGTCGCGGGTCGGATGCAGCAACGTGTGGCGCGCGAGATCGCCGATCTCGGCGAGCGGCGACGTCTGCCGCAATTCAGGCGCGCATACGGGCGTCAGCCGCTCGTCGAACAGCGGCAGCGCGAACACGCCCGCGCCCGGCGACGTGCCGTAGACGATCGCCGCGTCGAACGGCTCGGTCGAGAAATCGACGACGTGTTGCCACGCGGTCGTGATCTGCACATGGAGATCGGGATGCTCGTCCTGGAAGCGCATGATGCGCGGCAGCATCCAGCGCATCACGCAGGTCGGCACTTTCAGCGCGAGATCGGTGCGCTGCCGCGTGAGCTTCATCGAGATGTCCTCGATCCGCGCAAAGCTCTCGTTGACGACCGGCAGCAACTGCTCGCCTTCCGCCGTCAGCGTGAGGCCCTTCGCATGCCGCTTGAACAGCGGAAAGCCGTAATGCGCTTCGAGCGTCTGGATCTGCCGGCTCACCGCGCCTTGCGTGACGCACAGCTGCTCGGCCGCGCGGGTGAAGCTGCGGTGGCGGGCCACCGTCGAGAAGATCTGCAGTGCGTGCAGGGGCGGAAGTCGGCGCATGGCGAGGCGAAGTGAGCGGACGGAGCGCGCGCCGCCTTCGGCGCGCGCTGTCCGACACGATAAGCCAAACGCCGGTTTTGCGCGAGGCGGCGCCCCGGGCTGTCGGATAGCGGTGAATCGGGCAGCGGTGCAATCAGCCGGCGGCAAGCGCGCCCGCCACGATGCGCGCCGCCGACGCGACGACGTCCGCGCGCGGCGCCGCATCGGCGCCCGGCTGCGTGAACGACACGGCCATCACGATCGGCGCGCGCGACGGCGGCCACAGCATCGCGACGTCGGTCGTCGTGCCGTAACCGCCCGTGCCGGCCTTGTCCGCGATGCGCCAGCCGGGCGGCACGCCCGCGCGAATGCCCTTGACGCCGTTCGCAGTGCCGAGCAGCCACTTCGTCAGTTGCGCGCGCTCCGGTGCGCCGAGCGTATCGCCGAGCAGCAGCCGGCGCATCGTTTCGGCCATCGCCAGCGGCGTCGACGTGTCGCGCTCGTCGTCGGGCCGCGCCGTGTTCAGCTCGGGCTCCCAGCGGTCGAGGCGGAACAGCGTGTCGCCGCTGGCGTGCGCGAACTCCGTGACCGTCTGCGGGCCGCCCAGCACGCCCATCAGCAGGTTCGCCGCGGACTTGTCGCCCGACTGCAGCATCGCCACGCACAGCTGCGCGATGGTCATGCCGGTATCCGCATGTCGCTCCGTGACGGGCGAGCCGGGCACGAGCTCGTAACGCCGATACAGGATGCGACGCGGCAGCAGCGACGCGTCGAGCGAGCCGCGCGCGAGCATCGCGGCGGCCGCGACGACCGCGAAGGTGCCGCAGAGCGGGAAGCGTTCGCGCGACCGGTGCGCGATCCGCGCGCCGGTCGCGGTGTCCAGCGCGGCGACACCGAGCCGGCCATTCGACGCTTGTTCGAGCGCGTCGAGCTGCGACTGCGCGGCACGCAGGTGTTCATGATCGCCGACGGGGGCCGGCGCGCACGCGGCGACGAACGGCGCGGCCACGGCGGCAAGCAACAGCGAGCGGCGTGTCGGAGAGTGTTCCATGGATGGCGGGTCGACTGCTTATCGGTGGCGGCCTGTCGGGACGAGCATTCACGCCTGCGCGAACGGCCGCGCGCGTGTGCTCGTGCGCTGGCGACAAGCGTAGCAGCGACCGCGCGCGTATTCCAGCGGCAGCCGTGCCGCCGTGCTCAGCCTTGCGACGAGGGCAGGTACGGCATCGGGTTGACCGGCTTGCCGTCGCGCCGCACTTCGAACAGCAGCGCGACACGCGAGTTGTCGAGGTCGCCCATCTCGGCGATCTCGTCGCCCTGGCGCACGATGTCGCCTGTCTTCACGAGCAGCTTGCGGTTGTGCGCATACGCGGTCAGGAAATCCGCGTTGTGCTGGACGATGATCAGGCTGCCGTAATCGTTCAGGCCGGTGCCGGCGTACATCACGCGGCCGTCGGCCGCGGCGCGAACCGGGTCGCCCGGCCGGCCGGCGATCTGGATGCCGCGATTCTGGCCGGGCCTGAACGATTCGATGACGCTGCCGCGCGCGGGCCACGACAGCGCGACGCCGCTCGCATGCCGTTTCATGTCCTTGACGACCTGGCGATCATTCGCCGACAGCGCGGCCGGCGGGCTCGAGGCCGCCCCGCTCGCGGCGCCGGGCGCGGCCGCCTGCGGCGCCGCCGCGGCCGGCGCCTGCGGCGCTTGCTGCTTCACGATGCGCAGCGCCTGCCCTGCCCGCAGCCGGCTGTGCGCGCCCAGCTTGTTCCAGGTGCGCAGGTCGGCAACGCTGCAGCCGTTCGCGGACGCGATGCCCGTCAGCGTGTCGCCACGTTTGACGGTATAGCGATGCGCGACCAGAATCGGGGCTGGCGGCGGCGCGGACGCGGCGGCGGCCTCCGCCGGGGCCGCATTCTGCGCCGACGCGCCCGCGAGCGTATCGCTCGGCGGCACCGGCGGCGTGCTGGCGCAGCCGGCCATGACGAAGACGGCGCCCAGGGCCGACAGCCATGCCGTCCTGACGTTGATCTCGCGCTGTTTCATGGTCGACACGACTCCGGTTTGACAATCTTTCAAGCATCTCAAAAACGGAACGGCCGACGTGTAACCGGATGAAAACAATGATGACAAACGATCACGGAGCGAGCGGCGGCGCAGACTCGATACCGGTAATACGGTCAGATCCGGAAAAACTTGACGCCTGGCGACAGGATTCGCGCAAAAAATTCCGGCGTCACCTCAGCCATTCGGCCAGGTCGGAACAGGCGAGCGCGACGCCGACACACAGAAAGAACAGGTGCAGCGCGATCTTGAACGACACGCCCCACGACGGATCGACGTGCATGACTGGTCTCCTCGGGTTGGTGTGCGGCCATGATCCGTCATCGATCGCGCCCCGAAAATGCGGAACCGGCGAAGCCTGCCTCAGGCAATGCCTGAGCCCACGCCCGCCGTTCCTGCTACCTTATCGGCAAACCCAACGACATCCGTCCCCATCATGCGCTTCGACCTGACCGACCTGCGGCTCTTCCTGAACATCTGCGAGGCCGGCACGATCACGAGCGGCGCCGAGCGGACCCACATCACGCTGCAGGCCGCGAGCGAGCGCATCCGCGGCATGGAGGACGAGCTCGGCGTACCGCTGCTGCACCGGACCAAGTCGGGCGCGCAGGCCACCGACGCAGGCCGCGCGCTCGAACACCATGCGCGCACCGTGCTGCAGCAGATCGACCACATGCGCGGCGAACTGCAGCAATACGGCCAGGGGCTGCGCGGGCATATCCGGCTGCTGTGCAACACGGCGTCGCTGAGCGAATACCTGCCCGATGCGCTGGCCGACTACCTGCCGCATCATCCGAAGCTGTCGATCAGCGTCGAGGAGCGCTCGAGCCAGGAGATCGTGCATGCGATCCGCAACAAGACGGCCGAGGTCGGCATCGTCGCCGATTCGGTCGGGCTCGGCGGGCTCGAACAGAAGCCGTTCCGCGAGGACTGGCTGATCGTCGTCGTGCCGGCCGCGCATCCGCTCGCGTCACACGACAAGGTCGCGTTCGACACGATCGCCGATGCCGACTTCATCGGCCTCACCGACGGCAGCGCGCTGCAGGTGCATCTCGCCGACCAGGCACGCGCGCTCGGCAGGCGGATCCGCTACCGCGTGCAGTTGAAGAGTTTCGACGCGATCTGCCGCGTGATCGCCAGCGGCGTGGGCATCGGCATCGTGTCGCGCCATGCGGCCGAGCGTGCGATGCAGACGATGGACGTGCGGCTCGTCGAGCTGTCCGATCCGTGGAGCCATCGGAAGCTCACGCTGTGCGCGCGGTCGTTCGACGCGCTGCCGAAGTACACGCGCGAGTTCGTCGCGTATCTGTCGGGCGCGGCGCGCAGGTAGGACCGCCGCTCGCTCGCCATACTGGCGCCTGAAAGGACACGTTCCGTTCTGCATCGAAGGCGAGCTGGAAACGACGCTCGAAGACGGACGAAAGTTCGTCCTGACGCCCGGCGCTCAGCGCAACCCCGAAGCCGCCATATATCCGCCAAGCGCAACCAAGCCGACGAAGAAACACCGCCGGAACGCCTGCTCGCTCATCACGCGCCGCGCATACTGCCCGCCGGCCATCCCCGCCAGCGCCGGCACGAGCGCGAGCGCCGACACGCCGAGATCGACCGTCTCCAGCGCACCCGTCACGCGCAACTGCAGGCCGAGCACGATCGTCGATGCGGTGAACGACAGCCCGAGCGCCTGGATCAGGTCGTCCTTCGACAGCCGCAGCGCCTGCAGGTACGGCACGGCCGGTACGACGAACACGCCGGTCGCGGCCGTCACGACACCCGTCAGGTAGCCGACCACGGCCGACAGCCATTTTTCGTGGCGCCCCGGCGCGGGCAGCCGCGCGGCGGCGAGCCCCCACAGCCCGTAAAGGATCAGCACCACGCCGAGCGCCGCATGCGTCCAAGTGCTGCCGGCCGCGAGCGCGGGCAACCCGCCCGTCAGCGTGCCGATCGTCAGACCGGCGAGCAGCGGCCACAGCCGGCGCAGCAGCGGCCCGAACGACGGGCCGAGCCACAGCTGCCACACGTTGGTGATGAACGACGGCACGAGCAGCAGGCTCGCGGCGGCCGACGGCGGCATCGCGAGCGTCAGCAAGCCCATCGCGATGGTCGGCAGGCCGAGCCCGATCATGCCCTTGACCGCGCCCGCGAGCAGGAAGACCAGCACGATGATCGTCGTCGTTTCGGGTTGCATGAGCGCGCTCCGTCCGAATGGAGAAGGCGCGATGGTGAACCGGCAGCCCGCCGCGCACCATCTGGCTTTGCCTGAGGCTGGCTCGGGCGCGCGCGGCGGGCGGTTCGGCGGTTCGGCCGCAGCCGCGTCAACCCTTGCGGGAAGCCCCCCGCCCCTGCTCGCTGTCGAGGTGCGCCATCTGTGCTGCCGGATAGCGCTCACCGGCAGCCGCCCCGGCGGGAACCGCCGCTTCGATGCGCGCGAGATCATCGGCCGTTAGTTGCATCTCAAGCGCCGTCAGCGCGTCCTGAAGCTGCGTGCGCTTGCGCGCGCCGATCAGCGGCACGATATCGACGCCGCGCGACAGCACCCATGCGATCGCGACCTGCGCCGGATTGCTGCCCTTCTCGTCGGCGATGGTGCGCAGCGCGTCGACCAGCGCGAGGTTGTGCGCGAGGTTCTCGCCCTGGAAGCGCGGGCTCGCCGCGCGGAAATCGCGCCCCACTTCCCGCGCCGCCGACCAGCGCCCGCCGAGCAGCCCGCGCGACAGCACGCCGTAGGCCGTCACGCCGATCCCGAGTGCGCGGCACGCGGGCAGGATCCCGGCCTCGATACCGCGCGACAGCAGCGAATATTCGATCTGCAGGTCGGAGATCGGTGCGACGGCCGCCGCGCGGCGGATCGTGTCGACGCCGGCTTCCGACAGGCCGATATGGCGCACGTACCCGGCCTTCACGAGATCGGCGATCGCGCCGATCGTCTCCTCGATCGGCACCGCCGGATCGACGCGCGCCGGCCGGTAGATGTCGATGTAGTCGGTGCCGAGCCGTTTCAGCGAGTATGCGACGAAGTTGCGGATCGCCGCCGGCCGCGCGTCGTAGCCGGCGAACCCGCCGGCCGGATCGCGCAGCGCGCCGAATTTCACGCTGATCAGCACCTGGTCGCGCGCGCGGCCGCGCAGCGCATCGCGAACCAGCATCTCGTTGTCGCCCATTCCGTAGAAATCGCCGGTGTCGAGCATCGTGATGCCGTGGTCGAGCGCCGCGTGCAGCGTCGCGATGCTCTCGGCGCGATCGGCCGGCCCGTAGAAGTCCGACATCCCCATGCAGCCGAGCGCGAGCGCCGATACCTGCGGGCCCGACCGGCCCAGTTCACGCATCTCCATGTCCCGTTCCTCGCAATGTTGAGTGGATGGAGCTGATTCTGGCGGGATCCCGGCGCACGATAAACACGAAAGAATCCACCAATCCATTCGACGCTGATTAACAATGGAGCCTGCCCCATTCGCCAACGCCCGCCCCGCATGGACCATCTGCAAGCAATGCGCATCTTTGCGCGCGTCGCCCATCTCGGCAGCTTCACGAAAGCGGCCGAGCAGTTGCAACTGCCGCGCCCGACGGTCAGCAACGCCGTCCAGTATCTGGAAAAGCACCTGAAGGTCCGCCTGCTGCAGCGCACGACGCGGCGCGTCGCGCTGACGGCCGAGGGCGCGACCTACTACGAGCGCTGCATGCGGTTGCTGGCCGATCTCGACGATGCGGAAACGCTGTTCGAGGACGCCGGCGCGACGCCGCGCGGCGCGATCCGCGTCGACCTGCCCGAGCGCTTCGCGCTGAACCAGGTGATTCCGGCGCTGCCGGATTTCCACGCACGCTACCCCGACCTGCGCGTCGTGATCGGCACGACCGACCGCTTCGTCGACCTCGTCGCCGACGGCATCGACTGCGCGGTGCGGGTCGGCGCGATGTCCGACACGTCGCTCGTCGCGCGGCGCATCGGCGAGCTGGCGCAGATCAACTGCGCGGCGCCCGCGTATCTCGAGCGGCACGGCACGCCGCGCTCGCCGGACGAGTTGCCGGATCACGTCGCGGTCGGCTATTTCTCGAGCCGCACGGGCCGCGAGCTGGACTGGGAATATGCGGACATGGATACGGGCGAGCTGCACGCGGTCAGGATGCGCAGCGTCGTGTCGGTCAACAGCTCGCAGGCGTATCTCGCGTGCTGTCTCGCAGGCCTCGGGCTGATCCAGGCACCGCGCGAAGGGCTCGGGCCGCTGCTCGCCGACGGCTCGCTGGTCGAGGTTCTGCCGGAATGGAATGCCGGGCCGCTGCCCGTGTCGGTGGTGTTTCCGACCGGGCGGCATCTCGCGCCGCGCGTGCGGATCTTCGTCGACTGGCTCGCGGAAACGCTCGGCGCCACACCCCGGGCGGACTGACGGCAGGCGCCGGCGCACTTGGCCCCGGCGCCGCCCGATTAGAACTTGTGGCGGATCGCGGCGCGCACCGCGAACTGGTTCGACGACGCCGACGGGCCGTCCGTCCCGACCACGTAGCCGCCGTCGGCCGCGGTGCCGGTCTTGTCGCCGGCAACCTTCTGCCATGCGCCCTGCAGGTAGACGTCGGTGCGCTTCGACAGGCTGTAGTCGGCCATCAGGCCAACGGTGTGGTATTTCGGCTTGAACGACCCGGCCGCGGCATCGAACTTGCCGTCCGTGTACACGTACTGCGCGCCGAGATAGAAATCCGGCGTGAGCTGGTACTTGCCGTTCACCTCGAAGTTCTGGAACTTCGTCGCGGTCAGCCCGAGGCCGGCGAACGTCGAAGCCGGCAGGTAGACGGTCGACACCGGGTTCTTCACGTCCGTCTTCGTGTAGACGAAGCCGACCGTGGCCGGGCCGAACGTGTAGTTGACGCCGCCGCCGAAGATCCGCAGGCGGTCGGCGACGAAGTTCGCGTCATCCGCGGCGATCGCGCCGGCGCTGCCGACACCCGGGTTGTTCGCCTGCAGGTACGCAGCCGCGACCTGCAGCCCGGCCAGCGAATACTGCGCGCCGAGGCTGTACTGCCGGTTGTTCGAGAAGCCGGTGCTGTTGCTGAAGCTGTACGTGCCGCCGAACGTCAGGCCGTTCCAGTCGGCGCTCGCATACTTGACCGTGTTGTTGACGCGGAACGAGTTGTCCGTGTTGTCGTTGTCGAACGGGTGCGAGAACAGCGTGCCGCCCCAGTTGCCGTTGGCCGTGAGCGGCGCGAGATAGTCGACGACGGAGTCGTACTGGCGGCCGAAGGTCAGCGTGCCGAAGCGCGACGCGGAGAGCCCGACGAACGCCTGACGGCCGAACATGCGGCCGCCCTGCCCGAGCCGGCCGTTGTTGACGTCGAAACCGTTTTCCAGCGTGAAGATCGCCTTCAGCCCGCCGCCCAGGTCCTCCGAGCCGCGCAGCCCCCAGCGGCTGCCCTGCGCATAGCCGCTCGCGAGCTGGTAATTCGACTTTCCGACCCCATTCACATTCACGTTGTTCGTATAGTTGAAGCCTTCGTCGATCACACCGTACAGCGTCACGCTGTTCTGGGCGAACGCCGGCGCAGTGAAGGCGGCAGAGGCGGCAAAGGTGGCGAGCGCGGCGGCGGAAATGACGTGCTTCTTCATGGCGAATCTCCAGAACCGGATGGCCGGGCACACCCTCGAGGCGCTCCGGCGTGAGTCTTGTATGGCCCGCTCGGCGGGCGGCGCGGGGTGGCACGCCGCGCAATGTCCAAAATGGTGTCACGTCGCAAACCAATCGTCTACCGGGGAGCGGCTCCGCTTCGGCAAGCGTTGCGCCCTTCCAACTGGCCCCATTGTGCCGATTGCCGGGCAAGCCTTGCGGGCTGCGGGCGGCGACTATGCCATTCGCGTAAACCCGAAAAATGTCGCATCGGTGGCACAATGCGCATCCGTTCGTCATTTCTTCACGAAGTCATGCTTCACCCCGATTCATGCGCGGCGCGTGCGGGCCGCGCTCGCGGCGGGCGCCGGGAGCCGGGCCGATGAGCGCCGCCGCCAAGCCCGGCCGCTACGCCGAGCTCGATTTCTTTCGCGGCCTCGTGCTGCTCGTCATCGTCGTCGACCACATCGGCGGCAGCATCCTGTCGCGCGTGACGCTGCATGCGTACGCGCTGTGCGACGCCGCCGAGGTGTTCGTGTTCCTCGGCGGCTTCGCGACCGCGATCGCGTACAACTCGCTCGCCGAGCGGCACGACGAAGCCGCCGCACGCCAGCGCTTCATCCGGCGCGCGTTCGAGATCTACCGCGCGTTCCTCGTGACGGCCGGCCTGATGCTGCTGATCACGGCCGCGCTGAACGCGCTCGCGATCGACGGCCCGAACATGCCGACCAACGACCTCGACGGCCTGCTCCACAAGCCGCTCGCCGCGCTGCGCGACATCCTGCTGTTCCGCCGCCAGCCGTACCTCGCGTCGGTGCTGCCGATGTACGCGTTCTTCGCGCTGCTCGTCCCGCTCACGCTGCCGCTCGCACGCACGCAGCCGTGGCTGCTGCTCGCGTTCAGCGGGTCGCTGTGGTTCGCGGCGCCGCACGTCGCGCGCTTCTTGCCGACCGTCGAGGGCGCGCCGTGGGACTTCAACCCGTTCGCATGGCAGTTCCTGTTCGTGCTCGGCGTGATCGCGCGCTGCCAGCCCGTCTACCAGACGCTCGCGCCCAAGCCGCAGGGCTGGCTGCTGACGGCCGCTTCGCTCGCGGTCGTCGCGGCCGGCGCGTACTACCGGCTGCGCATCGAACCGTTCCCGACCGATCCGTCGATCAAGCAGAACCTCGGCGCGCTGCGGCTCGCGAACTTCCTCGCGATCGCGTGGCTCGCGGCCAAGCTCGTCCACCTCGGCTGGATGAAGAAGGTCGCGCACGCGATGCCGTGGATCGGCACGATCGGCCGGCAGGGGCTGCTGTGCTTCGTCGCGGGCACCGGCATCTCGCTCGCGGTCGATTCGCTGCTTTACCAGGCGACCGAGGGCTATCTCGACGTGAAGCTCGGGCTGACCGCCGACGTCGTCGCAATGGGCCTGCTGTATCTCGTCGCCAAACTCTACGGGCCGCTCGTCGCGCGGCTGCCGTTCCGCGCGCGGCGCTAAAGCACGGCCGTCATGCGCCGCTGCTACGATAGCCGGCGCCTCTCCTGAACCCGCTCGACATGCGCCGATTTCTCCTCCTGCTTGCCACCGCGCTGACCATCGGCTTCGCCGACTCCGCCGAAGCCACCCCTTCCGCCCAGGCGGCCCAGGCCGCCCCGATCAACGACGACAGCAGCGTCGTGCTGCGCACGTTCCGGTCGGCGTCGCTGAAGCGCGACTGGTCGTACACGGTCTACCTGCCGCCCGGCTACAACCCGGAAGGCGCGCGCTACCCGGTGATGTACCTGCTGCACGGCAATGCCGGCAACGCGAACGACTGGGTCACGCAGGGCCGGCTGCAGGCCACCGCCGACACGCTGATCGAGCGCCGCGAGATTCCGCCCGTCGTGATCGTGATGCCGCAGGGCGGCACCGACTGGTACGTCGACCGCAAGGAGAAGATGCAGAGCGCGTTCCTCAACGACCTGCTGCCCGAAGTCGAAGCGCACTTCGCGGTGTCGAACCAGCGCGCGGGCCGCGCGATCGGCGGCGTCTCGATGGGCGGCTTCGGCGCGCTGCGCTTCTCGCTGCTCGAACCGGGGCTGTTCTGCGGCGCGATGCTGCTGAGCCCCGCGATCTACGCGAACGAGCCGCCGCTCAATTCCGCCGCGCGCTATGTCGGCGTGTTCGGCGACCGGCAGTTCGACCCGCGCGTGTGGCACGAACTCAACTACCCGGCGCTGATGCGCGGCTATTTCGCGCGCAGCTGGCGAATCCCGATGTTCATCGCGGCCGGCGACGACGACCTGACCATCCAGGCCGAATCGAGCGTGCTGTACACGCACCTGCGCCGCGCGCAGAACCCGGCCGAACTGCGCATCGTCGACGGCGGGCATACGTGGGACGTTTGGCGCGGCCTGATCGCGCCGGCGCTCAGGTACACGCTCGAATGCGTCAAGTAGGAACGGCGGCAGGCGCGGACGGCGCAAGCTTGCGCGCCTGAGCGGGTTGCGCCGGCCGGCCTGACGACGAGCCGGCCGGCGCTTCCGCTGCGTGACGGAACCGCTTCCCGGATCAGGTCACGCCTGATCCATGCGGTGCAACGCCGCCTTGTACATCGGCCTGCGCACCTCGGCGTAGAAGCCGATATTGGTCCGCAGCCTGGCCACGTCCTCATCCGTCAGGGTTCGCACGACCTTGGCGGGTGCGCCGAGGATCAGCGAGCGCTCGGGAAACACCTTGCCCGCCGTGACGACGGCGCCGGCGCCGACCAGGCACTGACGACCGATCACCGCGCCGTCGAGCACCACCGCCTGGATGCCGATCAGCGAGCCCTCGTCGATCGTGCAGCCGTGCAACATGGCCTGATGGCCGACCGTCACATGCGCGGCGATCGTCAAAGGGCACCCTGCATCGGTGTGCAGCACGGCCCCGTCCTGGATGTTGGTGCCGGCCCCGACGACGATCGGCTCGGTATCGCCACGCAATATCGCACCGAACCAGACGCTCGAATCCGCGCCCAGCCGGACGTCACCGACAATCGTCGCCGTGTCCGCCACGAACGCGCTCGCATGGACGGTGGGCACTCGGTCGCCCAATCGATAGAGTGTCATCGAACGTTCGCTCCGTCATGCGCGCTTCAGTTGCGGTTGGCGCGACTTGCCGGCCGGCAGGCCGAGCATGTCCCGCACCTCGGCCGCGGTTTGCACGGCGACGCCCCTGGCGAGCAGGTCCTCGCGCAGCATGCGCACCTGCTCCCATGTGCCGCGCGCCTTGCGAACGCCCCCGGGAACCCGGCTGTCCAGCACGTTCAGGCCGTCCTCCAGGCCGACGCGCACCCCGTCCAGTTGCAACGCGTGCGCGAGATCCGCCAATAGCGCCTGCAACGGCCCCGGCAGCAGCAACGACACGAGCGATGACGGAAAGCTGTCGCGCAGCCGTGCGACAACCGGCTTCAGCTGTTCGACCGCGAGATCGATCGCACGCTGCCTGTCGGTTGCGTCGCCGGTCGCCACGCAACGGGCGATTTCCTGCCTGACGGCAGGCGCGATCAACGAATCGTCCTCCACTTCCCCGCTGACCGGATCGCGACGATATTGATCGACGGCCGCCACCAGCATGAACAGCACGGGCTGGCCGGTCGCTTCGAGGAACGCCCGGTACAGGGTCGTCGCGTTGTCGATGATCGTGTGATTGAATACCTCCACCTCCGGGCGCGTGCCGACGCGCTGAAAATGCGCGAACTGCTCGGCCAGGAAATCCGGCGCGTTGTCGTAGCCGCCGCCCCCCTGGAAAATCACCGCGCCCGGGCTCAGCGACGCGACTTCGGGCACCGCCGCCTCGCCGTAGGATTTCAGATGGGCGCGCCGCAGCGTGCTGCGCGAGCCTTGACGGTCGCCCCGCACGCTCGTCGACAGGTTCAGGATCGCCGTCGTATCGGCACGCCTCACGGCCGGTACGATCGCGTCGTAATGATCGACGACGATCTGGTTGCGCTGCGTCCCGACCGTGACGGCGCCCAGTCCGGGGATCTCGAGTTGCGCACGGTCGCCGAGTTCACGCGTATGCAAATGCACGACCGCCGCCCCTTCCCGGATCGAGCGCACGGTTTCGTCCACGATCGCATCCGGCGTGATCGGCAGAACCGGGGAGCGCCCCTTGCCCGCTTGCCAGTAACCGGCGCCGCACGCTTTCCAGCCGGATTTTTCCAGCTTCGCCAGCAGCGCCGGCGCGTCTTCGCGAATCGAATCGATCAGCGCAGGCGGGAAATAGCTGTGCAGCTTCGCGTGATCCCAGACGAGGTCGCCGCGGTCGTTGGCCACCCATCCGTAGGTCGTCAATTGCAGCACGATCCGCCTGGCCAGCTCGACCGACGACAGGCCCGCCAGCCATTCACGCGGGATTGCGGCGCTGCCGGAAGCCTGCGCGGGCGGCGCATGCCAGGCTCCATCCCGATGCGTCCATCCCATTTCCTCCAATGCCAGACGAGCGGCAGGCTGGTTGAATAGTTGTGCCAAAAAATCATCGGAAATAGAAATACCATGTCCCGATTCGATTAACCATCCGCCGGCCGGAACGGTTTCCCAGCCGTCGGATTTCAACCGTTCGACGATTTTCTCGGCTTGCGCGGAATTGAATAACTGGTGAACGAGGCAGGACGGAATGAAAGTCGGCTCCAGCGGATCGAGCCACTTCGGCACGGCCCCAGTGGGTGCGGCAGTGATGTACATACGCGTCATGGGAAATCTTCCTGTTGGTTGAGAAGAAATACATGAAGCAACGTTTCTTACGAACAGCTTATATAAACCACCCGGAAATACAAGGCTTCTGAAGTAAAAATGATTGGAAAATGAAAGAAATACTTGAGAAACGCTGAAATGATTTGATTGATTATTTGAGAAGGGCCGAAATTGTTTAAACCAACTAAAAACTCCGGCAATTTGCAGACACCCGTGAGTCGCGATCGTGACAAGAAAAAACGCGTGCCCGGCCGAGCCTGCCGACGTCACCGGCACAACCGCAAACGGCACTTGGGGCAGCGTTGAACGGTAGAAAAATATTCCCCTAAAGGTGCAATTCCCAACGAAATTTGGATCCTTTTTCCCGGTTGCACCCCGTATCATTTCCTGCATTCCAGCGCGGCAACCGAAAGAAATGAGCGAAAACAACACATTGCATTACCTCGACTACGCGGCCACGACGCCCGCCGATCCCCGCGTGATCGAAGCGATGACGGCCTGCCTCGGCTTCGACGGCATATTCGGCAACCCGGCGTCGAGTTCGCATCGGGCGGGCAGGCTGGCGCGGGTAAAGGTGGAACGGGCACGCGAGCAGGTTGCCGCGCTGATCGGCGCGGATGCCGACGAGATCGTCTGGACGTCGGGGGCCACCGAATCGAACAACCTCGCGCTGAAGGGCTACGCGGAAAACGCGACCGACAAGCGCCACCTGATCACGAGCCGCATCGAGCACAAGGCCATCCTCGACACGATGGCCAGCCTTTCAAGGCACGGCTTGCCGGTCTCCTACCTCACGCCGACCCGCGACGGCGAAATCACGGCCGACGCCGTGGCCGCGGCGATCGGCCCCGATACGGGCCTCGTGTCGCTGATGCTGGTGAACAACGAGCTCGGCACGCTCACGAACATCGGCGAGATCGCGCGAGTCGTGCACGCCGCCGGCGCGCTGCTCCACGTCGACGCCGCGCAGGCGCTCGGCAAGACGCCGATCGACGTGCGCGCGCTCGGCATCGACATGCTGTCGATGTCCGCGCACAAGGTGTACGGCCCCAAGGGTATCGGCGCGCTGTTCGTGCGCCGCGACATCGCCAACCGGATCGCCCCGCAAATCCACGGCGGCGGGCACGAGCGCGGCCTGCGCTCGGGCACGCTCGCGACGCACCAGATCGTCGGCATGGGGACCGCGTGCGAGCTGGCGGCCGATGAACTCGGGACCGACAGCGCACGGATTTCCGCGCTCAGCACGCGCTTAAGGGATGCGGTGCTCGCGATCGGGGACGTCGAGCAGAACGCGGCCGCGGCGCCACGCATCCCGCACACGCTGAGCCTGACGGTGAATGCGCCCGGCTTCTTCCCGTTCATGCTCGACGAAGCGCTCGCCGTGTCGTCGACCTCCGCGTGCAACTCGGCCGCCGGCACGCCGTCCCACGTCCTGATGGCCATCGGCCTGGACGCGGATGCGGCGGGCCGCACCGTGCGCGTGAGCTTCGGCCGCTTTACGACGGAGCAGGACGTCGATTTCGCGATCGCCTGTTTCCGGCAAGCCATCGAGCAATGCCGGTCCACCGCGGCAAACGGGTTCGCCGCGTCGCGCCAGATCATGCCGGATGACCTGAAAGCCATTCGCGACGCGGGCTTCCGCTCGGTGATCTGCAACCGGCCCGACGGCGAAGGCGCCGACCAGCCGGCCTTCGACGAGATCGCCGCGGCAGCCCGCGAACTGGGCCTCGACGCGCGATACCTCCCCGTCAGGTCCGATCACATCGGCGAGGCGGAAGTCGATGCATTCGGCGCGATGGTCGACGCACTGCCGAAGCCCGTTCTCGCCTATTGCCGAAGCGGAAATCGCGCCGGGTTGCTCTGGAATCGGCTGGCGACCCGGCGGACGGCCTGACTCGCCGGTTCGCAGCTTCAAGCCACCTCTTGTTTCAGGAGGTGGCCTGTGACCCGAGATTTACGGCCTGGTCCAATCAGCTTCCCAAAGCACTCTTCTGCGCTCGTCCGCAAGCGGGCGCGCCGCGGCCGCCTACCCACCACGTGTTGCGTCGCACAACATCATTCGGTATAATTTAGGGTTCCCCATTTAGCGCGCACCAGAATCCGCGAAGAGGCATACCGGCCTCGACTGTCCGCGCGCCATCCCACGATTTCGTTCGCACGTCGACGGGCTTGACAGCCTGTCGTATCCGCAACGATCGTCGGCCAACCTGCGGAGGAGAATGTATTGGCAAATCCAGTTCGCGACGATTCAGCATCCCACGTGATCCCGGTCACGTCGAAGACCAGCCGCCGCGCCCCTAAGGGAAAAACCCAGGGCGTCGCCACACCGGTGGACATCGCGTCGACCGCGCGCCAGGACGAGGAGCGCCAACGCCAGATGCGTGCGCTGATCGCGCTTGGCCGCGAGCGCGGCTATCTCACCCACGCGGACATCAACGATCACCTGCCCGACAATTTTGCGCAAACTGCTGCGATGGAAACGATCGTCAGCACGTTCAGCGATATGGGCGTGGCCGTGTACGAGCAGGCCCCGGACGCGGAAACGCTCCTGCTGAACGACGCCACGGCTGCCGTTGCATCCGATGATCAGGCGGACGAGGAAGCGGAGGCCGCACTGTCGACCGTCGATTCCGAATTCGGCCGCACGACCGATCCGGTCCGGATGTACATGCGTGAAATGGGCGCCAGCGAACTGCTGACCCGCGCCGGCGAAATCGAGATCGCAAAGCGCATCGAAAGCGGCCTGCAGGACATGATTCAGGCGATCGCCGCATGCCCGACGGTCGTGTCCACGATTCTTGCCGACGCGGACCGCATCGCGGCCGGCGAACTGCGCATCGACGAACTGGTCGATGGCATCAGTGACGCCACGGATGAAAGCGAAATGACGCTTGAAGCCGACGAAGTCGAAGTGGAAGCCGACGCCTCCGACGATGATCCGGACGGCGACGACGACGAAGCGAACGCCGGCGATTCGGAGAAAGCGAACACCGCCCGCCTCGAGGAGCTCACGAGCGACAGCCTCGCGATTTTCGCGCGCGTGCGTGCGCTGTTCGAACGGTTGCCGGATGTGCCGGCTGCCGACAAGGCGCGCTCCGCGACCGCCGTGCAAGTGCGCTCGGAGATCCAGCGCGAACTCGCGCCGATCCGCTTCACCGCCAAGACGATCGATCGCCTGTGCGCCAGCGTGCATGACCAGGTCACCGAGGTTCGTGCGATCGAGCGCAGCATCCTGGAGATCGCGGTCGACCGTTGCGGCATGCCGCGTGACGCGTTCGTCGAGTCGTTCCCGGGCCACGAGACCGACCTTGAATGGACCAGCCGCACGGCGGCGACGTCGAAACAATTTGGCGCCGCGCTCGAGCGGCACCTGCCGGCCATCCAGGCCGGGCAGCAGAAACTCATCGACATCGAGTCGCGGGTCTCGCTGCCGCTCCAGCAGCTCAAGCAGATCAACCGCCAGATGAGCGCCGCGGAGTCGAAAATGCGGCAGGCCAAGCGACAGATGATCGAGGCGAACCTTCGCCTCGTCATTTCGATCGCGAAGAAGTACGTGAACCGCGGGATGCAGTTCCTGGATCTGATCCAGGAAGGCAATATCGGCCTGATGAAGGCGGTGGACAAGTTCGAATACCGGCGCGGCTGGAAGTTCTCGACGTACGCCACCTGGTGGGTCCGGCAGGCTGTCACGCGTGCGCTGGCCGATCAGGCGCGGACCATTCGCGTGCCGGTCCACATGATCGAGACGATCAACAAGCTGAACCGGATTTCACGCGAAATCCTGCAGCAGACCGGACAGGAAGCGCATCCCGCCGTCCTCGCGAAGCGCATGGAGATGTCCGAGGAGAAGGTGCGCAGCATCCTCAAGATCGCCAAGCAGCCGGTTTCGCTCGAGACCCCGGTGGGCGACGATGCGGACGCGACGCTCGGCGACATGATCGAGGATGTCTCCGCGAGTTCGCCGGCCGAGGCCGCGATTCACGCGAACATGCGCGCCGCGATCGACGAGGCGCTCGACGGGCTGTCGCCGCGTGAGGCCAAGGTCCTGCGGATGCGATTCGGGCTCGACACGACCTCCGATCACACGCTCGAAGAGGTCGGCAAGCAGTTCGACGTGACCCGCGAGCGGATCCGTCAGATCGAGAGCAAGGCGATGCGCAAGCTGATGCACCCCAGTCGCGCGGACAAGCTGAGGCCCTTCCTCGAGCGATGAGCAAGGGCGGCGCGTCCGCCCTTGCGACGCGCCGCGCCAATCGCGCAGCGATCATGCTTCGGCCTGATCGCTGCGCCGCCGCGCCGTGGTCGCGGCGTGGAAGACTTACAGCGGCTTGATGTTCGCTGCCTGCTTCCCTTTCGGGCCCTGCTTGACGTCAAAACTGACCTTCTGGCCCTCTTGAAGGGACTTGAAGCCGCTTCCCTGAACCTCGGAGAAGTGCGCGAACAGGTCTTCGCCGCCGTCGTCCGGCGTGATGAAGCCAAAACCCTTCGTATCGTTAAACCACTTGACGGTACCGGTTGCCATGTTCTGAATGTTCCACGGAAAGCTGTTTAGATAGCGCCGCCAGCGTGCGCCAGACGTGCGGCTACCTTGTATCACAGGTGAGCCGGCGCCGACAATCGAGGTTTTTCGACCGACGATTTCATTCGGGCAGCGGATGTCGTCGATTGATCAAACACGCATGATGCGCAAATCTCAAACATCCGGATCCGGAATCCGCGCCGACTGGATGACAACCAGCGTATCCCCTGCCTCGATCCTGCACGGCGGATCCTCGTAAAACGAAAAGATCTTCCCGCACCGGTCGAGCCCGACGACGATCGCACCCGGCACGACGTTCGTCATGCAGCCGATCTCGTGCTTCATCGCCGGCCGTTCGACCAGCGTCGCGCGTCCGCGCGTCGACAGCATGTCGTTCACGAACGGCACGATATAGCGGCTATGCACGGCGTCCGCGAGCAGCAGCGCGCCGATCTTCGTCGACGACACGATCACGTCGGCGCCCGCCTGCCGCAGTTGCCGCTGGTACAGGTTCTCCTGGATCCGCACGACGATCTTCGTATCGGGCGCGATGCTGCGCACCGACAGCGTCAGCAGGATCGCGGTCGGATCGTCGGTCACCGAAATGATCACCGCCTTCGCCGAGCGCACCTGCGCCTGCTGCAGCAGATCCTCGTGCGCGGGATCGCCGAGCAGCCCCGTCACGCCGAGCGACGTCGCGGCCTCGAGCGCCTGCTGCTGCGAATCGATCACGATGACCGTCGCCGGATCGACACCGCTCTCGAGCAGTTCTCGCACCGCGATCGAGCCCGACAGGCCGTAACCGCATACGACGATGTGATCGGACAGTTGCTTCTGCAGGCGTTTCATGCGGAATTCCTCGATGACGCGCTGGATCACGAACTGATAAGCCGTGCCCAGGAAAATGAACCAGATGACGATGCGGATCGGCACGATGAAGAACGCATCGATGAGACGCGCCCGTGCGGTGACGGGCACGATGTCGCCGTAGCCGACCGTCGCGACCGTGACCATCGTGAAGTACACGAGATCGGCGACGGTCATCGGCGTGCTCTTGGTCGAATCGCGCAACCCGTCGCGATCGAGATACAGCACGAGGAACGCCAGCGTGCACAGCAGCACGACCGCGCCGAGACGGAACAGCAGCGTGCGGCGCGGCGACGTCGCGGGACGCGTGAACAGCGTGCGCGCACGTGGCGCCTGCCACGGGTTGCGCGCGCGACGCAGGCGTGAGCGCAACGAACGGCGCTGGGCGGAGGGCGATGCCAACGGGGAATCTCCTGAAGGATGCGGGCTCGATTCTACGATGGGACGGCCGCGACCGGCCGCCCTCGTCGCATCGAATCGACCGCTACAACATGCTGCGCGGCCGCACCATCGTCCCGTCGACGAAGCGCTGCGCGCGAAACGCCGACAGGTCGAGCGACGGCGCGCCGGTGTCGATCCATTCGGCAAGCAGCCGCCCGACGATCGGCCCCATCGCGAAACCGTGGCCGCAGAACCCCGTCGCAATCGCGAGCCCGGACGGCGTGCCCGGCGCATCGATCACCGGAATGCCGTCGGGTAGCACGTCGATCAGGCCGGCCCAGGCCTCGACGATCTGCACGTCCTTCAGCGCGGGAAAGATCGTCTTGAGTTTCGCGAGTGCGCGCGGCGCATGCGCGCGATTCGGCTGCGGCTGCGGATCGCGCGGCTCGATCGGCCCGGCCGTACCGTTGACGCGCGCAAGCGCATCGCGCCACGCAGCGCCGTTCACGTGCAGCCGGAATTTGTCGCGCTGCGACCAGAACGCCGGCCAGAACAGGCTCAACCCGCGCAGGTGGCCGAGCGTCAGGTCGACGTCGACCTGCATGTCGTCGGCGAGATTGATCGCGCCGTTCTTGCGCTGCCGGATGCCGAGTCCGTGCCCCCACACCGTCGATGCCGACACCGGCGGCACCACATTGGTGCGCATGCAGGTGCCGCGGACGGCCTGCTGGGGCAGCCGGATGCCGACACCGTCGAGCAGCCGGAAGCTGGTCGCGCCTGCCGCGCAGATCGCGCGCCGCGTGCGGATCGTGCCGCGTTCGGTCGCGACGCCGACCACCGCGCCGCCGGCCGTCTCGATCGCAGTCACGCCGCAGCCTTCGAAGAAGCGCGCGCCGGCCTCGACCGCACGCGCGGCGAACGCGGCAGCCACACGGCGCGGCTCGGCCTGCCCGTCGGTCGCGGTATACAGCCCGCCGAGCGTGCGTGCCTGCGGCGAGGCCGCTGACGCGCTCGTCGATCTGCGCGCGCGTCAGCGTGCGCGTGTCGAGTCCGTGCTCGCGCGCGACCGCGAGCCATGCGTTGAACGACGCCCAGTCCGTTTCGTTGTCCGCAATATAAAGACAGCCGCCCTGCCGCCATTCGAGATCGAAACCGAGGGTTTCCTCTAACCCCTCCCAGATCCGCATGCCGGCCATCATCAGCGGCACCTCGGCAGCTTCGCGGCCCTGCTGCCGCACGAAGCCCCACGCCCGTGTCGACTGCTGCCCGGCGATACGCGACTTGTCGAGCACGACGGCTTTCAGGCCCCGCAGGCCCAGGTAATACGCGGCCGCGCAGCCCATGATGCCCGCGCCGGCGATCACGACGTCGGCGTCGGTCGGAAATGCCGCGTCGGCGCGGGTCAGGTTGGCGTGAAGCGGGTAGGTCGTCGTCATAAGTTCGCAGCCTTGGCCATCGCTTCGCGGTTCCACGCGCGAGGCGATCGATTGAGTCGACCATGCGTGCTCGGACCCACGAATACGTATTTGGAGAACATGCAATGGACGCGACTCGTATTGGCGGCACGCCCGGCGCCGCACACATTCAGGAGCACAGCGAAGGCGGCACGACCGCTCAGCAACCGGCCAGGCCCGTTTCTCCCCGCCGTGTCCCAACCAACGAATTGCTGCAGAACAATTTGCAACGTTTCGTGCGGAAAGAAAAGGAAACCCCATCGCCAAGCCATGATCCCGAGAATCTTCCACACATCTCGAGCGCTGTGAATAATCGCAACAGGGAAAAAGACCGGCTGGCGATACATCAAAAAAACTTTGCGAAACAGATCGAACAGGGAAATATACCCGCAGCCGTGCGAACATCCGAGAAAAAGATCAAGCAATTCGAAGCCTCACTTCACAAAGCCGAAAATGCGGGAACGCTCAGCAACGAAGAATTCAAGAAGTTGGCAATGCAGCACGCAAAATCCAGCAACAACAGCCCATTCCTCTCCGGCACACCCGCGTATACGGTGGGAGAAAACAGCCAGGAGACTTATGCGAAAGCCTCCCTCGCGCGAGACCAACCGGCAGTCTTCTCGATTCTTCACACAAATCGTGCGCTGCCTAACCCGGCGAACGGCAGGGAGCACGAATTGCTGTTGCCGGTTGCGGAGCAACGGCGAGAAGTCGCTGGAACGTTCACCATGGAGCCCAAAGGGGGAAAAACCTATGTCGATACCAGCGGCGATCAGCCGGTCACGTATCACGGCGACGAGGCTCAACAGAAGTTTGAAAGTGCAGCAGGCAGATTGAACACGCAATAACGCCGATATTGCAATCCGACCCGACAGCACGGGTTGCTCCGGGCAGCGACGCCAAATCCTGCTTTCTACAGGCTACAGGCCTGTCTCGTCTTGAGACGCCTTGTACCTGGCATACGCTTTCGCAGCGCCCATCGCTTCATGATGAGTCGCGAACGTCTCGTCGATTTTGTGCGTCATGCCGGGGATGTGCGCCTGCATCGCGGCGTGGTCACGCTTTCGTTCGAATCGCACCAGTGCACGCCACACGCCCGGAGGCTCCTCGTAAGCCTCACAGAAACACCGATAGCCGTTTTCGTCGACAACCGCATGCTCCGACATCTCAACCTCCGCATCGAATGACAAGCAACCCGCGCATGGCGCGTGGTTCGCACATCCGGCATGCCGATCGGCCCCGCCGGTGCCGGCTGCGTCGCAGACGCCGAGTTCGGCGTTTGCCCCCTTGCGGTTGAGACTAGGCCGCCGCAGCCGATCAAGCAACGAATCGATGTGGCCGGCACGCAAGCACGTCCTGTGCGCGACGGCTGCCAGATTATGTTCCAATCCGAGCGCAATCGAGCCGATACGAGTCAGGATCGGCACCTGACGTTTTTAATGGATTTAAACCGCCGTTGCCCGGCAAGGGCCAGGCGCACATCCTGTGTAACGTTGGGAAACACCTTTCACACAATCGCGTGTTTTACTACGGGGAACCGATGCCATTTTGCGGTAAAGTTATCTTTTCCGCGCGTGGCCGGTCGGCTCGCTACTGAACGTCTCCGAGATTGTCCGACGAGTTCCGCCGCAAGGCGTCGTTCTGAACGTCACGATCCGTTCCCGTAGCATGACCACTGAAGCAATCACCACGGATTCCCTCGCGGTTGCCGAGCGCGTGCGCGAGCTGATGACCCGCAACGGCATCGGCAAGCGCCAGCAGACCACCGAGCTGTGCCGCATCCTCGACCTGAGTTTCTCGCAAGGCCATCGTAAGCTGCGCGGCAGCAGCCCCTGGACGCTCGCGCAGATCAAGAAAGTCGCCGAAGCGTACGGCGAACCCGCCGCCCAGCTGTTCGGCGCGCAAACGCTCGACCCCGGCATGGTCGGCGCCTATTCGCAGGAAGCCGTGCTTTATGCAGGCGTTGCCGAGATTCCGTGCACCGCATGGATCGGCGCGCCCCTCGAAGCCGGCGCGCGCCCCGAATTCGTCGCGTACGAGCAGAACGGCCGCTGGCGCGTGCTGCGCCACACCGGCGTGCTGTACCAGAACGCGTACGACGTGCACAAGATCGAGATCTATCCGCGCCGCGCGGAGAGCGACAAGCTCGTCGTCGCGGTGATCGACCCCGATCGCGTCAGCGCGACCGAGCTGTGCCGCTATCTCGAACGCCAGGGTTTCGCGACGGCCGCATTCGACGGCCTCGCGCCGTTCGTCGACGCGCTGCAGGGCCAGGCGTTCGACGCGGTCCTGACCGAATGGCTGTTCGACGACAGCACGGCCGCCACCGCGATCAAGGCCGTGCGCACGTCCGACAACCCGGGCGCGCCGATCTTCGTGCTGACGGGCGACCTGCTCACCGGCCGCGCGAGCGAGGCCGACATCAGCGAAGTGATCCGCGCGTTCGACGTCGTCTGTTACGAAAAACCCGCGCGCATGGCGATCCTCAGCGCCGATCTCGCGAAACGGCTCGTGCGGAGCTGAGCACCCCGCCCGCCACCATCGGCCGGATGGCCAGCGCATGCGCCGCATCGCGGCCGCGAGCGGGTTCCTCAGTACAATAGCCGCACCTGTTCACGCCCACACCGGCATCCGCCGCCCGACGCCATGGCCCGCCTCATCCCCGACGACTGGAAAAGCCTCGCCGCGACCGGCGCGGCCGAGCGCGAGCGCGAGACGCTCGCCGCCCTCGAACACGCGCTGCCCGACGGCTACACCGTCTATCACGGCGTGCACTGGACACGCGCCGACCAGGCGTTCTCGGTGTTCGGCGAGGCCGCGTTCGTCGTCGTGAGCCCGGCCGGCCGCGTGCTGCTGGTCGAGCAGAAAGCCGGCTTCCTGCGCGAAACGCCGAAGGGGCTCGTGAAGGTCTATCTGCAGAAGGAGCGCAACGTTCCGATCCAGCTCGCGCGCACGCAGGAAACGCTGCACCGGCGCCTGACGGCCGCGCTCGGCGCGGGTGTCTATGGCGTCGAGGCGCTGCTGTACTGCCCCGACTACTCGATCAGGCAGGCCGCGATCGCCGGCGTCGCGGCCGACCGCATCGTCGATGCGTCGCGCAAGGCGCAGCTCGCGCAGGTCATCCTGCAGATCCTGCCCGCGGACGAGCCGCGCGTCGCGAACGCACCGAAGATCCATCACTTCCTCGCGGACGAGCTCGCGCTCACGCCCGATACGAGCGCGCTCGTCGGGCAGGCCGGCACGCTGGTCACGCGGCTGTCGGGCGGGCTCGCCGCCTGGGCACGCCAGCTCGAATTCGCGCCGTTCCGGCTGCGCGTCACCGGCACGGCCGGCTCGGGCAAGACGCAGCTCGCGGTGCAGGCGATGCGCGATGCCGTCGCGGCCGGCAAGCGTGTGCTCTACGTGTGCTTCAACCGGCCGCTCGCCGACTACATCGAGCGGATCGCGCCGCCCGGCGCAAAGATCGCGAACTACCACCAGCTGTGCGACTGGGTCGCGCGCGACGGCGGTTACACTCCGGATTTCGACGCGCCCGACGCGTTCGGGCGGCTCGAGGCGCGTTTCGCGCAAACGCCGATTCCCGAGCACTGGCACTTCGACGTGCTGATCGTCGACGAAGGGCAGGATTTCCATGCGCCGTGGGCGGCCGCGCTGGAGCGCCTGCTGGTGCCGGACGGCGCATGGTGGTGGCTGGAGGATCCGCTGCAGAACCTGTACATGCGCGAGCCCGTCGCCCTGCCGGGCTGGGTCACGCTGAAGGCGCTGACGAACTACCGGAGCCCGCGCGACCTGCTCGAATTCGTGCGCGACATCGTCGGCCGGGTCGAGCCGCTCGCGGCGGAGCTGCGCTCGGGCAGCCCGTTCGACGGCTCCGATCTCGTCGTGTCCGCCTACGGCGATGCGAACGCGTCGCCCGCCGCGCTGGCCGAAGCCTGCGTCGACGCGACCAAGCGGGCGATCACGCACGCGCTGTCGCTCGGCTTTCGGAAGCAGGACATCGCGGTGCTGTCGTATCGCGGCCGCGAAGGCTCGGTGCTCGCGCCGCTCGACCAGCTCGGCCCGCACCGGCTCAAGAGCTTTACCGGCAAGTACGACCTGTTCGGCAACCCTGAATATCGCGAAGGCGACGTGCTGCTCGATTCGATCTACCGCTTCAAGGGCCAGTCGGCGCCGTGCGTGATCCTCACCGAGGTCGACTTCGACACGCTCGACGCGCGGGCCGCGCGCAAGCTGTTCGTCGGTGCGACGCGCGCGACGATGAAACTGCTGATCGTCGCGTCGTCGCGTGCGGCCGCGCAGCTCACGGGGGTGTAAGAGGGTCGGGTGGTTGCCCGGACCGGGCTGGCAAACCTGCTTACGCGACCCGGAACGCGCCGACCGCGCGGCGCAGGCCATCGGCCTGCTCTTCAAGCGACGCGGCCGCCGCCGCCGCCTCTTCGACGAGCGCCGCGTTCTGCTGCGACACCTGGTCCATCTGCGACACCGCGCGGTTCACCTGCTCGATCCCGTCGCGCTGCTCGTTCGACGCGGCCGCGATCTCCGTCATGATGCCCGTCACGCGGCCGATCGCCTGCTGGATGTCCTGCATCGTCGTGCCGGCCACGCCGACGAGCCGCGAGCCGTTCGCGACGCGCTCGACCGATTCGCCGATCAGCGTACGGATTTCCTTCGCCGCCGACGCCGAGCGCTGCGCGAGCGTGCGCACCTCGCCCGCGACCACCGCGAAGCCACGGCCCTGCTCGCCGGCGCGTGCGGCTTCGACCGCCGCATTCAGCGCGAGAATGTTGGTCTGGAACGCGATCCCCTCGATCGTGCCGATGATGTCGGCGACCTTCTGCGAGCTCTGGTCGATCTCGTTCATCGTGCCGATCACCTCGCCGACGACCGTCGCCCCCTTCGACGCGATCTCGGACGCGCTGTCCGCGCAGGCTTGCGCCTCCACCGCATTGTCCGCGTTCTGCTTCACGGTCGCGGTGAGCTGCTCCATGCTCGCGGCCGTCTCCTGCAATGCGGATGCCTGTTCCTCGGTGCGCTGCGACAGGTCGGTGTTGCCGGCCGCGATCTGGTGCGTCGCCGTCGAAATCGCCTCGGAACCCTGGCTGACCTGGCGCACGGTGTCCGCGAGGCTGCGCTGCATGCCGGTCACGCCCTTGACCAGTTCGGCCATCTCGTCGCGCGACGACCAGCGCACTTCCGACGTCAGGTCGCCCTCCGACAGGCGGCGGAAATGCGACAGCAGGCGGTTCACCGGCTGCGTGATCGCGTAATGCAGGCCGATCGCACAGCCGAGGCACGCGGCCAGGCCGAACGCGATCCCCGCGATCGCGCCCATGCGCAGCCATTCGTAATACGTCTGCGCGGTGTCGTACACCTCCTTGCCGCGTGCAACCTGGTATGCATCGAGCGCATCGGTCGCCTGCGTGAGCGCAACCGACAGCGGCGGCGCGACCGACATCAGCAGCCGGTCGGCCTCGTCGCGGCGGCCCTCGCGAACCGCGTCGATCATCGGCTTCAGCGCCTGGCCGATCAGCGCCTGGCGCGCGGCGTCGAGGCGGCTCGCGAGCGGGCCTTCGTCGCCGTCGTGCGGCATCGACGCGTAACTGCGCCACGCGGCATCCGCCTTCGCCAGGTAGTTGTCCGCCTTCGTCAGCAGATCCGGCACTTCGGGCGCCTCGGGGTGCAGCAGCGCGCGGTCGAGCGTCGTGCGCACGATCGTCAGGTTGAGGCTGGCCGCCGACAGCGCGGTCTTCGCCGCCAGCTGCTGCGTATAGGCCTCGTCGAGCGCGCGGTTCGAGCTCTGCATGCCGGCGAGGCCGATCAGCCCCGACACGACGAGCAGCGCGGCGACAAGGCCGAGCGTGGAGAAGATCCGCGTGCGGATCGAGAAACGGGAAAACAGGGCGTTCAGGTTCATGACGGGACGTGAGCGGTGAAAAGTGCCGCGGCAATCGGTCCGCAGCACGCTGTATTACGGTTTGCCTGCAAAAAACTTGAGTCCGGCCCCTTTCGTTCCGTGATTTACGTCAAATTCGGCGCCCCGCATCGTCTTCCTGTTACGCCTGAAACAATTAAAGGATGAGCAGAAATTGACCCGGCAACCTTTAGCCCCTATATTCCCGAACAATTCACTGCCATGGCAGATATCGCCCATGCAAACCGAAACCATCCCGCACTCGCCGGCCGCCGACGCAGCCCGCCGCGACACGCCCGTCGGGCTGATCGTCGCCGCGCTGCTGCTCGTCATGCTGCTGTCCGCGCTCGACCAGACGATCGTGTCGACCGCGCTGCCGACGATCGTCGGCGAACTCGGCGGGCTCGACCAGTTGTCGTGGGTCGTCACCGCGTACCTGCTGTCGTCCACCGTCGTGCTGCCGTTGTACGGCAAGCTCGGCGACCTGTATGGCCGCAAGATCGTGCTGCAGGCCGCGATCGTGCTGTTCCTCGCCGGCTCCGCGCTGTGCGGCGTCGCGCAGGACATGACGCAGCTGATCGTGCTGCGCGCGCTGCAGGGGCTCGGCGGCGGCGGCCTGATGGTCGTGACGATGGCCGCGATCGGCGATCTGGTGCCGCCCGATTCGCCGCGCGCGCTATCAGGGGATGTTCGGCGGCGTGTACGGCCTCGCGACGATCGTCGGCCCGCTGCTCGGCGGCTTTCTGGTCGAGCACCTGTCGTGGCGCTGGATCTTCACGATCAACCTGTCGCTCGGCTTTCTCGCGCTCGCGGTGATCGGCGTCGCGTTCCGGCCGCACACCGCGCACGTGAAGCACCGGATCGACTACATGGGCGCTGCGTTCCTCGCCACCGCCCTCACCTGCGTGATCCTGTTCACGAGCGAAGGCGGCTCGCTGCTGCCGTGGACGTCGCCGCAACTGTGGATGACGCTCGTGCTCGGCGTCGTCGCGATCGGCGGCTTCGTCTATGAAGAGCGGCTCGCGGCCGAACCGATCATGCCGCTCGAACTGTTCCGCCATCGCACCTTCGTGCTGGTCAGCCTGATCGGCTTCGTCGTCGGCATCGCGCTGTTCGGCTCGGTCACGTTCATCCCGCTTTACCTGCAGGTCGTGAAGGGTTCGACGCCGTCGCAGGCCGGGCTGCAGCTGTTGCCGATGATGGGCGGGATGCTGGTGACGTCGGTCGTCAGCGGCCGGCTGATCTCCCGGCTCGGCTCGTACCGGATGTTTCCGATCCTGGGCACGCTGACCGGCGGCATCGCGATGGCGCTGCTGTCGACGCTGACGCTCGATACGCCGCTGCACACGATGTATGCGTACATGGCGCTGCTCGGGATCGGGCTCGGCATGGTGATGCCCGTGCTCACGCTCGCCGTGCAGAACACGGTCGAATTCCGGCACATGGGCGTTGCGACATCGGGGGCGACGCTGTTCCGCTCGATCGGCGGCTCGCTCGGCGTCGCGGCGTTCGGCGCGCTGTTCTCGCACGGGCTGCAGTCGCGGGTGATGGATGCGCTGCCGGCCGGCACGGAGCTGCCGCCCGCGCTCGGCCCGGCCGCCGTGCACCAGTTGCCGGATGCCGTGCGCGACGCGTACCTGCATGCGTTCGCCGGTTCGCTGCATGTCGTGTATCTGGCGGCGGCGACGGTCATCGCGATCGCGTTCGCGCTCGCGTGGTTCGTCGAGGATGCGCCGTTGCGCAAGCGCGCGTGAACGGGCGGAGCAGACCGGCGGCCGGCCCATGCCCCGTCACGGCACCAGCACGACCCCACCCGTCGTCGCGCGCGATTCCAGCAGCCGGTGCGCATCGGCCGCCTGTTCGAGCGGCAGCCGCGCGCCGATCTCCACGTGCATCCCGCCCGCCAGCCGTTCGAGCGTCGCGCGCGCCGCCTCCCGATATCCGTCGACGTCGCGTGCGATGAAGCCGAGCACGCTCGGCCGCGCAAGCGCGATCGAGCGCGCCGGCCCCAGTTCGTCGAGATCGAACGTGTGGCGCGCACCGATCGCCGCCACCTGCCCGATGCTCGCGACCATGCCGAACGGACGGATCGCCCCGAGCGTGCGCGTCAGCACGTCGCCGCCGATCCCGTCGATCGCGTAATCGACCCCCGCGCCGCCGCCGAACGCGCGTGCCGCCGCGACGAAATCGTCGTCGCGATACGCCACCACCGCTTCCGCGCCACATGCACGCACGAGCGCGGCCTTCGCGGCCGACCCGACCGTGCCGATCACCCGCGCGCCAAGCGCGCGCGCCCATTGCGTCGCCAGCAGTCCGACACCGCCGGCGGCCGCATGCACGAGCACGCTGTCGCCGGCGCCTACCGTCCGCACCTTGTGGAGCAGCATGTAGACGGTGATCCCTTTCAGCAGCCCGGCGGCGGCCGCGTCATCGCTCAAGCCGTCGGGGATCGGCACCACGCGCTCGGCCGGCAGCGTCCGCGCCGTCGCGTAGCTGCCGGTCGGCATGCCCGCATACGCGACGCGCTGGCCGGGGACGAGATCCGTCACGCCCGGCCCGACCGCATCGATCACACCGGCCGCCTCGACACCCAGCACGCCCGGCAACGCCGGCAGCGGATGCGCGCCGCTGCGGAAATAGATGTCGACGAAATTCACGCCGATCGCGGTCTGGCGAATCCGCACCTCGCCGGCAGCGGGCGGCGCGACAGGCGCATCGACGCGGCGCAGCACGCCGGCGTCGCCGTAGCGGTCGATTCCGATCTGACAAGCGGTGATGACATTCACGTTCATGGTGTTCCTCGCAATCGAATGAAGTGACACGATCATCCCATCGTGCATAATCGATCGGAATTCACGAATCGCAACCAGCTACTGTGCAAAATTCGACAGATGATGCGGCGGCTTCGCCGCCCGGGATGAGCTGGGACGACATCCGCTACTTCCTCGCGGTGATGCGCGGCGGCAGCCTGTCGGCGGCCGCGCGGACGCTGCAGGTTCAGCATTCGACGGTCGCGCGCCGCATCGACGCGCTGGAATCCGCGCTCGGCATCCGGCTGTTCGACCGGCTGCCGCGCGGCTGGCCGCCCACCGACGAAGGGCTGCACCTTGCCGAGCACGCCGCCCGCCTCGAAGCGGACGCGCATGCGTTCGCGCGCGCCGCCCAGGGTACGGCGGCGCTTGACGGCGTGGTACGCGTATCGGCTTCGCCGGTGTTCGCCAGCCATTTCCTCGCGCCGCGCCTGGCGCGCGCGCAGCGCGCATGGCCGGCGCTGCGGATCGACCTGATGGGCGAGATGCATGCGGCGAACCTGTACGCGCGCGAAGCCGATCTCGCGGTGCGGCTGTCGCGGCCGACCGAACCGGGGCTCGCCGCGCGCCGGCTCGGCACGATGCGCTTCGCGCTGTGCGCGTCGCCGGAATGGGCAGACGCCCCGCCCGACACCTGGCCGTTCGTCGGCTACGACGACGCGCTCGCGCAAACGCCGCAGCAGCAGTGGCTCGAGCGTTTCGCGGCCGGGCGCCGTTTCGCGTTCGTGTCGAACGATCTGGCGACGCTGCACCGCGCGTGCGCGGCGGGCGCCGGCGTCGCGCTGCTGCCGCGCTTTCTAATAGGCTCGCTCGAGTCAACTGCCTCGCCCCCGCCCGCGTCGCTCGTCGAACTGACGGCCGCGCCGCGTTGCGACATCGAGCGCGAGATCTGGCTTGTCGTCCACCCGGACGTGCGCCGCTCGCCGCGCGTACAGCGCGTCGCGGATGCGATCGCCGATGCGGTTCGCGCGGCGGACGGCGCGCTGTAGCGCCCGGGCCCGCTTTACCCGGTTGGCCGACCGGCCGCATAGTAGAAACCTCACGCCCCACCACACCGCCATGCCCGCCACTCCCGACACCGCTTCATCCATCGTCCGCGACGCGACCGACGCCGATCTCGACGCGATCCACGCGATCTATGCGCATCACGTGCATCACAGCGTCGCCTCCTTCGAGGAAACGCCGCCCGACGTCGCCGAACTGCGTGCGCGCCGCGACGCGGTACTGGGCCACGGGCTGCCGTACCTCGTCGCCGAATGCGACGGCCGCGTGGCCGGTTACGCGTACGCGACGCCGTACCGTGCGCGCAGCGCTTACCGCTTCACGATCGAGGATTCGATCTACATCGACGATGCGCAGCGCGGGCGAGGGATCGGCCGCGCGCTGCTCGCGGCGCTGATCGAGCGCTGCGAGGCCGGCCCGTGGCGGCAGATGATCGCGGTGATCGCCGATGGCGGCACCGGCGGCTCGACGTCGCTGCATCGCGCGTTCGGCTTCGAGCCGGCCGGCATGCTGAAGGCGGCCGGTTTCAAGCACGGCCGCTGGATCGATACGGCGCTGCTGCAGCGCCCGCTCGGCGACGGCGCGCACGACGCGCCCCGCCCCCGCCCGTGAGCGGCCCCGCGCCGGCCCGTCATCGCCGGAGCACACCCCGTCGCGCTAGAATGGCCGCATGTCAAAACAGACTCATTCCACACCCGACGAGGCGGCACCGGACTCCCGCAACGAGTACACGGTCGACGAGCTTGCGCGCGTGTCCGACACGACCGTGCGCAATGTCCGCGCGTACCAGGATCGCGGCTTGCTCGCGCCGCCGGAAAAGCGCGGCCGCGTCGGCATCTACGACGACACGCACGTCGCGCGCCTGAAGCTGATCAACCACCTGCTCGCGCGCGGTTATACGCTGTCGAACATCCAGGACCTGATCAAGGCGATCGACGAAGGCCACGACCTGCGCTCGATCCTCGGCCTCGAAAACGCGATCGGCGGCCGCTGGTCGCACGAACTGCCGAAAACCTATTCGCTCGCCGCGCTCGCGCAGATGTTCGGCCCGCAGGCGACCACCCAGCTGTCGCGCGTCACCGAGCTCGGCCTGCTCGAACGGCGCGGCCTGTCGTTCGTCGCGAAGAGCCCCGCGCTGCTCGAAGCGGCGGCCGCCATGACGAAGGAAGGCATCCCGCCGCGCGAACTGCTCGACGTGATCAGCCTCGCGCGGCCGCATTTCGACGCGATCGCGCGGCTGCTCGTCGATCTCGTCGTAAAGCGGCTCGACCGCTACGACGCCGGCACGCTGCCGCCCGCCACCGACGTGCCCGAACTGGTCGACGCGATCTGGCGCCTGCGCCCGCTCGCGGCCGTGTTCGTCGAAGGCGAGACGAACCGCGCGCTGGAAACCGCGGCGAGCGCCTACCTCGGCGGCCGCGTCGCGACGATCCTCGACAAGACGCTCAGCGACGAGGCCGCGCGGCAGTCCGGCACGCCGCCATCGGAACACGACGACGAAGCATAGGCGCGCCGCCGTCATATTCATATCGGCAATGCTTCGTTTGCGGGCACGATCGCCCATGCGACGATTCTTCCAACCGAGCGGCACCGTCGCTCGCCCGAAGACGTTTTGCATGGAGTCCGTCCGATGATTCGTTTCACCCGCTGGATCGCCCGCACCGCCGCCGTCACGCTCGTCACGCTGTCTGCGGCGTCGGCCTTCGCGCAAGGCAGCGCCGACAAGGTCGTGCGCATCGGCTACCAGAAGGCCGGCCTGCTGTCGGTCGTCAAGGCACAAGGTTCGCTCGAAGCGCGGCTCAAGCCGCTCGGTTATGGCGTCCAGTGGTTCGAATTCCCGGCCGGGCCGCAACTGCTCGAAGCACTGAACGCAAACAGCATCGACTTCGGCTATACGGGCGCGCCGCCGCCCGTGTTCGCGCAGGCGGCCGGCGTGCACTTCGTCTACGTCGGCGCGGAGCCGCCGGCGCCGCACAACGAAGCCGTGCTCGTGAAGGCCGATTCGCCGATCCGTTCGGTTGCGGGCCTGCGCGGCAAGAAGATCGCACTGCAGAAGGGCTCGAGCGCGAACTACCTGCTGCTCGAAGCCCTGCAGAAGGCCGGCGTGCGCTACGACGAAATCCGCCCCGTGTACCTTGCGCCGGCCGACGCGCGCGCCGCGTTCGAAAGCGGCAACGTCGATGCGTGGGTCGTCTGGGATCCGTACTATGCGGCCGCGCAAAACACGCTGAAGGTACGCACGCTGTCCGACTACACGGGCCTCGCGGCGACCAACAACTTCTACGAAGCGACGCGCGACTTCGCGCAGCGCAATCCGGAGATCGTCGCCGCGATCCTGAAGCAGGCGCGCGAGACGGGCCTGTGGGTCAACACGCATCCGGCCGACACCGCCGCGCTGATCGCGCCGAAGGTCGGCCTGCCGCAACCGCTCGTCGAGACGTGGATCAAGCGTGTCCCGTTTGGCGCGGTACCGCTCGACGACCGGATCGTCGCGGCCCAGCAAGGTGTCGCCGATGCGTTTCATGACGCGAAGCTGATTCCGCAGAAGCTCGTCGTCGGCGACAACGCGTGGACGGACAAGCGCGTGGCGACCGCGCTGGCGGCGAAGTAACGCGCGGCGCAGCGCGCCCGCATTTCAAAAAAGGCCGACGGGCGCCCTGCCCGTCGGCCTTTTTTTCTTCAAACGGCTTTCACTGATACCGATAAGTGCGTTGCTGGCGGGCTGCCCACCCATGACCGCGCCCAATTGAGTGATTCACGGGATATGTTCAGCAACCTGGGCTTTGGCAACCGAGCGGTAACGCTCAGCCACGCCCCCCATCACCCCAGCTCGAACGACGTCACCCCGAACACGCGATCGATCGCGATCGCAGGCGCGTCTTGCGTGAACATCCGCGCGGTTTCGAAGACGCTCGTCATGCCGTGCCTTTCCGCCAGCGCGACGGCGGCGGGGTTCGTTTCCGGCACGTCGAGCACGATGACCTCGCCGGGCATGCGCGCGGCCAGCGCGCGAAACAGCCCGGTGGCAACGCCTGCGTCGTCGGCGAACAGCGGGCCGATCTTGCAGCCCGCCTTGCAGCGGCGCACGACACCGTATCCGGCGACACGGCCGGCGTCGAGCGTCGCGAGCGCCACGGCATCCGGCTGCGCGATCCACGCGGAGACGAAACGCCCGCGTGCCGCTGGAAAGCACTGGCGGTCGTAGGCGAGCAACTGCGCGAACGGCACGTCGGCCGCGGCTGTCACGTGCGCGCACCCGATGCCGTCCACGCGCCCCTGATAGCGGATGTTGCGGTACGCGAGCGCGAAGCCGGACTTCCGGTAGTTGGCCTGCTGGGCCACGACACCATCGAGCCCGATGTTGCGTTCGGCGAGGTAACGCATGCCGTGCTGCCAGGTTCGGATGCCGAAGCCCTTGCCGCGAAACCCGGGTTTCACGATGTAGAGACCGATGAAACCGAAGCGTTCGTCGTAGGCGACGGCGGCGATGCACGCGACGGGCTCGCCGCGCCAGACGCCGACGAAGAATCCGGCCGGGTCGGCTTCCCTGAAACAGGCCGGATCATGCAGGCCGGGATTCCAGCCTTCCGCAGCCGCCCATTCGACCGACATGGCTACCTCGTCGGCCGACATGGTGCGCACGATGAAGTCTTCGTGTTGATCCATGGCTCGTCCCAGTCGCGGCTCTCGGGATTGCCGCCTCGTACTACGGTAAGTGCATCGGGAAGCGCCGGCAAGCGGGCACCGGTCGACTGACGGAACAGACCGTGCAATCGTGCCCTGAGCCAGGGCTGCCGCGCACGGCGAACCGGATGCGCGGCGGACGGCCCGCACCGCGACTAGAGGGGTTCGCCGGTTTTCGCGCGGCCTTTCTTCTCCATAATGACCGGCGGCCGCCCCCGCGCGCCCGACCATGACAACGACAACAAGACTCCCGGAGACACCCGCCTTGATCGCCACGCTTCCCGCCACCTACCGCCGGCTCTGGCCGCTCGCGGTCGTCGCCGCGCTGCTGTACGGGCTGTCGCTCGCCGCCGCGCCCTATCCCGGCCAGGCCGCCGCGAAAGCCGCGATGGGCATCCTGCTGCTCGCGGCGGGCAGCACCTGCGGCGCGGCGCGCGAACGCGCGTGGCTGTGCGCGGCGCTCGTGACCGCCGTACTCGGCGACGTGCTGCTCGCGCTGCCCGACTGGCCGCTGTCGTTCGTCCTCGGCCTCGGCGCGTTCCTGCTCACGCACCTGTGCTATTGCGCGATCTTCATGCGCTGGCGCGCTCGGCCGCACGGCTGGCGCGTCGTCGCCCTCGTCGGGCTGTGGATCGCCGCCCCGGCGTTCTACATAGCGTTCTTCCCGCACCTCGGCGAGCTGCTCGCCCCCGTCGCCGTCTACATGCTCGTGCTGTGCGCGATGGCGAGCTTCGCGCTCGCGGCCCGCACGCGCGGCCCGCTGGTGGCCGTCGGCAGCCTGATCTTCGTCGGCTCCGATACGCTGATCGGCGTCGGCCGCTTCCTCGGCGGCTTTCCGGGCATCGATTACCTGATCTGGAGCCTCTACGCGCTCGCGCAGGTCACGATCGTGGCCGGGGTTTTCCATGAGACGGTCGGCCGTTCGATCCGCCCGTGATTCGATTTCAAACAGACCGCCGCACGCCGGCGGTCTGAGCCGCCGCCGCCAACCCGCGTTCCGCGGGCCTCGCCGCCCCGCCAACGGCCTCTCCGCCGTACCGTTCCAAACCCCGCTCAGCCTTTTCCCGCCTGGCTTCCGGCCCTTAGAGCGCCGCTTCTAGCCTCTTGCGGTTTCCGGGCTCACCCACTATCGTTACATCAAACAATGTAACATTCAAAAATGAGCCAAATCGGAGACACCCGGATGAATGCTCGCACGTTGCCTTTCGGTCCGCCCGGCCACGACGGCCTGGACGAAACCATCGACATCGCCATCATCGGCACCGGCTTCGCCGGCCTCGGCATGGCGATCCGCCTGCTGCAAACAGGCGTGACCGACTTCGTCGTCCTCGAGAAGGCCGCGTCGGTCGGCGGCACGTGGCGCGACAATCATTACCCCGGGTGTGCATGCGACGTGCAATCGCACGTCTATTCGTTCTCGTTCGCGCCGAACCCGCGCTGGACGCGCATGTTCGCACCGCAGCCGGAGATCCGCGCGTACCTGGAAGACTGCGTGCAGCGCTTCGGCGTCGGCCCGCACCTGCGCCTGAACCACGAGCTGCAGCGCGCCGAGTACGATGAAGCCGCGCAACGCTGGCGCCTCACGTTCGCGAACGGCAAGCGGCTGTCGGCACGCGTGCTGGTGTCCGGGATGGGCGGCCTGTCGCGCGCCGCGCTGCCGTCGATTCCCGGCGTCGAGCACTTCAAGGGCCGCGCATTCCATTCGCAGCACTGGGATCACGACTATGCGCTCGAAGGCAAGCGCGTCGCGGTGATCGGCACCGGCGCGAGCGCCATCCAGTTCGTGCCGCAGATCGCGCCGCGCGTGAAGGCTCTCGCGCTGTTCCAGCGCACGCCGCCGTGGATCATGCCGAAGCCCGACCGCAACCTGACCGGGTTCGAGAAGTGGCTGTTCCGCACGCTGCCGTTCACGCAGAAGGCCGTGCGCAGCAGCATCTACTGGATGCTCGAATCGCGCGTGCTCGGCTTCGCGATCCATCCGTCGCTGATGAAGAACGTGCAGAAGCTCGCACTGCGCCACATCCGCAAGCAGATTCCCGATCCGGAGCTGCGCAGGACCGTCACGCCGAACTACACGCTCGGCTGCAAGCGCGTGCTGATCTCGAACGACTACTACCCGGCGCTGTCGCGCAAGAACGTCGACGTGATCACGACCGGCATCGACCACATCGAAGCCGACGCGGTCGTGACGACCGATGGCAAGCGCCATGAAGTCGACTGCCTGATCTACGGCACCGGCTTCCAGGTGGCCGATCCGTTTCCGCGCGGCGCGATCATCGGCCGCGGCGGGCTCGACATCGTCGACGCATGGCGCGACGGCGCGCACGCGTATCTCGGCTCGACGCTGCCCGGTTACCCGAACTTCTTCATGATCGTCGGTCCGAACACGGGCCTCGGCCACAACTCGATGGTGTTCATGATCGAGTCGCAGATCGAGTACATCCTCGGCGCGTTGCAGGCGATGCGTCGCGAACGCGCGGATGCGATCGAGGTGCGCCCGCTCGTCGAGGCGCAATTCAACAGCGACCTGCAGGGCAAGCTGAAAAAGGCGATCTGGTCGACGGGCGGCTGCAAGAGCTGGTACCTCGATCCGCGCACCGGCAAGAACACCACGCTGTGGCCAGGCTTCACCTGGCGCTTCCGCCAGGCGACCGCGCATTTCTCGATCGCCGATTACCACGCGTACGGCGTCCCGCGACACGACACGGCCGCGCGGCCGATCGCCGCGCCCGCCGCTTCCGCTTCCGCCGAAGCCGCCTGAGCCTCGTACAGGAGCCAACAGACATGAGAGATTTCGCCAACAAGGTCGCCGCGATCACGGGTGCCGGCTCGGGCATGGGCCGCTCGCTCGCGATCCAGCTCGCCCAGGCAGGCTGCCACGTGTCGCTCGCCGACAAGAACGGCGTGGGCCTCGCCGAAACCGAGCGAATCGTCCGTGCGATCGCGCCGAACGTGCGCGTATCGACGCGCGTGCTCGACGTCGGCGAGCGCGACGCGATGTTCGCGTGGGCCGACGACACCGCGAAGGAACACGGCAAGGTCAACCTGATCTTCAACAACGCGGGCGTCGCGTTGTCGAGCACGATCGAAGGGATGGACTACAACGATCTCGAGTGGATCGTGAACATCAATTTCTGGGGCGTCGTGCACGGCACGAAGGCATTCCTGCCGCACCTGAAGGCATCGGGCGACGGCCACGTGATCAATACGTCGAGCCTGTTCGGGATCTTCGCGCAACCGGGCATGAGCGGCTACAACGCGACCAAGTTCGCGGTGCGCGGCTTCACCGAATCGCTGCGCCAGGAACTCGACATGATGAAGTGCGGTGTGTCGGCGACCTGCGTGCATCCGGGCGGCATCCGCACGAACATCGCTCAGGCGAGCCGCGTGTCGAAGAACATGGTCGGCTTCATGGTCGCGAGCGAGCAGCAAGGCCGCGACACGTTCGAGAAGTTCTTCATCACGACCGCCGACGATGCCGCGCGCACGATCCTCTCGGGCGTGCGCAGGAACAAGCGCCGCGTCCTGATCGGCCGCGACGCGCGCGGCGCCGACTGGCTCGCGCGCATCCTGCCGGCCGCATATCAGGCACTGGTTGTGTTCGCAACCAGGCACGAGGCCGCGAAAGCGCGCCGCCGCGCCGCGCGCGCGCCCGCACCGGCCCACGCAACGTACAACAATGCAGGCAATCAGGGAGGAGAACAATCATGATGACCCCGAACATGATGCCGGTGCGGCGCGACATCCGTTTCGCGCTGCCCCCCGAACGCGCGCGCGACTGGCACGTGCAGGGCGTGCCGGTCACGCACTTCATGAACGCGCTGTCGCTGCTGTTTCCGGCCGGCGAACGCTTCTTCATGGATTCGGTGCGCAACTATCGCGACCGGATCGAGGATCCCGAGCTGAAGAAGCAGGTACTCGGCTTCATCGGCCAGGAAGCGATGCACACGCGCGAGCACATCGAATACAACGACCTGCTGCAGGCGTCGGGCCTCCCCGCGCACAAGCTCGACAAGCGCCTGTGGACGATCCTCGGCTGGTTCAAGAAGGTGCTGCCGCATTCGATGCAGCTCGCGATCACGATCGCGCTCGAGCACTACACGGCAATCCTCGCGAACCAGTTGCTGTCGGGCCACGAGCACCGGATCGACGGCTCGGTCGAAGGCTACCAGCAGATGTGGATGTGGCATGCGATGGAGGAAACCGAGCACAAGGCCGTGTCGTACGACGTATGGACCACCGTGATGAAGCCGGGCCTCGGCAGCTACCTGCTGCGCACGGGCACGATGCTGACGACGACCGTGTTCTTCTGGGCGATCGTGTTCGACTTCCACGTGCGCCTGATGCGCGCGCACCGTCGCGAACACGGCAAGTTCGGCGGCATGTGGCGGCTCGTGAAGTACCTGTACAGCCCGAAACACGGGGTGTTCCCGAGCATCGCGCGCGAATGGCTCGACTACTTCCGCCCCGGCTTCCACCCGTGGGACCACGACAACCACCAGTACCTGCAGGGGCTCGACACGCTGCTCGAGAACATCGACGCGACCAACGCGCGCTACGCCGCGCAAGCCGCCCCGCGCCGCGTGCCGCTGCACCCGGTTGCGCAGGCATGACGCCATGGCGCGCGCCCACGAGATGCTGACCGTCCAGTCCGGCGACGTGAAACTCGCCGTCTACGTGAGCGGGTCGCGTCGCGCCCCGCCGCTGATCCTCGTGCACGGCTACCCCGATTCGGCGGCCGTGTGGGCGCCGATCCGCGCGCGGCTCGCGAAGCGCTACCGCGTGATCGCGTACGACGTGCGCGGCGCCGGCGCGTCCGATGCACCGCGCCGACGCGCCGACTACACGCTCGAACGGCTCGCCGGCGACCTGAAGGCGGTGGCCGACGCGACCTGCGGCGGCCGGCCGTTCCATCTCGTCGGCCACGACTGGGGCTCGATCCAGTGCTGGGAGGCCGTGACCGACCCCGCGTTCCGCGGCCGGATCGCGTCGTACACGTCGATCTCGGGCCCCTGCCTCGATCACGTGTTCCGCGCGAAGATGCGGCTCAAGCAGAGCCTGAAGTCGTGGTACATCGCGTTCTTCCACTTGCCGGTCGTGCCGTCGCTGGTGTGGCGCCTCGGCGGCGCGGCGCTGTGGCCGCGCTGGCTGCAGATCACCGAACGCGTGCGTGCCGAGCGCGATCCCGTGCAACTGAAGAATGCGCTGAACGGCATGCAGCTTTACCGCGCGAACTTCCTTGCGCGGGCCCGGCGGCCGCGCGAGCGTCACGCACAGGCGCCGGTGCAGATCCTCGTGCCGGTGCGCGACCGCTACGTGACGCCCGAGATGTCGGTCGACCTCGACCGCTGGCTCGGCGACCACGTGCGCGAGGAAATCGACGGCAGCCACTGGGTCGTGCTGCGCCACCCCGACATCATCGCGTCGCGGATCGACCGCTTCGCGTCCGCGCACGAGACGAAGACGGCCGCGCCCGTTCAGCGGATTGCCGGCAGGCGTCTGAACAGCGTCTCGTAGTCGATCACGAGCCCGTCTTCGTCGATGTCCATCTCGGCCGTGAAATTCCGGAAGATGCCTTCGTAGCGGTAGCGCCGGCCCGGCTCGATGCACGCGTAAGCCTGCTTGACCGGCTCGACCTTCAGGTCCGGCGTCGAGATGTACGCGACGTCGAGCGGCCGCCGCTCGCCGCGCGCGAGCCCCAGGCGGCCGATCGGCAGCGCATTCGTGAACGGCGTCGCCGCGATGTCGATGTCGATGCAGCCGTCGAGTTCGGGCAGCGCACGGCCCGCACCGTCGCGCCAGTGGCCTTCGCCGTCGCCGCGCAGTTCGAGCGTGCCGCCGCCCATCACCTTGAGCACCGCGTAGGTCGCCCGCCATCGCGCGTCGCAGACCACCCGGTACGCGAGCCCGTAGGACTTGCCGTACCGCTGGCCGACCACCGCGCTTTCGACGACGATCCCGCCGCCGTTCCGGTCGAACGCCAGATGTTCGACCCCGTCGCCTTCGAGCGACGCCCATCGCACTTCACGCATCGTCCTGCCTCCTTGCTCGCTGTCGAATGCCCGGCATCGTCGCACAAATTCCCGGTATCCACGATTCCCTATTCCGGTGCATGCCGATCTGCCCTATCCTCGCGGCTCATCCTGCACTGCCGCCGTCATGTCTACTGCCCAGCCCGCCTCGCCGTCGATCGACCTGCGCATCCTGCTGCGCGGCATCGGGCAGATCGTCCTGCAGGCCAACGCGCTCACCGGCGCGCTGCTGCTCGCCGCGCTGGCGCTGACCGACCTGCGGCTCGCATGCGCGGCGCTGCTCGGCTCGGCCGCCGCCAGCATGACCGCCGTGCTGACGGGCGCCGCGCGCCACGACGTCGAACAGGGGCTGCACGGCTTCAACGGCGCGCTCGCCGCGCTGGCCGCCGTCACGTTCGCGCCGCAGCCGCTCGCGGCCGTCGCGCTGGCGCCGCTGGCCGCGATCGGCGCGGCGCTCGTGCAGCGCGCGCTGCGCACGCCGCTCGCCCGCTGGCGCCAGTGCCCGTATTCGAGCCCGTGCCTCGCCGTCACCGCGCTGTGGCTGCCGTTTGTCGCGACGCAGCATGCGGGCGCGAGCGCAGCCGGCGTATCGTTGACGCTGCCGGCGTTCGCACCGGCGCTGCTCGCCGGCGTCGCGCAGGCCACCTTCGCGCAAGGCACGTGGGCCGGCGCGCTGATCGTCGCGGGCCTCGCCGTCGCGTCGCGCCGCGCGGCCGCGTTCGCGCTCGGCGGCGCGATCGTTTCGACCGTGCTGCTGATCGCGCTCGGCGCCGGCGCCGCGACGCTCGCGGACGGTCTGCCAGGCTTCGATGGCGCGCTCGCCGCACTGGCGCTGATGTCGCGCGGCCCGCGCGCCGCGTTGGCGGCCGCGGTGCTCGCCGCGCTGCTGCAGGCGCTCGCGATGCGCGCGGGCGTCACCGCCCTCACCGCGCCGTTCGTGCTGGCGTCGTGGCTCACCGTATGGGTCATGCGCCGCTTCACCCTGGGAGACGCCGATGTCGTCATTCGCACACCGTCCTGACGCCGTGAAACCCGGCGGCCCGACCTCGGACGCCGAACGCCGGCTGCGCGTCGACCTCGCCGCCGCCTACCGGCTCGTCGCGCTGAACGGCTGGGACGACCTGATCTACACGCATCTTTCCGCCACCGTGCCCGGCGAGCCCGGCCACTTCCTGATCAACCCGTTCGGCCTGACGTTCGACGAGGTCCGCGCATCGAACCTCGTGAAGATCGACCTGGCCGGCAACCGGATCGGCGCCGGCGAGCACGCGGTCAACGTGACGGGCTTCGCGCTGCACGCGGCGGTGCATGCCGCGCGCGCCGACGCCGTCTGCGTGATGCATCTTCACAATACGGCCGGCATCGCCGTATCGATCCAGCGCGACGGGCTGCTGCCCGCGTCGCAGCACGCGCTGCGCTTTCACGGCGACCTCGCGTACCACGACTACGAGGCGCTCGCGTTCTCGCCGGCCGAAGGCGCGCGGCTGACCGCGAGCCTCGGCGCGAAATCCGCGATGCTGCTGCGCAACCACGGCACGCTGACGGTCGGCCGCACCGTCGCCGAAGCCTATGTGCTGATGGATACGCTGATCAAGGCGTGCGACATCCAGGTGCGCGCGCAGGCCGGCGGCGGGCCGCTCGTGCTGCCCGACCCGGCGGTGGCCGATCGCACCGCCGAACAACTGCGCGACGGCGGCGCGATCGAGGGCGAACTGGAATGGCCGGCGCTGCTGCGCCGGCTCGACCGGATCGATCCGTCGTATCGCGATTGAATTGTTCCGATCTTTCCGACCATTCCGATCGTTCATATAGAAACCCATGCCGACTTTCAATATCCAGCTCTTCGAAGGCCGCACCGTCGAACAGAAGCGCAAATTCGTCGAAGCAATCACGCGCGTCACGTGCGAGACGCTCGGCTGCGAGCCGGGCTCGGTCGACATCATCCTCACCGACGTGAAGAAGGAGAACTGGGCGACGGCCGGGAAGCTGTGGAGCGACGAGCGCTGAGCGCTTCGCGGCGGCCGCGCGCCGCGGCCTTTCCGCTGACGTAAGCATGGCTTACCGTTTCTCCGGCGCCGCCTTCCGTGTCTTCCCGACGATGTGCACCCGCACATGGCGTTGTCACGCATTCGGCGCATAATGGCCCACTGACGAAGCAGCCGATGGCCACCCGACGAGGAGACCGCCATGGAAGCGAAGAACGAGGAAGTCGTCGCACACCTGCTCTCGGACGTCGTCGAATTCGCGCGCGGGCGCCTGCCCGAAGCCACGTTCCGGATCGTCGAACCCTTCCTGCGTCATTACTACGATTTCGTCGATGCCGACGATCTGCAGAGCCGCAGCATCGCCGATCTCTACGGCGCCGCGATGGCGCACTGGCAGACCGCCCAGAAATTCGTGCCCGGCAGCGAACGGCTGCGCGTGTACAACCCGATCCTCGAACAGCACGGCTGGCATTCCGACCACACGGTCATCGAGATCGTCAACGACGACATGCCGTTCCTCGTCGATTCGGTGACGATGGCCGTCAACCGCCTCGGGCTCGCGCTGCATTCGGCACTGCACCCCGTGTTCCGCATCTGGCGCGGCGCCGATGGCGGCATCGAGCGCGTCGATGCGGGCGGCGCGACGCCCGGCGACGGCCAGTCGCAGCTCGCGTCGTTCATCCATTTCGAAGTCGATCGCTGCGGCGATGCCGCGCTGCTCAACACCTTGCGCAACGACATCGCGCGCGTGCTCGGCGACGTACGCGCATCGGTGGAAGACTGGCCGAAGATCGTCGACATCGCCCGCGCGACGATCAAGGAGATGAAGGCACGCGAATCGACCGCGGAAGACATCGAGGCGCGCGCGTTCCTCGAATGGATGGCCGCCGATCACTTCACGTTCCTCGGCCAGCGCGACTATGCGCTCGTGTCCGACGGCACGGGCTTCGGGCTGCGCGGCATCGAGGGCACCGGCTTCGGCATCCTGCGCGAATCGCTGCGCACGTCCGGCGCTCCCGACGTCACGCCGCTGCCGCAGGCCGCCGCCGACATCATCACCGGCTCCTGGCCGATCTTCCTGACCAAAGCGAATTCGCGCGCGACCGTGCACCGGCCCGGCTATCTCGACTACGTCGGCGTGAAACTCGTCGGCCCCGACGGCAAGGTCGCCGGCGAGCGCCGCTTCATCGGGCTCTATACGTCGACCGCCTACATGGTGTCGAGCGCCGAGATCCCGATCGTGCGCCGCAAGTGCGCGAACATCGTGCGGCGCGCGGGCTTTTTGCCGAAGGGGCATCTCGGCAAGTCGCTCGTGACGGTGCTCGAAACCTATCCGCGCGACGAACTGTTCCAGGCCGACGAAGACCAGCTCTACGACATCGCGCTCGGCATCCTGCGGCTGCAGGAACACCAGCGCACGCGCCTGTTCGTGCGGCGCGACCGCTTCGACCGCTTCGTGTCGTGCCTCGTGTTCGTGCCGCGCGACAAGTACAACACCGACCTGCGCCGGCGCATCGCGAAGCTGCTCGTCGATGCGTACAACGGCGTGAACGTCGAATTCACGCCGCTGCTGTCGGAATCGGCGATCGCGCGCATTCATTTCGTCGTGCATGCGGAACCGGGCACGATGCCCGACGTCGACACGCGCGAGCTCGAAACGCGGCTCGTGCAGGTCACGCGCCGCTGGCAGGACGATCTCGCCGACGCGCTGCTCGACGCCTTCGGCGAAGAGCAAGGCAACCGGCTGCTGCAGCGCTATGCCGATTCGTTCCCGGCCGGCTATCGCGACGACTATCCGGCGCGTACGGCCGTACGCGACATCGAGCTGATCGAGCGCGTGAAGGATTCGGGGCAGCTCGCGATGAACCTGTACCGGCCGATCGAGGCCGAGGCGCGCGCGTTCCGCTTCAAGGTCTATCGCGCGGGCGACCCGATCGCGCTTTCGCGCAGCCTGCCGATGCTCGAGCATCTCGGCGTGCGCGTCGATGAAGAGCGGCCGTACCGGATCCAGACGCAGGACGCCGCGCACGCGTGGGTACACGACTTCGGCCTCGAGCTCGCGGACGACACCGAGTTCGACATCGAGCGCGTGAAAGGCCTGTTCGAGGATGCGTTCGACCAGATCTGGAGCGGCCGGATCGAGAACGACGACTTCAACCGCCTCGTGCTGCGCGCCCACCTGAGCGCACGCGAAGTGACGATCCTGCGCGCGTATGCGAAGTACCTGCGGCAAGTCGGCTCGACCTTCAGCGATGCGTATATCGAGCGCGCGCTGACCGGCAACCCGGCGATCGCACGGCAGCTCGTCGAGCTGTTCCTGCTGCGCTTCGACCCGGCCACCGGCGACACGCGCGACGTGCAGGCCGAGCGGCTGCTGAAAGCGATCGAAGGCGCGCTCGACCAGGTGCCGAACCTCGACGAAGACCGCATCCTGCGGCAGTTCCTCGGCGTGATCAATGCGACCGAGCGCACGAACTACTTCCTCGTCGACGCGAACGGCGAATCGAAACCGTACCTGTCGTTCAAGTTCAATCCGGCGAAAGTGCCGGGCCTGCCCGAACCGAAGCCGATGTTCGAGATCTGGGTGTATTCGCCGCGTGTCGAGGGCGTGCACCTGCGCGGCGGGCGGGTCGCGCGCGGCGGCCTGCGCTGGTCCGATCGGCGCGAGGACTTCCGCACCGAAGTGCTCGGGCTGATGAAGGCGCAGATGGTGAAGAACGTCGTGATCGTGCCGGTCGGCTCGAAAGGCGGCTTCGTCGTGAAGAACCCGCCGCCGCCGAGCGATCGCGAAGCGTGGATGCGCGAAGGCATCGCGTGCTACCAGACCTTCCTGCGCGGCCTGCTCGACCTGACCGACAACCTGGCCGGCAACACGATCGTGCCGCCGCCCGACGTGGTGCGGCACGACCCCGACGATCCGTACCTCGTGGTCGCCGCCGACAAGGGCACGGCCACCTTCTCCGACTACGCGAACGCGATCTCGCACGAATACGGCTTCTGGCTCGACGACGCGTTCGCGTCCGGCGGCTCGGTCGGCTACGACCACAAGAAGATGGCGATCACCGCGCGCGGCGCGTGGGAATCGGTGAAGCGCCACTTCCGCGAGATGGGCATCGATACGCAGACGACCGACTTCACGGTGGTCGGCGTCGGCGACATGTCGGGCGACGTGTTCGGCAACGGGATGCTGCTGTCGCCGCATATCCGGCTCGTCGCCGCGTTCGATCACCGGCACGTGTTCCTCGACCCGAACCCCGATCCCGCGACGAGCTTCGCGGAACGCGCGCGCATGTTCGCGCTCGAACGCTCGAGCTGGGCCGACTACGATCCGGCCGCGATCTCGTCGGGCGGCGGCGTCTATCCGCGCACCGCGAAGACGATCCCGCTGTCGCCCGCCGTGCAGGCCGCGCTCGGCATCGACGCGCACGCGCTGCCGCCGGCCGAGCTGATCCGCGCGATCCTGCAGGCGCCGGTCGACCTGCTGTACAACGGCGGCATCGGCACCTACGTGAAGGCGGCGCGCGAAACCCACCTGCAGGTGGGCGACCGCGCGAACGACGCGGTGCGCGTGAACGGCGCGGACCTGCGCTGCAAGGTCGTCGGCGAAGGCGGCAACCTCGGCTGCACGCAGTTCGGCCGGATCGAGTTCGCGCAGCGCGGCGGCCGCATCAACACCGACGCGATCGACAACTCGGCCGGCGTCGATTGTTCGGATCACGAAGTCAACATCAAGATCCTGCTCGGGCTCGTCGTGTCCGACGGCGAGATGACCGAGAAGCAGCGCAACGCCCTGCTCGCGGAGATGACCGACGAAGTCGGGCTGCTCGTGCTGCGCGACAACTACTACCAGACGCAGGCGCTGTCGATCGCCGGTCGTTATGCGGTCGAGCTGCTCGATGCCGAGGCGCGCCTGATGCGCTGGCTCGAACGCGCGGGCCGCCTGAACCGCGTGATCGAGTTCCTGCCGACCGACGACGAAGTCGCCGAACGGCAAGCCGCGAAGCTCGGCCTCACGTCGCCGGAACGCGCGGTGCTGCTCGCGTACAGCAAGATGTGGCTGTACGACGCGCTGCTCGAATCCGACGTGCCCGAGGATCCGCTGGTTGCCGCGATGCTCGTCGACTACTTCCCGAAGCCGCTGCAGCAGCGCTTCAGCGAACCGATGCGCCGCCATCCGCTGCGCCGCGAGATTCTCGCGACGCATCTGACCAACGCGCTCGTGAACCGCGTCGGCTGCGCGTTCGTGCACCGGCTGATGGAGGAAACCGACGCGAAGCCCGGCGACATCGTGCGGGCGTGCATCATGGCGCGCGACGTGTTCGACCTCGATGCGGTGTGGCGCGACATCGATGCGCTCGACAACCGCGTCGCCGACGACGTGCAGGCGCGCATGTTCGTCGACGTCGCACGGCTGCTGGAGCGCGCGGCACTGTGGTTCCTGCGGCATCTGCAATCCGGCGCGGTGGCCGACGGCGGCGTCGCCGAGCTGATCGCGCGCTGCCGCGACGCGGCCGAGCGGCTTGCGCCGCAACTGCCGTCGCTGTTGCCCGCCGACGATCTCGACGCGCTGTCCGGGCGGCAGCGCGTGCTGGTGGAAGCCGGCGTCGACAGCGCGCTCGCGGTGCGCGTCGCGAGCGGCGACATCTCGGCCGCGCTGCTCGACATCGCCGAAGTGGCCGCGACCAGCAACCGCAGCCTCGAACTCGTCGCGGGCGTGTATTTCTCGCTCGGCACGCTGCTCAATTACAGCTGGATCGGCGAGCGCGCGGCGACGCTGCCGACCCCGACGCACTGGGACATGCTGGCGCGCGCGGCCGCGCTCGCGGAAGTCGCGCGCCTGAAGCGCACGCTCGCGACGAGCGCGCTCGGCGAAGCCGCCGAAACGGCAACGCCGGAGACGATCGTCGGCGCGTGGCGCGCGCGCCGCGAAGCCGCGCTCGCGCGCTACGAGCACCTGCTCGCCGACCTGCGCGCAACGGGCGGCGCAAGCCTCGCGGTGCTGCTCGTGGTCGTGCGGGAAATGGCCGTGCTCGAGCGGGCGTGAACGAAGCGGGCAGGCCCGGACTTTGTGCCGCGCGGTCCACGCTCGGAGGCTTGTCGTCGAGGCGAACCGGCACAATGCCGGCGGCGCTCAACCTTGCCCGCGCCATGGGAATCCCGTCGATCTGCGCGGCAGCAGGCACAATACGGGGCATTAGTGCCGCCGACGCACCAGCGTTCGACATCCGAACCGCGTGACGGCGCGCTGCCGGAATCCGCTCCTTCCCTGCCGTCATGCCCCACTCAAGCCTCGACCGCGCCGCCGCGCCCGCGCGCGCAACGAATTCACCGCGTTTCCTGTTGTTCCTGATCTGCCTGTTCGCGTCCGCCGGCCAGCTCGCGATCGACATCTACGTACCCGCGCTGCCCGACATGGCCCGTTCGTTCGCGACCACGCCGCAGGCGATCCAGTCGAGCGTGTCCGGCTACATGGCCGCCTACGCGCTCGGCCAGCTCATCTTCGGGCCGGTCGCCGACGCATACGGGCGCAAGCGCGTGCTGGCATTCGGGCTCGTGATCTACACGATCGGCTGCCTGCTGTCGCTCGGCGCGCAGAACCTGGAGACGTTCGTGCTGGCGCGCTGCCTGCAGGGCCTCGGGATCGCGACCACCAACCTGCTCGCGAAGGCGATCATCACCGATTCGTTCTCCGGCCAGGCGCTGATGCACGCGTTCACGTACATGTCGATTGCGTGGGGGCTCGCGCCGATCGTCGCGCCTGTGATCGGCGCGCACCTGCAGGAATGGTTCGGCTGGCGCGCGTGCCTCGTGTTCCTGCTGGTGTACTCGCTGGTGATGTGGGCGCTGCTGTGGCGATATCGCGAAACCTTGCCGAAGCCGGTGCATCTCGAGCCGCGCACGCTGATGACGAACGCGGGCAAGGTGCTGGCGAGCCCGGTGTTCCAGAGCTGCTTCCTCGCACAGGGGCTGTGCTACAGCATCCTGCTCGTGTTCAACATCGTCGGGCCGTTCATGGTGCAGACCACGCTGCACAAGCCGCCGACCTTCTTCGGCTATCTCGCGCTCGGCATCGGGCTGATGTATTTCCTCGGCGGGCTGTCGAACCGCATTCACGGGCGCGGGCTGCCGAGCGCCGAGCAGCGGCTGCGTATCGGCGCGCGCGTGATGGCGGGGGCGTCGGTCGCGATGCTGGTGCTGGCGCTGACCGTCGGGCTGCGCGTGTGGACGCTCGCGACGCCGGTGCTCGTGATGGGCTTCTGCGCGGGCGCGATGTACCCGACGCTGATGGCCAAGGGCAATTCGCTGTTTCCGCACATCGCCGGCCTGACCAGCGCGATCCTCGGATGCGCGCTGCTGCTCGTGTCGTCCGCGATGATGGGGCTGGCCGGTTTCGTGTCGATCCATGTGCTGACGCCGCTCGCGGTGTTCTTCGTGATCCTCGCGCTCACGGTGGTCGCGATGGTCACGAAGCTGCTGCGTCATCTCGCGCAGATGCAGCCCGCAGCGGTCGTGCGCGGCGGCGGCGAGGTGGCTTAGGCGCGCGACCCGGCACGGTCACCGACGGGATGATCCGGCGGTATCCTTTGGGCGGCGTCGACGCAGGCTTCATGTTTCAGACGAACGCAAGCTCTACGATGCGGGCTCGACGGCAAGCGCCGCTTCCGGCGCGTGCGGCGGTCGCGCCGCGCGATACGCGTTCGGCGACTCGCCGAATTCCCTCCTGAACTCGCGACCGAGATGCGACGCATCCGAAAACCCGCAGGACGTCGCGATATCGGCCACCGTGCGATCGGAACTGGTCAGCAGCCACGACGCCATCCGGATTCGAATCTGTCTCGCGTACGCACGCGGCGATTGCCCCGTTTCCGTCGCAAAAAGACGTTCGAGCTGCCGCACCGACACGTCGAGCCGTCCGGCGAGCTCGGGCTGGCTCAACGGCTGGCCGACGTGCTGTTCCATCAACAGGATGGCGCGCCTGACTTTCGGATGGGTCGCAGGCGCGAGCCCCGGAGGATGCGGCTGCGGCGCATGCCCTTTTTGCGCATCGTCCACCAGCAGGATGCGGAGCGCCTTCCGGACGATCGTGGCTTCCACGTGCCGCAGCAGGATGGCGGCCGCCACGTCGATCGACGCGCGCCCGCCGGAGCAGGTGATGCGCCGCCGGTCCACGACGAACAGCCGGTCGGCGACGAGGTTGCGCTCGTCGATGTTCGGGAAGCGCTCGACGAAATCCCAGTAATGAAACCAGCTTACGCAGATGCGATAGCCGTCCATCACGCCGGCCCGCGCGAGCGCAAAGGCGCCCGTGCAGATGCCCACGAGCGTGGCCGACGTGTTGCCCATCGCGCGAATGAACGCCAATGTCGCGTCGCTCGCCGAGGGCCCCGAGTGCAGGAGCCCGCCCACGATCACGACGTAATCGAATGCCTGCGCATCGTCGAACGTCGTCCACGGCGTGATCTGGATGCCGCAGCTGGCGCGCACCGGAACGAGGCTTTCTCCGACGATGGTCCACGCGCATCGAACCGGCCTGCTCAGGTCGCCCTCATCGCTCGCGAGCCTGAGCAGGTCGACGAAGCCGGAGAAGGCCGTCAACGTGAAATTGGGCAGCAGCACGATGCCGAAGCGGAGAGGTCGTGAAGCCGCGGCCCGGGTGGCGATCGGGTGGCTAACCATGTGATTGCCTGCGTCGATGATCCGGCTTCATTGCTCGCTATCGGGCGACTTCGGGGGCGACTTCGACGCCGGCGTCGAGCCAGTCGCGCATCATCGCGCCGACTTCCTCGTCGAGCCAGTCGCGAAACTGCTGATACTCCGCGCGCAGCCGTGCGTTCTTGTGGGTGATCAGATAGTGATGGCGGTCGCGGAACACGAGCGCATCCGGCACCGGCCGCAGCAGGCGCCCCTGCTCGACCTGCCGATGCACGAGGTGGTGCCAGCCCAGCAGCGTGCCCTCGCCAGCTTCGGCCTGTGCGACGAGCAGCCGGTAGTCGTTGCTCTCCAGATGCTTGTTCTCGACGATCGTGTCGGTGCCGTCGCCCTGCTGAAACCAGTTGCGCCACACGCGCCAGTCCACGTGCTCGCAAACCTGCGCACGCCCCAGCAACGAGAGGTTCAGCGTCGGGTGCGCCAGCAGGTCCAGCGGCTTCAGCGTCCTCCCGCGAAAATGCCGCTCGTGAAACGACGGACTGCAAACCGGGTAGACGATGTCATGGAACAGCGGCTCGACCTCGAACTCCGGTTCGCGCGGCGGATTCTTGGTGATGATGACGTCGGGCTCCACGAGCTCGTCCAGCTCCATGAAATGCTCCGTCACCATCACGTGCAGGCGGATCTCCGGAAATCGCTCGCGGAACGCCGGGAGCCGGGACGACAGCCACAGCGCGGAAAACGTATGCGACACGCAGAGCGTCAGCGCGTGCTTGTCCGTGCGACGCACGGCCTCCGCCGCCTCGGCGATGTTCATGATCGACAGATACGATGCGTTGTAGAGGATGCGCCCGGCATCGGTCAGCGCGATATGCCGGCCGGTGCGCTCGAACAGCGCGACGTCGAGGGAATCCTCGAGCTCCTTGATTTGTCTGCTGATTGCCGCCTGGGTCACGCACAGCACTTCGGCGGCCTGAGTGAAGCTCTCGTAGCGCGCCGCCGTCACGAAGCACCTCAGCGCCCGGAGCGACGGCATCTGCGCGAGGAGTCGGTCTGTAAATAGCTGCTTCTTCGACATGGCTGTCACTCTCAAAACGGATACTCGCAACGCAGGCCGGAACGCTGTCCGTCGACACGTTCCGGCGCTGCCGGGAAACATCCCGCTATCGTGCCACGAGCCGCACCTGGGCGCATGCGCTGCCGCCGTCAATCGAGCTTCAGCCAGGTGGTCTTCAACTCGCAATACTGGTCGTGCGCATAGACGGACTTGTCGCGCCCGCCAAATCCCGACTGCTTGAAACCGCCGAACGGCGTGGCAAGATCCCCCTCGCCGAAGCAGTTCACCGTCACGGTGCCGGCGCGAATGCGGGCCGCGATCTTGTGCGCGCTGTTGACGTTATCCGTCCACAGCGACGCGGCAAGCCCGTAGCACGTGTCGTTGGCGATGCGAACGGCGTCCTCGACGTCCTCGTATTCGATGAAGCAGACGACCGGCCCGAACACCTCGTCGCGCGCGATGCGCATGTCGGGCGTCACCTGGTCGAAGATCGTGGGCTCGACGAACCACCCGCCGGTCTCCGCGAGCGTCGCGCGTCCGCCGCATACGACGTGCGCGCCTTCCGCCTTTGCCTGCTCGATGTGGGCGAGCACTTTTTCGAAGTGCTTCTGCTCGATCAGCGCGCCGAGCTTCACGTCCGGGTCGAGCGGGTCGCCCGTCTTCCAGCCGGCGAGCACCGCCAGGACTTTTTCCAGCAGTTCCGCCTTCCGGTGCGAAGGAACCAGGATCCGCGATCCGGCGCTGCAGTTCTCCCCCATGTTCCAGAACGCGGCCGCCACCGCCTGTTCGGCCACCGCATCGAGATTCGCGACATCGGGAAGCATGACCTGCGGATTCTTGCCGCCGCACTCGAGCACCACGCGCTTCAGGTTCGTGTCGGCCGAATAGTGCAGGAAGCGCTTGCCGGTGGCGGTCGAACCGGTGAACGCGACAAGGTCGACGTCGGGATGGCGCCCCAGCGCCTGCCCCGCGACGTCGCCGAAGCCCGTGACGACGTTCAGCACGCCCGCGGGCACGCCGGCCTCGACGGCGAGATCGGCGATGCGCAAGGTCGACAGCGACGTCTGCTCGGCCGGCTTCACGATCACGCTGTTGCCGACGGACAGCGCCGGGCCGATCTTCCACGCCAGCATCAGCGCCGGGAAATTCCACGGCACCACCGCGCCGACGACGCCGATCGGTTCGCGGGTAATCATGCTGACGACGCCCGATCCCGACGGCGACAGCGCGTCGTAGCGCTTGTCGGTCACTTCGGCGTGCCAGCGGATGCAGGCCGCCGACTCGGGAATATCGAGCCCGAGACACTCGCTGATCGGCTTGCCCGCTTCCAGCGCTTCGAGAAGCGCCAGTTCGTCCGCGTGCGCGTCGATCAGCTGCGCCAGCCGAAGCAGCACCGCTTTCCGATGAGCGGGAGCCGCCTTCGACCAGACGCCGGATTCGAACGCGTCCCGGGCAGCCGCGACCGCGCGGTTCACGTCCTTTTCATCGCATCGGGCCACGTCGGCCAGCACCTTGCCCGATGCCGGGTTGAGGGTGCGGAAAGTCTCGTTCGATGCGGCCGCGCACCGCTGCCCGGCGATGAACGCTCTACCGTCGAGCGACAATGCTTGCGCCTTTTGCTGCCATTCCTGACGAGTCGTCATGTCCTGTCCTTACGATTCAAAGCTCGGCCCCAGCCGAGAATTCCTTCGCCCAGATCGCGGCCGAAACCGCCACGTCGACAATCGGCCGGACCGGCAGCGAACGCGGGTGCGGCTGGTTCAGCCGTTGCCGCACGAGTTCGCTCGACTGGCCCAGCGCGTACTCGGCGATGAGCTTGCCGGACGAGGATCCCCGGCTCAGGCCGAGGCCGTTGCATCCGACCGCTTCGAAGACGCCGTCGTCCCGGCGCCCGAACAGCGCGCCGTTATTCGCGGACAGGCACAGCGGTCCGCCCCACGTGTATTCGAGTTCAACCCCTTTCAGCATCGGAAATCGCCGCTCGAACGAGCGCTGATGCAGGCTCTTCGCCTTCGCCAGATCGGCCGGCGACACCTCCAGCCCCGGGCGGAACGCGAAATGGTTGCGCACGCAGATGCGGTCCGTCGCCAGACGACGCACGGTCGTGCCCATCGGGTCCGCGGGGATCAGCGACCACGATCGTGTGCCGCCCAGTCGCCTGACTTCGTCCGCGTTCATCACGCGAGTCATCGACGCGAACGTATAAACGGGCAACAGACCGTTCGGATGCATTCCGAACGTCGCCGCGTAAGCGTTCGTGCAAAGCACCACCTGCTTCGCGACGAGCTTGCCGCGCGCGAAATGCAGCACCTTTGTGTCGCCGCGATGCTCGATTTCCGTCACGGCGCTCAATTCGAACACCCGCACGTTTTCCGGCAGCGCCGCCGCGAGGCCACGCATCAGCGCGGCCGGCTGTACCGTGCTGCAGCCCGGCGTGAACAGCGCGCCGCGATAGAAATCGGTGCCGGTCACCGCGCGGATCGCCGCACCGTCGAGCCATTCGAATGCTTCGCCGATCCTGGCCAAGCCGTCCGCGAAATGTTCGAGCGCCGTCTCCCCCTTGCGGTTGACCGACGCATGAAACTTGCCGTCGTCCCGCCAATCGCAATCGATGCCGTGCCGGCGCACGATCTCGCGCACGTAGTCGATCCCGTGGCGCTGGAACCGCACGTCGGCCTGGTCCTCCTCGACGCTGCGCGAATAGCTTTCGCTGCTGATGTCGTGCGGCAAATCGACGAAGAATCCGGAATTCCGTCCGGCCGTCGTGCGTCCGATGCGATCCGCGTCGACGAGTGCAATCGACGCGTCGGGCGCAAGCTCGGCCAGCCGCCGGGCGGCGCACAGTCCGGTAATGCCGCCGCCTACGACGACCCAGTCGTAGCGGCGCTCGGACGACACCGTTTCGGCGGGCATGGGCGGCGGCAGGCTTTCCCACCAGCCGTTGACGCCGTCAGGCGCGGGAAACCGCGCGAATTCCAGGTTCGAGGCCATGGTGCGTGACTGAGTTACTGAGCGTGGCGAAACAGCGGCTTCACGAGCTCGGCAAACGCGCGGCGCTCGTCGTCCGACAGCGTGCCGAGCGGCGCGCGCGCCGCGCCGACCGGCATCCCCGCCAGCTCACAGCCGCATCGCACGTATTGAATGAACTTGCCGCTGCGCTCGAGCAGCTCGAGCACCGGTAGAAGCTGCGCCATCAGTTTTCGCCCCGTTTCGAAATCGCCGTGCTTCACGCATGCGTCGTAAAGCGCGGTATGCGCTTCGGGCAGGAAATTCGACGCGCCCGCCACCCAGCTTTTCGCGCCCCATACGAAGAACTCGAGCGCCTGGTCGTCCATCCCGCAACTGAGCACCAGCTTGTCGCGGAAATGCGTGGCGAGATGGTGCAGATGGCCGATGTCCCCCGTGCTTTCCTTCATCGCGACGAAGTTGGGCCGCTCGAGCACCGCGGCGAGCACGCCGTCGCCGATTGCCGTTCCCGTGCGAGCCGGGAAGTTGTACAGCATGATCGGCATGTCGAGTGCGTCGTCGACCTTCAGAAGATGGGCCAGCAGTTCGTCCTGGGTCGGCTGCGCGTAATACGGCGCGGCGACCAGCAATGCCGACAGCCCCGCACGCTTGGCCTCCTGGCCCAGGCGGATCACTTCGTTCGTGGTGGTCGCGTTGATGCCGGCTGTCAGGAACGTCCTGCCCCCTGCCGCTTCTGCAACGGTATTGAACGTCCGGACCCGCTCGTCGAAACTCAGCGCATAGTATTCGCCCGTGGTGCCGCCGATGCCGAGACCGGACACGCGGCCCGCGAGGTCGGCCGCGTGGCGGCCGAGCAATTCGTGATCGATCTCGCCGTCCGCCTGAAAAGGTGTGACCAGCGGGGTATGCACGCCCTCGAAGCTCATTTCGATTCCTCTCTTCAATAAGTGCGTCAGCGCCTCTGTTCGCCCGCCATGCCATGTGCGGCGTGGGACGGGACGAGAAGGACCGACAGTTCGACTGACAAATTGGACACCTAAAAATCTTCTCGGCACTCTGACTTAAGCATATGCCTCCCCGTGCGCATGGATCGGAAACTGGCCGCACAGGTCGCGCACGCGGCTTCGCACCGCCCGCTCGACTTTCTCGTCGCCGTTCGGCTCGCGCTCGACTGACGAAAGGACTTCGAGAATCATCTCGCCGATCTGCTCGAACTGCGCGGTGCCGAACCCGCGCGTCGTGCCGGCCGGCGTCCCGAGCCGGATGCCGGACGTGACGGCCGTGTTTTCCGTGTCGAACGGATTGCCGTTCTTGCTGCACGTGATGCCCGCGCGCTCCAGCGCCTTTTCCGCCAGCGTGCCGGTGACGTGCGTCGCGCGCAGATCGACCTGCAGCAGGTGGTTGTCGGTGCCGCCCGTCACCAGGCTGAGCCCGCCGTCCTTCAGCACGTTGGCGAGCGTCTGCGCGTTGCGCAGCACCTGATCGATATAGGCGGTGAATTCCGGGCGAAGCGCTTCGCCGAAGGCAACGGCCTTGCCCGCGATCACGTGCATCAGCGGCCCGCCCTGCAGGCCGGGAAACACCGCCGCGTCGACTTTCTTCGCCATGTCGCCGCGGTTCGTGAGAATGAAGCCGCCTCGAGGCCCGCGCAGCGTCTTGTGCGTGGTGGACGTCACGACGTCCGCCACCCCGACCGGATTCGGATGCCTGCCGGCCGCGACGATTCCCGCGATGTGCGCCATGTCGACCATCAGCAGCGCACCGACGCTGTCGGCGATGTCGCGGAACGCCGCAAAATCGAGCGCGCGCGGATACGCGGAACAGCCCGCGATGATGAGCTTCGGGCGATGCCGCCCGGCCAGCCGGCGCACCTGGTCGTAATCGATGCGCCGCGTCTCCTCGCTCACGCCGTACTGCACGGCGTTGAACCATTTCCCCGAAAGCGCCGCATGCTCGCCGTGCGTCGGATGCCCGCCCGCGTCGACGGACATCTCCATCACGGTGTCGCCTGGATTGACCAGCGCGAACATGACGGCGCCGTTCGCCTGCGCCCCCGAATGCGGCTGCACATTCACGTATTCCGCTTCGAACAGCGCCCGCGCGCGATCGATCGCAAGCGCCTCGATCCGGTCGACGTGATCGCAGCCGCCGTCATGGCGCCTCGACGGATATCCCTCCGCGTACTTGTTGGCCAGCACGGTGCCTTGTGCTTCCATGACCGCGGCCGACGCGATGTTTTCGGACGCGATCAGTTCGATCTGGGTTTGCTGGCGACGCAATTCCAGTGCGATCTCCGATGCGATGACGGGGTCGCGGCTCTGCAGCGTTTCGGAAAAAAAGCGTGCGTTCTCGTTCACGGGGTCACTCCGCCGGGCGGGTCGTCATGTCGGGCATGTCCTGCAACACTGCCGATGCCGTGTTACTGCTGCAGCCAGGCGTTCACCTTGTCCGGATGCGCATCGACGAACTTCTTCGCCGCGGTTGCATAGTCGTTCGTGCTGTTTCCTTCGAACTCGATCGCCTCGACGTCGGCGAGCGTCAGCTTGAAGTGCTTGAAGAACACGTCGGCACGCGGAAACTTGCCGGCGAACTGTTTCGACGCGAACGCGTGTACCTGCTCTTCACCGCCGAGTGCGCCCTTCGGGTCCTTGAGGTAGCGCATCTGCCACTTCTGGAACAGCCAGTGCGGGCTCCAGACCGTCGCCACGATCCACTGCTTCGACTGATAGGCGCGCGACACCCCTGCCAGCATGCCGGCCTCGCTCGAAGCCTGGAGGTTGTATCCGTCCAGGTTGTAGGCCTTGATGGTCTTTTCGGACGCCTGCATCAGGCCGCCGCCCGGCTCGATGCCCTGCACGGTTCCATTCAGCTTGCTCTTGACTTCCGGCTTGCCGAGGTCGGAAATCGATGCAAGCTCGGATTCGGGAACATACTTCGGCACCGCCCAGCCGTTCTTGCCTCCCGTATAGATGACGCCGACGTCATCCATGTCGCTCTTGTACTTCGCGTAGTAGGTCGCGTGGGTCACCGGCAGCCAGCCGCCCACCATGATGTCCAGGTCGCCGCGCGCCACGCCCTGATACTGGATGCCGATATCGGCCTGCACGAACTGGACGGGCTGCTTGAGCTTCGTCTCCAGCACGTACTTGGCCACGTTGGCGACTGCCAGCACATCCGCCCAATTCGTCACCGCCACCTTGATCGGCTCGGCCGCCGCGGCCGGCCCGCTGCCGACGCCGAACGCAACGACCGCCGACACCATCAGTTTCGCAACAAGCGACTGGAATGCATTGCTTTTCATCTAGTACTCCTTCGTAATCAACCGATTCACCGAGAATGCTCGCGACCTCACCAGCAGGATCGATCAGGTTCGCACCGCGCCGCCTGCGCTCGACTTCTTCGCCCGCGCGGCCAGCCTGGACTTTTTCGCCTTCACGCCGAAGCTCTCCGTCAGACGGTCCAGCACGATGGCGAGCAACACGACGCCGAGGCCGCCTTCGAACCCGATCCCGATATCGAGGCGCTGGATGCCGCTCAGCACATACTCGCCCAGGCCGCCGGCGCCGATCATCGATGCGACCACCACCATCGACAGCGCCATCATGATCGTCTGGTTCACGCCCGCCATGATCGACGGCAACGCGTTCGGTAACTGGATCTTCCACAGCAGTTGCCAATCGGTGCTGCCGAACGAGCGCCCGGCTTCCATCAGTTCCTCGCGCACCTGCCGGATCCCCAGCGTCGTCAGGCGCACGACGGGCGGCATCGCGAACACGATCGTGGCAATCACGGCCGGCACCCGGCCCAGCCCGAACAGAATGACGGCCGGAATCAGGTAGACGAACGCGGGCATCGTCTGCATGAAGTCGAGCAGCGACCGCAGCACCACGCCGACCCGGTTGTTCCGCGCGCCCCAGATGCCCAGCGGCACGCCGATCACCAGGCTGAAGACCGTCGCGGCCGTGACGAGCGCCAGCGTGGAGACGGTCTGCGTCCACAATCCCATGTAATGGATGACGAGCAGCGCCAGACCGACGAAGACCGAAAACACGACGCCGCGACGCCACAATGCGAGCCCAACCAGGATGACGACCATCGCGGTGAACGGAATCGCCGCGAGCCCGTCTTCGAGCTGCTTCACCACCGTGCCCAGCCCCGCCGAGAACGCATCGAACCCGCCGCGAAAATGTTGAAACAGGAAGTTGACGACGCTCTCCGCGAACTTCCCGATGACCGACGCGTTCATGCCGCCCTCCGTTCCATCATCTGTTTGAGTATTGCCCGGCACGACACCACGCCGGCGAACCGGTCGGCCGCATCGGTGACGGGCACATCGTGCTGCTGGTTCAGCGCGATGGCCGCCAGCTCATGCAGGTCCGTTTCCATCGACACCCTGTCGACGTTATGAAGGAAGGCCTCCCGGATCGGACGGCTCCCGCATTTGTGCAGCGTCGCCGCCGTGACGCAGCCCAGATACCGGCCGGCTTCGTCGCACACGTAGCCGCATTCCGCGCCGCTATCGATGAGCTGGTTGAGATAGCGCTCGGACGGCGCGCCGGCATCGCACGAAATCAGCCCGCGCTCGACCCTGGTCAGCAGGCTCGACGCCTTGAGGAAGCGCGAAACGTCGACGTTGCGGAAGAAGTCCCGCACGTACTCGTCCGCGGGCGACTGGATGAGTTCGGCTGGCGTGCCGACCTGAATCAGGCAACCGTCTTTCATGATGCCGATCCGGCCGCCGATCTTGACGGCCTCTTCGATGTCGTGGGAGATGAAGACGATCGTCCGCTGCTCTTCCTTTTGCAGGCGCAGCAGTTCGTTCTGCATCTCGAAGCGAATCAGCGGGTCCAGCGCCGAAAAGGCTTCGTCCATCAGCAGCACCGACGGGTTCACGGCCAGCGCGCGGGCCAGGCCCACCCGCTGCTGCATGCCGCCGGACAGCTCGCTCGGCAGCAGCTTCTCGTACGACCCCAGGCCGACCCGCGTCAACGCGGCGCGCGCGATGTCGTAGCGCTGCGCCCTCTTCACGCCGGCCACCTCGAGACCGTACGCGATGTTGTCCAGCACGGTTCGGTTCGGCAGCAGTGCGAACGACTGGAACACCATCGCCATCTTCTGCCGGCGAACGTCGCGCAGCTCCGGCGTCGACATCGGCGCGATGTCGCGGCCTTCGAGGATGACCTGCCCGGACGACGGTTCGATCAGCCGATTGAGCAGACGAACCAGCGTCGATTTCCCCGAGCCCGACAACCCCATGATGACGAAGATTTCGCCCGCCCTGACGCTCAGGCTCACGTCGTTGACCGCGACCATGTTGCCGGTCTCGGCAAAGATCTCGTTGCGCCCGAGCCCCTGCTTCATCAGCTCGATCGCGCGCTCGGGTTTCGGGCCGAAGATCTTCGACAGGTTCCGGACCGTCAGAATGTCGGTTCCGGACACGGCAACGGGCCGGGCCGACGACGGCGCGGCGTCCGTGTCGATTGCGCGTTGCGGCAATACGTTGCCCGGCGCATAGGTCAGATTCGGGGTCATTCGGTCATCCCAACTGGCTGTTCAGGAAATTGAAGCGCGCGGCTTCCGCGGTATCGGAGGTTTTCGTGGAAGCTTGCGTCGAAATCAGGCCATGCCGGCCGCAAGATCGCACGAATCACCGGCTATCGCTCGATGATTGGAATATTCGAGCTGATATTCGTCTCCGTCAGGTGGTTAATGCATTGATTGCAGCGTATCAAGCCAAATTGCGGCATCCAGCTACATTTTCTGCGTCCTTTCCCATACCTTTGGTAATGCATGCGATGCGCGCGGCGATTGCCCCGGCATCAACCGTCATGGCGGCCGACGCGCAAAGCCAATGCCGGCGCGGCGCTGCGGCGAAAGACGCGCCGACGCGCGGCCGCCTGCGACGCGAGCGGTGATATCGGCCGGAAGGCGCGCTTTAGGGGAAAGTCCCGAGGAAGCCGCGCATTTCAATGCGGCCGGACGCGCAACGTCCCACTGATTTGTCGCAATCGTTCTAGCGGAAGCGTCGCCGGTCTTTTCAAATAATGGCGTCTCGCGATCTCTCTTCACTCGTCATTGGAAAACGACATGTTCAATCGAGCCGCCAGTACCGTCGAAAACATCGATCCCGAAGTCTTTGCAGCGATCGAGCAGGAAAACCGCCGCCAGGAAGATCACATCGAGCTGATCGCGTCGGAAAACTACACGAGCCCGGCCGTGATGGCCGCACAGGGCTCGCAGCTCACGAACAAGTACGCCGAAGGGTATCCGGGCAAGCGCTACTACGGCGGCTGCGAATACGTCGACATCGTCGAGCAGCTCGCGATAGACCGCGTGAAGGAACTGTTCGGCGCCGAAGCCGCGAACGTCCAGCCGAACTCGGGCTCGCAGGCGAACCAGGGCGTGTTCTTCGCGATGCTCAAGCCGGGCGACACGATCATGGGCATGAGCCTCGCGCACGGCGGCCACCTGACGCACGGCTCGCCCGTGAACATGTCGGGCAAGTGGTTCAACGTCGTCAGCTACGGCCTGAACGAAAGCGAAGACATCGACTACGAAGCAGCGGAGAAGCTGGCGCAGGAACACAAGCCGAAGCTGATCGTCGCGGGCGCGTCGGCGTTCTCGCTGAAGATCGATTTCGAGCGTCTGGCGAAGATCGCGAAGTCGGTCGGTGCGTACCTGATGGTCGACATGGCGCACTACGCCGGCCTGATCGCGGCAGGCGTGTACCCGAACCCGGTGCCGCACGCGGATTTCGTCACGACCACGACCCACAAGAGCCTGCGCGGCGGCGTGATCCTGATGAAGGCCGAGTACGAGAAGCAGATCAACTCGGCGATCTTCCCGGGCATCCAGGGTGGCCCGCTGATGCACGTGATCGCGGGCAAGGCGGTGGCGTTCAAGGAAGCACTGTCGCCGGAGTTCAAGGAATATCAGCAGAAGGTCGTCGAGAACGCACGCGTGCTGGCTGAAACGCTGGTCAAGCGCGGCTTGCGGATCGTGTCGGGTCGCACGGAAAGCCACGTGATGCTGGTGGATCTGCGCGCGAAGCACATCACGGGCAAGGCAGCGGAAGCGGCGCTGGGCGCGGCGCACATCACGGTCAACAAGAACGCGATCCCGAACGATCCGGAAAAGCCGTTCGTGACGAGCGGCATCCGTCTCGGCTCGCCGGCGATGACGACGCGCGGCTTCGGCACGGCCGAAGCGGAGCTGGTCGGCAACCTGATCGCCGACGTGCTGGACAACCCGGAAGATGCAGCGACGATCGAACGCGTGCGCGCGCAGGTCGCCGAGCTGACCCGGCGCTTCCCGGTCTATCGCTGATGCGGGATTGAATCAGCGCTCGACAGCCCGCCCGTTCGTCACCGGACCGCGCGCGCCCGGCGACGCCGCGCTGCGCGCCGCCGCGTGCGCGAACAGCGCATCGAGATCGAATCCCGTCGTATCGATACCGATCGTGTCGCGCAGGCACGCCCCCCATGCGGCCGCATCGTCGAAGGTAGCGGTCGCCGTCACCGCCCCGGTCGCGTCGCGCTGCGTGAACACCGCGTTGAGCATCGACACGCGCCCTTCGGGCAGCACGCGGCACGCGATCAGGTTGTGCAGGAAGATCGATTCGGGATACGTCGACGTGAACCAGTTCGCTGCGTCGTAATCGATCCACTCGACCCGCTTCGGCTGGAAACGGTAGGTCGTCTGCCAGCCATCGGGCGTCTCGATCTGCATGTCGAATTCCCCGTCGACCGGCGCGGCGACGACGCGGAACGCGCCGTGCGGCGTCAATTGCCGCTCGTCCGGCACGAACCGGAGCGGCGCGGTCAGCGTGGCGCTGCCGAAGCCGACGTCCGCGAACCAAGCGGTATCGTCGAGATCGATGCGCAGCAGCATGTGCGTATGCGCGGTGGCGACTTCCGGCGGCTGCATCCAGCGCACGCGCGCGATCATCGGCGTCACGCGAAAGCCGATCGTCGTGAGCGCGGTGTAGAACAGCTTGTTGAGTTCGAAGCAGTAGCCGCCGCGGCGATGCCCGAGCACCTTGTCGACGATCGCAGGCAGGTCGAGCGCGACGCGCGCGCCGGTCAGCGGATTGAGGTTTTCGAACGGAATCGCCTGCGGGTGCAGCAGGTGCAGCCGGCGCAGCACGTCGAGCGTCGGCTCGACCGGGCCGTCGTAGCCGATGCGGGAGAAATAGCGCGAGAGGTCGAACGAGTCAGTCATGAGCCGGCACCGTGAGCGAGGACGCCACACGATAGCACCGGCTGAAATCCCCATGCAGCGCAAGGTCATCGTAAGCGACGACCCTGCACCCGGGCGGGCGACGGCGTTACGGCAGCAGCTTCAGCGCGGACGACGCGACCGACGGTACCGAAATGCCCTGGCTCGTCGCGAACTGCACGGCCTGGCTGAGCGTCGCCGCGAGCGACTGCAGCTGGCCCGGCGCACTTTGCGCGATATACGACGCAGCCTGCATGTTCTGCGGATTCAGGCCCGACTGCAACAGCGACGCCGCGCTCGTCGAGCCGAGATTGCCGAGCCCCGACTGCAGCTGCGAATACTGCGTGAGCCCCTGGCCGAGCGACGCGAGGCCGTTGCTGAACGCCTGCTTGTCGATCGGCCCGTGCGTCGCGCCACCGCTCGCGAACGCCTGGCCGAGCGCCTGCGACACCGATTGCTGCGCGCCGCCCATCTGCGACAGCGCGGCCGGCGTCAGCGCATCGCCGCCGGCCAGCTGGCTCGCCGCCTGCTGTGCCTGCCCGGCCGCGCCGGTCAGGCCCATCGCCGACGCGAGCGAAGACTGGCCGGTCAGCACCTGCCGGTTCGCGCCGACGTACGCCTGCAGCAGTTGCCCGAGCGCGCCCTGCGCGGGCGCCGCCTGCTGCTGCCCGCCGCCGAGCAGCGACGCGCCGAGCGACTGCAGGTCGAGCTGCGCGTACGCGGCGCCGCTCAGCAGCGCGCCGCAAACGGCGCCTGCCCACGCCAGACGCTTGCCCGTCGCGCGAATCCTGTTCATGTCCTGTTCTCCCGTGCCGGAATGATCGAGGCCGATATTGTCGAAGCGCGCCGCGCGCCGCTGCAACGACTGAAACACATCGAAACGAAATCGCCGGTGACGAGCGTGCGCATTCGCGCGCATCCGCTGCGCGACATCACGGCTGCTGCGGCATTCGTTCCTTTTGCGCAGCAATATCCGGCCGGTCGGCGGCGGGGCCTGCCCTTGCGCCCGATCGCCGCCTACGCGGCCATCCAGCCCGGCTGCCGCCGGCCGACCCAGTCGGCCGCCTGCTCGTAGCCGCGCGCGAGTTGCAACACGGCGAGATCGGCACGGGGACGCCCGATCAGTTGCATTCCCATCGGCAGCCCCGCGTCGTTGAAGCCGACCGGCACGCTGATCACCGGGCAGCCGGCCAGCGTCCACGGCACGACCGTTTCCATCCAGCGGTGGTAGGTGTCCATCGCACGGCCCGCGATCTCCGTCGGCCAGCGCTGGTCGACGTCGAACGGGAACACCTGCGCGGTCGGCGCCGCGATGAAGTCGTAGCGGTCGAAGAAGCTCAGCACGGCCTGATGCCACGCGGTGCGCTCGACGCTCGCCTCGAAGATCACCTGCGCCGGCAGCGCGAGCAAGCCCTCGACCTCGTAGATCGCCTCCGGCTTCAGCAGCGCGCGCCGCGCCGGGTCGCGATAGTGCGCCAGCAGCCCGCCGCCGGACAACCAGTGCCGGTGCGCAAGCCAAAGGCGCCAGATCCGGTCGGGCGCGAACGCCGGCAGTGCCGCATCGACGTCGCAGCCGATCTCGCGCAGCGTCGCCAGCCCCTGTTCGCACAGCGCAAGCACGCCGGCCTCGGTCGCGAGATAACCGTTCCAGTCGCCGACCCACGCGATGCGTTTGCCGCGCAGGTCGGCGTCGAGCGGCTGCGCGAACACGGCCGGATCCTCCGCGAGCGACAGCGGATCGTTGCGGTCGTAGCCGGCCTGGATCGCGAGCAGCTGCGCGACGTCGCCGACCGTTCGGCCCATCGGCCCCTCGATGCCGAGCTGCTGCACGAACACGTCGACGCCCGGCCAGCGCGGCACGCGGCCCTGCGACGGACGGAAGCCGTAGATGTTGCAGAACGCGGCCGGATTGCGCAGCGAGCCGCCGAAATCGCTGCCGTCCGCCACCGGCAGCATCCGCGACGCGAGCGCCGCCGCCGTGCCGCCGCTGCTGCCGCCCGCGCTCTTCGTCAGGTCGTACGGATTGCGCGTCGCGCCGTAGATTTCGTTGAACGTGTGCGAGCCGAGCCCGAATTCTGGCGTGTTGGTCTTGCCGATGAAGATCGCGCCGGCCGCACGCATCCGCGCGACGCCCACGGAATCGGCCTGCGGCACGTTTTCGCGGAAGATCGGCGAGCCGTAGGTCGTCCGCAGCCCCTTCGTCATCGCCAGGTCCTTCGGCGCCTGCGGCATCCCGTGCATCCAGCCGTGGTACTCGCCGCGCGCCAGTGCGGCATCCTTTTCCGCGGCTTCGGCGAGCAGCGTGTCGCGATCGCGCAGCGCGACGATCGCGTTGACCGCGCCGTTCACGCGCTCGACGTGATCGAGATACGCGCGCATCGTCTCGACGCACGACACGGCCTTGCCGCGGATCGCCGACGCGAGTTCGCCCGCCGACAGGCGCACGATCGGGTCGACGGGGATGGAAGCGGGAGCGAGAAGCTGCGGGGCGCCGTGCGGCATGCGGAGTCTCCTGGAAAACGGACACGGATGGCGGGCGGCGCGGACGGCCGCCGCGCGAAGCCCGCGCGGGGCCGGATGCGTCGCGCCGCCGCCGACGCTCTACTCTACGCAACGCCGCGCCGGCGAGTTCCGATATTTTCCGTGCGGATTCATTGCGATTTCGACTGAATCGCCGCGGCACGGGCGCCGGGGCCGGTGAAATCGTTTATGCGCATAAACTTAAATTTCTTATATTTCTAATTAGCAGAACACGGTCGCCGGGCGTGTTAACGACATTTTTACGCGGCCGCCCGTTCTCTTTAGATCGCTCCGGCCGGCCGCGCGCTACGCTGCAAGCATCTCATTCGTCGGACGTCACTCATGCTCAAGCTGCTGGTTCCGGTCGGCCACTCTCCCCGCTCGCTTCAGGCGGTTCGCCACGCGACCTTCCTGTATCGCGAACGGTGCGCGTCGGAAATCGTACTGATCAACGTTCAGGCGCCGCTCGAGTCGACGCGGCTCGAGGCCTACCATCCGCTGTCGCGGCTGCGCGAGATCGAACAGCATTTCTCGGAAGGCGAGCTGGCGAAGGCCGAGCGGATCCTGAAGGATGCCGGCGTCGCATATCGGGTCGTGATGAAGGTCGGGCCGGTGGCCGATACGATCGCGGCCGTGGCCGCCGAGCACGGCTGCGATGAAATCGTGGTCGTCGCGCCGCGGCACGATCCGTTGCATGCGCTGATGTCGGTGTTCCGCCGCAGCGTGCTCGACCGGCTCGTGCGGATTTCGAATATTCCGGTGACGGCGGTTCAGTAGGCGGGGGATTCGTCCCCTCACAGCGTAGGCAGCCGGTCGAAGCCTTCGAGGCGCGCAACCGGCGGTCTCACCTCGGTTACGTCGATTCCGTCGACGAGCGCGGCGGGCATCCCCTCGCTCATCCATGCGCACATCTCGTCGAGCTGCTTCGGCGAGCCTTGCAGCATCGCCTCCACCGATCCGTCCATGCGATTCCTCACCCAGCCGGTCACGCCGATCCCCGTCGCATGCCGCACGCACGCTTCGCGGTAGCCGATCCCCTGCACCACGCCGCGCACGCGCACCAGCCGGGTTTCGAGCCCAAGGTCGTCAGGTTCCATGCGTGGTCCTCCCGGTCGAGCCCCGCACTCGAATCCATGCGGGTTCATTGCAATATCGAGTTGGCATTTCTACGAACCATACTAGTGGTTGCACGCCGTTCCGCTACCGGAGGATTGCCATGCCGACGTACCAATATCGTTGCGAAAAGTGCGGCAAAACGTTCGAGAGCGTCGAGCATCTCGCCGACCATCAAACGGCTCATCCGCGCTGCCCCGATTGTGGAAGCGAACAGATTCAGCATGTGCCTACGACATTCGTTCCGAAGACGTCGAGAAAGAGCTGATCGCGCGATGAACGTCGATCTGCCACCGACGGAAGCGCTGGCCGTCGCATCAACCCGAGGCTGGACATGGGCCAAACGAAACTGACTGCTCACCTGCCGTCCGTCGACGTCGAGATCACGCGGCACGAATTCCCGGAACGGAACGCGGAAGCCATGACCATCCACATCACCGCGACGCCGTCGTTCGACGCCGCGGCGCAATGGCTGCTGCAGACGGGCCTGTTTCCGCTCGCACCGTCGTTTGCGCTGTGGGCCGACTTCATGCAGCGCTGGCAGCATGCGTGGTATCCCGCGTGGCAGCCGTGGCTGTCGATCGATTCCCCGCCGGCGCGATCGCTCGAGGAGCCGGAATGACTTTCCGCGCCACGACGCAACCGCCGTTGGCGCTCAGTCAGCTTCCCGACACAAAGTATTCACAAAAGATCATTTACCCGTTACAATCCGTCCCCTCTTGCTCAGGTGGCGGAATTGGTAGACGCACTATCTTGAGGGGGTAGCGCCGAGAGGCGTGCGGGTTCGAGTCCCGCCCTGAGCACCAGATACGATTCCGGCAAGTTCCGGAAACATGCAAAAACCCGCGACAGCTCAAGGCTTCGCGGGTTTTTTCATTCCGTGAGGTTCCGGGTTAGTCGATAGCCTTGCGATCCGGCGAAGAGAGCCGCTTGGTCATCTTCTTCGTCGACGCCGTCGCGCAGATCGCCTGCGCCGCCGGCCGCATCGAGCCGTCGCCCCACTCCCTGCGGGACGACTTCTCGCAGGACGCGTCGCGCGCCTTCTTCCATTTCGCGATCTTCGCCTCGAGCGCGGCCTTGCGCTCCGGGTGCTCGCTGACCTGCTGATCGACCACCTGCTGCAGTTCGCGCTCGGCGACGATCTGATCGCGCCAAGCGCAGAAATTCATGCTCGTCTGGTTCGAGTCGCAGTCGGCAAGCAGCGCGCTGACCTCGCTCGCCGGCAACCCGCTGCGTGCCGAAATCTCATCGGCCGGCGTCTGCTCGGCGAATGCGGTGGCGGATGCCAGCAAGAGCAGCAAAAAAGCGAGCTTTGTCATTGTGCACCCGGCTGACGGCGGAACGGAGCGGTTTCAAGGCGCCGCCGATTCACGAGTCCGTTCGAACGAACGGGCGCCAGACGCCGGCCGTTCGCATCGCGCGGATGGGCGTAGACACGCTGGTTCATGTGGGACACGACGGCTGCGCGTGCCGGTGCACTTTATCATCAGATGGTTCAGGCGCCCCGTATTGTCCGCATTTGCGTTCACGATCCATTTGACCAATACGCCGTCACGAGCTTCGATGCAGATCGAGGAGGCGGTCACCCCGGCATCCGCCACGCCTGCCGGCCGCGCGCCGCGGCGCCTCTTCGCTCTGGTGTTCTCCATCGAGCGAACGCACTCAGCGGTTGGCCACGCCCGCCGATTCGGCATCGGCTTCGACGCAACTGAAACTGCTGGCGAGCTGACGGCTGCCCGAGCCCTTGTAGCGCGCCTGCAGCGGATAGGCACACACCGCGCGCTCGAACTTCACGCCGTCGTTCGGATTGTCGTTCGCGTACTTTGTCGAGATGAAACGATCCGGCGCCTTGCCGCGCTCGACCCAATCCTGCAACGCGCTGACGACGTCGCGATCGGGGCTGTATTCCGTGGGCGGCGATGATCCGCCCAACGTCGTCGGCCCCGGTCCGTGACCGCAATGCCCCATGCCCGGCACCATGAGCAATCGAAACGATCGCCGCGCGCCCTCCACGCCGCCCGCCCTTTCGGCGACCTTGTTGAAATACTCGATCGGCCGGGTCGGCGCATTGATCGCATCCGCCCATCCCTGAGTCATGATCAGCTTGCCGCCGCGCGCCGCGAAACGTGAAATGTCCGGATTGGTGGCATTGACGATCGGCGAAAGGTGCCGATCGACGCGCGTGGCGTCCGCACCGAAATCGAATGTGGTCCAATCCCAGCGCGCATCGCCAAAGACCGAACTGGCGAGCAGCGGCTGCGCATAATAGGCGGCAAGCTGATGCTGGATGGCGGCCCACCCCCGCTCGCTGCCTCGCGCGAAACCCGGGTAAATCAGCTCGCCCGTCAGCGCGTTATGGACCGGCGAATACAAGCGCTTCGCCTGCTGCACCTGCGCGGCGCTCAGGCAATTCGCCTGGCTGTCGCCGCCCTTGCATTGCAGCTCGGCGGGATCGAAGCGGCATTGCGCCGGATCGTCGAGAAATCCGTCCGCGAGCGCATGCGCGCCGCCGCAGTGCTGCAACACCGCGCGATTGAGCAACGCGAGCGCGTCCGTCGTCAACAGCGCGTCGGGCTGCCGCGCGGGAAGCATCGCGCCCCAAAGAAAGCTCTGCATCAACTGGCTGTAGTACACGCCGGGCGATCTGGCATCCACGCCGTCATAATCATCCGGGAAATCTTCAACCTCCCGCATCGCCTCGACGCCGCCGCAGCCGCTGAAGTACGAATACTTCGCGCTCCGGCCGTAGTACGCCTGAATGATTTCCTTCGCGGCAACGGTCATCGGATGGACCGACAGATGGGCCCAGTCGCGCAGCGCTTCCGGGTCTGCCGCCCAGTCAAGGAGTTTGCCGGGTTCGCCCGAGCCGCTCCCTTTGTAGCCGGTATCGCCATTGACCGCGGCGAACCCGCGCGTGGCGGCCGACGTCAGTTCGCTGTAGTCGATGAAACCGCCGAACCCGCTCTTGCCGGTACCGAGCAGACGATCGTTCCAGTCCAGCGGCAACCAGACCTCGATGCCAAGCTTGCGCTTGGGCGCCGTGCTGACCGTCGCCACGACGCGGCAAACCGGCGCACTGGTCACCGCGACGGTGCCGTCGACATTCTCGAAACGGCTCTGGGCCGGCACGATCTGCGCAAGTTCGACTCGCGTGTCCTTGATATGCGCCTGCTGAAGCCGGCTGCATTGCTCGATTTGCTGCGCATCGTCGTCGGTGCCGGCACGCGCCGAAGCGCCATACCCTGCCAGGCCGGTGACGATCCCCGTCCATAGCAGTGCGGCCCGCATCAAATGGCGACCCGCGTTACTTTTTCCGCAACTTCCGCGCATATCGTCTACCCTCGTTTTTTCTACGGACACCCACATGGGCTATCGCCGGCCTCGTCGCATCGCGACTCCGCCGGATTGGATGCGACCGGATTCCCGGACCGTTCCCTACCGATCCGAGTCAACGATCGACAATTGATTCGACATCCTGTTTTTTATACGGACGCCTATCGGGTTCGGGAAGACGCCTGCACATCCCACGTGGAATTCCGGGCATGGAACCGGCGGCCGAAACGCGAACCGCCGGTCAGTCTCCGCCAAGCCCAAACAGGAATGAAGACAAGCGAATAGAGAAGAAACGTCATCACTCTGAGCATATCTGTGTCGTCCCGATCGTTCAGTCGAGCGGTATCTCGGCGCGCCAGTCGGATGTTTCGACCAGCGCCGCCTGCTCCGATTTGAATAGAACACATGACCCGAGCACCAGAAGGTCGATCTCGGTTCGCATGAAACAGCGGAAGGCCTCCTGCGGCGTACACACGATCGGCTCGCCGCGCACATTGAACGACGTGTTCACCAGCACCGGGCAGCCGGTCCTGGCCTTGAAGGTCTTCAACAGCCGGGCATAGCGGCCGTTGCGGGCGTCCGTCACGGTTTGCACGCGCGCGGAGAAGTCGACATGGGTGATGGCGGGAAGATCGGACCTGACGTCATTGATGCAACCGAGCGAGCGCCGGGGCGTGTCGCGCTCGCGAATCGCCGCCGACACGGGCGCGACCACCAGCATGTACGGACTCTCGTTCTCGAGCTCGAAACAGGTATGGGAATCCTCCTCGAGAACAGACGGCGCGAACGGGCGAAACGATTCCCTGAACTTGATCTTCAGGTTCATCGTGCGCTGCATCCCGGAATTGCGCGGATCGCCCAGAATGGAGCGCGCGCCAAGCGCGCGCGGGCCGAATTCCATGCGCCCCTGAAACCACCCGACGACCTTCCCCTCTTCGAGCGCGGCGGCAACGGTATCGAGCAGTTCGCCTTCGTCGAGCCGCTCGTACCGATGCCCTTCGGACTTCAGAAAGTCGACGATCTCGTCATCGGAAAATTGCGGTCCGAGGTAAGCGCCGCTCATCGCGTCATTGGCCGATACGGGCGGCCGACCATCCTGCTTGATGGCGGTATCCAGCGCCGCGCCCAATGCGCACCCCGCATCGCCCGCGGCCGGCTGCACCCACAAGCGTTCAAACAGGCCCGACCGATCGATTTCACCGTTGGCCACGCAGTTCAACGCTACCCCGCCCGCCAGGCAGAGATGGGGCGCGCCGGTGAGGTTCCTGGCTTCGCGCACCAGGCCCAGCACCGCACGATCGGTAACGGCCTGTATCGACGCCGCGATGTCGCATTCCCGTTGAGTGAGCGGCGCCTCCGGCGCACGGGCGGGACCGTCGAACAGCCGCTCGAACGCCAGCCCGGTCATGCGGTGCCCGCGCAGAAACTCGAAACAATCGAGATTCAACGAGAACGAGCCATCCGCCTTCAGGCTCACGACATGGTCGAGAATACGGTCCACGTAACGCGGCTCCCCATAGGGCGCCAGCCCCATCAGCTTGTATTCTCCGGAATCGACCTTGAAGCCGCAGAACTCCGTAAAGGCGGAGTACAGCAACCCGAGCGAATGCGGATAGGAAATCGAAGCGACCAGGTCCAGCCGGTCGTTCGCACCGCGCCAGATGCTCGTGGTATGCCACTCGCCGACGCCATCGATGCAGAGGACGGCCGCATTCTCGAATGGCGACGCAAAAAACGCCGAGGCCGCGTGCGAGCGATGATGAGGAATGGCGGTCGCGCGAGGGCCGCGGCCCATTCCCAGCTGATCGAGTTCCTGATCCACGGTGCGCAGCACGTTGCGCTTCCATTGGAGCCATTGAGGCAGGGCCCGGGAAAACGCCGGAAAGCCGCCTGGACCGGCACTGCCGAAGGACGACAGCATGCGTCGAAACTTGACGTTCGACTCTTCGTAATAGGTCACCGATGCAAGGTCGGACAGTTGCATCCCCGCCTCGCTCAGGCAATAACGTACGGCGTTCCCCGGAAACGCGGAATCGTGACGCTTGCGCGTGAAGCGCTCCTCCTGCGCAGCGGCGACGGGAATACCATCCACGACCAGTGCCGCGGCGCTGTCGTGATAGAACGCAGACAATCCCAGATGGGCTTTAGGCATGTGACGGCTCCCGCGCTGTCCTTGCGCGCCATGAACGCTTCTGCTGTTTGAAGAAATCGAGTTCATTACTGCGCTTCGTGACGGGTGCAAGGGCCGCGTATCCGGCCCGGATGCGATCCCATTCGTCATCCTGATCGACGAACTGAGCGGCAACGGCCATGTGCGCGTCGATGGCATCGGCTGCCCATGCCGAGTGGCCGGTCGAAACGTTGTCGATCGTGTTGTGCAGGTCGACGAACTGCGTCGAAAACCCGTGATGCTTCAGAACCTTGCGGGCGGATCGATAGCTTCCTCCGACACCGGACAGCTCCATCGCCAGGTTGAGGCCGAGAATCTCGGGCCGAAGCGTGGCGGGCAATTTCCCCAGGCACAACCAGAAGACCGGCAGCCTCAGCGACTCGCATCGCAGCCGCGGATCGTGCGCAAACTCCCGCGAACCCGTGGGCGCGAGCTCGACGCCCATCGAGACCAGGAGATCCCGGTAGATCCTCGGATGGTTGATCGACCGGTCGCCGTTGCCGAGCTCGTCCCAATAGATCCGGAAAAGCGGCGCACCGACCCGGCTCGACGCATACGCCACTTCGCTGAAGCCCTGAAGCCAGGCGCCGTCGATCAGCGTCAGCGGCGCGAGCTGCAGCGTCTGGTCGATCAGCGTCTCGCGACTGGGCATCGATTGCTCCTCGGTGCGTTGAAACGCCTCGTCGTGCAACGCGTGCGCATCGAGCAACCAGCTTCTCAGCAAGCCTTGTTGCCATTTTTCCGGCAACGATCGCGCCGATGCACCGATCGAGCGCCGCGCGACGGACAGCCAGAATCGCGCGTAATCGAGCGCAAAGCGGCGTGTGCGGGGCGCAAGCGCACGGCCCTGGAGCAGATGATACGCATCGCGAATATTCTCGGGCACCGCGCCGAGCTGGAGATCGCCGGCTTCGATCGGCCGCCGGTGCTCCGGCGGCGACGCCGTCGCGCTCACGCGTGCCGCGGCCGGCTCGGCGGGGGCGTCCGGCTCCGCCAACGACAGAATCCACCGCCGGATCACGTCGAGATCCTCGGGCTGGAAAATCCGAAACATGCGGCCGTCCGGCCGCAGCAGCGAACCGAGCAACATGCTCCGGTCAGGATCGCCTCGACAGATCAGCCGGCTTCTCGCCAGCGCGTCGACCAGCGGCTGTGGATCGCATTTCGCCTCGACGAACCAATGCTTCAGGGACTTGCCCTCCAGCGCGAAGTCCTGGTGATAGACGGCAGCCTCGCCCGCGCGCTCCTGAATCAGCCGCGCCATCGCCCGCGCCGGGTCGGCGGCAAGCCTGACGACCGCCACGAAATCGGCCGCATCGGCCGCGAGCGCGTTGATTGCCCAGACCATGCCGTCGCGGATGCGTGAATGACGCTCCGGGCTGGTGTCGTGGCGATCCAGGATGTGACGCGACAGGGAAGCCGGCGTATGGCCGCGCGGAAGCGCATCGGTTTGCTGCACGGCCAGATCAAGGCGCTCCCACCCGGACGCATGCATGGTTTCGGCCAGCACGCGCCAGACAGGAAGCAGGCCGACCGTGCGAAGCGCATAGTCCAGCCCCGCGATCTCGGGCACGAACATCTCGCTGCGCCGGCTCAGGGCAAACAGGATCGCAGGCAAACGAAAGACGCCATCCCGCAGGCTGCGATCCGCCACGATGTCGCTGGGCTGCCCGGCCGCACTCACCAGGTCGATGCTTCGCGCGATCCGGCGGAAGCCGTCGGTCCTGGACATCTCCGCCTGACCGGCGCCCGCGTCATCGGCCAGCAAAGCGAGCGCCTTGAGCTGCAGGTCGTCTTCGAAATCGCACGGACAGCTCAGGCCCTGCAGCCATCGGCCGAGCGAAGACGCGACCGGCGCACTGTGCGCGAACAGGCACCGAGCGGCATGCCGGGCATTGTCGCCATGCCCCGTCGCATGGACGGCCGAACGAAGCTCCGCCTCGTGGCGACGCGTGCTCTCGACGAGAAAATCGCGAAGCCCGTCGACGCTTTCAGCGACCGTCGGGGGCATCATGTCCACCGAAGCGAATCCCGCTTCGTCGATCAGGCGCCGCACGTTGCCGGACTCCAGAAACAGTTCAGGCGTCTGCGTCAGTCTGTAAATGTCACGCCACATCACCCGTATCCCGTTGGCCATCGTTGTCGATCACGGCATGCCCTGTTCGACCGCTACATGATTTTTCTGTCGCGCTTCCCGGTCGGACTGGAGAAGTCCGCGCTGTCTTCGGGCCGGATGCCCAGCCACACCATGACCCCGGCGCAGACGAGCATGACGACCGACGCACCGGCCGCATCGCGCAGGCCGCTCACGATGTGATCGTCGCCGCCCGCGACCAGCGCGCCGAATACCGCCACGCCAATCGCGCCGGCCGCCTGGCGCGCCGCATTGAGCACGGCCGATGCGGTGCCCGACCACGTCGGCTCGACGCTGGCCAGGATGGTCGCGGTCATCGCCGGCACCACCAACGCCGCGCCGCCGGGAATCAGCAGGAACGGCGCCAGCATCGACATATAGCTGCTGTTCTCGTCCAGCCGCGCGAGAAGCAGGTAACCCAGCGCGCCGATCGCGCTGCCCAGCAGCATCGGAAGCCGCGCCCCGAAGCGGCTGTTCAACCAGCCGCTCACCAGATTGGCGATCACGGACGTAGCGGTCAGCGGCACGAACGCCAGCCCAGCCTGCAGCGCGCTGTAGTGCTTCACGTGCTGCAGATACAGGCTCAGCACGAACACCAGGCCGTAGTAGGTCAGGTTCACCGCGACACCGAGCAACACCGCCTGGCTGAAATGAGGTAGCCGGAAAAATTTCAACGGCAGCATCGGATGCATGATTCGCCCTTCGACCAGGACGAAGGCCGCACCGCTGACGACTGCCAACGCGAAGCCGCCGAGTATCAGCGGATGCCCCCAGCCCAGCGCCCCCGCTTCGATCGTGACGCCGCACAGGCTCGTCAGCGCCAGGACCGCCAGCACCTGGCCGGGCAAATCCAGCGGACGGCGGGTTCGAAGCGTTTCGGGCAAGCGCAACGTGAGTCCGATGCCGAGCGCGCACAGCGGAAGGTTCGCGAGAAAAATGCTTCGCCATCCAAAGCTTTCGAGCAACACCCCGCCGATCACCGGGCCGACCGCGATCGATCCGCTGCCGGCAGCCGTCCACAATGCGATTGCCCGGGCACGCAGTTTCCGGTCGTGGGCGCACGCATGATTGAGCAAGGCCAGCGAAGGCGGCACCAGCAACGCCGCGCCCAAACCCTGCACGGCGCGGGCAGCGACCAATTGCGTCACGGAAGTCGCCGCACCGCACGCCGCGGACGCGACACCGAATACCGCGAAGCCAATCAGATACGCGCGCCGCGCCCCGAAACGATCAGCCAGCGTACCCGCCGACAACAGCAGCACCGCAAACGCCAGCGTGTAGGCATCCACGACCCATTGCAACCCGGCCAGCGGACTGTGCAGCGCGCCGCCCAGCCTGGTCAGCGCCACGTTGACGATCGTCACATCCAGTTGCACTACCGCGAAGCCAAGACCCGTGGCGATCACGGTCCACGTCATGGACGGATTCCGGTCGGTCATGCCGGGCACGGTGAATCTGACCAAAGGTTCGGCTGGATCATGGTGCGTCGTCTCGATTCGTCTGTTTGCAGTATTGCGACAAGATCATCCCCCCATCAAAACATCGGATAGATGGACGCATCCTTCTGTTTTCCGTTCTTCTTCTTTTTGATCCCCAATGCCCCGAGAATGAAATTCCACACCCTTTTCATGATTGATCTCCGTTGTTCAGTTCTCGAAGAAGAAGTTTCGCGACCACGTCGGAGCCCTCGTCGGTGAAGTGAATGCGATCGACAAAGAGCCACTGGTCAGGCCGAGCCGCTTTCGCCAGCACCGAAGTGAAATCCACGAAGTTGACGCCCATTTCCGTCATGCCGGGCTGCAAGCGTTCCAGGAATGCCTGGTGGGTCGTCACGGAACAGACGTCACGGTAGGTCTCCCTGAAGGAGCCCTGGGTATCGAGCTCCGCGAAAATGGCCTGTTCCTCGACCGAGCCGCGGGGGCGGACCCAGTTCGCCAGCGGCTGAAGCACGTAGGACAGCCGCGCGCCAATCGCATCACACAGCATCCGCCACGAGTCCACGTGCCGAAGGATCAGGTCCGCCGTATAGGCGATCTGCGCATCAACCGGGAGGATGTCATCCGGCTTCGCCTCCTTGACCTCTTTCTTGAACCACGTCGTCAGCCCCGACGGTTTCTTTCCCGTCAGGCGATCAAAAAATTGCTGGCTGAAGAAAAAACCGCCATGTTCGCCGCGCAAATGCGACGGCAAACCCGACAGCACGAGATCGTTGAGTCCCGAGAAAATCACCACCTCCTTGATCGGAGGCAACTGGTGGCGGTAAAGCAGAAACTGAAACAGTTCCTGCATCGAGTTGAAAGCACGGCCGCCGAAGTTGACCCATGGCTCGGGCCGGGGATCGTTCTCGGTCAATCGCGACGACAGCGTATGACGATCGGCGGTCGCTCCCGTCCCGAATACCGTAGAGCTTCCGACCAGCAAGCGCACCGGCTCCGACCGATCCAAGGTGGTCGCGGAATGCCGTTTGTTTCGAGCCTCGGTATAGCGAAACCCCGATCCGTCGGTCGATACGATGTCGGTCTTGAAATTGGCCGGATGAAAATACATGACGTAAGGCAACCAGCCAAGGTTGTCCGGGTCCATGAACTCACCGACATAACCCTGCATTTGTGGCGTGAGATCGGAAACAGCAGACATCGGTGTCCCTTATCCTTGTTTTGATGCGGTCCAGAAACGTGACGAGAAAGCACTGCCCGTCGCGCATGTCGCACGAGAAATCCACGCTGCGCGCGAAGGACTACGCTTCGGAGCGCAATTCCTTCGTCGTTCCGCTTTTCAGCCGGGCCAGCATCCGCCGCACGATTTCCTGCACCGGTTCGTCGTCGTGCCGCGACGGTACGAATTCAGGATGCCGGGCGTTGACCTCCTGACTCTTGTGCGTCCACGACTCGCAGCCCGCGAACTGCATTGACTTGTCGGCATCGAACGACGGCCACGCTCGATACTGGTTGATGCCCGGCACGGCCGCGCCTCGAACCAGGATGGGGTTCAGATAAAGCCCTTCACTCTCGATCGCCGTGGACGTACCGATGAAGGCGATATCGAGCCCGCATCGACGCTTGGACGATCGGTTCGGATCGGAACCATGAATGACATTCGGATGGTGCACGGACACATCGCCGGGCTGCAATTCGATGTTCACGGCGCTGCTGATATCGACGTGCCGATCCTCCATCGACGACATCAGCAGATTCGGCGTGTCGTCGCGCAGTATCAATTTCTGCAGCGGGAGCTTGTGGGTGCCCGGAACGACCCGCAGGCAGCCGTTCTCGGCGGTGCTCTCGTCGACGGCAAGCCACAAGGAGGTTGCCTCCATCGGAGACAGTTTCCAGTAGGCGCCGTCCTGATGCCAGAGAACCGCCTGACCGTCCCGCGGCGGCTTGCAAATGTAGTGGGCCGTAAAGCAGGCAAGGTCGGGCCCCAGGAAAAGCTCGGCAATGTCCAGCAGGCGACTGTCGGTCACCAGCCGAACCCAGAACGCATCGTCGCGCATCAGGGGATGATGAAGATGCTCCGGGCGAAATTCGGGAAATTTTTCGCGGAGCCAAAGCAAGTGATCTCTCGCCTCGGCAATCAGCTCGGGATCGATGACGTTTCTGAAAACGGTAAACCCGTCTTTATTATATTCCTCGAGATTACGCGAATATTGCTCTTTATTCTGCACGCTAAGCATATTCTCTCCTCGCCATTGCGAGACGAAACAGTCGGATTTGGATAACAGACTCGAACACACAAGACAGATGCCCCGCTCGCGACGCGAGCGGGGCCCCTATCGCACGGCCCCATGAAAATCTCGAGTTATCACGCAGAAGTTGGAATTTTTATTTTCAGAAACGACAACGACCATCACATATGAAAAAATGGCGCCTCGTGCGCGTAAGACTCAAAGCCCCCCCAATACCGGATCGATTCATAAATCCGCTGCACCGGGGTGTATTTATCTCCGCGCTTTATTGTCGGAACGATTATTGCCATGCGATGTTCGTGCGAACATGCACAGTTCGTGATAGTTTTGTCTGAACTGTTCAGCGAAAAAAAGAAACACTTGCCCAGACGACCTGGCCCGTGCGGCCGCTCAGGAGTATTTGATGAAGCTCGAACTCGTTCTTGACCGCGGCAGCAACCTTCCGCTTACCGACCAGATCGTCAACGGTGTCGTTCATTGGTTACAAAATCATGCAGTCGGCGCCGGCGTGAAACTGCCGTCGATTCGGCGGTTCGCCGCCGACCAGGGGGTCAGCCGTTACCCCGTGATCGAAGCCTACGACCGCCTGGTTGCACTGGGGCACGTCGAATCCCGGCACGGCTCCGGGTTTTACGTGGCAAGCCATCACCATCAGCACGTCGCGGCCGCACTGGGCCTGGCCGATCCACGTCGTGCGGAACACGAATCCGAGCACATTCTCGAACAGCTCAACCATCCGAGCGAATCGCTGAAACTGGGCAGCGGCTTCATCCCGGAGATCTGGCGAGACAAGGAAGGCCTCGGACGAGCCATCCGTCACGTATCGCGCACGGAGGGCGCCAATCTCGCCGACTATGCGTCTCAGCACGGTTATCCGGGGCTGCGCGCGCATCTCCTGCACCGCATCGCCCAGTTGGGCATCGAGGCGCAACCGTCCCAGATTCTGCTGACCCAGGGCGCGAGCCAGGCGCTTGATCTGCTGATGCGCTACATGCTCAAGCCGGGCGACACGATGTTCGTCGAGGACCCCGGCTATTACAGCCTGTTCGGCTTGCTCAAGCTGCACGGCGTCAAGCTGGTCGGCATCCCGCGCACGCGCATCGGCCCTGACCTCGACGTGCTGGAAGCGCAGTTGAAGCAGCATCGCCCCAAGCTCTTCTTCGTCAACACCGTGTTCCACAACCCGACGGGCACGACCGTCGCACCGCAGGTCGCGTTCCGCCTGCTGCAACTCGCGCGTGAACACGGCGTCACGCTCATCGAAGACGACATTTACGCCGACTTCCAGGCGACGCCGACCGACCGGCTCGCGACGCTCGACCAGCTCGAGCACGTGATCTATGTCGGCGGGCTGTCCAAGACCCTCTCGTCGTCGCTCAGGGTCGGCTACGTGCTTGCTCCCCCGTCGGTGATCAAGGACCTGGCCGACATCAAGATGCTGACGAGCCTGGGCGGCTCGCGTTTCATCGAAGCGGTCGCCGCGGCGATGCTCGAGCGCGGCACCTATCGGAAGTATCTCGAGAAACTGCGCCTGCGCATCCAGTACGCGATCGGCGCGACCGTGCAGATGCTGGAGAGCTGCGGTTGGGAGCTGTTCGAAAAGCCGGTCGGCGGTACGTTCATCTGGGCGCGCTTGCCCCATATCGACGATTCCACGCGCCTCGCCGAATACGGCGCGCCGCGCGGCGTGACGATCGCGCCCGGCAGGTACTTCCGGCCGAATGCCGAAAAATGCCCGTGGATTCGCATCAACGTCGCGTATGCCGGCGATCCGCGCGCGCAAGCGTTCTTCCAGTCGGCGGCCTTGCTCCGGCCCTGAGCCGCCATCATCAGCAGGCCGGCGACCCGCGTCGTGCACCGACGGTCGCGAGCCGGCCTGCGCGCCTACAGTTCGAGCACCAGCCGTTCGCCGCCGCACGCGCGCGAACAGCAGGTCATCATGCGGTCGTGCGCGTCGCGTTCCGCGCGCGTGAGCACCCTGTCGCGATGGTCGACCCTGCCCGCCAGCACCCGCACCTCGCACGAGCCGCACAGGCCTTCCCGGCAATCGCTCTGCACGTCGATGTTCGCCTGCTGCAGCGCCGCGAGCACCGTCTGACCGGCGGCAACCGGAATCACCAGTCCGGAGTCCTTCAGTTCGATCTCGAACGGCTGTTCCTTCGACGGATCGAAGGCTGGCTTCGTCGCCGTGAAATGCTCGACGCGCAGCGCGTCTTCCGGCCAGTGCGCGCAGCACGCCTCCAGCGCGTCGAGCATCCGCGCCGGGCCGCACGCATAAATGTGCGTGTGCGCGTCGGGCTGCGCGAACAGCGACGCGAAATCGTTCCGCGTGCCTTCTTCCGATACGTGCAGATGAAGACGCTCGCCATGCAGCGCGGCCAGCTCGTCGAGCATCGCCATCGATGCGCGGCGCGGCCCGCTGTAGTGAATCGCGTAGTCGATGCCGCGGGCCTTTGCCTCGCGCGCCATCGCGCTGATCGGCGTGATGCCGATGCCGCCCGCGACGAAGATCGCCCTGCACACGTCGCCGGCGAAGCGGAAGTGATTGCGCGGGCCGCGAATCTTCAGCACCTCGCCTGCATTGACGCTCGCATGAATCCACGCCGATCCGCCGCGGCTCTCCGGCTCTCGCAGCACCGCGATCTCGAATGCACCGCGATCGGCCGGATCGCCGCACAGCGAATACTGGCGCGACAGCCCCGTGTCGCCGCAGAGCACGTCGATGTGCGCCCCCGGCGCCCAGCGCGGCAACGGCTTGCCGTCGGCGCAGACGAGCCTGATCCGCACGATCCGCTCCGCGCACGCCGACACGCGCTCGACCGTCACCGCGCGGCTCACCGCATGCGACGACGGCTCGCCGATCCGCACCACCGCGCGCGGCTCCAGCACCGACGCATCGCGGCGCTCGGGGTTTTGCGCCGGGTCCCATTCGACGATGAGATGCTCCGGCCCGCGAAACGACGTGTTCGGCACATACGTGAAGCGCTGCTCGGCCAGCCGCATGTGCGGCAGCCGGCGCGTGAACTCGTCGAGGAAGACCTGCATCTCCATGCGCGCCAGGTTCTTGCCCATGCACTGATGCGCGCCGTAGCCGAACGTGAGCTGGTCGCCGGCGTTCTCGCGGCGGATGTCGAACAGATCGGCATCCGCGAACTGGCGCTCGTCATGATTCGCCGACGACGTCACGATCAGCAGCTTCGCGCCCGCCGGGATGTCGACGCCGCCGATCGTGACGTCCTTCGTCGCGAGCCTGCGCCACGCGGCGACCGAGCCGTTGTGACGCAGGCACTCCTCGACCGCGTTCGGAATGAGGCTCGGGTCCTCGCAGATGTCGCGCCACGCCTCGCGGTGCTGCAGCAGCAGCTTCATCGCGTTGGCGGTCGCGTTGGCCGTCGTCTCGTGTGCGGCGACGATGCCGGCCATCATCATCGAATGCAGATAGGAATCGGTGACGACGTCGGGCAGTTCCTGCTGCTTGCGGATGCCGTACTGCATCCAGCCCGGGCCGGACGGGTCCGCGCGCATCCTGTCGAGCACCTTGCCCGCGTACTGCCAGAACTTGCCGACCGCGTGCGCGACCGCAACCTGCTCGTCCGGCTTCGGGCGGCCCCAGGTGTTCACCGTATGCGCGATCGAATACGCGCGCAGCGTGTCCATGTCCTCTTCCGGCACGCCGAGAAAATGCAGCGCCACCGTCAGCGGGACTTCCCACAGCATCTGGTCGACGAGGTCCGCGCGGCCGTCGTCGATGAAGCGGTCCACGTACTCGCGCGCGAGCCGGCGCACCATCGGCTCGTGGTGCTCGAGCGCATCGGGCGTGAACGGGTCCATCAACGCGCGCCGGCGCGGCATGTGCGCGGGCTCGTCTTCGTTCACGAGCGTGCGGCTCATCGCGTAGCCGTACGACGCCAGCACCGCGTTCGCTTCGGGGCCGGTCGGCGTGATTTTCTCGAGCGCGATCGACGGGCTGAACGTGAGGTTGTCGCGAAAGATCGCCTTGATGTCGGCGTAGCGCGTGACCACCCAATAGCCGAGCCCGGGGCTGTAGAACACCGGCTCCTGCTCGCGGGCCCAGCGCAGGTAGTCGGGCGGGTCCTGCTGGTAGCCGTCCCCGAACGGGTCGAATGCGGCGGCGCGCGCGCTTACCTGGCAGTTGCCGGGCGCGGGCGGTGCTGCCGGCGCCGCGTCGTGGAAGGGGCACTTCGGGACACCGGGATCAGGGGTGCCTGCGGGCATGGTTGTCTCCGAATGGGATATGCGTTGCGTGAATTTAATACACGTTGCGTATCATCGGGATCGTTGTCAAACGCGAAAGTACCGTGCGGCTTTTGCTCAAGGGCGGGGTGTCGCATGGGACAAGAGCGGGACGCTCAATCAACGCCACGCCATCCCGGTCACCGACGTGGCATCGTGGATCAATGCAATCCTTACTTCGGGCCGCAGCGAGTAATCGCGAGTCCGACCATCCAGGCAACCGGCATCGACGGCAGCTTCCCTGAACACTTCAAAAAAACGACCGACCCGAATAAGTCGTCAGCCACTCCAGCGCCAACGTGCTGGTACTCCTGGAATATAACCTCGCATGAGATTTCCTTGACACCGGCAGGGCGGGCAAGTGCTGCACAGCCTTTCACGTCCGGAACCGGTCAAAACTTGTCGTTTACCAGTTCAATAAATCAGACCGAAAACGAAATTTATTTTAACCGAATTTCATATGGGCTATTCAATTTTTTAAAATCAATTCACTCATGTATTGATTCAAATCGCGAAAGTCCTTGACTGTCCAGGAGTGGGGCGGCAGTTTTATGCCATTTTCTCGTAACGTTTTTGGAATCAGGTCCCCGTTCGGGCGAAGTATGATTGATGAGACAATGACGCCCGGGTAATCGCTGAGCCGTTTTTTGAAGGCCGGTGTCGTGAGATCGGGTGTGGGTGGGCTGCTTTTGTTTGCCAATGGCCCTGTTCCTCTGGCATCTGCTCCGTGGCACATCGCACATCTCGCCAGGAAGAGTTTTTTCCCGTTGTCGCCATCCGCAAAGGTTGGTGATGTTTGGGCAAGCAACGAAATGCCTAATGAGGCAATGAGGAGCACTTTCATTTTTTGATTCGTTTTTACAAACATTTTGAATGTCTCTTTTTGGTCGGCGAGCGACATCCTCGGAATTCCACGAAGCCCCTAAAAAAAAGCGCTCTCTCGCAAACGTCGGCCCCCTCGCAGGCCACGCACTCACAAACGTGGCCTCGCTCGTTCGGACAGGTTTTCGATATTTTTAAGTGGAATGCCCAAGGCAGTCATGCTGCCGATTTGATCGCAGGCAGCGTCGCGAAGTATGCCTCATCCGGCGTCTGATCCGCCAGGCTCGAATGGAGCCGCTTCCGGCTGTACAACTCGATGTATCCGCCGATGAAACGCCGGGCATGGCTGACCGACTCGTACGCCTTCAGGTTGACCTCTTCATACTTGATGCTGCGCCATCCCCGCTCGACGAACACGTTATCGCGCCAACTTCCCTTGCCGTCCATTGACAGTCGGATGCCCCGGCCCAGCACGGCCTCGGTAAACGCGCCCGCCGTGAACTGGCTGCCCTGATCGGTGTTCATGATGTCGGGCCACCCGTAACGGGCGAACGCTTCTTCTAGTGCTTCGACAGCATGCACGGCTTCCAGCGTGGTGGCGACCCGGTGCGAGAGTACCTTGCGGCTCGCCCAGTCCACCACCGCCGTCAGATACACGAAGCCGCGCGCCATCGGAATGTACGTCGTGTCGAGTGCCCACGCCTGGTTGGCCCGGTCGATCTTCACACCTCGCAGCAAGTATGGCCAGATCTTGTGCTGGGCGTTGCGGCGGCTCCTGTTCGGCTTGCAGTACAGCGCCTCGACACCCATGCGCTTCATCAGCGTGCGCACGCGACGGCGGCCGATCTCGTGCCCCTCGCGACGCAGCAGTCGCGCCAGCATCCGCGCCCCGGCAAACGGAATCTATGGTCAGTTCGTCGATCCGCCGCATCAGTATCTGATCGACCTCGCTCATCGGCCGCGGCCGGCAATACGCGCTCGATCTTGCAATGCCGACCAGCCGGGCCTGCTGCGAAACCGACAGCGCATGCGTACGGTCGATCATCGCTTTGCGCTCAGCAATCCCGACTTGGTGAGCACGCCGCTTAAAAAATCATTCCGCAGCGTCAACTGGCCAATCTTCGCGTGCAGCGTTTTCACATCCACTGGCGGCTCGCTCGACGGCGCGCCTGCCGCGCCAAACACGTCTGCCGCGCGCCCCTGCAACTGCCGCTTCCACTCCGTGATTTGGTTCGGGTGCACATCAAACTGCTGCGCCGGTTCGGCCGGCGTCCGTTCGCCTTTGACCGCTGCAAGCGCCACCTTCGCTTTGAACGCCGCTGAGTGCGTCCGTCGGGTTCTCTTCGTCATTTCCTCGGTTCCTTTGCCAGCATTATCGCCGGCTCAGGCCCCGGCCAAACCACTTATCCGACTGTCCGAATTTGCGCGGCCACCTCTGTCCGGTGTGGCCACCGGAATCGTGGTTGCGGCGACACTCGACTGCATCTGCGATTTTGCGAATATATATGAAAGAAAATAGTTTGCAATATGTAATTGCGATGATCTTAACCACGTCAAGCCTAACCGCCTCGCAGGCAAGTGTATGGGTTTTTGTCAGACCATATTGTGGTTTTCTCGACCAAGGTACATTCTCATGACCTGTCGACGTCGCTAAAATTGCGGCGATATAACGGGGAAGCCGTTCCCGTGAGAGCGCTGGCCATTGCAGGCTTGCAAAAAACAAGAAGATGGATAACGCATGAACATGACCGAAGTGGCTCAGGCGATTCGTGGTGGCCTGATCCAGCAAGATCGCCTGCTCAAGACGAGCATTCCGTCGCTGCCAGAGAACGCGCTTGTTCCGCGCCGAGCCGTGACTTATTCCGAGCTTGGCCGACCTGGAGAATCCGACTGGATTGGGAGACACCTCATCACGCGAGTAAATGTCATCGGTCACGATGAACCTATGCGAATTTCCTTCCTTGTCCTGACGCCAGAAACCGAATAAGCCTTCTTCCTCCATCAATCGATGGACAAAATTCCAATCAGTCTCGCTCTGACGGCAGTACGAGCGCGAGGGTAACCGTCGCGGAGGCTCAGACATTGTTTGACGGCGATGTCATAGCAATCGAAGCTCGCGTCAAGAAGGCGATCCACGTACCCCTCTATCAACATGAGTACGATGCCCTTGTCTCGCTCGCTTTTAACATGGGCAGCCTCAAAAAAGCGCCTAGTCTGTGTCGCAAACTGAACTGCTGCGACTACACCGGCGCGCCCGTCGAATTCTTGGATATCGAAAACAAGACGCGTCGGGAACGAGAGCACGATATGTTTTGCCTGGCTACTTACAATTCAAACCATTGAACGAACGATGTCTATTTTCTCCATGAAGAAACTCAAGCAGTGCCTACTCCTCCTGATGTCGGTAGTCTTGGCGCCGATTTGTGCTGCGGCTCAGGACACGTATCGGATGACGGGCGCAGCACAATTTGAACAAGGCCGTGATACGCACAATCTGCCTTTTCCGGTCAATCCGCAGATAGCAGGATTTCTCACATTTAATGATGGCGCGTTCGTATTTCATTACACTGGGCACAGTTGCAGTGTAAAGGTCGACAAGAAGATGAATTTCCATGTTGATCCGGTTATCTCTCACTCATTTGGCTCCAGAGATAAATTCAATGCCTTCTTGAGCACCAAGTTTCACGCGAAAGGCACCGCACTAACTGATACCTACATCCTCGGAGATGCCGACGCACCACTCTGCTCGGGGCTAGGTTTTGCGATGATCTACAGGTCACCAGACGAAATGGTGCTGCTCGACGGTTCCTGGGCATACCTATTCGAACGTCAGACGCATGTGCCAGCAAATGCTGAGCAAAGTTTCGATTGCAGCAAAGCCAGCACGAATGTTGAACATCTCATATGTAAAAATCCGGAGCTGATTAGGCTGGATGCAACCGTCAATCGCGGCTACGTTGCGATGCTGATAACCAATTCGAAAGAAATTTCATATCAGGACCCAGTTCGATTGGATCAAATCAACTGGATCAGGACGGTGCGGAATTCCTGCAGTGATAACGCGTGCTTGCTGAAAGCATATCGCAGCCGCATAGCCTACATCAAAGGTAGGATAGCAAGCACCTACCCGTCTTATCCGGAAGAGGACTCCAATCAGGAAAGCGATTGATGTACGCGTGCGTCTATCCAGGCGACACACGGAAATTCGTTCTCAACTTTGCCGAGGTGCAAGATGGCACTACCTATCATCGTGGTCGGAGATATGACATCGCATGGGGGACGCGTGATCAGCGGTTCGGATATCCATACGATTTGAGGTAAGGCGATTGCCCGCCTGCACGATCTCGTCGACTGTCCACAGAAATACCCTGATGGCAAATCGCACGGCATCAATAAGATCATTGAGGCGCATCCAACGTTGACAATTGGCGGCGAGCGTGTTGCGCTACATGGTCATCACACCGAATGCGGTTGCATGTTGATTGGCAGCACCGCCACGCAGGTTGAGGACTAGTATCAGCCCAGTGATCGGCTTAGCTCGGATTTGCATGCTGCGCTGTGGAAACCGATCACTCACGGATGAACGATGTCCTGCACGAAACCCCAATTGAGTGGGATTTATTGTTGGTGACCTTTACATCGCAATCAACCGGCCTCCCAGGGCAACCAGTCCTTCCGAGTATGCCCACATCGTGCCGAATATCAGGGCACCCCAGTTGAAGCCGTGTTTCACACGGCGCTCGGGCATGATTAGATGAATCATCAGTCTGGTCGGCATCATTGCGCGTCCACAAAATGAGTATGGGACGATTGATTATCGTCGTGAAAATGGCACTCTTTAATGTGTTCGAGCTTGCTTGCCATATGACTGAATGTGCCATTGCCGAAAGGCCCTCTCGGAACTGGACTCAGGTCTCGGTCATCGGGTGAATCCAGCGCTCCGTCAATCCATGACGAACCAAAAACGAATCGGCCCAGACGTCGCCCGGGCCGCCTCGCTTGCATCTACTCACCGCCGCGCGCCTGCGCCTCCATTTACCGGAACACGCGGGGCAGACCGTCGGAGTTCGGCCAGTGGCCGCCATTGCCGATTACCTCGTGAACGTCCGCTTGCGATAATCTCGCGGAATTGCCGTCGCAACGGAGAGGGTTGCGAACGACTGCGACTGGCAGGTGATAGTGCAGCGCTATACTTGGCAGCCACGTGATCTATCCCATCCATTCCGCCGGAGAGAAGCGCCATGCGTGAAAGTACGTTGCTGATCTTTGCCGCTGTAGCCTTTGTAGGTATCGCAACGCCTGGACCGACGGTTCTGCTGGCGTTGACCAATGGCTCCCGCTATGGCCTTCGTCGCGCTGCTTATGGGTTTGCCGGAGCGGTCGCATCCGACTTCGTGCTGATTTTCGCGGTGGCGCTGGGTCTTGGTGCGCTGCTGGCGGCGTCGGCGTTCTGGTTCACCGTCGTCAAATGGGTCGGCGTGGTCTACCTTGCGTACATTGGCGTCAAGCTATTGATGTCAAAGGGTGCGTTGAACCTCGCGAGCACGCAGGGTGAAACAAGCCGCGAAAACAACTCGGCGATTTTCCTGAAAAGTTTCCTTACCGCAGTCACCAACCCGAAAGGGTATCTGTTCTTCTCCGCATTTTTGCCCCAGTTCATCACGCCGTCCGCGCCACTTGCGCCGCAGTACGCAGCACTCGCGATAACGTTCGCGATGCTGGATTGCCTGATCATGTTCGGCTATTCGCTGCTCGGCGCGCGAGCAATTCGCCTGCTGAAGGAGTCGGGAGCGCTATGGCTGGAACGGTCCTGCGGCGCTGTCCTTGTTGTGCTCGCGGGGTCCCTGGCCATGTATCGGCGTCACACCGCTTAACGGATTCGCGGAAGCGGCCGATGAAATTCGGCACTTGAACCGCTCGGCGTAGCGATTGCGTCGGAGGGACCGCCGACAGCGTCGCTGCAGGGTCGCCGAGCGCTTCGCGGATTTTCGGCAAGCGCTGCCGCTCGGGAACGTCTTCATCCTGCGGAATCTGCAACACGTCCCTGAACTGTCCGACGAGACCTTCCTGCACGTCGGCATGTTCAAGCTGGTATTTTTGCAGCCGGACCTGCGCATACGACTCGAACTTGCGCATCACCTTGATGAAGATCTCGGCGACATCGTCGGGCGCCTTCTGCAGCTGCGCCTGGATGAACAGCACCGCGAGCGCATGACGCTTCGCGGTCTTGAGCGATCGCAGTTCCGCAACGTCGAGCGCCCGCGCTTCGGTGACCAGTTGGGTCCGCTTGCAAACGGACAGGATCGCGGGCGGCACCGGCGAGCCTTCGGCCAGTTTCCTGATCTCGTCGATATGCTTGAGAAAGCTGGCGATCGCTCCATAGATTGCCTCGTTGCCATCGTTGCGCGCGCGCACGGCGAGGCGCTGCAGCGTCGCCAGCGGCGGCAGTTCGTACCGGCGCCGAATCAGTTCCTCGATAAGCACGTTGAAGATGTCGGGCAGTTCGGTCTTGGTTCCGGCTTCAGCCGCCGCAAGCTCGCTCAACCACGTCGTTCCGGCGGCATCGAACGCTCTGATGTCGGGCCAGCTACGCAGCAGCTTCTGGTGACGGATACGGGTGCCTGATACGTCGTATCGCGCGACCGATTTCCGGGGCAAGGTGCGGGCCCGCATCGCGGTCCGGATGTGATCGATGATGACGGGGGGCACGTCCACGAGCATCGGAAAGTAACCGAGGCGTTGCAGCAGCTTGAGTTGCACCATGATCAACACGGCGGTAGCTTCCTGCCGGGATTGCCGGCGCACGAAGCGGATTTCCGCGACGCTCGGCGGTGCCTGGATCTGCAGGCAGCACCGGGTAGATGGTCTCGTGGACGGTGCTCATGCCGGCGTGCGTCGCGCAAAGATCCGCTCGATCTGCCAGGCGCGCATAACTTCGTCGTCGTCCAGGTAGATCGACGTAGTCGTGATCGACGCGTGACGCAGGTTGTCCCGCACGCTCGTCAGCGTCGCGCGCCGTCGGCGGCCGTCCGGAAGAACCGGCGCAGAACCTCGCTCAAGCGCTGTGTGGTAATGCCGCCGGGTTCGTCGAGATGACCGAGCAGCGGCGTATCCGGTGTCCAGCTCGCCGGACTTACGGGCAGACCGCGCTGCATCAGGTACTGGTCCAGTGCGAAACGCGCGAGCGGCGGCAGCACCACCTTGCCCGCTTTCGCGCCCTTGCCAGTAAGGTGAAGCCCCCGCTCACCGCGCGCACCGGTCTCGATACCGCCCAGCGTGACGCCAACGAGTTCGCCCGCGCGCAGACCGGCCGCATCAGCGCGGGAAGATAGCCAGACATCGACCGGATCGCTCACCTGCGGCTCTGGCAGAGGTCAAGAAGAAAGGAGATCCATCGCCCGGTTGGCGGCCAGGCGGCAGCGGGTACGGTCGCCGGCCGCACACTGGAGCAGGCGGGCGAGATCGGCCCGGTGCCGGCTGAGGGCAAAACCGGCGAGCTGCCGGCGAATCCGGCCGATCACGCCACGCGCCGACTAGCCGACCCCGAGCGCCTGTGGGCAGTAGCGCTCGACAGCATCGCGCGACCCGACCACCCGCGTACCATACGCGCAGCGCGGACAGGGACGCAGGGTCGGGAAACGGTAGCGACGGCGAAACGTTCGGCATCCCGGGATTATAGGTATCAGGGTAACAACGGCGTGACGGCCAAGTGTGACGCGTTTCGCGAAACGGCAGTTTCGTTCAGAAATGCATCCATATCGCTAATACAAGTTATCGATGGGACAACGTCTTCAATACATTCAGTGCCGTGCCGCGGCGGCTGGTCGACTTTCATGCAACTAAAGCCCTTCGGCTAAAATTCGACCGTACTTGCTCGAGCGATGAAAACTTCACTTCTCGGCGAAACCGTCGGCTTTGAGAGAAGTCTTGATGCAGTGGCGTCAACCGGTGGCGAAAGCGGCCCTATCGACCGATCCAATATAACGATGGACCGATAGATCGTCTGCCTGAATCGCAGGCTCCCTGCCGGACATCAGGTCGGCTAACAATTGGCCGGCGCCGCATGACATGGTCCAGCCGAGCGTACCGTGGCCCGTATTCAGGAACAGATTCGGCAATGGCGTACGACCAACTATCGGCGTGCCGTCGGGCGTCATCGGTCGAAGTCCGGTCCAGAACGTCGCCTTCGACGTGTCGCCGCCATGCGGGAACAGGTCGTTTACGCACATTTCGAGCGTCTCACGGCGTGCCGGCTTCAACGTTGAGTCATACCCGACGATCTCCGCCATGCCGCCGACACGAATTCGGTCATCGAAGCGAGTTATCGCAATCTTGTAGGTTTCGTCGAGCACAGTCGACACTGGAGCAGCATCCCCGTTCTCGATCGGCACAGTGATCGAATAACCCTTGAGCGGATAGACCGGAATCCTAAACAGACTGCCGAGCAACTTCGTCGAATGGGACCCAAGTGCGACCACATACGCGTCTGCCTGTACAAACTCGTGACCACAATGCACGCCAACGATCCGGTTGTCTCGTATAGAAAGCGCGTCGATAGGTGTGTCATAGCGAAACTCGACGCCGATATCTTCTGCCATGGCGGCAAGACGTGTCGTGAACATATGGCAGTCGCCAGTCTCGTCGTTCGGCAAGCGTAGGCCGCCCGTCAGCTTGTGCGATACCGCTGCGAGTGCTGGTTCGGCCTTGAACAGATCGGCAGGCGTGAGTAACTCGAATGGCACGCTCTCGTCCCGCAGCACGGCGATGTCTTTCGCTGCGCCATCGAGTTGCTGCTGTGTGCGGAACACTTGTAGTGTGCCGCCCGTACGTCCCTCGTACTGTATACCCGTCTCGGCACGTAGAGATTGAAGGCATTCGCGACTGTATTCGGCAAGACGGACCATGCGGCCTTTGTTCACCGCGTAACGCGCCTTCGAGCAGTTTTGCAGCATCTGCCACATCCATTGCAACTGGAACGCACTGCCGTCGAGGCGGATCGCTAATGGCGCGTGCTTCTGGAACATCCACTTGATAGCCTTAAGTGGAACGCCCGGCGCTGCCCACGGGGAAGCGTATCCGGGCGAGATTTGGCCGGCATTGGCAAAACTCGTTTCGAGGGCGGGGCCTTGCGCCCGATCGATAACAGTGACCTCGTGCCCCGCGCGGGCCAAGTAGTACGCGTTGGTAACGCCAACGACGCCGCTTCCGAGAATGGCGACTCGCATAACTGGCTCCATGAAAACTCGAGATGGTTTCTGACCCATGCGTCTTCTACGTTCAAACGAAGATCACACGGTCAGTGGATATGCCGGCACATTAGCCGGCGAAAGGAAACCGGCCAGAATGCTCCGGCCGGCAAGGCTTGCTGCTTTAGAACTTGTGGCGAATGCCCAGCGCAACATACTCTTGCGATGCGCCGTTCGCGCCTGCAAAACCGTACGACCCAATGGAAGCCTGCGCTTGATTGCCAGCAGGGTCTTGTTGACCCGACGCATGTTGCCACGCACCAACAAGATAGAAGTCCGTTCGCTTCGATACGTTATAGTCCGCGCCCAAACTGACCTGATTGTATTTCGCCGAAGAATTGCCGGAGCTCTTCGTATAGCTATACCCGATCCCCGTCAGGAAGGCAGGAGTCACTTGATATGTGGCGAATGCGTTGCCAGTGTTGTACTTCTGGGTTTGGCCAAACGACGAGTGCGAATCGGCTGTGTACTGGGCGTTACTGTACGAGGCGCCAAGATTGAACGAACCGACGGTGTACTGTCCGGCTACACGTGCGATCTTCACCGACGCGGCGGAATCGTAGCTCGCATTGATCGGCCCGTTGAATATCGAATCACTCGTCGTGTTCGTGCCACCGTTGAATTTACGAACAACCGTAACGTTGCCGCCGTTATAGTATTGGTAGCTTGCGGCCAGAGCCACCGGACCGTTCGTATAGGCCAGCGCCGCACCCCAGGCACGACGATCACCAATCGAGCCGGCCTGATTGCCGAAAGCGTACATCGCCTCCGCCTGGAACCCTGCGAACACGGGGCTGATGTATTTCAGCGAATTGCTTACCCGCACACTGTTGTCGTAATTGTCGACGTCTCCAGGCGTGGCAAACACCGAACCGAAGTAGTTGTCGCCTGTGATGCCTTGGACCAGGTCAGTGTCCGGCACGAATTGTCGACCGGCCTTGACTGTACCGAACCTGTCGTCGGACAAGCCAATATATGCCTGGCGACCAAATTCGGCGCCACCCTGGCCCAGTTTTCCGGTGTTCGGGTCGAAGCCATTTTCCAACTGAAAGACCGCCTTCAGGCCGCCGCCGAGATCCTCGGCACCTTTCAGCCCCCAACGCGAACCCTGGAGGTTGCCGTTGACCATCGCCACCGTGTTCTTGCCGCCGTCGTTGTGTAAGTACGTAATGCTGTTATCAATCAAACCATAGAGAGTGACAGAGCTCTGAGCGTGCGCCGCTGAGGTAGCAGCAAGCATGCCGAGCGAGATAGCTGATAGCGCCATTCGTTTCATTAAAGTTTCTCCAAACTCATCGTAAAAAATTAGCTGTTCTTATTTCGCTATACTTACGCATTACATGGAACAACCCCTTCATGTTTTGACTGTCAAAAACATCGGAAAAACAAATTTCGGCATCTATATATAATTTCGCATTACTAATTCATATGCCAAAAAAAATTCCCCCGCCGTCTGCAAGCGGGGCGAAATTAACCAGCGGCACTAGCTTGCAGACTGCATATACGGGTCTTGTACGACCGATTTTCGTGTATAGCCTTCGGTTGCAAGCATCAGACGACGCGTGTATTCGTGCTCTACACGATGCTGCCGGATATCATCAACGCTCACTCGTTCGACGATCTCTCCGTTACGCATTACCGCCACTCGCTGACATAGAAAACCCACAACAGCGAGATTGTGGCTGACCAGGATCATTGTTAAGTGGCGTTCCCGATGCAGTCTCTTCAGCAGGTTGAGAATCTCGGCCTGCACCGAGACGTCCAGTGCAGAGGTCGGCTCGTCAAGCAGCAGGACGTTTGGCTCAACGATCAGTGCACGAGCAATCGCGACTCGTTGCCGCTGTCCGCCTGACAGCTGGTGTGGGTAACGAAAGCGAAACGCCGGGTTGAGGCCGACCTCCCGAAGGGCGTTGACGATGCGTTCGTCCTGTCGGTCTAAGCGATTAATCGCCAACGGCTCACGCAAGGTTTGATCAACCGTGAAGCGCGGATGCAGCGAGCCGTAAGGATCTTGAAACACCATCTGTACCTGCCGCCTAAAGGTACGGTCAATCCTGTCCGTCAGCGCATGAGAACCAATGCGCAAGCTCCCTTCGGCAATGGGCGTGAGCCCGCTCAGCGCTCGCAGGATCGTTGACTTCCCGGAGCCGGACTCGCCGACGAGACCGAATATCTCTCCCTCGTCGACATGAAAGCTCGCCTGGCGAACTGCGTCGAAATAGCCGGTGTCGGTTTTGAACCTGATCCGGACATCCTTGCCATCAATCATTGCATTGCCTCCGAAAGCCAAGCCGGGTCACGCTTGAGGGTCGGCAGCTCGTCAGGTGGATTATCGAGCGGCGGATTGGCCGCGAGTAGTCCCCGCGTATAAGGATGCCGCGCGTGGACTAAGTCGCGGGCCGCGCACTCCTCGACCACCCGTCCGGCGTACATGACAACGACGCGGTCGCAGAAAGACATCACGAGCGGCAAATCATGGCTAATGAAGATAAGGCCGGTGTCGTGCCGGGCTATCATTTCATCGAGGATGCTCAGCACCTGAATCGACACGAGGACGTCGAGAGCGCTGGTCGGCTCGTCAGCGACCAACAGCCGCGGTCCGCACGAAACCATCATTGCAATCATGACGCGCTGGCCCATGCCACCGGACAGTTCGTGCGGATACGAATCAGCGACGCGAGCGGGGTCCCGGATGTGCACCGCCGCCAAAGCGTCGACGATCTTCTCGCGCATTGCGCGGCGCCCGAGCGTCGGATAGTGCATTACGAAAGCCTCGCGCATTTGCTGAGCGACGGTCATCACCGGGTTCAGGGAGTATTTCGGGTCTTGCAGGATCATCCCCATATGTTGACCGCACAGGCGCCGATGCCCATGCGGTGGCATCGCGAGCAGATCCTCGCCGTCGAATTTCATGGTCTGAGCAGACCACTTCGCGCTGGGTGGCAAGAGCCCCATCAGCGCCCGGCCTGTCATGGATTTTCCTGACCCGGATTCGCCCACAATGCCGAGTCGCTCCCCTTTCTGAAGCTTCAGCGTCATGCCGCGCACGGCCTCTGCTATGCGACCGTCGGCACCGCGAAATCCCACGCGTAAGCCATCGATTTCACAAAGCGGCTCGGGCGATCGCTGAGACGCCAAATGCACATTCGCTACTGGTTTCATTTCACGCTCCATGTCGCGGATCAAGGACGTCGCGCAGACCATCACCAAGCAGGTTGAAAGCAAGACTCACCAGCAGGATGGCAAAGCCCGGAATGGTGGCCACCCACCACGCGTCAAGCAGGACATTACGACCTGACGCCACCATAAAGCCCCATTCCGGGCTCGGCGGTTGCGCACCGAGGCCAAGGAACCCAAGACCGGCGACCGTAAGAATGATCCCGGCCATGTCCAGCGTGGCACGCACAATGACCGATGACGAACATAGGGGCACGATGTAACGCAGGAGAAGGCGCAGAGACGATGCACCTTGTAGCCGCGCGCTATGAATGAAGTCCGCCTGCACCAGTTTCAGCGTTTCCGCGCGCGCGAGCCGAGCGTAAGGCGGCCACGCAGTAATGGATATCGCGATTACCGCATTGATTACGCCAGGACCCATCGCGGCCGCGAAAGCCAACGCCAGGACGATTTTTGGAAACGACAACGCTACATCGGTAATCCGCATCAGAACGGTGTCAACAGCGCCTCCGCAAAAGCCTGCGGTCGTACCGATCAACAGTCCGACGGGCACGACCAGTATGACGGTAAGAATCGCTATGCTCAGCGTCAGTCGGGAACCGTAGATAAGTCTGGAAAGAATGTCGCGGCCGAGCTGGTCAGTCCCAAGCCAATGCGATGGCGAGCCAGGCGGCAGGAGGCGATCAGACAATATCTGACGCAGAGGATCATGCGGCGCCATCATTGGGCCGACGATCGCAAGCACAATGAGCAGCGACAGAACGACAAACCCGAAAACGCTCAGCGGATTACTACAGAAGCGTTTCCACCGGCGGTAAGCGAGTCCCAACGCCGCTTGTCGGCGCGACGCTGGAGTGTCGCTCAGAAGCCAACTCTTCCAATGATGTGATGTAGTGCTCATCGTATGGTCCTGTGTCTTTGAGTGTAGGGGCTGTAGCACGGAACGATCCTTATGCGCGTTGTCGTGCGCGCGGATCGAAGACCCGGTACAAGGCGTCGGTAAGCAGGTTCAAACCGATGAAGGTTGCGCCAATCACAAGCGTGCTGCCAAGCACGGCATTCATGTCTGCACTAAGCAATGCATTGGTGAGATAGGAGCCGATGCCAGGCCATGCAAAGACGATTTCAGTCAGCACCGAACCTTCCAGTAAATAGCTGTAACTGAGTGCGATCACTGTCAGGAGCGGGACCGCTATGTTGCCGAATGCATGGCGCCAGATAACCCGCCGCTCCGGCAGTCCTTTCGCGCGGGCAGTGGTGATGTATTCCTGATTTAGCTGGTCCAGCACAAATGAGCGTGTCATGCGACTCAGGTAGGCGACTGAGTAGTACCCCAGGATCATCGCCGGAAGGATGATGTGCGACAGAGCGTTAAAGAACACCTCCCACTCGCCTGCCAAGACTGAGTCAATCAACAGACTACCCGTCTTGGCGTCAACCATGCCGTCATAGACAGGATCGAGGCGGCCGGACCCTGAGACCCAATGCAGCTTTGCATAGAAAAGGAGCAAGCCCATCAGCCCTAGCCAGAACACCGGCACGGAGTTCCCGATCAAACCGATAAAGCGGGCGACGTGGTCAATCCAGCGATTATGTCGAACCGCGGCAATGACGCCGAGCGGCACCCCGGTCAGTACGCCGATGAGCGTCGCAATCGTGGCCAATTCAACAGTTGCGGGGAACACACGTTTGATGTCCGTCAGTACGGGATTCGAGGTCAATAGCGAGATGCCAAGATCGCCTCGCAGCACATCGTGTGCATACATTGAAAACTGGACAACGAGAGGCCTGTCGAGCCCTAGCGCGATTCGCTCCGCCGCGTAAGCCTGAGCTGATGCCCGATCACCGAGCACTGCCAACACCGGGTCTATCGGGATCTTGCGGCTGATAATAAACGTCACTGCGAGCAGGCCGAGGAACGTGATGAACAGTGTAACGAGCCAACGCACGAGACGTAGTGTCCAGCGTGCCCAGGCATGATCGACGGATAGCAAACGGATCCGGTCGAAGAAGGCTATTGGAGTCGACATGATGGCTTTCCACAAGGATGCGGCGCAGTGGTCGACTGCGCCGACAGGCAATGCTTACTGTTTCTTCAGATCGCGATATGAGACGAGGTCGTTAATTGGGCCCACTTTCAGGCCTGTCACCCCTGGACGCACGGCTACCTGAGCGACCTTCTGGAACATGATCACGAACGGCGAATGAGCAAGAACGTCCTTTTGCATCGCCTGATACATCTGCGCTCGCTTCGTCGTCGATGATTCAGCCAGTGCGGCCTGAGTTTTCGCAGTCAGTTGCGGAATGTTCCATGCGTTACGCCACGCGAGCATCTTGTAGCTAGAGTTGTCGGAATTGTCTGGATTCCACGTAAAGCCCTGTGCATTGCTGTGCGGATCAATATAGTCTGCGGACCACTCCCCGATGTAGATGTCGTGCTGACGGGCCCGATATTTGGCCAACGTCTGCTTGTTGTCACCGGGAACGAGTTCGACCTTGATGCCCGCCTGGGCCAGGTTGGCCTGAATCGCCTGCGCAATCTCGGTGTATGGATAGTCGTTGCGGACGTCCATCTTCACCTTGAAACCATTCGGCAAGCCGGCCTTCGCAAGAAGTGCCTTGGCCTTCGGAACGTCTTTGTGATACGGATTGCTGTTCAATGCGCCAAGGAAACCTTCCGGAATGAAGGCTACATGGATCTTGTATGTAGACTTCACGATGTTCTGCTGGATGCCGCTGTAGTCCACCAACCACTTGATCGCTTCCTGAACCTCGGGTTTCGCGAGATACTGATTCTTCTGGTTCAAACCAAGATACATGAGCGTCGCTTGCGGAACGGCCGTAACGTTCACTTTCCCGGCGTTCGACAGAGAGTTGAGATCGTCCGGACTAAGATCCCGCGCCACATCAACATCGCCATTCTCGAGCAGCAGACGTTGGCTCGACGATTCCGGCACGTGCCGCAACACGATGCGCTTCATTGCCAGCGGAAAGCGATAGCCGTCGAACCGTTGCAGAACGATACTGTCGCTGGCGTTCCATTTGACTAGCCTGTAGGCACCCGACCCAGCTTCATTTGTCTTGAGCCAGCCGTTGCCGAAGTCGTTTCCATTCTGATGGGACATCAGCAACTTCTTGTCCAGTACGGAGGCTGGCCACGAGCCCAACACATTCAGCACGAACGTTGGCGCGTACTTCTGGTCGGTTTGCACCGAGATAGTTGCGTCATCGATTTTTTTGACATGCTGGAGCACGTTTTCTTTGGTCAGTCCGATGCCCTGCAACACGGCTGCGGGCCCCTTGTCGAGCAAAACGGTGCGCTGAATCGACCAAGCCACGTCATCGGCAGTCAACGGATCGCCGGAGTGAAACTTGAGTCCCGGCTTCAACTTGAACGTAAACGTCAATCCGTCCGGGCTGACGGTCCAGGACTGAGCAACGTCGCCATTGAATTTTGACGGGTCATGCAAGTCGACCCGTACGAGGCGATCGTATGTGTTCGCTACATACTCTTCCGGTACAAGTTCGTAAATCTCACCCGGATCAAGTGATGTGAATTCGTCCAACAACGTAGCCATGACGAAGAAATCTTTCGGGGTAGCGGCCTGCGCGCCACGACCAGGCATTGCTGCAAAAACCGATGCCACTGCCGCTGCAGCGAGTGCATTTCGCAACGTGAGTTTCATATGTACTCCCAAATACGATAGTTGATTTGTACGAGAATGACGGTGTGACGAAAAGCGCGAAACAAATTTGAGCAGGCAGAACTACATCAGACGCAAGGAACCACAATTGTCGTTTTCAATCATGGGAAACTGCTGCGAATCAGGGAGTTCGTAGTGCCACCACTCGCTATCAATATGGACAAACCCCGCAGCATGCATCAGCCCTAGCAGCAAGAGTCGGTTGCGCTGCACGTGAGGCGGATGGTCGTTATAAAAATGGCTCGACGCCGCAGTCATCGCGTCGAAACGAGTACCCATGTCAAGCTCCTCACCGTTAGCATCGACCAGCGTCAAATCGATCGCCGTCCCCCGGCTGTGATTTGACCCGAGTCCGAGATCGGCGACGTAGGTGGGGTCCGGGAGGAATTCCCATAACGCTCGTTGAACCTCGGGTGGGCGGTACGCATCGAAGATCTTCAAATTCACGCCGGCACTGACTGCTAAAGCGATCGCCTTGCGCAAGCAGGTTTCAGCTGGTTCCAGCAAAAGACAGCGTGCGGCCCGATAAATCGGCTTGCCGGTAAGGTTCCGCTCGCTTGCGTACACAAGATCGATCTCGACGCCGTGGCTGGCTCGGGTTACTTCGATAAGGCGATGCTGTGGCATCAATGAAATTTGAAAAAATGGATGTTAAAGATCGAACTGGTCAAGTTCCCGCTGCAATTCCTTGTTGCGGGCAACACGTTCGTCGATGCCAGGACCCAGCCGTTCAACAGTGGCTGTAATGAGGGAGTTGAACAGGCAGGTCAACGGCGCAAGCGAGTCCCAAAATTGACCAACATCAGTCTTGACCTGAAGAACGTCACACGGGAATTCGCGCGCCCAAGGGCAATAGACGTCCGTGACCAAGGCGTACTGCAAACCACGTCGCGACGCAGCTGCGCAAAGTTGACGAGCGACACGCGAATAAGCCCGTGTGTCGGTGATGATGAGGTACGGAGACTCGAATTCCGAGTTAAGCGCGTCAACGTATGATCCAGACATCCCGTCGGAATAGAAGACACGTGGACGGATATATTCGAGGTAGCTGTGAAACGCGTTACTGATGCCCCGAGTTGATTGAATTCCAAGGATGTACACTGCGTCCGCGGTGGCGATGTGGTCGGCAACCCGTGCGAAAGCGGGTGACTGGGCCAGTTCATACGCATGCCGGATAGCCCCCAGTTCGAGTTCGAGCGAGCGCGGCGACGTGTCTGCACGTCCCGCCATCCGACGATACTCGTCAAGCCGGTCCGTGATCATCCAAGGACGTTCTTCGGAGCCTCGTAACTCCAGTTTGAGGTCGTCCAGATTGCGATAGCCAACGCTACGCAAAAATCGCCCGACAGAAATGCCGCTGGTGCCGGTCTGCTGGGCAATTTGGTCGGCTGTTTCCAACCCGAGGCGGTCGAGATTCGCCAGCATATAGCTGGCAATCCGCTTGCTGGTCGGTGTCAGTTCAGCAAAGCGCGATTCAACGGTGTGGGCGAAGGTTAGCGACATGGAGCACCATCTCTGTTACTTTGTTGTCAAACGATCCACTCATGACACCGATATAACAGCGACAAATTTACCTACGCAAAGTAACAATATCTATTGTTTTCCGTAGTCAATAGAGCGCGCCTACTGCGTCGCGACTTTCCCGGGCTCGCCTTCGCGCCTACATTTGGGCCTGCTTGCTGACGGACGTGATCGCCAGCGGCGCCGACAGGCCTTCCGTGAGGTTTGCTGATCTCGTTAGATCGCGTTGTATCAGGTACTGCTCCAGCGCGACCGTGCGAGCGACGGCCGCAGTACCTTGCCAACCTTCGCGCCCTTGCCGTCGAGATGCAGCTGACGCTCGCCGCGTGCACCGATTTCGATACCCGCTGAGCGTGACGCCGACCTAGCTCGCCCGCGCTCAGGCCGCTCGTGTAACCGGAGTCGAGCACAAAGCGCAGGCGCTACAGGGTGGTCACCATCCGGCCGTGCGACCATTCGAGCCCGTCAGCAGTCGTCCGGATTAGTTCCCATTCGCCAACCGCAAATGGGCGCAGGATGTCCAGTCCCCCATTGAGCCGCGCTCACTTTGAGTGCCGGCGAATGAATTCGCGAGGACCTACTGCTGCTCGATCGACCAGCGGAACGTCGCGCCGAGGACAGATAGCGCATAGGCGATCGAATCGACCGACAGCGCCCCCGGAGAAGGGACGCCACTCGGACGACGATCTCGGCCGCCCGGGCGAGCATATCAATCGGCTCGGGAACGACCTGCTTGAACTTCAGCGTGCCGTGCCGCCGCTCGATCCGACCATCGATTTCGCTTTCAAATCAGAAGCGTAGGTCGAGATGCGGCGGATTTTTCGCTTTTCCCGGCCGACCTTCTCCTTGTGCCCGTACCAGACCGACGAGAAGCCCGCGCATCTTCACCTGGCGTTCGTGGCCGAGAATCGCCGGCAAGCTGAAGCTTTCCATCGCGCGGCGCTGGAGGCGGGCGGCAAGGACAACAGTGCACCTGGCCTGCGCCCGCACTACCACGCGAACTACTACGCAGCGTTCGTCATCGGTCCGGACGGGCACAACATCGAAGTGGTTTGCCACGCACCCGAGGCCTGATCCTTCCATCGAGCCCCGCCAACCGAACCGGATTTCGTCGAGAAATCGCCCCGACGAAACGCCGGCTTCCATTTTTTCGCAGCCCCCAGCCGCACGTCAGCCCGGCACCCCACGCGCCAACCATTCCCCCACACCCTCCGCCACGAGCTCGCGCTCGGGACTGTCGTGCCACACCCTGATCACCTGCCCGATCCTCCCACCCTCGTCCGGGTCGAGATCGACGCACAGATGATCGCCGCTGCCGTTGTGCGTGAGCGGAATCCATTTCAGGTTGTACCAGTCGCCGCGAATGCCCGGCTCAGGCTCGCCCTCGCAGTCCGCCAGATCGCCGCTCACGACCAGATCGCGCCAGATGGACCACTGCGCGAGGATCTGCCGCGCGGACAGCAGCGTCTCGCCGGCAAACGGCTCGGTGCGCCCGGCTTCCTGTCCGTCGTGCAACCGCAGGCTCGCGCGCCACGCCTCCGGCAACGCGACGCCCAGCCCCGCCTCGAGCGCGCGCAGATCGTCGTCGCTCGCCGGCCCGCGGAACGGCTCCGGCGCATCGGCCGGCAGCGTGCGCCGCCATGCGTCGAGACGCGCCCAGGCCGCCGCGATCGTGTCGCCCGGCGATGACGCGACGGCCGCGCTCGTCGCATCCTTGCGTGATGAATCAGGGGTTGCCGCATGCGATACATCCACCGCCGGAGATTGAGCCGCTTGCGCAGCGTCCCCCACAGCGCGCATCGGCCTGTGCGACTGGTCGAGCCGCATGAACAATACCGGCGAGCCCGCTGCCAGCGGCGTCGCCCCCGACTCGATCGCGACGAGCGCATCGGCTCCGGCGAGCGCGCCGAGCGCATCGGCCCGTTCGCCCGCGAGCGGCGTCACGACCGGTTCGCCCGCCGCACCCGCCGCGAGCGTCGCCCAGCGCAGGTCATGCCGCGCCGGATCGCGCGACGTCGGCGCGCCGAGTACGCCCGTCTCCCAGTACGGTCCCGGCATGTCGGCAAATTCCAGCAGATCGATCAGCCGTCGCAGGATCGTGTGCGCGAGGATCGCGACGTCGCCGGGATAGCCCGGCAGGTTGACGAGCGTCGCCTGGTCGAAATAGGTGACGACGCGCGACCCGCGCGGCCGGCCCGCCGCATCGGTCAACTCGAACGTCCGGCGCTGCGCCGGCGAACGATCCTCGCTGCGGCCGAAATTGAAGCGCGCGCCACGCACCTGCGGCAGCGTCACGCGCGCCTCGCTGACCGGAAACACCGGCAACCGGTTCAGCGCGGCATCCTGGTGCGGATCGTCCGCCAGCACCCCGGTGCCGACCAGCAGGTCGTAGCGCTGCGCAAGCGCAGCAAGCTGGCGGCGAAACGCCAGCTCGGCATCGCGGGACGCCAGCGGCGGCAAGGTCATGTCGGGCGGCGCGACATATTCGAGCGACGCGTCGTAGCCCCACTGCTTCAGGAGCGCGCACAGATAGGGGCCGTTCGCGTCGGGACGCTGCCACGGCTGCCGCTCGCAGGCAGACGGCACGAGGTCGTAGCTCGCGACGACCACGCACACGCGCGGCCGCCGGCTGACCTCGACCGTACGCACGCCGGCGGCGATCAGCAGCGCCTGCTGTTCCGCGCCGATGCGCTGTCCCTTGTCGAGCAGCAGCGCATCACATGCGTAATCCGCGCCACGCGCGATCACGCCCTCTCCCTCGACCGGCGGCGCGTCAAGGTCGAGGCGCGCATGCTGCTGCCCGTCGGGCGCGCGATTGCGCGAGCGCGGCACCACGGTGTCCGCATGCGCCGGCAACGGCGCGAGCGCCGGCAGCCATTCGGCATCGCCCGCCGACAGCGCACGCGCCGCCGGATCGCCGCCGCGATGAATCAGGATCGGATAGTGCCGGCGCACGTTCAGCGTCGCCGGCCGCGCGGGCGATGCGTGTGCGGCGTCGATCGCGCGCAGCGCATAGCCTTCGATCGCCGCGAGCGCAAGCCGCGGCAGCGCCTCGGGCGCGGTCACGGCCTGCGCGAGCACGCGTCCGCACGCGTGCTCGACCGGCACGGTCTCGACGCGCATGCCGCCCGGCACGGCGTCGGCGCAACGGCGATAGGCGTCGGCCAGCCATGCCGGCATCGGTAAAAGCTCGTTCGTCATCATCATGTCAATACACTACGGGCGCGCGCATCATCGGCAAGCAGCCCGATGATGCGTGCGTTCGATCAGCTGCAGCGTGGCGAATCAGCGCCGCTTCGACGTGGGAACGGCACCGCCCGGTTCGACGTCGACGTAGAACTCGTCGCCGTCGAGCACGCGCTGCGCGCTGAAGAAATTGCCGAGCAACGCGCCGGCGCGACGATTGTCGCTGGCGTCGATGCGCTTGACCGAGAACCTGCCGCCCGCCGCGCCCTGGTTGGTTGCCGCGAACGGATACTCGTCGCAATCGCAATCGCTCGGCGTTTCGTCGGAATCGCCGGTGAACGTGCATTGTCCGGTGACCCGGCCGTACTGCGCAATGCACTGCTGCCTGGACGCATCGCGATTGCTGGCGCGCAGCGCTGCGTCGCGGGTGCGCGTCAGCGCACGCGAGTCCGACCCCGGCAGGATCGTGCCGTCGTCACGCGGCACGAAGTTGCCCGGCAACCCCTGCGCCTGCGCCTCCTTGATATGCTTCGCGGATTCGTCGACATCCGGGTTGTTGGTCTTGACCGAGCGCATCACCGCCGGCGCCTTCCAGTAGATGCATCCTTGCGTGCCGCTTTTCGCGACGCCGACGTCGCAGCGCAACTCGGGCACGTAGCTCATGCCCGAATGCGTGGTCAGGCTCGAACCGTTCTCGAACGAGTCGCCGGTCTTCACGATCCGGTACTCGACATACGGGCGCACATACAGCGGATTGCCCCCGCTCATGTTCGGCGTGATGGTGACGATCGTTTCGCCGGACAGGCCGCCCGGCACGAGACCTACGCCGGCGCTCGGCGACACGGTGCACTGCGACCCGCATTCGATGACCGGCTTGATCTGCAATCCGCCGCCATTGCCGGACAGGGTCGTCGTGCGGAACCGGAACCGGACCTGCCACGACAGTTGGTTGAGCGGGTTATCCGAATAGGTGTAGGCGTCGATGCGGACCCGGCCGGTCTCGCTGTTGTCGTCTCCAATCAGCACCCGCTCGAAGGATTCCGACTTCTGGCAATGCGATCCGCGACTGAGCAGGGAGTTGTCGCTGGTCTCCTGGAATACCGACGTGCAAATGGGCGACACGTCGGGCGCGCCCCCCGCGTGCGCCGAAGACATGAATAACGGCCAGCATGCACTGACGACGATCAAGCCCCGTCGTATGACTCCATTCATTCATCTTCTCCTTTTTCTATTTATCGATTTCCGTTTAAAGGAGAATTGAAATTATCACCCCACTTATTGAAAGCAAACCGTCAACAATGACAGGATTGTAATAATTCCCGATTATTCCCGCATTCGGGAGTCGCACCTGTCAAAGTTTCGCCCCGGCGCGGAATCGTCCGCGCCTACGCCTCGAGCGCCTCCAGCACCTTCCCCTTCGTCTCGATCCCGACGAAGTGCACGGTCACCGCCGCGATCAGCGGCACGATGCCGATCAGGTAGAACGCCGGCGCGAGGTTCCCGCCGATGATCGCGTGCGGCACCACCATCGGCGCGACGAACGACGCGATCTTCAGCCACGCGCTGCCGAGCCCGCAGCCCGACGCGCGGATACTCGTCGGATACTGCTCAGGCGTATAGACGTACGCGGTGATGAACCCCGACGCCATCAACCCGAGCGACAGCGAGCAGAAGATCGAGACGACATACACCGACGACGCGTGATAGAAGCCCGCGAACGCCAGCGACAACGCGCACAGCACGAACGACCATACGATCACCGGCTTGCGGCCGAGCTTGTCGACGAGCAGCGCCGACGCCAGCGACCCGAGCACGCCCATCACCGAGCCGATCACCGCCAGGTTCAGCGCGAGCTGCAGCGGCGCGTGATAGAAGTTCTTGTAGATCGTCGGCAGCCACGTCGACAGCCCGTACTGGATGAACCCGCAGGTCGCCCACAACGTCGCCACCGCGAGCGTGCGCTTGCGATACGCGGCGCTGAACAGGTCGCTCATCCGGCGCTTCGGGTGCTGGCGCACCATCTCGTCGAACGCGGCCACCTGCGTGACCGGCGGCAGTTCGCCGCGCACCGACGCTTCGAACGCGCTCGTCGCCTGCCCGGCTTCCGCGAGCCGCCCGCGCGACGCGAGCCAGCGCGGCGATTCCGGCACGAGGCGCGTCAGCACCAGCGACAGGATCAGCGGCAACCCGCCGACGAAGTACATGATCTCCCAGCCGAAGCGCGGCACGAGCCACGCGCCGAGCGCCATCGACACGAGCAGGCCGATCGGGAACACGATCTCGTACAGCAGCACGAAGCGGCCGCGGCCATGTGCGCGCGTGATCTCGTTGATGTAAGTCGCGGCGACCGGCAGCTCGCCGCCCAGGCCGAGGCCCTGCAGGATCCGCAGCAGCACGAAGATCTCGAACGTCGGCGCGAAGCCGCATGCGATGCTCGTGATGCCGATCACGGCCGAGCTCCACGCGATCGCCTTCACGCGGCCGTGCTTCTCCGCCAGCGCGGGAAACAGGAATGCGCCGATCAGCTGGCCGATCGCGCCGGACGCGATCAGCAGGCCGATCTGCGTCGGCGACAGCCCCCATTTGTGAATCAGCAGCGGCAGCGTCGCCGCGATCGTGATCACGTCGAAGCCGTCGAAGAACGTCGCGGTGCCGATCAGCACGCGGGCGCGGATCTGCATCGCGTTGGCCGGAAGCCGCTCGAGCCGCGCGATGATCGCGCCGGGCGTGGAGGCGGCAGCTTCCATCGTGGCGCGACCGGCCACGACATTGTCGAAAGTGCTCATGCGGGGTGTCTCCTGTGTCTCGTCGCCCGGTCAGGCCAGTGCCTTGCTCGTGTCTGCCAGCGCTTCCGTATCCACTGCCCGGCCCTGGTTCATCCACTTGCGCGCGAGCTTCAGCTCACGCGCGTTGTTCACGGCGATGACACCTCTCACATGCCCTTCGCCCACGAAAAACAGCGTCGCGCGTCGCGCGGCAAGCTCGCCACGCACCACGAGCTGCGCATCCGCCGGCAGATCGCCGAGGATCTGCAGGTTCACGTCGTACTGATCCGACCAGAACCACGGAATCTCCGCGTACGGTGCGCGTACGCCCAGCACGGCCTTCGCGGCCGCGATCGCCTGGTTCTGCGCATTGGCCCACGATTCGAGCCGCACGCGCCGCTTCAGCCAGCCGTTGTGATGGTTCGCGACATCGCCGCACGCGAAGATCGCCGGGTCGCTCGTCGCGCCGAATTCGTCGACGACGATGCCGTCGTCGATCGCCAGCCCCGCATCGCTCGCGAGCGATGCGTTCAGCGCGAGGCCGATGCCGGCCACCGCGAAATCGGCGTCGATCGTCGTGCCGTCGGCAAGCGTTGCGCGAACCTTCGACGCGTCGTCCGGCTGCGCGTCGAGCGACGCCAGCGCCGCGCCGAGCCGTACGTCCACGCCGTTCGCGCGGTGCAGGTCGAGCAGGAAATCCGACACGATCGGCGGCACCGAGCGGCCGCACAGCCGCGGCGCGCCTTCGACCACGACCGCCTCGACGCCGAGCTTGCGCGCGGTCGCCGCGACTTCGAGGCCGATCCAGCCGCCGCCGATCACGAGCACGCGCCGGCTCGCGCGCAGCTTCTCGCCGAGCGCGGCCGCTTCGTCGAGCGTGCGCAGGTAATGCAGGTTCGGGGTCCTCACGAGTGCGTCCGGCAGGCGGCGCGACGTGCCTCCGGTCGCGATCACGAGACGGTCGTATCCGATCTCGCGGCCGCTTTCGGTCGTCACGACGCGGCGCGCCCGGTCGATCGATGCGGCGCGTTCCGGCTGCCACGCTTCGACGTCCAGCGCGTCGAATTCGTCGGGACGCACGACGCGCACGGTTTCGATGTCGGCGTCGCCGGCCAGCACGGCCTTCGACAGCGGCGGGCGCTCGTACGGCAGATGCGGCTCGTCGGCGATCATCACGAGACGGCCCGCGAACCCTTCCGCGCGCAGCGTCTTCAGCACCCAGCCGGCGGCCTGGCCGCCGCCGATCACGACGACCGTGCCGGGCGCGGGCTGCGCCTGTGCGTTCTCTTCGCTCACGATTTGCGCTCCGTCATGAACTTGCCTTCCGGCGCCTTCGCGTTCTTCTGCCGGCGCGTGTTGCCGTCGAGGCCGCCGTCGACGGCCCATTCGGCGAACACGGTCGGGCCCGGCTCGAATTCGCGCGGCTGCCACTCGGGCGTCAGCACGTCTTCGTCCGCGTAATACTCGATCAGGCCGCCGGCCGGGTTCTGGAAGTACCAGAAGTACGCGGACGACACCGGATGGCGCCCCGGGCCGAGCTGCGTTTCCCAGCCGCAGCGGTCGATGTGCATGCCGCCGCCGAACACCTCGTGGATGTCGCGCACGGTGAATGCGACGTGGTTCAGGCCGCGCTTGGCCGTAGGCAGCGCGAGCAGGAACAGGTCGTGGTGGCCGCCGTGCGGCGCGCAGCGCATGAACGCGCCGCGGCCCGGGTAGCGATCCGACGTCTCGAAGCCCAGCAGCTCGTGATAGAACTTTTCCTGCGCGTCGAGGCAGTTCGTGAAGAACACGACATGCCCGACCTCGACCGGCTCCGCACGCGCGTAGATCGGGCTCGGCTGGTCGACGCGCAGCGTCCGGCCCCACACGTTCGACGGCGAGCCGGTGATGTCGAGTTCGCGCTTGCGCGTGACCTCGACACGGATCGCCATCCCGTTCGGATCGATGCAGCCGAGCGCATCGTCCTGCACGTAATACCCGGGCTGGCCGGCGAGCTTCGTGCGCAGCGCGTCGAGTGCCTGCCGCGTCGCGACGCCCCACGTGACTTCACGCAGCGTCGGGCCCGCCTCGAACGCGGGCGGCAGCGCCGGATCGTCGGCCTTGACGGCCAGCACGGTGCAGCCGTTCAGCGTCTCGAAGCGTGCCCGCGTGTCGTCGTGCGAGACTTCCTTCAGCCCCCAGTCGGCGAAAAAGCGCCGGCAGGTCGCGAGATCGTCGACCCCATACGTGATCTGCTCGATTCCCAAGATGCTCATTGCGTTTTTCCCCTTCGCTCAGTTCGCCCACGGCAGCGGCGCGTCGTTCAAGCCCCAGTAGAGGCTCTTCTGCTGCATGTACTCGCGGATGCCGAGACGCCCCTTCTCGCGGCCCATCCCGCTCTCCTTCCAGCCCGAGAACGGCGTGGAGATCGAGAACAGCTTGTACGTGTTGATCCAGACGGTGCCCGTCTCGAGCGCGCGCGCGATGCGCCATGCGCGCTTGTAGTCGCGCGTCCAGATGCCGGCCGCCAGGCCGAACACGCTGTCGTTCGCCTGCGCGATCAGCGACGCTTCGTCGTCGAACGGCATCGCGACGAGCACGGGGCCGAAAATTTCTTCCTGGCAGATGCGTGCGCTGTTCGGCAGGCCTTCGAGAATCGTCGGCTGATAGAAGAAGCCATTCTCGCGACCGTCGCCCGACGGCCGCTCGCCGCCGCACAGCAGGCGGCCGCCTTCGTCGAGGCCGAGCGCGACGTAACGCTCCACCGATTCGCGATGCTTCGCGGTGATCAGCGGCCCCATCTGCGTGTCGGGGCGCGTCGGGTCGCCCACGCGCAGCTTGCGTGCGCCGGCGACCAGCCGCTTCATGAATTCGTCGTACACCGCGCGCTGCACGAACAGCCGCGAGCCCGCGATGCACGCTTCGCCCGACGAGCTGAAGATGCCGTACAGCACGCCGTTGACCGCGTGATCGAGATCGGCGTCGTCGCACACGATCGTCGGCGACTTGCCGCCGAGTTCGAGCGACACCGGCATCAGCTTTTCCGCCGCGATGCGCGCGATACCGCGGCCCACTTCGGTGCCGCCCGTGAACGACACCTTCTTCACGAGCGGATGGCGCACGAGCACGTCGCCGATCACCGAGCCCTTGCCCGGCAGCACGCTCAGCACGCCCTTCGGCACGCCCGCTTCCTCGCAGATGCGGGCCAGCGCGAGCGACACGAGCGGCGTGACTTCGGCCGGCTTGAGCACCACCGCGTTGCCGCCGGCGAGCGCCGGCGCGAGCTTCTGCGCATCGGACGCGATCGGGGAATTCCACGGCGTGATCGCCGCGATCACGCCGATCGGCTCGTACACGCTCATCGTCAGGTAGTCGCCGCGCGACGGCGTCAGTTCCTCGTCGAGCGTTTCGAGGCACGCCGCGAAATAGCGGAACGTGTTCGCCGCGCTCGCCACCAGCACGCGCGTCTCGCCGATCGGCTTGCCGTTGTCGCGACGCTGCAGGTTCGCGAGCCCTTCGTGGTTCGCGTGGATCAGCTCCGCGATGCGGTACAGCACCTGCGCGCGCAGGTGCGGCTTCAGCCCGGCCCAGTCGGCGCGGCGCCACGCGGCGTCGGCGGCCACGACGGCTTCGTTCGCATCGGCCGCGTCGGCCATGTGGATCTCGGCGTTCAGCGACTGGTCGGCCGGATAGAAGTTCGGCGTGCGCGCGCCGCGGCCGTTGCGCCATTCGCCGCCGACGAGAATCTCGCCGTTCGGCACGAGGGAAGAATCGAATGCAGTCATGTCGTTTGCGTCCGTGGCCGGTTCAGATCACGCAGCGGGCCGCGCGGTTGCGCAGCGCGCGGATCGCGCTGTACGCCGTCAGCGCGGACGTCTTCGGGTTGTCGGGCAGCGGCTTGCCGCTCATTTCCAGCGACATCTCGCCGAATGCGCCGCGCGCGGTGATGCGGTGCACGTTGCGCTCGACCGCCGGATCGGCGATCAGGCGCACGTGCGTCGCGTCGAGGCCGAGGCCCGCGAGCGCCACGGTGGCCGCGACGTTCGCGTTCTTCGGATACAGGCGCGCGGCATCGCGCGCGGTGCCTTCGAAGATCACCTTTTCCGCCGTCATCGCGCGCAGGTCGCACCTCTCCTCGGCGGGCGTGCCGAGCCAGCCGAGCGGCGGCTTGCGGCCGACGTACAGCACTTCGTCGAGACCGCCCTGCTTCGCGGAGGCCAGCGCGTCGATGCCGCCGATCGCGCCGGACAGCAGCGTGACCGTCGCGTCGCCTTCGTCGGCCGCCTGCGCGAGCGCGTCGAGCAGCGCGAGGTCGGACAGCGCGCCGATCGACGCGACCGCGCAATCGGTACCGGCCTTCAGCAGCGGCACGACGTGGTCGACGAGCGCACTGTGGCCCGCGCATTCGAGCGCGAACTCGGGGCGGCGGGCCAGTGCGTCGACCGACGACACGACCTCCACCGCACCGCCCAGCACGCCCTGCACCGCCGCGCGCTGGTGTTCCGGCACGATCACGTGCGCGACGCGCAGCGACGCATCGTGCTCGACCGCGTGGTACACGGCCGCGCCGATCGCACCGAAGCCGATCATCGCGACGTCGACGGGGGCATGGGCCCGCTTTTGCGCGTCAAGCATACTGGCGCTCCGTCGGCGCTTCCTTCTTCACCGGCGGGCCGGCGAACTGCGATGCGAACGAGCCTACCGACAGCATGTCGACCTCGACCATCACCGGCCCTTCCTTGGCCATCCCTTCGCGCACGATCGCTTCGGCGTCGTCGAGCGACGTGATCCGGTAATGCGTGAGGCCGAAGCTCGCGCAGAACTGCGCGAAATCGGGCTGGTGCAGCTGCACGAAGCAGCGGCGGCCGCCGTAGTGCGCGTCCTGGATGTTGCGGATCACGCCGTAGCACTGGTCGTTCATCAGCACGATCATCACGTTCGCGTTTTCCTGCACGGCCGTCACGAGCTCGCCGACGTTGACCATCAGCCCGCCGTCGCCGACCAGGCAGACCGTCTTCGCCGCGGCGCCCGCCAGCGCCGCGCCGATGCCCATCTGGATGCCCTGGCCGATGCCGCCGCCGAGCGCATGCACGCCCGAGCGCGGCTCGAAGATCTTCAACAGGCGGTTGCCCCACGTGCTGTTCGAGATCGTCACGTCGCGCACCCAGTTGTAGTCGCGGCCGACGGCACCCTGCAGCGTGTCGACCAGCTTCTTGTACGGCCCGAGGCCCTTCGACACGTCGGCCACCGCCTGCTCGCGGGCCGCCGCGAGATCGGCCGCGAACTGCGGATCGACCGACAGGCGGCCTTCGAGCCGGTCGGCCAGCTCGGCCAGCACGCGCTTCGAATCGCCATGCACGAACAGCTCGTTGCGATAGCCGCGGTTGTCGGCGAGTGCCTCGGCATCGACGCGGAACAGCGGCTGCGGCAGCGCGAGCCTGTATTTCAGCGTTTCGTTGCCGCGCAGGCGCGAACCGACGACGACGAGCGCATCGCAGGTCTTGTAGAACGCTTCGACGGACGCGTGCACGTTGAACGCTCCGAGCGTCGCCGGGTGATCCTCCGGCAGCACGCCGCGGCCCTGCACGCTCGTCACGACGCCGAAGCCGAGCTTCACGAGGCGCTCGACTTCCTCGCGTGCATGGCGCGCGCCGCCGCCGAGCCACAGCAGCGGGCGGCGCTTCGCCGCGAGGGCATCGGCGAGCTTCGCGACGCGTGCGGAATCGTGCTCGCGCACCGTGACGTGCGCCGGCGCGAGGTCTTCCGGCCATTCGATTTCGGCTGCCTGGATGTCGATCGGAATCTCGACCGACACCGGGCCGGTCGGCGCCGTCTGCGCGATGCGCACGGCTTCGCGGATCGTCGGCAGCACGGTTTCGACGGTGCGCACGCGGAAGGCGGCCTTCGAGATCGAGTCCAGCATCGACAGCTGGTCCGGCGCTTCGTGGATATACGCGAGATCCTGGTCGAGATACGGCGTCTCGATCTGCCCCGTGACGTGCAGCAGCGCGGTGCCTGCCGTCAGCGCCTCGACCATCGCGCCCGCCGCGTTGCCTGCCGCCGTCCCCGTACTCGTGAACGCGACGCCGAGGCCGCCCGACACGCGGGCCAGGCCGTCGGCCATGTTCAACGCGCCGGCTTCGCCGCGTGCGCCGACGTACCGGATGTTGCCGCGCGAGTTGATCGCGTCGAGGATCGGCATGTTGTGGATCGAGATGACACCGAATGCGGTCTTCACGCCGCATTGCTCGAGAAAGGCGGCAATCAGCTCGCCAACCGTGGTTTTTTCAGACATGGCGTGCAAAGCCTCCAGAAACGTCGATATGGCTGCCCGTCGTGTAGGACGACAGATGCGTTGCGAGATAAAAAAGTGCCCAGGCTGCCTCGTCGGGCTTGCCGAAGCGGTTCAGCGGAATGTGCTTCGTGCGGGCGATCGCGCCCGTCCAGTCCTCCCAGCTTTCGCCGGCCTGCGCCTGCGCTTCGTAACGGCGGCGCCACTGGCCCGACTCGACGATGCCGATCAGGATCGAGTTCACGCGGATACGCTGCGGCGCGAGTTCGGTCGCAAGCGACTTCACGAGGCTCAGCACGCCCGCGCGCGCCGACGACGTCGCGACCATGTGCGGCTCCGGCTGCAGCGCGAGCAGCGAGTTCACGCAGGTGATCGTCGGCGCCTGCGCATCGCGCAGCAGCGGCAGGAACGCGCGTGTCGGGCGGATGATGCTGAAATACTTCAGTTCGAGCTCTTCGCGCCACGCGTCGTCGGTCGTGTCCGCGAAGGTCGACACGCGGCCCTGGCCGGCGTTGTTGACCAGCATGTCGGCGCGGCCGAAACGCGTGGACACGGCCTGCGCGAACGCGGCGACGTCATGCTCGTCGAGCACGTTGCAGCGCGCGGCGAGCAGCTGCGCGCCCGGGTATTTTTCGTTGAGCATCGCCTCGGCACGCGCCAGGCGCTCGCCGTCGCGGCCGCAAATCGCGACCGACGCGCCTGCCTGCAGAAACCGTTCGGCAGTCGCGAGGCCGATGCCGGACGAGCCGCCCGTCACCACCGCCACCTGCCCGGTCAGATCGATCTGGATCATGTCGTCGGCCCTCGCCGGGCCGCCCCAAGAGGGCCGACCGCCCCCTCGGGGGGCAGCGTGCAAAGCATGCGTGGGGGTCTCATTTCAATCCTAAAGCCTTCAAAAACGTGTGCTCGTCATCCGAGCGGTAATTGAGCCGCCGCGACAGTTCCGCCGCCGCGCGCTGTACCTTGTCGATCAGCCCGTCCGCGATCAGCGCCGCGTCGATTTCCGGGCGCGGCACCGTCACCGTGATGCACGCGACGATCTTCTGCGTCTCGTTGCGCACCGGCGCCGTGACCACCGAGATGCCGCGCTCGAACGACGAATTGCTGACGCCGTAGCCGCGCAGCGCATCCTCGCGGATCACTTCGTACAGTGCGTCGACCGTTTCCGGTGTCGCGTTCGTCATCCGGTTCAGCGTGCCCTCCGGATAAAGCGCATGCAGTTCCTTCAGCGACAGGTCGCCCATCAGCACGTGGCCGTGGGTCGTCGCATGCGCGGGCAGGCGCGTGCCGACGTTGACGCGGATCGAGCTGAACACCGGCGCCTGGCTCTGCGCCTTCGCGACGAACACCACGTCGCGGCCGTCGCGGATCACGATGTGCGTCGTGAAGCCGGTGGCGTCGCGCAGGCTCTCGATCACGGGCAGGCCGAGATCGGTCAGCTCCAGCGAGCTCAGGTATTCGAAGCCGAGCCGCAGCACGGCGATGCCGAGCTTGTAGTTGCGATCCTTGTCCGCGCGCTCGAGGAAGCCGAGCGATTCGAGCGTCTGCAGCAGGCGAAACACCGTCGTGCGCGGAATGCCGAGCCGCTTCGACAGCTCGGGCGCACCGAGCACGGGCTCGCGCGGCGAGAATTCGGCGAGGATCCGCAGCCCGCGTTCGAGGCCGGGCACCACGTAGCTGGCTTCGGCCTTTTCGTTGTCGGGTTCGGGTCGTTGCAGCGGTTCGTTCATGCCAGCCCCCGCTGTTGGTCGCACTGACGGCAGAACGCGTCGATCAGGGCGGAATAGACGGCCGGAGCCTCGACATAACCGGCATGACCGGCTTGCGGAATCACCTGCAGCCCGACGTGCGCGGCCGCGGCGATCCGCTCGCACGCGGCGGGCGGCGTGATCGCGTCGTTCGCGCCGACGGCCACGGCCGTGCGACCGCGAAAGCCGGCGAGATCGGCCGCGAGATCGGCGTTCGCGAGCAGATGCGTGGCCTGCGCGTAACCGGCCGGCACGATGCGCGCCATGTTCCAGCGCACCCACGCCTTTGCCTCGTCGTTCGCGAAACCGGACAGCATGTTGCCGCTGCGTTGCTCGGCAAGCCCGGCCGGGCCGAGTTCGGCGAGCATCGCGAGCCGCGCGTCGCGGCGCGATTCGCGCGTTTCGGCCGGTGCGCTGCCGTAGCCGCCCGCGGGCGACACCAGCAGCAGGCCGGCGATCCGCGCGGGCATCACGCGGGCGAGGCCGCCCGCGACGATCGCGCCGAGCGAATGGCCGACCAGCACACAGCGTTCGATGCCGAGTGCCTCGAGCCACGCGTTCAACGCTGCCGCGTAATCGGCGGCGGCCGGCGACGCGCCGTGCACGGGCGTCGACACGCCGTAACCGGGCGCGTCCCACGCGAGCACGCGCCGCGATGCGCCGAGCGTGTCGAGCTGGCGAACCCACGATGCGGCGCCCGAGCCGATGCCGTGCAGCAGCACGACGGGCAGCGCACGGCCCGCATGCTGCGCGCCGGCCTCACGGTAGCCGATCGTGCCCGCCGCGCCGGCCGCGCAACGCTGCTCGGGAAACTGCCCGAGCAGCGCGGCGAACGCCGCGGTGCGGTCGCGCTCACGCTTGTCGATGACACTCATTGCTTCACCCGTTCCGTCTCAGCGCTTGATCTTCGCGAGCGGCGAATCGGGCGGATACGTCGGCGTGATCGGCTTCGGCGAACCGAGCATCACGCACATCAGCGCGTCTTCCTCGCCGATGTTGATTTCCGTGCGGTACACGCCCGGCGGCACCGAGATCAGGTCGCGCTCGCCGAGGATCGCTTCCCAGGTCTCGCCGTCGCGCTCGCAGATCACCTTCATCTTGCCGCGCAGCACGAAGAAGATTTCCTCGACGTCGATGTGGATGTGGCTCGGGCCGATGTTGCCGGCCGGGATGACCATCGTCGAAAACGTGAAGTTGCCGGCCGGCACCGTGTTGACGTCCTTCGCGACGCCCGTGCCGCCCGTGCCGACGTAGCGCATCTGCGCGCGGCGGTACTTCGGGTCGTAGTCGGCCTGGAACTTCAGTGCGTCCCAGTCGTAGCGCCGCGTCGCGTAGCGCGCGACGCGCCCTTCCATCCAGTCGTTGAAGCTTGCGCCTTCCGGCTGGTCCCACGACTTGCGTTCGAGATCGGCGTCCGCCATCGTCCTCTCCTTCATCAGAGTGAAAACTTCAATTCAATTCATTACGAAGCCGCCGTTCACCGGCAGCAGTTGGCCCGTCACGAAGCGCGCGCCGTCCGACAGCAGGAACAGCACGGGGCCCGTCACGTCGTCGGGCACCTGCGCGCGCGTCAGCGCGCGGCCCTGCATGTAGAACGCGTGGCGCTCGGCCGGCACGTAGGCCGTCGCCTCGACTTCCGTCAGCCCCGGCGCGATCGCGTTGACCGTCACGCCGTGCGCGCCGAACTCGCGCGCCTGCGCATGCGTCATCGCGATCACCGCGCCCTTGCTCGCGACGTACGCGAGCAGCTTCGGCGCGCCCCACAGCGCGGTGTCCGATGCGAGGTTCACGATCGCGCCGCGGCCCGACTGCGCGAGGTGCGGCAGCGCCGCATTGCTGACGAGCCACACGCCGCGCACGTTCACGTTCATCACGGCGTCCCAGGTCGACACGTCGAGCTCCGTCGACAACTTGCCGCCCGAGTTCGTGATCGCCGCGTTGTTGATCAGCGCATCGATGCCGCCGAGTGCCGCCGCGCCCTGCGCGACGAATGCGTCGACGCTCGCCGGATCGGCGAGATCGAGCGTGAAGAAATGCGCGGTGTGGCCGGCTTGCGTGAGCTGCGCGGCCAGCGCGCGGCCCTCTTCGGCCAGTACGTCGCCGAACGCGACCTGCGCGCCCGCCGCGACCAGCGCCTTCACGAACGCCGCGCCGAGCCCGCGCGCGCCGCCCGTGACGAGCACGCGGCGCCCCGGCAGCGACACGACCGGAGCACGCTCAGCCATTCGACGGCTCCGCCGCGGCCTGCGCCGCACGATGCGCATCGAGCGCGGAAAGATGCTCCTGGGCGCGCTGGCGCAGCATCCGGCGCACGCGCGTGATGCCGACGTCGTGCTGGTACAGGTATTCGTGATCGCGTGCGTGCGGCGCGAGGCTTTCGAGGACGTAGCGGTCCTGCTCGAGCACGTCCCAGTGCAGGCCCTCGAGGCGGTTGCGGTACATGAAGCGCCACACGTCGCGCTGCCAGCCGCTGACCTTGCGCGTGCGCCAGAAATAGACCTGGCAGTTGTCGCCGTCGACCGGCGTCGCGAAACCGATGATCCCGAAGTTGCCGCCGGGGCCGAACTTCTGCTTGTACGGAATCGCGAGGCGCATCCACAGGCAGCCCGTTTCGCCGAGCTCGACCCAGTCGAAGTTCACGTCGCGCTGGCCGATCTTCTCGAACATCAGGCCCGTTTCCGTCTTGCGCACGCGCATGTCGGCCTGCTTGTCGCCTTCGGCCATCGAATGCGACGTCGCGTGCAGGTACGCGCCGTGCATCGGGTCCATCACGTTGTCGATCGCATACTGGTAATTGCACTTCCAGTTCGACACGCACAGGAAGTGGCCGTATTCGTCGGCGACCAGTTCTTCCGGCAGGTTCAGCGGCGCCGGCTCGCCGTGCGCTTCGTCGCCGAACCACAGGAAGATCGCGCCGGCCTTCTCCTCGACCGGATACGACTTCACGCACTTCGTGCCTTCGAGCGGACAGTTCGACACGGCCGGCACGCGGTTGACCGTGCCGCCGCCGTCGACTTCGATGCCGTGATACCAGCATGCGATGTTGCCGCCGAGGTTCCAGCCGAGCGACAGGCGTGCGCCGCGGTGCGGGCAGCGATCTTCGAGTGCGTGAACCTTGCCTTCGTGATCGCGCCACAGCACGATCTGCTCGGACAGGCGCGTGAGGCCGACAGGCGCGTTCGACACTTGCCAGCTCGGCGCGACGGGATACCAGTAGTTCTTGATGCCGCGGTCGAGATAGTCACGGACCGGGTCGGGTTGGACTGCGTGTTGTACGGGGGACGTCATCAGTGTGCTCCGGATGCGGTTGTCGGGTCGGCGCTCAGGCGCGCGGCGCGGTCGGCGCGTTCATTCCGCCAGCGAGGCCATTTCGGCGCGGAAACGCTCAGGTGTCCAAACCGTGCCGTCCGGTGCGCGAAAGCCGATGCGGTTCAGGCCCGCGACGACATCGTCCAGCTCGATCGCGCCGGCTTCGAACACGCGTTCGAGCGCATCGCCGAGGTCGTTTTCGTACTGGGTCGGGGCTGCCTTGCGGTTCTGCCAGACCTGGTTCTCGACCTGACCGGGGATCTCGATCTGCCCCTTGCCGGCGACGTTGTTCGGCTGCGGCGCCACCCACGGCTTCAGGAAGGGGTTGAAGTTGACGGTCGCTTCTTTCATGTCATTCCACCTTGATCTGGATTTCCTCGCCGGCCAGGCGCACCGCGTACTGCTTCAGCGCGCGCCCGCCCGGGCCCTTCAGGCATTCGCCCGTCCTGATGTCGAACACGGCCTCGTGCAGCGGGCATTCGACCGTGCCTTCGTCGACGAACCCCTGCGTCAGCAGCGCGTACGCATGCGGGCACACGTTCTCGAGCGCATACACGTCGTCGCCGACGCGGTAGATCCCGATTTCGACGCCGTCGGTCCGCTTGAACTCGATCGGCGTGTCTTCCGACAGCGCGCCGGCGTGCCCGGCGCAAACCCATTGTTCAGACATCTCACACCCTTCCTTCTGATCGACTCTCGGTTTGTTCCGATTCCGATTTGTTCCATACCCGGAACAGCAGTTTATGGATGGTGATTATAGGAGCGACTTTTCACGAGTAAAACAAAAAGCTGCACACCCTAGGGAAAACACCGACCAACAAGTCGGCGATCGCGGAGACGCGCTTGAAGTCTCGGAAATCTGCTTATGTTTCGCGGATTTGCGGGCCATGTCCGGATGCGCTTCGGCCACGCGGGCCACCTCCGGCCGCTGCTCCGGCCCGATAAATTTATTTTTTTCCGCGTTTCCCGCCGCCCTATACTCCATTCCATCAGAGGCACATTGTTCCTTGTATGGAACATAAAAATGCCCATCTTGCGGTGGATGTGCGCGACAGGCAGGTCGGCCGATGCGCGCACCCCGCCCCGTATTCATTCGAGCGAGAGCGTCAGGAAGGAGATCAAATGGTCAAGCAAGCAGTAGCGGCGGCGGTCGTCGGGTTCGGCGTCGCGTCCGGCGCGTGGGCGCAGAGCAGCGTGGTGCTGTACGGCAGCCTGGATGCGGGGGTCGCGTACGTGAACAACGTCGGCGGCCATGCGAAATGGGCGATGATCCAGGGCAATACGCAGCCCGACCGGTGGGGCCTGAAGGGCAAGGAAGACCTCGGCGACGGCCTGTCGGCGATCTTCCAGCTCGAAAACGGCTTCTATACGAACAACGGCCAGTTCGCGACCGCGAACACGATCTGGAACCGCGCGGCCTTCGTCGGCCTCAGCTCGGAACGCTACGGCACGCTGACGCTGGGCCGCCAGACGCCGCTGTCGTTCGACTATCTCGATCCGCTCAGCACGGCCTACCTCGCGATGAGCTGGTATGCGTTCCACCCCGGCAACATCGACGGGCTCGCCGCGACCGGCAACGTGCCGTACAACAACGCGGTCAAGTATCGTTCGCCGACCTTCGCGGGCTTCTCGGCCGCGGCGACGATGGCGCTCGGCAACACGACGAACTTCTCGACCGGCAAGTCGGTCGGCGTCGCGCTGAATTATGCGAACGGGCCGTTCAAGGCGTCGGCCGTGTACTCGAACGAGCACGACCGCTCGATCCTGATCAGCACGACCGGCATCACGTCCTTCCAGGGGCAGAACACCGCGAACGGCTACATCGCGAACAAGGTCGAGAACATCGGCGCGGGCGCGTCCTACCAGTTCGGCGACTTCCTCGTGCATGGCCTGTACACGCGCACGAAAATGCAGTCGAACGGCTATTCGGACACGTTCCAGAGCTACGACGCGGGCGTGAACTATCGCAGCAGCGCGTTCAACACGATCGCGGGCGGCGCGGCAACCACGACGCTGGCCGGCCGCCGCTGGACGCAGGTCGAACTCGGCGACATCTATGCGCTGTCGAAGCGCACGCAGCTTTATGCGAACGTGTTGTACGAGCACGGTTCGGGCGGTGCAAAGGCCGCGTTCTTCACGGCCGGCGTGTCGAGCACCGCGAACCAGGTGGTCGTGCTCACCGGGATCCACCACTCGTTCTGACGCGGTGGCCGTGCATCGCGCGGCCGCGTGCGACCGCGCGTGCCGGAGCGGCTGCGGGCCGTCAGGGTTTCGGAATGCGGATGCGGCTGATCATCAGCGAGCCCGACAAGCCGAACACCAGCGTCAGCGGATGAAAGAGCCCGCCGGGCGTCGCGATCTCGCCGAGCCACATGGTCGGGCCGATCCCGCCGTAATAGGTGGCGACGGCCAGCATCAGCACGATGACGATCGAGGTCGGAATCGGCGTGCCCTCGAAGTACGTCACCTTGCCGGTTTCCTGCGACAGCGCTTCCGCCGTCACGTTGTAGCGCGCCAGTCGCGACACGCCGCACGCGACGAAGTAGACGAGCAGGAACCGGTCGACCATTCCGCGCATCCCGCACCCGTAGCCGATGACGGCCGGCGCGACGCCGAACGAAATGACGTCGGCGAGCGAGTCAAGCTCGCGCCCGAGCACCGACGACTTCTGGCGCCAGCGCGCGATCCTGCCGTCGAGGATGTCGAATACCAGCGCGGCGACGATCAGGCCGGCCGCGTAGTACACGTGCAGCACATCTTCGGTGGCGATGTACGAGATGATCGAGAAAATGGCGCTGGTGCCGCAGACGGCGTTGCCGAGCGTGAACCAGTCAGCCAGGTGGAATTCCCGGATCATCGAAAAGCGCCGGACGGGTTTGGTCTTGTTCATCGTTTCCACGAAATTTCCAGGGATCGCCATGCCGGCGCGGACCCGCTCGCGCTGCTGTGCGCGGCGTTCCCGCGCCGCCCGCGCATCAGAACATCGCGACCTTGTGGCGCGCGTGCGCGAACGTCGGGTCGCTTTCGAGCGGACGATAGTTCAGGCGCTGGGACAGGTCGACCGCCGCGCCGCACACGGCTTCGACGAGCCGCTCCTTCTCGCCGGCCTCGCCGATCTCCGAGCGCGGCACCGTCGCGGTGATCGCCGCGACGATCGAGCCCGAATGATCGCGCACGGGCGCCGTGACCGCCGAAATGCCGCTCTCGAACGCCGCCTCGCTGACCGCATAACCGAGCCGCGCGTAATGGCGCACGCGCTCGTACAGTTCGTCGACGGTGCCCGGCGTGCGCTCGGTGAACTGTTCGAGTTTCTTCTCCGGATAGAGCTGGCGCAGCGCGTCGCGCGTCAGGTCGCCCATCAACACGTGGCCATGCACGGTCGCATGCGCGGGCAGGCGCGTGCCGACGTGCACCTTCACCGAACCGAACATCGACGCGTTGCTCTGCGCCTTCGCGACGAACACGACGTCGCGCTGGTCGCGGATCAGCAGATGCGTCGACAGGCCCGTGGTATCGCGCAGCCGTTCGAGCACGGGCGTGCCGAGATCGGTCAGCTCGAGCGAATTCAGGTATTCGAAGCCGAGCCGCAGCACGCCGACGCCGAGCCGGAAATAACGGTCGCCGTTCACGCGCTCGAGGAAACCGAGCGCTTCGAGCGTCTGCAGCAGGCGGAACGTGGTCGTGCGCGGAATGCCGATGCGCTTCGACAACTCGGGCGCGCCGAGCACGGGCTCGCGCGCGGAGAATTCGGCGAGGATCCGCAGCCCGCGTTCGAGCCCCGGCACCAGGTAGGACGATGCGCCGCCGGACGATTCGTCGTCGCCGGCCGCGACGGGTTCCGGCGCGTCGTGCTCGGCCGCGGCCCGGCGCGACGGCCGCGCCTTCGCGGCAGGGGGTTTGGTCGCGCCGCTCATCGTTGTCTTGGCCATGTGGACATGGACGGAAGGAAATCAATCACGAAACGGGTCATGGATCAGCGTGGAGATTCAGCCATGCTACCTCAGCGCGCGCCGCGGTTTGCACCCGCGGGCATCGCCGGGACGCGGCACGCGTCGCCACGGTCCATTGAATAGTCAGACACGATCGAGAGGATATCAGCGATAGACGGCGCGACGCTATACGGGTCATCGAGCTTCGCCCGTCGCGATTCCCCGTCACTGATAGAGTTCCGCGAGCGCCGCACCGTATTGCTCGACATTGCGCTCGGCATGCGGATCGAGCGTCTTCAGGAATTCACGCGCGGTGCGCCTGTAATCGTCGAGTTGCGCATCGTGTCCCGCGAACGCCTGACGCAGCGCCAGCGCGCCGTCCTGGGGATCGAAGTCCGCATATCGGTATCCGCAGTCCCCAAGCAGCGTCGAATTGTGGATCAGCGGGTAGCCGCCATGCAGCGCCTCGTAATACAAATAATTCTGCGCATTCTCCCAATGGTGGGAAATGATCGCGTCGGCGTGCTGCCCCATGATTTCGTACGTCGGAAAACGTGCCTCGAACGACGCAAGCCCGTGGCGCACGAGGTCGAGGCTGGTCGCGAATCCGACGAACAGCGGGTCGTTTTTCAGATGAAACGTGTTGTAGACGCGCAGCACGTCGATGAAGCCCGGGGACTGGCGGTAGGCGACGTCCGCAAGCAGCATCGCAACATGGCTGGTCTTCACCATGCAGAGGTTGGGCTCGAGGATCGCGAGGCGCCAGCGCGCGTGGCCGGGTGCATAGCCGAACGGCCGGGCCGACACACTCCGGCCAACTGCGCGCTCGACGAGCAGCGGGCTCCAGATATGCTGGACGGTGCGCACCGGCGCACGCAATGCTGCTTCGTAATAGGCGGCGCACGTTTTTTCAAAGGCAGGCAAGGTCCAGATCACGTCGTATTCCGCGCCGGAGACCAGCATGCCGTGCGGGCGGCCGAAAATCATGCGCTCGACATCGATTGCGTAATCGTTGGCCACGCGCATGCCGACGACCCGCCCGCCGCGGGACTGGAAGTCCTGCGCCCACTGCGGATCGAGTTGCGCGCTCAGCTCGACGACCACGTCGAGCTGCGTGCGTGCCGTCTGCAGGTCGATTACCTGCGCCGGCGCGTCGGCCAGGAATTCGCCCGCGTCCTCGACGCGGCCATCGCCCCCATTGACCAGGAATACTGTCTCGACGAGCGGCGATTTCGCGAGCAGCATGACCAGGAAGAAACAGTTCTGGAAAATGCCGTTTTCCCACAGGGATTGCTGGCCTGCACGCACGAAGATCGTCACCCCTACCTTGAGCCGCCGTCCGTTCAACATGTCGCCCCCCGATCGCCCACCGATGTCAATCGCAACAGGCTGCGGGCATACGCAGCCAGGTTCGTCGTGTGAAGCGGATTCAGCGTGCCCAGGAACTGCGTTGCCGAGCGCCGGTAGGAATCGAAATTCTCGTCATGGTTTCGCGACGCTTCGATGAGCCGGCATGCGCCGCCCGGTATGTCGGAATCCGGATAGTAGTATCCCGCCGCACCCAGCCACGACGAGTTGTGGATCAGCGGGTAGCCCCCGTAGAGCGCGTCGAGATAGAGCGTGTTCTGGTCGTGCTGCCACTGATGCGTGACCACGGCGTCGCCGAACTGGCTCATGTAGCCGGCGAAATCGTGCCGCTGCTCGAAGCGCACTTTCCCGTTCTTCGTCAGATCCAGCGAATTGGCCAGATGCACGAACGTCGGATGATCCTTCATCTGAATCGTGTTGAGCAGATGCAGTTCGGCAACGGCATCCTCGTTCGTCCGGAAAGCCGCATCGCAGATCAGCATCGGAATGCTGCAAACCTTCGTCACGGAGATATTCGGCTCCAGTACCGCGACCCTGAGCGCGCGAAACGTATAGTCCTTGCGCGGCTGGGGACGATAGCCGAATTCGATCCCGTGATCGCTGCGCAGCGACGCGGCGCGCCGCTCGAGAAATTCCGGCGCCCACAAGTAGGGCACGTCGTACACCGGGCATCGGTACAGGGATTCGAGCATCCGGTGAAAGCCCCGGTCTCTCGGCAAGGTCCAGATTTCGTCGCAGCGCTCCGAACGGGAAAAAAAGCCTCCCCCACCGAAAATCGTGGGCTCAATCAGCGCGGTATAGGGCTGTCCGCAACAGTGGTAGACCACCTTCTTTCCCTGCGCGCGCAAATGGTCAAGCCAGCTCACGTCGAGCCCGCCCGCCATTTCGATGGCCACGTCGATCAGGTCGGTTGCATCGCGCGGCGCGATCAGCCGAAAGCCGGCGCCGTCCGCCTCGACGTCGCCGGGCAGGCACGACTGATCCCCGCAATTGAGCAGCAACACGTCCTCGACGAACGGCAACGCGCGCAACAACCGGGCCAGATGGAAGACGTTCTGGCCCAGGCCGTTTTCCCAGATGTTCTGGCCGGCGTGCGTGAGAACCGAAATTCCGATTCGCATGGCTGTTGACCTCCGCGAGTATGCGTTGCTTACCACTGGTACGATGCGCCGGCACCGTAAGTATTGCCGCCCGCGCCGTTGATCGCTACGCCTCCCTTGATCTTCAGGTTGTTGGTGATGCGTGCCGTGAAGCCGATGGCCACCGCCTGATAGCCCTGGTAACCGGCCGTTCCGAAGCCGACCGAGAGTGTCTTCCCGGGGTCGACCTCGGGAATCATCGTCAGCGCGGCGGCCCCGGCTATTCCGGAATAGGCGAGCCTTGCGACCTGGTTCATGTTCGACTGCACGGCGCTCAGTTGCGACATGTTGACCGCGTCCGTCGGGTTCATGCCGGGCGCCACGTTCATGATCCTGCGCTCGTTGCCCGGCGAACCCACCGACACCGTGTTCGCATCGGTCGCGATCGAGCTCGCGCCCAGCGCGACCGAATTCGGCGCCATGGCCATCGCGCCCGAGCCGACCGCAACCGAGTTGCTCCCCGACGCGACCGCATTGGCGCCCATTGCCGTCGCGGAATCGCCGGTGGCCTGTGCGCTGGCGCCTGTCGCGACCGGGCTTGCCAACGCGCTTTGAACGAGCTGCGCGGAAACGACTGCCTTCGCGCCCGTCGATTGCGAGCCGGCGCTGGTGGACAGGGAGCTCGACGCCGTCGACGTTGAACTTTGCGCGGTGCTGGTGCTGGTACTGGTGCTGGTACTTGCCGTGGTCGAGGTAGACGTAGAGAGCGCCGCGGAAGTCGACGTACTCGTCGTGCTCTGCGCTCCTTTCCCGAACCCCGGGGAGTTCATCTGCGTGGACAGGGAAGCGATTCCCGTCGACAGGGACGTGACGGCGGTACTCAATTTGCTGTTGGTCGTGCTCAAGCCGGTCGACAGCGACGCAACGCCGGTGAAGAGCTGGACCACGCTGGTCGACGTGGAAACACTCAGTGTCGAAAGGTTGTTGTTGACCGTGCTCAGACTGTTCATCCAGGAGGCGATCGAGCCGGAAAACGAGCTCGACAACGACGCCAGATTGCTGTTCGTCGTCGACAGGCCCGTGGACAGCGAAGTCACGCCGCTCACCGCCGCGCTGATCCCCGTCGAGGTCGACATCGACAGGCTCGTGAGGTTGCTGTTGGTCGTGTTCAGACTCGTGGACAGCGAACTGACTCGGCTGGTCGTCGTGTTCAGGCTCGTGGAGAGCGAGCCGACCGTGCTGTTGGTCGTGTTCAGGCTGGTCGACAGGGAGGTGACGTTGCTGTTGGCCGTATTCAGGCTGGTCGACAACGAACCCACGTCGGTCGATTCCCGAGTCGACAGCGCACCGAGGCTGCTGTTGGTGGTGTTCAGGCTCGTCGACAATGAGGTTACACCGCTTTGCGCCGTGCTGATCCCCACCGCCGCCGAGGTCGACAGGCTCGTCACATTGCTGTTCGTCGCGTTCACGCTCGTCGACAGCGAGCTCACGCCGCTTTGCGCCGTGCTGATTCCCGCCGCGGCCGAGGTCGACAGGCTAGCCACATTGCTATTGGTGGCAGTCACGCTGGTCGACAGCGAGTTCACGCCGCTTTGTGCCGTGCTGATTCCGGCTGCGGCCGAGGTCGACAGGCTCGTTACGTTGCTGTTCGTCGCGTTCACGCTCGTCGACAGCGAGCTCACTCCGCTTTGCGCCGTGCTGATTCCCAGCGCAGCCGCAGTCGACAGGCTCGTCACATTACTGTTGGTCGTGTTCACGCTCGTCGACAGCGAGCTCACGCCGCTTTGTGCCGTGCTGATCCCCACTGCGGCCGAAGTCGACAGGCTCGTTACGTTGCTGTTGGTCGCGTTCACGCTGGTCGACAGCGAGTTCACACCGCTTTGCGCCGTGCTGATTCCCGCCGCGGCCGAGGTCGACAGGCTAGCCACATTGCTATTGGCGGCAGTCACGCTGGTCGACAGCGAGTTCACGCCGCTTTGTGCCGTGCTGATCCCCAGCGCAGCCGCAGTCGACAGGCTCGTCACATTGCTGTTGGTCGTGTTCACGCTCGTCGACAGCGAGTTCACACCGCTTTGCGCCGTGCTGATCCCTGCCGCGGCCGAGGTCGACAGACTCGCCACATTGCTATTGGTGGCAGTCACGCTGGTCGACAGCGAGTTCACGCCGCTTTGTGCCGTGCTGATCCCCACTGCGGCCGAAGTCGACAGGCTCGTCACGCTGCTGTTCGTCGCATTCACGCTGGTCGACAGCGAGTTCACACCGCTTTGCGCCGTGCTGATTCCCGCCGCGGCCGAGGTCGACAGGCTAGCCACATTGCTATTGGCGGCAGTCACGCTGGTCGACAGCGAGTTCACGCCGCTTTGTGCCGTGCTGATCCCCAGCGCAGCCGCAGTCGACAGGCTCGTCACATTGCTGTTGGTCGTGTTCACGCTCGTCGACAGCGAGTTCACACCGCTTTGCGCCGTGCTGATCCCTGCCGCGGCCGAGGTCGACAGACTCGCCACATTGCTATTGGTGGCAGTCACGCTGGTCGACAGCGAGTTCACGCCACTTTGTGCCGTGCTGATTCCCGCTGCCGCCACGGTCGACAGGCTCGTCACATTGCTGTTGGTGGCAGTCACGCTGGTCGACAGCGAGTTCACGCCGCTTTGTGCCGTGCTGATCCCCAGCGCAGCCGCAGTCGACAGGCTCGTCACACTGCTGTTGGTCGCATTCACACTGGTCGACAGCGACACCACATCAGTCGATTCCTGCGTCGACAACGCACCGAGGCTGCTGTTTGTAGCGTTCAGGCTCGTCGACAGCGAGCTCACCCCGCTTTGCGCCGTGCTGATCCCCAGCGCCGCCGAGGTCGACAGGCTCGTCACGCTGCTGTTCGTCGCATTCACGCTGGTCGACAGCGACACCACGTCAGTCGATTCCTGCGTCGACAGCACACCGAGGCTGCTGTTCGTCGCGTTCAGGCTCGTCGACAACGAGCTCACCCCGCTTTGTGCCGTGCTGATTCCCGCTGAGGCCGAGGTCGACAGGCTCGTCACGGTGCTGTTCGTTGCATTCATGCTGGTCGACAGCGACACCACATCAGTCGATTCCTGCGTCGACAACGCACCGAGGCTGCTGTTCGTCGCGTTCAGGCTCGTCGACAGCGAGCTCACCCCGCTTTGCGCCGTGCTGATCCCCAGCGCCGCCGAGGTCGACAGGCTCGTCACGCTGCTGTTCGTCGCATTCACGCTGGTCGACAGCGACACCACGTCAGTCGATTCCTGCGTCGACAGCACACCGAGGCTGCTGTTCGTCGCGTTCAGGCTCGTCGACAACGAGCTCACCCCGCTTTGTGCCGTGCTGATTCCCGCTGCCGCCGCGGTCGACAGGCTCGTCACGGTGCTGTTCGTTGCATTCATGCTGGTCGACAGCGACACCACGTCGGTCGATTCCTGCGTCGACAACGCACCGAGGCTGCTGTTCGTCGCGTTCAGGCTCGTCGACAGCGAAGTCACCCCGCTTTGTGCCGTGCTGATCCCCACCGCCGCCACGGTCGACAGGCTCGTCACGTTGCTGTTGGTCGCATTCACGCTGGTCGACAGCGATCCCACATCGGTCGACTCCTGCGTCGACAGTGCACCGAGGCTGCTGTTCGTCGCGTTCAAGCTCGTCGACAGCGAAGTCACCCCGCTTTGTGCCGTGCTGATTCCCGCTGCCGCCGCGGTCGACAGGCTCGTCACGCTGCTGTTGGTCGCATTCACGCTGGTCGACAGCGACACCACGTCGGTCGATTCCTGCGTCGACAGTGCACCGAGGCTGCTGTTCGTCGCGTTCAGGCTCGTCGACAACGAGCTCACCCCGCTTTGTGCTGTGCTGATTCCCGCTGCCGCCACGGTCGACAAGCTCGTCACATTGCTGTTGGTCGCGTTCACGCTGGTCGACAGCGATCCCACATCGGTCGATTCCTGCGTCGACAGTGCACCAAGGCTGCTGTTGGTGGCGTTCAGGCTCGTCGACAGCGAAGTCACCCCGCTTTGTGCCGTGCTGATTCCCGCTGCCGCCGCGGTCGACAGGCTCGTCACGCTGCTGTTGGTCGCATTCACGCTGGTCGACAGCGACACCACGTCGGTCGATTCCTGCGTCGACAGTGCACCGAGGCTGCTGTTCGTCGCGTTCAGGCTCGTCGACAACGAGCTCACCCCGCTTTGTGCTGTGCTGATTCCCGCTGCCGCCACGGTCGACAAGCTCGTCACATTGCTGTTGGTCGCGTTCACGCTGGTCGACAGCGATCCCACATCGGTCGATTCCTGCGTCGACAGTGCACCAAGGCTGCTGTTGGTGGCGTTCAGGCTCGTCGACAGCGAAGTCACACCGCTTTGTGCCGTGCTGATCCCCACCGCCGCCGAGGTCGACAAGCTCGTCACGTTGCTGTTCGTCGCATTCACACTGGTCGACAGCGACACCACGTCGGTCGACTCCTGCGTCGATAGTGCACCAAGGCTGCTGTTGGTAGCGTTCAGGCTCGTCGACAGCGAAGTCACACCGCTTTGTGCCGTGCTGATCCCCACCGCCGCCGAGGTCGACAAGCTCGTCACGTTGCTGTTCGTCGCATTCACACTGGTCGACAGCGACACCACGTCGGTCGACTCCTGCGTCGATAGTGCACCAAGGCTGCTGTTGGTAGCGTTCAGGCTCGTCGACAGCGAGCTCACACCGCTTTGTGCCGTGCTGATTCCCGCCGCAGCCGAAGTCGACAGGCTCGCCACATTGCTGTTGGTCGTGTTCAGGCCGGTCGACAGTGAGCTGACGTTGCTGTTGGTCGTAGTCAGGCTGGTCGACAGCGAACCTACGTCGGTCGATTCCTGCGTCGACAGCGCGCCGACGGCGCTGTTCGTGGCGCTCAGGCCCGTCGATAATGAGCTCACGTTGCTGTTGGTCGTAGTCAGGCTCGTCGACAGCGAACCCACGTCAGTCGATTCCTGCGTCGACAACGCACCGACGGCGCTGTTCGTGGCGCTCAGGCCCGTCGATAATGAGCTCACATTGCTGTTGGTCGTAGTCAGGCTGGTCGACAGCGAACCCACGTCAGTCGATTCCTGCGTCGACAGCGCGCCGACGGCGCTGTTCGTGGCACTCAGGCCCGTCGACAGCGAGCTGACATTGCTGTTGGTCGTAGCCAGGCTGGTCGACAGCGAACCCACGTCAGTCGATTCCTGCGTCGACAGCGCGCCGACGGCGCTGTTCGTGACGCTCAGCCCCGTCGACAGCGAGCTCACCCCGCTTTGCGCCGTGCTGATTCCCGCTGAGGCCGAGGTCGACAGGCTCGTCACGGTGCTGTTCGTCGCATCCACGCTGGTCGATAGCGAACTCACACCGCTTTGTGCCGTGCTGATTCCCGCTGCGGCCGAGGTCGACAGGCTCGTCAAGGTGCTGTTGGTCGCATTCACACTGGTCGACAGCGACACCACGTCAGTCGATTCCTGCGTCGACAGTGCACCGAGGCTGCTGTTGGTCGCGTTCAAACTCGTCGACAGCGAGCTCACGCCGCTTTGTGCCGTGCTGATTCCCGCTGCGGCCGAGGTCGACAGGCTCGTCACATTGCTGTTCGTCGCGTTCAGGCTCGTCGACAGCGAAGTCACCCCGCTTTGCGCCGTGCTGATCCCCGCCGCCGCCACGGTCGACAGGCTCGTCACGCTGCTGTTGGTCGCATTCACGCTGGTCGACAACGACACCACGTCGGTCGATTCCTGCGTCGACAACGCACCGAGGTTGCTGTTCGTCGCGTTCAGGCTCGTCGACAGCGAGCTCACGCCGCTTTGCGCCGTGCTGATTCCCGCTGCCGCCACGGTCGACAAGCTCGTCACATTGCTGTTCGTCGCATCCACGCTGGTCGACAGCGAGTTCACGCCGCTTTGTGCCGTGCTGATCCCGGCCGCCGCCACGGTCGACAGGCTCGTCACGCTGCTATTGGTCGCATTCACGCTGGTCGACAACGACACCACGTCGGTCGATTCCTGCGTCGACAACGCACCGAGGTTGCTGTTCGTCGCGCTCAGGCTCGTCGACAACGAAGTCACCCCGCTTTGTGTCGTGCTGATCCCCGCCGCCGCCGAGGTCGACAGGCTCGTCACGGTGCTGTTCGTCGCATCCACGCTGGTCGATAGCGAACTCACACCGCTTTGTGCCGTGCTGATCCCCAGCGCAGCCGCAGTCGACAAGCTCGTCACACTGCTGTTCGTCGTGTTCACGCTGGTCGACAGCGACACCACGTCAGTCGATTCTTGCGTCGACAGTGCACCAAGGCTGCTATTCGTCGCGTTCAAGCTCGTCGACAACGAGCTCACCCCGCTTTGTGCCGTGCTGATCCCGGCCGCCGCCACGGTCGACAGGCTCGTCACGTTGCTGTTGGTCGCGTTCACGCTGGTCGACAGCGACACCACGTCAGTCGATTCTTGCGTCGATAGTGCACCGAGGCTGCTGTTCGTCGCGTTCAGGCTCGTCGACAGCGAAGTCACACCGCTTTGCGCCGTGCTGATTCCCGCCGCGGCCGAGGTCGACAGGCTCGTCACATTGCTGTTCGTCGCGTTCAGGCTCGTCGACAACGAAGTCACCCCGCTTTGTGCCGTGCTGATCCCCGCCGCCGCCACGGTCGACAGGCTCGTCACGTTGCTGTTGGTCGCGTTCACGCTGGTCGACAGCGACACCACGTCAGTCGATTCCTGCGTCGACAGTGCACCAAGGCTGCTGTTCGTCGCGTTCAGGCTCGTCGACAACGAGCTCACCCCGCTTTGCGCCGTGCTGATTCCCGCTGCCGCCACGGTCGACAAGCTCGTCACATTGCTGTTGGTCGCATTCACGCTGGTCGACAGCGACACCACGTCGGTCGACTCCTGCGTCGATAGTGCACCAAGGCTGCTGTTCGTCGCGTTCAGGCTCGTCGACAGCGAAGTCACGCCGCTTTGTGCCGTGCTGATCCCGGCCGCCGCCACGGTCGACAGGCTCGTCACGCTGCTATTGGTCGCATTCACGCTGGTCGACAGCGACACCACGTCGGTCGACTCCTGCGTCGATAGTGCACCAAGGCTGCTGTTCGTCGCGTTCAGGCTCGTCGACAACGAAGTCACACCGCTTTGCGCCGTGCTGATCCCCACCGCCGCCGAGGTCGACAGGCTCGTTACGCTGCTATTCATCGTGTTCACGCTGGTCGACAACGACACCACGTCAGTCGATTCCTGCGTCGACAACGCACCGAGGCTGCTGTTGGTCGCGTTCAGACTCGTCGACAGCGAGCTCACCCCGCTTTGTGCCGTGCTGATTCCCGCTGCGGCCGAGGTCGACAAACTCGTCACGGTGCTGTTCGTCGCATCCACGCTGGTCGATAGCGAACTCACACCGCTTTGTGCCGTGCTGATCCCCGCCGCCGCCGAGGTCGACAGGCTCGTTACGCTGCTGTTGGTCGCATTCACACTGGTCGACAGCGACACCACGTCGGTCGATTCCTGCGTCGACAGCGCACCGAGGCTGCTGTTCGTCGCGTTCAGGCTCGTCGACAACGAGCTCACGCCGCTTTGTGCTGTGCTGATCCCCGCCGCCGCCACGGTCGACAGGCTCGTCACGCTGCTGTTCGTCGCGTTCACGCTGGTCGACAGCGAGCTCACCCCGCTTTGCGCCGTGCTGATCCCCGCCGCGGCCGAGGTCGACAGACTCGTCACATTGCTGTTCGTCGCGTTCACACTCGTCGACAGCGAGCTCACACCGCTTTGCGCCGTGTTGATCCCCGCCGCGGCCGAGGTCGACAGGCTCGTCACATTGCTGTTCGTCGCGTTCACGCTCGTCGACAGCGAGTTCACACCGCTTTGCGTCGTGCTGATCCCCGCCGCGGCCGAGGTCGACAGACTAGCCACATTGCTGTTGGTCGTGTTCACGCTCGTCGACAGCGAGCTCACGCCGCTTTGCGCCGTGCTGATTCCCGCTGCCGCCACGGTCGACAGGCTCGTCACATTGCTGTTGGTCGCGTTCACGCTCGTCGACAGCGAGTTCACCCCACTTTGTGCCGTGCTGATTCCCGCCGCGGCCGAAGTCGACAGGCTCGTCACATTGCTGTTCGTCGTGTTCACACTCGTCGACAGCGAGTTCACGCCACTTTGCGCCGTGCTGATTCCCACCGCGGCCGAAGTCGACAGGCTCGTCACATTGCTGTTGGTCGTGTTTACGCTCGTCGACAGCGAGCTCACGCCGCTTTGCGCCGTGCTGATTCCCGCTGACGCCACGGTCGACAGGCTCGTCACATTGCTGTTGGTCGCGTTCACGCTGGTCGACAGCGAGTTCACGCCACTTTGTGCCGTGCTGATCCCCGCTGCGGCCGAGGTCGACAGGCTCGTCACATTGCTGTTCGTCGTGTTCACACTCGTCGACAGCGAGTTCACGCCACTTTGCGCCGTGCTGATCCCCGCCGCCGCCGAGGTCGACAGACTCGTCACATTGCTGTTGGTCGCGTTCAGCCCTGTCGACAGCGAGCTCACGCCGCTCTGCGCCGTGCTGATCCCCGTCGAGGCCGAAGTCGACAGGCTCGTCACATTGCTGTTGGTCGCATTCAGCCCTGTCGACAGCGAGTTCACACCGCTCTGCGCCGTGCTGATCCCCGTCGAGGCCGAAGTCGACAGGCTCGTCACATTGCTGTTGGTCGCATTCAGCCCTGTCGACAGCGAGTTCACACCGCTCTGCGCCGTGCTGATCCCCGTCGAGCTCGAGGTCGACAGGCTCGTCACGTTACTATTCGTCGTGCTCAACCCCGTCGACAGCGAGTTCACACCGCTCTGCGCCGTGCTGATCCCCGCCGCCGCCGAAGTCGACAGGCTCGTCACATTGCTGTTGGTCGCGTTCAGCCCTGTCGACAGCGAGCTCACGCCGCTCTGCGCCGTGCTGATCCCCGTCGAGGCCGAAGTCGACAGGCTCGTCACATTGCTGTTGGTCGCATTCAGCCCTGTCGACAGCGAGTTCACACCGCTCTGCGTCGTGCTGATCCCCGTCGAGGCCGAAGTCGACAGGCTCGTCACATTGCTGTTGGTCGCATTCAGCCCTGTCGACAGCGAGCTCACGCCGCTCTGCGCCGTGCTGATCCCCGTCGAGCTCGAGGTCGACAGGCTCGTCACGTTACTATTCGTCGTGCTCAGCCCCGTCGACAGCGAGTTCACACCGCTCTGCGCCGTGCTGATCCCCGTCGAGCTCGAAGTCGACAGGCTCGTGACGTTGCTGTTCGTCGCGTTCAAGCTGGTGGAGAGGGAGAAAAGCTGCCCGCCGTTCACCGCATCCGTCGAGCCCGACGCCACGTTCCCGCTCGACACATTGACGATCTTGCGCTGCAGCGAGCCGTTGCCCACGCTCACCACGTTTGCCGCGCCGCCGTCGGTGCTGTTGGAACCCAGCGCGACGGAGTTTGTCCCCGTAGCCGTCGCGCCGTAGCCAATCGCCGTGGTGTTGGTGATATTGAGCGGGCTGCCGCTCGTTCCCGATCCCGCAGATGCGCCCAACGCCACATTTCCGCTACCGTTGACGTACTGACCAGCGCTCGCTCCGATCGCCGTGTTGTTGCTGCCCGTGACGGCATAGCTGGAATTGGCTCCGCTTCCGGTGTTGTTGCTGCCGGTGACGTTGTAGCTCGAATTAGCCCCGCTACCCGTATTCGAGTCTCCCGTGACGTTGTAGCTCGAATAGGCCCCGTTACCCGTGTTCGAACTGCCAGACATGCCGGTGCCGCTCGCATATCCGTAGAACGTGTCATTGGTCCCGCTCCCCGTGTACATCGCCGAAGTGCTTCCACACGTGTCACTGACGGGACCCTTGTTATAACAAACGCTATCCGCCCACGCCAACTGCGGCAGGGGCATGCACGTACCGGCCGCCAAAGCTGCGGCAGCCACAACCCGCACTCGCCTGACCGCACGAGACCGCCCCCCTGACTTACCCTGCCCCGCCGTGCTCTCCGCGACGACAACCATCTGGTTCAGCCTGCGGCTGAAAATGCACTTGTAGATCCTGTTCATGTTCCCCCCCCCGTATTTGTCAGCGCCAGTTCGCGGAAAGCGCTTGCAGACAGGTTCCCCAGTCCGCGCGCGTCTCTTGCCTGTATGTCACGACGTCGCGATACCATCCGGTATCCCCACACCACCGCCAGTCCGCATGCTTTTGCAACAGCACATGCGTTTTCAGTCCGAGCGCCCCCGAAAGATTGGCGCTCGATGTGCACACCGACACGATTTCATCCAGACACTGCATCGCCGCCGCAGTCCGGCTGAAGTCGGTCAAAAAGAAAGCAAGATCGGTAACGTGCAAATCGGGCACGCCGGCCAGAGCCGCGCCATGTTCAGCGGGCATCAGCGAATAGAAGCGCACGCCGCGAATGTCCTTCAGCCACGCGTTCAGCTGCTCCGACGGCACATTGCGTGCGCGCCGATTCGATGCGCTCGAGAGCGGATTGGCCGACCACGCGATGCCGATATGCCGGCAGCCATCGCCCGCGCGAGACGACGCAATCAACCGCCGGGCGGCGCGCTGATCTTCCGGCGCAGGCTTCAGATAAGCTGCCGGCTCAGGCTTGTCCAACCACAACGGCAGATCGCCGATCGGGATGTGCCAGATACGTAAGGACTGTTTAACGATGTCGCCAAGATCCGGCTCTTTCGTGACCATCCCCCCCAATACGCGTGCCGACGGAAAACTCTCGCGGAACAACCGCACCAGTGCGGGCCTGCATACCACCACCACGCGCATGTCGGCAGACCTTGCCCGGCGCACCAGCGAAGGCAGAAACGCGGCAAACAGGATCTCGTCGCCGGCGCCCTGCTCGCAGGAGACAATCAATGTCGATCCGGCTTCGAACTGGCCGCACCACGACGGGTACGGAAAGCGCATGCCCTTGAGGCCGATCCTCTCTCCCGCATCGAAACGCCTCGCATAATGTGGCCACGCCTCCGTGAACCGGCCCCTGCCAAGCAGAAAATGCGCGTACTCCCAATGCGTGAGCGGATCGTCGTCTTCGGAGATCTGTTTCTCGAACAACGCCCGTGCGCGATCGTCCAGCCCGAGATGGGCGCAGCACACGGCCATCCGGTGTGCGGCCTTGTCGCGCAATCCGCTCTCGACACGAACCAGCCGGTCAAAGCAATCGAGCGCCTCGTCGAAATGCTCCCGGAGCCGCAGAAGCTCGCCGTAATTCCATAACGCGTCGGCACAAGCCGGATCTCGTTCCAGGCACGCGCGATATTCATCCATCGCGCGCGCCTGCTGCCCGGATTCGTGCAACGCGACCGCGAGGTTGTAGCGAATCTGCGGATCACGCGGCGCAAGTACGGCAGCCCACGCGAGTTCATCGAGCGCTTCGCGTCGTAGGCCGACCCGGTTCAATGCCACGCCGAGAATCAGCCGCACGAAGCCGCTGCCCGGGTCAATGGAGACGGCCTGCCTTGCGCACGCGGCACTTTGCTCGAAGTCCCCGCCATTCAGAAGTTGCCACGCCCGATTCGCAAGCGCGTCGGCTTGCGTCGACACGCCCGGCGCGAAGCCCCCTGGTCCGGCACGAACCGACGACACATCGGCAATGCATGCCGGCGTGACAGATGGCGCATGTAATTCTTTTCCGCCTTCCATACTCCCCCCGAACACATCGTTGATTGAATCTTCTGCGTGCGCGTGAGCGCGACTCAGTCGACGTGTACCGGGAGGTAATGCGTGAAAGCAGCCGCGTGGCTACCCGTAGCGTACTTGGACATGATTTCCCCGATCTGCGCGTTAGTTGTTCATTGCCGACATCGGGCCGTATGGCCGTGCGGCTTGTGTGTTCGCAGAAGACGAGAGCAAGGAACGGACCATCACGCAGCGGCGCAATGAACAAGGGGCTGCGCGATCGATGGTTGGTGTGATGAAACGTTCGGACCGCTGCGTTGTTTCAGTTCTGAAACGCAAGGCGAACGCACCCATTCGCCCAGTCCCGCGCGCGGCAAGGAAACGCAGCAACGGCGCGGCTTCACGGGCGACGACGAGCATTCGATTCAGCGCGCGCCGTTGCTGCGATGCATCGAGAATTGTTTCAACCGTGTAACGCGCGGCCGTTTTCGCCGACGTATGCGCGCGCGGATCTTCCGTGTCGTCCGTTACGGATGCGTCCGGGACCGCGGACATCCATGGGGATCGTGTTCAAACACGCGTTCACGCCCAAGGGCTGAGCTTCAGCCGCGATACCACGGCCATCTGGTCGTTTACAGGCGCGACAGGTGCACCCGAATGTTGGTCCTGTCATACAGGAAGGTTCCGTCGTCGCCGGGGGCAAGCACGCGCGCGAGGTCCACCGGAACCAGCCACCCGTTCCCCAGGCGCCCGCCGTTCACCGCGCGTATCCTGCTGCCTCCAATGGCTATCGCGGCATGAAAGACATTGCCGTTTCGGGAGAAGCCGATTGCGGTTCCCGCGGGAATGCTTCCCCGCCCATCCCATTGATTGCCCGCCTCGAAATTGAACCGCGGTCGCCAATTCTGAGCGTTCGTGTCGATCAGCATATTGGGCGTGATGAACGCAGGCCCCTGGAGCAGATACCTGACAAAGGCGGCGGCATCGTAGCAGATGCCCCTGGACACATACTCGGAGATGTTGGCCATGCCGTACATCAGCGCCTGCGCGTGCTTCTGCCGTTCGGCGAAACCGGATTGGGCGACATGCGAGCCCAATCGAGTGAGTTCCATGGTCAGGTCCTTTCAAGGGTGAGGGTCGCCACAGTCCGGCCAGCGGATCAAGCTCATATCATATTACGAAACCAACCGGCACTATCCGGGCGTCGGCGCAGCGCCGCCCGCTGCAAAGCAACCTCCCGGCGCAAGCGCTCGAACTGCACCCGCGCCGGCTGCCGGCCGATCCGGCCGGTCAGCGCGTCCACATGCGCGGCGAATCCGAACAGCACGCCGATCGCCAGCACGATCAGGACCAGCACGACCGTCATCGCGCCACGCCCGTCATGGAGCCGCCGCCGCTGCCCCGGAAGCCGCGACCGGCGCGTCGGGATTCGGCGTCAACCGCAAACGCACGCGCAGCGGCTGGCGCATGTCGGGCGGCGGCGGCTCGGCCAGCGGCCCGGCGGTCAGCAGCTGCCGCAACGCGGCATCCGCGTTCGGGTCGCCGAGCGACGCGAACTCGACACGCGTGACGGCGCCGTTCGGACCGATCCACGCGCGCACGACGATCGCGGGCGGCGGCGCGGCGGCGCTCGCGTTCAGCACGCGCACCTCGAGATAGCGGTGCAGCCGATCGGCCGCGTCGCCGTCGGCTTCGAGCCACGCCTGGAACTGCTGCCCGGCGAGCTGTCCGTAGCGCATCCAGGCCTGCGGTACGTCGGCGGTCTGTGCATGCGCCGGCGCGCTCGCGACGAGCGTCCATGCGACGGCGAGCGCCGCGCCCCAGCCGCGCGCGCGATACCCCTGGTTTCGCTTCATGAGGATTCCTGTTTTCCTGTCCGCTTGCGCGCCGCGCCCGTCCATCGTCCCGCTCCCGCCGTCAGCCCGGATCGACCGGCACGTACAGACGCGTGCCGCCGCGCTGGACGAGCAGCGCGATCGCGCCGCGCGCACGGTCCAGTTCGCCGATCAGCGCGCCGATGTTCGCGACCGGCGTGCCGTTGACCGACAGCACGATATCGCCGGCCTGCAACCCCGCGCGCGCGGCCTGGCCGCTCGCCTGCTCGACGACGAGCGCCTGGCCGACGCCGACGCGCCGGCGCTCCTGCTCCGTTGCCGCACGCAACGCGAGCCCGAACCGCGCGAGCGCCTGCGCATCGCCGTTCGACGCGACGCCGCTGTCGAACACCCCCACCGTCGCGTGCAGGTGCCTCGCCTGCCCCGCGCGCCACACCAGCAGATCCGCGCGATGCCCGGGCCGCATGAGCGCGACCGGGCCGAGCAGGTCCGCCGATCCGGCGACCGGCTTGCCGTCGACCGCAAGCACGACGTCGCCCGGTTGCAGGCCCGCCTGCGCGGCCGGGCCGTCCGGTTCGACCATCGTGATCAGCGCGCCGTCCGGGCTCGCGAGGCCGAACGAACGCGCGAGCGCCTGGCTCACCTCCTGCACGGCCACGCCGAGCCGGCCGCGCGTGACCTTGCCGGTGCGCAGCAGTTGATCCTTCACGTCGAGCGCGATGTCGATCGGAATCGCGAACGCGAGCCCCTGGTAGCCGCCTGTCTTCGAGAAAATCATCGAGTTGATCGCGATCACGCGGCCGCCGAGATCGAACAGCGGGCCGCCCGAATTGCCGGGGTTGATCGGCACGTCGGTCTGGATGAACGGAATCGCGCGCTCGCCGGGCAACGAGCGCGATTTCGCACTGACGATACCCTGCGTGACCGTGTTCGCGAACCCGTACGGCGAACCGATCGCCATCACCCAGTCGCCCACCTCGGTGCGTGCCGGGTCGCCGGTGACGACCGGCAGGTCGTGCGCGTCGATCCGGACCACCGCGACATCGGTCAGCGGATCGCTGCCGATCACGCGCCCCTTGAACTGCCGCTTGTCGGTGAGCTTCACGTCGATCGCGACGGCGTCGCCGACCACGTGCCGGTTGGTCAGGATCACGCCGTCCGCACTGACGATGAAGCCGGAGCCGAGGCTCACTTCCTCGCGGTTGCCGATCACGCGCCGCGCGAGAAACGGCGCGAGCGGATGATCGGGTGCAATGCCCGGCGGCAGCTGGATGCCCATCTGCGTGACTTCGCGCGTGACGCTGATGTTGACGACCGCCGCGCCATACCGTTTGACGAGCGCGGTGAAGTTCGGCGGGGCCGCCTGAGGCGGGGCCGCCGGCGTCGCGGCGAGCGCCGGCCGTTCGGCGGCGACGGCCAATCCGTCCGCATCGCCCGCGCCGGTCAGCGCGATCGCGCCCAGCATCGCGAGCGTCGCGCCCGCCCGACTGCAAATACCCGATTCCACGATGATCATCCTCGTCGTTTCACGCGCGAATGACGCGCATTCGCTCATTTCGGCGGCACCGCGACCGGCGCATCCGGCCGCTGCGGCGCCACCGACCGGCCCCAGTTCGAGCCGAACCGGTTTCGCTCGGTCGACAGGTTGAACGTGCCGAGACGGTTCGACGGCGCCGTCGCGAGCCCTTCCGCGGCCGTCTGCGACGCACCCGCGTGCGGCGTCGCCTTCGGCTCGAGCTGCGCGCTCAGGCAGTCGTACGACAGCGCACGCTTGCCGTCGACTTCCGCATCGACACAGACCGGCTTCGCCGCCGAACCCGGCTGGCTGCCAGCCGCCGACGGCCGACCAGCCTGCGCATGGACGGCGCCCGCCAGCAACGCGCACCCCCATGCCATGCTCCACTTCCGCCATTCGCCCATATCCGCCTCCTTCGATGCGCGCGGCCTCGTCGCGGCCGTCGTCAGATTGCGTCGCGCCGCGGCGAGCGGGCGACGAAGCGCGCAAACGCCGCGCGCCCGGCCGGCTCGACGGCCGGCACGGGTGCGCGCTGCTGCTGCGCCCAGGCGTCGCGCATGCCGTCGACCGGCTGCCACGCATGCACCTGCGCGCCGGTCGGATACGGCGTCGCCTGCGGTTCCCGGTAGTCGACGCGAAAGAACCGCGGCGCATCGGCGCCGGCCGCCCACAGATCGCCGACGTCGCGCACGCTCGCGTCGAACCAGAATCGCACCCAGCGTGCCGGACCGCCGGCCGACGCATCGGCCGGCTCGTGCGCCCCCGGCGTCCGCATGAACCCGGCCAGCACGAGCAGCACGGCCGCCAGATCGTCGTCGCGCAGCGACGGGTACGACCACAGGTCCTGCACGTCCGCGCAGGCCAGCACCGCCGTGAAGCGCCCGATCGTGAGCGCGGGCCACGCGCGCCGCATCAGCGCGTAATGACGCGCCCAGTCCGCTACGAAGCGCTCGCGATGACGCGCCGCCACCCGCGCGTCGCGGCCGCCGTGCACCGCCACCTCGTCCGGCTGGTACTGGCGCGTCGTGAGCACGCACTGCGCGGAGCACCGCGCGCTCCGGTGCCGCGCGCGGCCCGGCATGCCGGGCATCGGCTCGAGCGTGCCGAAACAGAGCGGGCAGTGCGACGGCAGCACGCCCGGCGCGCCGGGCCATGCGTTGGCGGCAACGGGGCGCGCGGGCGCCGGGCTGCGCGGCTCGGGCGCGGCCGGTTTCTGCGCGGAACGGGTGACGGTCATGAGCGTGCCTACCGGGCAGACGCGAGCGCTTTCTTCAGCGCGTCTTCGTTGATCGGTGCGTTCGCGGCGAGCTTCGCGAGATACGCCTGCGCATTCTGCTGCGTGCGCTGCGCGCGCAGCATCGCGCGCAGTTGCTCCTTCACGTCGGCGAGCGGGCGCGGTGCGGCCGCGCGTACGTCGATCAGCTTCACGACGTGAAAACCGGCCGGCGTCTGGATCGGCGCGGAGACCTGGCCCGGCTTCAGCGCGTCGGCCGCCTGGCGCACCGCGGGCAGCAGCATCGTCTCGGGCACGAACCCGAGATCGCCGCCGTTCGCGGCGCTCGCCTTGTCCTGCGAATTCGCCTTCGCGAGCGCCGCGAAATCGCCGCCGCGCGCGCGGTTCGCGAGATCGGCCGCCTGCTTGCGCGCCTTGTCGACGGTCGCCGCGTCCGCGTCGGGCGCGACGGCGACGTAGATCTGCGCGACGTGCAGCGCGCGCGGCGCGGTGAACGCGGCGCGGTTCCTGTCATACGCGGACTGCAGTTCCGCATCCGACGGATAGTCGGCCGGCGGCGCATTCGCCGACGCCAGGTAGCTGCGCACGACGATCTCGCGCTGCGCCTGTTCGACGGCCGCCTGCACCTGCGCCTGCTTGTCCCAGCCCTTCGATTTCGCCTCGGCCAGCACGGCCTTCTGCGCGAGCGTCGAACGCACGACCTGGTCGAGCGCCGCGGGATCGGCCGCGAGACGCTCGCGCCCTTCGTCGCCCGCCGCCTTCAGCAGCGCGGCAATGTCCGACTGCGTGACCGACGCTTGGGGCCCGTTCGCGATCACGTCGTCCTGCGCGGCCGCCATCAGCGGCACGCTCAGCAGCAGGCCGCCCATCATCGTTGCAAAGTTCTTCACGATCGTTCCTGTCCTGTCTGACTGCTGTCCTGAACCGCAACGCGCACCCGCACGACCAGCGGCTGCGCCATCCCGCGTGGCGGCGCCGCGCCGACCGCCCGGCCGACCAGCGCCGAGCGCAGGTCCGCGGCGACGTCCGGCGCGAACGCCGGCGCGCTCTCGACCCGCTCGATGTGGCCGCGCCGGTCGAGCCACGCCTTCAGCCGCAGCGCCGGGGGCGCGTCGCCGTGCTCGTCGTCCTCGCTGCGCGCCGCATCACGTTCGAGCTGCGCGCGCAAGCGGGATGCCGCCGCGTCCGTGCCGTCGAGCGCCGCTGCCAGCCGCTGCGCGACGCGCTGCGCATAGTCGGCCCACGCGGCCGGCGCGTCGCCGACCGCCACCGGGCCGCGCCGCGCCGGCCGGCCGCGTGTCAGCAGCGCACGCAGCGCCGCGCCGATCCGGCCGGCGCCGGTCATTGCGCGGCGGCTTCCGCGCGCCCCTGCCCTGCGTCGTCGGTCTGCGGGTCGCTACCCGCGCGGGCGGCGGCTTCCTGCTCGGCCATCGCGGGACGGTTGCGCAGGTGCAGCAGGAATTCCTGGATCAGCCGGTCCCACAGCTCGATCGTCGAGCGCAGGTAGCGCTCGGACACGCCGCCCGCGACGATCACGTCCATTTCCAGCGCGAGAAACTGCCCGTGGCTCGCGAGACGCGCGAAGCGCTTGGTCCGGTTCCAGTCGGCCACCAGCTGCGCGGGCAGGTCGCCCTGCACCTGCAGCACGCAGCCGAGCGTGTAGTCGAGGTAGCGCGCAATCGGCGCGCCCGCGGCCTCGCCCTGCGGCGGCGCGGCGTTGCCGAAGCGCACCGCGAAGCCGATGCCCTGGCTCGCGCTCATCAGCTGCACCGCGCCGTTCTGCTCGGCCGCCGTCACGCGGTAGCCCGCATTGCGGAACACGTCCGCGAGTTCGTCGACGCCGATCGCATCGATCAGCGCATCCTGTGCCGGGCGGTCGCCCGACGTTCCCATCTTGCTGTCCAGCATGGCTCTCTCTTCCTTGTTTCAACGAATCGATCGGGTCGCCCGCGCGATGGAAGCCCCGCTCCGTCACTGAGCGCCGGCGGGCGCGGACGCCGCAGCGGTCGCGCTTGCCGGGTTCGCCGCGCGTGCGGCCGGATCGTACTTGCCCGCATACAGCGCATCGCCGTAGCGTTGCGCGAGATCGTCGTACTTCACGCGCGCCGACTGCGCGAACGGCTGACGCGACGAGAACAGCGTGCCGATGCCGACATGCTCGTACGCGTCGAGAATCTCGTGCCCCACGCGATACAGCTCGGCATTGTGTGCCTGGCAGGTTTTCAGCTGCGTGTCACGCGCGGCAACGTCCTTCTGCAGTTGCGTGTGCTGCGCATCGCGGGCACGCGACACGGCCAGCAGGTCCTCGTAGGACGATTTGTATTTCGCCAGCGACTTCGCGTCCTGCTCGCGGCCCGCCCGCTCCTGCGCCAGCGCGCGCCTCGCGGCCGCTTCGCCGCCCGACTGCCCCTTGGCCGCCGCGAGTTGCGCCTGCGCCGCCTTCAACTGTGCGAGCGCGTCGTCGCGCTGCTTCTCGGCCGCCGCCTTGTCGCTCTGCAACTGCGCCTGGCTGTCCTGCAGCTGGCGCAGCTCCTGTACGGTCGAGCGCAACTGGCTGCGCAGCTTGTCCTCGATGCTCTGCGCGCCGGCGCCGCCGGCGGCCAGCAGCAGCGCACCGGCGAGGCCGGCCGCGACGATCGCGTGTTGCGTGGTCTTCATCCGCGGCTCCGGTCAGAAGCGAGCATTCAGCTCGATCTGCAGCACGTCGATCGATACCGGCGGCCCGTACACTTCCTTCGAGCTCAGGTAACGGGCCGACACCCACGTATCCCGCGCAACCGCGTAGGCGGCGCCGAGCACGTAGCCGCGCGCGTTGGTGCCGCCCAGGTGGAAGTCGGGATCGTTGAACGCGTCGAGCACGGCGTCCGGCTGCAGGTACTTGTATGCGATCGAGAAGTTCCACTGGCCCTTCTCGCGCGGCTCCGGCTCGCCGAACGTCGCCTTCGCGAGGAAACCGTTCGGGCCGCTGCGGTAGTCGGCACGCGTCGCGTTGACCGACGTCGATTCGTAGTTGTTGACCGGCAGTGACGCCGCCGCGAACGCCTTGTTGTCGTTGTACGCGAGGTTGCGCACGTATTCGCCGTCCAGACGCAGCTTGAAGCGGTCGGCGACGACCGTATCCCACTGCGCCTTCAGGTCGAGCAGCCGGTAGTTGTACGCGAGCCCGAAGAGCTGCGGCTGCGGCGTCATGCCCGGCGCGAGGTTCGGGTTCTGCACGATGTTGCGCAGCGCGATCAGCGTGTTGCCGCCCTGCATGAATGCCGGCGCCTCGTTGTCGGTGCTGCAGCTCGTCGCGCCGAGATACAGCGCGCACGGCGACGACAGCGTGCCGCGCATGTTCTGGAAGTCGTAGTACGCGACCGCGCCACGCAGCCGGTTCTTCGCATCGATCTTCCAGTCGGCGCCAAATTGCGCGCCGAACATCCACTTCGTGTCGCTGCCGGCCTTGTCGGTGCTGTTCGACGGGAAGTTCTCGCTCGTGTACTGGATCGGGAACACGCCGAGCGTGCCGAACAGCGTGACGTCCGGATTCCACGGCAGCGCATGGCGCAGGTTCGCGGCGAGCCCGTCCATCATCAGGTCGTCCGAGAACACCAGGTCCGACTTGAAGAACGGATTGTCGAAACGGCCGGCCGTCAGGTTCAGCCACGACGTCGGCCTGTACGCGAAGAACGCCTTGTTCAGCCAGATGTTCTTCTTCGCGAAGCCGCCGCCCGCGGTCGCGGTGGTCGACACGGGCCCGTTGTCGTTGCCGCTCGCGAGCTGGATGCCGGCGATCATCTCGTCGGACAACGTCGCCGTCACGCCGAGCCGTGCGCGGTAACGCAGCAGGTTGTTGCGGTTCTGCGTGGTGTTCTGCGTCGGCAGCTGCGTCGTGTTGGTGTTCGGGTTGATGTCGAACCCGTTGCCCTGGTTGATCGCCGCGAAGTTCGTCACGTTGTTCGCGTTGCGGCTGCCGTAGAAGTGATACTCGTCGCGCACGCGCAGGTCGCCGTCGAGCTTGATGCGCGACACCCAGTCGGGGAACGTGTTCGGCTGCGCCCAGTTCTCGGCCTTCGCCTGCGCGATCACTTCCTGCTTCACCTGGTCGCGGATCTGGTCGCGCACGAGCTGCGGTACGTACGGCACCGCGACATCGCCCGGCTGCGTCGGCGGGTTGACGATGCCCGCACCCGCCACGACCGGCGCACCCGGCGCGCGGGCCGCCTTCGCCTGCACGGCTTCCGTGCGTGCTTCGCTGATCAGCTCGTTCGCGTTCTGCTGCGTGAGCACGCCGCGCTTCACGAGCAGGTTGATCAGGTTGATCACCACGCTCTCGGTCGGCGCGGCTTTCCCCGAGGCCGCCTGCGCCTCGAGCGATTGCCCGTGCGCGGCGGACGCGCACGTCAGCCCGAGCGTGAGCACCGCCGCGCCGACGCGCGACAGGCGCGCGGGCAGCGCGCCGCTGCGGGGTACCCCACCCCGTCCGTTCATCTTCCGCTTCATCAAAGGACTCCGAACAATATCCGTTTCTTTTCCGGCGGCATCCGTGCGACGGCGCCACCCCATGATTCCTTCGTCGTTTTCGCGCGCGCATCGTCATGCCGGCTTGCGCCCCTGAAGCTTGACGAGCACCGGATACGCGGTCGCGGGCGGCGGCACCTCGTCGACCCTGCCGAGCGCCTCGACCGCCGCGACGACGGCCGCGTCGATCTTCGCGTCGCCGGTGGACTGCGCGATCGTGACCTTCGTGATCCGCCCCGACGTGTCCATCCACAGGTTCAGGCTGCCCGCGAAACGCGCGCCGCCGGCCTCCTGCACGCCCTTGTCCTGCTCGATCGCGCGCTGCAGCACGTACACCATGTATTGCGCGTAGCTCGCGTTGCCGAACTTGCCGCCCCCGCCGCTGCCCAGCATGCCCGAGCCGTCGCCCGCGCCGATGCCGAAGTTGTCGCTGCCCGCCTGCGCGTCGGCATTCATCGTCATCTGCTTCGGCTGGTTGTCCGACGGCTTCGGCGCCTCGGACGGCTTCGGCGCGATCGTCGGCCGCTCGACCGGCGTCTTGACCTCCTCCTTCACCTTCTCGGGCGGCGGCTTCTGCTTCGGCGGCGGAGGTGGCGGCGGCAGCGGGATCACCGTCGTCACCTGCGGCGCGCTCACGCGCTTCACGCCTGCCGTATCGCCCGCGAAACGCCAGATCAGCGCGGCCACGCCGGCAAGCACCAGTGCGATCGCGACGGGCTTCACGTAGCGGCCGGGGCCCTTGTCCGGCGGGCCGCCGTTGTAGGTCATTTCCATCGCGTCAGCCGCCCTGCTTCGCCTTGCCGGTCACGAGCCCGACCTGCGACAGGTCGAGGCGGCGCAGCAGGTCGAGCACGTCCATGACCTTCTGGTACTGCACGGCCGCGTCGCCCTTCAGCACGATCGGGAATTCCGGGTTGGTCGCCTTCTCGGTGCGCAGCCGGCTCTCGAGTTCGTCCATCGTCACCGGGTACGCGTCGAGGAACACCTGCCCCGAATCGGCGACCGTGATCGCCTTCGTCTTCGGCTTCGCGAGGCTCGCGGACGAGCTCGCCTTCGGCAGGTCGACCTTGATGCCCTGCACCGACGCGGTCGTCATGATGATGAAGATGATCAGCAGCACGTATGCGAGGTCGAGCATCGGCGTGATGTTGATGTCGTCGTACGGCTTGTCGTCGTCCTGAACCTGCATGGTGGTCTCCTGCGTGCGATGCGGTCAGTCGGCCAGCACCGCGTGATCGGGCGCGCGATGGGCTTCGGCGAGGCGCGTGACGAATTCGTCGACGAACACCTGCATGTTCGCGGTCACGTTCTTGTTGCGGATCAGCAGGTAGTTGTAGCCGAACAGCGCGGGGATCGCGACGAACAGGCCCGTGACCGTCGCGAGCAGCGCGGCCGCGATACCCGGCGCGATCGCGTTCACGTTGACGTCGCCGGCCGCCGCGATCGCCGCGAACGTGATCATCACGCCGACCACCGTGCCCAGCAGCCCGAGGAACGGGCCGCCCGAGATCGCGATCGTCAGCAGCACCATCGACTTCGACAGCCGCTGGTTCTCGCGCACGAGCGTCGCGTCCATCGACGCGCGGATCGCCTCGATCGATTCGGACGTGATCACCGTACGGCCGTTGCCGTCCACGCGGCTGTGGATTTCATGCACGCCGGCCTTGTACAGCCGGTACAGCGACGACTGGTACAGCCGGCGGCCGTCGGCGCTGCGCTTCGTCGACATGCGCAAGACCGACCAGGTGGCGGCCCGCCACTTCGCGGAAACGCTGCACGAAATACTGGTTCGCCTTGTCGACGGTGCCGACGTAGCGCGCCTTGGTCCACATCACGATCCACGAAACGAGCGCCATGCCGAGCAGGATCGTGATGACGACCCACGCGTCGACGGTCACCGACTGCACGATCACGCCGAAGTAGCCGAAGCCGAAGCCCGACTGCTTCTCGTCGGCGCCGTACGCGACGAGCTTCGATTCCGAACCCTGCGCGAGCGCGTCGACCGCGATCGCGGCCGGCGAGCGCGCGATCTTCGACAGGCGCAGTTCGTCGAGCGCGCCGGCGTAGCCCGTGAAGCCGGCCGGCGCGCCCGCGACGTCCGCGCCGACCGCGGCCGCGCCCGTCAGGGCCGGCAGCGCCGCGGCGACCTGCGCGGCCGGCTTGCCGTTCACGTAGACGGTGAGGTTCTTGCCGTCGGCCGTGACCGCGAGATAGGTCCACTGGTTCGCGGCGACCGGCGACGCAGCCGGCGTGCGCACCGGCGCCGGATTGCCGGCCGCGCCCTGGACTTCCGCGAACGGCACGCCGTTGTCGAGGCCGATCAGCAGCGCATTCGCGCCGTCGCGACGGCTGTAGAGCAGCGTGTTCGGCGCCAGCGCCGAGGGCTTGACCCACGCGCTGAACGTGAAGCTGCCGCCGGCGGCTACATTCAGCGATGCGCTTGCCGGCAACGTCAGCGACCCCGTACCGTCGAACCGCGCGCCCTTGCCGACGATGCCGTCCTCGACCGTCCGGAACGACGCGTTCTGCGCGTTGTTCGCATACGCGGTCGCGTCCTTCGGCGGCGCGCCCGCCGCACCGTTGAAGTGGTAGACGAGCGTGTAGTCGGCATCGAACGTCTCGGCCGGCTTGCTGCCGTCGGGCGCCTTCTTGTTGCCGTAGTACATCCAGATCGACTCCGCGGCGCCGGCCGGCATCTTCGGCACGTCGACCCAGATCAGCGCGACGCCGAGCACCGGATCGTATTGTTCGACGTGGTAGTTCAGCGGCGTCTTGTCGTCGCCGGCGACGAAGCGGATGTCGGCGCCGTTGTCGGCCAGCCCGTCGAACTGGAAATTGCCCGAGTGCAGGCGGATCAGCAGCGGCACGCGGCCGGCCGACTCCGCGAGGTTCGCGCCTTTCGCGCTCGCGTCGATCGTGATCGCCTTCCGGTACGACCAGTCGTTCTGCCACCATGCGTTCGCGATGCCGGGCAGCACGCCGAGCATCACCGCCAACAGGAAAAACAAGACTCGCTTCACGATCCACTCCCCGAATGCGCCGCCCCCCATACGCAGATATGCGGATGCGCGGCACGATCAAAAAAATCCGTCAGAACCCCAGCCTTACGTAGAAATCGAACCGCGGGCTGTACTGCCGCGTATAGACGCCCGCCTTCAACGGCCAGCCGGCCTCGAAATCCGCGCTCGCATACTTCATGATCTGCACCCGTGTGCCGACGCCGACACTCATCAGGTTGAAGCGCGCCGTCTGCTCCGGCAGCGGGCTCAGCAGCCACAGGTGTGCCGCGTCGAAGAACGCGTGGAAACGCCACTCGTTCACGCGGCTGCCGACCGCGCCGCCGAGCCATTTCGCGAGCGACGGGCTGCGCAGCTCGAGCGACGCGATCACGCCGCTGTCGGCCGTGTCCTCGGCCTGCATGTAGCCGCGCACGCTGTTCATCCCGCCCGCGGCGAACTGCTCGCTCGACACGAGCGGCGAGTTCGAGATCTGGGCGTTCACGTGCGCGTTGGCCTGCATGTCGTTCGCGAAGCGCTGCGTGTGGTTCACGTCGAACTTGCCGTACACGAAATCGGGCGTCGCGTTGTAGCGCTTGTTGTCCCATGCGCCCCAGTCGCTGCCGAGGCCGCGGACGTTCGTCGTCACCGATGCCGAGAACGATGTCTGCGAGTTCTTCAGGCTCAACTGGCCGTTGTACGACAGCGTCACCGGCACGTACGTGAGCGGCGCCGTCGAGCCACCCTGCCCCGGCAGCGACACGTCTTCGTCGTAATGCTTGCGATCGATCTCGATGCTGACCGAATGCGCATAGGTCTCCGTCGCCGGCAGCGAATAGATCGCGGTGAAGCCGTACGTGGTGCCCTTGCCGAGCACGTTGGTGTTGCCGACCGACGCGACGTTGCTGTCCGAATGCACGACCGTCGCGAGGAAGCTCCAGCGCGAATCCTTGATCGGCGCGAGATACGAGAACGCATAGACACGCGCATCGTTCGGATGCTGCGGCGCGATCACGTAGGTGCCGGAAATCACGTGGCCGAGCTGCCACAGATTCGAATAGCTGAGGCTCGCGGTCGTGCGCAGCGTCGACGTGCCCGGGCTGCTGTCGTTGTTCAGCTCGAGCGAGCCGTGCAGCGGGCTGTGATCGTCGACCTTCAGGTCGACGTCGACCGTCTGCGGCAACGCGCCCGGCTTGAGGACCGGAATCACCTGGCGGTCCGCCGAGCGGTTCAGGTCGGTGAGCTGCTGCTGGGCCTGGTTGAAATCGGGCACCTGGCCTTCGGCGAGCGCGGGCACCGCGTCGCGGATGTTCTGCGGCGAGTTGTATTTCGCGCCGTCCACGCGCAGGCGCCCGACCTTCGCCTCGGTCACCTGCAGCAGGATCACGCCGTTCTTCACCTGCTGCTGCGGCAGCTCGACGACGACCGACTGGTAACCGCGATCCTGGTACGCCTTCTGCAACGCATCGCGCGCCGCGTTCACGTCGGCGAGCGTGCGGCCCGGCCCTTCGAACGGATACACGGCCTTCTCGATCTCGAGCGTCGGCAACGTCGTGTTGCCGCGCACCACGAAGGCATTCACGTCGAACGTCCGCGGCACGCCCGCCTCCTGCGCGTGGACGCCGGGCGCGAAGCTCAGCCCTCCGACCAGCGCCGCGCCGGCCAGGCACCGGCGTCGGAGCCGCCGCGGCTCGCGTGATTTACGGTCTGCTGTTGGCGGCATGCGCCATTCCCCTTTCTGTTGCGGATCATCCTCGCGCTGACGCGGACATCCGGCACGTCCCGCTATCAAAGCGTTGTTTCAATTCGATGACGCTTTATCAGCCATCCTTAGTAAAGCGCTCAGGTCCCAGCCCTGTCCGTTTCCGCCATCGTCAGCCGGTCTCGGTCTCGCGCACGACCGGCTGCGTGTCGCCGACTCGGCCGAACCGCTGCAACGCAAAGCCCAGCAATGCGTTCAGGCAGTCCGCAAGCGGCCGGCTGCCGGTCTCCAGCACGAGGTCCGCGGCACGCGGCGCCTCGTACGGCGACGACACACCGGTGAATTCGCGCAGCTCGCCGCGGCGCGCCTTCCGGTACAGCCCTTTCGGATCGCGCGCCTCGCACACTTCGAGCGATGCGGCGGCATGCACTTCGCGAAAGCCCGCGCCGACGATGCGCCGCGCGTCGTCGCGCATCGCCGCGCGCGGCGAGATCGCCGCGACGATCGCGATGAAGCCCGCATCGGCGAACAGCGACGCTACTTCCGCGATCCGCCGCACGTTCTCGAAGCGGTCGCGCTCGGAGAATCCGAGATCGCGATTCAGCCCCGCGCGCAATCGGTCGCCATCCAGTACTGTGGCCTGCAGTCCCCGGCGCCGCAGCAGGTCGGCCAGCGCATCCGCCAGCGTGCTCTTGCCCGCGCCCGACAGCCCAGTGAGCCACAGCACGCCGCCCGCGCCGTCCACGCCACGCGCATCGCCGCGATCGCACGCGTCTACCGGTAATGACGAAACAGGCGCGGAAAACCCGCAGTGATCGGCGTTCATCGGCGGCTCAATCGTCATGATTCGCGGGCTCGTCCTGCTCGCGCGGACGCGTCTGCCAGAAGCCGCCCTGCATCGTCACGATCGACGGCGTCTCGCTCCACTGGTGCGGGCTCAGGATCTCGCCGCGCAGCATGTTCGGCATCACCTGCACGTCGAAGATCTCGTCGACGCCGTTGAAGAACTGCAGGATTCCCAGCACGTCGCCGCTGCCCGCGTCGAGCGCCGCGACGCCCGCGACGAGCGCGTCCGCGTCGCGTTCGATCGGCAGGCCCTGCGGCCCGCGCTTCTCGCGCAGCTTCGACAGCCCGACGAACAGCACGCCGCCGTATTCGGCGAGACCGTGCGTGAAGCCGGGCAGCGTCGCGAGCACGCGCTTCGCGCCCGTTTGCGGGTCGATCTGCAGCACCCGGCCGCGGCCGCCCTCGAGCACGTGCAGGCGGCCGCCGATCACACGCGGCGAATGCGGCATCGACAGGCCGGTCGCGACGACGCGCCCCGACGGCACTTCCATCACGATGCCGCCGTCGGCCATCCCGCCGCGCCAGCCGAACGGCGTGTCGGTTTGCGCGAGCGCGGTCGCATAGCGGACCTTGCCGTCGCTGAATGCCATCCCGTTCAGGTGGCAGCGGTCGTCGGGCGCCAGCGCGGTCACGAACGGCGGCTGCCAGATCGACGTGAAATTGAAGTAACCGTCGATCACGCAGATGGACGAATAGCGCGTGTTGACCGCCAGCACGACCTGCTTGTCGAACGCCATGTCGTGCAGGTCGAGATCGCCCGTGTAATACGCGATGCGCGGCACGAACACCGCGTCGTAATGCGCGGGACGGGCCGGATAGTGCGGCGCGAGCGTCGACACGTTCGCGAACACCATCAGCTCGTGCTTCGTCGCGACCGCGAGCCGGTTGCCGGCCACCGCCATTCCCATCGAGCGCGGCAGTTGACACGCGGACAGCGTCGGGACGCCGTCGTCGACGCCGATCAGCGCGACGCCGGACGGGCGGTGGCTCACCGCGAGCGAGCACTTGAGCGCGGCGAGCACCTGCAGGAAACGCCCCGTATCGCGCAGGTTGATGACCGGCGACGCGGCATCCGCGTCAGGCGACGCCGCGTCGCCGGTCGATCGGCTTTCGTCGAACTGTTCCACGTTCATGATCCTGTCGGCTGTGCGCCGCCCGATGAAATGAATGCGCGTGAGCCGCGACCGGATGCATCCGGTCGCCGCCCTCACCTACCTAGACGGAACGAGATGCGCATTGCCGCAGTTTTTTTGCACGCGGCCGCCGGCCCGTCGTTGCGGCCGCGCCGGCGAGCGACCGACGATGCGCGTGCAACGGGTTCCGCGCCGGCTTCGCGCGGCGCGTTGCGCAGGAATGTACGTGGCCCCCGTTTCGTGTGCTTGTCGTTCTGCCCGGCGCTGCGATGCGTCGGCCGCCGCGTTCTCGCGCGGCACGACAATCCTCGGGTTTCAACCGGGAAGTTTTTGTGACATCCCGCTGAAGATTCGCACGAGCTTGCGCGTGCGTCCCACTTATCCGGGTCCCCGATGCGACGAAATCCTGCGGCTTGCGGCCGGCCGTTACGTCCTAGCTATTGAGAAAAACGTCAACGATGGGGAACGCCCATGTGGCTCGCTACGATGCTCGCACGCCCGTTCGCCGCCCGCGTCGCGCACCGCCCGCTGCGCTGGCGCGCGCCCTGGCTGGTCTGGCACCTGCTGTCGTGGGTCCTGCTCACGTTGCTCGCGCCGCCGGTCTGGACGATCGGCACGCTGCTGCTGATCGACGCGTCCAGCGACCAGCCGCTGTTCTGGATGCTCGTGATGGCGATCGTGCCGGTCGCCAACGGGGCCGCGATCGTCGCGGCGAACCAGCGCCATCACCGCACGCCGTTCCTGCGCCGGACGGCGGTCGCGCTCCACGCGTTCGGCGTCGCGATGGCCGTCGGCTGCACGCTGTTCGTGCTGCTGCTGTGGCAATCGCACGCGATTGCCGGCCTCGTCGGCCCGCTCGCGGCGTCGGCCGACGGCACGCGGCGCGCGCCGCTCGCGCTCTGGGTGGCCGGGCTCACCGCGATGTTCGGCGTCACGTCATCCGCGCATGCGAGCATCGCCCATGCGTGGCTGGCATTCGAGGATTGACGGCCGGCCGCACCGGCACGGCGGGCACCGTGGGCATTGTCGGGGACACGCGAATGCATCGATACGAACGGGGGCGGACGGCAGCCGCGCGGCGCGAACGCGGCATCGCGATCGTCACGGTGCTGCTCGTCGTCGCACTGGCGGCGACGCTCGCGGCGAGCGTGCTGGGGCGCCAGCAGGTGGCGACGCGCGACGTCGAGAACCAGCGGCTCGCGACGCAGACGATGTGGGTCGAGCGCGCGGCGGTCGAATGGGCGCGTGCGACCCTGCGCGCGCAGAGCGCGACGTCGAACGTCACGTTCGTCGGCCAGCCGTGGTCGCTGCCGGCCGCCGACGTGCGGCTTGCGGACCTGCTGCCGCCCGACGCCGCGGCGGTCAACGCGGAGCTGTCGCGAGCGTGGATCTCCGGCCATGTCGAGGATGCGCAGGCGCGCTTCAACCTGACGAACCTCGTGACGCGCATCGCGCCCGGCAAGCCGTGGCAGGCCAACGGCGAAGGCGTGCTCGCGTACCGGCGGCTGTTGAGCCAGTTGTCGCTCGACCCCGCGCTCGCGCAGCAGACGGCCGACTACATGCTGCGCTCGCTGCGCGACACGAACGGCCCCGACGGCTGGCCGCTGCAACTCGTGTCCGTCGACGATCTCGCGCGCATTCCCGGCTACGATGCCCGCGCGATCGCCGCGCTCGCGCCGCTCGTGACGATCCTGCCGGACCTGACCACCGTCAATGCCAATACCGCCGCCGAGCCCGTGCTCGTCGCCGCGATCCCGACGCTGTCGCCCAGCCAGGCCCGGCGGCTCGTCGACCGGCGCGGCACCGCGTACTTCGTCAGCACCGGCGACGTCGCCGAGTATCTCGCGCCGGTCCAGGGCAACGCGACGCTGCCGGACGGCTCGAGCGTCGGCGTCGACAGCCTCTACTTCATCGTGCATTGCCGCGTGCATTCGACGCGCATCAATGCACGCGTCGACACGCTGATCGCGCGCTACGGCAGCGGCAATTTCACGTGGACGTCGGTGATCTGGGTGCGGCGCCTCACGAGCTGAGCGCGGCCACGGCGGGCACGACGGCCGCACGCGCGTCCTGATTCGGCGACGCGTCGCCGAGCGCGACCGGGCGCAGGTTCTGCATCGCGCCCGCGTAGTCCAACGACAGCCGCGTGAGGCTCGTCTCGCGCACTTCGCCGAGCAGCCGGTTCCAGTCGTCGATCGACACGAGCAACGCGATCGGCCGGTTGTATTTGGTGACCATCACGAGCGCCTCACCCGCGTGCCGCAGCGCCTTCGACGGATTGCTGCTGAAGTCGCGCGTCGCCATCGCGATCGTGCGCAGGCTGAACACGTTCGCGGCCGGATCGCCGCCGTCGTCATGCAGCAGGCGTTCAAGCGTCGCCGCGCGCAGCAGCGCCTGCGACTTCGCCGATAGCCGGTTGTCGCGGCGCCTGCGCCGCGCGCTGCGCGGATCGACCTGCACGGCGAGCATCCGCACGATCTGGCCGAGCGTCGCCGCAGGCAACCGGTCGTAGCGTCGCCACCAGTCGGGCGGCAGCGCGATCATCATCCCGGCATAGGTGGCGGCGACGCCTTCGGCGATATGCGACGGCACGCGTTCGGCGTCGCGCGCGTCGAGTTCGAGCGCAGCGCGAACGACATTCGTCATCGCGGCGAACGCGTTGTACGCGAGCGCCGCGATGCCGCTCGCGAGCAGCGACGCGCGCGCGGGCACGCCGCCGAACAGCGCGCCGTCGAACACCGGCCCGAGCGGCAGCGCGTCGCGCCACGGCCGGCACGCGAGCCGCACGACGTGCCGCGCATCGAACTGCGCGGCCGGCAGGTCCGTCAGCAGCGTCGCCACGGCGTCCGGCGCGCTGCGCCATTCGATGCGCCGCAGCGCGGCCGACGCGTCACGCTCGCCCGCCAGGCCGACCGCCTGCTCGCGCACCGCGCCGCCGTCGTGCGTCCCGGCATCCCGCCAGTCGCCGAGCGCGCGGCACGCGGCCGCGCGGCCGTGCTCGCGCACGATGAACGCGCCGCCGCGGCGCGGCCAGCCCGACACGATCGCGTCGATATCGAAACGGCCGTCGACGATCCACAGCTCGCCCGGCCGAACCGTTTCCAGCAGCGCGCCGACGAATGCGCGTTCGTGCATCCGGCCGCGCTCGTGCGGCAGCAGGTCGACGATCATTGCGAGCTCCGGATCGTAGACCGGCAGCACCCGCGCATGCGCGGCGGCCTCGCGGCCGGGATTGCCGCACCCGCAGCCGCAGCCGGCGGCGTCGTGCCCGCACGGCATGCCGCCGTCCAGCACACGCAGCCGCATCCCGCCGGTGGAGCGGGACCCTTCGCGCGGGCGCGGCGCCGTCGCGGGCAACAGCAGATCGACGCTGTCCCTGACCAGCGCACGCCCCCAGCCGGCGCGCAGCCGGCTCATGCAGTCGTGCAGCGCCGCGACGGCCGGACCGAATCCGGCTGCCAGGCCGCCGTCGAACGCGTGCGGCGCACGGGGCGAACCCGGCTGCCGCGCCGCGATCGCCACGATCGCGTCGACCGCCAGCGCGAACAGCGTCTCGCGGATCGCGTCGCCGTCCGGCTCGTCGTCCGTGCCGGCGTCCGTGCCGTCGATCCAGTCGTCGTGCAGCGCGCACTGCAGCACGAGCCGCGTCATGATCGTCATCGAGCTCTGTTCGACGAAGCGTTCCACAATCGTGCGCATCACCTGATCACCTCGTCTCGGTTGGATTGGACGCATGCGCGACGCGCTCGGGCCGGCCGCACTTGACGCGCCGCTTGCGACGCCGCAGCATCGTGAGCGACCGGATGCGCGCGACGACGTCGCGTCGCGGCGGTCCACCCGCAATCGATGCACGAGGCACCGGCATGTACGTAGATCCCCGCGTGGCCCATGGCCGCGCCCGGTTCGACCTGAGCGGCTCCCCGCGGCTCGTCGCCGACGAGCGCCGCTGGGAAATCAGCGACGTGGTCACGCGCGGCCTCGACGATTACACGGGCGCGCGCAACCGCCGCAACCTGCTGCGGCTGCTCGAACGCCAGATCGCGCCGAAACTCGCGCGCCTCGGGCTCGAGCCGTACGTCGGCGCGCTCGGTCATGCCGAAGGGTTGTTCGTCAACTTCGCGACGATGAGCGCCGAGCACGGCCTGCGCGAATTCCAGCTGCAACTGACGGTGCCCGACCTCGTGCTGCGCAGCTTCGCGTCGAACGTGATCCGGCCGCACGCGGTCGCGCGCTGCATGCAGCGCAACGGCGTGATGTCGCTGGCGGAAATCGAACATGAGACGCGCATCGCATTCGTCGCGGCGCGCGTGATGCGCTCGCTCGCGCTCGCGGAAGGCTGGCGGCAGATCGGCGTGCCGACGCCGCACGGGTTGTTCGTCGGCACGCTGACCGACGCGGACGACGTCGCGATGAACACCTATTTCCGGCCCGGCGACAACGACCGGCCGTCGCGCTGGAGCGGCTTCTCCGCGCTGTTCTCGACGATGCCGGAGTGGCGCCCGGAACAGGTCCGGCACGGCGGCGAACTGCTGCATTGGATGGTCAACCATATCGTGGCCCTGCAAGAATCCGCACCGTTCGTCGAACGCTTTCCGTTTCTGCGCGAGCCGCTGCGCGACGCGGACGATCCGCTCGATGCCGCGTGGGCACGCGCACGCGCCGGTGCGCAGGACGATCCGGCCGCGCGCTGATGCCGCCGGCGCGCGGCTCGGCCCCTGACTGCTCTTGCCTTGTCGTTGCACTCTCTCGGTCGCGGCGATCCGGGGGCCGGTCTCGCCCGGCCCCCGGTCCCGCTTCACGGCCCCTCGCTCTCGTTTACTAGGTCGAAGCGGGCTCGCATAACCCGCAGACTTTCTTGCGACGCGGGCATCGTCGCGCATCGAATCCATCGCCAAACCGACAACGTTGCGGTAGTGTTGTCGCGTCACGCTGCCGTCACATTCGCGACACTTCAACGGACCTCCGACATGCCCTTGCCCAGCATTTACCTCACTGCACCGATGGCGTCGACTGATTCGGAAATCTGGTTTTCGGCCTTCGGATTCGGATGGGGCTACGCCGCCTACGCGCTAACGCCCGACACGCTGCGCGAGCACCTCGGCGCGGCGGACACGAGCCATCGGCAGTTGCTGCTCGCATTCGAGCTGAACCGGCAGCGGATCCTGCGTGCGGTCGCGCTGTGTCCGCTGCCGCTCGACGGCGAGCGCGTCACGCTGCTGCCGTCGGACCTGTAGGGCGGTCGCGTCAATGCACCTGCGTCGAGCCGTCCGGCTCCGCTTGCCCGAGCATGCCGAGCACCGCCCATAGCCAGATCAGCTCGTGGGCGGTGCGCGCATGCTCGGCGCTGCGCATTCGCCAGCGCCGGAAAGCGTCGAGCTCGCGCGCGGTCGCGTCGCCGGCGCGCAGCCACAGCAGCCAGCGGACGGCACCCTCGCGAATCTCGTCGGCGAGCGCCTGCGCGTCGCCGGAATATTCATCCCGTTGCGAAATGCTCATGGTTACGCCACCGCCCGAAGCCAAATGAACGCGTTCTTCCCGTGCAACGCAGCGATGCGCTGCGCGGGGCGCTTGCCACCCACGCCTCGGGTCCGACGACGTCACACCGGCCGCCACGAAGGACGGCCCGGCGTTTGCCGGCCCTCATTGACGATGTCGTATCGAAGACGCGCAACCCGCAGGACACGGGACGCGATGATGGAGATGCGGCGCGTCGGCGCTCAGCTCAGCTCAGCTCAGCAGCACGATATTGCCCGGCAGGCGCGTGATGCGCGCACCGTACAGGCGGCCGACCATGTCGATCACGTCGTCGAGCCGCGTGATCGGGAACTGCGCCTGCATCCGGTTCTCGCCGAGCGATGCGCTGCGCAGGATGACCTTGCCGCGCCGGTAGCGGTTGATCTCGTCGACGACGTCCGACAGCGGCACGCCGTTGAACACCAGCATCCCGCGCCGCCATGCGCTGACGGCGCCCGGATCGATGCGCGACACGGGCTGCACGCCGCGATCGTCATAGACGACCTGATCGTCGGCGTTCAGCGTGCGCGCGCCGCGCGGATGCTCGAGCGCGACCGTGCCGGACAGGCAGGTCACGCAAACCTGCGTGCCCGTGCGCCGCACGTTGAAACGCGCGACGCTCGCCTGCATGCGGCCGCCGCCCGCCACCACGACGACCGGCTGCATCGCCGCCGCACGGCCGGACGCCGGGGTCGCGTCGATCTCGGCTTCGCCGGCGACGACCTCGACGCCGTGCGCGGCATCGCTCGCGCGCAGCACGTCGAGACGCGTCTGCGTATTCAGCTCGACCGTCATGCCCGCCGCCAGCGCGACCTGGCGCTGCTCGCCGGTGCCCGTGTGGTAATCGGCGGCGATGTCGCCAAGCGACGGCCACAGCTGCATCGGCGGGCGTACCGCGAGCCACGACGCGCCGGCCGCGACCGCGAAACCGATGAACGCGCGCCGCCCGGTGCGCATCGTGCGCTCGCGCTTTGCAACATTTGCCCACGCGGCGGCCGTGCGCTCCTCGTGCGCAAGCTCGGTCGCCGCCGTGCGCAGCGAGCTCCAGGTGTCGCGCAGCAGATCGGCGGCCTGCGGACGATCGGCGCACCAGCGCTCGAACGCATCGGCTTCGGCCTGGCTCGCGTCCCCCGAGCGCAGACGCAGCAGCCACGCACTCGCTTCGTCGAGTTCGTCGTGGGCAGGTTGGGCCTGGGCTTTCGTCATCGTCCTGATGCTCAAAATTTACGCGGGCCGCCTCGCGTGCCCGTGTACGGATCACCGTCTTCCTGCATGCGCTGCAGGCAGTACTTCATCGCCGCGCTCAGCTCGCTTTCCACGAGCCGCAGCGAAATGCCGAAATGCTCGGCGATCTCGCGGTTCAGCAGGCCGTCCACGCGGGCGGCCAGCAGGATCGCGCGACGCCGCGGCGGCAGGCCGCGCAGCACGTCCTTCAGGGTCTCGACCTTGCGGCGCGCCGCCACGATCCGCTCGGGATCGGCCAGCTCGTCGGGCATCTCGAGCAGCGTCTCGACATCGTCGTCGTGCAGATGGCGCCGTTCGCGGCGATGCTGGTCGATCGCGACATTGTTCGCCATCCCGAGTATATAGGCGTCCGCATTCGTCACCTGCGTGGAGACGTTCGCGTTCTCGAGGCGCAGCCAGGTTTCGTGCAGCGCATCGGCGGCGCCGTCCTTCGACCCCGTCACGCGTTCAAGCCGCCTGACCAGGTACGCGTAGCGCGTCGCCAGCAGATTCCGGAGCCCGGAGCGGTTGCTGTCGGACATGACCGCCTAGTTCCGTTCGGCTGTCCGCGGACAGCGGAAATGCACGCCGTTGCCGGCCGGCCGCAGCAGGATCGTGACCGGCTGCGGCAAGTCCGCAGGCGGCGCGTCGTCCAGCTTCAGTGCGCGCAGCGCGCGCATCACCGCCGCGTCGCGCGACGCCAGACCACTCGATGCCACCATGTTGACCGCCACCACCGCCCCCCTGTTGTCGATGCGCACCTGCGCGACGAGTCGATAGCTGCCCGGCACCGCCGCCGGCTGCGCGCACAGCGCATCGATCAGATGCGCCTGCAGCAGGCCCGCGAACGTGCGCAGTTCGTCCGAAGCGCCGACGCCGTCGATCGGCAGCGCGGAATCCGCCGGCGCCTCGACCGTGGCCGGCGCCGTGTCGGCCGCCGGCTGCGCGACGATGATCGCTTCGTCCGGACGCGAGAATTCCGCACGCAACCCCGTTCCGGCCAGCATCCGCTCGAGCGCGTCGCGCGGCGCGAATTCGCCCTGGACCGGTGCACTCGTGCGCCCGTCCAGCAGCGGTGCAGGCGCCAGCACGATCAGCTCGGTCAGCCGCGCGAAGTCCTGCAAGGTCTTCGCGAGCGGCTGAGCGGGCAGATCGAAGTGCGCCGTGGCGCCCGGCTGACGTCCGGCGGTTCCGGTCTCCTGCGCGTGCACGACACGCATGAACAACGCGGCAAGGGTGAACCACGCGACGAGCGCCAGGACACCGGTCGGCGTCCGTGAACGAGTCATGAATCCCTGGACGGAAGTGGAGTTGCACGTTGCCGGCGAATCCCCCGCACCCCCGTGAGCGACTCCGCGGCAAGCGAATGACGGATTGTGAGCGGAGCATGTGACAGTCAGGTGAATTGTGACGGCGAGCGGCCAGACCGCGAGGCGTTCGGCAAGCCGTTCATAGGCCGGTCGTTCGGCTGCTCAAGGCTGTTGCACGACGAAGCTGCCGATTCCCGTGCCGACGACGCGAAGCCGCGTCGAACCGGACGACAGCGTGATCGTCACCGGCACGTCGATGCTTTCGCTGCCGAGCACGACGCGCTCGATCGCTTCGCCGCCGCCCGTATGGCGGACCGACACGCCCGTCACCGCGGCGCCCCAGCGGCGCGCACGATAGAGCTCGTCCGTCATCGGCGCCCACGCGCCGCTCTCGGTGCGCTGCACGAACCGGTAGCCACCGCCCACCGGCTGCCACGCGATCGGCATCGACCGCACCTGCGCTTCGTCGCCGGCCGATTCGAGCAGGTTCGCGAGCCGCTGCGCTTCCTCGGCCAGATCCGTGCGGCGATTGCGCGACGGCGCCAGCGTCACGACCGCGACCAGCAGCCCGACGATCACGAGCACGACGAGCATTTCCAGCAGCGTGAAGCCGCGCTGTGCACGACGTGTGCCGCAGGTTCGGCGCATTGCGTCGTGCGCCGGTTCGGTCTCGTGGTCTCGCGTCATCATGTGTTCATTCACGCTCGCGTCAGGATCACTGCACCATGTTGTTCAGCTCGATGATCGGCATCATCACCGCGAGCACGATCACGAGCACCACGCCGCCCATCGCGAGAATCAGCAGCGGCTCCAGCAGGCTCGTCAGGAACATCGTGCGGCGCTCCAGCTCGCGCGATTCGCCTTCGGACGCGCGATCGAGCATCGTCGTCACGTCGCCGGTCGCCTCGCCCGAGCGGATCAGGTGCACCAGGACCGGCGGGAACGTCTTCGTATGGGCGAGCGCACGCGACAGTGCCGAGCCTTCGCGCACGCGCACGATCGCATCGTCGACGTTGGCGCTCATCGCGCGGTTCGACAGCGTCTCGCCGGCCGCCTGCAGCGCGCGCAGGATCGGTACGCCGGCGGCCGTCAGGATGCCGAGCGTGCTCGCGAAGCGCACCGTGTTGTAGCCGCGCACGAGCTTGCCGGCGAGCGGCGCGGTGAGCAGCCAGCGGTCGAACGCGAGGCGCGGGCCCGTCTGCGACAGCACCTTGCGGATCGCGAAGACCACCCCCGCGAACGCGGCGAGCGCCGCCCACCACCAGTGCCGCACGAAATCGGACAGCGCCATCATCACGACCGTCAGCGTCGGCAACTGCTGTTTCGTGCTGGTGAACACGTTCGCCACCTGAGGCACCACGTAGCTCAGCAGGAACGTGACGATGCCGAACGCGATCAGCGTGACGATCCCCGGGTACGTGAACGCCAGCAGGATCTTCTGCTTCAGCGCGTTGCTCTGTTCGATGTAGTCGGCCAGGCGCGACAGCACGACGCCGAGCTTGCCCGTGTGCTCGCCGGCCGCGACGAGTGCGCGATAGATGTCGGGGAAATCGCGCGGATGCTGGCCCAGCGCATTCGCGAACGAATGGCCGCCGACGACTTCCGCGCGGATCGACGCCATCAGCTCGCGCAGGTATGCGCGCTCGGCCTGCTCGCTCAGCACCGACAGCGATTCGTCGAGCGGCAGCCCCGCAACCAGCAGGCTCGCGAGCTGGCGCGTGAGGATCGCCTGCTCGCGCTGCGACAGCTTGCGGCCGAGCGCGAGGCGCTGGTTGCGCTCGCCGTGCAGCCGCGACGCGGCCAGCTCGACGACGAGCGGCGTGAGGCCTTGCGTGCGCAGATGGCTGCGGCCTGCGCGCGCGCTGTCGGCCTCGAGCACGCCCCTCAGCGTCTTGCCGACGCGATCGATCGCTTCGTAGCGAAATGCCGACATGTCAGCGGCCTCCCGTCACGCGCAACACTGCCTCGAGCGACGTCGCGCCCGGTGGATTCGCGGGCAAAGACTAAAGCGTGAACCGGCGCAGATTTGTGACGGATGTTGGGCTACCTTTTTGGGCGGCGGGGATTATGCGGCTTGATTCTTTTTTATCGATATTGGCGATTTGCGTTATTCAGTAAATTAGTTAATTAAATCCCATTTTTTCAGCCCGCGCGCCGATCGACAAAATGGTCCGTAACATCTGCCACGAAAATGACTCGGGGCTGCGCTAGCGCGATTCGGAGTGACGCTCCGCCACGCTCCATCGACCTCCCGGCCTGAATTTTCGTTGATTCGACGATTTATCAGCCGGAGCAACGCAATCGGCTTTTCATCAAAAATGTTACGGACCATTCTTTACGAAAAATTCACACGCGCATTGCGAATTCCCTCCTACAGTTACTCCGCGGCCGATATCGCATTCGGGCCGCAGCAGCAGGCTCCCCGTCGTTCATCTTCGTCCAAGGAAATTTCTCATGAAATCCAGCAAGCGCAAGATCTGTCAAGTCCTCGCTCTTCTCGTTTCGAGCATCGGCGCCACGGCCGCGATGGCCGCCGGCCCCGTCATTCAAGGCGGCGGTTCGTCGCTCGTCGCACCGACCCTCGGCTCGGTCAGCAACACCGCCACCGAAATCGGCCTGTTCGGCACGTCCAACGCCACGTTCACGTACTTCTCGGTCGGCTCGGGTGCCGGCCAGAACGCGTTCCTGAACAACCAGCCGACGTATTTCGGCGCGGGCGTCACGGGCACGGTCGACTTCGCGAACAGCGATGCCGCGCTGACGACCGCGCAACTCACGGCGTACAAGGCCGGCCTCGGCGCGACCAGCGGCCCGCTGATCCAGATCCCGTACATCGTCACGGCCATCACGGTGCCGGTCGTCAACGGCCCGGCCGTGACGAGCTCGATCACGCCGCAAACGACGCCGGGTCAAGCGCACAGCATCGCGCTGAACGACGACGACCTGTGCGGCATCTTCTCGGGCAAGCTGACGAACTGGAATCAGGTCGTCAACCCGGAAACCGGCTCGGCCTACGCGCTGAACGCGCCGATCAAGGTGATCTACCGTTCGGATGGCAGCGGCACGACCGAACTGCTGACCCGCCACCTCGCAGCCGTCTGTACGCCCCTCAACACGCAAACGGGCGTCACGTTCGTCGACTCGCTGACGTTCACGGCATCGTTCCCGGGCGGCGCCGTGCCGGCGAACTTCGTCGCTGCTACGGGCAGCGGCGGCGTGCGCACCCAGCTCGTGAACCTCTCGTCGGCCGGCACGTCCGCCGTTGCTTACCTGAGCCCGGATTACACGAACACGTTCCTCGCGCCGTCGAGCACGGTCGTGACGGCGGCCGGCGCGCTGCAACTGCCGGTGGCGAGCCTCGTGAACGCGAAGAACGGCGCCTACTACGCGCCGACGTATGCGAATGCATCGACGGCACTGGGCACGATCGCGGCGCCGGCAACGAAGCTCCTGGCCTCCAACCAGGCAAACTGGGTACCGAATGCCGGCAATCCGGCCGCCGGCTACCCGGTGTCGGGCACGAGCCAGATTATCCTGAGCCAGTGCTATGCGAATGCGTCGGTCAAGAGCGCGGTTCAAGACTTCCTGAACAAGCACTACACGAATGCCGGCTTCGCATCGATCGTGCATGGCAACGGCTTCGACACCGTCCCGTCGAACTACCAGACGGCCATCTCGAACGACTTCCTGAGCAACGCGAGCGGCTTCAACCTCGACATCGGCAATGCGAGCGTCTGCACGGGCACGGTCACCGGTCGTTAAGCGTTCGGCGGACTGATTTCCCGCAACATCGACGCGACTGCGCCCCTGGGCAACCAAGGGCGCAGTTTTTGTTTGCATGTTCAATCCGCGCTACCGATCGAAGCCGCATCGCGGTAGTGCTGCGAAGCCATACACGGACGGGCCCGGAATGCAATTCGCATCGACGCTCCCACGCTGGTTGCCACTCGAGGGCACGCGACAGATTCCGGACGTTCGGTTGGCGCTCCGTCTTACATTCAATGGAAACACTCACATGAGACTCCATCAGCGCAAGCTCTGTCAGATCATCACCCTTCTCGTCTCCGGCATGGGCGCGTCGGCCGCGATGGCCGTAACGAACGTGCAAGGCGGCGGTTCGTCGCTCGTCGCTCCGATGATCGGCCTCACGGGCAACCCCGCGACCGAACTTGGTCTGTTCGGCACCGCCGAAGGCTCGTTCACGTATTACCCGTTCGGCTCGGGCGCCGGCCAGAACGCGTTCCTGAACAACCAGCCGACGTTCTTCGGCGCGGGCGTCACGGGCACGGTCGACTTCGCGAACAGCGATGCCGCGCTGACGACCGCTCAGGTCACCGCGTACAAGGCCGGCCTCGGCGCGACCAGCGGCCCGCTGATCCAGATCCCGTACATCGTCACGGCCATCACGGTGCCGGTCGTCAACGGCCCGGCCGTGACGAGCACGACGACGCCGCAGACGACGCCGGGCCAGGCGCACAGCATCGCGCTGAACGACAACGATCTGTGCGGGATCTTCTCGGGCCGCATCACCGACTGGGCCGGCACGGGCGCCAACCACACCGACGCGGTCATCAATCCGGAAACGGGCGTTCCGTACACGACAGCCCGCACGCCGATCTCCGTGATCTATCATTCCGACGGCAGCGGCACGACCGAACTGCTGACCCGCCATCTGGCCGCTGTCTGTACGATGGCCAATACGGCTCAGGGCGTCACGTTCTTCGATTCGATGACGTTCACGGCCTCGTTCCCGGGCGGCGTCGTACCGGCGAACTTCGTCGCGGCGTCAGGTGACGGCGGCGTGCGTACCCAATTGGTACGCCTTGCTTCGATCGGCACGGCCGCCATCGCCTACCTGAGCCCGGCCTACACGAACACGTTCCTCGCCCCGTCGAGCACGGTCGCGACGTCGGCCGGCGCGCTGCAACTGCCGGTGGCGAGCCTCGTGAACGCGAAGAATGGCGCCTACTACGCGCCGACGTATGCGAACGCTTCGGTGGCGCTCGGCACGGTGTCGCCGCCGTCCACCAAACCAATCGCATCCAACCCGTTGAACTGGGTGCCGAACGCAGGCAACCCGACCTCCGGCTACCCGGTGTCGGGCACGAGCCAGATTATCCTGAGCCAGTGCTACGCGGATGCGTCCGTCAAGACGGCCGTGCATGACTTCCTGAACAGCCACTACACGAACGCCAGCTTCGCATCGATCGTGCATGGCAACGGCTTCGACACGGTTCCGTCGAACTACCAGACGGCTATCTCTAACGACTTCCTGAGCAACGCGAGCGGATTCAACCTCGACATCGGCAATGCGAGCGTTTGCACGGGTACCGTGACGGGTCGCTGACAGCAAACGGGCCCGCCCCGCTTGTCTGCTTCGGCGCCGTGCTCCGGTCCAGGGTCGCGGCGCGCTCGGCACCTGTCGACGTTTCATCATCCCAAGAAGACACGGGCCGCCAATCACACCGGCGGCCCGCCACACGCTTCCCGTTCAGCTCAGATCTTCCCCAACCTCGCCCGCTCCTGCGCCGTCAACGCCGCCTGCTGCGCCGGCCCCGGCTGCCCGAAGCCGAGAATCGACACCGCGTTCAATGCGTCATAGCCGATCTGCTCGCGCTTGCGCTTCTTCGACCCATCGTCGCCCGCATCGCCGAACCCCTCGACCTGCACCGAGATCGTCCAGCGACGCGTCGAACCACCGGACGCGTTGTTCTTCGCGATGTCCTGCGCGACCTGGGTCGCGGCCGACGCCGCCGCGCTGGCCGCGGTCAGCGCGCCGCTGTTCACTGCCTGCACGAGCGGAATACCGGTCGCCTTGCCCGTCACCTGGATGTTGTCGGCGTTCACCACACGCAAAGCAGCAACGTTGAGGTTGCCCGCGCGAATACCCGCATCGCCCGCATCGACGGTGCCGCGCGGTGCGATCAGGTTGATCGTGCCCGGCGGCACGCCCGGCACGCTCTGCAGCGTGGCGATGCCGGCGCCCGTCACCTGTCCGCGCGCATCGACCGTACAGTAATGGTTCGCATCGCAAACATACTGTGGCGCCGGCGTGTCGGCCGACGTCTTCGCGCCCTTGCCCGCGTTGATGTCGCCGTTCGAGCTCCAGATCGTCATGTCGCCGCCTTGCTCGGTAAAGATCCGGCTCTGTGCGAGCAGCACGCTCTGGTCCGTGAAGATGTCGACATTGCCTTTCTCGAGCGTGAGAATGCCCATCTTCCCCGGTCCCGCGACCACGTTGCCTTGCGCGTCGACGATCTGCGGCGGCGCTGTCGTACTGCCGACGAGCGCCTGCCCGCCCGGCCCGAGTATCGTCACGTCGCCGCCCTGCTGCGTCTGGATCGTCGTGCTGCGGATATCGAGATCGCCCGTGTCGCTCACCTTGTTCGCGCCATTGCTTCCGCCACCGAGATTGTTCGCGGTATAGCCGTACGAAGCCGGGAACAGCGTGTTGATCGCCTCGTATCCCCGTGCGTATTTCTGGAAATACGGACTGGCAGAATTGTTGTAATCCTCGCCGACTCGCGTCAGTACGCTGAACAACACCTGTTCCGCAAAGAGTTGCTGGACGTGCTGCGGCAGCGCCTTGAACTTCGTCCACGCGTCCGCCACGCTCAGCGGCCGGATGGCCGGCTGGCCGTTGACGAGCCCCGTGTCGACCGTGAGACCCGCCTCGTACTGCTCCATGAATGCGACCAGCGCGGGCGCCGTGCTGGGCACGCCCGCCACCGACCTCGCCGGATCGATGTACGTCGAGACAAACGCCGCCGTGTCGATGCCCGGGCCGACGCCGAACAACACGTTGACGTTCGCGCTCTCATGCGGCAGATACGGGTTGTTTGCGTTGCCGACAGCGTTGATTCCCGTCTGAAGCCCGACAACCTTCGGTCCGCCGAGGCTTGCATAGGCCTGTGCCTGACTCGTCAGCGGACCGATGTTCCTGCCTGCCTCGATGTCGAACGTCCCGGGGCCGCCAAGCGCCAGTACCGGCACGATCGCGTTGACGTCGTGCACCAGCGGCGTGTCGTAGATGTCACGTCCCGCCACGATACGCGTGACATCCGACTTGCGCAGGTTCTGACCAGTGAACGACAAGTTGACGATGTCCTGTCCGGCCTGGATCAGCGCCGGCTTGTCGATCGCGACAGGCACCAGACTGCCGTAAAAGCCGGCACTGGCCCCCGTCGTCAGCAACGTGCCGTCGACAATATTTCCGTTCAGGCTATAGATTCGCGCCGGAACGGTATCGTCGCCGTGCAGCGCGACGGAAGCATGCGCCGCCCCCGACGCATCGTTCGGGTTCGCGACGAAGACATACGGCCTCGCCGCCGACGGCATCGCCAACGGGTCGACGTCGAGCAGGCCGAATACCGGCCCGTCCGAACCCATTCCGCGCTCGCTCGACAGATTCACCGACCGGTCTGCGATCAGATTCAGATTGCCCGACGGCGACGGGTAGAGTGCGCCGCTGGCCGCCACCGTGATGCCGCCGGTGAACGCGGTCAGATTCACCGACGCGGGCAAGACGAACGACAGGTCGTTCATCCCCGGCGTCGCCGTGAAAGTCGCGTCTCCGCCAATCACGCCTGCGGTGAGCGTGCCGAGTGCCACGTCGCCGGTCGTCGACGCCACGTTGACGGCGGACGTCGTCGAGTACCCCTGCATGTCCGCCTGCTGACGATACGCGTTCAACAACGCATTGCCCTGCACATACGACGGATTGAACACGCGCCCGATGCTGACGCCCTGGCGCGCGTTGACGTCCAGCACGCCATCCTGCGTCGCCAGCAGCGTATCCACCACCGTGGGCGGCCGTCCGATGAAATTCGAAGGCACCGCGATATCCGATCCGATGCTCCCGCCAGCCGATATCGTCCCCGCGCCCTTCGCGACGAAATAATCGCCACTCAGAATGTCCCCCCCGGCATGCACGGTCAGGTTGCCGCCGCCGACCGTATTGATCGTGGGGGTGTCGGTATTGGTGCCGGTCAGGTACCACGTCGTCGGCAGCGACACCGACAGGTCGGCAATATTCCCGCCAGCCGACACGGATACGTTTCCGCCAGCGCTCATCACGCCCTGATCGAACTCGCCGAAGTTGATCGACGTTCGAACGACCTGGGTGACAGGATTGGTCGCGCCAACGGTTCCCGTCGGATTGCCGATCTGCATCCACTGCCACCAGTACTGGCTGAAGTCCTTGCCTTGCTGCCCCGTTACGGCGCCCGTCGCGTCCACCAGACGTTCGGCGCCGGCAATGTCTCCCTGTGCGCGAATCGTGATGTCGCCCGCGGAATCCGGGTTGACGGTCGGGGTAATCAAAATGTCCGGATTTCCCGACGTTTGCGGATGCAGGATCGTGATGCCGGTGCCCACGGCGGGTGCCCCCGCAGCGGGCGCGCCCGCCGTGTAGATCACCCCGGGAACGATCATCGAATTCGGGTCGTTCTTCGGCGTCTCGGTCGCATCGAACAGTGCGACGTCGTTCGCGGCGGCGACATCGATCGCCCCCATGCCGGTTCGAATCATCGTCGGCGCAAGCAACGCCAATCCACTCGCATCCACATAGGTCGTATGCGCGCCAAGCGTCACGCTCCCACTATGCGTCGTCGCGTCCGAAGGCAAAGGCGGCCGCAGCGCAAGGGGGTTCGTGCTCCCGACATCCGCGCCCGCCACCACGCGGAAGGAACTGCTCGCGCCTCCCGCCAAGGACGCCGACAACAGCGGAATCGGATTGCCCGCCACCGGGACGGGCGAAGGCGTATTGTCGGTCACCGCCGGCAAGTCGATCGTCGTCGTCGCGATCACGGCAACGGGCTGTACAGCCGGCGGCGTCACGGTATCCGCATGCGGCGCCATCACGATGCCATGTTGCACGTAATACTGCGCGGTCGCAGTCAGGTAGGTTCTGTACTGATTCAGATAGAGCAGATAGGACGCCGGATTGGCGGCCTGTTCCGCCGCCGACGGCGCAACCGGCGCGACCGGTTGTCCGGGCTGCATTCCGTTGCCGCGCATCGACGAAATGATGTCGGCGGTGGACGAGTGCGGGTTCTGTCCCAGCAACGAGCTCAGCGAGGTGGCTTGCTCCGTCAGATAGCTCGCGTATGCCGAATACAACGCGTAGTACTCGGCAATCTCGTCTGGCGTCCCGCCTGTAGGCTGCCCCGGCCCGAATGCCAGATTGTGATTCGCACTATATCCGCTTTCGCCGAAATAATTGAGCCCGAGATGGTAGAGCTCCCCCAGGACGCCCGAGGGCATCGTGTAAAGCGTCTGCGTTGCGCTGAGGGTCGACAACGGCGGCACCGGAATCGTCCCCCCGCCGCCCAGCGGGTTCGCGATCTGGAAGAACCCGTCCGTCAGGCTCGCCTTGACCTTCACGTCGTTCCCGGCGCGCAGCGTCACGATCGGCGCCTCGCCCTGGTAGCGATAAGCGAGATTCGTCGGCGACGTGCCCGCGCCGAGGTTCCAGTTGGTCAGCACCTGGATGTCGCCGCCGTTGATCGCGGCGCTCGGGTTGTCGAGCTCGATGCCCGGCACGACGCGCGCGTTCGCCACGTTCTTTCCGGCGAACGGATTCGCCGTCGCGCCGAGCCCGTTCTGCACGAACCCCATCAGCGTGCCCGGCGTCGTCGCGGTCGCGCCGCCCGCCAGATAGCCGTAGAAGCTCTGATGATCCGCGTTCGCCACGCCCGTCGCCGGGGCGAAATACATGTTGTCGAGCCCGCCGAAGCCCGGCAGGAGTTGATCGGTGACGCCGCCCTGCAACTGCGCCTGCGTCACCCTGGCCGTCGCGCCCGTCGCCTGGTTCGTCACGGTGCCGCCGCCCGTGCCGTCGGGCGTGAACGAGAACGTCGCGGGCGTGCCGGACGTGGCCTGCGCGGTAAATGTGCCGGCCAGCAAATGTCCACTGCGGTCGTACCAGCCCGCCGGATCGACGATGCCGTCGAAGTGCTGCGCGCCCGACGTCGCGTCGGTCGTGCTCCATGTCGCATACGCCTCGAGCGTCGTCGCGCGCGACCCGGCAATGCCCTTGCCGTCGTTGAACGCATCCGGCAGGCTGACCTTCACGCCGTTGTCGATCAGCAGCGGCGCGCGGAAATTCACGGTGCCGCCCGACAACCCGCCGGCCGTCCCGCCCGATACGTCGATCAGTGCATTCGCGCCCAGCGTGATCGCGCCCGCGTTCGCGCGCAGGAAATTCTCGTAACCGTACGTCGCGTTGTTCGCGATCGCGTTGCCGCCCGCATCGACGATCGTCGGATCGAACACCGCGCTCGTGCCGATATTTACCTTGCCGCCGCGCTGCGTCGGATCGGAACCGCGCGCAAGCAGCGTGCCCTCCACGTCGACGCCGCTGCGGCCATACAGGTCGATCTGCCCGCCTGCCTTGCCCGATGCGTCGATCGTGCCCAGCACGTTCACGTTGCCGTTCGCGGCGTCGGGCGCGCGGCCCGCGCCGCCGTCGGCCGTCAGCGCCACCGAGCGTGCGGTCAGCGCGTTGCCGGCCGACAGCGTCAGGTTGCCCGACTTCGTATGAACCGCAATCGACTGGTTCACGCCGCTCGACGCGAGCGTCTTCGCCAGCGAATCGAGATCGGCCGCACCCGCCGTGTCGAGGGACAGCGAGCCGCCCGCGTAGCCGTTCGTCGCACCGCCCTTGATCGTGCCGTTCAGATTCACGACCTGCTTCGGCGCCGACAACGTCAGGCTGCCCGCCGCGCCGCCGCCCTTCGCGCCAGAAAAATCGAGCGTCGAGCCGGCCTGCACGTCCACCGTGCCCGCGTCGGCCGTCAGCGTGATCGAACCGGCCGGTGCGTATTGCGTGACGTCGAAGAACTGCTTCGACACGCCGGCCGAACTGACCGTCGACCCGCCGCCGATCGTCAGGTTGCCGGTGGTCGCTTCGAGGCTCACGTTGCCGGCCGGTGCGGCGATCGCCGCGCCGTTGTCGGTCACGGCACCGCCGACGAACTTCCACGCGCCGCCGACCGCGTTGCGGGTCAGCGCCGTGCCGGACGCGCCGTTCAGCGTCAGCGCGCCGGTCGTCTTCACGGTCGACGCGGAACTCGTATCGGCGAAATACACGGGCGCATTGAGCGTCACCGGCAGCGAACCGAAGTCGAACGTCCCCGTGCCTTGCCCGACGATGCCGCCCGTCGCGTTCAGGGTCGCAGAACCGAAGCCGCTCACGTTCTTGCTGCCCGTGCCGAAATCGATCTCCTTCGCGTTGACCGTCAGCGTGCCGCCGCCCGGCACGGCCGCGCTGCCGATCGCCCCCGTCTCGTTCGTGAATGCGACCTGCTGCCCGTTCAGCGTCACGCGGCCGCCGTCGCTCGTGAACGTGCCCGCGCTCAGGTCGACGCGCTTGCCGAACGTCGCGTTCACGTCGCCGACGAAGCCCATCGCGCCGTAGCTGCGCAGCGTGACGAGATCCGCATTGGCGAGCTGCGCAAGCCCGGCCTGATCGATCACGAAGCCCGGCAGGCTCGCCGCGGCCGCGCCGCTCGCATTGGTGAACGTGATCGCCGAACCGTCCGCGGTGATCGACTTGCCGGACAGCGTCGCCGTCGGGTCGACCTTCAGGTTGCCCGACGAATCGAGCATCAACGCCTGGCCACCCGACAGCGTCGCGCCTGCGCCGACTGTCAACAACCCGGTGCCGGTGCCACCGGTGCGCGTGAGCGGCGCCATTGCACCGTTCGACACACGCAGCAGCGCACCGTCGCCGGCGATCGTGATCGGCTGGTCTTTCGCCGCCGGATAGTCGCCCGCCGCCACGATCGACGCACCCGCGTCGACACGCAAGCCGTTCGCCGCATTCGAATCCGTACCGCTCGTGTCGGTCTTCGTCACGAGCAGGATTTCCGGGCCCTTCAGCGACGAGTTCGCATCGTTCGACACCACCACGCTGTTCGCGATCGGCGTGATCGTCACGCCCTTCGTCGTCGCGACGCGCGTGCCGCCGATCAGCAGGCTGCCTGCGTTCAGCGAATCCAGCGCATCGCCACCGATCTGCAGATAGCCCGGCAGCACCGCACTGCCGTTGCCGGTGATCTGGATGTCCTGCGACGCGACGTCGACCTCGGCCGGCGCACCGCCCGCACCGGCGGCCGCGTTCAGCGTCGCGCCGAGCGTCAGCGCCTTCGTCGCGGCCAGCACGAGCTGGCCGCCGTCCACCGGCAGCGGCGGTGTGACGTTGCCCTTGCCGGCGGCAAGCTTCGTGAAGTATGCGTTCGCCCCCGTCAGCATGTATTGCGAGTACTGCTGCCACACCGGCCCGGACTGCACGCTGAACAGCGTCGGCGTCGCGCTGCGGCCGCCCGTCACCGCATCGGCGAAGTACCCGGCCGTCGTCACCGTGCCGTCCGGCAGCACCTGCGACGCGCCCGGCACGACGTTGCCGGCGGTGTTCGATACAGTGACGCGGAACGCGCCCGGCAGCGTCGCGTACTTGCCCGGCAGCAGCGTGTAATAGCCAGGCGCCAGGCCCGGCACGCCGGACAGGTACACGGCCTTGCCGATCGGGTCGTTCAATCCGGCCTGACCGACGCCGAGCGTCGCCGTCGTGGTCGTCGCCGTGCCGTTGTCATTGGTCGACGGCTGCAGCGTTTGCGCGAACGTCGGGTCATACGCGGCGACGGGCGATTGCGCGCCCGGCACGATTGCATAGACGTTGCCGGCACCGGAGTTGACCGGCACCGCCGTCGCACCCTTGCCGTTCGCGTAACTCACGTTGTATTGCGACAGCACGTCGCGCGTGCCGCCCGTGCCCGGCACCCATTCGGCAGCCTGCAGGTCGCCGCCACCGGACAGGTCGATCGTCGCGCCCTTGTTGAGCGCGACGCTGGTGCCGTTCACGCCGATGTACTTGGCCGGCGGCGCATTCAGGTCGGTCGTCGTCGTGCCGACGACCGGGTTGAACTGCCATTCGACGCCGTCGATCGTCGTGCCGTAAGGAATGATCGATCCGCCGTTCGAAACCGACGTCACGCTGCCGTTCGAGAACGTCACCGAATCGGTCGCGACGAGCGGCAGGCCGGCGAACTGTGCAAGCGTCGCGCTGCTGGTCGGATCGCCGACGCCGAACACGAGCGTGCCCGACGGCGCGCGCACGGTGCCGCCCTGCACGATGTTCGTCGCATCGACGAGCAGCGTGCCGCCGGCCGACAGCGGCGTGCCCGATGCGCCGTTCGACGCGAACGTGACCGTCGTCGGCGCCGGCTTGCCTGTCGCCGGATCGGTCGGGCCGACCGCATCGACGATGAACGTGGCGCCGGTCGCCGGATACAGGTCCGCCGCCTTGAAAGTCAGGTTGCCGGGGGTGTAGAGGATTCCCGGAGCCAGACCGGACGCCTGGGACTGGCTGGCGTTCGTCGAACCCAGGCGGATATCGCCGCTGCTGGTGAAGTTCGCCTGACCGAAATTGTTCAACTGAACCTGGTTCTTCACGTCGAGGAACGACGCGTTGACGTTCAGCGTCGCATCGGACAGCGTCGCGACCGGCGTGAACCTGGGCGACTGCGACGTGAGCGCCGGCCCCGACAACGCGACATACGGCGCGTCGATCTCGACCGTCGTGCCGAGCGGTGCTTGCGGCGGCTGCGCGAGCAACGCATCGACGGCCGACGTGCTCGTCCCGTCCGGCTTGCGCGCCGGCGTCGACAGCAGCGTCGACAACTGCCCCATGCCGATGGCCGCGATACGCCCCGTGTTCAGCGTCACCGACTCCGGCAGCGCCACCGTCACATCACCGGCAAACACGATCGGCGGCACCGGTACGCCGGACGGAGGGAATGACGCGGCATCGCCGAGCACCAGGTTGGCGATCCCGGACCCGCTCAGACGGTCGACGGCGAACTGAATGACGCCCGTCGGCTGGCCGATCGGCAACCCGGTCGTCGGATCGAGCGCCGACGTGAAGTCCTGCCCCGGCGCCAGTCCCGCCGGCACGAGCGTGCCGCCTTGCCGCACGACCAGGGCCGTGCCGGTCGCGCCGTCGTTCTGATGCGGCAGGATCGTCAGCGTGCCGCCGCGCGCTTGCGCCGCGCCCGCATGCGCCGCGAGCGTCGCATCGACGAACAGGCCGTTCGCCGCCGACAGCGTGATCGCGCCCGCATCGCTCCACACCGGTTGCGACGCAATCGTGCCGTTCGCCTGCAACTGGTCGAAGTTCCCCGACCCGCCCGACACGTCGATCGTCGAACCAGCTTGTGCAACGACGTAGCCCGAATCGCTCGACAGCGTCACCGAACCGCCCGGCAGAACCTTGCCGGTATTCGGCAAGACAGTCGCTCCACCGAGCTTGACCGGCACGGCAAGCGGATTGGCCAATGCCGTGCCCGAGACGTCGAGCGACGCATCCGCGCCCAGCCAGACCGATTTCCCCGGGCTCATGAAGCCGGCGCCGAACTGCCCCGTCTGCGCAAAGGTGCCTTTCGAATCCGCGCTCAGCGTGATCGCCCCGCCCGGCGCGACGATCGAGCCGAGCACCGTGACCTGCGCCGGCGAGCCGAGGCCGATGCTTGCGCCGGCGTCCGCATGGATCGACGCGCCGCTCGACAGCGTGACCGCGCCGGTCACACCCGGATACGACGGCGGCGCCGCGCCGGTCGTCGATCCGAGCCATGACGTGTAATTGCCGGCCGTCAGCACGAGGCTCGTCGCCTGCCGGTGATACGCATCGAGCTGGCCGATCGTCGTCAGGCCGCCCGCCGCCAGGTTCGCGCCCGTGCCGGCCTGCTGAAGCGCGATCGCGTCCGGGATGCGGTTCAATTGCGTCACGCCGACCGCGGCGCCCGGCGCGACGATCGTGTCGTAGAACGCATTCAGCACATACTTGCCGAACCCCTGTCGCGCGAAGAAGCGCTCGGGGAGATACACGTCCCACGGCGACGCTGCCGCCGCATCGCCGCCGATCCTGAAACCGAGCGCCTCGAGCGTCAACGTGCCGCCCCCCGAAAAACCTTCGCTCAGAATCGTACCGCCCATCGCGATCGTGCCGGCCGACGGCTGCGCGGTGGGCAGGTTCGCGCCGCCGTCGACGATATGGCCGAACTGTTTCAACGGCGATGCCGCATACGTGCGCAGCGACACGCTGCCGCCGCGTCCGGCCGGCACGCCGTTCCGCATCAGCAACTGACCGTTCGCGAGCATTTCTCCACCGCTCGATACGTCGAGCACACTGCCCGGTTGCAACAGGATCGAACCCGTCACATCGGCAATGTCGGTGCCGCTCGCGGCTTGAGACCCCTGGAGCGCCGACAGCGAGACCGTGCCGCCGTCGATGAACTGGCTGTTGCCGGGCGTCGTGCCCGGCGCGGCCTGCACGTCGTTGTTCACCCACTGGCCTGCGGCATTGATCGCCTGCGGCCCGACGACCACATTGCCGCCGCTCGTGATCGAAATCGAACCGGACGGCGCGGACAGCCGGCCGGCCACGTCGATGTCGGCGCCCACCGCGACGCTGCCGAGCGAAATCGAGCCGCCCGGCTGCAGGTTCAGTTGCGTGCCCTGCGCGACCGTGATGCCCTTGCCTGCGTCCTTGTCCTCGGTCACGTTCAGGTTCGCGAAACCGCCGTTGTTCAGCTTCGCGACCGGCACCACCGTGGTCGACAGCACGTTGCGCGGGTCGGTCGCCGGCAGCGCCTGCAACGTCTTCGTATCGAGCGGCGTACCGATCGAGAAACCCGGCGCGACTTCGTCGAGCCTCGGCGCGTTGTCCTGCAGCACGACGAGGCCGGCGGTGCCGCTCGCGGTATCGTGGTTGTTCGACGTCAGGTTCACCAGCGCCGTGCCGCCGAGCTTCGGATCGGCGCCGAGGTTGAACGTGCCGCCGGACGGCAGGCTGTTGCCCTGCATCTGCTTCGCGCCGCCGAACGCCTGCGCGCTGATGTCGCCATCGAGCACCAGCGCCTGCGACGCGAACAGGTCGAGCGTGCCCGCGTTGCCGCCGACGATATAGTCGGACTGGTAAGTGCCGCCCGTCTGCAGCGGGTTGAACCACGACTTCGTCACGCCCCAGCGCGGGTGGGATTCGGTGAATTGGCCCGCGATGCCGACGTAACGCTCATAGGGGCTCGCCTGCCCGATCGGCACGATCGCGCCGTTGGCGTCGACGAGCCGCGTCGTGTTGACCATCCCGCCGTTGTAATGCACATACCCGCCGTTCAGGTTCATCGACGAACCCGCTGCGGTCATCACCTCGTTGCCGGACAGCGTGATCGTGCCGCCGTTGGTCAGCAGTTGATCGACAGTGCGCGGAATCAGGTTCACGTAACCTGACAGGTTGAGGATCGGGCTGCCGACCCACTGCACGCCGTCGCTGCGCGTGCCCGTCAGCGTGCTGTCGACCACGACGCCCTTCAGCCCGAACAGGAAGCTGTTGCGCAGCAGCGGCGAATCGGCCAGCTCGTTCTGGCCGATCCGGTCGATCGTCACGAGCGTCTGCGAGATCGGCGCCTGCACGTTTGCGAGCCCCGATACGTCGATCGTCGCGCCGTCATCGACGTAGATGCGACCCGGCACCGCGGTCTGGCCGGGCGGGGCCTTCGACAACGACGTGGACGGCGTCAGCGCGGCGACGGAAACGGCCGAGCCGGGCGCCTCGATCAGCGAGCCGCCGTGGAACCACACGGAACCGGCCGTCATCGCGATGCCGCCCGGCGTGAACGTCGTGCCCGGCGTCGACGTCGCGGTCTGGCCGTTGTTGTCCGGCAGCACGGTCGTCACCGATCCCGGCCCGAAGCTCAGCAGGCCGGCGCGATGCGTATCGCCGCCGCCGCCGATCGCGTCGTAGGTCGCGATCGGGCGCCCGAGATACGCCCCGCCGGCCGGATTGTTGGCGAAGTATTCGTCGACCGTGGAGATCGTGATCGTGCCCGGCGTGTTGACGCTCGTCGTCACGCCCACCACGCCGTTCTGTGCGACCCGGCTGCCGAGCAGGTTCACGTTGCCGCGGGCGGCCTGGACGATGCCCGTATTCGTCAACGTACCGGCCGGCGTGATGTCGGTCGCCTGGCCGTTCGGTCCCAGCAGCGTGATCTGTCCGCTCAACTCCGGCAGCAGGACCTGCGGGTTCCCCCTGATGCCGCTGTTCGGCCGCAGGCTCACCCCCACGCCGGCCGCGAGCACGACCTGCCCCGACGTCGCCGAAATGCTGCCCGCGTTCGTCACGTTCGGCGCGGCAACCAGCACGAAGCCGCCATCGCTGACGTTGCCGTTCGCGTGTGTGATGATCGACGCGCCCTGTTCGATGGCGACGTCGCCCCACGGCTGATACTGGCTGGCCGACGCGAGGTTGACCTGGTTGCCGAGGCCGAGCACCTCGTTCGGAATCCTGCCGTCGCCGTTCACGCCGGTCGAACTCCCCGACTCCGGATAAGCGAGCCCGCCGGTCGTCCCCGCCGGCAAGCTCAGGAACTGCTGATTGCTCGCGACGATCCCGGCGGCGTCCTGCGCGAGACTGCCCGTGACAACCGGAACCTTGTTGACCATGGCCTGGTTGTAGTTGTTCATGTTCAGCAGGTTCAGCGACGACGCCACCAGCGAATGCACGTTGACCTGCGACCCCGCGCCGAACAGCACGCCGTTGCGGTTGATCACGTACACGGCCCCCTGTGCGGTGAGGTTGCCGAGGATCTGGCTCGGCCGCCCGCTCGGGTCGTTGATCCGGTTCAGCACGGCCCAGTTGTTCGCACCGTTCGTCTGCGTACCGCCCGACTGGTCGAAATTCAGCGTCGTCTGCCGGCCGACGTTCATCGTCTCCCACGTCAGCACCGCGTTCTGCCCGGTCTGCTTGACGTCGACGTTCACGTGCCCGTTCGCGTCGACGCTCTGCTGCGGCGCATTCGCGTTGAACCACAGCACCGGGTTGTTCGGATCGTTGGTCGCGCCCGCCGCGACCTGCAGGCCGCCCGGCGCCAGCCCGTTCGGCACGGCCGACGGCAGCTTCGCCGCCGCCGCGGCCGCATTCTGCTGCGCGGCAATCTGCGCGGCGATCGCGTGTGCGGCATACCCGAGGTTGCGGATCGACGGCTGGCTCGCCTGCAGCGCCTGCTGCGGCGACACGCCGAGATTCGGCACGCCGGCCAAGCCGCCTGCGCCGCCCGCGCCGCCGCCGGCCGCGCGCGCGCTCGCCTGCCCGAGGTTCACGATGCCCGCCGCCTGCGCGTGCGCGGTGACGCCCGCCGCCAGCATCACGGCGACCGACCGGCATAGCGGACGCAGGTCCGATCTCAGGACGGACCGCGAACGAATCGGGTCATGTTGTCGTACTGCGCGTGCGCGTGCTGCCATTCTTCACCCCGAACCCTGGAAAATTGCGCGTTGCCGCGATCGCGCCGAGGCCGGCGCCGATCCATGGCCGCGCGTGTCGATGCGCGTTGAACAGGCCACTGGAATCCGAAGACCATACGAAGCGCGCGTGGCAGCGGCATGGCGGGTGCTACGGACCATTCCGGCCGCGCATGAAAGGTCCGTAGCTTTTGTCATATGCGCCGGAGCACGCCGAGTCATGCCGGGTCATGCCGGCTCGCGGTGCGACCGCGCGAGCGCGGCGAGCGCCGCGCCGACGCGCGCCACGACCGCCGGCCAGTCGCCGGGCAGACCTTGCCGGAACAGCGTCGCGCTCGGGTACCACGGGCTGTCGTCGCGCTCGAGCAACCAGCGCCAGTCCGGCACGCGGGGCAGCAGCACCCACACGGGGCGCCCGAGCGCGCCGGCCAGATGCACGACCGAGGTATCGACGGCGATCACGAGGTCCAGCGCATCGACGAGCGCGGCCGTTTCCGCGAAATCCTTCAGCGCGTCGTCGAACGACACGACGCCGCTCGCCGCGAAGGCTTCCACATCCCGCGCGCGCACCTGCGGCTGCAGGCTCACGAACGTCGCATCGAGCGCGACCAGCGGCGCGAGTGCGGCAAACGTCATCGACCGGTTTTCGTCGTTCGCATGATCCGGATTGCCCGACCATGCGAGCCCCACCCGCAGGCGGCGCGGCGGCGCAAGCGCATCGAGCCGGCCGGCCCACGCCGCGCGTCGCCGTGCGTCGGCGCGCAGGTACCGCACGCCGGCCGGCACCGTATCGAGCGTCGTCCGGAACGCGAAAGGCAGGCTCATCATCGGGCAATGGAGATCGAAGGCCGGCGCAGGCTGCCCGTCGGCGATGACCCGACTCACGCCGCGCAGCGTGCCGAGCAGCCCGGCGAGCGCGGCCGGCACGTCGAGCAGCACGGTCGCGCCGCGATCGTGCGCAAGGCTCGCGTAGCGGCAGAACTGCAGCGTGTCGCCGAAACCCTGCTCCGCGTGCAGCAGCACGGTCCGGCCCGCGATCGACGCATCGCCGTGCCACATCGGCCGGTCCGCGTGACGCCGGTGCAGCATGACGTCGGCGGCATCCCAGCGCGATTCGTGTTGCCGCCAGCCCGCGTCGAAGTCGCCCATCACCAGGCGGCAGAACGCCTCGGAGCGCCGCGCCGCGCCGTGATGCGGATCGCGTTCGCACGCGCGCACGAAATCGGCGAGCGCGGCGTCGTAGTCGCCGAGCTGCTGGCGTGCGACTGCGCGCGTGAACAGCGCCTGCGCGGCGTCCGCGGGCGCGCCGGCCGCCGCGGCATAGCTCGCGAGCGCATCGTCGTAGCGACCGAGCTGCTGCAGCGTCAGCGCGCGCTGGTAAAGCAGTTCGGGCCGCGGCCCGGTCGTCGCGAGCGCCCGGTCGTAGTGGACGAGCGCGTCGTCGAATGCGCCGAGCGCGCGCAGCGCGGCCGCGCGGTTGCGCAGCGCATCGATGTCGTCGGGCCTGCGCGACAGCGCTTCACCGTAAGCGTGCGCGGCGTCCGCGTGTCGTTCGAGCCCGAGCAGCGCGTTGCCGCGGCCGACCCACGCGCCGACGTTGTCGCGGTCGTGTGCCAGCAGCCGGTCGCTACGCTTCAGCAGTTCGTCGCGCAAATGCAGCAGATCGAGCGCGACACAACTCACGAACAGCAACTGCATGTCGTCCGGCGTGCGGGCCAGCCCTTCGTCGACGCACGCCAGCGCATCGGCCGGACGCCCGAGTTCGGTCAGCACGACGCCGCACGCGTAGACGAGATCGGGCGTCTTGCCGCGCACCACCATCGCGAGCTGGTAGGCATGCAGCGCCTCGTCGCCGCGGCCAAGCGCGCGCAACGCATGGCCGCGTTCGGCGAGCGCAGCCGGGTCGTCGGAATCGATCCGCAGCGCGCGCTCGATGCTGATCAGTGCGTCGGCAGGCCGGCCCAGTATCCGCAGCGTCTCGCCGCGCTTGCGCCACGCGAGCGCATGCCCCGGCTCGCGGCCGAGCACGCGATCGTACGCGGCGAGCGCGGCGTCGCCGTCCCCGAGCGCATGCAGCGCGTCGCCGCGCGCCGCGTTGGCCTCCGCATGGCCCGGGTCCTGGGCAAGCGCGCGCTCGCACAAGGCGAGCGCGTCGCGATGGCGGCCGATGCCCGTGAGCGCCGCCGCATGGTTCGCGAGATTCCACGGCTGGCTCAGGCCGGACCGCATCGATCGCGCAATCAGCGGCTCCGCGCGAGCCGGGTCGCCGACGCGCAGGTATGCGAAGCCGAGCAGGTGCAGCGCCTCGACGTGGTCGGGCACCATCGCCAGCACCCCCTCGTAGAGCCGCGCCGCCCCCGCGAAGTCGCGTTGCTCGAGTTTCGCGCGCGCATGGCGCAGCGCATCGTCGAGCGCGGCTTGCAGCACGCTAATGCCCGCGCCCGGCGTAAATTCCGGCGTCGGTCCCGGCCGCGCGGTCTGCGCGCTCATCGCGCGGCTCCGCCGACCAGCGCCGGCAGCGTGTCCCGAATGCGTTCGACGACGCTCGCCCACTGTCCGCCCTCGGGCTGTCGGAACAGGCGCGCGCCCGGATACCACGGGCTGTCGTCGCGATCGAGCAGCCAGCGGAAGTCGGGCGTGTGCGGCAGCATCACCGCGAGCGACCGGCCGAGCGCGCCGGCCAGGTGCGCAACCGACGTATCGACGCTGACCACGCAATCCATCAGCGCGGTCAACGCGGCCGTTTCCGCGAAATCCGTCAGTTCGTCGCCGACGAAGCAGACCGGCCCGCCTTCGAGCTGCGGGCGCTCCTCGTCGCGAATCACCTTCTGCAGGCTGATCCATTCGTAGCGGTCGTCGAGCAGCGGCAACAGGTCGGCGAGCGTGATCGAGCGGTTGCGGTCGTTCAGGTGCAGCGGGTTGCCGGACCACACGAGGCCGATGCGCGGCCGCGCGGACTCACCGAGCCGCTCCCGCCAGCGGGCGACGCGCGCCGGGTCGGCGTGCAGATACGGCGCGCCGGACGGAATCGACGCGAGATCGGTGCGGAATTCGAGCGGCAGGCTCAACAGCGGGCAATGCAGGTCGAACGGCGGCAGCGGGTCGCCGCGCGCGACGAGCACGTCGACGCCGTCGAGCGTCGCGAACAGCGCCTTCAGCTCGACCGGCGCCTCGACCACGACGCGTGCGCCGAGCGCCTTCACGAGCGGAACGTAGCGGCAGAACTGCAGCGTGTCGCCGAGCCCCTGCTCCGGATACAGCAGGATCGTCTGCCCGTCGAGCGGCATGCCGTGCGTCCAGCGCGGCTGCGCAAAATCGCGCCGGCTGCCGTCGAGCTGGCTGTCGCGCCAGCGCCATTCGTATTCGGCCCAACCGGCCTCGAAATCGCCGATCGACAGACACAGGAACGAACGCATGCAATGCGCGTGCGCATAGTCGGGGTCGATGTCGATCGCTTGCGCATACGCGCGCAGCGCGTCCTCGTGCCGCCGAAGCGCGCGCAACGCGCTGCCGCGGTGGAAGTGCGCGAGCTTGTCGCGTGGCGTCGCGGCGATCACGCGCGCGAAGTCATCGAGTGCGTCGCCGTAGCGGTGCGTTTCGAGCCGCACGCGGCCGCGCGTGAACCACGCGGGCGTGTAGTCCGGTTCCGCCGCCAGCGCGCGGTCGCACGCATCGTGCGCGTCGCCGTGGCGGTCGATCCGCATCAGCGCGCTCGCGTAATTGCACAGCACGCCCGTGTTGTCCGGCTCGACCTCGAGGGCTCGCGCATAGCTGTCGGTCGCGTCGCGGTAGCGCGCCAGATAGCTCGCCGCGTTGCCGCGATTGGCGAGCGAGCGCGCATGGCGCGGATCGATCGCGAGCGCGCGGTCGCAACGCACCAGCGCTTCGTCGTGCCGGCCGAGCTGCTCGAGTGCGATCGAGCTGTTGAAGATCGCATCGACGAAACCCGGGCTTGCGGCGATCGCCGCGTTGAAATCGGCGAGCGCGAGCGCCGGCTCGCCGAGATCCAGATGCGCGACGCCGCGCAGGAACAGCGCGTCGGCGCTACCCGGCCGCAGCGCGAGCGCGTGGCCGTAGCTGTCCACCGCATCGCGGAAGCGGCCGAGCTCACGCAGCGCGAGCCCGCGCGCGCGCATCGCGTCGAACGTGCGGCCCGCGAGCGCGATCGCGCGATCGCAATCGGCGAGCGCGTCGTCGCAGCGGCCGAGCGCGCGCAGCATGTCGCTGCGCTTCACGTAACCGTCGGCGAACTGCGGCGCGAGTTCGAGCAGACGGTCGTAAGCCGCGCGCGCGTCGTCGTGGCGCGCGAGTTGCGCGAGCAGCCCGGCCCGCTGAAACAGCACGCGCTGATGCAAGGGATTGATCGCGAGCGCCTCGTCGAGCCGCGCGAGCGCATCGTGCTCGCGCCCGAGCCCGGCCAGCACCGCCGAGTAGTTCGCGAGCGCGAGCGGCACCGGCTGGCGCTCGATCGACTGCCGCATCAGCGTGTCGGCCTCGGCCAGCCGCCCCTGCTGGAAACGTACCGCGCCGAGCAGGTGCAACGCCTCCGGATGCTCGGGATCGAGCGCCAGCAACTCCGCGTATGCCTTTTCGGCATGGTGCAGCGCGCCCTCGTGATGCGCCTTGCGCGCACGCACGAGCAGCCGTTCGAGCTGCGCGGCATCGGGCCGACGGATCGCGGGCGGCGGCCCCGGAATCGTTGCTGCCGCGAGCGGCGTCCCTGCCCCGTTCGATGTCATGCTCTGGCCCCCGGTTGTCGCATCGTGTCGTCGTGTTTTGGGTCGGTTCTAACGCGTGATCCGGTCGAGCGCGGCGCACACCGCGTCGATCACGCTCGCCCAGCGGCCCGCAACGGCCTGCCGGAACAAGCGCGCGTCCGGATACCATGGGCTGTCGTCGCGCCCGCGCATCCAGCGCCACGCCGGCGGGTCGGGCAGCAGCACCCACACCGGATGGCCGAGCGCGCCGGCCAGGTGCGCGACCGCCGAATCGACGGAAATCACGAGATCGAGCGAGCGGACCAGCGCCGCCGTATCCGCGAAATCGCCGAGCTCGTCGCCGCAGCGCCGCACCGGCGCGTTCGCCAGCAACGCGTCGTCGCGCGCGGTCACGGCCTTCTGCAGGCTGATCCAGTCGACGTCGAGATCGAACAGCGGCGCGAGTCGCGCGAAATCGATCGAGCGGTTGTGGTCGTTGCGGTGTTCCGGATTGCCGGCCCATGCGAGCCCGATGCGCGGGCGGCGCGATTCGCCGAGCCGCTCCGTCCACTGCCGGACGCGCTGCGGGTCCGCATGCAGATAAGGCGTCTGGCGCGGCATGTCGGGCAGCGTCGCGCGCAGCGCGAACGGCAGGCTGGGCAGCGGACAGTGGCAGTCGAACGGCGGCAGCGATTCGCCGCGCGCGATCACCTGCGCCGGCCCTTGCAGCGACGCAACGAGCTCACGCAGCGGCGCCGGCACTTCGAGCACGACGCGCGCGCCCTGCGCGGCGAGATGCGGCACGTAGCGGCAGAACTGCAGCGTGTCGTCGACGCCCGGTTCCGCATGGATCAGGATCGTCCGGCCGGCGAGCGGCGCGTCGCCGCGCCACGACGGCTGCGCGAACGCACGGTCGTGGCGCGCCAGCGCCGGATCGCGCAACCGCCATTCGTACCCGCGCCAGCCGCGCGCGAAATCGCCTTCGACGAGGTGCAGCGACGCCCGCGCGACATGCGCGTCCACGTAGTCCGCGTCCAGCGCGATCGCGCGATCGTAGGCCGCCAGCGCATCGTCCGCGCGTCCGGTCGCGTAGTGGAGATTGCCGCGGTTGAGCCAGTTCGCCGCATGGTCCGGGCGCAGTTCGAGCGCGCGGTCGAGCGAGCGCAGCGCGTCGTCGTAGCGATGCAGGTCCTGCAGCACGCTGCTGCGATGAGTCCAGGCCTCGCCGAAGCGCGCGTCGTTCGCGAGCACGGCGTCGTAGCTTTGCAGCGCTTCGTCGAAACGTTTCAGGAAGCGCAATGCGGTGCCTTGATTGCAGCGGACCTCGTGCGCGCCCGGGTCGATGTCGAGCGCGCGCGCATAGCTGTCGAGCGCGGCGTCGTGGCGCTTCAGCTGCAGCAGCGCGTTGCCGCGGCACGCGTGCGCGCGCGCATGCGCCGGTTCGAGCGCGAGCACGCGTTCGCAGCGCGCGAGCGCCTCGCCGGCGCGGCCCAGCCGTTCGAGCGCGACCGCACTGTCGTAGAGCGCCTCGACCAATGAAGGGTCGGCCGCGATCGCTTCGTTGAAGGCGCTCAGCGCTTCGTTCAGGCGTCCGAGATCGACGAGCGTCTGGCCGCGCATCGACAGCATCACCGCGACGCCGGGCCGGATCTCGATCGCGCGGTCGACGCACTGCAGCGCGTCGGCCGGGCGCTGCAGCGCGCGCAGCACCAGCGCGCGGTTGAACCACGATTCGAACGAATGCGGATCGACCATCAGTGCGCGATCGTAAGTGTCGAGCGCTTCCTGATGACGCCCGAGCGCGCGCAGCGCGCCGCCGCGATTGCAGAGCGCGTCGAGCACGAGCGGCGACACCGCCAGTGCACGGTCGAACGACGCAAGCGCGTCGTCGTAGCGGCGCAGGCCGATCAACGTGTTGCCGTGGCGCACGAGTGTCTGCACGTCGCGCGGATCGACGCGCAGCGCCGCGTCGAACTGCGCGAGCGCTTCGTCCGCGCGCCCGCCGTCGCCGACGAGCGCGCCGAGATCCGACAGCGCGCGTACGTCCGGCGCGATCGCGATCGACCGGCGCAGCAGCGCTTCGGCCTGATCGGCCTCGCCGCACTGGAATTGCAGTACGCCGTACAGGTGCAGCGCCTGCGGATGATCGGGTTCCTTCGCGAGCACCGCGAGATAATCGCGTGCGGCGTCGTCGAGGCGCCCCGCGCTGTGCCAGTTCAGCGCGCGGGACAGCATCGCCGCCGGCGCGCGGGTTCCGGACGCATCGCGCGCGGATGCGCGTGCGTGTGCACCTTGTGAGTACTCGCCCGCCACGTTGGCCCCCTTGCCGTCTCGCGGAATCCGTTGCCGGTCGACCGTCCGGAGCGGCGGGTCGCGGCAATCGCTGTCGAAGCGAGACTAGCGGACGAGCGGTAACACGCGTATGACGAAAGTTACGGACCATTTTGACGGGCGGGCCGGACGCGCACCCCGTGCCGCCCCGCGCGGCCGATGCATGCGGTGCGCGGTGTGTGCGCATCGGCCGCCGTGCTTACTGCCCGATCGGAATCGTCCGTTCGTATTCGACGGACGGCGTGCCGAGCGCGACCGCGAAGCGGACGCCGCGCGGCAGCGGCATCCCGAGCGACGTGATGTTGCTGATGCCGTGCTGCGCGAGAAACTGCGCGTAGCTCTGCTCGATGGCGGCCTGGCTGGCGGTCCATCCGCCCGGCGCGATCCACACCGCCAGTTGCATCGCGCGCGCGTCGCGGCTGACGACCACCTTCGCAAAATCATCCATGTGACGCAGCGCGTCCTCGACTTCGGCCAGCGACGCGAGCGGCTGCGACGCGCTGCGCACGAGCTCGCGCCCCTTGAGCTGGTAGCGCACGACCTGCATCTGCGCCGGCCCGCCGCCGACGCCGAGATGACGCACCATCACGAGATCGTTCGGGCGAATGCGCAGCGGCGGCCCGAACACTTCGTCGGCCGTGACGAGGTTCATCAGATCGAACTGCAACTGGGAGAAGTAGCGGCCGAGCAGACGCGTTTGCGCCAGATTCGACGCGATATCGTCGCGTCCTCGGATCGTCGCGTCGAGGCCGCGCCACGACAGCAGCGCGATCACGGCGAGCAGCGCGATCGCGACCAGCATCTCGATCAGCGTGAAGCCGCGGGCACGCGCCGCCGCGCGCGGATCAGCGGCGCGCTTCATTCTGGATCACCGTGACGACTTCGGCGAGCACGTTGCGGCTCGACGCGGACGGATACACGCTCACGGTCACGCGCCGCACGAGCGGGCTCGGCAACGCGGCCACCGACTGGCGGCACACGAACCGGTACGGCCCTTGCGGACACGCGAACGTGCTGGCGCCGACGGGCGGCCAGTTCGCGGCGATGCGGATCTCGCCGAGCGCGTTGTCGGCGCTCCACAACGCGAGCAGGCGCATGCGCGCCATGTCGGTATCCGACGCGAGCGCGCCGATCGCGCGCATCACGGCACCCAGCGCCACCGCGACGATCGCCAGCGCGATCAGCACCTCGATCAGCGTGAAACCCGTTTGCGGCCCCCGCGCCGCCGACGCCCCGCCGCGGACCGGGCGATCGTCACAGCCTGTCTTGTCGTCGCACATGAACCACGTCCGTCGGTTGTCCGTCATGCCGGCGCGGCTCGCGCAGCGCGCGTCCGGCCGGATGCGCGCCTACGTTAGGCGAAACCTGTGGCAGTCGCGTGTCGAAAGATACGGACCATTCCTGACGGGACGGGAAGGCGCACGCGCGGCGCGGCGGCCGGCGTCGCGACCCAGGGCCTGTTCACGCTAATAACGGGCTTGCGCTGGCCGCCAGAAGGGCCGAGCGCGAGGAATGCGACGCAGCGAATACCGGGCGTATTCGCAAGGAGCATGACGCGGCGATCGGCCCTTCTGGCGGCCAGCCCCGCGAATGAATTTTTTAAGATCAGGGGAACTTGCCTTGCCGGCCGCATTGCGGCGTCGCGCGTCGCTTGTTTGGCTCGGCCAAACGGCGCTCCTTGCTTCTTGCACTGCAGCCGGCAAGGCAAGTTCGCAAGCCCGTTATTAGCGTGAGCAGGCCCTGGGATGAAGAAAAAGCGGAAGACCCGGCCGCCGCGGCAACGCGCCACGGTCGGCGTGCGCCGCAGTCTACGGGAAACGACGGGAAGCGTCAGGCGAGCACCGCGCCGTCGAGCGCCGCGCGCGCGCGTTCGCCGGCGGCGTGCGCGTCGGCCTCGCGAACGAAACCTTCCCGGCTGAACGCCACGACTTTCACGCCGACGCCGGTCGCCCGCTTCACCGTCAGCGCCCATTGCCATCCGCCGTCTTGTTCAAAGACGTGCAGCGAGGGTTCGAGGGATTCACTCAGTCCGGTCACGCGAAGTTCTCCCGCCGCCCGTCGTCCGGCGCCGGCCGGCCCTCGGGCATGCGATGCAATCATTCCGGCAGCGATCGGTACGCGCCGGTCCATCAGACAGTCTACACGGAATATGTTGCGACGCACCATCAGAGGTTTCACTGGGCTATCTCAAAATAAAACCGATAGCCGGGCTGCATGGGCCATCGGCATTCGCGCGCCGGGCTTGCGTCAGGCAGCGTCCGCCGGTCCCGCGACGACCCGCCGGAACGTCAGGTTCACGCGCTCGCCCTGCACGCCCGGCGCCTTCGGCACGCGATGCTGCCATTCGGCCTGCGTGCGCCCGCGCATCACGAGCAGGCTGCCGTGCACGAGGCGATACGCATGCGTGACACCGGTCGCGCGATGGCGCAGGTCGAACACGCGCATCGCACCGAGGCTCACCGACGCGATCACCGGCGCCTCGCCGAGCTCGGGCTCGTTGTCCGCGTGCCAGCCGAGGCTGTCCAGCCCGTTGCGGTAGCGATTGAGCAGCACGCTGTTGAAACGCGCGCCGCACGTCGCCTCGACCGCGCGCTTCAGGTCGAACACGGCCGGCGTCCACGGCGCCGGCACGTTGCGGATCCCCGAATACACGTAGACGGCATCCGGCTCGCCCTGCCATGCGGTGAGCCGCGGCAACGGAATGCGTCCGCGCGGCGTGCGGATCGTGTCCTGACGCCACGCAACCTCGTCGATCAGCGCGTCCAGCGCGCGATCGGCATCGGACGGCGCCAGCCAGTCCGGGTACCAGTCCACGTCGGGCGCGGGCGTGTCAGCAAAGAGATCGAACGTGGACATATCGGGCGGGTCAGGCGGAAAACATCGACGGGCGACGCATGATTGCATGGTAGCGAACCGCGCACGCGGCCGCCATGCTCGTTCATTCGCGGCGCGAGGCCGTTCCAATCCGGTGCCGCTGCCCGGCCGACGGCTGCCGCCGGGCATGCGCAGGCGCATCACGCTATCATCGCGCCATGTCGCGCGGCCGCCCCTGCCCGGCCGCGCCACGTTCCCGTTCAACCCGGCCGGCGCGCTTCGCCGGCCCTTTTCCGGACCTCATCATCATGACGCTTTCCGATTCCGCGCTCGACCAGTTGTTCCTGACCGCGCGCACGCACAACACCTGGCAGGACAAGCCGGTCGAGGACGCGCTGCTCCACCGGCTGGTCGACGTCGCGAAATTCGGCCCGACGTCGGCGAACTCGAGCCCCGCGCGCTTCGTGTTCGTCAAGTCGCCGGAAGCGAAGGCCCGCCTGAAGCCGGCGCTGTCCGAAGGCAATCTCGCGAAGACGATGGCCGCGCCCGTCACGGTGATCGTCGGCATGGACATGGCGTTCTACGAGCAGTTGCCGCGCCTGTTCCCGCACGCGGACGCGCGCAGCTGGTTCGCGGGCAACGACGCGCTGATCCAGGCCACCGCGTTCCGCAACTCGTCGCTGCAGGGTGCGTACCTGATCATGGCCGCCCGCGCGCTCGGCCTCGACGCCGGCCCGATGTCCGGCTTCGATAACGCGGCGGTCGACGCCGCGTTCTTCGCCGGCACCACGGTGAAGAGCAATTTCCTCGTCAACCTCGGCTACGGCGATCCGGCCGGCCTGTTCCCGCGCAGCCCGCGCTTCGACTTCGACGACATCGCCCGCATCGCGTGACGCTCGCGCGGCGCGCATGAACGCGCGCGCCGCGGCGAGTGCGCCACGCCGGCGCGGGGCGCCGGCTACGCACCCCGCGTCAGCCGGATCAGCGTGATCTCGGACGGCACGCCGAAGCGGTTCGGCGGCCCCCAGTATCCGGTGCCGCGGCTCGTATAGAGCCACAGATCGCCGAAGCGGCTCAGCCCGCCGATCACCGGCTGCTGCAGCCGCACGAACGGCGGCCACGGCAGGAACTGGCCGCCGTGCGTATGGCCCGAGATCTGCAGCGAGAACCCGGCCCGGCTCGCCTGTTCCGCGCTGCGCGGCTGGTGCGCGAGCAGGATCTTCGTGGCCACCTCGCGCGGCGCACCCGCCAGCGCGCGCTGCGGGTCGCTGCGGTGTGCCGGGTCGAACGCCCCGGCCGTAAAGTCGGTGACGCCCGCGAGCACCGCGTGCGCGCCGTCGTGCTCGATCAGCACGTGCTCGTTGAGCAGCACCGTCAGCCCGATGCGCCGGAATTCGTCGATCCACGCGTGCGCGCCCGCGTAATACTCGTGGTTGCCCGTCACCAGGAAGCTGCCGTGCCGCGACTGCATGCGGCCGAGCGGCGCCGTGTGCTCGCGCAGGCGCTTGACCGAGCCGTCGACCACGTCGCCCGTCACGACGACGAGGTCGGCATCGAGCGCATTGACCGCGCGCACGATCCGCTCGACATAGGGCCGCTTGATCGTCGGCCCGACGTGGATGTCGGACAGTTGCACGATCGTCAGCCCGTCGAGCCCCGCCGGCAGCCCGTCGACCGGGATCGACACGCGCTTGACCGCCGCCGTGCGGCGCGCGTTCACGAACCCGATTCCCGTGATCAGCAGCGCGCCGGCCAGCACGCCCGACGCGCTGTCCGCCGCCGCCCCGCCCCATGCGCCGGCGTGTCCGAGCGCGCGCCACGCGGCCACGCCGAGCAGCATCAGGTCGCGCACGAACGTCAGCAGGAGCAGCGACGAGAAGAAGCCCATCACGACCGAGCCGGCCCAGCCGGCCAGCGTCGCGGCCCAGCCTTCGTCGAAGCGGCGCGAGAACATGCCGACCGGGATCAGCACGACGAAGCTCGCCAGCACGAGCGCCGCGATCGTGCGCGCGACCGGCGACGCGAACGCATCGGGAATGATCCGCATCCCGACGTACAGATGGAACAGCACGCCGATTGCAATGAACCGGACAAAAAAACTTCGCATGGCGCGCTCACCCACGTTGCGGCGCGACTGGCCAGCGAGGCCCGCGCCGTACGCCCGATGGTACACACATCCCGCCGAACCCGACGCCGGCGGCAGATGACGGGCCCGGCCGGCAGGATCGCGCGGATTCACGCCGGTTCACGCCGGTTCACGCGGGAATGCGCGGTTCGCGCGCCGATTCGATCGCGACGGCGCATCAAACGCATCGATTCAACTTGCCTTCCGCGTCCTTGCAGTCATAAGCAGCCCTATACGTCCGTGCGCCCGCGTCGCGCGGCCCTGACGAAAGCGCCGCCCGCCATCGCGGATGCCGAACAAGCCCCGGCTGGCCGTCCACGTCGCGCTGATTTATTATCGGCTCCGTATCCCGGAATCGTCGCCACGGCGCGCCCGGCCCCCATTCGTCAAGCTCGTCACACCATGAGAAAAACAACGCCGCGCGCGCCCGTGCGCGTCGCCGCCGTCCTGGCGCCCGCCCTGCCGCTCGCGGGCTGCGCATCGCGCGGCGCACCGTCGTACGTCCTGTTCGGCGCGTATTTCCCGCTTTGGCTCGTCAGTGCGATCGTCGGTGTCGTCGGCGCGATCGTCGCGCACCGTATCTTCGTCGCGACCGGCTGGGCCGCCACGGTGCCCTACCAGCTTGCCGTCTGCACCGCGATCGGGCTCGTGGTCGCCGTGATCGTGTGGCTCACCGGCACGGGGCCGTTCGCATGAAACTCGCCGGCATCAGCCAACCCTCGACCAAAGGCCGCGTGATCGCACTGGCGATCGTCGCGCTCGGCATCGCCGCGCTCGCGTACGCGTACCACCGCACGACGGCCTACCCGTCCACCGACGACGCGTCGATCGACGCGGACGTCGTGCACGTCGCGTCGCCGGTCGGCGGCCGCATCGTGCAGCTCGCGGTGCATGAAAACCAGCGCGTCGCGAAGGGCGACCTGCTGTACGTCATCGATCCCGTGCCGTACCGGCTGACGGTTGCGCAGGCGCAGGCCGACCTCGAGCTCGCGCGCGCGTCGCTCGACACGCGCCGCCGTTCGCTGATCGGCGAGCGCTCGAACGCCGCCGTGGCCGCCGAGCAGGTCAAGCGCGCGACGCAGAACCACGATCTCGCGACGCGCGACGTGAACCGGCTCGCACCGCTCGCCGCGCAGGGCTACGTCAGCGCGCAGCAGTTCGACCAGGCGAAGGTTCGCCAGCGCGACGCAGCCGTGTCGCTCACGCAGGCGCAGGAACAGCAACGCGCGTCCGCGCAGACGATCGGCGACGAAGCCGACGCGATCGCGACGCTGCATGCGCGCGAGGCCGCGCTGGCGCGCGCGCAGCACGCGCTCGAGGACACCGTGGTGCGCGCGCCGCACGACGGCCTCGTCACGGGCCTGTCGGTACTCGCCGGCGAAACCCTGACGCCGAACCAGTCGATCTTCACGCTGATCGACGCGCGCGAATGGTTCGCGGTCGGCAACTTCCGCGAGACGTCGCTGAGCCGCATCGCGGTCGGCGACTGCGCGACCGTCTATTCGATGATCGACCGCAGCCGCCCGCTGACGGGCAAGGTCGTCGGCATCGGTGCAGGCATCGCCGACAGCGCGCGCATCAACCTGCCGCGCTCGCTGCCGATCGTGCAGAACTCGGTGAACTGGGTGCACGTCGCGCAGCGCTTCCCGGTGCGCGTGAAGCTCGACGAACCCGACGGCACGCTCGTGCGCGTCGGCGCCAGCGCGATCGTCGAGGTCCGGCATGGCACTGCCTGCCGCTGAGGTTCGCTCGCCGGGCCCGCGCGAAGTCCTGCGGCTGCTCGCGCCGTTTCCGGGGCGCGCGTCGATCGCCGCGCGGGTCGCACTGATCTGCGCGCTGACCGCGTTCGTGACGGCCGCATACGGCACGCCCGAAGCCGCACTGTCCGCGTACGTCGTGTTCTTCATGATCCGTGCCGACCGCGTGACGAGCGTCGTGCTCGCGGCCGCGCTGCTGCTGATCGTCACGATCGTGATCGGGCTCGTGCTCGGCATCGCGATCTTCAGCATCGACTATTCGATCCTGCGGGTCGCGTGCATGGCCGTGCTGTCGGTCGCCCTCCTGTACCTGACTTCCGCCAGCAAGCTGCGCCCGGTGGGCGCGATCCTCGCGATGATCGTCGGCTTCGGGCTCGACCAGCTCGGCCTCGCGCCGTTCGGCGAAGCCGCGACGCGCGCGCTGCTGTACATCTGGCTGACGATCGCGATCCCCGTCGGTGTCGCGATCGTCGTCAACCTGCTGATCGCGCCGTCGCCGCGCAAGCTCGCGCACGCGCAGCTCGCGAAGCGCCTGCGGCTCGCCGCGCAGCGGCTGCGCGGCGACGATGCGGCGCGCGACGCATTCGATGCCAGCCTTCACGAAGGCGACAAGCAGCTGCTCACGTGGCTCAAGCTGTCGACGCTCGAAGGCTCGTCGTCCGCCGCCGACTTCGCGGCGTTGCGGCAGGCCGTGGCATCGAGCACGGCGATCCTCGTCGCGGTCGCGCTGGCGGATCGCGAACCGGGCGCGCGCCTGCCCGGCACGTACGCCACCCCGATCGCCGCGACGCTCGACGAGATGGCCGACATCCTCGACCAGGGCGGCTACCCCGTCGACGTGACGCTCACGCTGCCGCCGGCCGATGCGCTGGCGCCGCTCGCCCGCGTCGTCGCGACGGACCTGCACGCGGCGATCACGCGCTTCGCGGAACCCGGCGCGACGGCCGCCGCGCCGCCCGTCGACGCGAACGCGAGCGCCGCGTGCAACGCCGCCGAACCTACCGCGCCGCCGCCCGCGCCGCGCGGCGGCTTCTTCCTGCCCGACGCGCGCACCAACCCCGACCACATCCGCTACGCACTGAAGACGACCGCCGCCGCGATCTTCTGCTACCTGCTGTATTCGCAGCTCGACTGGTCGGGCATCCATACCTGCGTCGTCACCTGCTATATCGTGTCGCTCGGCTCGACGGCCGAGACGGTCGAGAAGCTCACGCTGCGGATTCTCGGCTGCATCGTCGGCGCGCTGCTCGGCACGGCGGCACTCGTCTTCGTCGTGCCGTCGCTGTCGTCGGTCGGCCACCTGATGGCGCTGGTGTTCGCCGGCGGCTGGCTCGCCGCGTGGGTCGCATTCGGCTCGCCGCGCATCGCGTACGCGGGCTTCCAGATCGCGTTCGCGTTTTTCCTGTGCGTGATCCAGGGCGCCGGCCCCGGTTTCGACCTGACGATCGCGCGCGACCGCACGATCGGCATCCTGCTCGGCAACGTCGTCGTGTATCTCGTGTTCACGCGCATCTGGCCCGTCAGCATCGGCAAGCAGATCGACGCCGGGCTCGCCGCGCTGACCGACCAGTGGCGGCGCCTCGCGCAGGTCGCGCAGCCGGCCGAGCGGCGCGCGCTCGCGGCCGACGCGTTCGCCCGCCACGGCGCGATCGCGCAGGCGCTCGGGCTGGTTCACTACGAACCGTCGTGGGTGCGGCCGGCCGCCACGTGGCTCGCCACGCGGCGGCGCGCGCTCGCGGAACTCGGCGCGCTCGAAGGCCCGCTGTTCCTGCTCGCGGAACGCAGGCCCGGCGACACGGCGATCGCCGCGCAGCTCGCGCGCGTGGCCGGGCTGCGCGACGCGGAGTCAGAGACGGGCGCCGAGCGTCATGCGCCCGCCGCCGCGCGCACGCCCGACGACGCACGGCCGCCTGCGCCGGACGCGCGCCCCGACGCCCCGCCGTCGTCCCGACCGTCCGGCGAGCGCGCCGACCCCGCGCGCGACGCGCTGCTGAACCTGATCGACACGCGGCTCGCGCACATCGCCGACGCCGCCCGTCAAGCCACACCGAAGGAGCCTGCCCCCCATGCGCCTACCTGAACCGCCGGCCGCCTCGATCGCCGCCGCCGCCCTCGCGACCGCCGTCGCGCTGGCCGGCTGCGCGACGTCGTCGATCGATCTGGCGCCGGAGGCGTCCGACCGCCCATGGCAGCCGCAAACGTCGGCTGCAGGCGACATCGTGCCGGGCGCGGCGCCCTCACACGCGCCGCGCGCGCCGCACGACTACACGCTGCCCGCGTCGCCCGCGCTCGCGTCGGTCTCGCCGCCGGCCGCGCTCGATGCCACGCACGCGTATACGCTGCCCGAACTGATCGATCTCGCCGAATCGGCGAACCCGCTGACCCGCATCGCCTGGAACGACGCGCGCAACGCGGCGCTCGCGGTCGGCATTGCGAAGACCGCGTATCTGCCGCACCTCTCCGCGACCGCGATGGGCGCCTACCAGAGCAGCCACGGCTCGACCTCGACGCCGCTCGGCACCGGCTCGAGCGACACCACCGTTCACGGCACGATCTCGGCGCTGTCGCTGCAATGGCTGCTGTTCGATTTCGGCGGCCGCGCGGCGCGCGTCGAGGCGGCCGAGCAGGCGTCGATCGCATCGAACGTCGCGTTCACGGCCGTGCACCAGCAGGTGATCCACGACGTGACCGTCGCGTACTACCGCTACGAAGCCGCGCGCTCGCGCGCCCTCAGCGCGCAGCAGGGCCTCGCGAACGCGGACGCGATCCTCGCGGCCTCCCGCGCGCGGCTCAAGCACGGCGTCGGCACGGTCGTCGAGCTCGCGCAGGCGACGCAGAATCGCGCGCAGGCGAACCTCGCGCTCGTGCAGGCGAACGGCGCGGAGAGCGACAGCTACCTCGCCCTCGTCTCCGCGCTCGGCATTTCGCCGCTGTCGAAACCGACCATCGCCGCGCTGCCGAAGCGGCCGCTGCCGCCGGCGCTGCGCGCGTCGGTCGATTCGATCGTGTCGGACGCAATCGCGCGCCGCCCCGACCTGCAGGGCGCGTTCGCGCTTGAAAAAGCCAATCGCGCAAAGATCAAGGCCGCGGAAGCCGCGTTCATGCCGAAGATCTTCCTGTCCGCGTCGACGTCGTACGCGAGCGGCGGCACGTCCATCTCCGCGCTGCCCGCGATCGGCGACCAGTCGCCGACCGTCAACCTGAACGGCAGCCGCTACGGCGGCGGCGTGTTCCTCGGCGTGACGATCCCGCTGTACGACGGCGGCCTGCGCTCGGCCGTGCTGATGCAGGCGCGCAACGACGCGGAAAGCGCGTCCGCGCGACTCACGCGGACCAAGGAGGAAGCCGTCCGCCAGGTCGTCGCCGCGCAGAACGCGGTGCAGACGAGCCTTGCGTCGCACGACGCCGCGAAGGCGCTCGTCGATGCCGCGCAGACGAGCTACGACGCGGCGCTGACCGCGTACCGGAACGGCGTCGGTTCGGTCACCGATGCGACGATCGCGCAAAGCCAGTTGCTCGCGGCGAAGAATGCGGACGTCGACAGCTACTGCGGCGCGTTGTCGGCCGCCGCCTCGCTCGCACTCGCCACGGGGACGATCGGGTCCGCGCAATGAGCGGCGCGGGAGACGGCTTGCGCCGCGCCGCCTCCCGGCCGCCGCCGAACCCGCCGCCGACCGGGTTGACGCGCCCGAGCGCCGCCCACTAGAATGCCGCCCATTCTTCCTTCAGGAACCATCGTGGACAGTTGCAGCACTCCGTTGCGTGCGCCGCTTGCCGCCTGAACGCCTGTCCGACGCAGTTCTCCTGCCCGGCTCGCGTTCCGCGAGCCGCACGCCTACCGTTTCACACTGAATGACGCATTCGCGCGGTACAGTACCGCGCGGCGACCGCCATCGCGCCGCCGCCCGGCCGGGTGTCGACGCGATGCCGGGCTGCATGCGCGCCCCGTACGGCAGGACAACCATGACTTTCGATTTCGCACTCCGTCTTTTCACCGCATTCGCCTGCGGCGTCGCCATCGGCCTCGAACGCCAGATGCGCCAGCGCACGGCCGGGCTGCGCACGATCACGCTCGTCGCGAGCGGCGCATGCCTGTTCGTCACGCTCGGCGTGCTGACCGGCAACGGCGTCGCGGGGGTCACGCAGATCGCCGCGTACGTCGTGTCCGGCGTCGGCTTTCTCGGCGGTGGCGTGATCATGCGCGACAAGGGTTCGATCCAGGGCATCAACACGGCGGCGACGCTGTGGTGCTCGGCCGCCGTCGGCGTACTGGCCGGCTCCGGTCATTACGTGCCCGCGCTTGCCGGCACGGGCGTCGTACTCCTCACCAATACCGTGCTGCGCGGCGTCAGTCAGGCGATCAACGCAACCCCGGTGTCGAACGCCGATCTCGTGCGCGAATACCAGATCACCGTGATCTGCCTGACCGCCGACGAAGTGCACATCCGCACGCTGCTGTCGAACTCGATGTATGCGAAGCCGCTGTCGTTCCAGAGCCTCACGAGCGAGGACGTGCCCGACCAGCCGGACCGGCTGAAGGTGACCGCGACATTGAAGCTGCATCCGAAGGATCAGCAGAAGCTCGAGCAGATCGCGAGCCGGATGAGCATGGAGAAGAGCATTTCCAGCGTGAGCTGGACCGCGAAGGAAGCGGAGCCGATGATGGAGTGACGCGGGCGCAACCGCGCGCGCCCGCGCCGCCCGTCAGGGCGCGTCGATCAGCCCGGCCGAGATTGCCTTGACGACCGCCTGGACCTTGTTCGTCGCGCCCAGCTTCTCGAGGATGTTGTTGACGTGGAAGTTGACCGTTCGCTCCGAGATGCTGAGGATCTGGCCGATTTCGCACGCGGTCTTGCCCTCGGCCGTCCAGCACAGCACCTCGCGCTCGCGCGCGGTCAGCGTGACGCCCGCTGCCGGCGACAGCTTCGGCACCATGAAGCGGCTCATCAGCGAATGCGACAGGTTCGCGAGCCAGTTCGTCTGCAGCGTCAGCATGTTGATTTCGGCCGGCGTCAGGCGGTCGGCATGGCGTGCGATGCTCAGCAGGCCGAACGCGCCACGGGCCGCCCAGCTCGATTGCGCGACGCCGACCGCGAGGCCGGATGCACGCGCATCCGCCCACAGCGGCGACGCGCCGGCCTTGTCCGCGTCCGGCCAGACGATCATGTTGGTGCTGAGCGCGCCGTCGCGAACCGTCGAATCGATCTCGATGTAGTTCTGCGCCTGATAGTGCGCCATCCAGCCGTCGGGATAGGTATCGAAGATGGCTACCGACGGCTTCGATACCGGCAGCGGCACGCGAATGCCATAACAGCAGTATTCGAATCCCAGCCGTTTG